>NZ_JAAGPI010000078.1 GCF_017104715.1 Burkholderia sp. Ac-20365
TGGCGGCTGCACCCGCGCCGCTTTTCAACAATCCGCTCGTGTCGACGGAAAAGCTGATCATCGTCGGCGCGTCGACGGGCGGCACGGAAGCGATCCGCGAAGTGCTCGTGCCGCTGCCGCCCGATGCGCCAGCTGTGCTCATCGCGCAACACATGCCGCCCGGATTCACAAAATCTTTTGCACAACGCCTAAATGGTTTGTGCCGGATTACCGTTAAAGAGGCAGAGCACGGCGAACGCGTGCTGCCGGGTCATGCGTATATCGCGCCCGGCCACGCTCACCTGTTGCTTGCCCGTAGCGGTGCGAACTATATTGCGCATCTCTCAGACGACCCGCCTGTCAACCGGCATCGTCCGTCTGTCGATGTGCTGTTCCGCTCGGCGGCCCAGCATGCGGGGAAGAACGCCGTCGGCGTGATTCTTACCGGCATGGGTCGGGACGGCGCGGCGGGACTGCTGGACATGCGCAAAGCGGGCGCTTACACGCTCGCGCAGGACGAAGCGAGCTGCATCGTGTTCGGCATGCCGCGCGAGGCAATCGCGATGGGTGCGGCTGACGAAATCGCGTCGCTGTCGGAAATGAGCCGGCGCGTGATGGCACGTCTGGCAGCAATGGGTGATCGCGTTCAACGCGTATGATGCGAGCCTCGGCGCAAATTTAAGATAAGCCGTAGACCACCGCACATCTGGATTGGGGAAAAGGGAACAGGAAATGGATAAGGGAATGAAGATTCTGGTTGTGGATGACTTTCCGACGATGCGCCGGATCGTCCGCAATCTGCTGAAGGAACTGGGCTACTCGAACGTCGACGAAGCGGAAGACGGCGCGGCGGGTCTGGCGCGTCTGCGCAGCGGCGCGTACGAGTTCGTGATTTCCGACTGGAACATGCCGAACCTCGACGGTCTGGCGATGCTGAAGGAAATCCGCGCGGACGCAGCGCTGTCGCATCTGCCGGTGCTGATGGTGACGGCCGAGTCGAAGAAGGAAAACATCATTGCGGCGGCTCAGGCTGGCGCAAGCGGCTACGTGGTGAAGCCGTTCACGGCTGCGACGCTCGACGAGAAGCTCAACAAGATTCTCGAGAAGATGGCAAAAACCGGGAGCTGATGTGAACCCACCCATCAACGAGGAGGGCGCGCGGGACGACGGCGTCGACCTCGCGACCGACCGCATTCTTGCGCGCATCGGGCAGCTGACGCGCACGCTGCGCGACTCGATGCGCGAGCTGGGAATCGACAAGCACGTCGAGCGCGCGGCGGAAGCCGTGCCCGACGCGCGCGACCGCCTGAAGTACATCGCGACGATGACCGAGCAGGCGGCTGAGCGCGTGCTGTCGGCGATCGAGGTTGCCAAGCCGATGCAGGAGCAGTTGCAGCAGGACGCAGCGGAACTCGACGCGCGCTGGGAGCAGTGGTATGCGGCGCCTATCGAGCGCGAGGAAGTACGCGCGCTGATGAACGACACGCGGACATTCCTGCGCGGCGTGCCCGAGGTGACGACGGCGACCAATTCGCAGATGCTCGAGATCATGATGGCGCAGGACTTTCAGGATCTGACGGGGCAGGTGATCAAGAAGATCACGGACGTCGTGTATCTGATCGAGCAGCAGCTGCTTGGGGTGCTGATCGATAATATTGCCGCTGAGCGGCGGGAGCAGTTTGCGGCTACTGCTGCGGCGCTTGTTGCCGAAGCTGAGGCGCAGCATGAGGTGATGTCGCCTACTGGCAGTCCTGAGAGTCTGCTCAACGGGCCGCAGATTAATCCCGAAGGGAAGGCTGATGTTGTGCAGGATCAGGGGCAGGTTGATGATCTGCTAGCGAGTCTCGGGTTTTAGGTTTTTTGGTTTTTGGTTTTTGGTTTTGTCTTGCGACGCTGGGGTGGGTTGCTTCTGGTATCGCCGGCATCCGCGATATGACTTACCCCTTCACGCGTCGCCCCTGTGCGGGGCAGCACCTACTTTTCTTTGCCGCGGCAAAGAAAAGTAGGCAAAAGAAAGCCGCTGAACACCGCCAGTTCCTGTAATTGCCCACGGGCCCCCAACAGCCCCGTCCTGCCCGCGGCATCTCCCTTCTCGATGCCCGCTGCCAACGCTCTTATTGAGCGCCTCACCCGCTTCTCACTCCCGCGTCGCCACATGCGCGATCGCATCTCCCACGTTCTCTCGCGGCAAACTGTGTGTAGGCTTTCGCGGCTTAGGCGCTCCACTCCGGACTGAAAAACAAGGCGCGGCTCGAAAGCTCAATCGGTGTCGTAAGAGCGCTGAGGTGTGAAGCACTACGACCTACACACAGTTTGCCACCTGGGCGGCCTCAATCAATCGCTGCCGCTGGCTGCGCTACGGGTGATTGAAGTGGGTGAGGCGCCCGTTCGAAGCGCTGGCAACGGGCAGTGAAAAGCTGGACGCCGTGTGAAGCGGAGGAACTGTTGGGGGCCCTCAGGCGGTGGTCAAGCACGGGCGGTGTTAGCCCGCTTTCTTTGCTTACTTTCTTTGCGGCGGCAAAGAAAGTAAGTGCCGCCCCGCACAGGGGCAACGCTTGAAGCACGAAGGCATATCGCGGATGCCAGCGAAAGCGAAAGCGAAAGCACAAGCAAAACCACCCCAGCGTCGCAGACAGATAAACCAGAAAAACCCAAAAATCCAAACCAGACACAAACCACTGGCATACTACCCCCAAGGGAGACCGGCGACGCAACGCCGCAAAAAGCATATCGATGCGAGCACACAAGCCGTGCCATCGGCTCCCGAATCAACATGCCGGGCCCGCGGAATCGCGGGCATTGTCCGCTGTCGATTGTGGGAGGTCCATAACCATGTCGATCCGCTTCAGCCGTGCTGTGTTTGCTTCAGCGCTAGGTTTCTGCTGTTCACTGCCTGTCCTGTTCTTGCCGCTCCCCGCGAGCGCCGCGCTAGGCGGCAACCCGATGACGCCACCCAGCGGCGCCAACACCACCACGCGCACCGTCGCCCCCCAATCGTCGAATGGCATTGCCGTGATGCGCAGTGCATCCCAGGCTGCTTCCGGGGCGACCGCTTCTTCGTCTACATCCGCCACTTCGGCGTCGTACACCGTGAAGGAAACGACGCTTGGCAACGGCACCGTGATCCGCGAATACATCGCGTCCGACGGCAATGTGTTCGGCATCGCGTGGAACGGCCCGCAGATGCCTAACCTCTCCGAACTGCTCGGCAATTATTTCCCGCAATACGTCGCGGCCGTCACGAGCGCGCGTCAGGCACGCGGCGGCGGTCATGGGCCCGGCGTCATCCGCGACAGCGGACTCGTCGTGCTCTCGGGCGGCCATATGGGCGCGTTCTCCGGCCACGCGTATCTGCCGCAGGCGCTGCCCGCCGGCGTGAGCGGCACCGACATCCAGTGACGACGGGAGACCCATTATGCGATTTGCGTTGAAGCTAGAAGCATGCGTTCGCGTCGTGAAAGCCGTGCTCGCCGTGTCCGTCGTGTCGATGACGGCATTCGTCGCGGGCTGCGGCGGCGGAGGCGGGGATTCGTCCTCTTCGTCGAACAACAACAGCAGCAGCGGTCCCAACCAGCAGCCAATCGCCGCGAATGCCGCGAACACGGTAGCCGTGACGGTCGGGCGAGGCGTGGCGGGCATCATCAACATACCGACCGTGAGCGTGAAGGTATGCGCACCGAATTCGACGACGAACTGCATGACCGTCGATAACGTGCTGCTCGACACGGGCTCGTACGGCTTGCGTGTCGTCAATACGGCACTTGGATCGTTTGCCAGCCAGTTGCCCATGCAGACGGCGAGTCAGACGGGCGGCCAACTGGCCGAATGCACGCAGTTCGCCGACGGCTTCACATGGGGCACGACGCGCCGGGCAAACGTGCAGATCAGCGGTGAGGTGGCGACCAACATCCCGATCCAGGTAATCGGCGACCTGGCCGCTTCGACCGTTCCGAGCGGCTGCGTGAACGGCACCAACGAGAGCACGGCCGATGCGCTGGGCGCGAACGGCATCCTCGGGCTGGGCGTGGCGCCCGTCGATTGTGGCGTCGCCTGCTCGGTCCCGGCCAACGTCGCGCAGTTCAGCAACTATTACTCGTGTCCGGGCGGCACGAACTGCGTGCGCACGCTGGCGGAAACGACAAACCAGGTCGCCAACCCGATCCCGAACTTCCCCGTCGATAACAACGGCGTGATCGTGCAAATGGCGCCGATTTCGTCGAGTGGCGCGGCGACGGCGACCGGAACCGTCGTGTTCGGCATCGGCACGCAGTCGAACAACGGCAATACGGCCGGGGCAACCTATACGACCGATGCGTCCGGCGATTTCCCCGCTCGCGGCCAGTCGAATACGGTGTTCCTCGATTCGGGGTCGAACGGCTACTTCTTCCAGGACAGCACGCTGCCCCTGTGCGGCGGCAATCTGTCGGCGTTCTATTGCCCCACTTCGACTGTGCAGCGCACGGTGAACCTGACCGGCGCGAACGGCACCACCGGCTCGGTGTCGATCAGCATCGCCAACGCGCAGACGCTGCTGAGCAACGCCAGCAACTACGCGTTCAACAACCTCGCCGGACAGGTCGGCGGCCTGAACGGGTATGACCTCGGCTTACCGTTCTTCTACGGACGCTATGTCTATTACGGCATGGACAAGCGCGCATCGGGCGGCGCGACGCCCTTCGTAGCCTTCTGACACGACTGTCACTACCTCCGCAGCGCGGGCGACTCACTCCAGACGGGTCGCCCGCCCGCTGCGCGGCGCGCCCTGGCGCCGCCCCATCGCTCGAAATACCCCGGTTTCCCCGCCCTTATCCGTCAATCGCCGCTCGACATCTGCAGGAATAATCGCTCTGACTGAAAAAGGGCATGGTGCCCGATCAGCTGGAGAGCGCATTGGCAGAGGATAGCGACCTCGAAAAAACCGAATCAGCCACTCCCCAGCGCCTGCAGAAGGCGCGGGAGGAGGGGCAGGTTCCGCGCTCGCGGGAGCTGGCGACGGTCGCGCTCGTCTCGGCCGGTTTTTTCGGCGCGTGGGGCATGTCGGGGATGATCGGCGAGCATGTGCAGCGGATGCTGCGCATGGCGTTCACGTTCGATCACCAGCTGGCCGTCGATCCCAGACTGGCGCTCATCAGCGCCGGTGCGCAAGTGATGCAGGGCGCGTGGATGCTGCTGCCGCTGCTGCTCCTGATGGGGCTTGCCGCGCTGGTGGCGCCGATGGCGCTGGGCGGCTTTCTCCTGTCCGCGAAGTCGCTGGAGCCGAATTTCGGCCGGCTGAATCCCATTTCGGGCCTCGGCAAGATTTTCTCGATCAACGGCACGGTTCAGCTCGGCATGTCGCTGGCCAAGACGATCGTGGTCGGGCTGATCGGCGGGTTGTCGATCTGGCATCGCCGCGACGACATTCTCGCGCTCGCGACGCAGCCGCTGAGCGTCGCTTTGCCGAACGCCGCGCATCTGGTCGCCGTGTGCTGCGCGATGACGGTGGCGGGCATGCTCGTGATCGCCGGACTCGATGTGCCGTATCAGATCTGGAACTATCACAAGCGCTTGCGGATGACGAAGGAAGAAGTGAAGCGCGAGCATCGCGAGTCGGAAGGCGACCCGCAGATCAAGGCGCGCATCCGTGCGCAGCAGCGCGCGGTGGCGCGGCGCCGGATGATGGCGAGCGTGCCGAAGGCCGACGTGGTGGTGACCAACCCGACGCACTTCGCGGTCGCGCTGCAATACACGGATGGCGAAATGGGCGCGCCGAAGGTGGTCGCGAAGGGCGTGAACCTCGTGGCCGCGCGCATCCGCGAGCTGGCGACCGAGCACAACATTCCGCTGCTCGAAGCGCCGCCGCTCGCGCGTGCGCTCTATCACAACGTCGAATTGAATCGCGAGATTCCGGGCGCGCTGTACAGCGCCGTCGCGGAAGTGCTCGCATGGGTCTACCAGCTGCGCCGATTCAAGGAAGGCGGGGGCGACAAGCCAGTCCCGCCGACGGAACTCGAGGTTCCGCCCGAGCTCGACAAGGGCGGCATATCGGACGACGACGCAGAGCAGGAAGCCGCCGACACGCTCGGCGACGATAAATCAGGTAACGGAGTATCAGCATGAACGCCCGAGCGGGTTTCCTTTCACGACGGCCGGACGCGCTGAACGGCGCCAATCTCAAGGCACTGGCTGGGCCGCTGCTGGTCTGCATGATCCTCGGCATGATGATCCTGCCGTTGCCGCCGTTCCTGCTGGATCTGCTGTTCACATTCAACATCGCGCTGTCGGTGATGGTGCTGCTCGTCAGCATGTACACGATGAAGCCGCTTGACTTCGCGGCCTTCCCGAGCGTGCTGCTGTTCTCGACGCTGCTGCGGCTGTCGCTGAACGTGGCCTCCACGCGTATCGTGCTGCTCGAAGGCCACACGGGCCCGGGCGCGGCCGGCGCGGTGATCGAGGCGTTTGGCCACTTCCTCGTGGGCGGCAACTTCGCGGTCGGTATCGTCGTGTTCGTGATCCTGATGGTGATCAACTTCATGGTGATCACGAAGGGCGCGGGACGTATCGCGGAAGTCGGCGCGCGCTTCACGCTCGATGCGATGCCCGGCAAGCAGATGGCGATCGACGCCGACCTGAACGCCGGCATCATCAACGAAGACCAGGCCCGCAAGCGGCGGATGGAGATCGCGCAGGAATCCGAGTTCTACGGCGCGATGGACGGCGCGAGCAAGTTCGTGCGCGGCGATGCGATCGCCGGTTTGCTGATCATGGTGATCAACATCCTCGGCGGGCTGATCGTCGGCGTCGTGCAGCACGGCATGGAGTTCGCCGACGCAGGCAAGACGTACACGCTGCTGACCATCGGTGACGGCCTGGTTGCACAGATTCCGTCGCTGGTGATTTCGACGGCGGCGGGTGTGATCGTGTCGCGCGTCGCGACCAACGAAGACATCGGCACGCAGTTGACGGGCCAGCTGTTCACGAACCCGCGTGTGCTGACGATCACGGGCGCGATCCTCGTGCTGATGGGGCTGATTCCCGGCATGCCGCATTTCGCGTTTCTGCTGCTGGGCGGCGGCGCGATCCAGCTGGCGCGCGTGATGAAGAAGCGCGCGGCCACCAGCCGCTCGTCGACCGCGCTCGCCGAAGTCGCTCCGCAGGCGCTCGCGCCGTCGGAAGCTGCCGAAGCAAGCTGGGAAGACGTGACGATGATCGACGCGCTCGGTCTCGAAGTCGGTTATCGCCTGATTCCGCTGGTCGACAAGAACGCGGACGGCGAACTGCTCAAGCGCATCAAGAACATCCGCAAGAAGTTCGCGCAGGAAATCGGCTTCCTGCCGCCTGTCATTCATATCCGCGACAACCTGGAATTGCGGCCGAACGGTTACCGGATCGCCCTGAAGGGCGTCGAGGTGGGTGTTGGCGAGGCGTATCCGGGCCAGTGGCTCGCGATCAATCCGGGCCAGGTGACGGCCGCGCTGCCCGGCACGCCGACCACCGATCCGGCCTTCGGCCTGCCGGCGATCTGGATCGACACGAATCTGCGCGAGCAGGCGCAGGTGTATGGCTACACGGTGGTCGATTCGAGCACGGTGGTGGCCACGCATCTGAACCATCTGGTCGTCACGCACGCGGCCGAGTTGCTGGGACGTCAGGAAGTGCAGTCGCTGATCGAGCGGATGCAGAAGGATGCGGCGCCGCTCGTCGACGACGTGGTGCCGAAGATGATTCCTGTCGCGACCTTGCAGAAGGTGCTGCAGAACCTGCTGGAAGAAGGCGTGCCGATCCGCGACATGCGCACGATTCTGGAGGCGCTGTCGGAGCATGGCGGCAAGCTCACCGATCCGCACGATCTGACGGCGGCGGTGCGGATGTCGCTGGGCCGCGCGATTACGCAGCAATGGTTCCCGGGCAACGGCGACATTCAGGTCATGGGACTGGATGCGCATCTGGAGCGGCTGCTGACCCAGGCGCTGGGGACGGGGGCCAATCCGGGCCTCGAGCCTGGACTGGCGAACACGTTGCTGATGGAGACGCAAAAGGCGATGACGCGACAGCAGAATATGGGGCTGTCGCCGGTTATGTTGGTGCAGCATTCGCTGCGCGCGATGTTGGCTCGCTTTTTGCGCCGCAGTTTGCCGCAGCTTAAGGTTCTTTCTTATGCTGAAGTGCCGGATACGCGGCATGTGAGGGTTGTTAATGTGATTGGTGGGCAGGGGTAAGGTTTTGGTTTTGGTTTTGGTTTTGGTTTTGTCTTGCGACGCTGGTTCGGTTTGCTTGTGTTTTCGCTGGCATCCGCGATTTGCCTTCGTGCTTCACGCGTCGCCCCTGTGCGGGGCAGCACCTACTTTTCTTTGCCGCGGCAAAGAAAAGTAGGCAAAAGAAAGCCGCTGAACACCGCCAGTTCTTGACGTTTGCCCACGGGCCCCCAACTGCCCCGTCCCGTCCGCGGCATCTCCCTTCTCGATGCCCGCTGCCCACGCGTCGAATTGGCTCATCACCCGCTTCATACGCCTGCGTAGCCACATGCGCGATCGCATCTCCCGCGTTCTATAGCGGCAAACTGTGTGTAGGCTTTCGCGGCGTACGCACATCACTCCGGACTGAAAACCACCGGCTCGGCTCGAAAGCACGATCGGTGTCGTAGGAGCGCTGACGCGTGGAGCACTACGACCTACACACAGTTTGCCACCTGGGCGGCATCAACCATTCGCTGCCGCTGGCTGCGTTACGGGTGATTGAAGTGGGTGAGGCGCTCATTCAGAGTGTTGGCAACGGGCATTGCATGGCAGAACGCCGTGTGAAGTGGAGGGACTGTTGGGGGCCCTCAGGCGGAGGTCAAGAACGGGCGGTGTTAGCCCGCTTTCTTTGCTTACTTTCTTTGCGGCGGCAAAGAAAGTAAGTGCCGCCCCGCACAGGGGCAACGCCTGAAGCAGGCAAGACAAATCGCGGATGCCAGCGCAAAGCCCAAAAAAACCAAACCAGCGTCACGAGACTACCCAAAGCAGGCGCCACCCGCACAAGAGGCAACGCCTGAAGCACCAGTACCAAATCGCGGATGCCAGCAAAAACCCTACCTCACCCCGCGCAGCGACCACCTCTATCACCCGAATTACCCACATTTCCCCTTCTTTATTGCCCGATGGGCAATGGACCTCTCCCGCAATAATTCATCTCATCGGGAAACGGTAAACCGCCGGTCCGCGTAGCTCATCGGAGAACCAGCTTGAACATTCGCAAATTTGTCGGTGCAACGAGTCGTGACGCATTGCGTCTCGTCCGCGAAGCATTGGGTCCCGATGCGGTGGTCTTGTCGAACCGTACCAATGAAGACGGCAGCGTTGAAATCGTCGCCGTCGCCGACCGCGATCTGAGCGCCATCGCGCCCCGCAGCCCGGAAGCCGCAACCCCGAACGCAGCTGCACCCGGCGCGCGTCCGATGCTGCCCGCCGCATCCACCGCGCCCTCGATGCCCGTCAATCCGTATGCGAGCGGAATGCCCGACGTGTTCTCGTCGGTGTTCGGCGCCAGCCCCGAAGCCGGCACGGAACGCATGCCCGCCGCGAGCGAAGAAAAGGCCGAGCCGCAAGCCGCCGCCGCCAGCCAAAGCGCCGAAAACCCGGCAAGCGCTGCCCGCGCATCGGACGATGTGCGCGTCGACCTGCGCGCCGAAGCCCGCTCGGAACTGCGCAACGAAATGCCTGCCGCGCCCGCCGCTGCCAGCAAGCCCGCGCTGCCCGAAGCGCCGATGCGCCAGCGCACGATGGCCGAAACGAATCCGTGGCTGATCGATCATGCACGCCGCATCGCGGCGAAGGACGTGGTCCACGCAGCCAATCCGACGATGACGCCCGCCGCCGCGATGGCACGCGGCCTCGGCACGCCCGTCGATGCAGTCAACGAAGAAGCGAAGCCCGAGTGGGCGCGCGAAGCCGCGCAAGTCGCAGCACGCCGCGCCGCGCAGAAGAACAACATCACGCCGACGACGACGGAAGGCGCAGGCGACATCAACACGGCACGCGACGCACGCAAGGGCGCAGCCGCCGATATGTCGCCGAAGCAGGCCGCCGCGCTGTCGGAATCGATCAAGTCCCGCATCGAACAGATGGTCAACGAGACCGTGATGCAGGAACTGACCTCCATGCGCGGCATGATGGAAGAGCAGTTCGCGGGCCTCGTGTGGGCCGACCGCCAGCGTCGCAGCCCGACGCATGCCTCCTTGACGCGCCATCTGTTCGCCGCTGGTTTTTCGGCGCAACTCGTGAAGATGGTGATCGACAAGCTGCCCGAAGTCGAAGGGATGGACGAGGGCATGGAGTGGGTCAAGACGGTGCTCGAATCGAACGTGCCCGTTATGGAAAACGAAGACGCGCTGATGGAGCGCGGCGGCGTGTTCGCGCTGATGGGCCCGACGGGCGTCGGCAAGACCACGACCACCGCCAAGCTCGCCGCGCGCTGCGTGATGCGCTTCGGCGCAAGCAAGGTCGCGCTGCTCACCACCGACAGCTACCGGATCGGCGGTCATGAGCAACTGCGCATCTTCGGCAAGATTCTCGGTGTGTCGGTGCATGCAGTGAAGGACAGCGCCGACCTGCAACTCGCACTCTCCGAACTGCGTAACAAACATATCGTGCTGATCGACACGATCGGCATGAGCCAGCGCGACCGCCTGCTGTCGGATCAGATCTCGATGCTGTGCCGCGCCGGTCAGCCCGTGCAGCGCCTGCTGCTGCTGAACGCGACGAGCCACGGCGACACGCTGAACGAAGTCGTGCAGGCGTATCAGAACGCGCCGGACCAGCAGCCGCTGGCGGGCTGCATCCTGACCAAGCTCGATGAAGCAACCAATCTGGGCAGCGTGCTCGATACGGTGATCCGATACAAGCTGCCCGTGCACTACGTGTCGACCGGACAGAAGGTGCCGGAGAACCTGTACGTCGCGACGAAGAAATTTTTGATCAAGAGCGCCTTCTGCATTCCGCGCGAGAACTCGCCATTCGTCCCACAGGACGAGGACGTGCCGGCGCTGCTGTCGGCCCTGTCGGCCCGTTCGACCGCCGATCTGCACGAGGTTCGCTTTGGATAAATTCGTGCTGGACCAGGCAGAAGGACTGCGGCGTCTGCTCGCGCGTTCCGGCTCGCGGGTCGTGGCGGTGGCAGGCGGATCACATGGCGTAGGCGTGACGACGACGGTGGTGAACCTCGCCGCGGCGCTCGCCGAGCAGGGCAAGGACGTGCTCGTCATCGACGAAAGTCTCGGCGAGCGCTCGGTGAGCGCGATGCTGGGCGGCGTGCGCGGCGCGGGCAATTTCTCCGCGGTGATGCGCGGCGAGATGACGCTTGAGCAGGCTGCGGGCCGTCATGCGCTGGGCTTCGCGGTGCTCGCTGCATCGCGTGGCAATCGCGAGAGCTGCACGGCTGCGCAGATGAGCGCGGTGTTGAGCGGCCCGGCCGATGTCGTGCTGATCGACGCGCAACTCGACCGCGAAGGCTCGCTGTCGGCGCTCGCGATGCAGTCGCACGACGTGATGGTGGTGACGCGCGTCGCGGCGCAGGCGATCACCGATGCGTATGCGTGCATGAAGCGTTTGCACTTCGCGCATGCGATCGCGCAGTTCCGGGTGCTCGTCAATCACGTGCAGAGCGTGGCGGATGCGCATACCGCGTTTGAAAACCTGGCGGGCGTGGCGGGGCGTTATCTCGCTGTGTCGCTGGAAGATGCAGGCTGCGTCGCAGCCGATCCTTTGATGGTGCGAGCCATGGAGTTGTCGCGTTGTGTCGTCGATGCTTTCCCATCGGCACCTGCTGCGCGCGACTTCCGTCATATCGCAGCCGAACTGCAGTACTGGCCGATGCGGCCAGCGATTTCGTCACGGACGCATGGCGTGCCGCCGACGACCGTAACAGCGGCGCAATACGCCGATCAACCGTCAGCGCAGCACGCGTGAAGGCAAGGACAAGGGGAGCACGATGTACAACGCTCAAGGCAAAATTTCGCAATCCGAGGTTCTGACGAAGTACGCACCGCTGGTGCGCCGTCTCGGTTTGCAGCTCGTCGCGAAGATGCCGGCGAGCGTCGATCTCGACGATCTGATTCAGGCGGGCATGATTGGTCTGCTGGACGCGGCGAGCCGCTACAAGGAAGACCAGGGCGCGCAGTTCGAGACGTACGCGAGCCAGCGGATTCGCGGCGCGATGCTCGACGAGCTGCGCAGCAACGACTGGCTGCCGCGGAGCTTGCGGCGCACGTCGCGCGAGGTCGAGTCGGCGGTGCATCAGGTCGAGCAGTCGCTTGGGCGCTCGGCGAGCGAGACCGAGATTGCTGAGCATCTGAAGATGCCGCTCGATGAGTACCAGTCGATGCTGCAGGATCTGCATGGCAGTCAGCTGATCTATTACGAAGACTTTGATCGTTCTGCGGATGATGAGCCGTTTCTCGATCGTTACTGCGTCGATCATTCGGATCCCTTGTCCGCTCTGCTCGATGAGTCTTTGCGCGGCGCGCTGGTTGAGGCGATCGACCGGTTGCCTGAGCGGGAGAAGCTGCTGATGTCTCTCTACTATGAGCGTGGGTTGAATCTGCGCGAGATCGGCGCGGTGATGGAAGTCAGCGAGTCGCGGGTTTGCCAATTGCATTCGCAAGCTGTCGCCAGGCTTCGGACGAGGCTGCGTGAGCAGGCATGGGCGTCGGCTGAAACTAGTTAAACGGGTTTTTTGCCCTTGCGGGCGGCTTTCCTGGTTTTTTGTTCTGTTCTGAAGAGCTGATCTTTTTTAAGGTCGGCTCTTTTTGTTTTGGTTTCGCTTTCGCTGGCATCCGCGGAGGGTTTCGCTGGCATCCGCGGAGGGTTTCGCTGGCATCCGCGATATGCCTTCGTGCTTCAAGCGTTGCCCCTGTGCGGGGCGGCACTTACTTTCTTTGCCGCCGCAAAGAAAGTAAGCAAAGAAAGCGGGCTAACACCGCCCGTTCCTGACCTCCGCCTGAGGGCTCCCAACAGTTCCTCCGCTTCACACGGCGTTCTGCCATGCAATGCCCGTTGCCAGCGCCTTGAATGAGCGCCTCACCCGCGTCAATCACCCGTAGCGCAGCAAGCGGCAGCGAATGGTTGCGGCCGCCCAGGTGGCAAACTGTGTGTAGGTCGTAGT
>NZ_JAAGPI010000079.1 GCF_017104715.1 Burkholderia sp. Ac-20365
CTTTCGCGACGTATGCACTCCACTCCAGACTGAAAACCACGATCACGGCTCGGAAGCATGATCGGTGTCGTAAGAGCGCCGACGTGTGAAGCACTACGACCTACACACAGTTTGCCACCTGGGCGGCAGTGACCATTCGCTGCCGTTTGCTGCGCTACGGGTGATTGAAGTGGGTGAGGCGCCCAATAAGAGCGTTGGCAGCGGGAAGTGAATGGCAGAACGCCGTGTGAAGTGGAGGAACTGCTGGGGGCCCTCAGGCGGAGGTCAAGAATTAGCGGTGTTAGCCCGCTTTCTTTGCTTACTTTCTTTGCGGCGGCAAAGAAAGTAAGTGCCGCCCCGCACAGGGGCAACGCTCGCGCCGCGTAGGCGCCACGCGGATGCCAGCAACAAAACAAGCAAACCAAACCAGCGCCCCGCGGATGCCAGCGAAAACAAAAGCAAACCACTCCAGCGTCGCAAGACAAAACCAAAACCAAAACCCATCTCCGTGTAGAAACAAAACCACCGGGCAAACTCGCAAGACTCATCGTTTCCGTCACCAGATCATTCCTCAATGCCATAGGCGATCGCACACGAAACAGATACTGAAAACAGGAAACAGAAAATGAGCAAAAAAAAGGTAATCCGCATTTACAGCGACCCCGCAGGCGGCTGGGGCGCCCTCAAAGCAACAGGTGAAGCGCTGACGCTTCAAGGCATCCCCGTCTCCGGCGCGAAGACGCTCCTCCACATGAACCAGCCCCAAGGCTTCGACTGCCCGGGCTGCGCATGGCCCGACCCAAAGCACACGTCGTCATTCGAATTCTGCGAAAACGGCGCGAAAGCAGTTGCATGGGAAGCCACCGTCAACCGCTGCACACCCGAATTCTTCGCCGCGCACAGCGTGTCCGAACTCACCGCGTGGGACGACTACGACCTGGAAATGGTCGGACGTCTAACGCATCCGATGGTCTACGACCGTGCATCAGACCGCTACATGCCCATCGAATGGGAAGACGCCTTCGCTCTCGTGGGCCGTCATCTGAATGCACTCGACCATCCCGATCAGGCCGACTTCTACACATCGGGCCGTGCATCGAACGAGGCAGCGTTCCTCTACCAACTGTTCGTCCGCGAATTCGGCAGCAACAACTTTCCCGATTGCTCGAACATGTGCCACGAAGCAACGAGCGTCGGCTTGCCGCAATCGATCGGTGTCGGCAAAGGCACCGTTCTGCTCGAAGATTTCGAACACGCCGACGCAATCTTCAACTTCGGTCAGAATCCCGGTACCAACAGCCCGCGCATGATGAGCGACCTGCATTCGGCGTCGCGCCGCGGTGCGAAGATCGTGTCGTTCAATCCGTTTCGCGAGCGCGCGCTGGAACGCTTCGCGTCGCCGCAGAATCCCGTCGAAATGGCGACGCTCGGCTATACGCCCATCAGCACATTCCTCTATCAGGTGCGCGTGGGCGGCGATGTCGCCGTGCTCAAAGGCATGATGAAAGCAATCGTCGAAGCCGACGACGCCGCAATCGCCGCCGATAACCCACGTATCCTCGATATCGAATTCATCCAGGGTCACACGCACGGTATCGACGCGCTGCTCGACGATCTGCGCGCGACTTCGTGGGATGCGATCGAAAAGTACTCCGGCCTCGCGCGCGCCGATATCGAGAACGCTGCGAACATCTATATGCAGGCCGAAAACGCGATCATCGTGTACGGCATGGGCATTACGCAGCATCATCGCGGCACAGAGACTGTCCAGCAGATCGCCAATCTCGCGCTGCTGCGCGGCAACGTCGGCCGGCCCGGCGCCGGTATTTGCCCCGTGCGCGGGCACTCGAACGTGCAAGGCAACCGCACGGTCGGCATCACGGAGAAACCGAACAAAGGCTTGATCGATGGTATCGAGCGTGCGTTCGGGTTTCGTGCGCCGAGCAATCACGGCAACGATGTGATCGCTACGCTCGAAGCGATGATGCGCGGCGACGCGAAAGTGTTCATCGGTCTGGGCGGCAATTTCGCGGCAGCGATTCCCGACTGGGTGCGCATGCAGGAAGCGATCCGCAAGCTCGATCTGACCGTGCATATCGCCACCAAGCTCAACCGCAGCCATCTCGTGCACGGCAAGGAAGCGCTGATTCTGCCGTGCCTCGGCCGCACAGAAATCGATATTCAGGCAGACGGCCCGCAATCAATCACCGTCGAAGATTCGATGTCGATGGTGCATGCATCCGCTGGCCGCAATGAACCCGCTTCGCCGCATCTGAAGAGCGAGCCGGCCATCGTCGCGGGCATTGCGCGCGCGACGCTCGGCAAAAATTCGCGCGTGCCCTGGGAGCAGATGATCGCGAACTACGACCGCATCCGCGATGCGATCGAAATCGTGTTCCCGATCTTCCAGGCGTACAACGAGCGCATCCGTGTACCGGGCGGCTTTCATCTGGTGTCATCGGCGCGCGAGCGCGTGTGGGACACGTCGACGGGCCGCGCGAATTTCCTCGTGTTCAAAGGGCTCAACGAAGACCCGTTCCAGGACGATCCCGACGCGCTGTGGCTCACCACGATGCGCAGCCACGATCAGTACAACACCACGCTGTATTCGCACTCGGACCGCTATCGCGGCGTCTTCGGACAGCGCGACGTCGTGTTCATGAACCAGCGCGAGCTGCAAAAGCGTGGTCTGCATCCGGGCCAACGTGTCGATATCGTCGCGCTCTCGACGGATGGCATCGAGCGCATTATCCGCAGCTTCAAGGTGGTCGAGTATTCGCTGCCCGACGGTTGCTGCGGCGCGTACTACCCGGAAGTGAATCCGCTCGTGCCGCTCTATGCGTACGACGCGCAAAGCCGCACGCCTTCGTACAAGTCGGTGCCCGTGAAGGTCGTGCGCGCCGCCGCTGTCGGCCCCGACTCCGCAACGCGCGCGATTGTCGTGCATTCGACGTCGCAAGCCGCAGCGCAAGCCGAGGAGACGAGCCATGCTTGATCATGTTGTCGACCTGTCGCGTGCGCAGTTCGCGATGACGGCGATCTTCCATATCCTGTGGCCGATCCTGACCATCAGTCTGTCCGCGTTCCTCGTGCTCGTCGAAGCGCTATGGATCAAAACGGGCGACGCGATGTACTACCGGCAGGCGCGCTTCTGGAGCAAGCTGCTGGTACTGAACTTCGCGGTCGGCGTGGTCAGTGGCATTCCGATGGAGTTCCAGTTCGGCACCAACTGGGCAGGCTTCTCGCAGTACAGCGGCCAGTTCATCGGCAATATTCTCGGCTTCGAAGGCGCGATGGCATTCATGCTCGAAGCGGGTTTCGTCGGCGTGATGCTGCTCGGCTGGGGCCGCGTGCCGCGCGGCGTGCATCTGTTCGCGACGGGCATGGTCGCGCTCGGCTCAAGCATCTCGGCGTTCTGGATCATGGTCGCCAACTCGTGGATGCAGACGCCGGCGGGCTACGCCGTCGTCGACGGCAAGATCGAGGTCACCAACTATCTGGCCGCGATCTTCAATCCCGACATGGTGTGGGGCGTGTCGCACATGTGGGTCGCCGCAATCGAAACCGGCATGTTCGTGATTGCGGGCATCTCCGCGTACAACCTGTTTCGCAAACGTCATCCCGAGTTCTTTGCGCGCTCGTTCAAGATCGCGCTCGCCGTGCTCGTGATCGCCGCGCCGCTGCAAATCTGGCTCGGCGATTCGAGCGGCGTGAGCGTGTTCGAAACGCAGCCTGCAAAGGGCGCAGCGATTGAAGGCCACTGGCACACCAATGCGCCGGGCACGGGCGCGTCCTGGTCGTTGCTTGCCTGGCCTGATAAGCACGCGCAGCGCAACGACTGGTCGCTGGAAGTCCCCGGTATGCTGAGCATACTCGGCACGCACTCGCTGCACGGCCAGGTGAAAGGCCTCACCGACTTCAAGCCACAAGACCAGCCGCCGATGATCCCTCTCCTCTACTACGCGTTCCGTGTGATGGCGGGCATTGGTTTCTGCTTCATGTTGCTGGCGTTCTGGACCGCGTACGCGCTGCGCAAGGCGCGCGGCAGCCTCGACGCGCTGCTTGCGCGCCGCAAGCTCCTGCTCGCGTGGGTGCTGTGCATTCCGTTGCCTTATGTCGCCGTCGAAGCGGGCTGGATCGTGCGCGAAGTGGGCCGTCAGCCGTGGGTCGTGTATGGACTGCTGCGCACGAGCCAGGCGGCGTCGACAGTCGCGCCTTCGTCGATCTCCCTGAGCATGGCGATGTTCTTCGCGTTTTATGTCGTGCTGCTCGTCACATTCTTCGTGCTCGCGCGCCGCTGGCTGCGCAATGGCCCCGATCTGACCAGCGTGCCGCCCGCCATCGTCACCCCCGTCGCCGTGACGACCAAATCGATCTCCGGCTATTGATGCCGCGTACACCGCTCAAGAGGTTGCCTCATGGATAGCACTACCCATTCGCTGCTCGCCTATACGTGGTTTGGCCTGCTCGGCCTGATGCTGGTCTTCTACGTCGTGACGGACGGCTTCGATCT
Source organism: Burkholderia sp. Ac-20365 (assembly GCF_017104715.1). Lineage (GTDB taxonomy): Bacteria > Pseudomonadota > Gammaproteobacteria > Burkholderiales > Burkholderiaceae > Paraburkholderia. Next base: position 4,493 of record NZ_JAAGPI010000079.1, read on the forward strand.
CGGCGTCGGTATTCTCAGCCTGCTGCGCCCGCGGCGCGAAGACCGCGACGTGATGGTCGAATCGATCGGCCATGTCTGGGACGCGAACGAAACCTGGCTCGTCGTGCTCGGCGGCGGACTGTTCGGCGCGTTTCCGACTGCTTACGCGCAGATCATGCAGGATCTCTATCTACCCATCATGTTGCTGATCGCCGGGCTCATCATGCGCGGCGCGGCAATCGAGTTCCGCCATAGCGTCGATCATGGTCCGCTGTGGGACAAGGTATTCGGCATCGGCAGTCTCGTGGCAGCAATTGCGCAGGGCGTCGTGCTCGGCAAGGTCATCACTGGTCTGTTGCCGGGCGGGACGAACGAGGTATTCATCGCCGTGACGGCTGTCGGCGTGGTCGCAGGCTATGCGTTGCTGGGCTCGACGTATCTGGTGAAGAAGACAGTGGGCATGATGGAGCAATGGTCGCGGCGTCTTGCGCTGCTGAGTGCGATGCTGACCGTCGCAGCCGCGCTGCTGCTGACCATCGCCACATGGTTCTTCAGCGACGTGGGGCTCGATCGCTGGTCGCAGCCGGGCGTCATGCACGTGCTGATCGCGCTCGGCCTCGCAGCGGCATTGGCGTTCGCGTTCATCATGGCGTCGCTGTATATGGGCGCGTCGCGCGGGCCGTTTCGCGGTGCGGTGACCTTGTTCATCGTCTCGTTCGTCGGTCTCGCGGTCAGCCTGTTCCCGGATTTCGTGCCGGGCAAGCTGGGCATCGTGCAAGCCTCTTCGGATTCGCACACGCTCGCGTTCATGCTTGCAGGTATCGGGCTGATCTTCCCGGTGATGATCGGCTACAACCTGTACCAGTACTACATCTTCCGCGGCAAGGTCATCGGCGAAGCGCACGCGGGCGAGTGACGGGCGTTCTTTCGTACTGACGCGGCGGAGCGCCCGGCCGCGTCGCGTACCTCTATCTGGAGCCATCATGTCGACCATCCATGCGTCCGTTGCGCTCACGCACGCCGTGCAGTTCAAACCGTTCAGCGAGCGTGCGATCGACGATATCGCGTCGCATCTGAACCCGTTGCTCGCCGACGTATTCGCCCTCTACCTGAAGACACAGAACTGCCGCTTGCACATGTTCGGCTCGAGTTCGGGCGATGACCATCAGTTGCTCGACGAACAGGGCGAGCAGATCTTCTCGATCACCGATGCGATTGCCGAGCGCGTGCGCATGATAGGTGGCGAGACGCTGCATTCGATCGCGGATATCGCGCGTTTGCAGCGGCTCGCCGACAACGATCTGCCTGCCGCGCCCTTGCATACGATGCTCGCCGGATTGCGCGCCGACAACCTGCGCCTCGCCGCCTTCATGCTGAGCGCGCACGCAACCTGCGAAAAGCATCAGGACGTCGGGACGGCGAGCCTGCTGGAGAACTGGATCGACGACGCTCAGCGGCGCGCGCGGTGTCTGCTCGACGCCGCACGCGGATAAAACCTGGCCCGCACGCGCGTCAGCCTCTCCAGCCTTCCAGAAAATCGAGCAGAATCCGGTTGACGATCTCCGGCTGCTCCTCATGCGGCAGATGGCCCGCGCGCGGAATCGCGTGCGTGACGACATCGCGCGCCATGCCCTTCCAGACATTTTCCATGTCGAACATCTGGCCCACCGCATGGAACGCGTCGCCCCACAGCGCGAGCGTGGGCGCTTCGATCAGCACGTCGGCGTCTTCCTTGTCCTGCGCGACATCGACCGCGTTCGCGCGGTAATCCGACATCGCGCCGCGCACGGCGCCTGGCGCCTCGTAGGCCCGCACATACGCTTCGAACGCTTCGCCGGTGATTGCGTGCGGGTCATAGCACCAGTCCGAGAAAAAGTGCCGCAGCCATGCGCGCTCCTTGCCTGCAATCAGCGTCTCCGGCAAGTCGGGCACCTGATGAAACAGGAAGAACCAGTAAGCCCGCGCGATCTTCGCATCGATCGATTGCGCGACGATGCGCGTCGGCACGTTATCCATGACGACGAGGCGATCCACCACATCCGCATGATCCTTCGCAAAGCGCGTCACCACACGCGCACCGCGATCATGGCCGACGAGCGCTACACGTTCGATCGACAGCTCACGCAACAAAGCGCGAAGATCATTGGCCATCGTGCGCTTGTCGTAGCCGCTTGCTGGCTTGTCGGTTTCGCCGTAGCCGCGCAGATCCGGTGCGATCACGCGATAGTGCTGCGCGAGCACGGGAATCTGATGCCGCCACGCGTAATGCGTCTCGGGAAAGCCGTGCAGCAGCACGACAGGCGCGCCTTCGCCCGCTTCGACATAGTGCTGTCGAATGCCGTTGGCAGTGAGGGTGTGATGCGTGAGGTCGAGCGTGGTCGTCATGACTGATTCTCCAGAGATGATCCGGTCGATGCCGGTTGAGAATCAGTCTATTGAGCGCGACGCCTGCGATTAAGCCTGGGGCGCGGATAAAGATTCTTGATGGCGCTGCGTGTAATCGTCGCGATTCACGCTCGTTTTGCTGCATGCTCGACAGTGAGATTGAGTGCTTCTATGCGATCGATTGCTTCTTCCAGCGCGGGCGTGAGCGTCGCGCGCAAGTGATCGAGCAAGGTGCGGACTTTCGCTTCCAGATAACGGCGCGAAGGATAAACCGCGTAGACCGTGAATGGCCTGAGCCTGTATTGCGGCAGCACGCGCACCAGCGTGCCGGCTACGAGATCCTCGACAGCGGTATAGGTCGCGAGCGTACCGATGCCCGCGCCGCCCAGCAGCATCGCGCGCAACACGTCGGGAGCGTTGACCTGCAGCGGCGCATGCGTAAGCGTCAATACGTGCACGTGTTCCGTACTTTCGAGGTGCCATTCGTCGGGTGGCGCGACGGGCGACTCGAGCTTGAGCAGCGTATGCGCGGGGAGATCGTCGGCTGTGAGCGGCATGCCATGCTGCTTCACATAATCGGGCGATGCCACCATCAGCGCCCACCCCGCACCGAGCGATTGCGCAACATAAGCCGAATCGGGCAGATGGGTCGCCGAGATGAGCGACACGTCGTAGCCGTCCTCGACCAGATTCGGCATGCTCTGCTCGATCTTCAGTTCGACGGAGACATCGGGGTACGCGCGCTGGTAGCTGACTAGCGCCGCCGCGACCGTGCTTTGCGCCAGGCCGGGCGCGCAATGCACGCGCACCTTGCCCACCGGCGACACACTCGCGTTGCGCGCCTCGTCCGCTGCCGCGTCGAGGTCCGCGAGGATCGCTTTGGCGCGTTCGTAGAAGCGGCTGCCCGCTTCCGTCAACGACAGATGACGCGTCGTCCGATGCAGCAGCGCCGTCTGCAACTGCTCTTCGAGCGCCGTGACGGCGCGCGAAATCTGCGCAGCTGTTACGTCGTTCTCTTTCGCAACCGCAGTGAAGGATCCCGTCTCGACCACCCGGGCGAAGACGCGCATGCTGCCGACGATATCTGCCATTCGCGAACCCAGGCAAAGTGAGCCATCCATCTCGCGCGACGCGGCCGGCATACCCGTTCACGACCGTATCGCACCCCCAGCCGGGGACTATGCCATAGGCGCTGCGGGGCTCGCATCGCAGGGGACATCGCGCGCCGCCAGCATTGCACGATGCGCGCCATTCAGAGGACGTCGGCGTCGCGCAGCACGGACGCGAGGATCATTGCGTCGCCGTTGACGGGCGTGGGCCGCGGGTTCGGCTTGTAGACGGCATCGCCGGGACGGATTGCCTGGCCGCTCATCGCGCAGAAGCCTTCCATGCGGGCGCGCGCCATGCGCCAGACCTGATCGCCGAAACAGCCGCGCGTCGAATCGCGCCATGCGATCGTGGCCGTCGACGGCGTGGGCCGGTCGATCAGCGTCACCGATGCGCCAATGGGCTCATCCGCGTTGCGCGTTTTCAGACGCGTCAGCGTCGCGCCTTCCGCGACGGCCATCAGGCGCGAGGGCGTACCCAGCAGACCGATGGTCTGGGTCCATGGGTCCATCATGTTTGCGTTTGCCAGCATGTCGAAACTCCTGAATAAAGCGATCGGATCGGGCGAGGCTTCGGATCTGTCGAGAGCGGAGTACGGCGCGTTTCAGCGCACGTCGTTGGTTTTTTCTTTCCAGCGATGCGGCGTTTCGCCGACAAACTTCTTGAAGACGGTCGTGAAGTGCGCCTGCGAGCGGAAACCGCAGCTCAGCGCGACGTCCATCACGTTGTATTTCGAGGTCACGAGCAGATGTTGCGCATGCTCGACACGGCGGCGCAGCAGGTATTCATGCGGACGCACGCCGGTAGCGCGGCGGAACTGCGCGGCAAAGTGCATGCGCGTGAGGCCCGCGCTCGCGGCGATTTCGGCCAGACCGATCGGCTCGGCCAGATGTGCATCGACGAATTCGATCACGCGGTTCATGCGCCATTGCGGCAGCGGCGCGGCTTCACGCGAGCGGCGCGTGGCGCCGGCGAAATGACGCGAGACGATGTGCGAGACGATGGCGAGGCTGACGCTGTCCGTGAACATCTTGCCGAGCGCGGCATCGTTGCTCTGCGAGACGGCCAGCGCCTGACCCAGGCGTTCGAGCACGGGGTCGCGGATCAGTTCGGGATCGTCGAGGACGATATCGGCGTCGCGCGTTTGCTGGAACAGGTCCTGATAGCACTCGGCGAGCGTCTGCTGCGACACGAACAGATGCATGACATCGGCTGACGACGCGAACACCGCTTTGGTCGGCACGCCGGGCGCCGTCACCTGGACCGCGCCTGCCGTGAGCCGGCCATGGACGAGGCGGCGGCCGGCGTGATCGAAGGTGAGCGCGGCGCATTTGAGGTTCAGGCCGATGCAGTGATCGGTGGGGCTTCCTTCGTTCGACACTTCGAGGGGGGCATCGCCGCTATGCGTCCAGCGTGCTATCGCGACATTGTTTTCGCGCGGCGCGTTGTCGTATCCGGCGAGGTTCATGCGCCGCCATTGCTGTTCGGCGACGATGGGGGATGCCGCGCGGCGCGACACGACATCGGCAAGCGGAGCAGGCAGGTCGAGAAGTGTGGATGTCATGGCAGGGTTTCCGGTTCAGTTGATCTGGAGCTTTGCAGCTTGAATTGCAGTGCTGCTGCGATGGATCAAAGTTAACCGGACAGGCCTGGCGCGACTAGCCGTACATACGGTTGGAAGTGCAGTCGAATGGTTGAGTCAACCTATATGAAGGTTTAATAGATGCTCGCGGCGCGGGGGGGGGGGGGTGGGTTTGGGTTTAGTCTGGTTTGGCGTGTCTCGCGATGCCGGAGTGGTCCGCTTTCGCTGTTCGCTGGCTTCCGCATGGTGCTGGGGCGGTTTGCTTGTGTTTTCGCTGGCATCCGCGTTTTGTTATTGGTTCTTCACGCGTTGCCCCTGTGCGGGGCGGCACTTACTTTCTTTGCCGCCGCAAAGAAAGTAAGCAAAGAAAGCGGGCTAACACCGCCCGTTCTTGACCACCGCCTGAGGGCCCCCAACAGTTCCTCCACTTCAC
>NZ_JAAGPI010000080.1 GCF_017104715.1 Burkholderia sp. Ac-20365
TGGCCGCGCGCGCCAGAAACCGCCGCGCGCAAACAGCAGCACACACCAGATCAACAGCGACAGACACGCCAACAGAAACAGAACCGCCGCAATCATGCATTGCCCTCTATGAAAGCCGCGCGCGCCTTCGACCGTGCGCGGCGCGGCGACGGGCGCGGCACGCCAGCAACACGCGCGACGCTGCGCCAATCGTGGAAATCGAGCCCTGGCCGGCTATCAGATATGTGATAGACCGCCTTTTCGATCCGTTCAAGAATGCGTCGTCTCGACAAGACGTCGCAGAAAATTCAATTGCAGCACGCCGGGAACCGCAAGCAATGCGTCGGCGCAACAAAGCCCGATAGTTTAAGGGTTCCAGCCAACAGGCGCAGCGAGTCATTTTTGCCGCGCAGGCCGCCACACAAACGCCACACTCCGCGTCGCCTGAAAAGCAAACAGACGGCGATAGCGTTAGAATGCGCGTTTGGTCTCAAGTATCGACTTTCGTCGGATTTAAGACATCAACTAATATACAGACGCGGCGAACAGGTCGTTTTTACCGATCTGCCCGGAATCCCGCGTCAGTCGGAGTTCGCCAGCTTATGCGAGTCATCCTTGCTCAACCCCGCGGCTTTTGTGCGGGAGTCGTAAGGGCGATCGAAATTGTCGATCGCGCTTTGCAGCAACATGGCGCACCTGTTTATGTGCGTCATGAGATCGTCCACAACAGGCACGTGGTCGACAACCTTCGCCGTAAAGGCGCGCGCTTCGTCGAGGAACTCGATGAAGTGCCGCAGGGCGCAGTTGCCATTTTCAGTGCCCACGGTGTAGCGCAAAGCGTCGAACGCGACGCGGAGCAGCGCGGCCTCGATGTGCTCGACGCCACCTGCCCGCTGGTGACGAAGGTCCACGTGCAAGGTCGTCAGTACGTGGGCGGGGGCCGCACGCTGATCCTGATCGGACATGCGGGCCATCCTGAAGTCGAAGGCACGATCGGCCAGATTCCGGGCACGGTGCTGCTCGTGCAAAGCGAAGCCGAAGTGGCAAAGCTGGAACTGCCGGTCGACACGCCGCTGGCATATGTCACGCAGACCACGCTTTCGGTGGACGACACGCGCGGCATCATCGACGCACTGAAGCGCCGCTTCCCGGACATCGTCGGTCCGGATACGCGCGATATCTGCTACGCGACGCAAAACCGCCAGGCGGCCGTTCGCGAGCTCAGCTCGCAAGTCGACGTGCTGCTGGTGGTGGGCGCAACGAACAGCTCGAACTCGAACCGTCTGCGCGAAATCGGCAGCGAATCGGGCTTGCCGAGCTACCTCGTCGCCGATGGTTCCGAAGTCAAGCCGGAATGGTTCGCCAACGTGAAGACGGTCGGCATCACGGCAGGCGCGTCGGCACCTGAAGAGATGGTCGAAAACGTGATCGATGCATTACGCACACTGGGCCCCGTCGACGTAACCACGATGGCGGGACGTGAAGAGAAAGTTGAATTCAAGTTGCCGTCGAAACTGACGCAACAACTCGCGGCACGCGAAGTTTAAGGAGGACGATTTGTCTATTCCGATGCTACAAAAAGTCCGGGTGGGCGCTTACATCATGCGCAACCACCTGAAGGGCAACAAACGCTACCCGCTCGCGCTGATGCTCGAGCCGCTGTTCCGCTGCAATCTTGCCTGCAATGGCTGCGGCAAGATCGATTATCCGGATCCCATCCTGAACCAGCGTCTGTCGCTGGCGGAATGCCTCGAGGCTGTCGACGAGTGCGGCGCGCCCGTGGTGTCGATTGCGGGCGGCGAGCCGCTGCTGCACAAGGAAATGCCGCAGATCGTCAAGGGCATCATGGCGCGCAAGAAGTTCGTGTATCTCTGCACGAACGCGCTGCTGATGGAAAAGAAGATGGACGACTACGAGCCGAACCCGTACTTCGTCTGGTCGGTGCACCTCGACGGCGACCGCGAAGCGCACGATCACTCGGTCTCGCAGGAAGGCGTGTACGACAAGGCCGTCGCGGCCATCAAGGAAGCCAAGCGCCGCGGCTTCCGCGTGAACATCAACTGCACGCTGTTCAACGACGCCGTGCCCGAGCGCGTGGCGAAGTTCTTCGATACGGTCGGCGAGATCGGCGTGGACGGCATCACGGTGTCGCCGGGCTACGCGTATGAGCGTGCTCCGGACCAGCAGCACTTCCTGAACCGCGACAAGACCAAGAACCTGTTCCGCGAAATCTTCAAGCGCGGCGACAACGGCAAGAAGTGGTCGTTCAGCCAGTCGAGCCTGTTTCTCGACTTCCTGGCCGGCAACCAGAGCTACGAATGCACGCCGTGGGGCAACCCGGCGCGCACGGTGTTCGGCTGGCAGAAGCCGTGCTATCTGGTCGGCGAAGGTTACGTGAAGACCTTCAAGGAACTGATGGAAACCACCGACTGGGACAAGTACGGCACCGGCAAGTATGAGAAGTGCGCGGACTGCATGGTCCACTGCGGCTTCGAAGCGACGGCCGTGATGGACACGGTCGCGCATCCGCTGAAGGCGCTGAAGGTCAGCCTGAGCGGCGCGAAGACGACGGGCGCGTTCGCCAAGGACATCCCGCTCGACAAACAGCGTCCGGCCGAGTACGTGTTCTCGCGCCACGTTGAGATCAAGCTGGAAGAAATCAAGGTCAAGGGCACGGGCAAGAAGGTGCAGACCTCGGCCGCTGCGTTGAACTAAGACGCATCGAAGCCGCATGAAAAAGAGCGCAACGGTTTAGCCGTTGCGCTCTTTTGTTTTGTGCCGCCGCTGTCTCAGGCAGACAGCCGTTGCTGATCAGCTCGCGCTGCGCGCGTTGTGCTCAGTGAGGAACTTGATCAGTCCGTCGACGCCGCCCTTGTTCAACTGATCCTGGAACTGCGTCTGATACACCTGGATCAGCCACGCGCCCATCATGTTGATATCGTAAATCTTCCATCCGTTCGCCGTTTTTTCCAGGCGATAGTCGATCGCGTCGTCGCCGCCGTTACTCAGCACGTGCGACTGGACGACGGTGTCTTTCGCATCAGCGGCTGCTGTGGAAGGCGCGAATTTGAATTTCACGTCCTGATCGCGCAACTGCGACAGCGACGCCGCGTACGTGCCGACCAGCAGCTTCGTGAATTGCTCATACAGTTGCTTTTGCTGCTCGGGCGTGGCCGTCGCCCAAGCCTTGCCGACGGCGATACGCGTCGTGCGCTGGAAGTTCGTGGCCGGCACGAAGTGCGTCTCGACCACCTGAGTGATCTTCTTCATGTCGCCGCCGCGCGCCTGCGGGTCGGCCTTCATCGCATTGACGGTGCCTTCGACTGCGCTCTTCACGATCGCATCAGGCGCGGTTTGTGCGAAAGCCGCGGTGGAAACCACGGCGGCTGCCAGAAAAGCAGAGATATAACGTTTCATACGCTCATCGGGACAGTTAGGAGTGAACTCGCGCCGGACAGGCCGCATCCGGCACGATTACGGGCCAGTATACCGACTTAAGACTTTGACCGGCTGCATAGGGTTCACTAGCAGGTTCACTTATGAGGCCGTGCGGCGGCCGCGTCGGTATACTTGTGCCCTCTTACCAATAACGCCAATCGTGACAAGGTCCCGCTCGCGTACATGCTGAAGTCATCTATCGTTCGCCTCGTTGTCTGGTCGGTGCGCCGTCCGCTGCACGTGATCGTGCTGTCGCTCGTGCTTGCCGTGCTGAGCGCCATCTATGTCGTTCATCACTTCAAGATCAACACCGACATCAGCCGTCTCGTCGAGAACGATGCGCAATGGACAGCGCTTGAAGACAAGATCGACAAGGCCTTCCCCGACCGCGGGCAGACCTTGCTGGTCGTGGTCGAGGCTGGCGCGCCCGAATACGCGGATGCCGCCGCGAATACGCTCGCTACTGCACTGCAAAAGAACACGAATGAATTCAGCTCGGTCATGCAGCCGGGCAGCGGACCGTTCTTCGAAAAGGAAGGCTTGCTGTTCCCGTCGCTGGCCGACGTGCAGTCCACTACGTCGCAACTGGTCAAGGCACGCCCGCTGATCAACTCGCTCGCACATGATCCGAGTCTCACGGGCCTCGCGGGCACGCTGACCACGAGCCTCTTGCTGCCGCTGCAAATCGGTCAGGTAAAGCTCGGCGACATGAGCAATCTGCTGTCGCGCAGCGCGACCGTCATCGATCACGTGCTGGCCAACGAACCCGCCGTCTTCTCGTGGCGCGCGCTGGTCGACAAGGACGCCGCGAAGGTGCCCGCGCGCGCGTTCATCGTGGTGCAGCCGAAGCTGGACTACGCTGCGCTCAAGGCGGGCGCAAAAGCATCGGAAGAAATCCGTGCGACGGCCGATTCGCTCGATCTCGACTCGCAATACGGCGCACGCATCCGTCTGACGGGCGAGCAGCCGCTCGCCGACGACGAGTTCGCCTCCGTGCAGGACGGCGCGGAGATCAACGGCATCATCACGTTCTTCGTCGTGCTCGGCATTCTGTGGCTTGCGCTGCGCTCGGGGCGCCTGATCGTCGCCGTGTTCATCACGCTGTTCGTCGGCCTCGTGATCACGGCCGCACTCGGCCTGATGATGGTCGATGCGCTGAACATGATTTCCGTCGCGTTCATGGTGCTGTTCGTCGGACTGGGCGTCGACTTCGGCGTGCAGTTCGGCGTGAAGTACCGCGAAGAGCGCAATCGCGACGACCGGCTCGCCGCCGCGCTGATCCACACGGCATACAGCATCGGCGTGCCATTGACGCTCGCGGCCGTCGCTGTCGCCGAGAGCTTCTTCTCGTTCCTGCCGACCGCGTATCGCGGCGTATCGGAGCTGGGCAAGATCGCGGGCGTCGGCATGTTCGTCGCGTATCTGACCAACATGACGCTGCTACCCGCGCTGATCAAGATCTTCAATCCGCCGGGCGAAGAGGAATCGCCGGGCTTCACGTTCCTCGCGCCCGTCGACGACTTTCTCGACCGCAACCGCACGCCCGTGCTGATCGCCACCGCCGTGCTGATTATCGGTGCGTCGCCGCTGCTGCTGCATCTGCGCTTCGACTTCAACCCGCTGCATCTGAAGGATCCGAATACGGAGTCGATGGCGACGCTGATCTCGCTGAACGATGCGCCCGAAGCGGCCGTCAACAATGTGCGGGCGCTGGCGCCGTCGCTGGCGGACGCGGACAGGATCGCGGCACGTCTGTCGAAGCTGCCGCAAGTGGGCCGCACGACGACGCTCACCACCTTCATTCCCGCCGACCAGCCGCAAAAGCTCGCGCTGATTTCGGCCGCAGCGCAACAACTGCTGCCGGCGCTCACGCAAACGCCGGCGCCGCCTGCCACCGACGCCGTGCGCGTCGCCGCGCTCAAGCGCACGGCGGCGCAACTGTCGCTCGCCGCCGAAGACCATCCCGGCCCCGGCGCCGCGGAAGCCAAGCATCTGTCGGATACGCTGACCAAACTCGCAGCCGCCGACGTCTCCACACGCGACCGCGCCGAACGCGCAATGTCGGAACCGCTGAAGATTTCACTGAAGCAGCTGGCCACCCTGCTGCAACCGACCGAAATCACGCGCGACAACGTGCCGAAGGACATCGCCGACAGCTGGGTCTCGAAGACCGGCCAGGCGCTCGTCGAGATTTCGCCGAAGGTTCCGCCCGGCACCGATCCCGGCGACGACGTGATGCTGCGCAACTTCGCGCGCGCGGTGAAGACAGCAGAACCGGGCGCAATAGGCGGGCCGATTTCGATCCTTCATTCGGCGAACGTGATCATCAAGTCGTTCGTGCAGGCGGGCGCGTGGGCCATTCTGTCGATCACCGCCCTCCTCTGGCTCACGCTGCGCCGCTTCGGCGACGTGCTGCGCACGCTCGTGCCGCTGCTGGTATCGGCCGTGGTGACGCTGGAGTTGTGCGTCGTGTTCAACATGCCGCTTAATTTCGCGAATATCATCGCGTTGCCGCTGATGCTCGGCGTGGGCGTCGCGTTCAAGATCTACTTCGTGATGGCATGGCGCAGAGGGCAAACGGGCCTGCTGCAATCCAGCCTCACGCACGCCGTGCTGTTCAGCGCGGCGACCACGGCGACGGCGTTCGGCAGCCTGTGGCTGTCGCATCACCCGGGCACGTCGAGCATGGGCCGCCTGCTGGCGCTGTCCCTCCTGTGCACGTTGATTGGCGCTGTGGTATTTCAACCGGTATTGATGGGCAAACCGCGCGCTCGCCGCGCATCGAAGAAACAATAAGGATAGCCGCATGAAGATGCGTACCGCCGCGCTGGCATTGACCGCCGCGAGTCTTGCAACGGGGTGTGCAACGGGTCCGGACCGGAAACCCGGCGACCCGCTCGAGCCGATGAACCGCGCGGTTTTCAATTTCAACGACGCACTCGACCGCACGGTCGCAGTGCCGATTGCGAAGGGCTATCAGAAGGTCACGCCGCAGCCGCTGCGCCAGGCCATCAGCAACTTCTTCTCGAACCTCGGCGATCTCGACAACTTCGCCAACAGCCTGCTTCAGTTGCACATCAAGGACGCCACCGAAAGCCTGATGCGTTTCGCGATGAACTCGACGTTCGGTATCGGCGGCCTGATCGATTTCGCGACGCCTGCCGGCCTGCCGAAGCACAAAGAGGACTTCGGCCTGACGCTGGGCCGCTGGGGCGTGCCGTCCGGCCCGTATCTGGTGCTGCCGCTGTTCGGCCCGAGTTCGTTCCGCGACGGCCTTGGCTATCTGGTCGACTTCCGCGCCAATCCGATTTCCTATATGGGCTGGGAGTACAAGTATCCGCTGTACTTCGTGCAGTTCATGAGCGTGCGTTCGGATCTTCTCGGCGCGACGACACTGCTGGAGCAGGCAGCACTCGACAAGTATTCGTTCGTGCGTGATGCCTATACGCAGCAGCGCCGCTCGTTGCTGCGCGGCGCGAACGCGCCGGCGTCCGCGTTACCCGATTACGGCGACGACGATTCGGGCGCGGAAGCGCCTGCTGGCGCATCGGGCACGGCGCCGACGACCGTGCCGGGCGCGGCGCCGCTCGGCTTGCCGAACTACAGCGATCCGGGCGAAGCAGCGCCGGCCGATGGCGCGTCGGGCGCTGGCGGCGCGAAGGGTCCAAAGACCAACGACGAAACGCTGCCCAAGTACGAAGATCCGGGCAATGGCGCCGCGCCGTCGCCGAACGCGACGCCCGCGCCTTCTTCGGATAAGCCGGCTTCGCAGTAAGTCGGTCTCCCGGCGCCAGCGCGCGTCGATTGCAGAAGGTCAAAAGCCTCGGCAGGTCGCGAGACCTGCCGAGGCTTTAATTTTTCCGGCAGCCGAAAGAGCCGCCGACTCCGCCGCCAGATTTTTGTTTAGTGCGCTGCGTCCGCTTCCTGGCCCGCGTCTTCGGTGTCTTCCGAAGCCAGCGCAGCCGGCGTCTGCATTGCGCGCAGGCTCTCGCTGTAGCGCTCGAACGCTTCGTCCGAGTAACGAATCTTCGTGCGGCCGTGCGGCGCCGGATTGCCGTTCGCGTCCAGATTCACGAACACCATCTTTTCGACCGTCAGGATGCTCTTGCGCGTGATCTTGTTGCGCACTTCGGCGCGCAGCGTGATCGACGTCGTGCCGAAATGCGTCGCCGTCATGCCCAGTTCGATGATGTCGCCCTGACGCGCCGAGCTGACGAAGTTGATCTCCGACATGAACTTGGTCACGACGCGCTGGTTGTCTAGCTGGCAGATCGCGTAGATCGCGGCTTCCTCATCGATCCAGCGCAGCAGGCTGCCGCCGAACAGCGTGCCGTTGGGGTTCAGATCTTCGGGCTTGACCCATTTGCGTGTGTGGAAATTCATTTCGGTCCCTCTTTGGAAATAGCGCGGCCGCACGCGCTGGCGCGACCTAGGGTTAACACCTAGCACTATACCAGATATAAGGGTTTTCCCTAGGTCTTCAAGACCAACACACTATTTCGCTTTCCGCGCAGACGGCGCGGCCGCTCAGAGGGAGCGCAGCGCGCCCGCGCGCTCCAGCACATCACGTGCGGCGACGAGGGAAGCCCGCGCGGCGCGGGCGTCGGCTGCGACCTGCAGGAGTCCGCCAAGCTGGGAAGGTTGACGCGCCAGTTCGCGCAGGATGGGACCGATGGCCGTCGTGCCGTCGTCGCGCAAGCCGGCGGTCGCGGCGGACGGCAGCGTGCGCCAGGCAGGATCGACGATCGCGCGGCACACGACGAACGGCAGCCCGTTCGCCTCGGCGATGGCGCCCGCAAGGTGAGATTCCATATCGACGGCGAGCGCACCTGTCGATGCATGCAGCGCGGCCTTGTCGGCAG
>NZ_JAAGPI010000081.1 GCF_017104715.1 Burkholderia sp. Ac-20365
CCTTGGCGTGTATAGCTCGGTGGTCGGCGTATCATTAAAAAAAAAAAAAAAAAAAAAAAAAAAAATAATAGTATGTTGATACAAATGGTGTCAAAAAAGTAGTACTCGAATAAGCTCAAAAGCGTGTGAACACTAATCAGTGTACATTGGAGCTGTTCTCACAGTGTACATAGCTGCTGTGTACTGTAAGACATCACAGTTATGTAGTCGAATACGAGCTGCTCATGATGCGTTTTCTGCACCGAAATCATCGATCATCTCTAGTCACA
>NZ_JAAGPI010000082.1 GCF_017104715.1 Burkholderia sp. Ac-20365
ACGGACCGAGCGGCGCCTGCCGCCCGGCGGTCACGTACGCGAGCCGCGCATCCGGCGCGAGCGCGCGGCCCGCCGCGACGTCGATTCCGTTCGTATCGACGGGTATTGCGGCGATGCGCGCGCCTGCCGCTTCGAGCACGAGCCGCGCGCCCTGGTAGCCGGGGTCCTCCATCCACGCGGCGTCGCCGGGATCGAGCCACAGGCGCGCGGCCAGATCGATCACCTGCTGCGCGCTGCCGACGATCGCGATGTGATCCGCCGTGCAGGCGATGCCGCGCGTCACGCGCACGTGCTCCGCGATCGCTTCGCGCAACGGCCGGTAGCCCTGTGCTTCCCCGTCGGCGAGCATCGAGCGGTTCGACAGACGCGAACGGCGGGCCGCGACGCGCGCCCACAACGCGAATGGAAAAGATTGCAAATCCGGCTGGCTCGGACGAAATGCGCGCGATGGAAACGAGCGGCCTTCGATGGCAAACGAACTGCGGGCCAGCAAGCGCCCGCGCGCCGACAGACTGATGCCTTCATTGCCACGCGAGTCTGCCTTTTTACGTGCGTGGCGCGCGGGCACGGACTCGAAGCGCCCATCCGGCAACTCGCTTGCGACGAAACTGCCACGCCCTACCGCGCCCGACAGATAGCCTTCTGCCGCCAGTTGCGCGAACACCTCCAGCACCGTGCCGCGCGACACGCGATGACGCGCGGCCAGCTCGCGCGTGGCCGGCAGGCGTGCGCCCGGGCCGAGCCGGCCTTCGAGGATCGCCGCGCGCAGTTCGCCATAGAGCCAGCGCTGCAGCGGCATACCTTCTGGCCGCGCGTTCAGCGCGAGGTCGATTTCGCTTGCACGGCGCATGGGGTTTCCTTCGGTAAATGGATCAACTACTAACGAAAAAAGCGTTCAGCCGATCAGGCCAATTTCGCGATTATGCCTGCCTTACCGTCCATCGCCGTGAGACGAAACCGCGCCATGCAGTTGTTAAACTGAAGAGATCGCGAAGACGCCCGCCGTCGAGCGCCGCCCGTTTCTGCGCCCGAGCCTGCGTCTTGCTTACAATGGCTGCCCTCTGCATCGAATGGCATGCCCTTTCCGGCACATGACGTCATGAAACTTCCGCTCACTCCGCAACGCCCGCCACCCAACCGCGTGTACCCGCCGGGGACGCCCGGCCTGCACGGCCTGACGTCGGTGATCACGTTCGTGGTAGTAGTGAGCGGTTTGTACTTTGCGCGTGAAGTGCTGATACCGATTACGCTCGCTGTGCTGCTGAGCTTCCTGCTCGCGCCGCTCGTCGGTCTGTTGCGGCGCCTGCACTTCGGCCAGTTGCCGTCGATTTTCGTCGCCGTGCTCACGGCAGTCGTCACGCTGCTAGCGGTCAGCACGCTGATCGGCGCGCAGGTCGCGCAGCTTGCCGGCTCGCTGCCGCAGTATCAGGCGGCTATCGAACGCAAGGTCGAGACCGTGCAGGAGAAAACAGTCGGACGCGCCGACGTGCTGCTGTCGCGCGCCGCTGCCGCGCTCGCGCGTGTCGCGCCCGAGCGCCCGCCGGCGCCACACGAAGCCGGCCGCTCGGCGAAGCCGACGGTCGCCGCGCCTTTGCCCGTGGAAGTACACGAACCGATCCCGTCGCCGCTGGAGTTGGCGCAGCGCGTGTTCTCGCCGGTTGTCGGGCCGCTCGAGACGATGTTCATCGTGCTGGTCGTGACGATCTTCATCCTGCTGCAGCGCGAAGACCTGCGCGACCGGCTGATCCGCCTGTTCGGCGCGCGCGACCTGCATCGCACCACCACCGCCATCAACGACGCGGCGAGCCGCCTGTCGCGCTATTTCGTCGCGCAGCTCGGCGTGAACCTCGGCGCGGGCGCGACGATCGCAATCGGCCTCGCGATTATCGGCGTGCCGGGCGCGCTGCTGTTCGGCGTGCTGACCGCGCTGCTGCGCTTCGTGCCGTACATCGGCACATGGATCGCCGGGCTGCTCGCCGTGATTCTCGCCGCCGCGATCCAGCCGCAATGGACGATGGCCGTATGGACGATCGTGCTGTTCGTGACCATCGACGTCGTCGCGGGCCAGGTGGTCGAGCCGTTGCTGTATGGACATAGTTCGGGGCTGTCGCCGCTCGCCGTGGTCGTCGCGGCGATCTTCTGGAGCTGGCTGTGGGGCCCTATCGGCCTCGTGCTGTCCACGCCGCTCACGCTGTGCCTCGTCACGCTGGGCCGTTACGCGGAGCGCCTGAAGTTCCTGACGGTGTTGCTAGGCGATCAGCCCGCGCTAACGCCTGCGCAGAATTTCTATCAGCGTCTGCTCGCCGACGACCCGCACGAAGCGATCGTGCAGGCCGACCGTTTCCTGCGCGACATGCCGCTTAGCCGCTATTACGACGATGTGGCGCGCGAAGGTTTGCGGCTCGCGCGCAACGACACGCTGCGCGGCGTGTTCGCGCCCGAGCAGCTCGCGCGGATGAACGAGACCTTGCTCGATATCGTCGAGAACCTCGAACAGTTCGAAGGCCTGCCCGAAGACAAGCCCGATCCCAACGCGACCGATGCGCCGCCCGCCGTCCTGCCTGCGGACGCCGCGCAGCAACGCGTCGTCTGCGTCGCGGGCCGCGGTGCATTCGATGAAGTGACGACGGCCATCGCCGTGCAACTGCTCACGCGCCGCGGCTTCGCGCCCGTCGCGACCAACTACGGGCAGTTCCGGCGCGGCCATGCGGATACGCTCGGCATCGACGGCGCGGCTATCGTCTGCGTCGTGACACTCGATGCGCCCGAAGCGCCGCCGTATCTGCGCAATCTGCTGCGGCGCATCCGCGAGCGCACGCCGGACGCGCGACTGATCGTCGGCATCGGCGGGCAGTCGGAGCGTGTCGACGAAGTCGGCGCATTAAGCGGCACGTACAACGCCAATGCATTCAGCGATCTCGTCAACCAGTGCATGCAGGCCGCTTGCGCAGCAGTTGCGCCGCCCGTCGAAAAGACGCCGCGCAGCATCGGCGCATGAGTGCCACAGCGCACGCTCAGACGTGAATGCACCAGGCACTTCATACGTTTGAAGCGTCGTTTGTCCGCACCTTGATGCAGCAAAGCCCTCACGCGGTGATAAGCTGAATGAAAGCGCACGTCATGCGGTCCGCAAGCTGACACGCGCTTTCTCTCATCGCCGCCGGGAGGCTCATGTCAGCGACCGCCCCGAAGTGCAGGCAGCAAATCCGGCTGTGCACCGCACACGACGGCGCGCGCATCGCGTACGCAACCTATGGCAACGGGCCGCCCATCGTCAAGGCGGCGAACTGGCTGAGCCATCTGGAGTTCGATCTCGCCAGCCCCGTGTGGAGCCACATGCTCGCGGAGATGTGCCGCGACCACACGCTGATCCGCTACGACCAGCGCGGCTGTGGCCTGTCGGATCATGACGTCGCCGATATTTCATTCGATGCGTGGAAACAGGATCTGATCGCCGTGATCGACGCGAGCGGTGTCGACCGTTTTGCGCTGCTCGGCATTTCGCAGGGTGCATCGATTGCGATCAGTTATGCCGTCGCGTTTCCCGAACGCGTATCGCATCTGATCCTGCATGGCGGTTACGCGCGCGGACGGCTCGTCCGCTCGCGCACGGAGCAGGCACGCGACGAAGCGGAAACGCTCGCCAAGCTCGCCGAGATCGGCTGGGGCCAGCACAACCCGGCCTTCCGTCAGTTCTTCACGACGCAGTTCATTCCGGGCGGCACACCTGAACAGCACCGCTGGTTCAACGAACTCGAGCGCATTTCGACGACACCGCAGAACGCGGCGCGCATCATGCGCGTATTCAACAACATCGATGTGGTCGATCTGCTGCCGCATGTGCAATGCCCGACGCTCGTGTTGCATGCGGTGCGCGACGCGCGTGTGCCGTTCGAGGAAAGCCGGCTGCTCGCCAGCCTGATTCCGAATGCGCGCTTCGTGCCGCTCGAAAGCGACAATCATCTGACGCTCGAATGCGAGAACGCGTGGCAGCGCTGGCGCGAGGAAGTGCGCGCGTTCCTGCCGTCCACGCGCCATGCGGACCCCGTGTTCTCGTCGCTGACGCGGCGTGAACGCGAAATCGTCGAGCTGATTGCGGGCGGCCGCGACAACGCGCAGATCGCCGCGCGCCTCGGTCTGTCCGAGAAGACCGTGCGCAATCACATCACCAGCATCTTCGCGAAGCTCGAAGTGGAGAGCCGCGCGCAGGCCATCGTGATGGCGCGCAAGGCGGGCTTCGACGCGCCCGCTGCCTGATTTCCACCTTGCGGGGCGCATGTCCCGGCTTTTCCCGGTTTGTTGCAGTGCTCACGGCAAGCACCGGGACCCGCGTCTCATGTCCGATCAATCGACGCTACGCACAATGCTCATCAAGCGTTTCGCTTCGGCACACAGCACGCCGCAGCGTTGCGCTTTGAGTCAGCGCCGTCTCTCTTCGTTCTCTTATCGGCGCTACCCCACTGCCCTTCCGCCGTCAGGAGTTCAAAGATGCAAGCTGTAGAGTACCAACTGCCTTCCCATCGCTACGCCAAATGCGTTGAAGTGTCCAAACGGATCCGTTGGGATATCGACAACGACGTGATTCGCGGCCGCACGCTCGATATCAACCAGAAGTTCCTGCCGGATGGATTGTCCCAGGTGTACCGGCTGCCGTTTCTGAACGACGCCGAACGTCGCTTCTATTCGCAGGTGCAGGGGCGCACCTATGCGAACATGTTCAAGCTCGTAGAACGCTTCATCGGCGCGAAGATGCTGGAGCTGGGACGCGATCACGCGCTAGGAGACCAGATCGCACTGGAAGCCGTCGTGCGCCTGACGGATGAAGAACTGAAGCATCAGGAGCTGTTCCGCCGCATCGAGTTGCTTGCGGGTGCGGACATGCCCGCAGGCTATCGTTTCCTGCCCGATGCCGACGATATCGCTGTGTTCGTGCTCGGCAAGTCGACATGGGCGATTCTCGCGCTGACGTGCTTCATCGAAATCTTTTCGCAGGTTCATTACCGTCAGAGCATTGAAGCAGACGACACGCTCTCGCCGCTGTTCAAGGACGTGTTCATGTATCACTGGAAAGAAGAGTCGCAGCACGCGATCATCGACGAACTCGAATGGATGCGCGAAGACGCAAAGCTCGGCAAGGTCGAACGCGACACCGGCGTTCAAGATCTGATCGCGCTGGTGGCGGGCGTGGACGGCGTCGTGCAGATGCAGGCGAAGGAAGACGCCGCGTACTTCTGCTCGCAACTGGATCGCACGCTATTGCACGCGGAGATCGATGAGGTGAATGCGGCGATGCTCGACGCGTACCGCTGGCAGTACATCGTCTCTGGCGTCGAAGAGCCGCGCTTCCGTTCACTGCTTGCGAGTGTGATCGATGAAGAGCAGAGCCAGTGCATTTTCAGCGCGCTCGCGCCGCTGATGAAACCGACGCTCGACCGGCAGACGTTGCCGCTCGTGTAAAAGCGCGCTGCATTCAACGCGTGTGATGTGCAAACGGCGGGTGCCTTCGGGCACTCGCCGTTTTTCATGCGGCGTTGCTGCGCAACGCGCACGCCGGTTTGACCACGCCCGCCGATATGCGACACTACGCACGCACACCTGTTGCCAGCAGAAGCTGCCGCCGAGGGCATATGAAGGTTCCGTACCGATACCTGTCCGCGATGGTCGTCAATCTCGCGCTGCCGTGGCTCGCGTACCGGCTTGCATTGCCGCACTGGGGCACGACGGGCGCGCTCGCGGCATCGGCCGCACCGCTTGTCGCGTGGATCGTATGGGATCTGGTCTACTCGCGGCATTTCGATGCATTGAGTGCGATCGTGCTGGCGGGCATCGTGCCGCTGCTCGCGTGGGCACTGATCGATCGCGGCGAGCATCGGCGTGCCATTGAAGACCCGATGGTCGGCGGCGTGATCGGCATGATGTTTCTGCTGTCGCTGGTGTTGCGCAAGCCGATGGTCTACTACCTTGCGCGTTCGACGGCGTCGCGCTCATCGCGTGAAAATGCCGAAGACTTCGAGTACCACTATCGGCAAAGGCCCGTACTCGTTGCGACGATCCGCATGATGACGGTGGTCTGGGGCATCGGCCTGACGGCTGAGAATGTTGCGCGCTATTGCGTCGTATCGACCTTAAGCGACGCGCAACTGGCCGAGCATATTTCGACGGCGCTGCGTTGGGCCGTCTATGGCTCGCTCACGCTATGGACGATCTGGATGCGCCGCCGTCTCAAACGCATGCGCACTGAAAAGGAACTGGAGTCTGCATGAAAGAGCCGCTGTTGATCACCGATGCAAGGCTGCCCGATGGCACGCGCGTGAACGTGTCGATTGTCGATGGACGTATCGATGCGATCGGTCCCGATGTACGGGCCACCGGCGCCGTGACGCACGAACAGGCAGATGGCGCGCTGCTGCTGCCGGGTTTCGTCGAAGGCCACACGCATCTCGACAAGACGATGTGGGGCATGCCCTGGTATCGCAACGAAGTGGGACCGAAACTCACTGACCGCATCGAAAACGAGCGGCGGTTTCGCGCGGAGAGTGGGCACGATGCGGCGGCGGCATCGCTTGCGCTGGCGCGGGCTTTTCTTGCGGCCGGGACCACGCGTCTACGCACTCATGTCGACGTCGACACCGATGCGGGACTGAAGCATCTCGAAGGCGTGCTGAAAACGCGCGACAGGTTGCATGATGTGCTCGACATGCAGATCGTGGCGTTTCCGCAATCGGGCATGCTCAAACGCGACGGCACCGTCACGCTGCTCGATGACGCGTTGCGCGCGGGTGCCGATGTATTGGGTGCGCTTGATCCCGCGTTGATCGATGGTGATCCTGTTGCGTCGTTGAATGCAACGTTCGATCTTGCCACCCGGCACCAGAAGCATGTCGATATCCATTTGCACGAGCCCGCTGAGATTGGCGCGTTCACGATGAAGTTATTACTCGATCGTGTCGAGGCGCTTGGCATGCAGGGGCGTGTCGTGATCAGTCACGCGTTCTGTCTTGGCGCGCTGCCGGCGCGTGAGCTTGATCCATTGCTCGAACGGCTTGCGTTGCTGGATGTTGCGTTGCTGACCACCGGGCCTGCTTCTGTTCCGGTTCCGCCGTTTGCCGCGTGTATTGAGAAAGGTGTGACGCTGTTTGGTGGCAATGATGGTATCCGCGATACGTGGAATCCTTTTGGCTCACCGGATATGCTGGAGCGCGCCGCGCTGATTGCGATGCGATACGACCTGCGGCGCGATGATGCCATTGCTGGGGCGTTTGATTGTGTGAGTGATGCCGCTGCGCGTGGATGTGGTTTTGCTGATTATGGTTTGCATGTGGGGGCGCGGGGGGATCTTGTGCTTGTTGATGCGGAAACCGTTGCGCATGCGGTTGTGGCGAGGCCGGGTCGCAAGCTTGTCATAGCTAATGGGCGAGTCGTCGCGCGTGGTGGGGTGCTCGTGGCTTGATTTGGTTTTGTTTGTCTGGCGACGCTGGGGTGGTTTGCTTGTGTTTTTGCTGGCATCCGCGTGATGTTTTCGTAGTTCAAGCGTTGCCCCTGTGCGGGGCGGCACTTACTTTCTTTGCCGCCGCAAAGAAAGTAAGCAAAGAAAGCGGGCTAACACCGCCCGTTCTTGAC
>NZ_JAAGPI010000083.1 GCF_017104715.1 Burkholderia sp. Ac-20365
ACTGCGCGGTCGTCGCGTCGCCCTTGCTCTGGATCCACATCTCGGTGCCGCCCGTCGTGCCGAGCCCCGGAATCGATGGCGGATTCAATGGAACGACGATCCCTTCCTGGACCTGCGACAGCGCCTTGTACGCATCGACGAGCACCGCCCGCGCGTTCTGCGTGCGGATGTTCGCTGACTTGTAGCGCTCCTCGAAACTCTTGAAGCCGACGAAGAACGTCGACGAATTGTTCTTGTTCTGGCTGTCGAGAATGCTGAAGCCGTCCACCGTCGTGATGCTGCCCACAGCGGGCTGCTTCATGAAGTAGTCGGTGACGCGCTCCGATACCTGCCCCGTGCGATCGAGCGACGCCGCATCGGGCATGATCACGGCGCCCAGCAGATAGCCCTGATCTTCGGGCGGCAGGAAGGCGGTCGGAATGTCGCGCATCATGATCACCGCCAGCACGATCATGCCGACGAACAGCAGCAGCGCGATCACGAAGCGCTTGATGATGAGCCGCACGGCGCGCGTATAACCGGCCGTCATACGCGCAAACTGGTTGTCGAACCAGCGGAAGAAACCCTTCTTCTCGTGATGTCCCGGCTTGAGCAGCAGCGCCGCGAGCGCGGGCGAGAGCGTGAGCGCAACAATGCCCGAGATCACCACGGAAATTGCAATGGTGATCGCGAACTGCTTGTACATCTGCCCGGTGATGCCGCCCAGAAACGCCACCGGCACGAACACCGCGCACAGCACCAGCACGATCGCGACCACCGGCCCGGCCACTTCGTCCATCGCCTGCTTGGCGGCGGTCTTCGGGTCGAGCTTGTGCACGGTCATGTTGCGCTCGACGTTCTCGATCACGACGATCGCATCGTCGACCACGATACCGATCGCGAGCACCATGCCGAACAGCGTGAGCATGTTGATCGAGAAACCGAGCGCTTCCATCCCCATGAAGGTGCCGACGATCGACACGGGCACCGCCAGCACCGGAATCAGCGTCGCGCGCAGGCTCTGCAGGAACACGAACACGACGATCACCACCAGCACGACGGCCTCGAAGAACGTGTGCACGACGTCGGTGATCGAGGCGCGCGTGAACTCGGTGGTGTCCATCGCGATCTCGTAGTCGATGCCCTCGGGGAACGACTTCTTCATCTCGCTGAGCGTGGCGCGCACCTGCTTCGAGACATCGAGCGCGTTGGCGCCCGGCTGCTGGTAGACGGCGAGCACGGTGGCGGGCTTGCCCTGGAAGCGGCTGCGGATCGAATAGTCCTTCTGGCCGAGTTCGGCGCGCCCGACGTCCTTCAGGCGCACGATCGCCGCGCCGCCGCTCTGCGCGCGGATGATGATGTTCTCGAACTCGTTGGGCTCGGTGAGCCGTCCGGTGGTGGTGACGGCGAACGACTGTTCGACGGCCGCGCCGGTGGGCGACTGGCCTAACCGGCCGACGGCGAACTGCTGGTTCTGGTTGGCCACCGCGCGCTGCACGTCGGCGGCGGTGATGCCCAGCTGCGCCATGCGGTCGGGACGCAGCCAGATGCGCATCGCGTAGTCGGGCGTGCCGAAGATGCTCGACTGGTTGGCGCCCGGAATGCGCTTCAGGGCATCGAGCACGTAGACGTTCGCGTAGTTGGCGATGTAGGTGGCGTCGTAGCGCTCGCTGGGCGAGTAGATCGCGATCACCATCATGAAGGCCTGCGACTTCTTCTGCACCTGCACGCCCTGGTTGGTCACCGACTGCGGCAGTTGCGGCAGCGCGAGGTTCACGCGGTTCTGCACGTCGACCTGCGCGAGTTCGGGGTTGGTGCCGATCTGGAAGTACGCGTTGATGGTCAGGTTGCCCGTCGACGAACTGGACGAGCTCATGTAGATCATGTTGTCGGCGCCGTTGACCTGCTGCTCGATCGGCGCGGCGACGTTGTTGGCGACGACATCGGCGCTCGCGCCCGGGTAGGTCGCGGAGATGGTGATCTGCGGTGGCGTGATGTCGGGGTACTGCGCGGTGGGCAGCGCGAGCATGCACAGCGCGCCGCCCAGTGTGATGACGATCGAGATGACCGACGCGAAGATCGGGCGGTCGATGCAGAAGTGGGAGATGTTCATTGGTCAGCGGTCGGTCATGGGCTCGCGGCGTGGGCCTGGCTTTGCGTCTGGCTTTGCGCAAGCGTCGGCGCCGATGTCGACGCGGGCGTTACACCCGCTGCCGGTGCAGAAGCGGGCGCGGCAGGCGTGCCGGGCGTACCTGAAGGCGCGCTCACCACCTTGATCTGCGCATCGGCCGACACGCGGATCGCGCCATCGACCACCACGCGCTCGCCCGTCTTCAGGCCTTCGTTGACGAACCAGTCGTCGCCGTGCCAGTCGCCGACCTCGATCACGCGCTGATGCGGCTTCGAGTCCTGGTCGAGCACCCACACGAAGTGGCTCTTGGCGCCCTGCAGCACCGCGCGCTGCGGCACGAGGATCGCGTTGGGACGCACCGCGCCCGACACCTTCGCGCGCACGAACTGCCCCGGGCGCAGCGTGCCCTTCGGATTGGCGAAACTCGCACGCACGAGGAAGGTGCCCGTGTCCTGGCTGAACGCGGGGTTGGTGAAATCGATACGGCCCTGCTGCGGATAGACGGAGCCATCGGCCTGGATCACCGTCACGTCGAACTGGTTGTCGGGCGGAAAGCGCAGCAGGCCCTTGGCGACCTGGTCGCGGTAGCGCAGCAGTTCGTTCTCGGAGATGCTGAAGTTCACCCACATCGGGTCGAGCTGGTACACGTAGGTCAGCAACCCCGACTGCGTGGGCGTCACGTAGCTGCCGTCCTGCACGCGCGCGAAGCTGGACAGGCCCTGGAGCGGCGAGCGGATCGTGCAGTAGCTCAGGTTCAGCTCGGCCGTGCGCACCTCGCCCTGCGCGGCGATGACGGCCGCTTCGGCCTGTTTCTCGTTGCCGGTGGCGTCGTCCAGATCCTTCTTGCTCAACGCGTTCTGCGCGGCAAGCGGAATCACGCGGGCAAGGTTCTGCTTGGTGACTAGCAGGCGCGCCTGCTGCTGCGCGAGCGCACCTTTGGCGGACTGCAGCGCGGCTTCGAACGGCTTCTTGTCCATCACGAACAGGATCTGGCCTTCCTTGACCAGCGAGCCTTCCATGTACATGCGCCGGTCGAGAAAGCCATCGACGCGCGCCCGGATCTCCACCTCGCGCGAGCTTTGCGTCTGCGCGGTGAACTCGAAATCGACAGGCGTTTCCTTCTGCTGGACCGTGACGACGGTTACTTCGATGGTCGGGCGCGGTGGGGCGGAGGGGGCTTTTTTGCAGGCGGCGAGAGAGGCCAGCGCCAGCAAAACGAGTGGTAAAAGCGGCCGTTTCCAGGCCGGACATTTTCCAGCAACAAACCGTGGAGAGCGCAGAGCGCGCAGAGAGTTCGATACCTGCATCGACAAAGACGCCATGAGCGCCTCCCCATTGAGGCTGTTGCGTGCCGGGCATTACACGACGACATGGGCGCTCTCTCGCGCCGCACGTATCGACAGATGGATACCAACTCCGTCTCTACCTGCCCGCCCCAGCGTCGGCACCTGGGTTTGATTGTTGTTGACGGGCCCAGACACGGGACCGTCGCCAGATTGCTTCGAAGATTTGCTGCGCAACGGCGCTGCGAACGTTTCGCAGGAAACGCAGCCTCGCGGCAGCAGAACGGCACGTGTGCGGGCAAGTCCGCGCGCGCCATGTCCGCCAGCGCAGGCTTCACGCAGCGAGTATCTGGCAACGACACGGCCTGCACCATTGGACTTTGGTCCAATAGCGATCGCCAAAAACGTGCATTACGCTTACCTGAACGCTGGACGCCTGATGCGACACATGCGCTCCGATGTTCCGTTCACGACTGAGCGCCTCATTGTGAGCGCCTCATACGCACGGAGAAGAGGGCCAGGCGATGCCCAGGGACAACCCAGCGCTTCACCGCAGCCAGAAAGCGCCCGTCGCGACGCGGCGCCGGTGGCTCATTGCCGTTGCCGCGGTCGTCGCGTTGACGGCGTCAGGGTGGGGGCTGTACGCCGTTATCGAGCCGGCTTTCCAGACACGCATTGTCATCACGACGGGCGCAGACAACGGCATCTATCGCGGCTTCGCGGATCACTATGCGCCACTGCTCAAACGCGATGGCGTGGCGCTCGACATCCGCAGCTCGTCCGGCTCCGGCGAGAACTACCAGCGGCTCAAAGACCCTTCCAGCGAATACCAGGTGGGCTTCATTCAATCGGGCACCACCGTTCCGCAGGATACGGATCATCTGGAAACGATCGCCGCCGTCTCGTACGAACCCATCTGGGTCTTCTATCGCGATGCGCAGACCATCACCCGTCTCGCGCAACTGCGTGGCAAACGGATCGGTATCGGCGTGCAGGGCAGCGGGTTGTTGCAGGTGTCGCGAGTCCTGCTGGGCTATAGCGGTATTACATCCGACAACACGCAGCTACTCGAGATGGATGCGCCGAAGTCCTGGCGCTGCCTCGAAGACGGGTGCCTCGATGCAGCGTTCTTCATCGGCCGGCCGGATGCGCCTATGCAGCAGATGCTGCTCAACAGCGACCTCAAACTGATGAGCTTCGCCCAGGCCGACGCGTTGGTGCAGAAATTCCCTTCACTGAAGAAAGTGACGTTTCCGCGCGCGTCGACCAGCATCGTCAACGACAGTCCGCAAACCGATGTCACGTTGCTCGCTGCGACGGCGCTGCTGGTCGCGAGGGACACGCTGCATCCGGCGCTCGTGTATCTGCTGCTGGACGCCGCGAAGACCGTGCATTCCGGCGAGGACTACTTCACGCCGCTTGGCGCGTTCCCCAATCTGAATACCGACGAATTCCCCGTTTCGAATGAAAGCGAGCGCTACTTCAAGTCGGGACGGCCATTCCTGCAGCGCTATCTGCCGTTCTGGCTCGCGAGCTTCATCGAGCGGCGCCTGCTGATTCTCGTGCCGTTCATGGCTGTGCTGATCGGTCTCGTGCAGGCGTTGCCGCGGATGCTGGAATCGCGCGTGAAGAAGCGCTTTGTCGTCTGGTATCGCGAGCTCAAGGCGCTCGAAGACGAAATCTGGAGGACTGCGCATCCATCGGCGCAACAGCTTTCGCAATGGCGCAACGAACTCGAGAGCATCGATGCGCAGGCAAGCCAGATACGCGTATCGACGCGCTATCTGCAGGACGTCTACGCGCTCAAGCAGGCCGTTAGCGTGGTGCGGCAGCGCATCTCGCTGGCAGCGGGATCCGATGTCTAGTGCAGTCACCATGTGACCAACGAGCGGGAGGCAATCGATGTCGTCCATCCAAAGTTCCGAGAAGTCGCTAGCGCGCGGCATGCTCGACGTGCTGATCCGCGCGGGCTTGATCGCCATTCTCGCGATCTTCTGTTTTCGCATCGTCGTGCCGTTCCTGAACCTGCTGGTGTGGTCGCTGATTCTCGCCATTACGCTGCACCCGTTGCTGGTCCGGCTGCGAGGGGATTCCACGCGCTATAACGGCTTGCTGTCGACGCTGATCGTTCTCGTCGCGTTCGCGATCATCCTCGTGCCGACCTACCTGCTGGGCGTGGCCGCCGCCGATTCCGTCGAGCACGTGACGGCCATCATCAAGGGCGGCGGTTTTCGCATTCCGCCGCCGTCGGAGTCGGTCGCTGCGTGGCCGCTCGTCGGGCAGCGGCTGTACGACTTCTGGCTGCAGGCGTCGACGGATCTGACGGGCCTCGCGCAGCGCTTCGCGCCGCAACTGAAGGACGCCGGGCTCATCGTGCTCGGCACGCTCGCGGGGCTTGGCGTGGGGCTCGTGACCTTCGTCGTCGCGCTGATTCTCGCCGGGATTTTCATGGCGCATGGCGCGCGTGGCCGGCGCGCCGCGGTGCTGATCGCGTCGCGCATTTCCGGTCCGGACAACGGACCGAAGATCACCGAACTGTGCATCGCGACGATACGCGCCGTCGCGCAAGGCGTGGTCGGCATCGCATTTATCCAGATGCTGCTGATCGGCATCGGTTTCGTCGTGAAGGGCGTGCCGGGCGCGGGGCTGCTCGGGCTCGCCGTGCTGCTGATCGGCATCATGCAATTGCCCGCCACGATCGTCACCGTGCCCGTCATCATCTTCGTGTTCGCCACGGACGGCGCGAGCGCCGCGACCATCATCTTCGCGATCTATACCTTCGTGGCAGGGCTCGCCGACAACGTGCTCAAACCTTTGCTGCTCGGCAGAGGCGTCGACGTGCCGATGCCCGTCGTGCTGATCGGCGCGCTGGGCGGCATGATCACGAGCGGCGTGCTCGGGCTTTTCATCGGACCTGTGATGCTCGCGGTCGGTTATCAGCTGTTCTGGCGCTGGGTCGAGGATCAGCCCGCCGGCGAGGCCACACGCGGCAAGCGGGGCGTGTGACGGTGGACGCGGCTTTCAGCGATGCAGATGCCGCGCATGCCATGCCGCGAGGGCTTCTTCCAGATTGAAGAACATCCGCTCGCGGCCCAGCGTCGCGCCTAGTGGCGAGAGCTGCACGGCCGTGAGCACGCTGGGATTCAGATGCACGAGCCAGATCGCAATGCCGCGCTCGCGCTGCTTTTTCTCGGCTTCGATCAGCATTTTCAGCGCGGTGTACTCGAGATCGAACACCGCGCTCATGTCGATGATGACGACCTCGGGGCGCGCCGCGTCGATCAGCGGCCGCAGCTTCTGGCCGATGTGATCCGCGTTGGCGAAAAACACGCGTCCTTCGACGCGCAGCACCAGCAGGCCGGTAAATGCTTCGTCTTCGGGATGTTCGTCGGATATGGGGCGGAACACATTGGTGCCCGGCTTGCGGCGCAGCACGTACACAGGCGGATCGGCGACCTGATGCGCGAGCGCGATCAGCGACACGACGATCGCAACCAGTATGCCTTGCAAGGTGCCGAGCAGCACGACGCCCGCCAGCGCCACGAGCGCCCACACGAACTCGGTGCGGCGGATGCGCAGGATCGCGCGGAAATCGGCCGGGCTGAAGAGCCCGATCGAATAGACGATCACGACGGCGGCGAGCGTCGCGTGCGGCATCATGCCGATCAACGGCGCGAGCAGCAGCATCGTGCCGAGCGTGACGGCCGCCGTAACGAGCCCGGCGAGCTGCGAGCGCGCGCCTGCCAGCCGGTTCACGGCCGTCTGGCTGGTGCCGCCGCCCGCGGGCATCGCGCCGAGCAGC
>NZ_JAAGPI010000084.1 GCF_017104715.1 Burkholderia sp. Ac-20365
TCGCCGCCGCGGCCTTGCCGGGCGCCGGCGGGCGTTGCGACTCGCGCGCGATGTTCACGCGCGTCGTCTTGTTGGCATCCGCATAGCACGCGGCGGTATCGACGGCCTGCTGTCCGGGTCCCTGGCTGCGTCCCGGATAGGTCAACGGCACCTGCGCAACGGATGCGCCGCTGACGACGAAAAGTGCGATTGCAGCATGAACGAGGCGTGTCATAAGCGAGCGGACTCCCAGGCGTTGTCTTGGTCTTGTCGGCGCGGATGCGCGTCGCGAGGTACGCGTGAAGTCATGACGTGCATGCACGGCCGATTCGGGCCCGTGCAAGGCGAAGGGTTGCTATTCCAGCATATCGTGTCGCAGCGGCGCAGCACGCCAGAAACACGCCATTCGTCGCCAATTTCCGTGTTGCGGCGCGACAGCGTTCTCAGCAGATCAATGCAGCAGGCCGAATACGGCGACGCCATTGGTCGCGCCGACATAGACCTTGCCGCGCGAGATCATCGGCGTGATGAACTTGTTGCCCGCGCCCCATTGGTCGCGCGTGCCCGACTGGTTGCTGTTGTAGAGTTCGGTGCCGAGACTGGTTGCGTCATACGCGTGCAATGCACCCGTCGTGCCGTTTTCGGCGGCCCAGAGAATCGCATTCGATGTACCGTTCGCCGAGATGGCAGGCACGGCGCCGGGGTAGGCGAAGGTGGTCGGACTCTTCGATGCGGCCGTGGTGGCGAGTAGCGCATTCGTGACGGGCAGCGCCTTGATGTTGTCGTTCAATGCGCCGTAATAGACCGTGCCGTTGAAATAGGCGGGCGAGCCCCAGATGCCGCCTGCCAGGGTACCTGTCAGTACCTGCCAGATATTGTTGGACGTGGCGCTGAATTTGCCCATCGCGTCCCGGTCGACCACATAGATCTTGTTGTCCTTCCCCGCTGCAACGGCGAGATGCTTGACGGTACCGCCCGCTGTCGTCTGGTCGGGCAGCAACATGGCGCCGCCCGAGCCGAAGTCGGCGTCTGCGTTCGCGAGTGACACGACGTCGAGCGGAGCGAAGTAGTCGGTCACCTTGAGCGGGCTCGCGGACAACTTCATGAACGTATTGCCGTAGTCGTTATCGACGGGAAAGCCGTTCGCATCGAGCGTCGTGCCGAATGTGCCGTTGCCGTCCACCAGATAAATAGACGTGCCGTCCGACGCCATGCCCGAGCCCGCCATCCATACGGAGCCCTGATGGCCGTTCGGCGCAACGTTGACCACGCCTGTCTGCTTTAGCGTGTCGGCGCTATAGCTCATGATCCAGCCGGTATAGGCGCCTGCCATGCAATGCGCCGTCCAGCCCATGAAGATGTTGCCGTTCACGAGCGTCAGCGCAACGCGCTCGGTGTGCAGCGAAGGGTCGAACGTCAGCACGCCGTTGACGTTGTTGCCGCCCGTGCCCGCAGCCGTCGCGGCGATTTCAGTCGGGCCGCCGAACAGTTCGGCGCCGCTCGCGAGGTCGAGCGCATGCAGCCGGTGATGAATGCCGCCGCTCGCATCCTTCGTCATCGCCACCGCGTACAGCACGCCATTCGATCCGCGAACGCGATCGATCACGGGCGTCGATGTGATGCCGATTTCAGGTGTGATGTCGGTGCAGCCGCGATTGTCGCTGGGCGTTTCGTTCGCGCCCGTCAGCGACACTTTCCACAATTGCGCGTAGTTATCGGCGTCATACGCATAGACGCTGTTGTGCTCGGTCACCACGTAGATCACGTTGTGCGTCGAGCCGTTGATGGACAGGCTCGTAACGGAAAGCGGCTGACCGTCCACTTTGCCGTCGGCTGGCAGAAACGCGAGCTTGCCGAACGACGAAGCATTGACGTTGGAGGGTGTGAGCGTCGTTTCAGCAAGCATCTGACCCGTGCGCGCGAGATCGTTGTGATGCATCAGCACGTCGGTGGCAAAGGCGGTCGATGACGATGGCGTGCTGCCGCCCGATCCCGATGTGCCGCTGCCCGTTCCTGCTCCCGAGCCTGAACTGCCACTCGAGCCGGAACTGCTGGTGGCGCTCGTATTGTCGGATGAGCCGTTGCCGCACGCGGTGCAAAAGAGCGTGAGAGTCAGCGCGATCAAGAACCTGCTGACGCGCGCGAGCGTACGCTGCGCGTGGAGTGTCGAAGGGGCGAGAGGTGCTGACGGCAGTCGATGCATGCGTGTCTCTCCCCGCGCTCTGATGAGCGTCCTCGGATGGCGGCATAGCGTTTGTTTGCTGCCTATGCGGCGCTTTGCCAATCCCTCCATGGTAAGAACGCACGCGCAGCACCACGCGACATCGCTAAGCCTCTATCCGCCAGACGCCTGTTTTTCTTCTTTTTCTGCATGTGACGCGGGTCCGCTCGACAGCTAGTGCTGCCGATAGATCTCCGTATCCTCGCTTGCAGGCAACGTCGCGGGCGTCTCCGGCGGCGACCAGGCCTGGACCGTGGGCGGAAGCGGGCGTTGCACGGGCTTCGCAGCCGTCTTCAAAGGCGTGCGTCGCACAGCAACCGTTTTCGTGCCGGCCTTGGCGGGTACCGTCTTGCTCGCAACATTCGCTGGCTTGCGCGAACTTTGGGCGGCGACCGTCTGCACGCAGGGCGAACGCGGCCCGCATGCCGTATTCGCCTGCTTCGCACTGGTCTTGCGCTCCTGTTGTGTGGGCGTGGTGCTGTGAGCGCGTGTGGGTGTGGCGCTGGCGAGCTGGCGCGCGCGCGGCGCAGGCTGTGGCAGCGGCGGCGCAAGCGGCTTCGCCGCGAGCTGTTTCGCGTGGGCCTTGCCTTGCGATGCGGGGACGGGCGGGGGCGAAGTCGCTGTCGCTGCGGGCAGGCTCGGCGTGCTGCTTGCGAGTTTGCTGCTGTGTGCGTTGGCAGGTTGATGGACTGCGGCGCCCGCCACGACGGCGGTATCGGCGGCGTCGCGACCGCGTAGTGTTTCGATCTGGTTTCGCAAGCTACGCGCAAGCTCCTGCGTGCGATCGGCAATCGTCGGACGCTCCTGACGCGGCATCGCGCGCAGTTCGTTCTGGGTGACGATGCGGCGCAGGCGGCTTTGCATTGCATCGCGTTGCGTCAGCGTGATGTAGGTTCCGAATGCAATGGCAAAGCCGAGCAGCACGACGGCCGCACCTGTGCTGAGTTTCCAGTCGGGCGTGCCGACGGACGCGGGTGTAGCCAGACGGCGCTGCCTTGGCCTGATACGCCTGAAAAGTGGCGGATAAGTCGGCAAGGAATCGGGCGCGCTCTCGCCGGCCGTGTTCGCATTCGCTTGCGGCACCGAAGCGTCGAAAGGAAATAGCCGATCGAGTGGCTGCGCGGGAAGCTCTTGCTGCGCCACAGGTTTTGTCTCCGACGCCGTGTCGCATTGCTCGTGCGGCGGCGCTGAACCCTTGCGAATCATGTCCATGGACAGACTCCCATGCCGGCACGGTTGGCGGCATCGCACATTCTTCTCATTGGCAACCATCGTGCGCAGGACGTGGCCTCGTCACGACGCAATGCGTCGCGCGTATTCGCAATGGTCTTTATGCAATATGAGTCAGCTTTCGCAACAGGTCAATAAAACTCGATGATTCAGTTCAAAAAAAATGGCTCGTGTGTATTGCAAGTGCGACAAAAGCGCTATATCGGGCGAATATGGACTGGCAAATATTCATTCGATGCTCATTCATCGTATTCAGAAAATTGATCAAAAAGAGTGTATGGAAAACGCCAGGCGATCTGGAAATCGGGAAATAAACTCGATAAAAATTAGCTAGTCGTTTCACGCCATTCATACATCCCCATTTTCAGGCTGCTGAAAGAATAGGTAACTTCGACAGTCGTCGGCACGCAATTGGGTAAGATGCATTCGGCCCTTATCCCCTCGATGGTGCATAAGCACGAGATGCACCTGAATAATCATCATACGTTACAAAGAGTTACGCCGTTTCAGCAGACTTAAGCACCCTCGTTCGGTACGATTTCGCCTTGCAAAAGATTCTGGCCTAACGGATGTTTTGTGTATTGGCTGGAGAGAGCCGTCAAATGGTGCTTTCATTCCAATGCAATTTAATGTCTGATTTAAAGCGTGAATTATCAGACATTAACCGAATCTGATTTGCAGTTACATCTGGTTGCAATCGGTTGAGCACGGCCTCACTCGCATGAAGAAACATGCGGGCTCGCAGGAAATGCGCTGCTCCAAATTACCGGCACCGCCGCCGCACCGGCAGTCGACGCAGTAAGAACGACTCCGCGTGCAAGACAGCCAACCCTGAAATCCAAAGTATGCGTTCGGGCATTTTTCCCAGGCGTTTTCGGACGGATTTCGATTGCCCATTCGTATTTCCATGAAAGTCAATTCAGTTCTCGTTTCGTCATCGTTAGCGGTCCTTCTGGCGGGCTGTGGCGGTGGCGGCGGTGACGCGTCGGGCACCGGCGCGTCCACCAATAGCATTTCGCAAACGTCCCCGGCATCGGGTGCCAATGCGACCGCCAACGGCAATACAACCGGCAGCATGAGTTGCGCGTCGCCATCGACGGCGAACGCGTCGGCAGGCGGTGCGCTGATTTCCGCCGATACGACGAGTAGCGACGGCACGCGCATGTTTGCGTCGGGCGCGAACTTCCCGCTCGTCTTCACGACCAACGCAGGCAGCGCGGATACGCTGAACTGGTCGATCAACGACACGACAGGCCGCGTTGCGGCGAGCGGCAGCGTCGCGGTGCCGGGTGGCGCAGCGGCGACGACCTTGACGTGTCACTCGACGCTTGCAGGATATTTCGCGGTCTCGGCCAGCCTGAAGGCGGGCGGCGGCGCGTTGCCTCAGGCCGGTACGCGTCCGACGGGTATCGCGACGTTCGGCGTGATTCCGAACCTGAGCAATGTCGTGCCCGCTGTGACTTACACGAAGCAGGAGCAGCACCGC
The DNA here is from genome assembly GCF_017104715.1 of Burkholderia sp. Ac-20365. Lineage (GTDB taxonomy): Bacteria > Pseudomonadota > Gammaproteobacteria > Burkholderiales > Burkholderiaceae > Paraburkholderia. Next base: position 4,917 of record NZ_JAAGPI010000084.1, read on the forward strand.
TTCGGCATGCAGGGCGAAAACGATCGCGCTGCCGTGCTCGCCGGGCTCGGCATCACGCAGACGATCGACGATCGTCAGATGTCGACGATGGAGCCGAATGGCGCCAATACTTTCAATCCGTCGGCGAATAATCTCGACTCGTTCTATACGTCGGGTAACGTGATGCGTCTGATCCGTCTGGATGGGACGCCGGGGTGGGCGTCGAAGTCGGGCGGCTTCGAAGACTTCACGACCCTGCCGAAGGACATGTCGTACCTGCAGAACTATATGAGCCGCGTCGGTACCGAATCGAATGCGATCCGCTTGCAGTACTTCCCGAAGCAGTCGGCGAACTTCTATCAGGTGACGTGGGAACCGAATCAGTTCTGGACCGATACGGATGCGAATTTCGTGTCGCTGTATCAGTCGGTGTATCAGGGCATTCACTCGACCGATCCTAATGCTGTGGTGATGGGGCCGGCGGATGCATTCCCGACGCTGACGAATACGCGTCTGCAACGTATTGCGTCGCTGGGCTATGGCAAGTACATCGATGGCGTCGCGACGCATGGTTACTACGATGCGGGCACATCGCCTTCGCATCCGCCCGAGCGTCTCGCAACCGACCCGGACGCAGCAACCGCCGCGAATGCGCTGAACAACTCGATTCGCACGCTGCGCACGACGATGGCGAACCAGTACCGCTCGGGTATGAAGCTGTATCAGACGGAAGTCGGAATCAGCTATGACCTCGGCTCGTCGTACGGTCCTAACTATCCGACGGGCAACGTGCTGTTCGCGCAGGGCGCAGTGGTGGCGCGCACGCACATCATTCTGCTCGGCGAGGGCGCGGACGTGTCGTACGTGTTTTATGGCGCGGACTATCCGGGTGAAGTCGGCTACGGCACGTTCTTCGATCTTTCCAACGCGCAAGGCTCGTTCGGTGCCACCAACATCAGCCCGAAGCCGGCGGCAATGGTGGTGAGCGCGATGTCGCGCATCCTGGACGGTACCAATACGTTGGGGCCGGTGAAGAATACGCCGTCGGGTGTCTATGCGTACTCGTTCCAGCAGGTCAACAACGGATCGGTAATCACAGCCTTGTGGACGCACAGCAATGGCGCGTGGAGCGCGAGTGCGGGCTTCAGTTCGACGTATAGCGTGGCCTACAGCCTCCAGGTCGATGCGCCCGGCACGAGCGGCACGGTGACCGTGCTCGACATGATGGGCAACCCGATGACGCTCAACTACTCGAACGGCACACTGCAGCTCAATCTGACTGAGGCGCCTGTGTATGTGGTGTCGAAGAATGCGAGCGTTGCAAAGAACAATGTGAATCCGCCGCCGGGTTACGTTGGCTCATAAGCGATGAAGCTCGCAAGTGACGCAGCTCGAAGTTGCTTGCGAAGCTGCTTGTTCTTGTGAAGAAAGCGCGCGGATGTTCCGCGCGCTTTTTCGTTTTCACGATTTGCTTCGCACCTGGCTTGATGGTCGCCAGTGAGTTTTGTCGCTAAGTCATTGATTGAATAGGTGAGTACATTGCAATGGCGAGTACTTGCCGAATTGACCCCGCAAAATTTATGAAGATTTTTCGAAATGGGTGTTGACAGCCCCCTTGGGGTCTCGCATAATTCGGCCTCTCCAAACGACGGAGACGCAAGAAAGCAGCAGAAAACAGCGGCTTTTTAGCGAATGTTCTTTAAAAATCAACAGCCGATAAGTGTGGGTGCTCGATGGCG
>NZ_JAAGPI010000085.1 GCF_017104715.1 Burkholderia sp. Ac-20365
GCATGCTGCACGGGCGCGGCCTGGCGCACGCGCGCGCGCGCCGCGGCGCGAATCTTGTCGGCGAGCTTTTCCGAGTAGTCGAGCATGCCGTCGCGGATGCCGACCTTCGGCTTGGTCACGAAATCGACCGCGCCGAGTTCGAGCGCGCGCAGCGTGATTTCCGAGCCGCGCTCGGTCAGCGACGACACCATCACGACGGGCATCGGACGCAGGCGCATCAGCTTCTCGAGGAAGTCGAGGCCGTCCATACGCGGCATTTCGACGTCGAGCGTCAGCACGTCCGGGTTGTGTTGCTTGATGAGATCTCGCGCGACGAGCGGATCGGGCGCGGTAGCGACGACCGTCATGTCGGGTTGCGAGTTGATGATTTCCGTCATCAAGCTACGAATCAACGCCGAATCGTCGACGCACAATACTTTGATCTTTTGCACAGCGCTCACGCCTCCTCTACAGTCCTGGCGTTATTTGGTTGAATCGGGCGCCCGCTGGCGCCGAATAATTCGATACGTGGCTTCGTGCCGGCCGGGCGCGCGGCGCCCGTGCCTGAAGCCGTGCTTGCCCCCGTGGAGCCGCCACCGCCGCCGAACAGCTCGATACGCGGTTTGCCGGCAGCAGGAGCCGAGAACAGTTCGACGCGCGCACGCGCCTTCGCGAGCCGCTCGGCGCGCTCCTCGGCCGTTTGCCGGGCGAGCGCCTGTTCGCGTTCAGCCACCCCTTCTTCCTGCTGAAGACGCAGCTTCTTGACCATCACCTGTCCCGTGCGCGGCATGAACGCGACCTTGCGCGGATGCTTGCCTTCCAGGTCTTCGGCAACGATGCGGATTTTTTCCAGCGCGAGATACCGGCGCACGAACGCGGAGTTGCGATCGCCGATGTTCATCGTCGTCATGCCCGCCAGCACGGCAGCGCCGCCGAACACTTTCGCTTCGAAACGCTCGCGGCGGCCGCCCGCCTTGATCAGTTCGTTGATCAGCACTTCCATCGCGTACGCGCCGTAGCGCATCGAGTCGGATGCGGCTTGCGCGACGTCGGCGCCGTCGTCGGGCAGCATGAAGTGATTCATGCCGCCAATGCCCGCCGTGCGGTCCTGAATGCAGGCCGCCACGCACGAGCCGAGCACGGTGACCAGCACCATGTCTTCGTGCGTCGTGTAGAACTCGTTCGGCAGCAGCTTGACGCCGGGCTTCTTGAAGTGGTTGTCGAAATACAGATTGGTTGCGATCGGCAGGCTGCTGCTCATGCTGGCACCCCGCTCGTTGCGCGTTGCGCTGCGCGGCCGGCAGACGTTGCCCCGTTCGCATCGCGCGTCAGTTCATAGACGGTCTGTCCGCGCAGACGGAACGCCTGCGTGACATAGGTGAAGTTCTCCGAATGCCCGGCGAACAGCAGGCCGCCCGGCTTCACCAGCGGCTCGAAGCGCGACAGCACCTGGCCTTGCGTCGGCTTGTCGAAGTAGATCATCACGTTGCGGCAGAAGATCGCGTCGAACTGGCTGTTCAGCCGGTAGTCGCGGTCCGTCAGGTTCAGTTGCTCGAAACGGATCATCGCGCGTACTTCGGGGCGCACTTTCACCATGCCAGCATGCGCGCCCGTGCCCTTCAGGAAGAAGCGCTTGAGCCGCTCCGGAGACAGATGCTTGACCTGGTCGAACTGGTACATGCCCGCTTCGCCCTTGGCGAGCACCTGCGTGTCGATGTCGGTGGCGAGTACCGTTGCCTGGCGCGCTGCCTGATCGCCGAGTGCTTCGATCAGCGTCATCGCGATCGAATACGGCTCTTCACCCGTCGATGCCGCCGAGCACCACACCGACACCGGCGCCTGACGGCGCTTCACGAACTCGGAGAGGATCGGAAAGTGATGCGCTTCGCGGAAGAACGCGGTGAGGTTGGTCGTCAGCGCGTTGGTGAAGGCCTCCCACTCGGCGGGATCGTTGTCCGCCTCGAGCGCGTCGAGATACTGGCGGAACGAGTCGAGCCCGCGTGCCCGCAACCGCCGCGCGAGACGGCTGTACGCCATATCGCGCTTGTGGTCGGACAGCGAAATGCCTGCGCTGCGGTGAATCAGTTCACGAATGCGGGCGAAATCCGCCGATGTGAACTCGAAGTCGCGTGCCTGCTCGCCGGACCTTCCCGGCTCTGCCCGCTCAGGGCGTGTTTGCGCGCGCGTTGCCATCATCATGTCTTCCGTCTGCCATAAGGAGCGCCGCACCGCCCGTCGATCCTGCCCATGCCGCCATTGCCTGCGATGTTGCACGCGCTGTCGCCAGCGCCGCGGCCTTCTGTCCTGCCTTTCTTGCCTTTCCTGCCTTTCTTGCCTTTCCTGCCTTTCCTGCCTGTGCTGCTGGTACTGCCTGATTCCACTGCATTGAGCGCGCTCCCGGCGCGATCAGACTCCGCTCATCACGCGTCGCGCTGAAGCGTCCACTACGGGACGATGTGCCGGGAGTGCGCATATCCATTCACCGCTCAGAACGTTTCCCAGTCGGCATCCGACGACGCCGCAACAGCCGTCTGACGCGGCGCGGGCTCGGCTGCCGACGCACTTGCCTTCTTCACGGCCGGCTCGACGCGCGCGGGTGCTGCCGCTTCCGTCTTCGCAACGGCAGGTTTCGCCTGCACCGGCTTCGCCGCGTGCGCGACCGCCGCCTTCACGCGGCTCTTCGCCGCGCTCGCCGTCGGCTTCGCTGCCTGCTGCGCGCCGCTAACGCGCCACTGTCCGATCACCGTCTGCAGCGAGCGCGTCTGCTCTTCGAGCGACGCGGCAGCGGCCGCAGCCTGTTCGACGAGCGCCGCATTCTGCTGCGTCACTTCATCCATCTGCACGACCGCGCGGTTGACCTGCTCGATGCCGCCCGACTGTTCTTCCGACGCCGCGCTGATCTCGCCCATGATGTCCGTCACGCGACGCACGGCCTGCACGATCTCGTCCATCGTCGTGCCGGCGCGGCCGACCAGTGCGGAACCGCTTTGCACCTTGTCGGCGGAATCGCCGATCAGTTCCTTGATTTCCTTCGCCGCGCTCGCGCTGCGTTGCGCGAGGCTGCGCACTTCCCCTGCGACGACGGCAAAGCCGCGTCCCTGCTCGCCTGCACGCGCCGCTTCGACGGCTGCGTTCAATGCGAGGATGTTGGTCTGGAACGCGATGCCTTCGATCACGCTGATGATGTCGACGACCTTGTTCGAGCTGGTCGCGATGTCCTGCATCGTGCTCACCACCTGGCTGACCACTTCGCCGCCGCGCGTCGCGATATCCGACGCGTTGACGGCAAGCTGGCTCGCCTGGCGCGCGTTGTCGGCGTTCTGCTTCACGGTGCCCGTCAGCTGCTCCATGCTCGACGCCGTTTCCTGCAGCGACGCCGCCTGCTGTTCCGTGCGTTGCGACAGGTCCGTATTGCCCATCGCGATTTCGCGTGCACCGGTATCGATCGATTCGACGCTCGTGTGCACCGAGCGGATCATGCCCGACAGGCTTTCCTGCATCGACTTGACGGCCTTGAACAGGCGGCCGATTTCATTCGTGCCCGACGTGTCCACGTGTTGCGACAGGTCGCCCTGGGCGATGCGCTCGAAGCACGCCACCGCGTTGTCGAGCGGTTGCATGATCATGCCGCGCAGCGCGAAGCGGATCGCCACCACCAGCACCAGTGCCACCACGATGATCGCGATGATCGCCGCGCGCAGCACCGACATCTGCGATGCGGTGTCTTCCTGCTGCTGTTCGGCATGCGCCTGCAGCGCCTTCACGACGGGCGTTGCCGCGCTGTCGTAATTGACGAACATCGGGCTGATCTTGGTGTCGGCGATCGCGTGATAGCCGGACAGATCGCTCGCGCGCAGTGCCGTGAACTCGGGGTTCACGCCGTCGTTGATCAGCGTCGCGCGTTTGGCGACGACCGCGTCGATCAGCGACTGGTCGATGCCGTTCTTCGGCGTGTTGAGGAACGTCTGCCAGTTTTCGTTGGATTTCCCGAGCAGCTCGGCCGCGCGGTCGAGCACCTGCTTCGACTGCTCGATCTCGCCCGCCGCCACCAGCGCATTGACGCGGTCGAGCGACACGCGCGAGCGCAGCAGATACGAAGACGAGTCGTTCAGCGTGCGGATCGCGACCATGTCGCCGTGCGCCATGCTGTCGATCGCGTTGCCCGAACGGCTCAGTGCGGTGAGCCCGAGCGCCCCGACGATCACCGTCAGCGCAACCAGAATGATCCCGACGAGTGTCAGCGTCGTGCGGATCGACCATCTGCTCAGCATTTGTTGTACTCCCTGATTGCCTGCCGGGAAGAGCGCGGTTTGCGCCGCCGCCCGTCCCATGCCCAACTGTCGTTAATGCCTTACCTGCCGAGCGTTTCCGTCAGCGCCATTTCCCGGCTGGTCATCAGCTTTTCGATGTCCATCAGGATCAGCATGCGGCCGTCGACGGTGCCAAGGCCCGTCAGATATTCCGCCGTCAGCGTCGCGCCGAATTCCGGTGCAGGCATGATCTGGTCGGTGGCGAGCGTCAGCACGTCCGACACGCCGTCGACCACCATGCCGACCACGCGGCCCGCCACGTTCAGGATGATCACGACCGTCTGATGGTCGTACTCGACCCGTCCCAGATGGAACTTGATACGCATGTCGACGATCGGCACGATGATGCCGCGCAGATTGATCACGCCCTTGATGAACTCCGGCGCGTTCGCGATACGCGTCACGCTGTCGTAGCCGCGGATTTCCTGCACCTTCAGGATGTCGATGCCGTACTCTTCGGCGCCGAGCGTGAAGATCAGGAATTCCTGACCGCTCGCGTCGGCTTGCGCGTCGCGGCGGCCGATCGAACCGGCTACGCCGTTCGAATTGATGGATTGGACTTCTGCCACGTTAGCCCCCAAAACGGTTGGGATGAGTTGAGTTTCAGATTCAGTTTCAGGCGAGCGCCATCGCCGCGCCGTGCGCCGCGCGTGTCTCGCGATTCAGTGCCGCCACGTCCACGATCAGCGCGACGCTGCCGTCGCCGAGAATGGTCGCGGCGGAAATGCCGTGTACCTTGCGGTAGTTCGTTTCGAGGTTCTTCACCACCACCTGCTGCTGGCCGACCAGTTCGTCGATCAGCATCGCGAAGCGCCGGCCTTCCGTCTGCATGATGGTGACGATGCCCTGCGTCGGTTCGGTGCGCGCGTCTTCGACCGAGAACACTTCGTGCAGCGCGACGAGCGGCAGATATTCGCCACGCACACGCACGACGCGTTCGCCGGCTGCGACGGTGTAGATGTCGTCGGCTTGCGGCTGCAGCGACTCCATCACGAAGTTCAGCGGCAGAATGAAAATCTCGCTGCCCACCTTCACCGACATGCCGTCGAGAATCGCCAGCGTGAGCGGCAACACGATGCGCGTCGTGCTGCCCTTGCCCGCGTGCGACGTGATTTCGACGTGACCGCCCATCGACTGGATGTTCCGCTTCACCACGTCCATGCCGACGCCACGGCCAGAGACGTCCGTCACCTGTTCGGCCGTCGAGAAGCCCGGCAGGAAAATCAGGTTCCAGACTTCTTCGTCCGTCATCGTGTCGCTGACGGTCATGCCCTGCTTGGCCGCCTTCGCGAGAATCTTGTCGCGGCGCAGGCCCGCGCCGTCGTCGCTCACTTCGATCACAATGTTGCCGCCGTGATGCGCCGCGGACAGCACCAGCTGGCCGGTCGAATCCTTGCCCGCAGCCTTGCGCGCCTCGACCGTTTCGATGCCATGGTCGAGACTGTTGCGCACGAGGTGAGTCAGCGGATCGATGATGCGTTCGATCAGGCTCTTGTCGAGTTCGGTCGCCTGACCGAAGGTGACGAGTTCAACCTGCTTGCCGAGCTTCGCCGCCAGATCGCGCACCAGACGCGGGAAGCGGCTGAAGACGTAATCCATCGGCATCATGCGGATCGACATGACGGCTTCCTGGAGATCGCGTGCGTTGCGCTCCAGTTGCGCCATGCCGTTGAAAAGGCGGTCGTGCAGCGCCGGATCGAACGTGCTGGTGGTTTCCGCAAGCATTGCCTGCGTGATCACCAGTTCGCCGACCAGGTTGATCAGCTGGTCGACCTTTTCGACGCCCACGCGGATCGAGCTGCCTTCGCCTGCGTTCGCGGCGGCCGCCGGGCGCGCCTTGCGATCGCCTTCGGCGGATGCAGGCGCTGCCTTCGGTGCAGCGGCCGGAGCAGCTGCGCCCTCGGCCTGCGGCGCCGGCGCAGCCGGTGTAACGATTGCGGGCTCAGCCGGAACAGGCGCCGGTTGAGCGACTGCGGGTTGTGCAACGGCGACAGGCGCCGGTGCAGCAACCGCAGGCTGCACGACAGCG
>NZ_JAAGPI010000086.1 GCF_017104715.1 Burkholderia sp. Ac-20365
TCGACGAACTGTCGGGCAGCGGGCGTCAGGCATTGCCGGTGGCTGCACCGCGCAGCGCGCCCGCTGCGGCGCCGGCACGCCTTGTCGCAGGCGCGCATGAAGCGCGCGGTGGAATCGAAGTGATACGCGGCGGCCGCACGGAGACGGTCGCGTGGTGACGACGCACGCGTCGTGTTGAAAACGGGCGGCGCGCTTCGCCGCCGACCAGAAAAACATGCGTCAGGGAGGGCGCGGATGCGCGTCCAGGGGAACATGAAAAAAAGGATTCTTGCGTGGCGCGTGGCCATGATCGTGTGCGTGCTGCCGATGGCGTTGCCCATCGCGAGCGGCGCAGCCGACAGCGCGGGCGTCGTGCTGACGCAGGCTGCCGCACCTTCGATCGACCTCGCCGTTGGCGCGCAGCAGACGCTCGCGGCGGGGCGCACGCTCGCGCGTGTTGCCGTGGGTGACCCCAGCGTCGCCGATGTGCTGATCCTGAAGGGCGGCTCGAAAAAGCGCGGCGGCGTGCTGCTGGTCGGCAAGTCGGCGGGCACGACGAGCGTGATGCTGTGGGAGCGCGAAGGCGATGCACCGCTCACGTACACGGTGAATGTCGCAGCGGCCGCCGCGGGCAGCCTGCTCGATCCCGGCACGCCCGACGTGAAGGTGCTCGGCGGCACGGCGGTGATCAAGGGCCGCGCCGCGACGATGGAAGCGCATCAGCGCGCCGCGAATGTCGCGGCAGGCTCGGTGGCGGCTGCGGGCGCTACGGGTGCAAGCGGCAAGGGCGGCGCGGTGCTCGACGCCTCGACCATCGCGACGCGCCCTGTCGTGCAGGTCGACGTGCGCGTGGTCGAATTCAGCCGCTCGGTGCTCAAGCAGATCGGCTTCAATTTCACGAAGGGCAACAACGGCTTCGCGTTCGGCTCGTTCGGCCCGTCGTCGCTGAACAAGGCGACCTTCACACCGGGCCAGGGCACGACGTTCGATTCGACGATGCCGATCGCATCGGCCTTCAATCTCGTGTTCAGCTCGGTCACGCACAACCTGTTCGCCGACCTGAGCCTGATGGAAAGCAACAACCTCGCGCGCATTCTCGCCGAGCCGACGCTCGTCGCGCTGTCGGGCCAGAGCGCGAGCTTCCTCGCGGGCGGCGAGATTCCGGTGCCGGTGCCGCAAGGGCTCGGCACCACGTCGATCGAATACAAGCCGTATGGCGTCGGCCTCACGCTCACGCCGACCGTGCTCAGCGCGCAGCGCATCGCGCTGAAGGTCGCGCCCGAGGCGAGCCAGCTTGACTTCGTGCACGCCGTGACGGTGAACGGCATTTCGGTGCCCGCGATCACGACGCGCCGCGCCGACACGACCATTGAACTCGGCGACGGCGAGAGCTTCGTGATCGGCGGGCTGATCGATCGCGAGACGGCGTCGAATGTCGACAAGGTTCCCGTACTCGGCGATCTGCCCATTCTGGGCGCGTTCTTCAAGCAGCTGAACTATTCGCAGACCGACAAGGAGCTGCTGATCATCGTGTCGCCGCATCTGGTGTCGCCGCTTGCGAAAGGCGCGGCCACGCCGTCGACGCCGGGCGAGCAGTCCGAGCAGCGCGACGCGCCCGTGTGGCGCTCGCTGCTGGGCGGTGCGGCCTCGCGCGATGCCGCACCGGGTTTTTCGAAATGAACATGCGGCACGTGACGGGCGGGCTGCCGCAACAGGAACCGCACCATGAACGCGAGAACGTACGCCTTGTCTGAGCACGCCGTCACCGACTGCTTCGTGCTGGCGACGCAAGCCGACGACCACGCGCGCTGGCTTGCCGAGTCGCTCGTGTCGGCGGGGACGGTCGCACCCGTGAGCCTCGATCCGCACGCGCTCGCGCAGCGCATTGGCACGCTCAATCCGTCGCTCGTGTTCGTCGACTTTTCGGGCGGGCGGATCGCGGCGGCGAGCGCGGCGGCGAATGCGGCGCGCAGCGCGTATCCCGGTTTGCAGATCGTCGCGCTCGGTTCGGTGCGTGAGCCGGAGAGCGCACTGGCCGCCTTACGTGCCGGCGTGCGCGATTTCATCGATCTGTGCGCGCCCGCTGCGGAGGCGTTGCGCATCACGCGCGAAGTGCTGGAGAACATCGTCGAGCCCGTCAGCCGTCACGGCAAGTTGACGGCGCTGATCGGCGCGCGCGTCGGCATGGGCGTGTCGACGCTGGCCGCGAATCTCGCCGTGCTGCTGCAACGGCGCGACGCCGCGCAGGGACGCGAAGCGCTGCTGCTCGACCTCGGCTTGCCGGCGGGCGACGGCACGCTGCTGCTCAACACGAAGAGCGAATTCTGTTTCGTCGAAGCCGTGCGCAACGTGCGTCGTTTCGACCAGACCTTCGTACATACGGCGCTGTCGCATCACGCAAGCGGCCTTGCGCTCACCACGCTGCCCGTCGATCTTAGCGACATGCGCGAAGTCTCGCATGCGTCGTCGGTGGGATTGCTGAACCGGCTGCGCGCGTTCTTCGATCAGCAGATCGTCGATCTGGGCGGCTTCACGAATAGCGAGTTCATAGCAAACGTCGTGCAGGCCGCCGACGAAACATGGCTCGTCTGCGATCAGGGCGTGCCTTCCGTCGTGTCGGCGGTCGGTGTGCTCGATGCGTTGCGCGAAGACGGCATCGAAGCGGACAAGCTGCGCCAGAAAGTTCGGCTCGTCGTGAGCAAGGCCGTGCCCGAACTCGGTCTCACGCCCGCGCAGATTGCGCAGCGGCTCGAACTCGAACTGGTCGCGACCTTGCCCGAGCGGCGAATCGCGTTGGGCCAGGCGATGAATCAGGGCCATCTGCTCGCTGAATCCGCGCCGCGCGATCCGTATGTGCGCGCGCTCGATGCACTCGTCACACGGCTTGCCGGCGCGCCTGCTGCATCGAACGCAACGAACGCAACGAATGCGACGGGCGGCGCGGCGCACACACGCAACACGGCCACGAACGGCAATAACGGCAATAACAGCGCGCGCGGCAAATCCGCGCTCGATGCGTTCCGGCGCTTTCTTCCCACTTCCAGCAAACGGTCATAGACGATGGCAAAAGAGATCGAATTTGCCGACGACGCCCCCGCGTTCGAGCAGAGCCAGCAGTTCCAGGACATCAAGAACGCGGCGCACGAACATCTGCTCACGCGGATCGAGGAACTCGGCGCGGAGTTCGGCCGCTGGTCGCGCAACGCGATCAACCAGTTCGTCGATCTGGAGATGGACAGCTTCGTGCGCCTGCGCCGCATCCCGATCAACGAGAGCGAAGTGCGTCGCATCGCGGAGGCGTTGACGAAAGAGCTGGCGGGCTTCGGTCCGATCGAGGATCTGCTGAACGATCCCGCCGTCGAAGACATTCTCGTGAACGGCTACAACGACGTGTACGTGTCGCGTCACGGCATCCTCGCGAAAATCCCCGTGCGCTTCGCCGACAACGCGCATCTGCTGCGTATCGTGCGGCGCATTCTCGCGCCCATCGGCAGACGACTGGACGAATCGAATCCGATGGTCGATGCGCGTCTGCCCGACGGCGGGCGCGTGAATGTGGTGATTGAGCCGCTGTCGATCGACGGGCCTGTGGTGTCGATCCGCAAGTTTCGAAAAGACCCGCTGCGTCCCGACGATCTGCTCGGCAACGGCACCTATAACGCGGAGATCGGCGCGCTGCTCGAAGCGGCCGTGCAGGCGCGCTGCAACGTGCTGGTGTCGGGCGGTACGAGTTCGGGCAAGACGTCGCTGCTCAACGCGCTCGCGTTTCATATTCCCGAAGCGGAGCGTGTCGTCACGATCGAGGATACGGCTGAACTGTCGCTCAACCATCCGCATGTGGTGCGGCTGGAAAGCCGGCCAGGCGGTTTCGACGGCAACGGGCTCGTGACGATCCGCGACCTGTTGCGCAACACGCTGCGGATGCGCCCGGACCGCATCATCGTCGGCGAAGTGCGCGGCGGCGAAGTGCTCGAAATGCTGCAGGCGATGAACACGGGTCACGACGGGTCGATGGGCACGGTGCACGCGAGTTCGCCGCGCGAGTGTCTGTACCGGCTCGAAATGCTCGCGGGTTTTGCGGGCTTTCAAGGCACGGAATCGAGCCTGCGGCGGCAGATCGCGAATGCCGTCGATTTCATCGTGCAGATCGGCCGGCTGTCGAATGGCCGGCGACGCATTCTGTCCGTCACGGAAGTCACGGGTCTGTCGGACAACATCATCGCGACGCAGGAGTTGTATCGCTACGAGCCGCTGACGTCGCCCGAAGGCGAGGAGACGGACAACTGGACTTCGCTCGGGATTCATCCGCATTCGCCGAAGCTCGCGCGCTTCCGTCAGGCGCTGGGCGGTGGCGGCGGATTTGGCAATGCATTCAACAGCGGCTTTGGTGGCGGCACGGGCGGCGGCTTCGGCGGCGGGGGCTTCAATGTATAGCGCCGCGCTGATGGTGGCTGCGCTCGCATTGCTGTGCGCGGCGCTCGCGCTGGTCGTCGCGCAGCGCGGCGCGCAACGCAGGGAGCGCGCGAGCACCGAGCGCTTCATCGACAGCCGCATGGCGCAGATGGCGCAGATGGCGCAGGCAGGGACGGCGGGCGGTGCGATCGCGGGCAATGGCAACCAGACCGCGGCGCTGCGCGCGCAGGCGCTCGCGCAGACGGCCGATGAAGCGACCGGCTGGCGCAAGCTCAATGCGCGCGCCGCACTCGCCCTCGATCAGGCGATGAACCGCGCGGGCATCTCCAATGCGCGGGTGCCCGCGTTGTGCGCGCTGGGCGGCTCGCTGGCGTTGTCCGCGTTCGCGGGCAGTCACGCGGGCGCGAGCGCCTTCGGCATGACGCTCGTCACATGCGCGGTGGTGCTCTACGTGCTGATGACGCGCCGCATCCACAAGCGCCGCCAGTTGATCGTGCGTCAGCTGCCGTCGTTTCTCGACGGCATCGTGCGTCTGATCGTGCTCGGCAACAGCGTGCCGGCGGCGTTTCAGGCATCGCTGCAAACCACGGAAGCGCCGCTGCGCCAGTGTCTCGATCACGTATCGCAGATGCTGCGCGCGGGCGTCGAAATCGATCGCGCGCTGTGTCACGTCGCGCAGGTGTATCGCGCGAGCGAGCTGGAACTGGTGGGCGCGGTGCTGCGGCTGTCGGTGAAATATGGCGGACGCGCCGACGTGATGCTTGAACGCATGGCGTCGTTCATGCGCGATCTGGAACAGGCGGAGCGCGAGCTGTCGGCGATGTCGGCGGAAACGCGGCTGTCCGCGTGGGTGCTGACGCTGCTGCCTGTCGGTATCGGCGTGTTTCTGATCGCGTCGAATCCGCGCTACTTCGCGTGGATGTGGAACGACGCGTCCGGCGAGCGTCTCGTCTATCTCGCGTTCGGGCTGCAGATGACGGGCGCGTTCCTGCTGTACCGCCTCGCGCGGTTGAAGGGCTGACCATGGACGCGCATCGTCTCGCCGCACTCGCCATTGCCTGTGTCGCGCTCGTCTCGCTGCTAATGGGCGCGGCGCTGTGGCGCCGGCATGCCGCCGCGCGGCGCAGCGCGCGCGTGCTGACCGCAGCG
>NZ_JAAGPI010000087.1 GCF_017104715.1 Burkholderia sp. Ac-20365
CGCGGCATCAGCGCGAGCGCCGCCGCCAGCGCAGCGGCGAGCATCAGCATGCGCGGCGCCGGCCCGACGCGCAACGGCTGCACGCGGGCCGGCCGTTGCCGCGAGCGAAGATGAGCAGTCATTGTCGCCTCCCTCCTGCAAACGTCATGGAGCCTGCTGCCATGGTGATACGGACACTCTGCTTAGATCCGCCAAAATTCCGCACGGCGCGGACAGTGGCCGTCCACATGTGCACGCGGGCCAGATAATCGATGCAGACAGGGCGTCATGCAGATGGGAAGGCGCGGCCTCATAGGCCGGTCATACCGCGCTGCGCCTTCATCGAATGGAGAAGATCATGGACAACACGTTCGATTCCCCGATCGGCGGCGGGGCCGCCCACGCTCAGGACGCTCGCATGAAAGACCAGCATGCGGTGCCGCCCTCGCCGGATACGCCAGCGTCAGCGCCGGGCCGCGTGATCGACCTGAGCCTCGCGGGCAAGGGCAACTACGTTGCGTCGCGCGGCTTTCTGGTCGAGCTGATGTGGTTCTTTATCGAGGCCTGCGTGATCAACAACAAGCTGCTGCCCGCATCGTCGGTGCGGGTGGCGCTGCTGCGGCTGTTCGGCGCGAAGATCGGCGCGAACTGCCGCTTCGTGCATCCCGTGCGCGTGAAAGCGCCGTGGAACCTCACGGTCGGCGACAACTGCTGGTTCGGCGTCGATGTGTGGATCTATAACCAGGCGCCGATCCATATCGGCTCGAATGTCTGCATTTCGCAAGGAAGCTTTCTGAGTGCGGGCTCGCATGACATGCGAACAAATATGGATTTGCGCGTCGCGCCCATCGTCATAGAAGACGGCGCGTGGATCTCGTCGAAGTGCGTCGTGCAGATGGGCGTGACGATCGGGCGGTCGGCTGTCGTGACCCCGCTATCCGTTGTGCACCGCTCCCTGGAGGCGGAAGGCGTGTATGGCGGCAATCCGTGTCGCTTTATCCGCAAGCGTTTCGACACGGATGTGGGCGAGCCCTCGTAACTTTCACCGGATGCATGCTTCTGTCTGCCGGAAGCGCGAAGTTGGCGGATGAACTCCCTTACTGCGAGCCATCATCCTACGTAAGCACTGGCTGGTGCAGGAACATAGTATGCGGTCGCGGGCGCCCGGCGCGTGCAAACCCACAGGGCGTTGCTGCATGACGAGCGTTGCTCGCGTGCACGGCGGGGGCCAGAACGGACCAGGCTTTTGAGCGGCCGTACAAGGTACGAACAGAACACAAAGCTGGGAGCAGGGGATGTTTATCGATACCCGCAGTGTCGAACAAGGCGTCGCTGTGTCGACGACCGTATGCATCATCGGGGCGGGAGTCGCGGGTATCACGCTCGCGATGGAACTCGACCGCGCGGGCATCGAATGCTGCCTGCTCGAAAGCGGTGGCTATAAGGCCGACGACGAAACGCGCGATCTCTATCGCGGCGAGAACGTCGGCATTCCCTATACATTCGCCGATGGTTGCCGCAGCCGTTATCTGGGCGGCAGCAGCAACTGCTGGGGCGGCTGGTGCCGTCCGCTCGATCCGTGGGACTTCGACAAGAAGGACTGGGTCGCGCACAGCGGCTGGCCGTTCGGCCTCGAAGAACTCGCACCGTACTATCTGCGCACGCATGCGCTGCTCAAGCTCGGGCCGCACAATTTCGATCCCGCGTGGTGGGAGCAGCAGATCAACCGCGGCGACGTTCGCCGCTATCCGTTGATGTCGGGCAATGTGCGCGATACCGTGTCGCAGTTCAGCCCGCCAGTTCGTTTCGGCAAGGTGTATCGCGAGGTATTGCGGCGCTCGGAGCGCGTGCGCGTGTTCCTGAACGCGAACGTGGTCAATATCGATAGCGATGCGCAGGCATCCGAAGTGACGGGTGTCGATGTCGTGACGCTGACGGGCAAGCGGGTTCGCGTGAATGCGAAGGTGTTCGTGCTGGCGACGGGCGGCATCGAAAACGCGCGGCTGCTGCTGGCGTCGAACAAGGTTCAGGCGGCGGGTCTCGGCAACGGCAACGACCTTGTCGGCCGATTTTTCATGGACCATCCGCGCCTGATGACGGCGACGGTGAAGTTCTCCAAAGAGTGGTCGCGCAACAAGCTGTACGACATCAAGTACCACTATCAGAACCCCGTCGTTGCGGCGCATGGCACGCATATCTCGTCGCAGTTCGCGTTGACGCACGACGTGATCCAGCGCGAGAAGCTGCTCAATTCGCGCGTGTGGTTCTTCTCGCGATTCTTTGGCGAAGGCAGTGCGGGTTCGGAAGCGCTGATCCGTTGCCGTGAGGCGCTGCATCGCAAGGAGCAGCCGGGCCGTCGCGCGCGTGACGATTACATGACGATGGCCGCGCATCCGATCGATACCGTCGGCTTCGGTCTCACGCGTCTGTTGCAGTTGCGCGCGCTGATTTCGGACGTGAAGCTGCAGGCGATCGTCGAAGCGGAGCCGAACCGCGATAGCCGCGTGACGCTGTCGGATCGCAAGGACATGCTTGGATTGCCTCGCGTGAAAGTGGACTGGCGGCTCACGGAACTGGTGCAACATACGTTCGACCGCACGTTCCAGCTGCTTGCCGACGAGTTGAAGATGATGGGTGTCGCCGAAGTGGAACTCGACGAGCCGCTCACGGGGCGCTCATCGTGGCCGGCGAAGCTCGAAGGCACGTGGCATCACATGGGCACGACGCGGATGCACGATTCGCCGCGTGAAGGTGTGGTCGATCGCGATTGCAAGATGCATGGGATGAGCAATCTGTATGTCGCGGGTAGTTCGGTGTTTCCAACCGTTGGGGCGAATTTCCCGACTATTACGATTTCTGCGCTCGCGTTGAGGTTGGGTGAGCATATTGCCCAGCGGTTAGGGCGGCCTGATACCGCGACTATCTTGCCTATTGGCGAGGCGGCTGCCGGTATGCGGTTTGGCGGCGCGGCGAGTGCCGAGTTGGGTAAGCTGCCGATTGCGGCGCAGTCACTCGTTAGGGCTGGAGGGAATGAGGCTTTGTGATGTGGTTTTTTTTGCGCGTAGCGCGTGGATTGGTTTTTTTGTTTTTGTGCTGGCATCCGCGTTTTGTTACTGGTGCTTCATGCGTTGCCCCTGTGCGGGGCGGCACTTACTTTCTTTGCCGCCGCAAAGAAAGTAAGCAAAGAAAGCGGGCTAACACCGCCAATTCTTGACCACCGCCTGAGGGCCCTCAACGGTTCCTCCACTTCAAACGGCAACCTGCCATTCAATGCCCGTTGCCAACGCTTCGGCTAGTCGCCTCACCCACTTCAATCACCCGTAGCGCAGCGAACGGCAGCGACTGGTTACGGCCGCCCAGGTGGCAAACTGTGTGTCGGTCGTAGTGCTTCACACCTCTGCGTTCTTACGACACCGATCGTGCTTTTCAGTCCGGAGTGGAGCGCGTACGCCGCGACAGCCTACACACAGTTTGCCGCTATAGAACGTGGGAGATTTGGTCGCGCGTGTGGTGACGCGGGAGTGTGAAGCGGGTGAGGCGCTCAATAAGAGCGTTGGTAACGGGCAGTGAAAGGCAGGTTGCCGTGTGAAGCGGAGGACCCGTTGGGGGCCCTCAGGCGGGAACAAGTGCTGGCGGTGTTCAGCGGCTTTCTTTTGCCTACTTTTCTTTGCCGCGGCAAAGAAAAGTAGGTGCCGCCCCGCACAGGGGCGACGCTTGAATCACGAAAGCAAAACGCGGATGCCAGCAACAGCACAAGCAAACCAAACCAAAACCAAAACCAAACCAAAACCAAAACCAAATCAAACCAACCCAGACCTCAACTCACCGAAGGTTCCCTCTGCGCAGCAGCCTTCCTCGGCATCGCACCGGGTGTATTCTGCGGCGACTGCTGATCCACAACACGAGGAGCCGCTGCAACCGGCTGCAACAAGGCAGTCAACGAATCCACCATGCTGGCAATCCCGAACCTGGCGTCGAAAGTGCGACGCGCTTGCTCCCGCATCTGAGCCTTCGCCACCGCGTCGAGCGAATGCCAGTTCAGCAGATTGCGCTGCGTCCCATTGATCGTATCGCTCGACACGAATCCCGCCTGATCGCTTTCGACTTCACGCCAAACCCCGACCTTGTCGGAAAGCAAAACAGGCAGACCGCACGCCAGTGCCTCAGCCACCGCCACGCCAAAATTTTCCTGATGCGACGGCAGCGCAAACACGTCGCTCGCATAGAACGCGCCCCATTTGAGATCGCCTTGCAGCATGCCAGGCCAGCAGATCCGCTCCTCAATCCCGCATGAACGCGCGAGCGCCTGCAGCGGCCGCTGCCAGCCCGTCGCGTCCGGACCGGCAATCACCAGATGCGCGTCAGGATCGCGCTGCGCATGGTCGGCAAACGCGTGTATCAGCAGATCGCAGCCCTTCTTTTCGTGAATGCGCCCGAGAAACAGCACGATCCGTTTGCCGCGCAAGTCGGGATACCGGCTCAGGAAAGCTTCGCGCAGCGCGTGCGCATGCGGCGGCGGTGGATTGGTGCCGAACGGCACGACGCGTTCGTTCGCGCGATACAGCCAGAACGACTGCCGCGCGAGCAGCCGTTCGTCTTCCGTCGTGAAGATCACGGCGGCCGCATCGCGCAGCACGCGATATTCCGCCCACGGCCAGTACGCCCATTTCTTCAGATGCTTGAGCGGATAGGTCCGCTTGAAATACGGATCGAGCATGCCATGCGTGTACACGTAATACGGCACCTTCGACGCGCGCAGCGCACGCCATGCGCCATAGCCATGGTATTGCCACAGTCCATGCACGATCACGGCATCGAAGCGCTGCGCCTCGCGCTGGAGCCACGGCACGTAAGCGGGTGTGAATCCATAGTGGTTGCGCCCCGGCCCGAGCGCGTGCACGGGCAACGGGAATTCGCGCACATGCGGCGCATCGGCGGCGTCGAGCGATGCGACCTCGATCTCGTGACCCAGCGACGCCATTGCGACGCCGCTCTGTCGTACACCTTCAGTCGGTCCGCCTGCCCGTGGATCGACTGTCGAAAGGAGATGAAGAATTTTCATTGGCGAATAACACGGCGTAGTGCAAAAAAAGGACCGGCGCGGCCGGGCGATGTAAGCGAGGCGATCCGCGTGATGCATGTCATGCGCTAGCGCATCACGCGGACGCCGGCATGCCTCGCTGTCGCAGATCGCGTGTGCGGTCTGCGTCGAATGATTCGGACCCCGTTGCGTCGTTCAGCGCGCCGCGTGCTGC
>NZ_JAAGPI010000088.1 GCF_017104715.1 Burkholderia sp. Ac-20365
GTGAAGTGGAGGACCCGTTGGGGGCCCTCAGGCGGAGGTCAAGAGCGGGCGGTGTTAGCCCGCTTTCTTTGCTTACTTTCTTTGCGGCGGCAAAGAAAGTAAGTGCCGCCCCGCACAGGGGCGACGCGTGAAGAACCGATAACAAAACGCGGATGCCAGCAAAAGCAAAAGCAAACCACACCAACGGTCGCAAGACAACAAACAAACCACAGACGCCAGCGAAACGCCACAAACAAAAAACCCTCATGGCGCCCGCCAGCAAAAAAACCCGTCAAACCCCGCTCTTGGTAACAACAGGCACCCAAACCCCATTCTTGACCTGATACAGCGTCGAAGCCGCGCTCTTCAACGCCCCGGTGCTATCGAACGAAATCGTCCCCGTCACGCCTTCAAAACTGATCGTCTTGAGAGCAGGGCGATACGTCTTCGGGTCCGTTGACTTGGCCGTCTCCATCGCCTTGATCACGGCCCACGCAGCGTCATACCCGAACGGCGCATACGACAGGATGTCGTCCCCAAAGCGCTTCTTGAACTTGTCCGAGAAGTCCTTGCCACCCGGCAGTTGCGCGAGCGGTCGGCCATATTCCCATGCCATCGCGCCTTCGGCTGCATCGCCGGCAAGCTTGATGAACTCGGGATCCTCGACGCCGCCACCACCCAGCAACTGCGCCGTCATGCCAAGCTGCTTCATCTTCTTCGCGATCGCGGCTGCCTGCGTATCCAGCCCACCGAAGAAGATCAGATCGGCATTGGTCGACTTGATCTTCGTCAGCTGCGTGCTGAAGTCGACGGCCGTGTTGCTCGTGAATTCGCGCGCGACGATGTTGCCGCCCGCTGCCTTCACCGCCTTCTCGAACTCGTCCGCTTCGCCCTGGCCGAATGCCGTGCGGTCGTCGATGATCGCGATGCGCTTGGCCTTCGTCACCTTCACGGCATATGTGCCCGCGTTGCCGGCGTTTTGCGCGTCGGTGGAGATCACCATGAAGGTGTTCGCGAAGCCGCGGTTGGTGATGGTCGGGTTCGTCGCGGCCGGGTCGATCATCGGAATGCCCGCCTGCTCGTAGATCTGTGAGGCGGGAATCGTCGTGCCCGAATTGAAGTGGCCGACGATGCCCGACACGTTCTGGTCCACCAGTTTCTGCGCGGCCTGCACGCCGATGCGCGGGTCGGCCTGGTCGTCTTCGGACACGAGTTCGAAGCGCGCGACCTTGTCGCCAATCTTGATCTTCTGCGCGTTGGCTTCCTCGAGGGCAAGCTTCACGCCGTTCTGCAGGTCCTTCCCGTAGCCCGCGTTGGCGCCCGTCATCGGCGCGGCAAAGCCGATTTTCACCGGCACTTCGTCGGCGGCGAAACTGGCGAGCGGCGCGATGGACAGCGCGGCGCCCAACATCACGGCAAACGGATTCAGCGTCTTGCAAAAGCTCATGGTTTCTCCTTACATCGGCAGACAGGGATGGGAAAAACAGCCGGCTTGCAGCGCGCCGGGCGTCTTGTGAAAGCGCGGCGCGGCCGGTCGGATTGCGCGATGCAGTGTGTCGACAGGTCTCCTTCGTTGCGAATGCAAACAGTGCACGACAAAAAACACGCACGAGATTACGGACGATGCCGTGCATCCGGCAATGCTGGAAAACACCAAAGCCAACATGCCCGCGCGTCACCTGCCGACGGACCGGAAATCTCGCGCAACCCGCGTGCTGCAGCCGATCCGTGGCGCGAATATAGAAAGCCAATATGCGTGCGTCTTGGCAGTTCGCGGCATGTTGGATGCGCATTTCAGCACAGCGTTGCTGCGCCGTTCTTAAGCGTTGGCTGCGAAGATGAGGAGGATGTCGCGCAAGGGACGCGTGAAGGAGGGGAGCGTGATGTGTTCGCCGTGCCGCCCGATCGGGCCCGGCCAGATCGCGCAGCGTCCGTTATCGACGACGCCGCGCGTATCTGTTTCAGTGCGATGTGCTTACTGTTCGCCCTGCATGCGCAGCAGTTCTTCACGCAGGCGCAACAGCGGCTCTTTGACTTCGTCTTCGGCCCACGTATCGAGGTCGTCGATCGCGCGGTGGCAACCGTCGAGCACCACGTCGAGATCGACGGGGACACCGTTCGCGAGCGCGAACTGAATCGTCTCCGCGAATTGCTGGCACTCGTCTTCGCCGTACGAGATGTCAAGGTTATCGCCGATCACTTCAGCGATATTGCTGCGCGCCTTGTCGTCGGGCGTGACCATGTCGATGATGCCGCGCGCGACGGCGGGCGAATAGTACAGCGCAATATCGAGCCATTGCGCGGCGTCGAAGTCGGCTTCGCCGAACTGCGCTTCGAAGAATTCGATCGCTTCCTGCTCGTGCGCCTCGTCAGCGTCCACGCTGATGCACAACTCTTCAAACTGCTCTTCACGTTCGCTGCGGATCGTGCCGTCCATCTGTGCCTCTCTTGCCAGTCAATCTGTGCCAATAAAAATGCCGCGCAGTCTCGCGCGGCACGCATTATAGGACGTTGGGCTGACAGCAGCCTGTGTGATGCATCGAATACCCTACGCCGACTCCACCACCCACGCATCGAACCAGTCGCGCGGCCGCGCGATATCGTCCTGCGCGGCGATGATCTCCAGCTCATAGCGCCCCGCATCGTACGTCGCGCGCACGACGGCATTCACGGCGGCCATCGTATGCTCGAACGCGCTGCGCACGGAATCGCCGAGCAACGTACGCGCGACGAACACGGCACTCGTCAGATCGCCGACACCCACCGGCTGCCGTGCGAACGGATAGAGCGGCCGCTGTCCCATCCACGCTTCGCGCTCCGTCACGACGAGCATGTTGAAGCGGTCCGCGAGGCTGTTGCGATCGAGCAGATGCTTGACGAGCATGATCTTCGGGCCGCGCTTCATCACCTCGCGACACGCGGCGACGGCTTCCTCGACGGTCTCGATCTCGCGTCCCGCGAGCCGTTGCAATTCGCTATGGTTCGGACACATCACATCGGACACTTCGGGCATCGTCCGGACGAGAAATTCCTGAATGCCGGGCTCGACGCGGCATCCCGTCGTCGTGCCCATCACGGGATCGCAGAAGTAGCGCGCATGCGGGTTCGCCGCTTTGACCGCGCGCACGATCTCGATTACCGACTGCGCCTGCTCGGGCGTGCCGAGATAACCCGACAGCACGGCATCGCAGCGCGGCAGCATGCCGATCGCGCCGATCCCTTCGACGAGCGCGAGCATCTGCGATGCATCGATTGCGCTGCCTTCCCAGTGGCCGTACTGCGTATGGTTCGAGAACTGCACCGTGTTGAGCGCCCACACGTTGACGCCGAGCCGGCGCATCGGGAACACAGAAGCGCTATTGCCCGCGTGCCCGAATACGACGTGCGACTGGATGCTCAGTACGTTTTTCATATCGAACCGGTGTGGCGCGGGAAGGGCGCCAGAAGAAAGACTGCGACACGGATGCGCGGTACGCGATGCACCGCTTTGGCGCGACGCGCGCCACGGACAAAACGCACGAAACGCGCGCCCGGCGGGCGCATCACGCATTGTTCATCACAAGATACATGACTTTTTGCACGACGGAATCGATCAGACCCCGTCGTGTTGCGCCGAACCATCAATGTACGCGCCGATCTTGCGCCCGCTTGCGCAGTATCAATGCGCGTACGCCCGTGCTCAGACCAGTTCGCGGTACAGCGCGAGATAGCGTTCCGCCGACGTGCCCCAGCCGAAGTCCTGGCGCATCGCGCGCCGCTGTGCGGCTTTCCAGTCGGTGCGCCGCGCATACAGCGCGAACGCGCGGCGGATCGCGGCCGTGAGCGCTTCCGGCTCGAAACGCTCGAACACGAAACCCGTCGCCAGATCGTCGGCGATGTTTTCCAGCGATGCATCGACCACGGTGTCGGCCAGCCCGCCTACGCGATGCACGAGCGGCAGCGACCCGTACGCGAGCGCATAGAGCTGCGTCAGGCCGCACGGTTCGAAGCGCGACGGCACCGCGATCACGTCGCTGCCCGCGACGATCTGGTGCGCGAGCGTCTCGTCGAAGCCGAGTTCGACGGCCACGCTCTCGGGATGTGCCTGCGCGACGCGCTGCAAGCCGTTTTCGAGCGCGGGGTCGCCCGTGCCGAACACGACCAGTTGCCCGCCGCGCTTGATGATGTCGGGCAGCGCCGCGAGCAGCAGATCGAGGCCTTTCTGCTCGGTCAGACGGCTGACCACGCCGAACAGCAGCGCATCGCCTTTCTGCGCGAGATGGAAGCGCTCCTGCAGCGCTGTCTTGCATGCGCGTTTGCCCGCGAGGCGCGTATCGGTGTAACGCGCGGCGATCTGCTGGTCGATGGAAGGCTGCCAGACCGTATAGTCGACGCCGTTCAGAATCCCCGACAGATCGTGCCAGCGCTGGCTCAGCAGGCCGTCCAGCCCGCCGCCTTGCGCGAGTGTCTGGATCTCGCGCGCATAGGTCGGGCTGACGGTCGTGATGCGGTCGCTGTAGAAGAGGCCCGCTTTCAGGAACGACATCTGGCCGTAGAACTCGACGCCGCTCATGTGGAAAAAGTCGGAGGGCAGGCCGAGCTGGCCGAACTGATGCGCCGGGAAAACGCCCTGATACGCGAGGTTGTGAACCGTGAAGATCGTGCGCGCGGGTGCTTTGCCGTGTTCGCGCGCGGCGGCTTTCAGATAGGCGGGCGCGAGCCCCGCATGCCAGTCGTGCGCGTGGACGATCTGCGGCGCCCACGCGGGGTCGAGATGCTGCGCGAGCTGCGCCGCGACCCAGCCGAGCATCGCGAAGCGCTGCGCGTTGTCGCCGTACGGCACGTGTTCCGCGTCGAGATACGGATTGCCGGGGCGGTCGTACAGCGTGTCCGCGCGAATCAGATAGACGACGAGCCCATTCGTGGGCAGCGTGCCGCGCTCCAGCGTGACGTTCGACGCGCCGAAACGCTCGCCGATCCGCGCGACGGGCTGCACATCCGCGAGACCGGACGCCACGGCGGGAAAGCCCGGCAGCAGCACGCGCACGTCGGCGCCCAGTTCGATCAGCGCGGGCGGCAACGCGCCGACGACGTCGGCCAGACCGCCCGTTTTCAGAAGGGGATACAGCTCGCTTGCGACGTGCAGCGCGCGGATCGTCATGGGCTTCAGTCCTGTTCGCTAGAGGTTTCGGTGGATGACGTCGTTTCGGTGCATCGCGCGGCGCCGGCGCCCGCCGCGCGGAAAACGCGACGACGTGCGCGCGGGCCGCGTGCATCGCG
>NZ_JAAGPI010000007.1 GCF_017104715.1 Burkholderia sp. Ac-20365
TGTGCGGGGCGGCACTTACTTTCTTTGCCGCCGCAAAGAAAGTAAGCAAAGAAAGCGGGCTAACACCGCCCGTTCTTGACCTCCGCCTGAGGGCCCCCAACGGGTCCTCTCCTTCACACGGCAACCTGCTCTTCAATGCCCGTTGGCAGCGCTTTGAATCGGCGCCTCACCCGCTTCAATCACCCGCAGCGCCTCCAGCGGCAGCGAATGGTTACGGCCGCCCAGGTGGCAAACTGTGTGTAGGTCGTAGTACTCCACACCTCAGCGCTCTTACGACACCGATCGTGTTTTTCAGTCCGGAGTGAAGCGCATAAGCCGCGATAGCCGACACACAGTTTGCCGCTATAGAACGTGGGAGATTTGATCGCGCACGCGGCGACGCGGGAGTGTGAAGCGGGTGATGCGCCTGTTCAAGGCGCCGGCAACGGGCAGTGAAAAGCAGGTTGCCGTTTGAAGCGGAAGAACTGTTGGGGGCCCTCAGGCGGGAACAAGGATTAGCGGTGTTTAGCGGCTTTCTTTTGCCTACTTTTCTTTGCCGCGGCAAAGAAAAGTAGGTGCCGCCCCGCACAGGGGCGACGCGTGAACAAGGCAAAACATCACGCGGATGCCAGCGACAACAAAAGCAAACCAAACCAGCGTCGCAAGACACACCAAAACCAAACCCAAAACCAAACCAAAACCAACACCAAAACCATAAGTTGCCGGCCGGCAACACCCCGCGCCCCCCTGGTACATCCCCGCTTGCATGCATTTTTTTGCACCATTAACATAAAACGATATATACGGTTTTCCACGTCCGGGGTCATCCCCGCCAAGTGGACAAGGGGGCGGATCATGTCCGACAAGCATCTCTCCAGTCAATTCGACGCTGCGCTCAACATGCTGTCGACCAACCTGCTCGAAATGGGCGGTGTCGTCGAACGGCAAATTACCCGCTGTCTGTCACTGCTCGACGCATACGACCCGGCGCTAGTCGAAGATATCCGCGCGAGCGAGCGCGAACTGAATGCGCTCGAAGTCGAAATCGATGAGGAAATTCATCGTGTGATCGCACGTCGCCAGCCAGCCGCGCGCGATCTGCGGCTGCTGATGGCAATGTCCAAGTGCGTAACGAACCTCGAACGCATGGGCGACGAAGCGCGCAAGATCTCCAAGCGCATGCGGCGCATCGACGAATATGGCGGCACGCAACCGGTCTCGCTGACCGAACTGAAGAAATGCGGCGAAATGGCTTCGTCGATCCTGCACCGGGTGCTCGATGCGTTCGCGCGCATGGATGCAGTCGCGGCCGCGCAAATCGTGCGCGACGACAAGGCCATCGATGAAGTATTCCGCGCGTTCGTCCAGCGGCTCGCCATACATATGAACGAAACGCCTCGCACCATCTCCGTCGCGCTCGAATATCTGTTCATCGCGAAGGCGCTGGAACGGATCGGCGACCACGCGAAGAATATCGCCGAATTCGTCGTGTTCGTCGTCAAGGGGCGCGACGTGCGCCACATTCCACTGCGCGAACTGGAACGCGAAGCTCTGATGGATTGAAACATCGCGCACGACAGCGGCAATTTGACGGAACAGGCATCGGCAACATTCACTGTTGCAGATGCCTGTTTGCATTAGCGGACAGCATGCACCAAATCGCGCCAGGAAAGCATCGCAACGCATATCAATAGCTCGATTGCTTTCTTGTACTGACCTGCAGCGTCGACAAGAATGAGCGCTCAACGACGACAAACGCGCTCATTCCCATGTCGAAAGCACCCAGCCTGCAACTCGATTCCGCCGCGCTCGCCGACGAATACGATCGTCTCGGCATTCGCCAGTTCAATCACGGTCTGCAACTGCTCGACGCGCTCCATCTGCGCGAAGGCGAGCGCGTGCTCGACATCGGCTGCGGCACCGGACGGCTGACGGAATCGGCCGCGCAACGTGTCGGCGCACAGGGTGAAGTGCTCGGACTCGATCCGCTGCCGCTGCGCGTCGAACGCGCATTGCAACGCGCGCATGGCCGGTTTGCGGCACGCGTGGGCCGCGCGGAAGAACTCACGGATATCGCCGACGCGCATGTCGACGTCGTGTATCTGAACAGCGTGATTCACTGGATACCCGATCAACAACAGGCATTGCGCGAAGCGTGGCGCGTGCTGAAACCCGGCGGCCGTATCGGCTTCACGACCATGCCCGCCGACGTGCCGCACGACCTGCATCGCGTCCTGCACGCGCTGACCGAAAACGATGCCGCCTCGCAACACGCGGAGATCGGCGCGCCGAACAAGCTCACGCGCGAAAGCGCGGCAACGCTGCTCGCGTCTATCGGCTTCGACATCACGCTCAACGAGATCCGCGAATTCGACGACGCATTCGATAACGTCGACGATGTGCTGTCGTTCAGTCGCGCGAGTTCGTTCGGCAACTTCCTGTCATCGCTGCCTGAATCGCAGATCGCAACGCTGCGCGAGCGTCTCGCTGTTGCGCTCGAAGCGCATCGCGGCCCGCGCGGGTTGCAGCTGACGCGCCGCATGATCTTCACGACCGCGCGCAAACCGCTCGCGCACTAAGCACACCGCTCACGAGGCCGCATCGCCGCATGCGGCTGCGCTGCCGTTCATTCTTTCATCCGACTGCACACGCTCATCCAATGGACAACCGAATCCGACGCACCTTCACGCTCGTAAAGTCCGTTCTGCTCGCCACGGCGCTCGCTTTCACCGTACCGCAGGCGTACGCCGATAAACCCGCCGTGATCCGTATCGGCGTCGCGCAACAAGGCGTGGGCGATCCGCCTACATTCGGCGGCTCGCCAGCCGCAACCGTCCAACAGCAGCAACTGCTCGAAAAGGAATTCGCCGCCGATGGCATCAAGGTCGAATGGCTCTTCTTCAAAGGCGCGGGACCGGCCGTCAACGAAGCGATCGCGGACAAATCGCTCGACTTCGCCTTCCAGGGCGATCTCCCCGCTGTGCTCGGACGCGCAAACGGACTGAAGACGCGCATTCTGCTCGAATCCGGCGTACGCACCGGCGTGAAAATCGCCGTGCCGCCCGATTCGAACGTGCAGTCCGTGAAGGATCTGAAGGGACGGCGCGTGTCGATCTTCCGCGGCACCAATCTGCAACTCGTCGCGGACAACGTGCTCGCAGCGAACCAGCTCGACGAACGCGATCTGCGCGTGATCAATCTCGACTCGGCGAGTTCGCTGGCCGCGTTGTCGTCGAAAGGCATCGACGCGTCGGTCAACGACTATCACCTCTACAAGCTGCGCGATCAGGGTCTCGCGAAAATCATCTACGAATCGCAGTCGGACGGCCCGCAATTCACGCGGCAATCGCATCTGCTCGTGCTCGACGATTTCGACCACGCGCATCCCGACATCGTGCAGCGCGTCGTCAATGTGTTCGTGAAAGGCGCGCAATGGTCCTCCGATGAAGCGAACCGCGATGCCCTCTTCAAGCAGTGGGCGAAAAGCGGCGTCAGCTATGAATCATGGCAGGCAGAATTCGGAAAAGACAGCCTGAAGTCGCGTAATTCGCCGCTCGTCGATCCGTTTATCGTCGCGCGTTACAAGGCCGTGGCGAGCGACGCGCTCAAGCTCAAGCTGATCCGCAAACCTGTCGAAGTCGACGGCTGGTTCGAAACGCGTTATCTCGACAACGCGTTGCGCACGCAGTCGCTCGAGCATTACTGGACGCGCTATGACGCGCAGGGCAAACCGCTCAGCTGACGGAGGCCGCGATGAGCAAGGCGATAGACCAGTGGACCATTTCGAAGCGCGCCAGATCGGAGCCTGCGAGCGAAGTAAGCAAGGTGAGCGAGCGCACACAACGGCGCGTGCGCACGATAGCGTGGCATCTCGCACCGTGGCTGCTGCCTGCCGCGCTCTTCACGCTATGGAGCATAGGTTGCGCACGCGACTGGATCGCGCCGCAAATTCTTCCGCCGCCGCAACAGGTGTTCGACACGCTATACGAACTGGCCGTCAGCGGCGATCTCCTGCGCAACACGCTGGTCAGCCTGCAACGCGTGCTGGTGGGCTTCGGCGTCGGCACGCTCGCGGGTTTCATCATCGGCGCGGCACTGGGCTTGTCGCGCACCGTCGAAGCCTACGTGCTGCCCGCCTTCAACGCGCTGGTGCAGATTCCCGTGCTGGGCTGGCTGCCATTTCTGCTGCTGCTGGTCGGCGTTGGCGAGCCGCTCAAGTACATCCTGATCGCGCATGCCGCGCTCGTGCCCGTCACGTTGAGCACGATGCAAGGCGTGCGAAACACGCCCGCCGCGCTCGATGAAGTCGCACGCGTGTTTGGCTACAAGCGCTGGCAGCGCGTTGCGTACATCGTCTTGCCCGCTGCCGTGCCGACGCTCGCGACGGGCGTGCGGCTCGCGTTCACCAAAGCCTGGCTCGCGCTCGTTGTGGTCGAACTGGTGGCTTCGTCGGAAGGGCTCGGTTATCTGATCGTGTATGGCCGGCAACTCTTTCAGCTCGATCTCGTGATGGCGTCCGTGGTGATCGTCGGCGCAATCGGCTTTGCGATCAATCGCGCGCTCGATGCGCTCGAAGCCCGTCTGCGGCGCGGACAGCCGTCTGCATTCCGCGAGTAAACCTGTCGATCGAGGACACACGTCATGTCGTTCACACGCAAGATCAAAGGTCCGCCGCCGTGCGGTTGCGACGTGCCCGCGAAGCCTGAGCACGCGTCTGCGCTCAGGAAACGTCTTTCCGCGTTCAACTGGCGCGGCCTCGTATTACCGCTGGCAGCGTTCGCCTTGTGGTGGCTCGTGTCCGCGTTGCATCTCGTCAAGAGCGGCTTGCTGGTCAGCCCCGCCGATGTCGCGCGCACCGCATGGCAGCAGATCGAAAGCGGCGCGTTGTGGCGCGCGCTGTCGGCGTCGCTCGCGCGTGAAGCGAGCGGTTTCGTGATCGGCACGGCAGGCGGCCTGCTGCTCGGCGCGGCGCTCGGCTTTTCGCGCATCGCCACGCGCGTGATCGGCCCGACCTTCGATACGTTCAAGCAGATTTCCCTCTTCGCGTGGATTCCGCTGATCTCCGTGTGGTTCGGCCTCGGCGACATGGCGAAAGTGGTGTTCCTGTCGCTGGCCGCGCTGCTGCCCGTTGCCGCGCACACTTGCGACGGCATCCACTCGGTGCCTGCTCGCTATGTCGAAGTGGCACGCGCGTACCGCTATTCGCGGCTGCAAATGGCGCGCTTCGTGATCCTGCCCGCCGCGCTGCCGTCGATCTTCACGGGCATCTATCTCGCGCTGATCTATTCGTGGCTCGCGACGCTCGGCGCCGAATATCTGCTCGTCGCGGGCAGCGGTATCGGCAATACGCTGATCGACGGCAGCGAGCAGTTCCGGATGGATCTCGTGCTGTTCGGAATCATCGTCGTGGGCATAACCGGCTGGGCACTCAACGCACTCGCACGCGGCCTCGAACGACGTGTGCTCGCGCGCCGCGCGGCTGCATGACGCATGCAACAACAATCAGGAACCTGCACATGACGACGACAGTTACCGAAGGCATCCGCATTCGCAACGTCAGCAAGCGCTATGCGCAACGTGACGAAGCAAACGGCACGCTGCTCGTGCTCGACGACATTTCACTCGATATCGCGCAAGGCGAATTCATCAGCGTGCTCGGCGCGAGCGGTTGCGGCAAGTCGACGCTGCTGCGGCTGGTCGCGGGACTCGATGCGGACTATCGCGGCGAAATCCGCGTGGATGGCGAACGCGTGCGCGACACGTCGCTCGAACGCGGCATCGTGTTTCAGGATCACCGGCTGTTTCCGTGGCTCACGGCTTCACAGAACATCCTGGCTGCGCTGCGCAATGCACCGCTGTCGCAAAAGCAGAAGCGCGAAGCCGTCGCCGAGCATGTCGCGCTGGTCGGACTCGAAGGTTTCGAACAGGCGTATCCGCATCAGTTGTCGGGCGGCATGGCGCAGCGCGTCGCGATTGCGAGAGGGCTCGTGAACCGGCCGCGCGTGTTGCTGCTCGACGAACCGTTCGGCGCGCTCGACGCACTCACGCGCGGACGTCTGCAAAACGAACTGCAACGCATCTGGCAACACGAGCGCATCACGATGATTCTCGTCACGCACGATGTCGACGAGGCGATCTATCTGGGCGATCGCGTCGTGACAATGGCGCCGCGTCCGGGCCGCGTGAAGCGTATCGCGCACGTCGATCTGCCGCGTCCGCGCGAGCGCAGCGACGCGCGTTTCGTGCAACTGCGCGACCAGATACTCGCCGATTTCACCGAGCGCCCTGCTTCCGCGCATCACGATACGCCGGACGACGGCCAGCGCGCCGCCGCACGCGAGCCGCGTATCGGCGAATGGCGCCTTGCATGGTGAAGCCCGCTTTCTTTCGACGTCGATCAAGGAAAACACAGTGAGCGAAGCACGACAACACAAACGACAGATCAGCCTCGGCGCGTTCCTGATGGAAACGGGACATCACATCGCCGCATGGCGTCATCCCGACACGCACGCGAGCGGCGGTCTCGATTTCGCGCACTACGCGCAACTGGCGCAGATCGCCGAACGGGCAAAGTTCGACGCAATCTTTTTCGCCGACAGCGTCAGCGTGCGCGACACACATCTGCCTTCGCTGTCGCGCACGGCGCGCGCCGATCACTTCGAACCGTTGACGCTGCTATCCGCGCTCTCCGTCGTGACGTCGAACATCGGGCTGATCGCCACGGTCTCCACGACATTCAACGAGCCGTACAACGTCGCACGCAAGTTCGCGTCGCTCGATCATCTGAGCGGCGGACGCTCCGGCTGGAATCTCGTCACGTCGAGCACGGAGACGGAAGCGCACAACTTCGGCTTCGACAAGCATCCCGACCACGCGCTGCGCTACGAGCGCGCAAAGGAATTCCACGACGTCGTGACGGGCCTGTGGGATAGCTGGGAAGACGACGCGTTTCTGCGCGACAAGGCGAGCGGCGTCTACTTCGATGTCGACAAGCTGCACGTGCTCGAACATCGCGGCAAGCATTTCAAGGTGCGCGGGCCGTTGAACGTCGCGCGCTCACCGCAGGGACGGCCCGTCGTGATTCAGGCGGGTGCATCCGACGCAGGCAAGGAACTCGCCGCGCAAACGGCCGAAGTGATCTTCGTCGCCCATCAGACGCTCGATGAAGCGAAGCTCTTCTATCGCGACGTGAAAGGTCGGCTCGCGCGCTACGGACGCCGCCCTGAACATCTGAAGATCATGCCGGGCATATTTCCTGTGATCGGCAGAACGCAACAGGAAGCGCGCGACAAGTTCGACGCGTTGCAGGAACTGATTCATCCGACTGTCGGTTTGCAGTTGCTGTCGAACATGTCGGGCGGTGTCGATCTGTCGAAGTACGATATCGACGGGCCTGTGCCGGATCTCCCGGAAACCAACGGTGGCAAGAGCCGGCAACAACTTCTGCTCGACCTCGCGCGCCGCGACAACCTGACGATACGCCAGCTCTATCTGCGCATTGCTGGAGCGCGCGGGCATCAACAGGTGATCGGCACGCCGCAGAGCATCGCGGATCAGTTGCAGCAGTGGTTCGAAGAGGAAGGCGCGGATGGATTCAACATCATGTCGCCGTGGTTGCCAGGCGGGCTGAGCGAATTCGCCGAACTGGTCGTGCCGGAATTGCAGCGGCGCGGGCTGTTTCGCACTGAATACGAGGGACGCACGCTGCGCGATCATCTCGGGTTGCCGCGTCCGGAAAACCGTTTTTCCGCGCAGACGCCGGTCGCGCAGACGGCGTGATTAACTAGAGCTTGCCCGGTCGCGGATCGGATACAAAGCCATCGCGATTGGGCATGTGTACTGCTGCAAGCGAATGCGCGTCGAGACGCGCATCGTCGGGAACGATGCCGTTCTGGTTCAGAATCCACGCGCTCACCGCGTAGACTTCATCGGCACTGAGCGATTGCGGCGCGTTGTATGGCATCGCGCGTCGGATGTAGTCGAAAAGCGTCGTCGCGTAAGGCCAGTAGCTGCCTACCGTACGCTTCGGATTGGCCGACGTCAGCGTGCCGCGTCCGCCTATCAGTTGATCGCCGATCAGCCCTTCTCCCTTCGCGCCATGGCACGTCGCGCATCTGGCCGCGAAAATCCTGCCGCCCATTGCGACATCGCCGCTGCCAGCGGGCAAGCCGTGGCCGTCCGGCGCGACGTCGATATTCCATGCGGCGATGTCGGCGTCGCTGATTGGCGTTCCGATTGCATCGGCAGATTTGCTCAACTCAGCGTTCAATGCAGGCTGGCGCGCTTCGTACGAGGTCGAGCATGCGGCAAGCAACGCACACAACAAAGACGCCTGAAAAACGGCCCTAAGCATTCTTCACACTCCCATCCGCGCCGATGCGCCACTGGTGAATGCCGTTGTAGTGGTAGTTCGAATTCAACCCGCGTGCCTGCACCAGAGCCTCGCGCGTGGGCTGCACATAGCCCGTCGAGTCCGTGGCGCGCGACAGGATCGCCGCCGGCTCACCGTTCCAGACCCAGCCCGATTGAAACCGCGTCAACGCGCGATCGCGTGCCGGTTCATCGATTGCCGCGTCCTGCCAGCTCTTTCCGCCATCCGTCGATACTTCGACCCGGCGAATCGCGCCGCGCCCCGACCACGCGAGTCCGACAATCGGATAGAAGCCGTGCACCGTCAGCTTTTGTCCCGACGAGGGCCGCGTAATCACCGACTTCGCGTCCATCTCGAACACGAACTGCCGTGCGCGTCCGTCGGGCAGCAGCCCAGTGTATTTCGACGTTTCCTCGCGCGTCTCCAGCGGCGCATCGACAATCTTCAACCGCCGCAGCCACTTCACGTTTGTATTGCCTTCGAAACCCGGCACGATCAACCGCAGCGGATAGCCGTTCTCGGGACGCAAACGCTCGCCATTCTGCGCATAGACGACGAGCGCGCTGTCGAGAATGCGGTCGAGCGGCAGGCTGCGCGTCATTGCGGAGGCATCGGCGCCTTCGGCGAGCAGCCATTTGGGCGCGCGTCCGTCTGTCGCCGCGGCGAGTCCGCCCGTTGCCTCGAGCAAGGTCGAAAGACGCACGCCCGTCCATTCGCAGCATGACAGCAGACCGTGCGTGATCTGCACGGGCAAGCCACTCGGGCCCTTCCATTCACTCCCCGTGTTGCCTGAGCACTCAAGAAAATGAATACGCGATTCCGACGGCAGACGCAGCAGATCATCCATCGTGAAGAGCTTCGGCTCGCGCACGAAACCATGCACGACGAGCCGATGCGCGTCGGGATCGATATCCGGCACGCCTGCATGATGCCGCTCGTAGACGAGTCCGTTCGGCGTGATCGTGCCGTGGAGGTCCGCGAGCGGCGTGAGCGACGAGGCCGCGCCAGGCATCGGCCAGGCACGCGACGCGCGGCGCACAACGTTCGCTTCACGCGGCGAAGGCTGACCATACGGATGATCGAGAATCGGTGCGCCGGGCGTTTGCGACCACGGATCGACCTTCAATGGCTGCAACAGCGTCGCCGCCTTCACGCCAGGCGCGACCAGCGCGGAGAGCGCCAGCCCGCCGAGCATCCGGCGACGCGGCAACACGGAATTTGTCTTCGATTCAGGAGTCGGCGGATTGGACATGAGAGAACCGTTTGATTCGCGAACGTGCGTCGCGCTTGCCGCGACGCTGCGCGCCATCGAGCAGACGCGTCGCACAGAATTGCAGCGCGGAACACAGCAGCAGATAGACGAGGCCGACGAACAGGAAGATCTGCGCGGGATACACCATCAGCCGGTTATTGACCTGGTTGGCGAGAAACGTGAACTCCGGCACGCCGACGATATACGCGAGCGACGTATCCTTGATCAGCGACACCCATTGATTCACGAACGACGGCGTCATGATCCGCACGGCCTGCGGCAACAGCACATAGCGCAACGCCTGCCAGCGCGTGAGTCCAAGTGACAACCCTGCCTGCTCCTGCCCTGCGCCCACGGCGGCAATGCCCGCCTGCACCGAGTGCGACAGATACGCGCCGCCGATCAGCGCCAATGCACACACGACTGTCGCAAGTCCGGGCACGTCGATGTGGAGCAGCATCGGCATCAGGAAGAACGTCCAGAAGATCAGCATCAGGACGGGAATCGCACGGAAAAAACCGATGATGGCTGTGAGCACGAGATTCACTGCACCGCGCGTCATCGACAACGCAATGCCGCCCGCGAGACCAACGGCAGCGGACAGCAACGCCGACACGATCGACATGACGAGCGTCAGCGCCGCGCCACCCAGCGGCCCATTCGGAAACGTGCCGAGCAGCAGATAACGCAGCGTAGGCAACCAGTCCAATGCGCTCATGCAGTGCCTCGCTGCCAGCGCTCAACGCTGCGTCGCTTCCAGAGCAGCAACGCCACTTCAATCACGGCAATGGTCACGATATAAAGAACCGTCGCCGCGCCGAACGCCTGAAACGTCTTGAACGTTTCCGTATCGACTTGCCGCGACGAGTACGACAGTTCGGCGAGACCAATCGCCATCGTCAGCGACGAGTTCTTCACGATGTTCATGCATTGACCCGCGAGCGGCGGCGTTGCGATGCGAATAGCCTGCGGAAGAATCACGTAACGAAAGGTCGCGAGCGGCGCGAGTCCCAACGCGGCCGCCGCCTGATACTGCCCGCTCTTGACGCCGCGAATGCCCGCACGAAACTCTTCACCGACGAACGTCGTCGCATAGCACGTCAAGCCGATCCATCCCGCGACGAATTCAAACGAAGGCCATGCGAGCGTGACGCTCCACACCGAAACCACATGCGGCGCGTTGAGCCACTCCATCCAGCTCTGTGGAAGCAAGGTCGCCGCGCCGAAGTACCAGAACAGCAACTGCACGAGCAGCGGCGAATTGCGAAAGACAAGCACGTACAGCGCTGCGATGCGCGCAACCACGAGGTTGCGCGCATTGCGCGCCAGCGCGAGCAGAAAGCCGAACAACGTGGCCGACACGACCACGCAGATCGACAACAGCAAAGTCAGCGCGAAGCCGTGCGCGAGCCACGCGACGTACTTCGGTTCCAGCCAGCCGTTCATGCCGCGATCAGCTCTTTTGCGGATCGCCGATCCTGAACAGGCGCGGCAGCGGCGCACGGCTATTCGGGCCGAACCACTGATCGTAGATTTTGCTCGCCGAACCGTTCGATTCCAGCCCCTTCAACGTATCGTCGACCACATTCAGCAGACGCGTCTCGCCCTTCGGCACGCCCACGCCTTCATAGTCGTTGGAAATCGTGAACGGCGAAATCTCGTAGTTCGCCTTGTCCGGCACATTTGCCAGCAGCGCGACGAGCTTCGGACCGTCTTGGGTGATCGCCTGCACGTTGCCCGCGCGCAGCGCGGCGAACGCGAACGGCGTGTCGTCGTAGGCGACGATCGTCGCATTCGGGAATTGGGCGCGTACCTGCTGCTCGTTGGTCGTGCCCTTGTCGGCGCCGACGCGCAAGCTGTTCAATTGCTGCGGCGTCTTCAATACGCCCTTCTTCGCGATGAACTGCGTGCCCGACGCAAAATACGGCGTGCTGAAATCGACTTCTTTCTTGCGCTCGTCGGTGATCGTGAAGTTCGCGAACACCAGATCGACCTTGCCCGACTTCAGGAACGCAATGCGGTTCGCGGGATTGGTCGGCTGGATTTCGAGCTTCACGCCGAGCTTGTTTGCGACGGCGCGTGCATAGTCGACATCGAGTCCAACAATCTGATTGTTCTTCGGATCGACGAAACCGAACGGCGGATTGCTGTCGAACGTCGCAACGCGCAATACGCCCGCTTTCTTGATGTCGTCGAGACGGTCGGCGTGCGCCGCGCTGGAAACGGCGAGCATCAACCCCATGATGACAGCGCCAGCAAACCGGATTTTCATAGTTGGACCTTCTGATGTTATGCGTGTAGCCGCGTGCAGAGTGCACGGCTCATCGTCGATATCGATGATGAGCCGCGACTTTAGCAACGCGTTTGCGCGCGACGAACCAATAAATCGTCACGAGCAAAGCGGTACACGTCATATGCGCTTTAGTAGCCGCACATTACTTATCAGAAGCGTCCGCCTCTTTAACATTGCCGTCCCATCCGCCGCCCAAAGCTTTCACGAGCAAGACGGCGTTCTGCAGCGCAGTGCTGCTGTAATCGAGTGCGATCTTGCGATCCTGCACTTGCGTCAGTTGCGTATCGAGCACGTCGATGCGGCTCGACGTGCCTGCCGCGAAGTTGCGTTGCTGGCTGGCCGCCAGTTCGCCGCTGCGTTGCGCGACATCGTTCGATGAAGCCGCCTGGCGCGTCGCGATCTGCACGGCGCTCAGATAGTCTTCGACGTCCTGGAACGCGCTCAGCACAGTCTGCCGGTATGCAGCCACTTCCTGATCGTAGTTGGCGCGCGCTGCCCGCACCGATGCGGCCGTCGCACCAGCGTCGAACACTGTCTGCGCAACGTCGAGTCCTAACGACCAGAAGCGTGTGGGCAGCGAAATCAGATGCGCGAGCGACGTGCCGCTCCAGCCGCCATCGGCCGACAATGTGATGGTCGGGAAATAGCCCGCCTTCGCCACGCCGATCTTCGCGTTGTATTGCGCAACGGTGCGCTCGGCCTGTACGACGTCCGGTCGCCGCTGCAACAACGTGGACGGCAACGAAACAGGCAGCGTCGGCAGGTCGAACCGGTAGTTCGCCTGAACCGGCAACGAATATGCCGCGGGCGGTTCGCCGATCAGCACCGCAATCGCATGCTCGTACTGACGACGCGTGAGTTGCGCGCTTGCGATGCTTTCATCGATCGTCTGCAACGTGTTGTGGGCCGTGCGTACATCGTCGTATGAAGACACGCCCTGCTTGTATTTCGCTTCCGTCAGCGCGAGCAGTTCCGCGTCGATGCGGCGTTCTTCGTCGAGAATCGCCAGATCGGCGTCGGCGGCCCGCACGGTGAAGTAGTCGACGGCCAGCGTCGCGAGCACGCTCAGACGTTCGCCCGCCAGTTGCGCGTCCGATGCCTGCGCGCTTGCCTCGCTCGCTTCGACGGAGCGTCGCACGCTGCCCCACAGGTCCGGTTCCCAGCTCGCTTCGAGTTGCGCCGACACGCTCTTCGACGTGTAACTGGTCGAGGTGCTGCCGGAACTGATCGTCGTCGTACTGTTGCCCGTGCCGGTGCGCGACCGCGTGCCCGATCCGGCGAACGACACTGTCGGGAACAGGCTCGCACGCGACGACACCACCTGCGCACGCGCCGAGCGATACGCCGCTTCGTATTGCGCGAGCGTCTGGTTCGCCTTCAATGCGCGTTCGCAGAGATCGTTGAGCGTCTGGTCATTGAACATCGTCCACCAGCGGCTATCGAGCGACGCAGCCGGGTCGGGCTTCGCCTGTTGCCACACGCCGTCCGCGTCCGGGCTGTTCATTTCCTTGAACGTAGCGGGCGTGGCGACATCGGGCCGCTTGTAGTCGGGGCCAACCGCGCAGCCCGCGCACAGCGTTGCAATGGCGACAGCCACGATCGATCGTTGCACACGCCGCTTCGTGCGCGTTGCTTTGTCCATCATGATGAGGTTCCGTTACGTTTGGCGCGCCGGCCGTTGAAGCGGTCGAGCCAGAGATAGATCACAGGCGTCGTGAAGAGCGTCAGCAACTGGCTGACCATCAGGCCGCCGAGAATCGCGACGCCGAGCGGATGACGGAACTCGTGTCCGTAGCCCGTGCTGACGATCAGCGGCACCGCGCCGAGCAACGCGGCAAGCGTGGTCATCATGATCGGCCGGAAGCGCGTGAGGCACGCCTGATAGATCGACTCTTCAGCGCTCGCATGCTGTTCGCGTTCGTAAGTGACGGCGAAATCGACCATCATGATCGCGTTCTTCTTGACGATGCCGATCAGCAGCACGATGCCGATCAGCGCGATGATGGTCAGTTCATAACCGCAGACGTAGAGCGCGATCAGCGCGCCGAGGCCCGCTGAAGGCAGCGTCGACAGAATCGTCAGCGGATGAACGAGGTTTTCGTACAGGATGCCGAGCGCGATATACACGGCAATCAGCGCGCCGATGATCAGCAGCAGTTCGCTGCCGCCCGATTGCTGCATCATCGCGCCTTGTCCCGCGAAGCCCGGCAATATCGTGTTCGGCAGATTCAGCGACGTAACGGCGTGTTGAATGGCCGCATTCGCGTCGCTCATCGTCACGCCCTCACGCAGGTTGTACGACAGCGTGACCGCGGGAAACTGGTTGTCGTGCGCAATCGTGACGGGCGCGTGCGACAGCGTGCGCGTGGCGAGCGCGGACAGCGGTACGAGCGTGGCACTCGACGCGGTGCTTGTCGAAGACGTCGTGCTGGACGTGGTAGTTGTCGTGCCTGTCGTCGTGCTCGTTGTACCAGTCGAACTGGTCGTCGCGTTCGTTGCGGGAACGTATAGCGTGTCCAGCGTCTTCGGGTCTTGCCAGTATTGCGGCGCGACTTCCATCACCACGTGATACTGATTCGCAGGCCCGTAGATCGTCGCGATCTGCCGCTGGCTGAATGCATCGTTCAATGCGTCGTCGATGGCTTCGAACGGCACGCCCAGACGCGCCGCCGCATCGCGATTGACTTGCAGCATCATCGACAGGCTTGCGCTCTGCACGTCGGTGTTCACGTCGCGCAATTGCGGCAGCGAGCGCAGCTTCGCTTCGATACGCGGCACCCACTTGTCCAGTTCGTCCTGATTCTCCGCTGTTACCGTGTACTGGAATTGCGCCGAACTCTGCCGCGCACCGAACATCAGGTCCTGCGCCGATTGCATCAACAGACGCACGCCTGGAATATCGTTCGTGCGGCGGCCCAGATCGGCGATCACCTGATCCGCACTGTGCTTGCGCTCCGACAGCGGCTTGAGCGTGATGAACATCATGCTGTTGCTCACTGCATTGCGTCCCCCGACATAACCCGACACCGATTGCACATCCGGATTCTGCAAAATGCGCTTGTTGATCTCGTCGAACTTCTGTTTCATCGCCTGAAACGAAATGCTCTGCGACGCCTGGATGTTGCCCATCAGCCGCCCCGTGTCCTCGATCGGGAAGAAGCCTTTCGGCATCACGGCGACCACACCGACATTGGCGAACAGCAGGAATACGGTGACGGCAAGCATGATCTTCGGATGACGCAGCGCCCAGCGCAGACTGCGGCCATACGCACGTTCGACACGCGGCCCGATTGCGCCTTCATCCTGCTTGTGCGGCGCGGCACGCAACAGCAGGCGTCCGAGCGTCGGCGCGAGCGTCAACGAAATCACCATCGAAATCAGGATCGCAATCGCAAGCGACACCGAGAACTCGCGGAACAGCCGCCCAACGAGTCCGCTCATCATGATGAGCGGCAGGAACACGACCACCAGCGATACGCTGATCGTCAGCACGGTAAAGCCGACTTCACGCGTGCCATCTAGCGCGGCGGCCAACGGTGATTTGCCCTGATCCAGATGCCGCATGATGTTTTCGACGACGACGATCGCATCGTCCACCACGAAGCCGGTCGAGATGGTCAGCGCCATCAGCGACAGGTTGTTAAGGCTGTAGCCGAGGAAGTACATCGCGGTGAACGTGCCCGCCAGCGCGAGCGGCACCGTGATTGCTGGAATCAGCGTACTGCGCCAGTCGCGGAAAAACGCATACGACACGGCTGTCACCAGCAGCACAGCGGCCAGCAGCGAGATTTCGACGTCGAACACCGACGAGCGGATCGTCTGCGTGCCGTCCAGCACGACGTTCAGTTTCACTGTCGAGGGCATGCCCGCGGCGAGTTGCGGCAGCGTCGCGCGAATCGCGTCGACGGTCTTGATCACGTTCGCGTTCGGCTGCTTCGACACGATCAGCAGCACGGCGGGCTTGCCGTTCGCGAGCCCGTAGTTGCGCAGGTCTTCCGTCGACTTCACCACTTGCGCGACGTCGGTGACGCGTACGACGGAACCGTCGTGCGTGCGGATCACGAGCGGCTTGTAGTCGGCGGGTTCCATCAACTGATCGTTTGCGCCGATCACATAGTGCTGGCCGTTCATGCTGACGGCGCCCTTCGGCAAGTCGACGCTGGCGTTCGCAAGCGCGGTGCGCACGCTGTCGAGCGCGATACCGTAGCGACTCAACTGATCGGGATTCAATTCGACGCGCACAGCAGGCAGCGCGCCGCCGCCCACGGTCACGTCGCCGACGCCTTGCACCTGCAACAGCTTTTGCTGTAACACCGACGACGCATAGTCGTACATCTGCCCGACGCCCACGGTATCCGACGTCAAGCCGACGATCATCACCGGCGCCGCAGCAGGATTCATCTTGCGATACGTCGGCGTTTGCGTGAGTGTCGTCGGCAGATTGCTGCGCGCGGCATTGATCGCCGCCTGCACATCGCGCGCGGCGCCGTCGATGTCGCGGTTCAGATCGAACTGCAACACGATCTGCGACGAGCCCGACGAGCTTTGCGACGTCATCTGCGTGAGGCCCGCAATGGAACCGAAAGCACGTTCGAGCGGCGCCGTCACAGTCTTGGCGACGGTGTCGGGGTTCGCACCCGACAAGGTCGCGCTGACCATCACGACGGGGAAATCCACCGAAGGCAGCGCCGCGACCGGCAGCAGCCGGAACGCGACGATGCCGAACAGCGCAAGGCCAATTGCCAGCAGCATCGTGCCGATCGGACGACGGATGAACGGAGCGGACAGATTCATGCTTTAGCTCGCGTTCGTATCGCCAGCCGGCGTTATCGCAGCGCGCGTCGCGAAACGATGCAGCGCGAGGAAGATCACGGGCGTCGAGAACAACGTAAGCAACTGGCTCACCACCAGCCCGCCGATGATCGCAATGCCAAGCGGCTGCCGCAGTTCATGCCCCATGCCCGTGCCGAGCGCGAGCGGCAGTGCGCCGAACAGCGACGCACAGGTCGTCATCAAAATGGGCCGGAAGCGCAGTTCACACGCGCGGCGCATCGCGTCGCGTGCGGCAAGACCGAGCTCGCGTTCCTGTTCGAGCGCGAAGTCGACCATCATGATCGCGTTCTTCATCACGATGCCGACCAGCAGCACGATGCCGATCAAGCCAATGATGTCGAGTTCGCCGCCGCACAGCAGCAGCGCAGCGAGCGCGCCGCATGCAGCGGACGGCAGCGTCGAGAGAATCGTCAGCGGATGCACGAGGCTTTCGTAAAGGATGCCGAGCAGGATATACACCGCGACCAGCGCGCCGATCAGCAGCAACGCTTCGTTCGACATCGACGTGCTGTAGAGCTGCGCGGCGCCTTCCAGGTTCATCTGCACGCTCGCGGGCGCATCGAGTTTCTTCTCGATCGCTTCCACGCGATCGACGCCCGTGCCGAGCGTCACGCCATCCGCGAGATTGAACGACACGTCGGCGTACGGAAACTGCGCCTGGCGCTGGATCGTCAGCGGTGCAGCGCCAACCGTTGCTGTCGCGATGCTCGACAACGGCGAAAGCGAAGTGGACGTGCTGCCCGAAGTCGAAGTCGAAGACGAAGAAGACGTAGACGAAGCACTCGTTGTCCCGACATACAGCCCATCCAGCAACGCCATCGGCGACTCGCCAACCAGCCGCACATCAGCGCCGATCGTCACGTGATACTGGTTCACGTGTGTATAGATGGTCGAAATCTGCCGGTCACCGAATGCGTCGTACAGCGTGTTGTCGATATCCTGCGCCGTCAGGCCAAGCCGCGACGCCGTCGCGCGATCGAAGTCGAAC
Source organism: Burkholderia sp. Ac-20365 (assembly GCF_017104715.1). Lineage (GTDB taxonomy): Bacteria > Pseudomonadota > Gammaproteobacteria > Burkholderiales > Burkholderiaceae > Paraburkholderia. Next base: position 17,717 of record NZ_JAAGPI010000007.1, read on the forward strand.
TTCAGCACGTTGCCCTGCTGCTGCGCCTGGCTTTGCACGTCGGTGAACATCGGATCGGCGCGCAGTGCGTCGAGCAGACGCTGCGTCCATTCGTTGAGTTCCGTGCGATCGGTCGCCTGCACGCCGATGCGGTAACTGTTCGCGTTGATCTGATCGTCGAGCGTCAGATCCTGCACGGGATGCAGATAGAGCTTCAGGTCCGCGCGCTGCGCGGCGTCGCGCGTGAGCCGCTGAATCACTGTGCGGCTCGCATCGCCATCCTTCAGCGTGATGAGCATGCGGCCCTGGTTGATAGTCGGATTGTTCTGGTCGATACCGACGAACGACGAGACGCTGGCCACGGCGCTATCGTTCGCGACGCGGCCCGCCAGCGTGCGCGTCGACGCCGCCATCCGTTCGAACGACGCGCGCGGCGAACCGAGCGAAATCCCTTCGATCAGCCCGGTATCCTGCTCCGGGAACAAGCCTTTGGGCAGCAGCACGAACAGCACGCAAGTCAGCAGCGTCGTGATGACGACCATCACGAGCACCGTCACACGATGCTCGAATGCCCAATCAAGCGCACGCAGATACCCACGATTCAAACGCGCAAGCCAGTCCTTCGCGGAGGCATCGCTGTCGCTCGCGGCATGATCGGCACGCAGCATGCGGGCGGCCATCATCGGCGTGAGCGTCAGCGAAACCCATGCGGAAATCACGATCGCAATCGCCAGCGTCAACGCGAATTCGCGGAACAGCCGGCCGATCACATCGGGCATGAAGAAAAGCGGAATCAGCACCGCGACCAGCGCGACCGAGATCGACAGAATCGTGAAGCCGATCTGTCTCGCGCCTTTTAATGCTGCGTCCAAAGGCGTTTCGCCGTTTTCGATGTGACGCATCACGTTTTCGAGCATCACGATCGCGTCGTCGACCACGAAGCCGGTCGCCACCGTCAGCGCCATCAGCGTGAGGTTGTTGACCGAGAAGCCGAGCATGTAAATGCCCGCCACCGTGCCGACCAGCGCGAAAGGCACCGTGACAGCAGGAATCAGCGTGAACTCGAGCCGCCGCAGGAACACGAACACGACCATCACGACGAGCGCGATCGCCGCGGCCAGTTCCATCTTCACGTCATGCACGGAAGCGCGTATCGTCTGCGTGCGGTCGCTCAGCACGTTGATCTTCACGGTCGCGGGCAGCGATGCGCGCAGTTGCGGCAACAACGCCTCGATCCGGTCCACGACTTCGATCACGTTCGCGCCCGGCTGCCGCTGCACATTGATGATGATCGCGGGCGTCGCGCCGCTCCATGCGGCCTGGCGCGGATTTTCCGCAGCCTCCGAGATCTTCGCGACATCGGCGAGACGAACGGGCGCGCCGTTGCGATATGCCAGCACGAGGTCCTGGTAATCGGCGGCGGACGTGAGCTGGTCGTTCGCGTCGATCGTGAAGGCCTGCAACGGGCCGTCGATCGTACCTTTCGCGCTGCTCACGTTTGCATCGCCGACCGCCGTGCGCACGTCTTCGAGCGACAGGCCCATCGCGTTCAGCGCACGCGTGTCGGTCTGCACGCGCACGGCAGGCCGCGCGCCGCCCGACAACGTCACCAGCCCGACGCCCGACACCTGCGAGAGCTTCTGCGCAATGCGCGTATCCGTCAGGTCTTCGACGCGCGTGAGCGGCAATGCATCGGACGTGACGGCGAGCGTCAGCACGGCCGTATCGGCGGGATTGACCTTGCTGTAGACGGGCGGATAAGGCAGGTTGGTCGGCAGCGTGCTGTTCGCGCTGTTGATCGCGGCCTGCACTTCCTGCTCGGCTTCGTCGAGATTGGTCGAGGTCTGGAACTGCAGCGTGACCAGCGACACGCCAAGCGAACTCGTCGAGTTCATGCGCTTGAGCCCCGCCATCTGGCCGAACTGCTTTTCGAGCGGCGCGGTGACGGACGTGCTGATCACATCGGGCGATGCGCCCGGATACTGTGTGTAGACCTGGATGGTCGGATAGTCGATCTCGGGCAGCGCGGACACAGGCATCAGCCGGTACGCGATCAGACCGATCAGCAGCAGGGCAAGCGTCATCAGACCGGTCGCGACAGGACGGCGGATGAACGGGCGGGAAATATCCATCGGTATCGGTTGCGTCTATAGCGCGTCAGTTGCGCACGATCTTCACGGCGCTGCCGTCGTCGAGCTTGTCCGCGCCGTCGAGCACGATTGCATCGCCCGCTTTCAGGTCGCCCTTTTCGATCACGGTCGCGTCGTTGTACGCGACGCCCGCCGTCACATGGCGCAGCGCGACCTTGCCGGCGCCCTGTTTTGTGTCGGCGGCGCTGAGCGTCAGCACGAAATCGCCGGATGCGCCGTGCTGGATTGCGACCGTCGGCACAGTCAGCGCGTCGTGCAACGTGCCGACCGTCATTCGCACGTTGACGAAGCGGTTCGGGAACAGCCGGCCGTCGCGGTTCGGCGCGCTTGCCTTCAACTTCACCGTGCCTGTCGTCGTGTCGGCCTGGTTATCAATGGCAGCGAGCGTCGCGTGGTCGAGCACGGTGCGCTTGTCGCGCGCGAAAATCTCGACGGGCAATGCGCCCTTGTCGTGGAATGCGTCGACGACGTCGCCCATCTTGTCTTCGGGCAGCGCGTAGACGACGGTGGTCGGCGAATCGCTGGTGATGGTCGCGATGCCGGTGGTGTCGCTCGTCGTCACGTAGTTGCCGGCGTCGGTGGACAGCAGGCCGATCGTGCCGTCCATCGGCGCAACGATCTCGCAGTAACCCACCTGCACCTGCAGATTCGCGACGCTGCCCTGATCGGCCTTGACGGTGCCTTGATACTGGCGCAGCGTCGAACGTTGCGTATCGAGCGTCTGGCGCGAGATCGAACCGCCATCGATCAGCGTTTGATAACGCGTCAAATCGGCCTGCGCATTGGCGAGCAGCGCCTGGTCATGTTCGAGCGTGCCTTGCGCTTCGAGCAGCTGCGCACGCAGCGCGCGCGAATCGATCCGCGCAATCGGCTGGCCTGCTTTGACGCGCTGGCCTTCCTTCACGAGCACGGCTTCGAGCGTGCCGTTGACCTGCGTCTTCACGGTGACGGTCGCGCGCGGCGTGACGGTGCCGAGCGCGTCGAGTTGCAGCGGCACGTCGGCGCGCGTCGCGCTGCCGACGGTAACAGGCGTCGCCTGCGCAACAGGATGCGGCGGCTTGTGGAACGCAGCGAACGCCTGCCAGACGATCACACCGGCAGCCACGATGCCTGCGGCAATCAACACTCGACGGATTGAACGATTGAATTTCACGCGATGTTTTGTCGGCACTCGGGCCGCTCAACGGTTTGCGAAACGGAAAAAAGAACGACGCCTCGAGGGCGTCGCCGGAAGGCAGCATGCCGCGTCTCACATGAGACGCAGCGGCTGTCCAGGAGGTAAGGTGAATGTAACTGCGGGCAAACGCGCCCAGGTTTAGCGCGCTTAGCAGATGTTTCCGTGTGTTACAGCGGCGCAGTGGCCGATGCGGACTGGGCAGGCTTGGCGTCTTGCTGGGCGTAGGGTGCGTCTGCGGCACGCGGGGTATCGCCCGTATGTTCGATCCATCCGCCGCCAAGATACTGATAGAGATCGACAAGATTGGTCAGCCGGTTCAGCGATGCCGTAATCAGCGACTGCTGCGCCGAATACAGGTCGCTCTGCGCCGTCAGCACGTTCAGATAGCTGTCCACGCCGTTGCGGTAGCGCAGATCCGACAGGTCGTAGCGACGCTGCTGCGACTCGACGTTCTCCTGCAGCGCCTTGATCTGCCTGTCGTAGGTGCCGCGCGCCGCCAGCCCGTCCGAGACTTCGCGGAACGCTGTCTGGATTGCTTTCTCGTACTGAGCGACGGCCACGTTCTTTTCGAGCGTCGCCAGATCGAGATTCGCGCGATTCTCGCCGCCCTTGAAGATCGGCACGGAGATGGTCGGCCCGAAGCTCCACGCCAGTTGCCCCGGCTTGAACAGGCTGCCGAGGCTCGCGCTCGCGGTGCCGAAGTCGCCCGTGAGCGAGATGCTCGGGAAAAACGCCGCGCGCGCCGCGCCGATGTTCGCGTTCGAGCCGATCAAGGTCGCTTCCGCTTCCATGATGTCGGGACGGCGCGTCAGCAGATCGGACGGCAGGCCCGCCGGGATATCCGCGAGCAGTTGCTGGCCCGCGAGCGGCAAGCCCTTCGGCAGGTCTGCCGGCAACGGCGCGCCGACCAGCAGCACCAGCGCGTTTTCGGCCTGCGCGCGCGAACGCTGCTGGCTTTCGTAGTTCGACTGCGCCTGCTGCATCGTGCCCGCCGCTTCGCGCAGATCGAGTTCGGAGCCGGTGCCTGTGTTGTACTGGAGCTTTGTCAGTTCGTACGAACGGCGCGCCGTCTCGTACGTGTTCTTCGTGCTTTCCAGCATTTCGTCGTAGGCGACGAGCGTCAGGTATTGATCGGCGACCTGCGAGACCAGCAGAATTTCTTCCGCCTTGCGCGCCTGCGCCGTCGAGAAATACGTCTGCAACGACTGTTCGGTGAGGCTGCGCACCTTGCCGAAGAAGTCGAGTTCCCACGAGGCGCTTGCGGCTACCTGATAATCGGAACCCACCGACGCGTGGCCAACATACGACAGGTCCTTCGGCGTGCGGCTGCGCGTGCCCGTGCCATCGACGGAAACCGACGGCATCAGGTCGGCGCGTTGAATGCGGTACTGCGCACGCGCTTCTTCCACTTTGAGCGCTGAGACGCGCAGGTCGCGATTATTCTGCAGCGCGAGTTCGATCAGCTTTTGCAGACGCGGATCGACGAAGAATTCACGCCAGCCGATGTCGGTCGCAGCGTGATCGCTTGCCGAGCGTGTTGCCTTAGCGGCAACGGGCTGATTGTCATAGACGCCGCCTTGCGGAAAGGTCGACGCGACGGGCGCGGCCGGACGCTCGTAAGTCGGCGCGAGCGTGCAGCCGGTCGCGAAGAGCGCGGCGGCGAGCGTCGCTAGTAGTGTTCTGTTCATATGCGTGTCCTTACTGGGCCGTTTCTTCTTCGACGTCGTGTTCGCTGCCGTGCGGCGTCGAACCGTCGCGCGAGAACTTCTCGCGGATCACGACGTAGAACATCGGAATCATGAAAACGGCGAGGAACGTGGCCGTCAGCATCCCGCCGATCACGCCCGTACCGATTGCGTGCTGGCTCGACGAACCCGCGCCGTTGCTGATCGCGAGCGGCAGCACGCCGAGCACGAACGCAAGCGACGTCATCAGGATCGGACGCAGACGCAGACGCGCGGCTTCGAGCGCGGCCTGCACAGCCGTCATGCCTTCGTTGATCTGCAATTCGCGCGCAAACTCGACGATCAGAATCGCGTTCTTCGCCGACAGACCCACCGTAGTCAGCAAGCCGACCTGGAAGAACACGTCGTTCTCCAGCCCGCGCAGGGTGACGGCGAGCAACGCGCCGATCACGCCGAGCGGCACGACCAGAATCACCGCGAACGGAATCGACCAGCTTTCGTACAGTGCGGCCAGACACAGGAACACGACGAGGATCGAGATGCCGTACAGAATCGGCGCCTGCGAGCCCGACTGACGCTCCTGGAACGACAGCCCGGTCCACTCGTAGCCGATGCCTTGCGGCAGTTTCGCGGCAATCGCTTCCATTGCGGACATTGCCTGGCCGGTACTCTTGCCAGCGGAAGCAGCGCCCTGGATTTCCACTGAGGAAATGCCGTTGTAGCGTTCGAGCTTCGGCGAACCGTAGATCCAGTGGCCCGACGCCACCGACGTCAGCGGCATCATCGATCCCGAACTGCCGCGCACGTACCACTTGCTCATGTCCTCGGGGTTCATACGGAACGACGGCTCGCCCTGCAGATAGACCTTCTTGATCCGGCCATCGGTATCGAGGAAGTTGTTCACATACGCCGATGCCCACGCAATCGAGAACGTCTGGTCGATATCGGACACGGTGACGCCGAGCGCCTGCGCCTTCTCGCGGTCGATATCGACCTTGAACTGCGGCGTATCCGACAGCCCGTTCGGGCGCACCAGCGCCAGCGACGGATCTTTCGCGGCCATGCCGAGCAACTGGTTGCGCGCCGCCATCAGCGCTTCGTGACCGAGACCGGCGTTGTCGGTCAGTTCGAAGTCGAAGCCGGAAGCGGTGCCGAGTTCGGGAATCGACGGCGGATTCACCGCGATCACGGTCGCATCCTTGTACGACGCGTAGTGGCCGAACACGCGGCCCACCAACGCCTGCACTTTCTGGTTTGCGTGCTGGCGTTGCGAGTAATCCTTCATCCGCACGAATGCGAGACCGGCGTTCTGGCCGCGTCCCGCAAAGCTGAAGCCATTTACCGTGAAGACCGAGTCGACCACATCTTTTTCGTCGTTGAGCAGATAGTCGGTGACGTTCTTCAGCGTGCGCGCGGTGGTTTCCTGCGTCGAGCCGGGCGGCGTCTGGACCAGCACGAACATCGTGCCCTGATCTTCATCGGGCAGGAACGACTTCGGCAGACGCATGAACAGGAAGCCCACAGCAACGATCACCACCAGATACAGCACGAGCCAGCGGCCCGAGCGGCGGATCACATGCTGCACGCCCGTGTGATACTTGTCGCGGCCGTTGTCGAACGTGCGGTTGAACCAGCCGAAGAAGCCCTTCTTCGTGCCGTGATGACCCTTCGGAATCGGCTTGAGGATCGTCGCGCACAAAGCGGGCGTGAGCACCAGCGCCACCAGCACGGACAGCACCATCGCGGCCACGATAGTCAGCGAGAACTGTCGATAGATCGCGCCGACCGAGCCGCCCGAGAACGCCACCGGCACGAACACCGCCGACAGCACCAGCGCCACGCCAACCAGTGCGCCCGTGATCTGGCCCATTGCCTTGCGTGTCGCCTCTCTTGGCGGCAAGCCCTCTTCGGCCATCACGCGCTCGACGTTTTCGACGACCACGATCGCATCGTCCACCAGCAGGCCGATCGCGAGCACGAGCCCGAACATCGACAGCGTGTTGATCGAGAAACCCGCCGCGCTCATGATCGCGAACGTGCCGAGCAGCACCACGGGCACCGCGATGGTCGGAATCAGCGTCGCGCGCAGGTTCTGCAGGAACAGGTACATCACGAGGAACACCAGCACGATGCCCTCGAACAGCGTCTTCACCACTTCTTCAATCGACATCTTCACGAACGGCGTCGTGTCGTACGGATACTTCACGACCAGACCGTGCGGGAAGTTCTTCGACAGTGCGTCGATCTTCGCGCGCACCAGCTTCGCCGTCTGCAGCGCGTTCGCGCCCGTCGCCAGCTGGATACCAAAGCCTGCCGTCGGCTGCCCGTTGTACTTGGTGTCGAAGTTGTAGTTCTCGCCGCCCAGATCGATACGCGCCACATCCTTGATGCGCACCTGCGAACCGTCCTGATTGACCTTCAGCAGGACATTGCCGAACTCGGTCGGCGTTTGCAGCAAGGTTGCCTGCGTGATGGTCGCCTGCAACACCTGACCCGGTACAGCGGGCGTGCCGCCGAGCGAACCCGCCGCGACCTGCACGTTCTGATTGGTCAACGCGGTTTCGACATCGACCGGTGTGAGGCTGTACTGGTTCAGCTTGTTCGCATCGAGCCAGACGCGCATCGCGAACTGCGAGCCGAACAACTGCACGGTGCCCACGCCATCGACGCGGCTCACCGGATCTTCGACGTGCGATGCGACATAGTTCGCCAGATCGTAGCGATCCATGCTGCCGTCCGTCGACACGAACGCCATCACCAGCAGGAAGCTGCTGCTCGACTTCGTGACCTTCGTGCCCTGCTGCTGCACGGATTCGGGCAACAGCGGCGTCGCGAGTTGCAGCTTGTTCTGCACCTGAACCTGCGCGATGTCGGGGTTCGTGCCTGCCGCGAAGGTCAGCGTGATGGTTGCGTTGCCGGAATCGTCGCTCGACGACGAGATGTACAGCAGATGGTCGAGACCGCTCATCTGCTGCTCGATCACCTGCGTGACGGTGTTTTCAACCGTTTTCGCCGATGCGCCCGGATACGTCGCGCTGATCTGCACCGCGGGCGGCGCAATGGTCGGATACTGCGCGATGGGAAGATTGAAAATCGAAGCGATGCCCGCGAGCATCAGAATGATTGCGATGACCCACGCAAAGATGGGCCGGTCGATAAAGAACTTTGCCATTAGACGCGCCCTCGTTACTGCGCGCTATGCGCATCGGACGCGGGCGCTGCTGCTGTCTGCGTGTTCGCGTCGGTGTTCGGCAGTTGCGCGGCAACTGTCTTCACGGTCATGCCCGGACGCACCTTGTCGACGCCCTGCACGATCACGCGATCGCCCGTTTGCAGGCCGCTTTCGACGACCCAGTTCGCGCCGTACGTGCCCGAAGTCACCAGTTGACGCGTGACGACCTTGCCGTCCGCGCCGACCACGAACGCCGTCGGGTCGCCCTTCTGATCGTGCGTGACACCCTGTTGCGGCACGACGAACGCCTGCTCGTTGACGCCTTCCTCGATCTTCGCGCGTACATACATACCGGGCAGCAACACGCGCTGCGCGTTGTCGAACAGCGCGCGCACGGTGACGGAGCCTGTGGTCTGATCGACGGTGACGTCGGAGAATTCGAGCTTGCCGGTGCCGCCGTACGGACGGCCATCTTCGAGAATCAGCGTGACCTTCGCGGCGTTCGGGCCGCTCGTCTTCAGGCGCCCTTCCTGCGCGTCGCGGCGCAGTTTCAGGCCAACGAGGCTCGATTGCGTGAGGTCCACGTAGACAGGATCCAGTTGCTGCACAGTGGCGAGCAGCGTCGCCGCGCTCGACTGCACGTAAGCGCCTTCCGTCACCGACGACTTGCCGATGCGTCCAGAGATCGGCGACGTCACGTCGGTGTAGCCGAGATTGATCTGTGCGGTGTCGACGGCGGCCTTGCCCGACGCGACATCGGCGGCGGCCTGGCCTTCCGAGGCCACGGCGTTGTCGTAGTCCTGCTTGCTGATCGCGTTCGCGGCGACGAGCACCTTGTAGCGCTCGGCTTCCGCGTGCGTCGAGGCGAGCGATGCCTGCGCCTTCGCAAGCGTCGCCTTTGCGCTATTCAGCGACGCGATATACGGCGCGGGATCGATCTTGTAGAGCGTCTGCCCGGCCTTCACTTCGCTGCCTTCCGTGAACGCGCGTTTCAGAACAATGCCATCGACGCGCGCCCGCACCTCAGCGACAAGATGCGCGCTGACGCGGCCCGGCAGTTCGACGGTCACGGGCACACCCGTGGGATTGACGGTGACGACGCCGACTTCGGGCGTCTGTTGAGGTGGCGCAGCGGGCTTGTCGCTGCACGCGGCAAACAGCGGAAGGACGGCGGAGATCGCGGCGCTGGCCGCGAGCATACGAAAGTTACGGTTCTTTAATAGCGCAGGCATCGTACAAACTTGTTTGAATTGAACGGAGCCGGCGCGCAACGAGCGTTGGTCCAACGCGCACCGACACGATAAGGTCGTGACGATAGGCGTTGTCAGCCTTTCGTGGGTTACAGCGCCCAGGCTGCCGTAAGACTTGTTAATCCAACGCGTCTCCGCGCCGACTACGATGCCCGCGTGATTCCTGCAGGAAACAGACGTATGAGAAGGACGAAGCAACAGGCGCTCGACACGCGGGCGAAGATCATCGACGCCGCCGAGCGGGTGTTCTTCGTGCGTGGCTTTGCGCGCGCGTCGCTGGAAGACATTGCGTCGGAGGCGGGCGTCACGCGCGGCGCGGTCTACGGCCACTTTCGCAACAAGGAGGCCGTGTTTCAGGCGATCTACGAATGCTCGGACATGCCGCTCGATCCGTTCGTCGTGCAGTCATGCGAGCACGATGCCGATCCGCTGCAGCATCTGCACGCGCAATTGCGCCAGCGTCTGCGCGATGCGCTGAATCTGCGTCGCGCGCGGCGTCTGTACAGCATTGCGACGATGAAATGCGAAGTGACGGCGGAAACGGCGGCGTTCTATGAGCGTGTGTCGATGGCGGCGTTGCGGGCCGAAGCGCAAATCGATGCCGCTTTGCGAGCCGCGTCGCTACGCGGGCAATTGCCGCCGGATGTCGACACGCGCGCGGCCGCTGGTTTCATCCACGCCGCATTGACAGGCTTTCTGCACAAGCGTTTGTTGATGTCGGCGGATACACGCGCCGATCTGGAAGCCGAGCAGACACTGGCTTCGGCGTTGCGCTGCGTGGGCGCCGATCGCGCGTTCGAACCCGCCCGGGCGTGACCCCGCAGCCTTTCGCACGTTTGTTCTAAACGGTTAAGATTTGGTAAGACTTGCTAAGTCCCCAGAACCGGGGTCGCGTGGCGTTGCGCTATAGTCTTACGCAGTCCCGATACCCGGCGGCAAGGACGCTGCCCCGCACCATGCGGCACAGCGCCGGCGCAGCCCCATCACATCATGCCCGACACGCCCATCCAGGTGCTGCTGGTCGACGACGACGCCGACCTGCGCGACCTGCTTCGCAACTTCTTCCAGCAACGCGGCATCGAATTTTCGGTGCTGCATGACGCCACGCATCTCGCGCGCAGACTCGAGCGCGAGCGGCCGTCCATCATCGTGCTCGATCTGATGATGCCCGGCGTCGACGGCCTCACCGCGCTCAAGCAGTTGCGCGCGAGCGGCGACACGATTCCCGTCGTCATGCTGACGGCGCGGGCCGACGGCGTCGACCGCGTGATCGGCCTCGAACTCGGCGCGGACGATTATCTCGGCAAGCCGTTCATGCCGCAGGAATTGCTTGCGCGCATTCATGCCGTGCTGCGCCGCCACAAGCTGCATCCTGAAGCGCCGCCCGCCGAGCATCGCGAGGCGCTCGTGTTCGGCCGCTTCCGGCTCGATTTCGCGTCGCGCACGCTGTTTTGCGACAACGAACCCGTCAAGCTGACGGGCAGCGAATATGCGCTGCTCGAAGTGTTTGCCCAGCATCCGATGGAAACGCTGTCGCGCACGCGCATTGTCGATCTGCTGCATGGACCCGATTCGGAAGTGACGGAGCGCGGCATCGACGTGCCCGTGTGGCGACTGCGTCGTCTGCTCGAAGACGATCCCGCTGCGCCGCGCCGCATTCAGACGATGCGCGGCATCGGCTACATGTTCGTGCCCGGCGAAACGGGTGAAGGTGGTGAAGGTGGCGATGGCGGCGAAGACGACGACAGCGCATCGCAATGAAAAACCCGTTCAATACGCTCTTCGGCCGTCTCGCAACGATGACGGTCGGCCTGATCGTGGCCGTGCATCTGATCTCGCTGACTCTCGTCGATCGCGAGCGCGGTCAGATCGACGCCGAGCATGCGCGCCGCGATGTGCTGCTGGCCGTGCAGGCAAAACACGACGGCGAGGCGGCCGCGCGGCATGTCGCGCAGACGCTGGGCATGGAATACATCGCCGAAGCCGACGTGGGCCGCTCGGGTTGTCCGAATGGGTGTGTGGGTTCGGATGCGCCATTCGAGCATGACCTGTTGCCGCGCATGCCACCCGACAGCCGCGTCGTGTTCGATCCGCACACGGGCTCGCTGTGGATACGTTACGGCAACGAGCCGTACTGGCTGTTCATGCGCAATGCGAATCTGCCGGGCATGCGCTTTGTCGGTTCGTCGCTGGTGATGCTGGTGCTTGCCGTTTGCGCGGCGCTATTTGCCGCGTGGCAGTTCCAGCGTCCGTTGCACCGGCTCGCAGACGCGGCGCGCGAATTCAGGATCGGCAAGCGCGTGCCGCCCGTGCACGAAAGCGGGCCGGCCGAAATGCGCTCGCTGATCGGCGATTTCAACCAGATGATGCGTGAACTCGCGCAAGCCGAGCAGGAACGGGCGGTGATGCTCGCGGGTGTCGCACACGATCTGCGTGCGCCGATTACGCGCATGCAGGTGCGCGCTGACCTGTTACCCGACGCCGCGAATCGCAGCGGCTTTTTGCGCGATGCAGAGTCGTTATCGCGCATCGTCACGCAGTTTCTCGACTATGCGCGCGATACCGCCGATCCGTCGCCGCACGCGAATGTCGATGCGCATTGCCGCCGTCACTACGGCGATGGTCTCGATGACGAAGCGCTTGTGCGTCTGCATCTGAATGCGGGTGAAGGTTTCAATCTGCCGCTTGTGGATCTTGACCGGATTCTGTCGAATCTGATTGAGAACGCTATGAATTATGGCGAGCCGCCTGTCGAGATTTCCACTTCTGCTGCTAATGGTGTTTATACGCTTACCGTGCGTGATCATGGCGTGGGGATTCCGCGCGATCAGCTTGAACGTGCGTTGCAGCCTTTTACTCGGCTTGATCCGGCGCGTGGGGGTGATGCGCATTGCGGGCTTGGGCTTGCTATTGTGCGGAGGCTTACGCGGTATAACGGTGGGCAGTTTGAATGTGGTAATGCACCTGACGGTGGGTTTTGTGTGACGTTGACGTTTGGGGTTGGAAGTTAGTGGTTTTTTGCTTTTGTTTTTGTTTTTGTTTTTGTTTTTGCTGGCATCCGCGACTTGCCTTCGTGCTTCAAGCGTCGCCCCTGTGCGGGGCGGCACCTACTTTTCTTTGCCGCGGCAAAGAAAAGTAGGCAAAAGAAAGCCGCTGAACACCGCTAATCCTTGTTCCTGCCTGAGGGCTCCCAACGGGTCCTCTCCTTCACACGGCAACCTGCCTTTCACCGCCCGCTGCCAACGCTTCGAATTGGCTCATCACCCGCTTCACACTCCCGCGTCGCCACACGCGCGATCGCATCGCCCACGTTCTATAGCGGCAAACTGTGTGTAGGCTGTCGCGGCTTATGCGCTCCACTCCGGACTGAAAAACACGATCGGTGTCGTAGAAACGCTGCCGGGTGAAGCACTACGACCTACACACAGTTTGCCACCTGGGCGGCCGCAACCATTCGCTGCCGCTTGCTGCGCTACGGGTGATTGACGCGGGTGAGGCGCTCATTCAAGGCGCTGGCAACGGGCATTGCATGGCAGATTGCCGTGTGAAGTGGAGGACCCGTTGGGGGCCCTCATGCGGAGGTCAAGAGCGGGCGGTGTTAGCCCGCTTTCTTTGCTTACTTTCTTTGCGGCGGCAAAGAAAGTAAGTGCCGCCCCGCACAGGGGCAACGCCTGAAGCACCGATAACAAAACGCGGATGCCAACGACGACAAAAGCAAACCACACCAGCGTCGCAGACAACCACAAACCCCCCATCTTTCACCGATGCGGCGCAAGCAAAATACTAGAAATCACCCCAGTCGCAATCGCTGCAAGCACAAAATCCCCATTAACCTGCACCCATTGATAGCCTGAAGGCGGCGGTTGAAGATCATACCCACGCCAGTCATCGACAACATACTTCGGCCCGCGATAATCAGACGGCAAACGATCCCCACGATGCCAATCGCGATGCGGCACAGGACCACGCGACGCCTCCGGTCGAACCGGACCGCCAGCATGTTGCGGCCCACCGCGTTCACCACCGGGACCGCCAGGTCCGCCCGGACCACCACGCTCTTCAGCATCCGGCCGATGCCCCGGCCCACCCTCATCACCCGGCCCGTATTGCGCGAACGCGTAACCTTGAGCAACAACACACGAAGCAGCCAGCAACAGAACAGATACGGCTTTTTTCATCGAACACTCCCCAAACAAGGTGAGAGTGTTTTCCGGCTCAACGATTCAAACAGCGTCCTTACGGTGTCTTACTGGCAGCTTCTAAATCTGATCGACCGGCAGCGCGAGACGCGCCAGTTCCGCGAAATAACGCGCGCCCGTCAGAAGGATATCGTCGTTGAAATCGTAGGTTGCGTTGTGCAGCGGCACGCCGCCCTTTCCCGCCTGCTCGCCGTTACCGATAAATATAAAGTTGCCAGGCACCGCTTGCAGGAATGCGCCGAAGTCTTCGGAGATCATCATCGGCGGCACGTTGGCGTCGACGTTTTCAGTGCCTGCGATATTGCACGCCGCGTTCACTGCCACGTCGACGCATTGCGGAGAATTTACCGTCGGCGCGAACTCGTGCGTGTATTCGAATGTGCAATCGGCACCGTGCGCATGACAGATGCCTTCGCTCACTTCACGCATCCGTGTTTCGAGCAGCGTCTGCACTTCGCGCGAATAGCTGCGCGTATCGCCTTTGATGATTACGTTCGATGGAATCACGTTGCGCAGACCATCGGTGATGAACTCGGTGCAGGAAACCACCGCCTGCAAGCCCGGATCGAGATTGCGCGACACGATGGTCTGCAACGCCAGCACGATCTGCGATGCAATGACGATCGGATCAACGCCCATATGCGGACGCGCCGCATGCGTGCCGCGCCCCTTGATGTGAATGACGAAATTGTCTTCGCTCGCCATGATGCCGCCCGCGCGCGTCGCAAACGTGCCGGCGCGCATGCCTGGCATGTTGTGCGCACCGAAAATCGCGTCGACGGGAAAGCGCTCGAATAATCCATCGGCCATCATCGCTTTCGCACCACGTCCGTGCTCTTCGGCGGGTTGAAAAATGAAACGCACCGTGCCGTCGAAATCGCGTCGTTCAGCCAGCAGTCGCGCCGCGCCGAGAAGCATCGACATATGACCATCGTGTCCGCATGCGTGCATCTTGCCGGGCGTGCGCGATGCATGCTCGCGCGCCGGCGCCTGCTCCGTGATGTTCAACGCATCCATGTCGGCACGCAGTCCGATCGTGCGCGTTCCGTGTCCGACTTTCAGGTTCGCGACCAGCCCCGTTCCGCCGATGCCGCGATGCACGTCGAGCCCTAACGTCGACAGAATGTTCGCCACATAGTCGGACGTATGGATCTCTTCGAAGCCAGTCTCGGGATACTGATGCAGATGCTGACGCCAGCTCTTCAGTTGGCCCTGCAGCGTGCTTTCCATATCGGTTGTCCTTGTCGATCGGGTTCGGATGCGAAGTCAGCGCACGCAGCTTTGCAGCCACGCCTGCTGGCGCGCGGCCACGTGCTCTGCTGATTCGCCGACGAGTTGCGCATACGCGTGCGGCGCCGTTGCACCTTCCGTGTTGATAACGAGCACGCGCGACGTACGATCGAGGCCCACAGCGCGCGCGAGTTCGCTGTCGCGCATCAGCACGCAAAGGCCCGCAAATCCTGCTGCGCCCGATTCGCCCGCGACGAGCGGCGCATCGTCGCCTTTAGCGCTTGCGAGACGGCGCATCGCATCGACTGCATCGTTGTCGTCGATCAGCATGAAGTCGTCGATACATTGCTCCAGGATTTTCCACGCGAGCGGCGATGCTTCTCCGCACGCCAGACCCGCCATCACGGAATCGACCGATCCTGTCGCACGCGTCGCGTGCCCGGCAATTGCGCTCTGATAAAGGCAATCCGCCTGACGCGGTTCGACGACGATAAAGCGCGGCCGTTGCGCGCCCATGTGCTCCCACAGATAGCTCGCAACGCCCGCCGCGAGACCGCCCACGCCACCCTGCAAAAAGACATGTGTGAACGCGTCGCCACGGCCGGATTGCTCGACGACTTCAGCCGCAATCGTGCCGTATCCCTGCATCACGTCGCGCGGAATCGCTTCGTATCCTTCGTACGACGTGTCGGACACAACGTGCCAGCCGTTGTTCTTCGCGAGTTGCGCCGCGTGTTCGACGGATTCGTCGTAGTTGCCCGCAATGCGAATGATGCGCGCGCCATAAGCAGCGATCGCCTGTTCGCGCTCGGCGCTGACGTTCGCGTGCAGCACGATCACACAATGGCAACCGATGGCCTGCGCAGCGGCCGCGAGCGCCTTGCCGTGATTACCGTCCGTCGCGCTGATCACAGTGAGATTGACGAGCATGTCCGCATAGCGTCCGCCGATCAATGCGTTCGGCTCGATGTCGTGCGTATGCCATAGGCGCTTGATGAGACGCATCAATGCGATCGGCGCGCCCAGCGCCTTGAAGCTGCCAAGCGGCGAGCGAAACGACTCGTCCTTGACGCACAGACGCGCGATGCCTGCTTGCGAAGCCGCCTCGGGCAATTCCCACAACGGCGTGGCTTCACGGCTGATGAGGTTCCAGCCCGACAGCCACGCCCGGCTTTCATCCGCCGATTCGACGTTGAGGACGGCCCGCAGCGCGTCCGGGTAAGCGGCGTGCACGGCACGAGGATTGGCAATCAGCATCCGTTGTAACTCCAGAAGTCGGACCTACCTAGTCCGTTGATGAAATGATATTGCGCAACACCGTCAATAAAGTCTCTTGTTTCAGCGGGTTCGTGCAAAAATATCTCTTCCATCACGGCTTCGACGCGAAAATCATGGCGACCCAACTCGACAACTTCGATCGCAAACTTCTGATGGAAGTGCAACGCGACGCACAGATTCCGCAAACCGAACTCGGCGCACGCGTGAATCTGTCGACGGCCGCCGTCAACCGCAGGCTTCGGCGTCTCGCGGATGAAGGCGTGATCGACCGATACTCGGCCATCGTCGCGCCCGAGAAAGTGGATTACCCATTGACCATCGTTGCGAATGTCGAAGTCGAGAGCGAGCAGATCGATCTGTTAGACGCGATGAAACGCACCTTCGCGCAATGTCCGCAGATCCAGCAGTGCTACTACGTCGCCGGCGAATGGGACTTCGTGCTGGTGATGACGGTGCGCAACATGGACCAGTACACCGAACTCACGCGCCAGCTTTTCTTTTCGAACAACAACGTCAAGCGCTTCAAGACGCTGGTGAGCATGAGCCGCGTGAAAGTGGGCCTCGGCGTACCGGTCGATATCGTCGACGAATGATTGATCAGCGAATTACGGACCGGTCGGTCCAATTCCCCTGATCGAACTGGCGCACGGTAATTGCGCCGTTGCGGATATCCCCTTTTTCGTCGAACTGGATCGGCCCCGTGACGCCATCGAGTTTCGCTGCGCGCAGCTTCGGCAGATAGGCCTTCGGATCGGTCGATCCCGCTGCCTGCATCGCGTTCGCCATCGCGATCACCGCGTCGTAAGCATACGGCGCGTAGAGCTGCACAGGCACGCCGAAACGCTGCTCGTAACGTTTGAAGAACTCCGGCCCTTGCGGCATTTTCGGGGGCGGCACGCCTGCGAGCGTGCAATACGCGTCGCTGCTCATCGACGAACCCGCCAGCTTGATGAACTGCGGCGTGCACGCTTCATCGCCGGCAATGAACTTGACCTTCAGGCCGAGCTTTTGCATCTGCTGCACGAACGCCGCGGCCTGCGTGTCGCCGCCTGTGAACACGATGCCTTCCGGCTGATGGCTCTTGATGGTCGTGAGAATCGCCATCCAGTTGGTCGTCTTGTCGGTGCCGTATTCGCGCGCGACGACATTGCCGCCCGCTGCCTTGACCGCTTTTTCCACCTCGTCGGCAAGACCCTGTCCGTAGGCCGTGCGATCGTCGACGATCGCGACTTTCCGCGCGCCGAGATCGTGAACCATGTACGTGCCGATCACGGTGCCCTGTCTCACGTCGTTGGCGACCATGCGAAACACGTTCGTGAAGCCTTGCTGCGTGAGTTTCGGGTTGGTCGCGGATTCGGTGATCATCGGCACGCCTGCATCCGAATAGATTTTCGACGCCGGTATCGACGTGCCCGAATTAGCGTGTCCGACGACGCCCGCCACGCCGTCGTCGATCAGCTTCTGCGCGACGGTGACCGCCGTTTTCGGATCGGCGGCATCGTCCTGCGAATCGAGGACGAACGTCACGCTTTGTCCGCCGATAAGCATCTTCCGCCTGTTCAGATCTTCAATCGCGAGGCGCACGCCGTTTTCGTCGTCCTTGCCGATGTGCGACAGCTCGCCCGTCAGGGGCGAAACCTGTCCGATCTTCACGGTGAGATCCGCATGCGCCACGAGCGGCTGCAAGGCAAGCGCGGTGAGCGTCAGAAGCGATAGGAGTCGAAGTGTTTGCATGGTCGTCTGCTGAATGAGTGGGCTCGCGCTCGAAGATGGCCGTTTTCGCCATCCGTTCCGGCCTTGAGACGCGTCACAAGGCTGTATTCATCGTATTCGCGGGCTCCGATAGCCAAAATTGGCAGACAGGCCGTTGCCGCAAAATCCAGTCGATACAGCGAGCATTCGAGAGATTTTTTATCGCGTCGCCCGATTTCACCCTTTTGCGCCCGGATTTTCGCCCGGTCACCGCGGAAAGATGCCGCCTCATTCTTCGCTAATTCGCCGCGGATACGATGCACCTCATCCGAAAGTGCAGTCGTCAACCACCCGTCTAAAGAATTCGTCTGAAGGAGATCATCATGTCGCTCGCAGCGATCATTCACGGCACGCCCATCTGGGTCTGGATCCTGCTCGCGTTTCTGCTTTCGCGCGGCATCAAGGCCATGAACAGCGGCACCGCGCCGCTTTCCAAGCTGGCTATCGTGCCGGTCGTCTTCGCGGTCTGGGGCATTGCGCACCTGGTCACGGACCCGCTGACGGGCTGGGCCGACGCGATCGTCTGGGTGGTCTGCGCACTGGCGGGCGTCGCGTGTGGTGTGTTCATCGCGAGCCGTACGCGCTTTATCGTCGATCCGATGGCGAATACCGTGATGTTGCCGGGTTCCATGCTGCCGCTGGCGCTCATCGTCATCGTGTTCGCGACCAAGTTCTGGCTCGGTGTCGAACTGGCGACGGCAACCAGTCTCGCGGCGGTCGGCACATACATGTTGATCAGCGCAGCCGTATCGGGCGCCGTGGCAGGCATGTTCGCGGGACGCTTCCTGACCTACTGGCGAGCCATGAGCGCGCGCCGCGTCATCCAGGCCTGCTCGCAAAGCGCTTGAACAGGGTGGATGGGCGTCGCCCGGCTTCGGCCGGGCACGCCCGTTGCGGCGGCCGGGTCAAAGAAAGATTCGGAGCAAATATCGCCAAACTTGTTACTCCCAGCGTGCGCTTGCCAGGTTCAGACTGTGTTACGGCAAGCAACGCGCGATGAACGGCAAACGAAGCCGCGCCTCATCCACGAGGCGCGGCATTTTGTTCAAATCAGGAGGTCGCAAGCGCCATGAGTACATCAGACGAGAAAGCAACCCAGGACGGGCACACAGCGATGCGCACGCCGCCCGTCGTATCGCAGCAGGAATGGGAAACGGCACGCCAGCAACTGCTCGTGAAAGAGAAAGCGCACACCCGCGCACGCGACGCGCTCGCCGCCGAGCGCCGCCGCATGCCGTGGATGGCTGTCGACAAGTCGTATGTGTTCGAAGGACCGTCGGGCAAACTCAGTCTGACCGACCTGTTCAACGGACGACGTCAACTGATCGTGTATCGCGCGTTCTACGAGCCGGGCGTATTCGGCTGGCCCGAGCATGCGTGCCGGGGCTGCTCGATGGTGGCCGATCAGGTCGCGCATCTCGCCCATCTGAACGCGCGCGACACCACGCTCGTATTCGTGTCGCGCGCGCATCAAGCCGATATAGAACGGCTTAAGGCGCAGATGGGCTGGCAGATCCCATGGTTCACGATCACCGACAGCTTCGATGCCGATTTCAGCGTCGGCGAATGGCACGGCACGAATGTGTTCTATCGCGACGGCGACCGCGTTTTCCGCACCTACTTCATCAACAATCGCGGCGACGAACAGATGGGCGGTACGTGGAACTATCTCGACATCACGCCGCTAGGCCGGCAGGAAGTCTGGGAAGACTCGCCCGAAGGCTATCCGCAGACGCCGACCTACAAGTGGTGGAACTGGCACGACAGCTATGTCGACGACGCGCCGCCGGACAAGAAATGGGTCGAAGTATCGGATGCGGGCGAGGCGGCGTTCAGGAACAAAGAGAACCCCTGAGATCTATTTGTCGAGCGGCTTGACCGTGACCACTTCGGGCCGGTCCGCCGCGCCGCCGCTGCGCAGCTTCACGCGCCAGCTCCCGTACTCGCTGAACGGAAACTGCGCGAATGCGCTTTTGACGAGAAACGGAATCGGATGCAGCGCGTCCGCGTTGCGGTCGCGGCTCGTCGCGGTGACCTTGTAGACTTCCTTGCCCGTCGATGCATCGAAGAGCCGCAGCGTCATCGAATGCTGATACTCGCGGCCGAACAGCGAGAAGCCCGGCGCCGTGGCGCCATTGCAGGACGGGTTCGCGCAATCGCCCGCCGTGACGCCGACGGCGGCGGGCCGCGTATCGTAAGCGAGCGAGAGCATGTAGCTCGCGCGCTCGGCCGCCCGGTCGACGAGCCCGTAATTGCCCAGCTCGTTATGAATTAACGCCACGTACTGCTCGCGCGCGGCGCCCGTTTCCTGCGAAGGCGTCTGCACGATCGCATAGGTGCGCTCGCCCTGTAGCACGAGCGGCGTCCCCGACACCTGAACGTCGGTCGTCACGCTCGCGCATCCGGCAAGACCCGCCAAGCTCGCGACAGCCACCGCGGCAACACACAGCGTCTTTTTCACGTTCTTCTCGCTTCGATCGAATTCTGTTTGCATTGTGCGCGCTGTGCATTCGGGCCATTCACGCGTTCGACTCATCGAGCACGGGCAGCGTGATCGTGAAAGCCGTTCCCTTGCCGAGCGCGCTTTCTACCCGCACATCGCCGCCGTGCCGCATCACGACTGCCTTCACGAAAGCCATGCCGAGTCCCGTCCCCGTCGCTTCGGGCCGTTCGGCTTCGTGAAAGCGCTGAAAACGCTCGAACATGTGCGCCTGATTTTCCGCCGACATCCCGTAGCCTTCGTCGCGGATCGTGCAGTGCACGCGCGCCGGCCATTCGCCCGGCACGCCGTTCTCCTGCGTAACCGCGCAGGTAATACGCGTATCGGACGGACTGTATTTCACCGCGTTGTTCAGAATATTGACGAGCGCGCGTGTCATCAGCGAACGGTCCGCGTCGATCCAGTGGCCGGCGCCCTGTTCGTCGTATTCCGCTTCGAGGCGAATGCGCTTCGCCTGCGCCTGCGGCCAGACTTCGTCGCTTGCGTCGATCACGAGTTCGACGAGATTCACCGGCTCGAACACATAAGCCTGCGACTCGGCGCGCGCCAGTTGCACGAAATCGTCGGCGAGCAGCAAGGCGCGCTGCGCGTAGCGTTCGACGCGGTTCAGCAATTCGCCCACGCGTCGGGAATCCGGCGTGCGCGCGCGTTCGAGTTCGACCAGCGCGAGAATCGACGCCTGCGGCGAGCGCATGTCGTGCGACAGCAGGCGCAACGCATCTTCGCGCAGACGTTCGGCCGCATGCACCGCCGTCACATCGACAAGACCGGCAATCCAGCCGATCACCGCACCTTGCGCGTCGGTGCACTTCGCGTAACGCAGCAGGTGATCGCGCTGATTGCGATCGCGCACTTCGATGCCGCGTTCCATCAGATCCGCGAATGCGATCCGGCCGGGATCGAGCAGCGCAGGCCAGTGCGCGCGGCCGAGTGCGTCGTCTTCCGCGCTCGAATCGATCGCCTTCACGAAGGCAAGTTCGCCGAGCACGCGGCGCAACGGCGCGCCTTCTGGCGCCGCCGCGCCGAGCCGCTCGAAGTACGCCTTCGCCGCGTGATTCGCGATCAGCACGACGCCGTGCACGTCGCTGACGAGAATCGGCTCCGGCACGCTATCGAGGCTGTTCCACACGAAGCGCTTCATGTCCTGCACGCGCCGCGCGGCTTGCGCCATCAGCGCCATCTGCTGCGCGAGCACGTCGCCGCGAAACTCGCGGCTGCGCTGCGGGGCTTCGGGCAACAGGTAAGGCTCGTCGGCCAGACGCTGCAATTCCTTGCGCAGATAGGACATCGTCATTTCGAGCCGCCGCCAGTTCCAGATCGGATAGACGGCCGCCAGTCCGACGATGGCGGGGACAGGCGACATCCATAGCCGCGCGCCGTACAACAACACTGCGCTTGCGGCCAACATCGCGATGCCGAGCACGATCGTCATCAGCAGTGAACGCAGCGGCGACAGCACCAGTAATCCGGCAAGCAGGATGCCGAGCGGCACGAGCGATACCGCGAAGACCCACAGTCCGTTGACGGGATCGATCGCGCGTCCCGTCAACAGCGTATCGAGCACATTCGCATGGATGTAGACGCCCGGCAGCGGCCCGAGGTTGCCCGACACGGGCGTCGAGAATCGGTCGTAGAGTCCCGATGCCGTCACGCCGATCAGCACGATGCGGCCGCGCACCATCGCGAGCGGCACTTCGCCTGCCAGCACGCTCGCGAACGATACCGTCGGATAGCTCTGCGCAAGCGGGCTGAACGGAATCAGCACGCGTCTTTCGCCATCGCCCGCAGTGGCGATGCGGTCCGGCACGTCCGCTACTGCGCTGGCGGGATGCGCCAGCTTCACCGCGCCGCTTTCGATCGCGTGCGCAACGGGCACCATCAACTGCGGCCAGCGCATGTGCGCGTCGCCTTCGAACAGCGCGACACTGCGCACGATGCCGTCGGCGTCCACTTCAAGATTGATATGGCCGAGTCCAGCGGCGGCGCTTGCCAGCGGCTCGACCGGCTTCACGGCGACGCGCGCGCCGCTGGCGTCTTCGGGCGAAAGGAGAATCGGCAGATAGGTCGGCGTCGCGGCGATCGCGCGCGCCAGTTGCGCGTCGTCCTGCGCGGGCTCGGTGAACAGCACGTCATAGACCACGGCGGCGGGATGAGCCTTGGCGATCTCTTCGAGCAGCTTCGCATGCACGTCGCGCGGCCACGGCCAGCGGCCGAGCCGCGCAACGCTCGCATTGTCGATTTCGACGACGGCGATATCCGGCAGCACCGGTTGCGAGCGCAAACGCAGCAGGCTGTCGTAGACAAGGTGATCGACGCTCGCCGTCAGCCTGCCGAGCGAGCCAGCCAGGATCACCACGATCCCGAGGCAGCCAATACACAGCCACTCGAACAGAAAGCGGCGCCCAACCGGCCGCCCGAGACGTATGCGCGGATCGAAGCTCATGCGCGGGCCGCCAGTGGTCATCACCGGGCCAGTGTAAATGAGCGGATGGAACTGCCCTTCTGGTAGAGCCGGCCGTTGTCGAACTGTTCGGCGATCACGGTCCAGTAGTAGACGCCCGGCGGCAGATCGGACACGACGATCTGCCCCGCTTCGAGATCCGTGCGATCGACGAGCGGCTCGCGCAGATCGGCAGTCGTCGCCAGCACGAAACGGAAGCGCGTGTCGACGCCCGTGCGGCTCGCGAGCCAGCGGAATTCGAAGTCGCGGCTGCCGGCGCGCGGTCCCGCCGCCACATCGAGCGAGAACTGGCGGCGCTCGAACGCGTAGGTTTGCGGCAAACCTTCGAGTCCAATACCGTCGATCGATGAAATGCGCACGAAGTAGTTGCCGTCCGGCAGATCGCCGAACGTTGCGTGCGGCTCTTTCACGCGCTGATCGCGGATCAGGTCGAACAGGTCGGCGTCGCGCGCGATCTGCACGCGATACGCGCGCGCATTTGCGTCAGGGATGAGATCGAAGGCGATGTCCTTGTCGTCCTGCACCTTGCCCGGATCCGCCAGTGCCGGCGCGGGCAGCAACGCAACCGGCCCGCCCACGCCGCCTGTCGAACGCGTGACGTTGCCGAAGTGCGCGCCGATCAGTTGCGTCGATGCCTGCAACGGCACGCCCGGCGCACGCGGCGGCATGCGCGCTGCGTCGACGCCGACTGCACCGTCGAGCACCGCGACGGCCGTCGACTGTTCGTCGCCGTCGTAGCTCACGCGAAAACGCGTGCCGCGCACGCCCGCCACTACGGACGGTGAGCGGATCTGAAAGCGATCATCCTTCTTCGTCGCGTGATCGACTTCGCTATCGACCTCACCCTGCTTCAAGTCGATCACGCGATCTTTCGTGCCCGTCAGCACGGTCTGCCGGAGCGCGCCAATCTCGATCGCGCTGTCCTGCGGCACGGACACATGCGAGCCGTCATCGAGTTCCAGCGTGACGAAGCCGTTGTGGCCTGTCTGCACGCGGTCGCCTTCGACGAGCACCATGCCGACCGTGACAGGTACAAACTGATTCTTCCTGAACGCGTGCCCGGCGGGACCGCTGACGGCGACGACGCGCGCCGAGCGCGGCTCCTGCTTCAGCAACGCAACGGGTAGGCGCAATTGCACGCCAGGCTGAAGATGCAACGGATCATCGACGTGATTCAGCTTGCGCAGCACGACCCAGTCGCGCGGATCGCGCAGATAGTGATCGGCCACGTCGTATAGCGTGTCGCCGGGACGGGTCACATAGAACGCCGTCGTTGCCGATGCGGGCTGACTTGATGTCTGCGCATACGAACTCGCGGGCAGCACGCCCAACGCCGCCACAAAAAGCGCCAGAATGCCAGAAACGCGCCGCGACACTTCGCGCGGCGTTGTGCTCGGTACAGCCACCGTCACGCATCCCCCTTTTCGATCCGCTCCAGCCGGTAGCCGTAGCCGTAGATCGGTGTCAAACGGTAGCCATTTTCGGGGCGCAGGCCCAGCTTGGCGCGCAGCATCGACACATGGGTGTCCATCGTGCGGGACGGAATGTCGACGTCCTGTCGCCAGATCGCTTCGAGAATATGGGCGCGCGACAGCGGCTGGCTCAGATGCCGGAACAGCAACAGCGCGAGCTCGAACTCCTTTTGCGTCAGCGTCACGGGCGTGCCGCGCGCGACGACCTGCTTCGATGTCAGCTCGAACTCGAATTCGCCGAAGCTTTCTTTTGTCGCCGCCTGGTTGAGCTGATACGCGCGACGCAGCAGCGAGCGCACGCGTGCGAGCAGCACGCTCGACGCAACGGGCTTGACCACGTAGTCGTCCGCGCCTTTGTTGAGCATCGACGCGATGTCCGTCTCGCGGCTGCGGCTCGTCATGAACAGCACGGGAAGGCGATCGGACAGGCTCTGACGCACCCAGTGCAGCACTTCTTCGCCCGACATGTCGGGCACGTTCCAGTCGAGCACCAGCAGATCGAACGTCTGGCGGCGCAGGTGTTTGACGAGTGCGCGGCCTTCGGCGAACGCATGGCAATCGTGTCCATCGATGGCCAGCGACTGGCAGACCAGGTCGGCTTGCGCGACGTCATCGTCCAGGACTGCAATTCTCATAGATCCCCGCACGCGAAATGATTCATCGGGCCAACGGAGCCGGTTCGCTCCGTGACGGACGTGGATGCGATCGCCGTGCCGCCGGTCGCGCCTAAGCCTGCGCGCCCGTCAAGACCACTACGTCGTCATCGCTGTTTTCTTTCGACCGCAGGTGCGCAGTCAGCGCCGCTTCGAGGTGAAGCCTCACATGTTCCCACGCGGCATGCGCATAGTCAGGCTCGCGCGCCGCCCATTCCTGCGCGAGACCGAACACGCGGCGAACCGTCGACGCGCAATGCGTCAGCCCCACATTGCCGCCAGCCGCCGACTCGCGCAACCACTCGGCTAGCCACGGCATGTCCGACGCACACGAATCCGCATAGGCCTCGGTTGCAGCGCGAGCATGCGGATCGTTCGCTGGATCGAGCTCGATTCGCCGTGCAGAGGCGTTGCGTGTGCGTGTGCGCTTACCTGTCTTGAATGGAATCCGCGTGGTGCCTGGCCTGAAAAACATCCGATCCCTCGATAAACAACGACGATTCAGATCCCTGCACCGACTTACCCCGTTTGCCCGCGAATCGCCATCCGGCATCAACGTTTTTTCACAATTGAGAGGGACAGTATAAAAAGAGGGCGCAATAAAATCATTTAAAGATTGTTAGATCGTTGTGCGCGCCCTGTCGGCAGCTCGTGAATTGGTCTCCCCTCGCTGTCACATTGCTGACTTTCTTCACCCCGTTTGATTCGTAAATTGGCAGGCAAGACTTTGTAAGTCTCTCGTTCGACATTCCTCAATGGAATGCGAATCGCCGTTTCTCCCTGATTCGTGCCGTATAAATTCTGAGCGGTTTTGTTTCAAAACCGTGTCCGTACTATATGAGATTCGTTGCGTGAAATCTTTTAGCAATTGTCAAGTGATGAAAACGCTCGATCATTCGCCAGCGCATATGTTCGCGCGGCGCATTAAGCTGAAAAATGCGCTGCATGCAGTGAAAACTTCACTAACATTACTTGGCACTCTGACACGCGCGGTCCGGACCGACTGTCGATGCGTCAGGCATGCAACGTCGTAGGTGAACAGGCGCTGCAGATAATGCAGCTCGAGCAATGCCAGCTGACAACGCGAGGGGTTCATCATGCTGATGTGGATTGCAAACTGGGCAGCACGCCACGCTCCGACTCCCGAGAAACAGGCAGAACGCGCGCTGAATGAATTACGCATGGAATTGTTCCGCGCGGAACAACAGGTTCTGGATGCGCAATTGCGGGCTGAATATTTTCGCTCGCGACTACTCTTTCTCGAAGATGTGACGAGGAAGGGCATTGAAGCGGTTTCTGATCAGCGCAAGGGTCAGCAGGAATCGGCGCAGCCTTCGAGGCCGGGGCCGAGGCTCACCGCGGCGCAATAACCACGCGATCATCACGCGTCCGTCTATTTCCTCAGCGCACAAAAAAAGAAGCCGCAGCGCGATTGCTGCGGCTCTAACCTTGCCACTTGCGGTACGGTCACCGCAATTTCATTCTCGGACTTTACGCGGCGCGCATCAACGTCGAATGCGTGGATTTGACTATCTTTAACACGCGCCCCGAATCCGACGCCGGGTTATGCCGACTGATTCAGGCTCGCAAACGTAGCGCCCCGCTCGACGAGTTCGACCAGCAACGGCGACGGCTTCCAGAACAGCGGATCCTGCTTCTCGAACTCGCGGATATCCGCGAGCAAGGTGGCAAGGCCGATCGTATCGGCGTAGTGCATTGGACCGCCGCGATACGCCGGAAAACCGAACCCGTTCATCAACGTTACGTCGACATCCAGGGGCCGCAACGCGATGCGCTCGTGCAGCACGTTCGCGCCTTCGTTGATCATCGCGGCCAGGTAGCGGCGCACGATCTGCTCGTCGTTCAACGCGCGCGGCGTGACGCCCGCGCGCTCGCGCTCCGCGACGATGATCGCTTCCACGTCCGGATCCGGCGCACCCGTGCGCTTGCCTTCGTCGTAACGGTAGAAGCCGCGCGCCGTTTTCTGGCCGAACCAGCCGCGCTCGCACAGACGGTCGGGAATCTGCACGTAGCGTGCGTTCGGATTACGCGTGGCGGCGCGGCGCTTGCGCGTCGCCCAGCCGATATCGCCGCCCGCCAGATCGATCACCTGATACGGTCCCATCGGAAAGCCGAATTCGCGCACGGCCTTGTCGATCTGATACGGCGATGCGCCGTCTTCCATCAGATGGTCCGCTGCCGCGCGATACACCGCGAGCATCCGGTTACCGATAAAGCCGTCGCACACGCCCGCGCGCACGGGCACCTTGCGCAGCTTTTTCGCCAGATCGAAGGCCGTTGCGACGACGTCGGCGCTAACGTGCGCGGGCACGACGACTTCCAGCAGCTTCATGATGTGCGCGGGCGAGAAGAAGTGCAGCCCGATCACATCCTGCGGACGCGAAATGCTTGCCGCGAGCGCGTCGATGTCCAGATACGACGTGTTGGTCGCCAGCACGGCGCCCGGCTTGCACACGCGGTCGAGTTGCGCGAACACTGCCTGCTTCACGGCCATGTCTTCGAACACGGCTTCGATCACGATATCGACATGGGCGAGCGCGTCGTATGACGTGCTGCCGCTGAAGCGTTCGAGCTTCTTCGCTTTGGCGTCCGCGCTCAAACGCCCTTTCGAAATCAACCCGTCGTAGACCTTTTCGACATTCGCGCGACCGCGCGCGATCGATTCATCGTCGCGTTCGACCATCGTTACGGGCAAGCCCGCGTCGAGCAGCGCAACGGCGATGCCCGCGCCCATCGTGCCGCCGCCCACTACACCCGCCGAGTTGACCGGCCGTGGCTGCGCGCTGCGCGTTTCGGGTGATTTCTGCACTTCGCGTTCGGCATGGAATGCATGAACGAGCGCGGCGCGCTGCGGGCTGTCGAGACATTCGAGGAACTGCTGGCGCTCGAAGCGCATGCCTTCGTCGAACGGCAGGTTCAGCGCAGCCTCGACGCAATCGACGATCTTCAGCGGCGACAACAGACCGCGAGATTTCTTCGCGGTTTCGGCGCGTGCTGCGGCAACCGCGGCCGCGCTGGCCGCTTTGTCCGCGAGCGCTTGTGCATCGCACGTACGCCGCACGCTCGCATGCTCGACGAGCAGTTGTTGCGTGTAAGCGAGACCTTCGGCGAGCACATCGTCGCTCTGGCCAATACGATCGACGAGGCCGATCTTCAACGCTTCCTGTTCGCCAATGTGCTTGCCGGTCAGCATCAGCGACAAAGCGGCCTCGGCGCCGACCAGGCGCGACGCGCGCTGCGTGCCGCCCGCGCCGGGCAGCAGGCCGAGCAGCACTTCCGGCAAGCCGAGTTTCGCGCCCGCGACGGCGAGCCGGTAATGCGAAGCCAGCGCGACCTCCAGACCGCCGCCGAGCGCCGCGCCATGAATCGCGGCGACGACCGGCTTGCTGCACATCTCGATGCGGTTGCACACGTCGGGCAGCGTCGGCATTTGCGGCGGCTTGCCGAATTCGCGGATGTCGGCGCCCGCGATGAAATTGCGGCCCGCGCCGACGATCAACACCGCGCGCGCCGACGCGTTCGCTTCGGCCGCCTCGATGGCCGCGACGAGGCCACGGCGGACATCCACGCCGAGCGCGTTGACGGGCGGATTGTCGATGGTGACGAGCAGGATATTGCCGCGCAGTTCGTGGCTGACGGGCAGCGCGGTGGCGGTGGTGGTCGTCATGGGCGTTTGTCTCCTCCAGCAGCTAATAAGCGGAATCGCATTGGATTGTCTTGGGGATAAGCAGAATTGACAATCGCATCGCCAATTGACAGAGTGTCAAGTCATCTTTGACAGTGGAATTGCCGTGGACGTCAATGCGCTAACGCTGCTGGTCGAAATCATCGATGCCGGCAATCTCAGCGAGGCTGCGCGGCGGCTCAAGATGACACGCGCCAACGTCAGCTATCACCTCAACCAGTTCGAGAAGTCGATCGGCTTGCAACTGGTGCGGCGTACGACGCGCCGTGTCGAGCCGACCGAAATCGGGTTGAAACTCTACGAGCATGGCCGCGCGATCCGCAACTCGCTGCTGGCCGCGCAAGAGTCGGTATCGACGCTCGGCGAAAGCCTGCAGGGCCGCGTGCGGCTATCGGTGCCGAGCGGTTACGGGCAGCTGGTGATGTCGGCGTGGCTGATCGCGTTCAAGCGCGAGTATCCCGGCATCGTGCTCGACGTGATGTTCGAGAACCGCGTCGAAGATCTGCTGCGCGACGAAGTGGATATCGCCGTGCGCGTGATGTCGGAACCGCCGCAAAATCTCGTCGCCCGCGACATGGGGCCGGTGCGATGGGTGGCGTGCGCATCGTCGGCGTATGCCGCGCAGCACGGCATGCCCGTCGAACTCGAAGCGCTACGCACGGCGCCCATCATTACGTCGACGGTCGTCGGACGGCAATTGCGGCTGTCCGCCTATCTGCGTGACGAACGGCATGAGGTGCTGCTGGAACCGGGCGTGATCTCCGAGAACTTCCTGTTTCTGCGCGACGCGATTCTCGCCGGCCTCGGCGTCGGGCTGGTGCCCGACTATGTCGTGCACGACGATATCCGGCGCGGCGATGTCGTCACGGCGCTCGATCCGTGGCGGCTTAGCATCTTCGGCACGAACATGTACATGCTGTATATGCCGAACCTTCACCATACGCGCGCGACGTCGCAATTCATCGAGTTCATGCTCGACGAAGCGCGCAAGGCCGGACGTGGCGCACCGGCTATGGCAATGCGCTGAACGGCCCGCAGTCCGAAATTCGCACGCGCTTTTGTACGGCAATGTATCCGGCGCGTGCGTCGATACATACGCATACACACGCGCCTTTGCACGACACACACGAGATACATCCGCACGCTTCAATACGTGTCATCGATTGTTTGCCCCTCAACTACCCAATGGAGCACGCACCATGACACGCATCGACAACGTACTGTACACAGGCAAGGTTCACACGACGGGCGGCCGCGAAGGCGCCGCGCGCAGCTCGGACGGCCGCCTCGACATCAAGCTGTCGACGCCGGGCAGCACGGGCGCGGGCACGAACCCCGAGCAACTGCTCGGCGCGGGCTGGTCGGCATGTTTCATCGGCGCGATGGGCATTGCCGCGCGCGGGTTGAGCGTCTCGCTGCCGGCTGAGACCAGCGTCGATGCCGAGATCGATCTCGGCACGACTGATAACGCGTATTTCATCCAGGCACGTCTGAATGTCAGCCTGCCCGGTCTGCCGCGCGATGTCGCGCAGCAGGTAGTCGACCGCGCGCATCAGACCTGCCCGTACTCGAAGGCGACGCGCGGCAATATCGACGTGACGATTACGCTTGTTTAAGGGGGTTGAAACAGGGCAGCGCGATCACTCGTCTGCCCGCCTCGCCGCATCGACCAGCGCGCGGATCGCCCAACGCTTCACTTTGCGGGCCCGCGCGTCGTCGAGTTGCAGCACGTCCTTGAACACGACCATCGATTCCGTGCCGATCACGAGCGCGAGCGCCTGCGTCAACGTTTCCAGCGCACCAGGCCTGAACTGATCCTGCACAGGTTCCAGCGCGGCTTCGATCAGCGCAGTCCGCCGGTTCTGACGCAGCGGCACATCGCCGTCGATGTCGCCCTTCGCCACGCGCTCCAGCGAATGCGCGAGCATCATCCGCAGCGGTGCCTCGTTGGCGAGAATCATGTCGTGAAGCGCTGTATCGACGCGCGCAAGCCGCGCAACGGGATCATCCGATGCACGCGCGCCGAAGAGCTTCGTCGCGTCCGGCGTCGCGACATCGAGCGACGCTTCCAGCATTAGCGCATCCATGCTCGGAAAGTGTCGATAGGCCGTGGCGCGCGACACCATCGCTTCTTCCGCGATCTCTTCGAGACTCGGCTTGCGGCCCTGCTGCATCAGACGCGACGCCGCCTGCAGCAAGTCCTTGCGCGTGCGCCGCTTCTGGTTCTCGCGCCCGCTGGTCGTAGCGTCGGACATATCAGGCTTGCGGCAACTGCTGGATGATGGCGGCAAGATCGACCCACACGTTCTCGCGGCTGATGTGCCCGCTTTCCGCGAATTCGAGCACGTGCAACATGCGGAATTGCAACGGACGTCCACGCCCTTCGAGCCCGAACGGCCGCCCCGGCGCTTTCCCGCTCCATAGCGATTCATCGACGACGAAACCGTCCCCGTAAAGGCGCCGCAAGCATTCGACGCGGCTCTCAGACAGATCCGCAAACAGCGCTTCGTAGAACGGCCGTACGTCAGACCGGCCGCGCACCGGGCCCGCTGGCCAGCCGACCACGTCGTGCTCGACCTCCGGCGTGAGCGTGGCGAGTACGCCTTCGACATCGTCGGACCGCTCGAAACCGAAGTGCTCTTCGATCTTCCTGTCCATCTGCACAGGCGTCAGCGTCATGATTGCCTCCTCGCGCGGTGATGTCCGCATCGTTTGCCAATTCATTCTAGTGAGACTCTTGTCTCATTACAAGATCGTAATATAGCCTCATACCCGCGGTTAAAATCTGGTTAAGATCGTCGCGATATGCGCAGTACCGTCCAGCCAGCTTTTCGTGCAATCGGAATCAACTTCCTCCGGGTTCATTCATAGCCTTGAAGATCGAGCATCCGGCCAACGACCCCAGGCGGCCCCAGTACGCGCACGACTACTTCACTACCGCCAGCGAGTCGCCGCAGCAGCAACTGCTCGCCTGGAGAAATCGCATCGGTCATATCCTCGATGTGCCCGTTTCGAACGGTCAGCGTGACAAGGGCTTTCGCGGCAGCATCGACACGCACCGCTTCGCCGATCTGACCTTGATGGACTGCCGCACCGACGCCGTCTCGCAGGCGCGCTCCGCGGCGAGAATCTCCACGGATGGCGTGCGCCAGTTCGTGTTCCACGTGCTCGTCGATGGCCAGATCGAAACGACGACGGGCATGCATCCGAAACGCGCCGCCACGCAGATCAAACCCGGCATTCTCGCGCTCGACATGGGGCAGCCGATGCGCATGGCGCGCACCGACTGCCGCTTGCTGGCGTTCTTCCTGCCGCGCGAGCTGCTTGCGTCGGTTGTGCCCGAGCCTGAGTCGATTCACGGCAACGTGGTCGAATACGATTCGCCGCTCGCGCGCCTGATTCCGGGTTATCTCGCGGCGCTATCGCAAACCGGCCCGTCGACGAATCCCGCCGACTTCTACGACGCGCTGAAAACCTGCGCGCTGCTGATTGCGGCAGCGTTCGGCAAGGATGCGCGCCTGTCGGGTGGTGCACGCGCGGCCGCGCGCGCCGCCGTGTTCGGCACCATCCGGCGTTATATCGAAGCCAATCTGCACGAACCCGATCTTTCGCCCGACAGTGTGCTGGTCGCGTCGCAGTTGTCGCGTCCGACGCTTTACCGGATGTTCGAAAGCGAAGGCGGACTGGCCGCCTATATCCGCAACCGCCGGTTGAGCGTGGCCGCCGACGAATTGCGCCGCTATCCGCACAAGGCGGTCGTGGAAATCGCGTATGGACTCGGCTTCAACAGCGCGTCCGATTTCACGCGCGCGTTCCGCCGCGCATTCGACATGTCGCCGCTCGATTTCAGGATGTTCACCCTTTAGCGTTCTCGTCGCGGCGTTCAACACACGCTCAACAGGAGAAGCCATGTCGGCTGTATCGGCATTCAAGCTGGTGCTGCTTTCGCTGATTGCGATCATCGCGCTCGAACTGCTGGCGCGACGCCTGCGCCTGCCGCCCGCGGCGGCCTTGCTGGTCGGCGGCGCTGCGATGGCGTTCGCGCCGGGTCTGCCGCCCATCGTGCTCGACCCCGATCTCGTGCTGATCGTTTTCCTGCCGCCCTTGCTGATGGATGGCGCGTACTTCTTCGTCTGGACCGACTTCAAGCGGCATCTCAAGCCCATATTGCTGTTCGCCATCGGCGCGGTCGCGTTCACGACGTGGATCGTCGGCGTGGTCGTGCATTTTGTGGTGCCGTCGCTGCCGTGGGCCGCCTGTTTCGCACTCGGCGCTGTCGTGTCTCCGCCGGATGCCGTCGCAGCGAAAGCAGTGCTGGAGCGGCTCGCGCTGCCGCGCCGCCTGATGGTGCTGCTCGAAGGCGAAAGCCTGCTCAACGACGCTGCTGGCCTCGTGCTGTTCCGCTTCGCCGTCGCCGCTGCGCTCACGGGCGCGTTCAGCGCGTCGCATGCGGTGCTTGGCTTTGCCGCGCTGGCAGTCGGCGGCGTAGTGGTCGGATGCGTGGTCGGCTACATCGTAGTGTGTCTGCTGCGCCTGCTCGATGACGACTATCTGATCATCACCACTTCCGTGATCTCGGCGTGGATCAGCTATATCGCAGGCGAAATGCTTGGCGTGTCGAGCGTCATTTCGACGGTGACGTGCGGGATGCTGCTCGGCTGGCATCAGCATGAAGTGTTTTCCGCCACCGTGCGCACGCGTGGGACCGCGTTCTGGCAAGTGGTCGTGTTTGTATTTGAAGCGCTGGTGTTCGTGCTGATCGGGCTGTCGCTGCGCAGCGTGATGCAACGGCTCGGCGGTATCGACAACGCGCTTGCAGAACTCGGCCCAGCGGCGATGGCGACGGTGGTCACCGTCGTGCTGTCACGCTGCGTGTGGACCTTCGGACTCGAAGCGATCAACGCGGTTCTGCACCGCATTTCGCGACGCATCGCACCGCGCGCCGACTGGCGCTCCGCTTCCGTCGTGAGCTGGGCGGGCATGCGCGGCGTCGTGACCCTGGCGATCGCGCTGTCGCTGCCCGAAAGCATGCCGGGCCGCGATCTGATCCTGTTCTCCGCGTTCGTCGTCATCCTGTTTACGGTGCTACTGCAAGGCACGACGATCGGACTGGTGATCCGTCTCGTCAAGCCGGACGGCGACACTCACGCATCGACGTATCTCAGCGAGCCGCAGGCGTGGACGCGGCTCGAAGCGGCACAGCTGGAAGCGATCAAGCCGCTTGTTTATGCGCCCGACGGCAGCGTGCTGCATCCACGGCTACTCGAGCAGTACAGCTACCGGGCCCGCATCACGCAAGAGTTCGAGCACGCGGAAAGCTTCCCGCTGGAAGCGCGCAAGGCGCACTACGACGTCGTGCTCGCCGCAATCGCGGCCGGACGCGCGGAACTGTTGCGCATGCATCGCAGCGGCCAGATTCACGACGACATGCTGCACACGATGGAACACGATCTCGACCTGCAGGAAATGTCGTCGCGTCACGCACGGGGCTAGGCGCAGCGTTGGCGGCCGCCTCAAGTAATGATCGACGCGTGCCGATATGCAGTTGAGGCACTGCCCCATCCAATTCCCTAGCTGCCGTCAGGGCCTGATATGCGCGCTGCATTCGCCGCAAGTGTTTGCTTACCTGTTTCGACCGCACGGTCACGTCATGTAATCAGGCCCTTGTTTCACGGCAATCGTTTGCGCTCCGCCGACTCGCCTGTCCCGCCGTTCGACCCGCCATGCTCTTCGATCCGCCGCGCCGCTGACGCCTGCTGTCGCGCGGCTGCGCTCGTCGCGCCGGAAAAGCCTGTGTCGCGAGGCGGGCTGCGACGGCATGCTGCCGGGCGCACACGCCGTCGCTGAAGGTCCGCCCGATCCACCCGACACTGAAAGCGATTCTCACGTGCGCCGACTTACCCTTGCCTCCCTGCTATCCGGCCTGGTGACTGTGATTTTTTTGTCGTTGTACGGTTGTCATCAGAAGGATTCCGCTGCGCCGGCCGCAACCGCGCCGACGAAGACGATCATCACCGCGCTGATCTGGGCGCCCGACTGGCCGGAAGAAATGCTGCAGATCGCCGCGGCATTCAGCAAGGAGAATCCCGATATCGGCGTGAACGTGCAGTTCATGGTCGGCAATTCGGTCGAGGCGAACATCAAGCCGCGCGTCGCCTCGGGCAATCTGCCCGACCTCGTCAGCGTGAACCCGAATGCGTACTCGGCGGAACTGGCCGACCAGGGCATCCTCGCCGACGTCAGCAAGACGACGGCGTGGAACAACATGATCGACCCGTTGAAGGGCGACTGGACGAGCCGTCAATCGAAAGCGTTCGGCATTTCCGGCGGCGTGGCGACGGTGCTGATGTACTACAACGAGGATATGTTCGCGAAAGCCGGGGTCCCGGCGCTACCGACGAATTTTCGCGAGTTCCTCGCCGTATGCGAACAGCTCAAGCGCGCGGGTTTCACGCCCGTGATGTGGAATGGCGGGTTTCCGAACATGCTGGGCAATGGGCCGTTCAGCTTCGGATTCGCGAATAACGTGGTGGCGCGCGAACCCGCGTGGAAGAAGAAAATCGACGACGGCACGCTGAATCTGAACACACCCGCCGTCGCCGATATTTTTGCCAAAATGTCGCTGATCCCGGAACGCGGCTACGTGCAGGACGGATACATGGCGACGGACTACGACGGCGGCATCCGCCTGTTCAAGGAAGGCAAGGTCGCCATGGCGATTCACGGCAGCTGGGCCGCCGGTCTGCTGCTGCACGGCAATGCCTTCGAGACGGGCGTGTTCGTGCCGCCGTGGAATGCGCCGGGCAAGCGGCCCGTGCCGATCATCGGCAGCGAAACGGGCTTTGCCGTGCTGGAAACGCCGAACAAGGCCGCCGCCATGCGCTTTCTCGAGTTCATCGCCGGCAAGGGTTTCGCGATTCTCCAGGCGAAACGCCAGAACATCTCGCCGTTCCGGCAGAGCACGGGCGCGATGGCGGGCGACCCGAAGATCGCCGCGTACACTGAGGCTGTCAGTCGTTATCCCGTCACGGCAAGCCCATATTATTCGGTGCTTCCGTCAAACTCGATCGAGCGTCTGCATCGCCTGATGCAGGATGTCCTGTTGAACAGGATCACGCCCAGACAGGCCGCCCAATTGCTGGACGCGTCCGTCAAGAACGAAGCAAAGATGCATTACAAATGAGCTCGATCTTCGGTTCACTGCAACGCGTTTTTGAATACCTGTCGCAGGATCTGCTGCGCCGTGTCGAAATACGGTACCGGCTGATAACTGCGTTCATCCTGCTGTCGCTGCTGCCCGTGCTCATTTCGGGCTACATATCGTATGCAGAGTCGACGGCGGCCATCAAGGACAAGGCCGAGATATTCTCGAAGGAAGTGGTCAAGCAGGTTGCGCGCAACATCGCATTGCGCATGGATCAGGTCGAAACGGAAAGCAGCCTGCTCGTGCTGTCCGATCAGGTGCAGTCCGCGCTGATGAAGGTGGCGAACGGCAACGAAAAGGAACAGAGCGAGGCGCGTCTGGACATGACGCGTCTGCTGCTCGATCACTACGGCTCGGTCGATTTCATCAACGAAAAGTATCTGCTCGACAGCCGCAACCGCGTGATGGACACGCAGGCGTTCGCGCAACTGACGCGCGGCGTGATGGGCTTCGTCAAGCAGGCGCCCGACCGCAATGGGCATCCGTACTGGGGCAGCTACGACAACGGCGTCGGCCAGTTGAACCTCGGCATGGTGCGCGCCGTCATCGGCAAGAGCAACAACAAGCGTCTCGGCAGTCTCGTGCTGGTGATACGCCCCGAACATTTCTCGTCGATATTCAACGACGTCGCGGTCGGCACCGGCACGCAGGTCTACGTGCTCGATACCAGCAACAACAAGCTGATCGTGCGCGCCGACGACGCGCCCGTGAGCGTCGACACAGCGGCCGAACCCGGCCTGATCGACAGCATCCAGCACAACACGGAAATGCTCGGCCAGCCGAACGGCTTCGTCAGCTTCGAAGGCCTGGACCGCGCGGGATACTTCGCGGCCTACACGCGGATTCCCGGCACGACGTGGTTCGTCGTCAGCACGATTCCCGAAAAGAGGCTGACGGCCGAAGCGCAGTCCGTGCGCAATCAGATCGTGCTGGTTGGCATTTCGGGCTTTCTGCTGTCGATCTTCCTCGCCTACTTCATTTCGCACAGCATTTCGTCGCCGCTCAAGGATCTCGTGCGCAAGATGCACGACACGGGCAGCGACGCGGGCGCGGAAGAACGCGCGCTTGCCGAAGCGCACGTCGATGCCGATGGTCAGGACGAACTCGGCCGCCTCGCGCATCGCTTCGAAAGAATGCGCGGCGCGATCCGGCAGAAGATCCAGAAGATCAACGAGATCAACGCGTCGCTCGAACAGACCGTCGTCGAGCGCACGGCGGAACTCGTCAGCCGCGAACTGGAGTCGCGCACGCTGATCGAGAACTCGCCCGACACGATCACACGCTACGACCGCGACCTGCGCCGCACGTATGCGAACCCCGCGTTTTGCGCGTCGGCGGGTTGCGCGCTTAGCGAAGCGCTCGGCAAGCGGCCTTCGGAAATGCCGGGGGGCGCGAACGCGCTGAT
This sequence comes from Burkholderia sp. Ac-20365, assembly GCF_017104715.1. Lineage (GTDB taxonomy): Bacteria > Pseudomonadota > Gammaproteobacteria > Burkholderiales > Burkholderiaceae > Paraburkholderia. The sequence continues at coordinate 54,990 of NZ_JAAGPI010000007.1, forward strand.
CTACGAACGCAAGATCGGCGACGTCATTTCGACAGGCAGAAGCGGACATTTCGAACTGCGCTGGATAGGCAAGGAAGGCCAGGAGCAATGCTCGCATATTCGCCTGACGCCCGAGATCGACGCTTCGGGCAAGGTGAATTCGGTGCTGGCTGTCGGCCGCGATCTGTCCGACCGGATGGCGTTCGAAGCCGCGATCTGGCGGCAAGCGAACTTCGACACGCTGACGCAACTGCCGAACCGGCAGATGTTCCAGAACCGTCTCGAGCAGGAAGCGAAGATCGCGCAGCGCTCCGGGCATCGGATGGCGTTGATGCTGATCGATCTGGACCGCTTCAAGGAAGTCAACGATTCGCTCGGCCACGACACGGGCGACACGCTGCTGGTCGAAGCCGCGCGGCGCATCACGTCTTGCGTGCGCGACACGGATACCGTCGCGCGGCTTGGCGGCGACGAGTTCACGGTGATCCTGCCGAATATCGACAATACCGACAGCATCGAGCGAATCGCGCGCGCGATCATCGACAAGCTGTGCGAGCCGTTCACGCTCGGCCCCGACGAAGCCTTCATCTCGGCGAGTGTCGGCGTGACGCTGTATCCGGACGACGCGCGCGAACTCGACGTGCTCTTCAAGAACGCCGATCAGGCGATGTACGCAGCGAAGAACGCCGGACGCAACCGCTTGAGCTACTTCACGCCGGATCTGCAGGTCGCGGCTGAAAAGCGCCTGCGTCTGACGAGCGATCTGCGCGCCGCGCTGCCGGGCGACCAGTTCGCGCTCTACTACCAGCCGATCGTCGATCTGTCGACGGGCGAGATCTACAAGGCCGAAGCGCTGATCCGCTGGCTGCATCCCGAGCGCGGCATGATCAGCCCGCTCGACTTCATTCCGCTCGCCGAAGATACGGGCTTGATCGTCCCCATCGGCGACTGGGTGTTCAAGCAGGCCGTGCAGCAGGCGAAGCTGTGGCGCGGGCGCTTCCATGCGTCGTTCCAGATCAGCGTCAACATGTCGCCCGTGCAGATTCGCCAGGACAATCTGGTGTGCACGCAATGGTCCGAGCATCTGAAGCGCGAAGGCATGCCGGGGCAAAGCATTGCCGTCGAGATTACGGAAGGCCTGTTGCTGTATGCCGACCTGAAGATCGACGAACGGCTGATGACGTTCCGCAATGCAGGCATCCGCATTTCGATCGATGACTTCGGCACCGGCTATTCTTCGCTGGCTTATCTGAAGCGCTTCGAGATCGACTTTCTGAAGATCGACCGGTCTTTCGTGCAAAACCTCGGTTTCGATGCGGATAACCAGGCGCTGTGCGAAGCGATGGTCGTGCTTGCGCACAAGCTCGGGCTGAAGGTCATTGCGGAAGGCGTGGAAACCATCGAGCAGCGCGATTTTCTGACGGGCGTCGGTTGCGATTTTGCGCAAGGCTTCCTGTATTCGCAGCCTGTTCCGCCGGATCAGTTCGAAGCGCTCGTGTGGCCGCGCATCGAGGTCGGGCAGGAAAGCAGCTGACGCGCCGCCCTCATTGCGGCGGCGGCGCTTGCGTCTGCGGCGCGCGCGACTTCATGCGTGCAACCACGGCATCGGCAACCTGACTGGCGACCTGTTTGATATCGGCCTGCTGATCGTTGCCCGCCATCACATAGCGGGCCGCCGCCGCATACGGGTTCAGCTTCACGATCGCGCCGGGCATATGCCGGTCGGATTGTCCTTCGACCGTTTGATAGAGCGGCGCGGGCGCGTCGTTGGGCAAGGGATCGATGGCAATGGCCAGTTCGATCCGGCCTTGTCCCGCGCCGAAGCCCACCACAGCGCGTCGCACGCGATTGCCCTCATCCACGCTCACGAACACGCCGCGCACCAGCCAGCCTTGCGCGGGAGACGGTGCATCGCCAGGCAAACGGCGCGCGTCGATGCCCTCGCGCTTCAGGTCGGCAACGAGCGTGTCCGACATCTGCGCCACCAGTTGCCGCGCCTTCTTCTGCGGATCCTGCTGGGTCAGATGCAGCGGCGACAGATCGCCGGCGAGGCGTCGGGCGCGGCTCAAGCGGCTCTGATCGGGCGTGATGTTCGCGGCGTCGAGTTCAAAGTCCGACACATAGACGACAGGCGCCGTCGCGTTCCCCGCGCCGCCTTGCTGGGCGAACGCAACGCACGCGGATGCGGCAAGCCAGATCGCGGCAACGGGGCGTATCCAGCATCGATTGTTCATCGTGGTCTCCTGATCAAGGCGATCGTGCGGAAACTGTTTGCGCCAACGATGAATATACGCCGCCTGCCGCAACGCGACCGGCCAGGGCGATGAAAACAGCCCGATTGCGTCCACAGGATTAGGCAAGACTTCCAGAGAATCCGAACAACAGAAATGGCCGCTTTGAGCCACACTCCGACACGTTCCCACCGTTTCGTCATCGCCCGTCAGCGGCAGCCGCGAGAGCGTGGGCGACGGCGGCCGTTCGCAGCGTCCGCGACAACCAGAACCTACTCGGAGTCATCGATGTCCACCACTCTGATTCTCAACGGCAAATCCACGACGCTGGACGCCGACCCCAACATGCCGCTGCTGTGGGCCATCCGCGAAGTTGCCGGCTTGCACGGCACGAAGTTCGGCTGCGGGATGGCGCAATGCGGCGCATGCACGGTTCATCTCGAAGGTCAGCCGATCCGCTCCTGCATCACGCCGGTATCGGCTGTCGAAGGCCGCCACATCACGACGATCGAAGGATTGCAGGGCAAGCCCGCGAAAGCCGTGCAGGCCGCGTGGGTGAAGCTGCAAGTGCCTCAGTGCGGCTACTGTCAGTCCGGGCAGATCATGTCGGCCGCCGCGCTGCTCGCGCAGAATCCAAAGCCGACCGACGCCGACATCGACGCCGCGATGAGCGGCAACATCTGCCGCTGTGCGACCTACACGCGCATTCGCGCGGCGATCCACGACGCGGCCGACGCGATCCGGGGGTGAACGATGACGACCGATATCGTTGACGTTCAGCGCCCGTCGCGGCGCACCTTTTTGAAGAGCGCGGGCACCGCGGCAGCGCTCGCGCTGACCGTCGGCTTCGAATGGGCCGGCACGACGCGGCGCGCCCTCGCCGCGCCAACGCCCGGCAGCACGTTCGCGCCGAACGCGTTCCTGCGCGTCGGCGCCGACGACAGCGTGACCGTGATCGCGAAGCACGTCGAAATGGGCCAGGGCGCTTATACGGGCATCGCGACCATCGTCGCCGAGGAACTCGATGCCGACTGGTCGCGCGTTCGTGTCGAAAGCGCGCCCGCCGATGCGAAGCGCTACGCGAATCTGGCGTTCGGCACGATACAAGGCACGGGCGGCAGTTCGGCGATGGCCAATTCGTGGACGCAGTTGCGTGAAGCGGGCGCAAAAGCGCGCGTGATGCTGGTGACGGCCGCCGCGCAGCAGTGGAAAGTGCCTGTGTCCGAATTGCGCACCGAACGCGGCGTCGTTTATCACGATGCGAGCGGCAGGCACGCGACGTATGGTTCGCTTGCATCGGCGGCCGCCGCGTTGCCCGTGCCGGACACAGTCGTGCTCAAGGACCCGCAGCGTTTCGCGCTGATCGGCAGCCAGGCGCCGCGTGTCGACGTGCCGCCGAAAACCGACGGCACTGCGCAATTCACGCTCGACGTCACATTCCCCGGCATGCTGGTCGCCGTGATCCAGCGCCCGCCGCTATTCGGCGCGACGGTGCGTTCGTTCGACGCAACAGCGGCGAAAGCGGTGCCGGGCGTCGTGAACGTCGTGCAGGTGCCGCGCGGCGTGGCCGTCGTCGGGAAGAGCTTCTGGGCCGCGAAGCAGGGTCGCGACGCGCTGAAGGTGGACTGGGACGATTCGCACGCGGAAAAACGCAGCTCGGCAGACATCATGGCCGAATATCGCAAGGCCGCCGATCAGCCCGGCCTGCCCGCACGCACGGAAGGCGATGCGGCCAAAGCGATCCAGGGCGCGGCGCGCAAGCTGTCCGCGAGCTACGAGTTTCCGTATCTCGCGCACGCACCGATGGAGCCGCTCGACGCCGTCGTCAAACTGAGCGCCAATAGCTGCGAAATCTGGGCGGGCGACCAGTTCCAGACCGTCGATCAGGCGAACGCCGCGCATGTCGCAGGCCTGCAGCCGCAGCAGGTCAGCATCCACACGCTGTACGCAGGCGGCAGTTTTGGCCGGCGCGCGAATCCGGGCTCGGACTATATCGTCGAAGCCGTTTCGGTTGCGAAGGCGCTCGGTGCGAACGGCACGCCGGTCAAGCTGCAATGGACGCGCGAGGACGACATCCACGGCGGCCTGTACCGGCCGATGTATCTGCACAAGCTCGAAGCGGGACTCACGCGCGATGGCAAGCTGGTCGGCTGGCAGCACCGGATCGTCGGGCAGTCGATCGTCGCCGATACGCCGTTCGCGGGGCTCATCAAGAACGGGATCGACGGGACGTCGGTGGAAGGCGCGGCGAACATCGCTTATGCGATTCCGAACATCTCCGTCCAGCTGTCGACAATGAAAACGGGCGTGCCCGTTCTCTGGTGGCGCGTGGTCGGCAGTTCGCACACGGCCTTCGCGGTCGAAGCCTTCATCGACGAAGCCGCGCATGCGGCGGGCAAAGACCCGTACACATTCCGCCGCGACCTGCTCGAACACGAGCCGCGCATGCGCGGCGTGCTCGATCTGGCGGCGCAAAAAGCGGGCTGGAGCAATGCGCCGCTGCCGCCCGGCAAAGGGCGCGGGATCGCCGTCGCGGAAGCGTTCAAGACCTTCGTCGCGCAGGTCGCGGAAGTATCCATCGACAAGGACGGCAAGGTGAAGGTGGATCGCGTGGTCTGCGCTGTCGATTGCGGCACGGCGATCAATCCGGACGTGATCGCGGCGCAGCTGGAAGGCGGGATCGGTTTCGGCCTGGGCGCCGCGCTGTACGGCGCAATCACGCTGAAAGACGGCCGCGTCGAGCAGAACAACTTCGACGGTTACCAGGTGCTGCGTATCGATGCAATGCCGAAGGTCGAAGTGCACATCGTTCCATCGACGCAAGCGCCGACGGGCATCGGCGAGCCGGGCGTCGCGCCTGTTGGTCCTGCCGTCGCGAATGCAATTTTCGCGGCGACGGGCAAGCGGGTCTATACGCTGCCGTTTTCGACCGGAAACCTGGCCTGACGCCAGTTCACGCGTGCGCAATGGCTCGCGGCGTTGCTCAACGCCGCGAGCCTTGTTTCATCCGGCGGACAACTTATGCCCGCCGCATCCAGCTCAATTGCCGTTCGATGCCGGTGCGCCCGTCTGCATCGTGCCGTTGGACGTGCCGCCCACGGCCGACTGCTCCATCGAGACCTTGGCTTCGGCGGCCTGGATATCGTCGGGATAGAAGGCGTCCTTGGAAATGGGCCGATAGCCCGCCGCTTCGACGCGTTGCAGATCGTCACGCACCTGCGCGCGTGTGACCTCGCCCTGGTTGGCCTGAGCGAAGGAAAGTGCCGGCGCAGCCAGCGCGCACGAAACGACTACAGCCTGAATCAGTGCTTTCATGATGGTTCACCTGCAATGTGAGTCCTCGACCAGCGCCACACTCTCGCGGGTGTGACCCCAATGCCCTTTCGCCCGTCACGGGCCGCGAAGGGATACCGCCATTGTGTGCACTGGGCGCTGACCAAACCCTGTCCTTCAGATGACAAATCGGTCATTTACGAAATCGGCCTGCGACATAGCCGTTTATGCTCAGCGCCAGATGTCGAATTTGTAATGTCACAGTCACTAATGAGTAAGTGCCCCGCCGCCACACTGCGACCCCATGAACACCCCGGGCGTGATTTGCGTTCGGGTGTGCCGACAGATCATCGTCCAAGGAAACGTCATGTGGATCGTCAAACTGGCCCTGCGGCGGCCCTACACATTCATCGTGCTGGCCGTGCTGCTCTTCATCATCGGGCCGCTTGCGATCCTGCGCACGCCGACGGATATCTTTCCGAACATCAACATTCCTGTTGTCAGCATCGTCTGGTCGTATAACGGCTTTTCCGCCGAAGACATGGCGCACCGGATCACGTCGAACTACGAGCGCGCGCTGACAACGGACGTCGACGATATTGAGCATATCGAGTCGCAATCGCTCAACGGTGTATCGGTGGTGAAGGTGTTTTTCCATCCGGGCGCGGATATCAATCGTGCGATCGCCGAGGCTGCGTCGAACTCCGCGTCGATCCTGCGCGTGCTGCCGCCGGGCACGCTGCCGCCGAACATCATTACGTACAACGCGTCGACGGTGCCCGTGCTGCAACTCGGGCTGTCTAGCAACACGCTGCCCGAACAGACGCTCTACGATCTCGGCAACAGCTTCATCCGCACGCAGCTTGCGACGATTCAGGGTGCGGCCGTGCCGCTGCCATACGGCGGCAAGATCCGCCAGATCATGGTCCAGCTCGATCCGAAAGCGTTGCAGGCCAAAGGCCTCGCGCCGATCGACGTGGTCAACGCCGTCAACGCGCAAAACCTGATTCTGCCGGGCGGCACTGCGAAAATCGGCTCGCGCGAATACAACGTCGAGATGAACGGCAGTACGCAATCGGTCGCCGCGCTCAACGATCTGCCTATCAAGACAGTCAACGGCAGCGTCGTGTATGTGCGCGACGTCGCGCATGTGATCGACGGCTATGCGCCGCAGACCAATATCGTGCGCAGCGACGGCAAACGCGCGGCGCTGCTGCAAATCGAAAAGACGGGCAGCGCATCGACGCTCACCATCATCCAGCAGGTCAAGGCGATGTTGCCGAAGATCGCCGCAGGCCTGCCGAGCGCGTTGAAGATCACGCCGCTTTCCGATCAGTCCGTGTTCGTGAAGTCCGCGATTTCGGGCGTGGTACGCGAAGCGCTGATCGCCGCGTGCCTGACGGCAGCGATGATCCTGCTGTTTCTCGGCAGCTGGCGCGCGACGCTGATCATCGCCGTGTCGATTCCGCTTGCCGTGCTGACGTCGCTGATTGCGCTCGCGGCGCTTGGGCAGACCATCAACATCATGACGTTGGGCGGACTCGCGCTCGCGGTCGGCATTCTCGTCGACGACGCGACCGTGGCAATTGAAAACATCACGCATCATCTGGAAAAAGGCGAACCGCTGCACGACGCTATCCTCAACGGTTCCGGCGAAATCGCCGTGCCGACCTTCGTGTCGACGCTGTCGATCTGCATCGTGTTCGTGCCGATGTTCCTGTTGTCGGGCGTGGCGCGCTATCTGTTCGTGCCGCTCGCGGAAGCCGTCGTGTTCGCGATGTGCGCGTCGTACTTCTTCTCGCGCACACTGATTCCGACGCTCGCGATGTATCTGATGCGCGCACCGTCTGCAAAAGGTCAAGTCGCGTCAGGGCGTTTCGCGATTTTCGCGCGCTTTCAACAAGGCTTCGAACGGCGCTTCGAAGCGGTGCGCCACGGCTATCACGATGTGCTGCAACGCGCGATTTCCAATCGCCGCCGTTTCATTCCTGTGTATCTGGCGCTGTGTTTTGCGTCGCTCGCGCTGATTCCGTTTGCAGGTCGCGACTTCTTCCCCGCTGTGGACACAGGCGAAATCCGTCTGCATTTGCGCGCGCCGACCGGCACGCGCATCGAGCAAACCGCGCGCATCACCGATGAAGTCGAAGCGAAGATTCGCAGCGTGATTCCGAAGTCGGAACAGGCGGCCGTGCTCGACAACATCGGCGTGCCCGTGAGCGGCATCAACCTGACATACGACTCGTCGGATCCGATCGGCCCTGAAGACGCCGACATCATGATCACGCTCGCACCCAAACACAAGCCAACGGAACAATACGTCGCGCAATTGCGCAACGTGCTGGCGCAGTCGTTTCCCGGCGTGACGTTCGCCTTCCTGCCCGCCGATATCGTCAGCCAGATTCTGAACTTCGGCCTGCCCGCGCCGATCGACGTGCAGATCGTCGGCAACAAGCTCGATCAGAACCGCGTCGTCGCGAACAAGCTGCTTGCGCAGATGCGCGGCGTGCGCGGTCTCGTCGATGCACGGATCCAGCAGCCGGGCGACGAGCCGACCATCGACGTCAACGTCGATCGCACGAAGGCGATTCAGGCGGGCCTCACGCAGAAAGATGTCGCGCAGAACATGCTGATCGCGCTGTCCGGCAGTTCGCAAACCACGCCGAATTTCTGGCTCGATCCGAAGAACGGCGTCAGCTATCCGCTGGTGGCCGAAGTGCCGCAGTACGACATTCACTCGCTGCAGACGCTCACCAACATTCCGCTGACGACCGACAAGGTCAGCGTCAATCCGCAGAATCAGCTGGGCACGCTCGGCACGACCTCGCGCAGCACGCAGCAGGCTGTCGTGTCGCACTACAACGTGCAGCCCGTGCTCGACATTTTCGCGTCGACGCAAGGGCGCGATCTGGGCGGCGTCGCCTCCGACGTGACGAAACTGGTCGATGCGGCGCGCGCACAGTTGCCGCCCGGCTCGTCGATCGTGATGCGCGGCCAGGTGCAGTCGATGAACGAATCGTTCTTCGGCCTCGGTACCGGTCTCGTGTTCGCGATTGCGCTCGTCTATCTGCTGATGGTCGTCAACTTCCAGTCGTGGCTCGATCCGCTGATCATTGTCAGCGGCTTGCCGGGCTCGCTGGCGGGCATCGCTTGGATGCTGTTCGCCACGCACACGACGCTCAGCGTCCCCGCGTTGACGGGCACGATTCTGTGCATCGGCATTGCGACCGCGAACAGCATTCTCGTCATCAACACGGCACGCGAATCGCTCGCGGGAGGCATGGAGCCGCTCGCCGCCGCGCTCGATGCAGGCTTCAACCGCTTCCGCCCGGTGCTGATGACAGCACTCGCGATGCTGATCGGCATGCTGCCGATGGCGCTCGGTCTCGGCGACGGCGGCGAACAGAACGCGCCGCTCGGACGCGCGGTGATCGGCGGTCTTGCGATCGGCACGGTGTCGACGCTGATGTTCGTGCCCGTGGTGTTCGGCATGGTGCACGCGTGGCTCGCGAAACGCCGCGCCAAACGTACCGCCGACGCCGCTAACGCCGACGTGATCACACACGCTAATTAAGGACTTGCCATGACCACGCCCAATCTGCCCAATGTGCCGTCGGGTCAGGAACCGTCGACCCGCACCGATCTCGCGCTATCCAACGGCGCACCTTTGCCTCGCAAGCGACGCTTCGTGCTGCCCGTCGCGCTCGCGGCCGTCGCTGCCGCGTTGCTTGCCATTGGCATCGTGCCGCGGCTGCATGCGAGCACTGCCCTCACACAGCAGGTCGAGGCGCAGCGCTATCTGAGCGTCGACGCGTTGACGCCGACGCGCGCGCCTGCATCGCAGGAACTGCTGTTGCCGGGCAACGTGATGCCGTTTGCCGATGCATCGATCTACGCGCGCACGAGCGGCTACATCCAGCACTGGTACACGGATATCGGCGCGAAGGTCACAGCGGGACAGACGCTCGCCGATATCCAGACGCCCGAACTCGACGCGCAATTGCGCCAGGCGCGCGCCGACGAAGCCAACGCGAAAGCCAACTACAGTTTTGCGGACAGCACTGCGCAGCGCTGGCAAACCATGCTGCAAACGCAGTCCGTTTCGCAACAGGACGCCAACGCGAAAACCAGCGACAGCGCAGCGAAGCTCGCCGCATGGCAGGCCGCGCAAGCGAACGTGGCGCGGCTTACCGAACTGGTGTCATACGAGAAGGTGACGGCGCCGTTCAACGGCGTGATCACCGCGCGTAAGGTCGACGTCGGCGCGCTGGTGACGGCGGGCGGCTCGCCCGGCATCGCGGCCAATGGCGGCGAACTCTTCCATATCGAGCAGACCGACCGGCTGCGCGTCTATGTCGAAGTGCCGCAGAACGACGCGCAGGGCATCGCGCCCGGCACGAAGGTCTATCTGACGACGCAGCAGTATCCGGGGCGTCAGTTCGATGCGACCGTCGCGCGCAGCGCCGACGCCATCGATCCGGTGAGCCGCACGTTGCGCGTCGAGGTCGATGTCGATAATCACGACGGCTCGTTGCTGCCCGGCGCGTATGCGCAGGTTCATCTTGCGCTGGTCACTGCCCATCCCGCACTCGAAGTGCCCGTCAGCGCGCTGCTGTTCCGGCCCGACGGCGTGACCGTCGCGGTGGTCGACAAGGACAGCAAGGTGCAACTGAAGACCGTGACCATCGGCCGCGATTTCGGCACCTACGTCGAAGTCGCGACGGGCCTCGATGCCACCGACCGCGTGATCAACAATCCCGGCGATGCAATCAGCAGCGGCGAAACGGTGCGCGTCACATCGACGAAACCGGCGATGCCCGCCAAGCAGGGTTAAGCACAAGGCGACGCTCATCATGAACAATCTTCGTATGTCGCTGGTTCGCAAGTCGCTTGTGGTCGCCATTGCTGGTGCGCTGACGGCGTGTTCGACCTTGCCGCACTATTCGCAGCCGCAAACGGCTGTGCCCGATCATTTCGCGAGCGCGCCGCAAGCATCGGCAGGCTGGACGATCGCCGCACCCGCCGATGCGCAGCCGCGCGGCCCGTGGTGGACACTCTATGGCGACGAGGAACTAAACCGTCTCGAAGCCCAGGTCGATGTGTCGAACCAGACCGTGCAAATGGCCGTTGCGCAGCTGCAAGCCGCGCGCGCGATGGTCGACTATCAGCGCGCCGGCTACGCGCCCACCGTAACGGCGGGGACAGCGGCGCAGCGCTTTCGCACGTCGCAAAACGTCGTTCATAAGGGCCTGGCAGGACATACCGTGCCGGACTTTTCGGCAGGCGTTGCGGCGAGTTGGGAACCCGATCTGTTCGGCCGCGTGAAGGATGCGACCGTGAATGCCCGCGACAATGCGCAAGCCAGCGAAGCCGATCTGCAATCGGTGCGCCTCGCCGTCTCTGCGGATCTCGCGACCGACTATTTCGATCTGCGCTCGCTCGACCGTCAAAAGAAGCTGCTCGACGATAGCGTCAAGGCGTACACCGCCGCGCTGGGCATCGTGCAGCAGCAACTGAAGGACGGCGCGATCGATGCGTCGGCGGTCGCGCAGGCTCAAACGCAACTCGAAAGCACGCGCACGCAGGACAGCGATATCGACGTGCAGCGCGCACAGCTTCAGCATGCGATCGCGACGCTGATCGGCCAGCCGGCTTCGTCGTTTTCGTTGCCGTCGAAAGTGGAGACCATCGCGCTGCCGCAGATTCCGACGGGCGTTCCTTCGCAATTGCTGGAGCGCCGTCCCGACATTGCCGCCGCCGAGCGGCGCGTGGCGGCCGCGAATGCGCAGATCGGCCAGGCGCGCGCGGCGTTCTATCCGGATCTCACCTTGTCGGCATCGGCGGGTCTCGAAAGCAGTTTCTTTGCGCCGTGGCTCACTGCGTCGAGTCTGTTCTGGTCGCTTGGTTCGCAACTCGCGGGCACGCTGTTCGACGGCGGACGCCGCACCGCGGCGCTGAAAGGCGCGACCGCGCAGTATGACGGCACGGTCGCGGATTACCGGCAGACGGTGCTGGTTGCGTTTCAGCAGGTCGAAGACCAGCTGTCGTCGCTCGATACGCTCGCAAGCGAGGCGGACAGCCAGCAACGCGCGGTCTCGGCCGCCGATCTTTCGCTGAAACTGACGACCAACCGCTATCAGGCAGGCGCCGTCAACTATCTCGATGTCGTCACCGCGCAAACCATTGCGCTATCCAATGAGCGCACGGCCGAGCAGATCGACGCGCGACGTGTCGACGCAAGCGTGCAACTGCTGAAAGCGCTCGGCGGCGACTGGAACCGCGCCGCGTTGACGGATGCGAACGCAACGAACTGACAATCGACTGACAGCGACTGACAACGGCTGACAAAAATTCGCGCGCTCGCAGCGTGCGAATTCGCCGTGTCGCGTGTTGTGTCGACTGCAACCTCAGGCACGCTCGTCGTAATATATGGCCGTTCATAACGCAACGGGGAAAATGTAATGCGCAAGCTGTTGTTGTCGGGAATCGTGTTGACGGGCCTTCTTTTCACGGGCGCAGCGTCCGCCGATGAAGGCAAGGTCGAGGTGCTATACGCCGGCTCGCTGGTGAATCTGATGGAGCGCAGTGTCGGCCCGGCTTTCGAAAAGGAAACAGGCCTGCATTTTCAGGGCTATGCGGCGGGCTCGAACCTGATCGCCAATCAGATCAAGGGCAAGCTGCGGCGCGGCGACGTGTTCATCAGCGCGAGCCCGAAGGTCAATCCGGGCCTGATGGGCGCGGCGAATGGCGATCACGTCTCGTGGTACGTGAACTTCGCCGAATCGCCGCTGATGATCGGCTACAACCCGCAAAGTCGCTTCGCCGCCGACTTCAGGAAGAAGCGCTGGGATGAAGTGCTGCAGGAACCGGGCATCCGCGTGGGCCGCACCGATCCGAAGCTCGATCCGAAGGGCGCGTTCACGGTCGAGATGATGACGAAGGCCGCTGCGCTCTACAAACAGCCTGACCTCGTCGAGAAGACGCTTGGCGATCCGGAGAACCCGGCGCAGGTGCTGCCCGAAGAGACGCTGGTTGGCCGGTTGCAGTCGGGTCAACTCGATGCTGGCTTCTTCTATTCGACGGAAACTTCCGATCTGAAGATTCCGGCAATTCGCCCCGCGCCCGAGCTTCAGGCGAAGGCCAGCTATACGCTGACCATTCTCAATGACGCGCCGAATCAGGCGGGCGCTGCGCGCTTCGTCAACTTCCTGTTGAGCGAGTCGGGCCGTGCGTTGCTGAAGCAGCATGGCGTCGATATCGTGAAGCCGACCGTGACGGGCAACGCGCAGGCGGTGCCGTCGTCCGTGCAAGCCGTGATCGACGCCGCGCAATGACACGCCAGACCGCGCGGCCGCTGCTATGGCTTGCCTGCCTGCTCGCCGTCTATCTGTGCGCGCCGTTTATCGCGAGCATTCCGCAGATCGACAAGGCCGCGTGGTCGGGCGTCGACTGGCGCGGCACGTGGTCGGCTGTTGCGGTATCGGCGGGCAGCGCGAGCGTCGCATCGATTGTCATTCTAATCGGTGGCGTGCCGCTCGGTTACTGGCTGTCGCGTTCGACGTCGCGCGGCATGGCGCTGCTCGGCTTTATCGTGCAGTTGCCGCTGGCGCTGCCACCGCTCACGAGCGGCATTCTGCTGTTGTTTCTACTTGGGCCGTATAGCTGGCTCGGTCAATTGACCAACGGCGCGCTCACGGATTCGTTTGCGGGCATCGTGCTCGCCGAAACCTTCGTGGCCGCGCCGTTTCTGATCGTCGCGGCACGCTCGGCGTTCGCCGCGATCGATCCCGTCTACGAAGACGTCGCCGCCACGCTCGGACATCGCGCGGCAAGCCGCTTTTTCCGCGTGATGCTGCCGATCGCCTGGCCGTCGATTCGCGCCGGCCTGGTGCTCGCGTGGCTGCGCGCGTTCGGCGAATTCGGCGCGACAGTGATGGTCGCGTATCACCCGTATTCGCTGCCTGTTTATACGTATGTGGTGTTCGGCGGGCAGGGCTTGCCCGCGATGATGCCGTTGCTGCTGCCGACGCTCGTCATCGCCGTGTTGTGCGCGGCGCTCTCGGTTGCGTGGCGCGATGGACGGCCCGGCCTGCTGGACGTGATCGACAACGGCGATGCATCGGATCAACCGTCGCAGGAACTCTCACGCCCTGCCCTGCCGAATCCACGTCTCGCGTTCGCGCTTAAGCGTCATCTTGGCGCGTTCGATCTCGACATCGAATGGACACCTTCGACACGGCGGCTCGCGATCATCGGTCCGTCGGGTTCCGGCAAGTCGCTCGCGTTGAAGCTGGTTGCGGGGCTGGAGCGCAATGAAGCGGGCTTCGTCCGTTTCGGCGAAACACAACTGGATACGTTGCCGCCCGAGCAGCGCCACATCGGCTATGTGCCGCAGGATTACGGGCTGTTTCCGCACATGACGCTGGCACGCCAACTTTCGTTTCCCGTCGATGCCGACGCCGCAAGCGCACGCTACTGGGCCGAACATCTCGGGCTGTCTGCGCTGATGGACCGCTTGCCACGGCAACTGTCGTTCGGTCAGCGGCAGCGCGTTGCGCTGGCGCGCGCACTTTCGCGGCACAGCCAGCTTCTGTTGTTCGACGAGCCGTTCTCCGCGCTGGATACGCCACGGCGCCGGCGTCTGCAACAGGCATTGCGCGCGCTGCAGCGGGAGATTTCGGCGGTCACCGTGGTCGTCACGCATGACCCCGACGAGGCCGCACTGCTCGCGGATGAAGTGCTCGTCATCGAGCGCGGGCGCGTGCTGCAGGCGGGCGCAGTCGAGCACGTATTCCGGCAGCCTGCGTCGTTACGGGTCGCCGCGCTGCTCGGCCTGCATAACGTCGGCGAAGGAACGATGCGCGCAGCGGGTGTGATCGAAACTGCGTCGGGACTGTCGATCGAAACGTCGAATCGAACTATCGCCGCGGGCCAACGCGTGATGTGGCGTGTCGCGCCATCGTCTGTTGCGCTCGCAGCGGACGGCGCATATTCCGGCACCATCGATTCCGTCGAATTGAGGCACGGCGAGCCTTATGCGGTCGCGGATATTGGCGGCATGCGCTTCGATATCGCGTGCGACGATGCCGATCCGCAGCGCGGCGCCGCGCGCTTCGCAATCGATCCGCGTGGCGTCAGCGTGTGGACAAGCGGAACGCGAGTCGAGCCGCGGCAAAGCGCGCAGCCCGCGTCATCGCATGCCTAGACGATGGCGGTCTGGTCGCCCGCCACGAGCGCCGCGTCTGCGCGCATGAGCGTGAGAGGCAAACGGTCGTAGTTAGACTGCTCGACGAGAAAATCGACCAGGGCGCGCACGTTGGGTGCAAGATTACGGCGGCTCGCATACGCAACCGATAACCCCATCAGGGGCAACGGCGCGTCGGACATCACCTGCACGAGCGCGCGGTCGCTCAGATCTTCTTCGACGAGCGCGGCGGGCAGCAGCGCAACACCCATTCCTTCGATTGCCATACGCCGCAGCATGCCGCTGTTGTTTGCGCGGATATGCGTCGCCTGCAATGCGTGCGCATCGAGCCATCGACGCACGGGATCGTGCTCGGCGCTCATCGTGCCGTCATCGTGCGAGAGCATGACGAGCCCGTCGATTTCCGTCAGTTGCGTATCGCCGCGCTCCGCCATCGCATAGCGCGGCGAAGCGACGAGCATCATCGGCAGTCGGGCGAACACGCGCGCCACCACGGAACCGGGATGCGGATAGGTGTCGCTCGTCAACGCGGCATCGAAGCGCCCTTCGACCAGATTGATGGGACCGTCCGCATACATCACCTGCGGCACGACGAGCGGATAGCGCGCCGTGTAAGCCTTCAACAGCTTCGCTAGATAACCTGCGCCGAGACTGCCTTGCACGGCAATGCGCAAGGTGCCCGACGGCGCACCCGTCGCGGCGAGCAGCCCGCCTTCGACATCGTCGATATCGTCGACAATCGCCCGCACGCGATCCAGGAACAGCCGCCCTGCTTCCGTCAGCGTGACGCTGCGTGTCGTGCGTTGCAGGAGACGCGCGTCGAGGCGCTCTTCCAGCGATGCCACGCTGCGCGTTGCGACGGCGCTGGATACTTTCATCTGATCCGCCGCGCCCGTGAAACTGCCAAGCTCGGCGACCTTTACAAACATTCTGAGTGACTGCAGATAGTCCATCGTTGCGCTTCTGCCGTTGAAGTCAGAGATCCGAGCCTGCACTGTACAAATGTCCCGTGCCTGGATAAAGCGGCGGCGGATGAATTAACTGTTCACGCGGCCCGGACAATTTCATTGAGTGAAATCGTCGGGCGCAAGTAATGCAATTGCAGGATCCCGCGCGGCGGGCCTCACAGACACGTCAGGTCAATATGACGATCTTGCCATTCGCTTCGTTGCGCTCCATGCAGTGATGCGCCTGAACGATCTCCTCCAGACGAAACACCTTGCCGACATGGATCCGCAACTGTCCCCGCTCGATCAGACGGATCAGCCGCGCAAACGGTGTCGTGACGAATTCCTTTGATCCGCCGTTGTAAACCGTCAGCCTCACCGTGCTCGGAATGGCTTCGAGCGGATCGAAATGGTCGAAGGTCCACGCGTTGCCCACGATGCCCGACATACACACCACGCCGTTGGGCCGCGCGCAACGCAACGAATCTTTCAATGTTGTGGCTCCGACCAGATCGAGCACCTTGTCGACACCGCCGCCCAATAGCGCATTGACTTCACCGGCAATGCTGCCGCCATCGACCACGACCTCTTTCACGCCGCTCTCCAGCAGGAACGAAGTCTTGAAGCGGTTGCGCGTCGTGGCGATCACGAATGCGCCCGTATGCTTTGCAAGCGCTGCGGCCGCGAGCCCGACGGAAGTCGTCCCGCCGCGAATCAGCAGGCGATCGCCGTGTTCCAGATCGAGTGCCCTGAACAGTGATCCCCACGCGGTTTGCAACATCTCAGGTAACGCGCCGAGTTTTACCCACGGCAGGGTTGCATTGATCCTCTGTACCTGGCTTGCCGGCACACAGGTGTACTCCGCATAGCCGCCATCGAACTGACGTCCCATGCCGCCCATCGCGGTCGCCACGACATCGCCGTTATGGAATTCTCCGCCCGGTGCATCTTCGACTATCCCCACTGCTTCGATACCCGGCACACGCGGGAAACTCACTTCCGGTGAAAGCCCACGCCGTGTGAACAGTTCGGAACGGTTTAGCCCGAATGCCTTGACGCGAATGAGCACCTGGCCAAACCTTGGCACGGGAATCTCACGTTCTTCCAGCCTTAACGCCTCCGGGCCGCCCGGTGTATGAATGACGGCTGCCGTCATTGTCGGCATGACTGCCTCCTTCGGGGCTGTTCTCCGGAACCGGGCTCGGCGTTCCGCTGCGAGCACGGAGCTTGACAGCCCACGTTGTTGTCGTTGTGATGTTTCGTCTTTATGCCGGGTTTCAGCCTTCGCCCTGTTTGGGGTCTCTATTGAACATGTAGAGAATGATTTTCCATTGGGTCCCCGTCTGCCTCAGCACGAACAGTTCGCGATTGTGATCGGCAACCTTCCTGCCTCTTTCGACGTACGACGCGCCGACATGATGATGCGTACGCACGATGGCCATGTCGCCGTAGACGTCGATCGCGTCGTAGGCAAACTTCGTTGAAAAATTCACGCTTTTGAATAGCGCGTTATACCCGTCTATCTTTTGCTGGCGGGTCGCATACGTGACCTTGTCGTTCCACTCGGCAACGCTGTCTTCTGCGAACAGGCTCACGATCGCATCGGTATCCTTTGTATTGAGTGCGTTCTGATAGCGATCGACGACGTCGTAGACATCTCTTTGCCGCGCGAGAACCTGCGGGTCGGTTGAAAATGGCAGGGTTTGTGCTGCTGCCGATAGAGGTATCGCGAGGCACGCTGCAAACAGCACGATCAGCAAAAGATGCGTACCGCGCGCAATCAGGCGTTCATTGTTATGCATGGATTTCTCCCACTGAGAGGATGCTCACCTGTCAAAGATTGGCTTGCCATGATCCACATCACGAAAGCACCGCAAATTGCGGTCGAATCGGGATTGCGCTTCGACCCTGCACGCTCCAGAGATTAAGTGGTGTGCATACGAAGAGAAAGATAAGAGACGTCGAACCTGAAGTTCGCTTTGACCGAACGCGCTAACTGACAGGCGCGCTTGCGCCCGCGGAGTTGCTCGACGACAGAGACGGGATGTTTGACGAGACGTGTCAGAGCGCGGATGCGTTGAACGATCCGCTCGCCGCCTTGTATGACACGGCCTGGCTCGCTACGACGCCTGCGCTGATCAACGGCGCATCCCAGTTAGCGGGATCGCCGATATGTGCGCTCAGAAATTCGATGAGCGCGTTGATTTTTGGAGGCGTTCGCACGGCCTTTCGATACACCACGGAAAGTTGCCCGCCTTGCGGTGCGTAGTCCTGGAGCACGGCGATCAGATCGCCGGAAAGAAGAAAGTCGCCCGCGATGAAGGTCGGCAATATGGCAAGGCCCAGACCGGCTCGCGCGCCTTCCAGCAGCATATGTTCGGAGTCGGCGCGCAGGCGCGTCCTGACGCGAAACGATTGCCTCTTGCCGTCGACGAGAAGACTCCACATGCCGTTCGGTTCGCGGTTGTAGTAATTGACGCCGAAGTGATTCGCCAGATCGCGCGGATGCCTTGGGATATCGTAGCGATCAAGATAGGCGGGACTCGCGCAAATCAGACTGTGATACGTCGTGATGGTCCGCGCGACGAGACTGGAGTCCGGCAATTCGCCTGTGTGAATCATCACGTCATACTGGCCGTCCTGCATGCTGATGGCCCTGTCTTGCGTGTCGATATCGAGTTGCAGTTCCGCGTGCCGGTCCGCAAACGCGGACAGGATCGGGCCGAGATAGCGCGCCAGCAATGCGAGCGGAACACTGATCCGCAACGGCCCGCGCAAGCTGCACTGCGCGTCCTGCACCGATTCTTCCGCGAGCCTCACATCGTGCAGCACGCGCGATGCGCTTTCGTAGAACACGCCGCCAGCTAATGTCACGCGCAAGGGCCGGTCGCGTTCCAGCAATGCGCAACCTAGCCGTCGTTCCAGTTGCCGGATGCGCGTACTAACGATCGATTTGGTCGTACCGAGTCTGCGTGCCGCTTCGGAAAAGCTCGATGCGTCGACAACGGACACGAAGGTCGCCATGTCCACGAACTTGTTCATTGGTTTTCCTGAATTGCGGCTTTCATCTGAAGTTCGCTTCGGCGTCTTTACGATCTGGAAAGTCACTGACAGCAGAAAGCTAAACCAGAGCGCAAGTTCGCGTCAACGATTTCGCATAAGATTAAATTTCATACAACAAATGTTGTTACGCATTTTCAGGCGTTTTTTAGACGTTGTTAGACGACCATCGTCCTGAACGGAACATCTGTCGCGCGCCGGATTCAGCAACGCCTTCACGAATGCGGAGTCTGGCGGAACGCGTTCGGGTCGATGCCGTGGCGCGTAATCTTGTCGTAGAGTGTTTTGCGCGGTAAGCCGAGTTGTTCGGCAGCTTTGATCACCTGGCCGCCTGCATTGCGTAGCGCGTCTTCGATATACGTGCGCTCCGCGCGCACCATTCGCGATGCAAGCGAGTCGGCGCCGGCCGGCGGCTGTGGCAAGCCATCGTCGAGGCCCAGCGAGAAGCGCTCCGCCACGTTCTTCAGTTCGCGAACGTTGCCGGGCCAGTCGTGCAGTTGCCAGCGCATCATGTCCTCCGATGTCCACGCAGGCTCGGGTTTGCCGTATCGCGCGCACGCCGCGCGCATGAAGTGCGCAAACAGTTCGGGGATATCGTCGGCGCGTTGTCGGAGCGCCGGCAGTTCAATCGAAACGACGTTGAGCCGATAGTACAGATCGGCGCGGAAATGGCCCTGATCGGAAAGCTGCTTCAAGTCCTGTTTGACGGCCGCGATGACGCGCACATCGACAGCCACGGACGTGTTGCTTCCAAGCCTTTCGATGTAGCGTTCCTGAAGCGCGCGCAGCAGTTTGGCCTGCAACGCGAGCGGCATCGTTTCGAGTTCGTCGAGAAAGAGCGTTCCGCCATTCGCGTATTCGAACTTGCCGATTCTTCTTTGCTGCGCGCCTGTAAAAGCGCCCGGCTCGTGACCGAATATCTCGCTTTCGAACACGGCTTCAGGCAAGGCCGCGCAGTTCAGCGCAACGAACGGCCCGCTGCGGCGGCTCGCTGCGTGGAGCGCTCGCGCCAGTACTTCTTTCCCTGTACCCGTTTCGCCGACGATCAATACATCAGCGCCCGTGGGTCCGATCGCGTCGATCAATCCGTGCACGCGCTGCATCGGCGCAGAGCGGCCCAGCAACGTTCGTTCGCCGCTTAGTTGTGCGCGCAGGCTCCGGTTCTCGACGACGAGCTTGCGATGTTCCATCGCCCGCCGCACGGTATCGACTAGACGCTCGGAGTGAAACGGCTTTTCGATAAAGTCATAAGCGCCGGCCCGCATCGCGCCGACGGCCATCGCGACATCGCCATGCCCTGTGGTCAGGATGACCGGAATGTCGGCGCCGTCTGGGCGTGCCTTGATGCTATCCAGCAGCGTGAGGCCGTCTATTCCCGGCAAGCGGACGTCGCTCACGATCACGGCGGGCGGTGTCGGCCGGAGCGCGGCGAACGCGCTTTCGGCATCGTCGAATTCGCGCACGGCAATGCCTTCCAGCGACAAAGCCTGCGAGCAGCCGAGCCGCACGACGGGGTCGTCCTCAACGACATAGACCAGCATGCCGGCAAAGTTATCGGGCGAGTTCATGGTTTCGTAACGACCTCTTCTGTGACGCGTTGCAACTCGACGATGAACACGGCGCCGCCCAGTCCTGTCTCCGGGTCGCTGCTGTTTTTCGCTTCGAGACGGCCACCGAATTCATCGACGATGGCCTGTGAGATGGCAAGACCCAAGCCCAATCCTTTTCCGGACGGCTTGGTCGTGTAGAACGGTTCGAACAGTCGCGGCATCGCGAGTGGCGCAATGCCGGCACCGCTATCGGCAATACTGATGCGCACCAGCGTATCGACGACTTCCGTCATGACGAGCACTTCGCGGCGCGTCGCAGCGGCCGCGCTTGCATCGATTGCGTTGGTCAGCAGATTGACCAGAACCTGCTCGATCCGGATCGGGCTGGCGAGCACGATGGCAGCATCTTGTGTCGACGTAACGCGCACGGTGACGCCCGCCGCCTTGCGATGCAGTTCGACCAGCGCAAGCGCCTGCTGCAGCGACTCAGCGATCGATACGGGTTCCCTGCTCGTGACGTCATGTCGGGCAAACGCTTTGACATGCGAAATGATCTTGCCCATCCGCGCGGCCAGTTCGTTGATGAGCGTCAGGTTGCGCATCAGATCTTCCGGACGGTCGAGTTCGGTCATCCGGATCGCGTTGCTCGAGAGCGTCATGATGGCCGCCAGCGGTTGATTCAACTCGTGCGTGATGCCGGCCGCCATTTGTCCGAGCGCGGCCAGTTTGCCCGCCTGGATTGCGGTATCGCGTGTGTCGCGCAGGATGCGGCGCGCGTCGTCGAGGGCATCGACCTTTTCCTCCAGCGCGGCGTTCGCACGCGTCAAATCCGCCGTGCGCTCGGTAATACGTTGCTCGAGCTCGCGCTGCACGAGCTGCAATGCCGCGCGTGCACGTTGCCGTTCCCTGTCGCGGCTGTTGCGCAGCCGCGCGGCGGCGATCAGCGCAAAGACGAGTGCGGTCGCCGCACCTGCGCTGATGGCCGCGAACATCGCGCTGCGTTCGTCTTCGGTGTGATCGGTCAGGATGGCAACCTTCCATCCGAGCGGCCCGACGGGCCGGTAGTGCACGTGGTACCACCTGGCGCGTTGTCCCGGTGGCGCGACATACAGCTTGTCGGGCCGTTCGCCTGCGGAAGGCTGCGCGGAAGACATCGAGAGCGCGTTGAGCGTCGCATCGCCATATTGTTGCGTCTGCTGGAACGCGCTCCGCGCCGTGTCGCGGAGCGGAGCCAGCGGACGGTAACGCCAATCGGGCACTGAAGAGAGGAACACGACGTTATCCTGATCGACCAGCAAGACGATATCGCCGCCCTTCCCCAACGCATTCTCATAATGCTCCAGCGAAGCCTTGATTGCGACGACACCGACCACGGGCGCGCCTGCGCCCGAGCCATTGCGAACAGGCACCGCCAGGAAATAGCCCGCCTTCTTCGTCGTGTTGCCCACGCCGTAGAAGCGCCCCGTTCCGCTTTTCATCGCGTCGATGAAATACGGACGAAACGCGTAATCGAAGCCAACGAAGCTGCCCGTTTCATCCCAGTTGCTCGCTGCCAGCGTTTTCCCTTTTGTGTCCATCACGTAGGCGGCCGCCAGGTCGGCATTGGTCTGCACCGCTTTCAGATAGGCATTCGCCGCCTGCTGCAGATCGCGGTCGTCGGGTTTTGCGAGCAGACGCGCTATTACGGGGTCGAGCGCAGCGATGCGCGGCAGCGACTCGTAGCGGGCCAGCTGCGATTCGAGCGTCAGGGCGTAGAGGGACGCGCGCTGCGTGACTTCGTTTGCGTGAGCGCGCGTGTAGGAATGCAGCGCGACCGCATAGGCAATTCCGGCCGCCGCAACGCAGCACGCGATGACCGCTATCGCGGTCGCCACATGACGGATCCGCCTCAGACGATGCGCTTTCATGATGCCGTGTCCCCGTAAAGACTGACGCCCCGGCGCTTCGAGGCAAACAATCAGTCCTTGATGAGCGAGTGCTTGCCCGTATCCCGCATGCAGAGATACACCACCAACGAGCAGAAGATCGCACCCGTGACGTACCAGTAGAAAAGCGGCTCGTGTCCTGCCTGCTTGAGCCAGAGCGCAAGGTATTCAGCAGTGCCGCCAAAAACGGATACGGTCAAAGCATAAGGAAATCCGACGCCCAAAGCACGAATTTCCGCCGGGAACAGTTCCGCCTTTACGACTGCGTTGATCGACGTATAGCCGGACACGATCACGAGCGCAGCCATGATCAGGAAGAACGCGACCCACGCGTCGTGCGTCTGGCTGATGGCGGTCATGATAGGCACCGTGAACAGCGTGCCGAGCACACCGAATGCGATCAGTACGGGCCGCCGTCCAATGCGGTCGGAGATCGATCCGATTACCGGCTGAAGGATCGCAAACAGGAACAGCGAAGCCGCCGATACCAGCGTCGCGTCGTGCTTGCTCATGCCGACTGTGTTCACGAGGAACTTCTGCATGTAGATCGAGTAGGTGTAGAAGGCGATCGTGCCACCCATCGTCAGTCCGACGACGGTCAGCACGGCGCGCGGATGCTTGCGCAGTTCAGCGAGCGTGCCGCGCCTGTCCTTCTTGTCTTTGGCCTTCTCGAATTCGCCCGTTTCCTCCATCGACGCGCGCAGGCGCATTGCGGCAAGCGCGGCGACGGCGCCGATGAAGAACGGAATGCGCCATCCCCAGCTTTCGAGTTGCTGCGTGGTCAGCAGGAATTGCTGCAGGACCACGAGCAGCGCCAGCGCGAGCAGCTGGCCGGCGATCAGCGTCACATACTGGAAGCTCGAGTAGAAGCCCCGGTCTTTCGACGTCGCGACTTCGCTGAGGTAGGTCGCCGACGTGCCGTACTCCCCGCCCACGCTCAGGCCCTGCAGCAGGCGCGCGACGACCAGCAAGGCGGGCGCGGCTACGCCGATGACGTCGTAACCCGGGCACAGGGCAATGATGAGCGAACCGAAACACATCAGTACGACCGACACCAGCAGCGCGGAACGTCGGCCGTGGCGATCGGCATAAATGCCCATCAGCCAGCCGCCGATGGGCCGCGCAAGAAAGCCGACCGCGAACACGGCGGCCGTATTGAGCAGCTGGGCCGTCTGATTTCCTGCGGGAAAGAACGAGCGCGCGAAGTACAGCGCAAAGGCCGAATAAACGTACCAGTCGTACCACTCGATCAGGTTGCCTGCCGAGCCGGAGAAGATCGACTTGAGGCGTCGGAGGCGTTCGCCGGAGGCGGGTGCGGAAGTTCTTGTCGCGGATGGTTGGGTTTGAGTGGCGCGCGCGTCGGCTTCCGTATAGCTGGGATCCATGTCGTCTCCTTGGGTTTTATCGAATGCCGCTCGATGCGGCGCATCCCTTTCGCAACACGGGTGCCAGTTTTGGGCACGCTATGGATCGAATCTAAGTGTCTGTTTTTATTGAATTTAACGAATAGCAGCAGATGACGCTGGGTGGTTGCTTGTGCGGATAGGCGGAATCAGGTGGGGCTGATGTGCGGCTGTCCGCACATGCTGGCGCAGTGAAGGTGGCAGATGCCGGGTATGTCGTTTGCTGCTATCCCGCCGGATTGACCCAACCTGAAAACGTCCGGTGTGGCCGCAACGAGCCGCGTCCGCGTTTCGTAACCCAGACATTCGTCGACAATGACAAAGCTACCCGTCTACGCCAGCCTTGCTTATCTTATGTGCGGCGCATCCGCCGCCCTGGCGCAAACACCCTCACCTCTTGGCGAATGGCAGTACTCAGCAGGTATCCCGCTCGAAAAGCTCTTTCAACCGAACCGCCCGGACTGGGAAGCACGGATCGGCATCGGCTCGACGTTCGAGCCGCGCTATGACGGCTCCGACCGTTATCACACGCTGGTCGGGCCGAGCACCGACATCCGCTATAAAGACCTCGCGTTTCTGTCGACGGGTGAAGGCCTCGGCGTCAATGTGCTGCAAGGCCCGAACTGGCGCGTCAGCATCGCCGCTGTCTACGACCTCGGCCGACGTGCGCACGACGATCCGACCCGGCTCGATGGCATGGGCAATATCAATCCCGCGCCCGAAATGAAGCTGGCTGGAGAATATGTGATCTCCAAAGAGTTTCCGCTGGTGTTTCGCGGCGCGGTGACGCGCAGCTTCGGTGGCTCCAATGGATGGGTCGCGGATATCGGGGCGTATATGCCACTGCCGGGCAGCTCGGAGAGCTTCTTCTGGTTTGCCGGGCCGTCGGTGACGTTTGCCGACTCGAAGTATATGAATAGCTGGTTCGGCGTGAACGCGTCGCAGGCGGCTGCGTCGCGATACTCGCAGTACGACGCGAGTGCGGGGCTGAAGTCGGCCGGGTTTGGCGTCACGATGATCTGGTTCGTCAACAAGCACTGGTTCGTAACGGCGGACGGCGCGCTCAAGCGGCTTTTGGGTAGCGCGGCGAACAGTCCGATCACGCAGACGAAGACGAATGGCGTTTGCGACGTGTCTATTAATTACCAGTTCTAGAAGCGGCACGCTTGTGTGACCACGTTCGGGGCGCGCCTTTTGGCAGAGGCCTCGGCGCGTTTGCTCCTACGTTGTGCGTGCTGTTCGGGTTGATTTCCCTGGGTATCCTGAGTTATTCCGTGGTTATTCCATGTTTGCCAGGGGGCTGGAGGGCTTGTCAGCGCCCTTTCTGCGGGTCTGCGAGCCTTCTGTTTGTGCGTGATTCGGCGATGCAGTCCTTCTGCATTAAGGCGATGCGGCGTATAGGGCCGCTGATTTGCCGTCTGGCCAGGTCGCTGCGCCGCTATTTATCGTAAATAAGCGTTGTGGTGCGCTCGATGTCCCCACATGGGGTGCCGGCTTTTAGGATACGGCGGGCGAAGGATTTGCCTGAGCTTGAATGTCCCCATCTAGGGTGACCGAAATGCCCCGCGACCGGCCATTTGTGGACTTTGCGCTTCGCTTGAGCCTCTCAAAGCCCCAGTTCGCGGGGATTTCAGCGTTGAAACAGTCGATGTCCCCAGTTGGGGCGGCAGATGTGAGCGTCTGCCGATAGAACGCGTGTTTGTCCCCAAGTGGGGCGTTTAGAGCACAGCGATCGCTCGGGACACGGCCCTTATTTACGATAAATACATCAGTTGAAAGTTAATGCGTACGCGGCCATCGCCAATTTGCGTTTTCCGTTCAGAGAGTTAGCTGCGAATCCTTCTAACGCTTCGAGATTTTAATCAGGAGGATGCGCTGCGTTGGCGTTGCTTCGAAAGGTCAAATTTCTCGAAGAAAACAACAACACAACGTCGCGATTGTCCCCGTATGGGGTGTATTGAGGTTTGTATACCGTTTGGTAAACAACGTTTACAGCGTTTACACATCTGAAGTCCTTATTCTATAAGGCTCTCCCGGGGTAAACGTCTCCGTTTGGGGTGGGAATCGTCCCTGTCTGGGGTGTAATTTCCAGGTAAACGTCCCCGTGTGGGGCGTTTCGCGCCCCCAAATGCGGTGGAAGTGTCCCCGTCTGTGGTGAATCTGCTCGACGCGTTGTTGATAAGTCTCGAAGAGCAAGGTGAAGTGGGACATTTCGCTTTTTCGTGCGAATCAGATGTCCCAGACGGTGATTGCATACTGGGGTCATTTAGCGCACAATCGCCGGCATGCCCAGATCTTTGCCGAATGAGGTTCGTACCGAAAGCGTCAAAAAGCACGTGGCAGCCATCCATACGAGCGGAGAACTGTCGCTGCTCGAGCGGAAGCTATCCAATGTGCTGCTGCTGCATTCGTACGACAACCTCCTGACCACGAGAACTCACCGTCTACCGGTGCGGACGCTCATGCTCGTGCTCGGCTGGACTGAAAGCGAAAACACCGAAAAGCTGCGCGAAGCGCTCCGCCAGCTTGCCACGACGGCTGTCGAGTTCAACGTGATGGACGACGGCCGCGAGCGATGGAGCGTGATGCCTATCCTGTCGTTTGCGGAAATCCGCGCGGGCGTTTGCTCGTACCGTTACGACGAGGCGCTGGCCGAAAAGCTCTTTGATCCGTCCATTTACGCCACCGTCAACCTCGGCGTCCAGCGTAAATTCTCGAAATCGCACGCACTGACGCTGTACGAAAATTGTCTGCGTTTTCAAAAGGTTGGATCAACCGGCTGGATCGAACTGCCCGTCCTGCGGAAACTGCTGGGCGCAACCCAGGAGTACTACGACGATTTTCGCCGGCTGAACAGCAAGGTGATTCAGAAGGCCGTCAAGGAAATCAACGACGTCTCAGACATTAACGTCGACGTCGAGTACCAGCGCCTGGGTCGATCCGTGACGGGCGTAAAGTTTCTGATCCGGCAAGGCGCACAGCAGTCGCTTCTTACGCCTGAGACGGAGGACGAGTTCGCACATGTCCGCGACAGCGAGATTTATCGGAAACTTCGCGCGCATGGCATTGGGGACAAACTGGCACTCAGCTTCGTTATCGAAGATGAAGAGCGGGCGCGCCTCGTGGTCCAACTGGCGGAAGAGAAAGACCGCAAAGGTCAGATCAAGCGCTCGACCGCAGGCTTTATCCGCACGCTGATTGAGAACAAGGCAGATGTTTCTGAGCCTGAATACGAAAAGGACAAACGCGAAAAGGCTCAGAAGCAGGCAGCAGCAGCCCGCTCGCGCAATCAGGACGCGCGTCTGCAGGAATTGCGGATCGACTTCGATCGTCTCCAGTGCGCGGCAGCCGTCAAGGCGCTGACACCGGACGAGAAGCGTTCATTCGCGCGTCAGTTCGTCGACGGCGACGGCGCAAAGTACGCCCGCGAGTTCCGTCCCGACAGCCCGGGCCTGTTTTCGGGCTCGGTTGGGCGCGTGAACTTCGCTTCGTGGCTCAGAAATCGTGTTCGTCCTGAATTCGACGTGGAAAAGTTCGACACGTGGCTTTCTGAGAATCACCAGGAATTTGCGTTGCAACGGAATTTATAAAAAACGCGGTTTTCCGTTGAATTTATGGCTTTATGTGGAGCCATCTGATATAAGCTGACTGCATCGTCTCTTGCGGATCAGCTAATGAACATTACTATTCAAGATATCGTCGATCAGGCCGCACGCGCGACTGACATCGTTTCACAGGTACGCGGCCGCATGCTGGCCCCGAACGCCCGCAAAATCCCCCCTGTTTTCAACGCTTCACAGCTTGCTGCGCTGTGTGAAGTCGACAAGAGCCAGATTACCTATCGCACCTCCAAAGGCGACCTGCCGCCGGGCACCGTCAACGCGACGGGTTCGCGGCGTGAATTCTCTTTGCCGGAAGCGCGCGAGTGGGTTCGCGCTTATCGCGGCAATGCGCTGCGTCCGGACAGCGCGCCGGCGATGACGGTCGCAATTGGTAACTTCAAGGGTGGCGTGAGCAAGACGACGACGGCGATGACGCTCGCACAAGGCTTGAGTTTGCGCGGGCATCGCGTGCTGGTGATCGACACCGATCCGCAAGGCTCGTTGACTACCCTGTTCGGCATTCTTCCGGACACCGAGGTCGACGAAGATTCGACGATCACCGCGCTGGCGACGGGCGATCAAACCAGCATCGAATACGCGATCCGCGAAACCTACTGGGACGGCATCGACCTCGTGCCCGCGTCGTCGTCGCTCTTCAACGTCGAATTCATTTTGCCGAGCCGGCAGATGAAAGAGCCGGACTTCGAGTTCTGGAACGTGCTGAACACGAGCCTCGATCAGGCGCGTAGCAACTACGACGTCATCATCATCGACACGCCACCCGCATTGAGCTACGGCACCGTGAACGCATTCATGGCTGCAGACGGCCTGATTGTTCCTACCCCGCCGAACGCGCTCGACTTCGCGAGCTCGGCGCAATTCTGGACGCTGTTCAGCGATCTCGCGTCGAATCTCACGGCGGAAACGAATACGGACAAATCGTTCGAGTTCATCCATGTGCTGCTTTCGCGTGTCGATCCGGCGGATGCGGCAGCGGGCGTCGTGCGGGAATGGATTTCCGCGACGTATGCCGAAAAGGTTTTGCCCGTCGAGATTCCGAAGACGGCGGTGACGGCAGCAAGCTCCGCGGAATTCGGCACCGTGTATGACATCTCACGCTACGACGGGAACGCAAAGACCTACCGCCGCGCGCGCGAAGCATACGACCGCGTGACGGAAATCGTCGAGCAATCCATCGTGGCGTTTTGGGCAAAATCAGAATAAGGGGGAGCGATAAATGTCGATCAAAGACCGGCTTGCAAAGAAAACGGGCGACCTGATGGTTCCAGCGCCGGCGCAGGAGGCGGGGCGTCCTGCGTCGCCGCGCACCGCGCCCGGCCAGATGCTCGCGTTTCGTAGCGCGATGCGCGAAAGTTCGGACCGGGTTTCGCAGCTGGAAGCTCAACTCGCGGAATACGACGGCGCTGTACCAATTCGCGCACTCGATCCGAAGACCATCCATGCGTCGAAATGGGCAAACCGTCAGGACTTCGGCGACGAGAGTTTTGCTGAGCTCAAGCTGCTGATCGCGGAGGCGGGCGGCAATACGCAGCCGATCAAAGTGCGGCCTGCGAGCGATGGCGATGGCTACGAAATCGTGTTCGGGCATCGCCGTCACCGCGCGTGTCTGGAACTCGAGCTTCCGGTGAATGCGATCGTCGATCGCGAAATCACGGAGCAGGGTCAGTTCGTCCAGATGGATCAGGAGAACCGGGCGCGGAAAAATCTGAGTCCGTGGGAGCAGGGCGTTTGGTACAAGCGCGCGCTCGACGATAATCTGTGGCCTTCGCAGAATGCGATGGCGAAGGCGTGTGGCTTGTCGCAAGGGAATATTTCGAGTGCGCTTCTGGTGGCGGAGCTTCCGGCGGAAGTCATCGGCGCGTTTCCGTCGCCGCACGATATTCAGTTCCAGGCTGCGCGGAAGTTGTCGGTTGCGCTCAAGAAGGCCGAGGACGAGATTGTTCAGCGAGCGACTGAACTTGCGGAAGATGCCTCGCGTACTGCGCCGGAGGTTCTGGCTGCTCTGTTGGGGGCGGGACGTCCTGCGGCGCCTGCCCGGAAGGAAGAAGAGGTTGGGATCGAGCGGAAGGGTGATCTGCTGGTGATTCGTCTGCGCGCGAGTGGGGTGCCGCAGGATCGCATCGAAGAATTGCGGCAGTTGGTTACTGGGTTTCTTGACGACGTGCAGTCGACGGGGGATTAACGGTAGCGGGCTTCTCGTCGGATCTCGGTGAGGTCTGTTTGATTGTTTGTTAGCTGATAGTTTGTTTGCTGCGGCGTCGTTCTAAACGACGCCGTTTTTTTTTGTGGTTTTGCCGGGGTGTGTCGGTTGACCGCATTGCGTGCGGTCCGGGGTTCGCGTGCCGTGCCGCACTTTCGGAGTGTCGATATAGCCGTGCGATGGTTTGGGGGCGCGTTTCAAGATCCGCTGCGCATGAATGTTTAGTCCGATTCTCGGACGGGGTATTTACCGTAAATAGGCGCCTGTTTTTTGGACGCGGGACAGTCGGCAGCCGAGTCGGCACGAGAGACACTAGCGACGGTAGTGAAGGTGTTTTGTGTTCCTTGCGGCAGACCCTCGGCTCTGTGACGATGGGTGGTACTCCGTGATCGGCGAAATATGCCTGCCAAGTTTGTAAGTGCAGGGCGTTTTCCGGAGGAAAGCCACATTGGCGTTTCAGATCGTTTATGACCGGCCGTCCGAGTACGGGCCTACCTATTTACGGTAAATAGGCCACTCGCTCCGAGTTGATGGCGCGGCGTCATAGAACGGGCACTGGGTATTTACGGTAAATAGCTTGTCATAGCGTAGCAGCGTGAGCGGCGCCGCGCGTGGTCAGCGGCGGGATACTCGACCCCGTCTCCTCTGTAGCTGTCGCACTGCGGGTGCAGTTCAAATGATTGGCCACCCCGCGTAGTCGAGATTCTTGTGCTACGTCATTTCGGTGCAACACCGCCAAACTCATCGACGACAAGCAACCACCGCCCGGCGCGGCGCGGCGAGGTGCGGTACGGTCGATCTACGGTCTCGCGTTTGCAAGCAGCGTAGGGAGACACCGCTGACACGTCATATGTAGTTGACGGCTGGAGCTCATGAAACCAGTGCGATTCGCAACACAATGAGCGACGAGGGGCTCGTGAACTCGTGAGTTAGGAATCGCGCCCGTCTAGCGAGCGTCGTCTGTGCAGCAATGTTGCCGCGACGCGTATTAACCGTATCGTGTATCGAAAGGGCGGACATGTTGACCCGTACGAACGCGGTGGTCGAACTGCGTCGTCCTTGCGCCGGCGGTCATGCTCCGTCGAGGGCATCAAGGCCAAACGTCGGCGACAGTGTTGGTGACATTGACGCCGACGGGAAGTGCTCATTGAAACCTGCGAACCCGTCATTGCCAGTTTCGAGTCGGCTCCCTGGCGACTCAAAATTCCCGCCGATTAACACTGAAAACCGCTCGTCGGCGGGTGTTCGTTTCCCTGTTTCCGAATCAGTGCGCGTGCGTCCCCAACGTGAACATGCGCTGGCGTCCAGTGTCAGCACTAAGGTGCGCGCGACTCTGCGGCGTCAGCTTCACAACACCAAGCGATCGCCCGCCAACGGGATTTACTAGATACACGGTTGATGCGCCACGGAGAAGGCGGATGCAATGCGCCGGCACCCCAAGCGACTACTTTCGTCGGCGGGGTGACGCCCGGATGGTGGCTAAGACGCATTTTATCGATTGGGAGATCGCCACGTCTCGGCAGTAGTTGCGTGCGAAGCGACCTGCACAACACGGCTCGCAAAGAAGGTTGTCAGTCCGATAACGCCAGTTCCGAGGCACGTGCGCAACGATTCCGACATCGCTGAAGCAGGGGTCGAAATTTCGGGCGGCAGGCGTTGGAGCATGGAAGCGTGACAACTCTCATCGAACGGCCACTCGGGGCAGCCTGGTCCGGAACAGGGATTCGTCGAAGCTCCGGCGACCAACAGGCTCACGCTTGCCGTTCCAGCGTGCCATTGCAGACGGGAAACTGGCGATCTTGATTGCCCAACAGCCAAAGCGTCGAATTCAATCTCAGCAGGGACTCTCAACAATAGCAGTCGTCACCAAGCACAGTCGCCCGTCTTCTGCAGCCCTAGATTGGAACGTGGTGGTGCCAACGACGGCGCTCGATGCACATAAATCTCCGCCTCAGATCATCCCAGCGAATCTGGTGTCGATAGTGATATCGCCGGCCTCTTTGAGCCGGAGAGGGCGAGCGGGAACATCATTCAAACCCACCGATCGCAAAAGCCGGAGCAACAGCGTCGCCAAAGTACTACCCGCGCCTGCCAGTCCGTTGTCTCATAAATAAGTAAGCAATGCTGATCAATGAATAAAAGCCGCCGCAGCACCTCAACACCACTCAACACACCGCTCCCGACCCAAACGCCCGCAATCGCGTTTACCTGCCGTCTCGCGCGATCGGAGAGCCTGCGAGACCTCTAGCGTCCACCAACGCCACCAAAGCTGTTAAAACGGCCCCAAATCAGCCCGAGAGATCAAAAAGCATTTCCCGGCAACCACTTGCGACCGAATCCGTGAAACAACCTTAAGAAAACCGCGCGCTCCAATAAACCTTTATAATGCAATGAGTTACACCATCAAGCCCCGAATGTTTCACGCCTCAATACGCTTCGTGTGAGATATTTCGCGCCAAATACGGCTTTCGGTGATTTTCTAATCGAAAACGTCCAACTTGTAGCATTTGATACGTGGCTTGTCGTAGTTGATACGTTTGGCGCGCCTATTTGACGGCCACGAAGCACGGAAACTCCAAAAGGCCAGCAAAAAGCTACCGCAGTAGCACCAACTGAGGCACTGCGTCGATTCCGGACCAGACAACCGCGTTCTGTCCGAACCCCACGCCAAGCGCCGTAGCCTCTTCGAGTGAAACACCCAGCACAAGAAAGCTCGCTTCGCCGGGCCAGTCATTGGAGGGATGCTCACCCGTGCCGTCGATGAATCTCCATCCACTCTGCATAAGCTCACCGGCCAGCATCCGCTGCCGGTCACTATTGGTGGCGTCATCGAGCAACTCGCTGAACGGATTGCATGCCGTAACGAACGCGCTACTCTGCACGCCGTTCATTTCGTGAATCGCGGCGAGCGTCGTATTGGCCTCGCCAATCTTCAGCGCGACAGGCATGGAACCGTGGACCTGATAGTGCGTCTCCAGATAAGCCTCGATCGTCGCGCGCGGAATCCGTGATTCAGAAAACAAAAATCCTCCAGCGAGGGAGGATCGACGCATCGCCTGTCTGGTTGTTCTGCTTTCGCGACCCACCTAGCCGGTGCGGGCAGGTTGGCATGGGCGTCGACCCAGTTCAGGATGAAGTCCAGTAGAGCACGCTGGTCAATCGAGCGTCAAGACGACAGACGTCGCCGGGTTGCTCGCGGAACATCGCCCCCGTATTGTTCGCGTGAGCCGGAACCGCGCGGGCGAATCGTCCGAAACGACCCGCGGGAATACCTCGTGCATCCTGAACGCAAATCGAACCGACACACACCTACCCGATGAACAAGGAAGCCGAACTCAAACGATCCAAGCGCCGCGCGACGTTGCTGCTGCTGATCGCCACGGGCGTTTTCATCGCGACGGCCTTCATGCAGCGAAGCATGTGGGTCGACGGCATCAAGGCTATTGCGGAGGCCGCGATGGTCGGCGCGCTTGCCGACTGGTTCGCCGTCGTCGCGCTGTTCCGCCGCGTGCCGATTCCCGGCATCGCCGCGCATACTGCAATCATTCCGCAGAACAAGGACAAGATCGCCGATAACCTCGCCCTTTTCGTGCGAGAAAAGTTTCTGGACGAAACGTCGATTGTCGGCCTGATCCGCAAGCACGATCCCGCGCAAAGCATCACGAACTGGTTGTGCGTCGAAGCGAACACGCAGCGACTCGGCGGTTATGTGGTCAAGCTGACGGGCGGCATCCTCGAACTGCTCGACGACGCGCGCATCCAGACCTTCATCAAGGACGCGCTGGACGCGATGCTCGACAAGATCGATCTGTCGAAAGCAACGGGTGCCGTCCTCGACACCTTGACGCGCGACGGCCGCCATCAGGAACTGCTCGACGAAGGCATCGAACATCTGATGGCCTTGCTGCGCGAGCCGGGCGTGCGCACGTTCATCGCCGAGCAGATCGTCGACTGGTTCAAGCGCGAATATCCGACCTTCGAAAAGCTCATGCCGTCCGAATGGCTTGGCGAGAGCGCCGCGAAAGTCGTCGCGGATACGGTGAACAACATGTTGCTGCGCGTGAGCGAAGATCGCGACCACAAGCTGCGCCACAAATTCGACGAAGCGGCCGCGCGTCTGATCGTCAAGCTGAAGTCCGATCCCGCGTTCCTGGAGAAGGGCGAGGAGATCAAACGCTACGTCAAGGAAAGCGAAAATCTCGCGCTATACGTGAAGGATTTGTGGGCCCAGCTACGCGACTGGCTGCGGCGCGATCTCGAACGCGACGATTCCGTGCTGCACGCGAAAGTGGCCGCGATGGGGCGATGGATCGGCCGTGAACTTGCGCAGGACGAATCGCTGCGCCGCTCGCTGAACGATCATATGGAAGAAGCGGCGCGCGCAATGGCGCCGGATTTTGCAGGTTACCTGACGCGCCACATCAGCGACACAGTCAAGAACTGGGATTCGCGCGACATGTCGCAGCAGATCGAGTTGAACATCGGCAAAGACCTGCAATACATCCGGATCAACGGGACGCTCGTCGGCGGATGCATCGGCTTGCTGCTCTATGCGAGCTCGCAGCTTTTCGCGCTCGTGCGCCTGCATTTCGGATAGCAGGACACACACGCTCCTATTGCGTTGACGTTGCCTTTTTCTGCTGCGCGCATTCGCGCGTGAACAGCATCTCGGCCTGATCCGGCGTCATCGGATCGCCCGTGTAGATCCGGTCGATCACGGCCTCGACCGCCTGGCGATCCGACGCATCCTTGTAATACGTCTGCGCCTGCGTCAACGCCTGCTGTCTGGTCTTCTTGTGACGGCGCCAGGACGCCACCTGGCCCGCGATATCGCCGATCGCGAAGCACTGGTCGGCGACCGTCTGCGCGAACGCCGGCATCGACGGTTGCGCGAGGCAGACGGCGAGCGTCGCCGCGACTACTGCTCGTTTCATTTCCGGTTCCTGTTGTCAGATGGGCGATAGTATAAAGACGGCCGCCGCCGAAACCCGTCCGACGCTGCAATCAGCCGGCCCACATCAACTTCTCGCGCACCAGCAGGACGCCCATGCCGCTCAACCCCAAGTCGCCGCTCGCGCGGCTCATCAACGGTCCGATTCATCCCGGCAAGGTTGTCTGGATCGGCGTGAGGCCGCGACGAAAAGTCGCGATGTCGGCGGTCGAGACGGCGCAGATCGACGCCGACAACGGTCTTGCCGGCGATCACTACACGACCCGCTCGGGCGCGCGGCAGGTGACGCTGATCCAGGCGGAGAGCCTGCGCAGCATCGCCAGTCACCTGGGACGCAACGATGTCGCCGCGCTCGACTTGCGCCGCAACATCGTGACGGAAGGCATCAACCTGATGGCGTTGAAAGACCGCCAATTCCGCATCGGCGGCGCCGTGCTGCAAACGACGGGTGAATGTCACCCGTGTTCGCGGATGGAAGAAGTGCTGGGCGAGGGTGGCTACAACGCGGTGCGCGGTTTCGGCGGTATTACCGCGCGCGTCGTGAAAGGCGGCGAAATCGGAATCGGCGATGTGATCGAAGCGCTGCCCGTTGCGGGCTAGCGCGTTCGATATCGTCAGAAGCGATCCACGTTATTTCTTCGCGACTTCGAAAAGACTGCTGTATTGCCCGTAACCTTCGGCTTCCAGTTTGGACACGGGAATGAAGCGCAGCGACGCCGAGTTGATGCAGTACCGCAGGCCGCCTGTCTCGCGCGGACCATCCGGAAACACGTGACCGAGGTGGCTGTCGCCATGTTTGGAGCGCACTTCGGTGCGGATCATGCCGTGGGTCATGTCGCGCAGTTCGACGACGTGTTCGTCCTCGAGCGGCTTCGTGAAGCTCGGCCAGCCGCAACCGCTGTCGAATTTGTCCAGCGACGTGAAAAGCGGCTCGCCCGAGACGACGTCGACATACAGGCCGGCTTCCTTGCTGTCCCAGAACTCG
Source organism: Burkholderia sp. Ac-20365 (assembly GCF_017104715.1). Lineage (GTDB taxonomy): Bacteria > Pseudomonadota > Gammaproteobacteria > Burkholderiales > Burkholderiaceae > Paraburkholderia. The sequence goes on from NZ_JAAGPI010000007.1 coordinate 90,319, forward strand.
TTGTAGAAGGGGCGTTCCGTCCCGCTTTCCTGCGTCACGTGACGCTGTTCGGGTGTCAGTCGGGCCAATGCTTCCGGTGTTTTTTCGTACGCGGACATAAGTGAATCTCTCCTTGATAGGCGCGGCAGGCGATGACGCTTGCCGCACAAGTCTGCCGGCCCGTTTTCCAGCGCTGCCGGTGACGGGCACTCGTATATATGGGCACTGTGGATACGCACAAGCATACGCAAATGTCCCGATGCTTGCACTGCGCGCGCCAAGGCGCTTTACATGCATGCACGCACGCCGTGATTGATCAGATGCGGGCATGCATTGATGCATTTGCTGAATCATTCGCCAGCGCTTGCGAACGGCCTGCGCGTAAGACGACAATAACCGCGCCTCAGAAGCCACGCCCTATGCGGGCCCAGACGATGAAGAAAACAACTTCCACCCCGAAGCCCGCCGCGAAAAAGACGCCTGCCGCCGCAAAGAAAGCCGCGCGCCCGAAGAAGCCGCAACCGCTTGACGCGATAATCGGCGCCGATGGTCTCGCGCGTCCGCCGTGGGCCGCCGTCGATCCGCTACTCAAGCATTACTACGACACCGAATGGGGCATGCCGGTGCGCGACGAGCGCGGCCTGTTCGAGCGTTTGAGCCTGGAGGCGTTTCAGTCGGGATTGTCGTGGGCGACGATCTTGCGCAAGCGCGATGCGTTTCGAGAGGCATTTGCGAACTTCGATCCCGACGTCGTCGCAGCGTTTGGCGAGAAGGATATCGAACGCCTGATGAGCGATGAGCGCATCGTCCGCAATCGCGCGAAGATTCTTGCGACCATTGCCAATGCGGCCGCAACGGTCCGCTTGCGCGCAGACGGCGGCCTCGTTGCGCTGATCTGGTCGTTCCAGCCGCACACGACGCCCGCGCCTCGCACCATCGCCGAGATTCCGACCACGTCCGTTGAATCCATCGCATTGAGCAAGGCGCTGCGCAAGCTCGGCTTCGTATTCGTCGGCCCGACGACGATGCATGCGCTGATGGAAGCGACCGGTATCGTCGATACACATCTCGTCGACAGCCACCGCCGCGGCAGTTCGGGCGTCTGGCCGCGCGACTGATGCGCGCTGCGCGGTTCAGCCGTTGCGTCGCGCCGCCATGAACGCCTCGACATAGCGAAGCGCCTGCTCGCACTGCTCGGGCGACAGCATGTGAATCGAATTGGGCAGCGGGTCGAAGCCCAGTTCGGTCGAGACCCAGCGGATCGCCTTCGAGCGTGCCTCGAAAGCGTTGACGCCGTCGCGCCGCACCTTGCCCGCGACGAGCGGTTCGAGCGCGTCGTGCAGACGGCTTTTCGCGTCGCGCAACGCGGCGTCGGCGAGCCGGCCGAGTGGTACGTTACGCGTGCTGCGCGCGTGAATGCCGATCCACGCCTGACACGGCGCGCACACCCAGACGGGTCCGTGATCGTCACGATATGGATAGCTTTCGTCGCCTGCGCGCGCGAGCACGGCTTTCGCGCCGCAATAGTCGCACAGCGGTTGCGGCAGCGCCTTGACGGGCTTGCCTACGCGCATCGCTGCGCCCGGGTCGGTTTCAATGGTTTCATACGACGGCTCAAAAATTGGTAGCTGACCCAAAGATACCAGTTGGCCGCGCCTCGCACGAGAGGCAACGTTTGAACAGCGGAATCCGGCGGAAGAAGTCGACGCCGCCGCACTAGGGCGCGCGAACAGTGCCAGAGGACGGCGTCGGCGGAATTGCAGTCGCTGGCGAGCCAAGACGTCTTGCCGGCAACACGTCTTGCGCCTTGCGCGGCGCCATTGTCCTGAGCAGCACGACATCGCGATCGGGATCGGGCATGGCGATGATCGCGTGCAAGGTCACTCGCGTCGTCCAGCACACGTCCGACGGCGTGGCGAGCGTCGGATTGGATGCGTAGTAAGCAAAGCGCTCGATGCTCGCCTCGTCGCCACGAAGTTCGGTGATCAATGTCCGCGTGAGCTGCCGCTCGGCCATGGCGGTTTGCTGCGGCGTCGGCGTGGGGACGGGCGCACTCGACGTATCGTTGACGAGCACCTTGTAGAGCAGGCCGAAATACTGGTCGACGTCCGCATCGGACATGTCGCGTAGCGAAACGCGATTCATCACCGCGCGCATGTCGTCGAGGCCGAAGCAGTTGACGGGGACGAGTTCGTCGAGGAAACGGGTCAACAGCTTCACGTACTGAAGCCGGTCCGCGGGCGTGAGATGCGCGATGCCGTTCGACATGAATTCTTCGCGCGCCCTCGGGTCGAGAAAAATCTGTCCGACGCGCTGTGCTCTGTGCGCGTCAGACGCGATGACGGGGTCGCGCTGAATCTTCTCCACCCATGCGAGGATGATGCGCGCCTTGTTCGAGCCGGGATCGATGCCGTGCCTCTGCAGAAGCTGCTCGAGATCGGCCTGTTGGGATTCCGTCACGCCCGCCATCGCCTCCGATGCGGCGGGTGGTGGCGCAGAATCCGGCTCGTAGCGTATCGCGGCGCTGACCAGTGTCGCGGCCGTCGATGCCATTATCAGCGTCGCGAAAACAGAGGCGCAGCGTCTCATGTTGCCTCTCCGTGCCATCGCGCATCAGGGCTGCACCTTCGCCCAACCTGGTCCGGGATCGAACGATGTCATCGCCTTCGCTTTCGCGGCGCCGTCGGGACCGAGATCGCGTTCATAGACCTGGCCGGCGTGGCTCACCATGAAGCTCTTGATGCCCGTGTCGCCGTACCGCGCGGGCCACGCTATCACGGCAAAGCCGCCGAACAGCTTGCCGTGAGCGAGATAGTCGTAGGCGCCGCCGGGCGCGTGAGAACCCTGCGACGTGAGCAGCTTGTAGTGATAGCCGTGGTAGCCGGTGTCAGCGGTGTTTCGCGCGCTGGCCTGGATGAACGCGGGGCCGAGCGGACTCGGCGGTGCGTCCGCCTGCGTCGGCCAGTAAAGGCCATCCTGTTTTCCGGGCGAACTCGACAGCTTCGACGCATACGACAGCAACCCGTCGCCGTCGTGATCGGTGAGCGCGTATTCGCGCTGGGCGTCGTAAATGGCGAGCATCGTCTGGATCACCGCCAGCTCGTTGCGTCCGATGCGGCGCACTCGCATTTCCTCGGCGCCCGCGCGGATATCGAAGTGCCATCCAGCCGCGCTCTTCACGAGCGGAATCGGAAAGGTCCAGCCGTCGCCACCCACGGCGATATGTGCGTGGGTGCCGTCCTTCTCCTGGATCGTGTGCGACTTGCCCCATTCGTCGATAAAGCGGCTGCGCACTTCGGCGCCCGCAGGCGGAATCAGGTCGCGGAAATCGCGGCCGAACAGAGACTGCAGCGTCGATTCCTCGTTGTCGGCGACGGCCTCGCCCAGCGCATTCATCGCCGCTTCAGGCGACTTGAAGTTTTGCTGCGCATGCGCAGCAGCGACGCTCGCAAGACACAGCGCGCACGCGATGGTGGCGTCGCGCAATGCGCCCGCCATCGTCTGTCCTGAACGAAATCCTGACGATGATTTCATGCCTGTCTCCCCTAGCGCCGTCCGCGCCCGCCACCGCCCCCGCGCATGCCGCCGCCGCTCGGGCGATTGAAGCCCGAGCCCTGCATGCTGGAGCTTCCCCGATCAAAGCTGCGTTGCGTTGCATTGCCCGCACCAACGCCCTGAAACGCGTTGTCGCGCCCCGAACTGACACCGCCGCCGCCCGCGCCACCGACGCGCTCGCTGGCGCGCGTGAAGTCGCTGGTCCCCGCGCGGTTCGGCGCGCCGCCGCGATCGCCGACACTCGAACGGTCAGCGGCTCCCGCGCGATTGCCAGCGTTCGACCGGTCCGCCGCTCCCGCCCGATTGCCGGTATTCGTCCGGTCCGCAACCGAGGCGCGATCGCCCGGATTGGCGCGGTCCGCCGTATTGGCGCGCCCGCCCGCACCTCCGGCCGAATCGCGGCCGCGGAATTCGGAGCGTCCTTCGGCGCCCGGCACGTTGCGCGAGTACTTTTCGCGCGTGGCGTTGTCGCGATACGCGACGCCCTGTCGATGGCTGCCGTCATGCTGCCAGCGCCCGCCTTCAACCTTGGTGCGATCGAAGTTGCGATCGATATTCGCCGCCTTGTTGACGTTGATGTTGACGTCGCCGCCGCCCCAGTTGCAGTTGCTGAAGATCGCGCCGGCGGCGGCGAGCCCGATGCCCCACGCGAAGCCCGTCGCCAGCGCGGCGCCCGGATAGTAGGCCGGGTACGGCGGCCAGTAGGTCGGCGGGTAGGCCGGATAGCTCCACGCGCCATACACGACGGTCGGGTTGTAGGCGGGAACGTAGATTACCTGCGGATTGGCCGGCTCGATCTTCACGATGGTCTGTCCGCCCGCGGGCGCCTGCTCGACCACCACGTTCTGCTGTTCGTTGGATTTGAGGTTGCCCGATTCCTTCGCGCGAGCCCGCAGCCGCTGCACTGCGGCGAACACGTCCTTTTGCTGCGACAGAAATGCGTCGCCGAGTTTTTGTGTCCAGTCGAGCTTGTCGTTCATCGGCTCGAGGATCTGCGGAAACGCCACCAGCGATTTCACGCTGACATCCCACGGCTGATCCTGGACAGCCTTCACGGCCGCGTCGCCCTTGACGTTCGGGTTGGCCTTGACCCAGCGCGCCGCGTGCACGATTTCGAGCGGATACGTCGACGCCATCAGGACCTGCGACAGCACCGAATCCGGATACAGCGCAACGGGCGCCACGAGCGCCTCGATTTCTTCGGGCTTGAACGGCTGAGCTGGCGCGGGCTGCGGATCTTGAGCGAGCGCGACGCCCGCTCGCAACGTAAGCGCGACAAACAGCCAGACGCAAAGCGCCCAGGCACGTCGCGGGTTGAACGAGAACATGGCCGCTCCTTCAGGCAGGATGACAGGTGTCCGAACCAATGGACTGCCTGTGACTGATGGCAACCGGTAAGTGCTTATGCGGGAATGTGGCGTCGACTCAATATGATGTTAGAACATCCCTGTGCACTGTGATGCAAATAGTCAGCGCTGCCTGCAGACAATACGCGTGAAGTCGTGCGAGGAAAGAGATGTTAAGAAGCGGTTGCGTAAAGCGATGAGCGCGAGTTGGCTTTGATACGACGAGTCGGTTGAGTGCCGGGGAGGCGAGACGTGCAGGCGACTGATCTGCTGTGAACAATTACATGCATCGCGCCACACGTTCTCCGATTCTATCGGTGCGGTTGTTTCGTTCGATGCATCAATGCGTGGGCGCGGCGCGCTTTTTTAGCCACGCCTGCCCACAGCTTCTGTCATACAGACTTCATTTGCCCGCGTTGAGCGGCGTCGTCGAGGTGCGCGCGTTGTCGGCTGTCATTTTCGGCCCGGTTGCGTGATAGCCGTTCGAATAAAGCAGGAACGCCATGATGTCCGCGTAATCCTGATCCTTCATCTTGCCGGGCTTGTCGGCGGGCATGTTGGTCGACATGTAGGTGAATATGCCGCCAATCGTCAGATGCGCATTCGATGCAGGCGCGAACGCCGGACCTTGCAGCGCGGGCGCCGTCACGCCCTGCAACTGCGCGCCGTGGCATTTTGCGCATGCTGACGAATAGAGCATCTTGCCGTGCGTCGCTTGCGCCTGATCGAACGTGGGCGCGGATGTCGCATCGGCGGCGACCTTCACGAAGCCGCCCGCGCTGTCCGCATTCGCTGCCGCCAGCAATGCGCGTGTTGCCAACGCGCGTGACGCCGACGGACCGTCTCGATACCGCGCGGCATCGTCGCCGGCGGCGGTATCGAGCGCATGCGCGGGCATCGCCCAGTCGTGCGTCAATGCGGCGAGCCGTCCGTTAGCAGACAGCTTGTCGAGCGCTGCGTCGACCCGTTCGCGCATCGACGCCGTGCGCGGTCCGAATGCGAACACGAGTTGCCAGTTCGCATACGGCGAGCGCGCGGCGGACACTGCGAAATGCCGCTGCGGATGTGCAAGCCCATACGCAACCACAGCCGGATACCAGACAATCGCGCGCTGTGCCTGGCCTTTCGCGACGGCTTCGACGGTCGCTGCTGAGGTGTTTTCCAGATCGAGCGTGACGCTCGGCTGCTGCACGGCGATCAGCTGTGCAGGGCTCGCGTACGTTGCCGCAACCCGGTTTTTCGCCGCGCCTTGCGGATTGGCGTCGGGCGCTTCGATGCTCACGTAGCCCGCGTGCAGATAGCCGCGCGAAAACTGCAGCTTGCTGGTCGAGTCGTCGGCGACTGTGGAGCGCGGGAAACCTGCGATCACGTCGCATTCGCGCGCAAGCGTCTTGTCGAGTTCCCTGAGCGACACACCGTCGTCGTCGCCATCACCGATGCCATGTTTGACGAGCGTCGCGGCAATGCCTGCCTGCGCAAAAGCTTCGCGTGCGACGGCTTGATCCAGTGCGGCAGACGGACTGCCGGGAAACGTGCAGATCTTTACGGCGGCCATCGAATGAATCGGCGTGAGCGCGAGACAGGCAGCGAGCGCGCCCGCTGCCGGAATACGGTTGAGAGAGTGGTTCATGTCTGGACGTCCGGAAAGATCACGAGTGGTTGAGCGCGAACACATACAGCGTTCCGCCGCGCGGCACCTTGTCGGCGGCCTTTGCCATCGGTCCGCCCCAGATGGGGTTCGCGCCGCCGTAGCCCGCCAGCACCGCGACGTATTCCTTGCCGTCGATCTCGAACACCGAGGGCTGCGCGATGATGCCGCTCGCGAGCTTCGGGCTTTCCCACAGTACCTTGCCGCTCGTGACGTCGAATGCGTACAGGTGGCCGTCGAGCGAGCCGCTGAACGCGAGGCCGCTCGCCGTGGTCGCGACGCCGCCGTTCCACGGCAGCTTGCTCCAGTGGCTCCAGAGCTTCTTGCCGGTGTTCACGTCGATGGCCTGCAACTCGCCATATCCCTTGCTGCCGGGTTCCGGCTTGATCTCGAAGCCTTCGCCGAGATACGGCAAGCCTTCCATGTACGTCACCGATTTGCCGGACAGCGACATGCACGCATGCAGCGTCGGGATGATCGCGATGTGCTTGTCCGCGTCGTACGAAACCGACCACCAGTTCTTGCCGCCGAGGAAGCTCGGGCAGGTTTCGATCGTCGTGCCGGTTTTCGGATACTTCGATTCGTCCTGGATGGATTTGCCGTCGGCCGTGTAGCCCGTTACCGAGGTCGCCTTCACGAACGGGCGCGCATAGATCAGCTTGCCGTTGCTGCGGTCGATCGCGTGGAAATAGCCGTTGCGATCCGCGTGGATGATCGCGTCATAGTCCTTGCCGTCGTACTTGATGTTGGCGAGCACGGGCGTGTTGACCCCGTCGTAGTCCCACGTGTCGTGACGCGTGTACTGGTAGTGCCATTTGAGGTTGCCCGTTTTCGGATCGAGCGCGAGCAGCGAATCGGAATAGAGGTTGTCGCCGGGACGAAGATCGGCGAGCCACGGCCCCGGATTGCCGACGCCCCAATAAAGCGTCTTGCTCTCGGGGTCATACGTGCCCGTCAGCCACGCGGGCGCGCCACCATGTTCCTGCGTGCCGTCGGGCCACGTGTCGCCACCGGGCTCTTTCGCGCCGGGCACGGTGTAGCGCTTCCATTGCACGTTGCCGTTCGCGGGATCGAGCGCCGCGATAAACCCGCGCGCACCGTATTCGCCGCCCGAACTGCCCACTACCAGCGAGCCGTCGAGCGCCAGCGGCGCGAGCGAAAATGCGTAGCCCGTGCCCGGCTCGAACATCTGCTTCTTCCAGACGAGCGCACCCGTTTGCGCGTCGAGGGCGGCCACTTCGCCATTGAGCATCGCGACATAGACGTTCTTCCCATACAGCGCGACGCCCCGGTTCACGACATCGCAGCAGGCGTTCTTGAAGGCTTCCGCGCCGAGCTTCGGTTCGAATTTCCACAACTGCTTGCCGGTAGCGGCGTCGAATGCGTAGACGTTGTCTTTCGGCGTCGTCACGTAGAGGAAGCGGCCATTGATGATGGGCGTCGCTTCGAAGCCTTGCTGGAGATCGGCGGGAAACTTGTAGGCCCACGTCTGCTTCAGGTTCTTCACGTTCGACGTGTCGATCTGCTTGAGCGGCGAATGCGCCTGGCCGTTGTACGTGCGGTAATACGTGAGCCAGCCTGGATCGCTTTGCGCCGACGTGAGCCGCTCGTACGTCACGGCGGGATAGTCGGCCGCGGCGGCTACCGTTGCGGGCTTCAGACTGATTGCCGCCACCACGCCCGCGACGAGCATCGCGAGCCGCGTGGCCGAAGCCGGACTTGTCTTCATCGTTGTCTCCTGTCCCATCTGAGATGGTTTGTGGGGTGAGTTATCGCTGCGATGCCTTTGAGCAGAACGTCGTTGATGCGCTTGTCGGCTGCGCGGTCGTAAAGGCAAGTCGCATGCCATTGCCTGGTTATCCTTGTGAATCGGCGCGTGGCATGTCGAGGCGCGAAGACGATGCGCGATCACGCATCGCAAAGCGTTGCGCGGCCTGTTGCATCGTGGAGCAGTGGACAGTTCGCCTGTTGCCGTATGTGACAGCGCGACTGTGTCGAGCGCCACGCATTCAATGGCATGTTTCTCGCACAACGCAGAGCGTCAAACAGCGAGTGCCATGTGATGAACAGTTTGCGGGCGATGGTCGAGCGATGGCTGGCGCATATGCCGCCGTCCAGAGTGAGCTTTGCCAGATTTGGATGCGACAGCAGCGGGCGCCGCTGTCATGTGCGTGTCCACGTGCATCGTCCTGAAGGCGATATCGCGATTCACTTCTTCCGACACCGCGACGGCATGTGGCGTGTGTTTCCGCCTGCTACGGCGTCGATTGCGATGGACTATTCGCGGGCGTCTCGTTCGTATCCGACGACATGAAACGATAATTGTCGTCGGCAAGCCGCCATTCGGTGTGCGACTTGTGAAGCAGCAGTATCCACATGACGACGCACAGCAGCGCCATCCCGCCGAGCGCGCCACCTACGATCAGAAACATCATGAAGTCGGACATGAGCCTATCCTCAGGTTCATCCGTCGTTGCGCATGTGTGTCAATCGACCCACCCGCGCTGGCGTGCATGATCGATGAACTGATACACGTCTGTCGCGAGACCCGACGAGTTGAAGAGCGTTTCCAGTTCGTCGATGATGTCGTCGAGTTCGTGCGTGCCGTCGCAGCGAGACAGTATTTCGCCGGCACTCGGGTTGAGTTTGACCATGCCTTCGGGATACAGCAGCACGTATGCGTCCTGGACAGGCTCCCATTGCAGCCGGAACAGTTCGCGTAACCTCGGGCGCTCGCTCGCACCGGCGTTCGCAGGCGTCGGAATCATGGCGATAGAGTCTCTTCTTCGATGACCTTCGGTAACGTCAGGCGTCGTTCACGAAGCCGGCACGGCATTCGTGAACGACACGCGATGCGACGTCAGCGGGTTGCGATATACATCGTGATTTCAAAACCGAAACGCAGATCCGTGTACGCGGGTGAAGTCCACTGCATGGTTGTCTCCTGGATGGGTTTGACGAAGAACCGCAATCGAACTGCGGTCGGGGCCGTTCGACGCAAGCTCCGTGCCGGAGGAGCGTTGGCGCGATTTGCGAAAGCTTCGCAGTGAACACGCTGTCCAGATTCGGCGCACAGGTGTTGCAAAACTCAACAACGTGCAACAGCGGACGGTCGTGCTAGTCGTCGTTCGGTTCGTCGGCGCGCGGGTCGGCGGCACACAGCGACGGCATCTTCCGATAGACCGTGTTGCGCGAAATGCCGAGCGCGCGTGCCGCCGCCGACACATTGCCGTTATGCCGCGCGACGGCCGCTGCAATCGCCGAGGCCTGCACGTCTTGCAGCCGCGCGCCATGCAGCGGCAACGGATCGCTTGCCGCCTGCGCAGACGGCGCCGGGCGGGTGCGCAGATCGTCGAAGAAATCTTCGGGCAGATGCTCGCGCCGGATTTGCCCGTCGTCGTCGACCATCGCGGCGGCCGTGCGCAGCAGATTGCCGAGTTGCCGGAAATTGCCCGGCCATGCGCACTGCTCGAACAGCGCTTTCACTTCGTCGCAGACGCTGAGCGGCGCGCCCGCGATTTCGTCGGGCGGCATCAGCTGGATCATTTTCTCGATCACGGCGGCGAGATCGCTGCGCTCGCGCAAAGGCGGCAGTTTGACGACGAGGCCGTTCAACCGGTAATACAGGTCTTCGCGGAACCGGTTCTGCACGATCATTTCGCGCAGATTGCGGTGCGTCGCGCAGATGATCGCGATATCGACGGGAACCGATTTGCTGGAGCCGAGCGGATCGACGACGCGTTCCTGCAGCACGCGCAGCAACCGCACCTGCAACGGATACGGCATGTCACCGATTTCGTCGAGAAACAGCGTGCCGCCGTTGGCCTGCAGCAGCTTGCCGATCGAGCCCTTGCGCCGCGCACCCGTAAAGGCGCCTTCCTCGTAGCCGAACAGTTCCGACTCGATCAGATTTTCGGGGATCGATGCGCAATTGACCGCGACGAACGGACCCGCGCGGCGCGGCGAATCGTTGTGGATGGCCTGCGCGAGCAGTTCCTTGCCGGTGCCCGTTTCGCCTGTGATCAGGATCGGGATGTCCTTGCCGATTACTTTTCGCACCTTCGCGACGACGGCGGAAACCTGCGGATCGCCGGTGTCGAGACAGTCCAGGCGTGACGGCGCGTTGCCCTGTGACACAGTCTTGACGGGCTGTACGCGTGCGGCGACAGGGCGCTCGTAAGCGGCGGCGGTATCGACGGGCCAGGGCGCTTCGCTGCCGAGCGTCGGCCGGCGGAACTCGACGTTTGCGCAGACGACCGTGCCGTTGTTCAGATCGAGCGTGATGTGATGACCCTGGCTTGCGCGCAGACGTTCGATCAGTTGTGGCGTGGTCAACCCGAACAGCGACGACAGCGTATGTGCGCGCATCGCCGCGAGCGGCAGCCCGACCTGGAACTGCGCGCTGCGATTGGCGGACAGAAAGCGCCCGTCGCAGGTGAAGGCCATGATGCCTTCCATCAGCGTGCCGAGAAACTCGGGCCGGCCGTGAAAGGCGATTTGCAGCGTGTTGCGGAACGTGTTCGTGAACAGATGGTTTTCGATCATCTGCACGGACATCTTCGCGAGCGCCATCGTGTGCTGGTGATAACTGCGATGATCGCCCGTCACGTCGAGCACGCCGACCAGATCGCCATACGGATCGAGAATCGGCACGCTCGAACAGGTCAGGAAACGGTTGGCGGCGAGATAGTGCTGATCGCCATGCACGACAGTCGCGCTGCGTTCGGCGATGGCCGTGCCGATCGCATTCGTGCCTTGCCGTTCCTCGGCCCAGTTCGCGCCGGCCTTGAGCGCGACTTTCTCGGCGCGCTGCAGGAAATCGTCGTCGCCGATCGAATGAAGGATCAGCCCTTGCGCGTCGGTGAGCACGATCATGCTCTGCGTATTGGCGATCTGCTCGCGCAGCGTTTCCATCACCGGCGTGGCGTGCGCGCACAGCACGCGGTTCTGTTCCAGCTTCATGCGCAATTCGCCATGCGTGAGCACGTCGTAGTCGGGACGCATGGTTGCGTTCAGCCCGAACGTTTCCGACCGCTCGTGCGCTTTCTGGATCGACGGCGTGAGCCAGCCACTCTCTCGACCGGTCAGCGATCCCATTGCCTTCGCGTCTTCGCGCATCGTCTCCTCCTGTATCGTGCCCGTCGACGTGCAGGCATCGCGGTATCAAAAAGCAAGACGCGCGCCATTCGGCGTTGTCAGGCAGATGAAAGGGCGGGATAACTGGAAGGGCCGGCTAGAGTTGGGCGTGCGAAGATTGATTCTTCCGAACGTGCGTGCGTCGCCGCGAAACCGGATGACTTGCGCATGACCGCATGACCCGAGAAAGCGCCGACATGAGTTCATCCGACACGAAGCATCGAACGATTACGCGCGACGGCCATACGGTCGCCTGCAGCGTGCATGGCGATTCCAGCGGTGCGCCTGTTGTCGTGCTGCACGGCGGACCGGGAAGCGGCAGTCAGCCTGGCGCGTTACGACTGTTCGATCTCACGCGCTTTCGTGTCGTGATGGTGGATCAGCGAGGCACAGGCGCATCGAAGCCGCGCGGAAGTCTTCGCCACAATGACACGCATCGTCTGATTCGTGATCTCGAAGCGATACGCGTGCAACTGGGGATCGCGCGTTGGGGTGTTGTCGGTGGATCGTGGGGCGCGGCGCTTGCGCTGGCTTATGCGGGTACGTGTCCCGCATCCGTTAGCGGCGTCGTGTTGCGCGGACTCTTTCTGACGTCTGGGCGTGAAGTGCGACGTTTGTTCGTGACGTCGAGCGTCCGTGCGCCGCTCGCGTGGCGCAGGTTGATGCATGCGGCGAATTGCGAGCGGGCGTCGTCGCTGTCAGCGGCTTGCATGCACTCGATGCAATCGCGAACACGCGGCCGCGCCGATGCCGTGGCTGCCGCGTGGCGTTCGTATGAAAACGCGATCCTGACGCATTCGAGTACCACGCGCAGGCAAACGGTAACGAAGCGCGATAACGCGACGACAGCGAAATACCGCATCCAGGCCCACTATCTCGCGCACGGCTGCTGGTTAGGCGAGCGTCGTTTGATGGCGTTGGCGAAACATGCCGCCGCATCGGGCGTCGCGATACATGCGGTGCATGGGTCGCGCGATCCTGTTTGTCCGCCGGACAATCTGCATCGCTTGATGCGCGCGGTTCCCGCCGTGCACGGCCGCTTCGTCGACGCCGGTCATCTGGCGTCGGACCCGCGTCTCAAGGAAGCGCTCGTTGCAGCGATCAACGATGTATTCGACACGCGCGAATGCCGGCAGGACTAGTTGCCCTGATCGGCAAACAGATCGCTGAAGAGGTCAGGCTCGCTGATACGCTCCGGCTCGCGCGCTGGCAGCGTGCCGTCGCGCACCTGCTCGAGTACGGCGGGCGGCAGCCACGACTCTTCCATCGCGGCGATGCCGTTTTCGATCATCTGCTGCAGAAAGAACGACTGCTTACGCCCCGTCACTTCGGCCAACAGCCTCAGCCGACGCTCGATCGCCGGTTCCACCCGCACTGCAACCACCTGTAGCTTGTTTTCAGCGGATCTCTTCACCGCGTGCTCCTGTCGACAAAACTTTGCGACGTGCTTCTACCATGGAGCCTGGTTGCGTGGCAATGCTTTATTTGGTTTTTACGTCATTTGCAGGGTATTTCGACAGTGACGACACACATTGGCATCAATCGTCGTCATCGTCGTGATGACGATGATGCCAGCCGCGATGGCGGCCGTGATCGTGCCAGCCCCGATCGTCGCGATAGCCATAACCATATCCGTCGCCGTAATAGACGGGTGCGGGCGCATAGACGGCAGGTGGTGGCGGTGCGTACACGACAGCGGGCGCAGGCTCCACATAGACGGGTGCTGGGATGCCGAGGCTCACGCCGACGTCGACATGAGCGAGCGCCGCGGTGGAGGCGCTCGCGGCGACGAGGCCGGCTGCGCAGATGAGTGTCAGGCGTTTCAACGTATTGCTCCGTTCAGCGCGTGCGCTGGTGAATGCCATCCGATGGCGAGTGACGCGCATTGTAGGAATGCAGTCGTTCTCATGTTGCATCCGTCGTGTTGCGTGTGTAACGCCAGGTAACTGCGCTACACACGGGCGACGACACGGTTACGAAGCCGTGAGCGTATCGCCCGATACACGCACGCGCTGTCCGACCTGCACCTGCGGTTGGGTCGCGTAAGTGAAGTTGCGATAGCTGCCGTCCTGCATGCGAACCTGCACCTGGTAGCTGGTCTGCTTGCGCACGGCGTGCTCGATACCGTTGCCCGCCAGACCGCCACCGACAGCGCCCACGACCGTGGTCAGAATGCGCCCGCGTCCGCCGCCGAACTGATTGCCGATCAGACCGCCTGCAACCGCGCCACCGACGGCGCCGAGACCTGTCGTCGGCTCCGACGTTTGCACGGGGTTGATGGCAACGACTTCGCCCGCGTAGGGATCGGCGGCGACCTGACGCACGGGCGCTTGCGAGTATTCGCCGTTCGCGTAGTGCGGAGCAGGCGCGACGCGTGGCTTCGGTGTGTGATGCACGGGCCGCGGCGCTGCGGGTTGCGTTTGCTGCGCGACAGGCTGTGTAGCTGGCTGTGTAGCAGGCTGCGCGACGGACTGTGTAGCTGGCGGCGTAGCAGTGGCTTGCTGGACTGCGCCGGTCTGCTGTGTCGCGACGGCTGGCGCGCTTGCAGGCTGCGCCACGACAGGCGCGGTCTGCTCGCTGGTCGAGGTGCCCGCATGCGAGAGAGGCAGGATGCCCGTCATCGCCGCAACGCCGGTGGCACTCGCAAGTATCACGGACACAGCCGCGCCTGCGATCAAGGGATGAATACGGCTGCGTTGCGCGATGCTGTTCGTGACGTTGGTGTTCATTGCAGGCTCCACGTGAGTGTGTGCCTGCAATAACGCCGCTCGAATCACGTCGGTGTACGCGTCACTGCAGCGACTTTGTAAGCGTCTGTAGCTTGTGTTTCGACGCGATGCACATCTAGCAGAAACGCTGCGCGAGATCGTAGATCAACAGAAACACGCAGCCGGTATCGCTTCTGAATCCGTCTTCGACGGTGCCTGTTTCGGCTATGCCTGCCCAGCCAGGCAACAGACGCTGACCGTGCTGAATGGCCTCGCCTTCGAGCATATAGATGAACTCGGGGCCCGTATGCCGATGCATCGGAAACACCGTCCCCGCTTCGAAGCGCACGAGTTGCATCGCGCGTCCGTTCGCCTTGCCGAGATTCTTGATCTGAACACCGGCGGCGCACGCCGAAGGTGTCCACGGCAGCGCTTGCGCATCGATGGATGAGAAGCGCGGCGTAGTGGTTTGGGGCGGGTGGTTCATCTCGTCTCCTGTCCGTTCTGCGTTCTATTGCAGCACGTTTTGCGGACGATTCAACTCGCATCACGCACCAATTTCGAGCGATTTATAACGTTTCCTGAAACTGTGAGTTGGTTGATCGGATGTTTATCCCAAAGGGCGCCAGTCCTAAACTGTTTTCAACGCAACGAACAAAACAGTTCGAAGCATCCGAAAAACGAATCCTGGAGGTAATGATCATGAAATCGCTCATCAAGGCTGTCGCAATTGCTGCTGTCCTCGCTGTTCCCGCCATGTCATTCGCTCAATCCAGCCAGCCCGTGACCCGTGCTCAAGTCCGCGCCGAGCTGGTGCAGCTGGAAAAAGCGGGTTACGTACCGTCGAACAGCAACGACACGCAATACCCCGCCAACATTCAGGCAGCGGAAGCCAAGGTGGCGGCTGCTAACGGCGACAACAGCGGCGTCGGCGGTGTAGCAGACGGCGCATCGCAAGCGGGCCAACGCGCGTCGTTCTCGCCCAGCACGTACTCGGTGCCGGTGTTCGAACATCACTAATGCATCAGGCGCTGGCTGGCCGCCAGCGCAGTTATCTGAATCAAACGACCGCGACACGCGCCGTCAAATGACGGGACGCCTGTCGCGGTTTCTTCTTTCGACCTCATTTGCCATCCGCCAAAACCGTGGCTAATCTGACGATGGCCACGCGTCGCACGCCGCTGGAGGCTTCCTAACCTTCGGCCAATCGATCGCGAAGCACGGGCCTTTTCCCGAGTGCTTGTACAAAGGCGCGATCATGGGCAGCGACGACGGTTCATCGAACGACGCAACGGACGACCCGCAAGCAAGACTTGCGGATAGCGCACGCTCCCTGTTCGGCCGATACCGCCTCGGCGACGCGGCGAATATCGTCTCGCACCACAGCGCGGAAGAAATCGACTCGATCGAGTCGGACGCAGCCTTTTCGCCGCTATCCAGCCGCATCCATCAGATGTTCCCGTCGCTGTCGGCGCGGGAGATCGAACGCATGCGGCCGTTTGCTTTCGAGGCGACATGGAAGGCGGGCGAAGCGGTATTCACGATGGGCAAGCCGAGCCCCGGCCTGATCGTCATTCTGAGCGGGCTCGTGCGTGTCGCGCGCCGCGATGCCGTGGGCAAGCTGCATCGCGTGACCGAGCAGCATGCCGGGCATTTTCTGGGCGAAATCGCGCAACTGTATGGACATCCGTGTCTGGGCGACGGTCACGCGCTCGAAGACACGACGGGACTCGTCGTGCAGCCGGCACGTCTGCGCAATCTGCTCGTTGCGGAAGCCGAGCTAGGCGAAAAGCTCATGCGCGCGCTGATTCTGCGGCGCGTCGGTCTGATCGAAAGCGGCAGCGGCCCGGTGCTGGTGGGCGACACGACCGACGCGAACATGATCTCGCTGCAAGGCCTGCTTCGGCGCAACGCGTATCCGTACACGCTCATCGACGCGAACAACGAGCCCGAGACCGTTGCGCTGCTCGAGCGCATTTCCGCGTGCAAGGCGGATTTTCCCATCGTGATCTGCCCCGACGGCACCGTGCTGCGCGCGCCCGACGAGAATCTGGTTGCCGCGCATCTGGGCTGGCTGCCGGAGTTCGATCCGCTACATGTGTATGACGTCGTGATCGTCGGCGCGGGGCCGGCGGGGCTGGCGTCGGCTGTTTATGCGGCGTCGGAAGGTCTGTCGGTGGCCGTGTTCGACAGCCGCGGGCCGGGCGGACAGGCAAGCGCGAGCGCGCGCATCGAAAACTATCTCGGCTTTCCGACTGGCATTTCCGGTCAGGCGCTAACGGGCCGCGCGTTCGTGCAGGCGCAAAAATTCGGCGTGCACATTTCCATTCCGACGCGCGTGCGCGCGTTGCACTGCGACCGCACGCCGATCGAAATCGAGCTCGACGACGGCAGGCGGATCGCATCGCATACGGTTGTGATCGCATCGGGCGCGGCGTACCGGAAGCCCGCCATCGAAGGGCTCGAAAGGCTCACGGGCCACGGTGTGTTCTTCGGCTCGTCGCCTGTCGAAGCGAAGCTATGCCGTGCGCTCGATGTCGTGCTGGTCGGCGGCGGCAATTCGGCAGGACAGGGCGTCGTGTATCTGGCGTCGCAAGCGAACCATGTGCATCTGCTGGTGCGCGGCGATGGGCTCGAATCGAGCATGTCGCGCTATCTGATCGACCGTATCGCGCGCTTGCCGAACATCACGCTGCATCGACGCACAGAAGTCGTCTCACTTGCAGGCGACGACAGCGGGTTGACGGCCGTCCATTGCAAATCCCCGCAAGGCGCAGTGTCGTTCGACGTGAAGCATCTGTTCCTCTTCACGGGCGCGGACCCGAACACCGACTGGCTGAAGGGCTGCAACGTCGAAACGGACGACAAGGGCTTCATCCGAACGGGATCGTCCGTGCACGACGGCTACGAAGATGTCGATCTCACGCTCGAAACGAGCGTGCCCGGCGTGTTTGCGATCGGCGACGTGCGCTCGGGTTCGACCAAACGCGTGGCGGCTGCCGTCGGGGAAGGCGCCGCTGTCGTCGGGCAGATACACGGTGTGCTGCGCGAGCGTCAGCGGCTCGCGGCAGGTTTGCGTTGAAGCGTTGTCATTGCGCAAGCCATCCACGCGCAATCGGCCACGCCAGCACCTTGCGATACAGCGCGATCAGCAGGTCCGTCAGTTCGTCGCCTGTGAGCGACCACAGCGGTGCAGCAGCGACATACGCGACACAGGCCACGAGAACGGCACCGACCATATCGAACGGAAAATGCACGCCGACGAACACGCGCGCCCATGCGACGGCGAGGCCTGTAATGAGCATCAGCATGCCCCACCCGCGCATGCGCAGCATCAGCAAAGCAAGCGTGATGCACGCGAACACTGTGCCGTGATCGCTAGGGAACGATGAATCCGGCGCGTGTTCGATGAACGTGTGACCGAGCCCGATCATGAATGGCCGCGGATGCAGCCACACAAGACCGATCAACTGGTTGAATCCGAGCGCGACCAGCGTGACGCAGCATGCGCGCAGCGCGGTCGCGCGCGCGTGGCGGTTGCCTGTAAGCCAGAGTGCGGCGAGCACCAGTGGCACGAGATAGATGACGTAATCGGCGATGAATGACGCAATGCCGATTTGCCAGCGCGGCGTCGCGGGCGTCGCATCGATCATCAGGAAGAGCGCCTGATTGAACGCTTCGAGTGTATTCATGCGGAGATCGTGGCGGGCTTCGCGCCCTGATGGAAACGGTCCGCACTATCGTACCGGGCGAAGCTTATGTCACGCTTAGCCCTGAATGTGTCCCTGAATGTGTCCGTCCGGCAGCGCGACGACGATGTCGTTTTCAACCTGACGGACCGGAAACGTCTTCAGACAAAGGTCGCGGCTGGCAGGCGAGCAACCCGTGAGCAGATCGAACGCAAGACCATGCGCGGGACATCGCAGCACGTTTTCTTCGATACGCCCTGCAAACAGCGACGCGCCGTTGTGCGGACAGGCATCGTCGATTGCACGCAATTGACCGCTTATGTTGAAGAGCGTGATGACCCGTCCATCGATGAACACGATTTTCCGCTGACCCGGCGCAAGATCATCGGCGTTGCACACCTTGCGTTCGAGCGACGCGTCTATCTCCATTGAATCCATCTAGCAGTCCGCTGTGTGTGCCGGTTGCCGGCTCAGCTCGGCAACAAACCCGGCAGCACGCGGCCATTCGCCGTAACCCGACGCGGGATTCAGATGGCCGACCGCGCCGACGTCGACGAGCCGGCTTCCCCACGCTTGCGCCATCTCAGCGACGCGCTCGAAGCGACCGAGCGGATCGTTCGTGCTCGCAGCGACGATGCTCGGAAACGGCAGGCGAGCGCGCGGTATCGGCAGCCAGCCGTTGTCGCGCAACGCGTCCTGCGTCGGATAGCCTGCGGGCAGCGGCGTTTCGAGATCGGCGGGTGCGGCGAGCAACGCGCCCATGACCGGCCGCCGATGCTGCTGCGCCCAATGCACGGTAATCATCACGCCCGCGCTATGCGCGACCAGCACGACGGGACCGTCGATCTGCCTCATTGCTGCATCGAGCGCGTCGACGCGCGCGGCGCGGCTGAGCTTGTCGTGTTCCAGCGGCGCAACGGTGCGCGCGTTCGGCAGCGCGCGTTGCAGCAGCGTCTGCCAATGTTCTTCTACGTGATCGCGCAGTCCCGGCACGATCAACACGGTGGGTATCGTCGAATCAGTCATTGTTTGCATCGCTCGTTAAGGCTTACTCGGTTGCAATAGCGGCTGCGGGCGGAGTGTCGACCCGTCGCAGACCGCGTTCGTAATGGCGCTTGCCGATCATGAACATGACGGTGGCGAGCGCCGCCGCGAGCGGCACGATTTGCAGCGCGCCCGGCAAGCCGATGCGGTCCGCAAGATAACCGGTCACGAGCGGTCCGGGCGCCATGCCCAGCAGGTTGTTCACGAGCGTCAAGGTCGCGAACGCCGGGGCGTGAATTGCGGGTGGCGTCAGATTGGCTACCATCGCGCCCGCCGGACCCGACGTGCCCGCGACGACGAAGATTCCCGCACCGAGCATCGCGAGTTGAAGCGGCCCAGCCGGCAAATGGAAGCCGATGCCGAGCAGCACGAGCGACATCACGCAGTAGACGATCGCCGTGAGCCACTTGCGTTCGGGGCGCGTCTTGCTGACGCGGTCGGTCACGACGCCGCACACGATCATCCCGACGCCGCCCAGCAGCAGAAACGCCGCTGCCGATACAGCCGCCTTGTCCGCAGGCATGCCGTAGTAGCGGTTCAGAAAGCTCGGCATCCATGCAACCACGGCTGCCATGATGAAGAGCTGCAACGCGCTGCCGACATATGCACACACCACCGACACCGTCGAGAAAAGTCCATGCAACGTGGCGCGGAAACTCGTGCGCGCGCCCTTGTTCGCTCTCGACGCAACTGCGCCGTCATGACGTTGCGCGGCAATTCGCTTTTCGGAGACGACGCTCATATAGACGAACACCAGCACGATGCCGAAGCACGCCATTGCGCCGAACGACCAGCGCCAGCCCAGATGCACGGCGACCACACCGCCGAGCGCCATGCCGAACACGGAGCCGAACGCGCCGCCCGCCATGAACGCGCCAGTCAGAGTCGAGCGCAGATGCGCGGGAAAGATGCTGAGGATCAGCGCGATGCCCACGCTGCCATAAGCCGCCTCGCCGACACCGACCAGCGCGCGCGCCACGAGCATTTCGCCGTAGTTGGTCGCGATCGCACAGCCGAGCGTCGCAGCGCTCCACAATGCCGCCATCGCGACGATGCTTCTCACGCGGCCCCAGCGGTCGGCCAGCATGGAAAGCGGCACGGTCAGCACGCCGACCATCAGCGCGACGATGCCGCTCAGCGAGCCGAGCTGTGTATCGCTGAGTCCCCACGCGGTTTTCAGCAACGGGAAAACCGCGTTGAGCACCTGCCGCGACATATAGTCCGACAGCAGCAGCCCGAACGTCAGTGCAAAAACGATCCACGCATACGCGTGCGAACGGGCGCGCGGAACTGCGGCGTCATGCGTGTCGAGATCGACGTGATGGATATGCAAGATTGTCTCCTCCGTTTGCGGGCTTCGCGGCGCCTCGCGCGCACCAGCGGCGCGCGGGGCCGTCTTTCGATACGGGCCGTGCGTCGGCACGACGCCGGCCTTGCCCTCGGAATGGTTCGACTACATTGGACGCCGATTACAGCGTCTTCTCAGCCGCGGCCTGCGGCTGCACACGGCTTCACACTTCACGCGGCCAGCGGAAGGTTCTTCTGACCCTGCTTGCGATTCGGCGCCATGCCGTTCGCCGCCAGCGTTTCGTCCGCGTCACGGTACTGGACGCCGATCCGGTAGATGCCGCGCGCCTCTTTCCCCGACGCAATCTCGCGGCCCAGTTCGCGCGCGATACGCACCGTCTGCTCGATCTGCTGTACCGACGTCATGCGATTGCCGTGCTGATCGATGATCGTATCTTCGATGCCGCAGCGCGCATGCAGACCCATCGCCAGCGCCATCGTATTGAACGGCAGCACGTTCTTCAGCAGCGATTCGGCCGTGAGCGTGCAGCCGTTGGGCGCGCGATGAATGAAGTTGAAGAAGTTGAACGGATTCGGACCGTCAAAGCCGCCGCCGATGCCGATCCACGTCAGGTTCAACGGCCCCGTGTAGACGCCCTTGCGCACCAGGCGTTCGAGCGTTTCGAGCGCATGCATCCCCGTCAGCTGGAAATGCGGCTGGATGCCCGACGCCTGCAGACGGCGCAGATGCTCTTCGACCCATGCCGGACCGGCGGGCACCGTCATTTCGCTATACGCTGCCTGAAACGCCGGATTCGCGAGCGACGTGCCCTTGAGGTATTCCGGATACAGCAGCTCCATGATGTTCATCTGCGTGGTGTTGATCGCGACCGTCACCTGATCGGGCTTCGGGTCGAGATCCGCGAGCATGTGGCGCGTGTCGTCGGAGAGCCACTTGGCCGCCTGGCCGTCGTTCTCCGGTGCGAACGAGATCGAGCCGCCCACCTGGATGATCATGTCGGGCACGGCGGCGCGCACGCCGGCAATCAGTTCATTGAACTTCGACAGCCGCTTCGAACCCTTGCCGTCCAGCTCGCGCACATGCAGATGCAGCACGGTGGCGCCAGCGTTGTAGCAGTCGACGGCTTTCTGGATCTGCTCGTCCATCGTCACGGGAATGTCTTCGGGGAAATCCGCGGGCATCCATTCGGGGCCATACGGCGCGACGGTGATGACCACCTTGTCCTGATGCTCGGGGTGCAGCGAGTCGTCGAGAAATTGCATTGTCGTCCTCCAGATATAGGCGTGTTTGAGCCGCCCGCCGATGGCGGGCGTTTGTGCTGCGTTTGATACTGCGTCGGATAGACCGCGTCGCGGCCTAAAAAGGCACGTCGCCGACGATGCCTGCGCGTTCCATCTTCCGGTGGCTCGGCGGGTAGTCCATGACGGCGTAGTGCTGCGTGCTGCGGTTGTCCCAGATCGCGATGCTGTTCTTCTGCCAGCGCCAGCGCACCTGGTATTCAGGCACATACGCCTGGCTCAGCAGATAGCTGAGCAGCAGGCTCGCACCGGGGTTGGCGTCCTGTCCGAAGCGCACGCGCGACGGCGTGTGAAAGTTGGTGAAGTGCGTCGTGAACGCGTTGACGAACAGCACTTTCTCGCCCGTTTCCGGATGCGTACGGACCACGGGATGCTCGGCGTCCGGGTATTGCGCCTTCAGCGCGAGACGCTTTTCGATCGGCATCGCGGCGCCGAAGCTGGCTTCGATGCTGTGACGCGCGCGCAGATCGGCGATCTGCGTCTTGATGTGCTCGGGCAGGTTCTCATAGGCGAACACCATGTTCGCCCACATCGTGTCGCCGCCGACGGGCGGGCACTCCACGCAGCGCAGCACGCAACCGAACGGCGGCGCATCGCGCCAGGTCGCGTCGGTGTGCCATGCGTTCTCGTAGCGGTCGTTCGGCTGGTCGGGCGTCTTGTAGATGCGCACGAGACCGGGATGCTCGGGGTCGCTGCCAGCGATAGGATGATCCTCCAGCTCGCCGAAACGCCGCGCAAACGCGACATGCTCGGCGCGCGTGATCTCCTGTCCGCGCAGGAACAGAACGCGGTGCTGCAGCAGCGAGGCGCGAATTTCCGCGAACAGGCCGTCGTCGTGAATGGCGTCGGCGAGGTTGACGCCCGTCAGTTCGGCGCCAATGGAACAGGTCAGCTGTTCGACTCGCATGTCAGTCTCCCTGAACGACGAATATCGACGAACCGGTGGTCTTGCCCGCTTCGAGATCGCGGTGCGCCTGCACGGCGTCGCTGAGTTCGTAGCGCTGGTTGATCTCGATCCTGATGCGGCCCGATGCAACATGTCCGAACAGTTCGCCCGCGAGTTCCGCCTTTTCCACCGGATCGGCGATGTAGTCGGCGAGCGCCGGGCGCGTAAAGAAAAGCGAGCCTTTGATAGCAAGCTGCATCGCGTCGATGGGCGGAAACGCACCCGACGAGGTGCCGACGCCCACGAGCAAGCCGCGCCGCTTCAGCGAATCGAGCGATGCCGTCAGCGTGTCCTTGCCGACGCTGTCGATCACCACAGGCACGCCCACGCCGTTGGTCAGTTCGCGCACGCGTTTCGCGACGTCTTCACGTCGATAGTAGATGATGTGGTCGCAACCGTGCGCCCGCGCAATCTCGGCCTTTTCTTCTGTCGACACGGTGCCGATCACGTTCAGCCCGAGCAGCTTCGCCCACTGGCACACGATCAGACCGACGCCGCCCGCCGCCGCGTGCAGCAGGAACGTATCGCCGGGTTGCCACGCGTAGATGCGCCGCATCAGATACGCGGACGTGAGGCCGCGCATTGTCATCGCCGCCGCTGTCTGGAACGGAATCTCGTCGGGCAGGCGAATCAGGCACGCAGCGGGCAGCACGCGTTCCGTCGCGTAGGCGCCCAGCGGACTGCCCGTATAGGTCACGCGGTCACCCGGCCTGAAACCCGCGACGTTCTCGCCGACGGCTTCCACCACACCCGCGCCTTCCATGCCGATGCCAGAAGGCAGCTTTGCCGGATACAGCCCCGTGCGGAAATAGATGTCGGCGAAATTCAGACCGACGGCCGCGTGACGTACGCGCACTTCGCCCGGACCGGGCTCGCTGCGCACGACCTTTTCCCAGCGAAGGACTTCCGGCGAGCCGGTCTCATAGAAGCGGACTGCGTCTGGCATGCGTGTCTCCTGTCATGCGCGCGAGCTGTCTTGCTCGCGACTCGTGTGTTCAAGGTTAGTCGGTGTCACGGCAATACCGAGTGCCGCGTCGATGTCGCGCCAGTCGGCGTCGCTGAGATAGCGGCGCGCGGCGGGCAGGACGACGCCTTCTTCGCGCCCCATGCATTCCCAGATGAACTGGGCGCAAGCCTGGAGCTGCTCGTCGAAGCGCGCCGCCGAAAGTTGGCTCGCTGCGACGGCGCTGGCGCTGTCGATCAATGCAACGAGCAGGCGAATCTCCTGCTGATACTGGCGTTCGAGTTCGGCGAGTTCAGCGTCGAGCGTGGACGTGCGTTCGCGCAGCATCGAAAACATGCAGTCGTCGCGTCCGGGCCGCTCGCGCAATGCCAGGACGTTGCGCAACGCGTTGGTGGCCGCACGCATGGTGTCGGCATCGGGTGACGCGCCGCGCGATGCTGCGCGTGTGTGGCTCATCAGCGCATGAAGTTCTGCGCCGGTCGCCCGATGTCCGTCGAGCAGCTTGCCGATCACGCGGTCTGCCGTGCGGTGCCGTTGTGCCATGCACATCAGCACGGGCATGCCGCATGACGCCAGCGCGTCGCTGGCGTCCGGGCGGCGCACGAGCCAGTGCGCATCCGCCGGGACGCACAGCAGGTCGCAACCCTGCGTGCGCGCCATCGAGACAAGCGCCTGAAGCGTGCGATCGGCTGTCGGCGCGGCATCGATAGATACACAGCCGCACGGCACACCATGTGCGCGGGCAGCCGCTTCGGCCTTGGCGAGCCATTCCGCAGCGCGGCTGGTCGACCATGCCGCACCGTGCGCATGACCGGGCAGGCCGCACGCGCCGAAAAAGGTGACACGCGCACCGATCGACCTGGCGAATTCGAGCGCGTGGCCGACTGCCTCGATGGCGGCATCGGTGCCGCCTGCCGGCACGAGAAAATGACGATACATGGTGTGCGCTACCCTGCCTGATACCGATTGACGGTTGCCGCCATCGACGTGAAATTCATGATGCGGCCTCGCTCGCAACGTCTGATGAAGGCTATCGTAGTGAGGGTGGGGGGACGCGGCCCCACTCATCAAGAGGGGGGGGCGAGGCACATCGCGTGTTGCGTCGCATCGATCCGTCCCGGTTTTGCCGCACGGACCGCGCTCGCGTAAGCTGTTTCCTGTTCCCACCCACATGGCCCCGATGGCAACGACCCGCAACGGCGCCGACGACGCCGCCACCGAACTGATCCTGAAGACGATTGCGCCGCGTGCGCCGCAGCATCTGCTGGCGCGTGCACGGCTGGGCGCCGATGAAGCGCGGCTGCGCAATCTGCAGATCGCGCTGGTTCAGGCGCCTGCGGGGTACGGCAAGACTTCGCTGCTGGCGCAATGGCGGCGCGAGCATCTGGCGCGCGGCGCGGCGGTCGCGTGGTTGTCGGTCGATGAGCGCGACGACGCGCAGCGTCTTCTGCTCGGCCTCGTGCACGCGGTGCGCGCGGGCTGCGCGCGGCCGACGTTCGGGCGGTTCGTGCTGAACGGTACGACGTCGCCGTCGCGCGAACTGGAGGGCATTACCGCGTGGCTCGCGGAAGTCGCGCAGCTTTCGCTCGACGTCGTGCTGATCGTCGATGAGGCCGAGCGTCTGCCCGAAGCAGGGCTGGCCGCGCTGGCGTATCTGCTGCACAACGCGCCGCAAAACCTGCGCGTGGCGGTGGCGGCGCGGCGTGGTCTCGATGAAGCCGCAGGCGACCTGCTCGCGTACGGCGCCGGTGAACTCATCGGCCCTGAACTGCTGCGCTTCAGGCTCGATGAGGCGATTGCGCTGATCGGCGAGCGTTTCGGTGCGCGTGTCGAAGCCGATGTCTGCGCGCGGCTGTTCGAATTGTCCGATGGATGGCCGCTGGGCTTGCAACTCGCGCTCGCGGCGATGGCGCGTGCCGACGATCCGCGCCGCGCGGCGCAGGCGTTATCGGCGGATCACGGCGGCTTGCGCGATCATCTCGTCGTGGCGCTGATCGCGAAACTGTCTGCCGATGACGATGCCTTCCTGACGCGCATCAGCGTCGTCGACCGGCTGCATCCGCAATTGTGCGAAGCGTTGACGGGCGATAGCGGAGCGCCCGAACGGCTGGCGCGCCTCGTGCGCGACACGCCTGTGTTCATCGCGAGCGAAGACAGCGCGTGGTGTCGTCTGCACGTGCTGGTGCGCGACGTGCTCCGAAGTCGGCTCGCGTCGTTGCCCGATGCCGAACGCGCGGCGCTGCACGCGCGCGCATCGGCGTGGCTCGCCGCGCACGGCATGCTCGACGAGGCCGCGCGCCATGCGCATGCGGCGGGACAGCATCAGGCCGCCTACGATCTCGCCGAACGATGCCTGTACGACGCCGTCAAGGCAGGCAGTCTCTCGGCGGTGCGCGACTGGCTCGAATTGCTGCCCGAAGCGGAACTGGAGCGCAGGCCGCGTCTGCGCCTCGCCGCCGCGTGGGTGCTCGCGCTCGGCGAGCGGCATGAAGAAGCCGGGCGCCAGGTCGAACATGTGCTTGCCGATCCCGAAGCGGCGCCTGAATTGCGCTATGAATGCGCGATGATCCTCAGCGCGGCCGCCTATTACGCCGATGAAATCGACCGTTTCGTGACGCTGTTCGAGCCGTGGCTCGACACCGTGCCGTCCGCCGCATCCTGGCTCGCGCAGATTCATGCCAACCGCCGCTCGGCGCTTGCGCTGCTGCAAGGCGAGCCGGCGCAGGCGCGGCGCGTTCAGCAGCAACGCGCGCCGCGTCACGAAAACGCGCCGGGCGTGGGCTACGTGATCCGTTGGGGCGATCACACGACGGGCTTCAGCTATCTGCTGGAAGGGCAATTGAGTCTCGCGGAATCCGTGCTAATGCCTGCGCTCGCGAGCGCGGAGGCAGATCTCGGCCGGCGTCATCCGCTGACCTGCATGTTCGCCGCGATGTGCGCGGCGCTGTGCTATGAAACCGACCGCATCGAACAGGCCGCGTCGCTACTTGCGAACCGGCTCGACGTGCTGGAGCACGGCGGGACGCCCGAAATGGTGATGCTCGCGTATCGCACGGCGGCGCAGATTGCGGCGGTGCAGGGCGTCGAGCATCGTGCGCTCGATCTGCTGGAAGCGTTGCATGCAATGGGCGTTGGCCGCCGCATGCCGCGT
Organism: Burkholderia sp. Ac-20365; assembly: GCF_017104715.1. Lineage (GTDB taxonomy): Bacteria > Pseudomonadota > Gammaproteobacteria > Burkholderiales > Burkholderiaceae > Paraburkholderia. The sequence goes on from NZ_JAAGPI010000007.1 coordinate 117,092, forward strand.
CTGTGCGTCGCGAGTCTCGCGGAGCAGGTGCGCATGCACGCGGGGCGCTATCGCGCGCAAACGTGCGATGCGCTCGTGCAGCGTATCGACGAAATCGTCGCGCAGGACGCGCCGCATCACGGACCGTTGTGGCAACGGCATGTCGCGATGCTGCAGGCGCTGTCGCAAGCGTATGCGGCCCTTGCCGCGCGGCGCTGGCCGCAATCGCTCGATGCGCTCGCCGTCGCGCTCGAACAGGCCAATGCGATGAAGCTGGGCCGGTATCGGATCGAAATCATGGTGCTGCAGGCGTTCGCGATGGAGCAGACGGGCGCGCAAGGCCGGCCCTTGCTGCTCGAAGCGATGAATCTGGCGAAGACGTTCAGCCTGACGCGCACGCTCGCCGACGCGCATCCCGCGATCGCCGACTGGATGCGGCGCGTTAGCGAAGAAGAGGCGAATGCGGGCCAGGACGTTCAGCCGATGCCCGCGCCGCGCGTCGTGCCGATGCCGGCGCGTGCAGCATCCGGCGCTCCGCGCGCGGTGCCGAGCGTCGTGCTGACGCCGAAGGAGCGCGAAATACTCGAACTGCTCGGGCGCAATCTGTCGAACAAGGAAATTGCGCTGGCGATGTCGGTCGGGGAAGAAACCGTGAAGTGGCATCTAAAGAACCTCTTCGGCAAGCTCGACGCCAGTTCGCGCAAGCATGCCGTGCGTCGCGCACTCATTCTGGGCCTGCTGGAAGGCGCTCAATAGTTGTTCTCAGCCAGGGCGCGTCGCCCGGCGCGCTACGGCAAATTTCCAGACACCCGTTCTATTCTCCAGAACCCGCCCCCTCCGGCCTGGGGGGGTGGGCTTGCGCTGCGTTTCGTACTCTCGCTTTCATCACGCCGCCCAACCGGGTGGCGCCGACTTCCACCAACGGGAGCCATTCGTGCGAGAAACGGGAACGCCCGATCCTTTGATGACCACCGCTGCCGCTGCGTACGCGTATCCGCTGCTCGTCAAGCAGTTGCTCATCCATTCACTGACGGTGCGCGCCGATCAGGAAATCACGTATCGCGGCGCGCTGCGCTACACGTTTGCCGATTTCCGGCGGCGCGTCGGCCAGCTTGCCAATGCGCTCGCATCGCTCGATGTGCGCGCGGGATCGACGGTCGCGGTGATGGACTGGGACACGCATCGCTATCTGGAAAGCTACTTCGCGATCCCGATGATGGGCGCGACGATCTTCACCGTGAACGTGCGCATTTCCGCGCAGCAGATCGCCTACACGCTGAATGACGCGGGTGCGGAAGTGCTGATCGTCAATAGCGATTTTTTGCCTGTGCTCGAAGCGATTCGCGGCGAACTGAAGCATGTGCGCGAAGTGATCGTTGCAAGCGACGACGAAGCGAAACCGTGTACATCGTTTCCCGTTGCGGGCGATTACGAGCAACTCGTGTCGTCGATGTCCGCAGACTTCACCTTCGAAGATTTCGACGAGAACACGCGTGCTGCGATTTTCTATACGACAGGCACGACGGGCGACCCGAAGGGCGTGTGCTACAGCCACCGGCAGATCGTGCTGCACGCACTCGCGACGGCGACGACGCTGTGCTCGCCATGTTCCGGCCAGCGCCTGCATCGCGACGATGTCTACATGCCGATCACGCCGATGTTCCATGTGCTTGCGTGGGGCATGCCGTATATCGCCGTGATGCTCGGCCTGAAGATCGTGCTGCCCGGCCGCTATCTGCCCGACACGTTGCTGCATCTCAAGCGCACGGAGCGCGTCACGTTCTCGCATTGCGTGCCGACCGTTCTGCAAATGCTGCTCGATGCAGCCGCGCGTGAAGCGCATGACCTGTCGGGCTGGACGATGATCATCGGCGGTTCGGCGTTGTCGCCGGCGCTGTGTCGCGCAGCGCTGGAACAGGGTATCGATGTGTTCGCAGGCTATGGCATGTCCGAGACGGGCCCCGTTGCCGCGCTGTCGCAAGGTGTGCCCGACGCGGCATCGGTTGGCATCGACGAAGCGGTGCGCAGACGTTGCATGACGGGCCGGCCGGTGCCGATGGTCGAACTGCGCGTCGTCGATGCGCAGATGAACGACGTGCCGCGCGACGGACGCGCGCAGGGCGAGATCGTGTTGCGCTCGCCGTATCTGACGCCGGGTTATCACAACAAACCTGAAGCCTCCGAAGCGCTGTGGGAAGGCGGTTATCTGCATACGCAGGACGTCGCGGTGATGACGCCGGATGGCTACGTGCAGATCGTCGACCGGATCAAGGACGTGATCAAGACGGGCGGCGAGTGGGTGTCGTCGATCGAGATCGAAGCGCTCATCAACGAGCTGCATGGCGTGGAAGAAAGCGCCGTGATCGGCGTGAAGGACGAACGCTGGGGCGAACGACCGAAGGCGCTGATCGTATTGCGTCCACATGCGACGCTCGACGCAGATGACGTGCGCGCGCATCTGCTCAGTCTCGCCGACGCGAAAAGGATCAGCCGCTATGCGGTGCCCGAAGCCGAGCGGGTGATTTTCGTCGCCGGCATACCGAAGACGAGCGTCGGAAAGATCGACAAGAAGCTGCTGCGCCAGCAGTTCGAATGATGCATCTGCATTATCCCGGCGCGCCTTGAAGCGGCCGGGCTCACCACAATAGACGGAGACTTGATGAACTCGAAACTGGTTGGCGCGGCTGCGCTTCTTGGCTGCGTGAGCGTGGCGCATGCGCAGACGTCGTCGGTGACGCTGTATGGCGTCGTCGACTCGGGGATGCTGTATCAGAGCACGGCGGCGGCGTCGTTCGCGCCGAACGCGAAGAATCTCGGCAAGATCTATCGCTTCAAGGACGGCGGCATCTATTCGAGCGTCTGGGGCATGAAGGGCAGCGAAGATATCGGCGGCGGTTATCGCGTCAACTTCAAGTTGCAGGGTTCGTTCGATAGCGGCACGGGGAAGTCGGGACTCAGCGACACGCCGGGCGTCACCGCGATGTTCAACCAGTTTGCGACCGTGGGCGTGTCGGGACCGATCGGCACGTTCAACGCGGGCCGCCAGATCGTACCGATGATCTACGCGATGGCCGAAACCGATGTGCGCAACGCGCAATACTTCGGCAGCATTCTGACGGCGTGGCTCGGCGTCAATCAGGCGGCAGGCTGGGCGGGCACGAGCACCAACGGTCCGATCGGCGCGCTGTACGACAGCAATGCGCTCGTGTATCAGACGCCGACCTTCGCGGGCGTGTCGCTCGCACTCGAATATGCGCCGGGCGGCGTGCCGGGCGAATTCCAGGGCGGCACGCGCGAATCGGCGGTGCTCAAGTATTCGAACTATGGTCTCAATCTCGCTGCCGCGTACTACAACGGGCACGATGCGAATCCCGCGCCCGGCGCGCCGTTGACGGGCCTGAACAACAACCGGTTTTTCTACTTCGGCGCGAAGTACACGTTTCATGACTTCCTTATTTCCGCGTCGTACGGCAAGGGGAAAAATCCGGCGCACAGCAATCAGGCCGACTTCGACATGTACTCGTTCGGGCTTGGCTACATCATTTCTCCGGCGCTGCGCGTGACCTCGGGCATCTACTACCTGAAAGACGCGAACCACTCGGACAACCATTCGACGGAATTTGCGGTCGGCGCCGAATACAGTCTGTCCAAACGCACGGCTGTGTACGGACAGGTCGGCCACGTCAACAACACGGGCACGATGAACCAGACCATCGTCTATGGTCAGCCTGTTGCGCCGGGCGTCAGCACGACGGCAGCAATGATCGGCCTGCGTCACAACTTCTGATGAATGCACGCACATGCGCACGCCGACGCGTGCGTTGTGCAATGCGCGCGACGCTTCCGCACAGCGAGAGTATCCTTTCGATGAACTTGCAAAACACGGTACATGTACCGTCTTTTAGCAAATTGCCGAAAATGAAGGACGGTGCTTCATGGATGCGGTCTCCGACGTGCTGCGCGTCGTGCGCCTGGGCGGCGCGGTTTATCTTCACGCTGAATTGACGGCGCCGTGGTCGTTGATCGGCCAGGCCGATCAGGCGCTGTGCCTCTCGTATCTGCCGAGATCGGACCGCGTCGTTTCCTATCATCTGGTCACGGAAGGCACGTGCTGGGCACGCCTGCCCGATTCCCACGATCCCGCCATCTGCGTGCATGCGGGCGAACTGCTCGTCGTGCCGCAAGGCGAGGCGCACATCATGGCAAGCGCGCTCGATGTCGAACCCGTTCCCGCCGGGCCGCTGCTCGAAACGCAACTGGCGACCATGCCGGGCGAAGTGTTGAACCTCACGTACGGCGGCGGCGGGCCGCCGACGCGCATCCTGTGCGGCTTTCTCGCATGTGACGACGCGCTGAGCAACCCGGTACTCGGTTCGCTGCCGCGTCTTTTCAAGGTCGATGTACGCAATGATCCGCAGTCCGCATGGATCGAGGCGTCGCTGCGTTATGCCGCCGCGGAAGCGGCGCAACGCCGCGCAGGCAGCGCCATCGTGCTCTCGCGTTTGTCGGAACTGCTGTTCGTGTGGGCCGTGCGGCGCTGCATCGACGACTTGCCCGCGGACCGCAAGAACTGGCTCGCGGGCGTGAAGGACCGCTTCGTCGGCCGCGCGCTGTCGATCCTGCACGCGCAGCCCGCCTACAACTGGACCGTCGACGAACTCGCGCGAAAAGTCGGTCTCTCACGCTCCGCGTTTGCCGCCCGCTTCAGCGATCTTCTAGGGCAACCGCCGATGCAATACCTCGCACGCTGGCGGCTGATCGTTGCTTCGCAGGAACTGTCGTACAGCAGCAAGGCGATTGCAGCAATTGCCGAAGAGGTGGGCTACGAATCGGAATCGGCGTTCCATCGCGCATTCAGGCGCGAGTTCGGACAGCCGCCCGCAGCGTGGAGAAAACGTCATAGCCATGTCAACGGCGCCGAGGTTCTCGCAGCGAGCCAGTAACGCCAGAGTTCCAGTGTCTGCATGCCATGACGCAGCGTTTGCAGCGCATGCTTGCGCCGGTTCAGTCCGTCACGCGCAATACCCGTCGAGATGCGTCGTCGCGGCGCTTGTGCAGGCATCGAATGCATGGCGTGCAGTTCGTCCGCAATCGCGTGCAACAGGCGGCGCGCTACGGCATGCCATACGAGCGGATCGAGTATCCGCGTACCGCGCAGCGATCTCAACAGCGACAGCGCAGTGCTGAGTTCGCGCATATGCCTGCCGTGATCATTGTTCAACTGCCGCACGACTGCGAAGCATGCGTCCCATCCGACATGCGCCTGCACATGCAGCAGCGCGATCAGCAACACAGGCGGCAACAGTGCGATGCTCTCACGCACGAGCGGATCGTCTTGCAGTTGCGCAAGCAATAGAGCAGGGGAAACGTCGCTGGTGAAGCGCTGTGGCGTGTCGGGCAGATGATGCATGACGAGGCCTCCTGTTACGCAAGGGTGGTCGCGAGTTTTCGTGGCCGATCGCGAACGACGCGTCGCGTCCCGCTACGGCAATAGAAAAGGCTGCACACCCTGACTTCACAAGACCTTGCTGCCTGACGTCGTTAGAACGTACCTGCTGCAACAGATGCTTCATGGTGCTCGATGCCGTCTCGAGAACCACTATGCGGCAACGCCTCTCAAACACCCTTGCCTTTGCGTCGCGGCTCTTTGTCCGATCGTCCAGTTTTGTCGTGCGTGCGGTACGCACTTTGCCGCACGTCCGCCAAGCTTTGCCGTGCGTCCTGCTAACGGCGACGACGACATCGCGATTACGTCGATTGACGCGAGCGAACCTACCGACAACACTGTCGTCGAGTGCGCGCCCAGCGTCGTGAATAACAACGTGACGGGGCGTGCGTTATCGACAGGCATCGACTAGCGTTGGGAGCGCGTACTTCATGAACAATCTGGATGGAACCATCGTCGCCATTACGGGCGCCTTCGGCAATCTCGGTCTCGTGACAGCGCAAGTGCTGGCCGCGCGAGGCGCGAAGGTCGCGTTGATCGGCAGAGGCAGGGCGCCTGCGGACCTGCCTGCGTCGCTTGCTCAGGCGTGTGTCGTGGGCGGTGTCGATCTCGCGGAGCGCGACGCCGCGCAACGTGCGGTCGATTCGATCGTGAGTCAGCTCGGCGGCCTGAATGGGCTGGTGAATATTGCGGGCGGCTTTAGCTGGGAGACCGTCGCCGACGGCAGCGCCGACACCTGGGAGCGCATGTTCGATGTGAACGTGAAGACGGCGCTCAATGCATCGAAAGCGGCGCTGCGCCCTTTGACGAAGAGCGTGGGCGGACGCATCGTCAATATCGGCGCAATGGCGGGTCTGAAGGCGGGCATGGGAATGGGCGCTTACGCGGCGTCGAAAGCGGGCGTGATGCGTTTGACGGAAGCGCTTGCCGAAGAACTCAAGGACAAGGGCACAACCGTCAACGCGATTTTGCCGAGCATCATCGATACGCCGCAGAATCGCGCCGACATGCACGACGCCGATTTTTCGCGCTGGGTGACGCCGGAGCAGATCGGCGCGGTGATCGCGTTTCTGCTGTCGAAGGAAGCGCAGTGCATCACGGGTGCGCTAATTCCCGTCGCCGGGCGTGTCTGAGGTTTTTTCGAAGCCAAATCAAATATTACAAAACACTGTGAAAAGTATTTCATAATCATTCATTAAATTAGCGCGTCATCACGGCGCGCCATGGACGAACTGATCCACGGCGTGGGCTGATTTTCTAGCCAACCCACCCCTCCCCAACAATGGATCACCAGAACATGGCGCAGCCACTCGACTATTCACGCCGCAAGGCCCTCAAGATCATCGCTGGCGCGCCGATGCTGCCGCTCGGCAGCGCGGCGGCCGCGTCGCTGCTCGCGGCGTGTGGCGGCACCAGCAATCAGCCGGCAAGCACACCTGTGGCGGCCGCGTTCACGGCGGCGTCGTTCGGCGGCATGGCTGCGCCGTCGCTGGCCGATCCCGCCGCGATGTCAACGACGACGGTCGCCTCGACGATGACCGCACAGTTCGCCGATGGCAGCAGCCGCGCTTACAAGCTCGCGTATCAGCCGTTCTTCGTCACGGGCGATTCGGTGCCGAACACGACGGGCGGCGCGATCGTCGCGGGCGGGTATTTCGACATCAACAATCAGCCGATCGTCGACCGGTCGGTGGCGGGCAAGGAACGCCAGTTCTTCTCCGACTGCCCGGACGGTACTTCGCTGATACGCCTCGACAAGCCGACGGTGAAAGGCGTGAAGGGCAACCCCGTGTTCGCCGTGGTGCAGTTCGAATACACGACGCGCGACCAGACGGTGGCCGACATGTACGGCAAGCTGCCGTCGCCGATTGCCGTGCTCACGCTCGATCAGGACCCGGCGACGGGCAAGCTCACGCTGGTCAGCTACGCGAATGTCGACACATCGGGCGCGCATGGTCTGTGGATCACGTGCGGCGCGAGCCTGTCGCCGTGGAATACGCATCTGTCGAGCGAAGAGTACGAGCCGGATGCCGCGACGATCGCGACCAACACGCAGTTTCAGGCCTACAGCCAGAATCTGTACGGCAGCACGACGGCGGCGAATCCGTACCACTACGGACATCTGCCGGAAATCACCGTGAACCCGGACGGCACGGGCACGGCGAAGAAGCACTACTGCCTCGGCCGTATTTCCCACGAGCTGATCCAGGTGATGCCCGACAGGCGCACCGTGCTGATGGGCGACGACGCGACCAATGGCGGCCTGTTCATGTTCGTCGCCGACAAGGAAGCGGACCTGTCGGCGGGGACGTTGTATGTGGCGAAGTGGGCGCAAACATCGTCGGCGGGCGCGGGCGCTGCGACGCTGACATGGCTGAATCTCGGCCACGCAACCAGCGACGAAATCGAAGCGCTTGCCAACTCGCTGACGAACGCCGACATCATGGATATCGTCACGAACGAGTCCACGCCGCCGACTGATCCGAAGTACACGAAGATTCATTTCGGCGGCAAGTTCAACTGGGTCTACATCAAGCCGGGCATGGAGAAAGCGGCTGCGTTTCTGGAGACGCACCGCTATGCCGCGCTGAAGGGCGCGAGCATGGGTTTCACGAAGCTCGAAGGGACGACGGTCAACGCGAAGGACAAGATCCTGTATTCAGCGATGTCGCAGATCACGGCGTCGATGGTGCGCGGCAACGCGCATTCGACCGACATTGCGCTCGACAAGGGCATTTCGTCGGGCGCGGTGTACGCGCTGAACATGAAGGGCGGGCAGAGCGACCTGGGCGGCGCGGCGATCAACAGTGAGTGGGTGCCTGTTGACATGAGCGCGCCTGCCGCGCTGGTCGGTGAAGATCTCGCGGCGGCCGACAGCCTCGGCAACACTGCGAACCCCGAGAAGATTGCGAATCCCGACAACCTGAAGTTCTCGGAGAAACTGCGCACACTGTTTATCGGTGAAGACAGCGGCATGCACGTCAATAATTTTCTGTGGGCGTACAACGTCGACACGAAGACTTTGTCGCGCATTTTGTCGTGCCCGGCGGGGGCTGAATCGACGGGGCTGCATGCTGTCGACGAAATCAATGGCTGGACTTACATCATGAGCAATTTTCAGCATGCGGGTGATTGGACCAGTTTGCACGCGAAGGTGCAGACGACGCTCGATCCGCTCGTGCGGGCGAATTACAAGGATCGATTCGGCGCGGCAGTCGGGTATTTGACGGCTGATCCCGCCGCTATCAGGTTGGCCTGAGGGTCAGGCTTGCTGCGATTTTTTTTATAGGTCTTATCGCGGGGAAAATTTGATGAAGGTTGTCGGCCCCTCTTCGGAGGGGATTTTTTTTGGGTTTTGGTTTTGGTTTTGGTTTGGGTTTTGGTTTTTGTCTTGCGACGCTGGGTTTGGTTTGCTTTTGTTGTCGCGGGCATCCGCGTGATGTTTTCGTAGTTCACGCGTTGCCCCTGTGCGGGGCGGCACTTACTTTCTTTGCCGCCGCAAAGAAAGTAAGCAAAGAAAGCGGGCTAACACCGCCCGTTCTTGACCTCCGCCTGAGGGCCCCCAACAGTTCCTCCGCTTCACACGGCGTTCTGCCATTCACTGCCCGTTGCCAACGCTTCGAATCGATGCCTCACCCGCTTCAATCACCCGTAGCGCGGCAAACGGCAGCGAGTGGTTTGCGCCGCCCAGGTGGCAAACTGTGTGTCGGTCGTAGTGCTCCACTCCTCAGCGCTCTTACGACACCGATCGTGCTTTTCAGTCCGGAGTGAAGCGCATAGGCCGCGATAGCCGACACACAGTTTGCCGCTATAGAACGTGTCCAATTCGACAACGCGTGCAGTGACGCAGGAGCATGAGGCGGGTGAGGCACTCAATAAGAGCGCTGGCAACGGGCGGTGACTGAGAGGTTGCCGTATGAAGGAGAGGACCCGTTGGGGGCCCTCAGGCAGGCACAAGAATTAGCGGTGTTCAGCGGCTTTCTTTTGCCTACTTTTCTTTGCCGCGGCAAAGAAAAGTAGGTGCCGCCCCGCACAGGGGCGACGCTTGAAGCAGGCAAGACAAAACGCGGATGCCAGCGAAAACAAAAGCAAACCACCCCAGCGTCGCGAGACAAACCAAAAGCGAATGCCACCCCGCACAGGGGCAACGCATGAACAAGGCAAAACATCACGCGGATGCCCGCGAAAACAAAAGCAGACCGAACCAGCGTCGCAGACAAACACCCCCCAACAATCCAAACCTACGACCTCCCTGAGCGACGCTCACCACCCTTCACCTTCTTGCACCGCAAATACCCCTTCCTCAACTCGGCGACCTTCGCGACAACACTAGCAAGAATCCCCAGCGCCCCAACCGTCTCAACCAAAGCCGAAAGCATGATGTCTCCTGTCCGATACGAGAGCGAATTCCGATGCTGGCAAACGTTTGAGCGAAGCGTAATTCCACTACCTGCCCGCCACAATCTGGAAGTTCCGGATTCAGATTTCGCCGCTGCCGAAGCGTGAGAATTGCGCGCCGGCAATCAGAAGGACGATCCACCTTCGATGGATTCAAGCGTTCGCGTTACGCTTCCTAACGGCTTCTTTCACGTCGGTCCGCGCGATGCGCGCGTCTGTCACCATCCGCTGCACTGCGGCGCGAATGCAGTGAACACTTAGAACGCGACGAAAAGGATTCGGTCTTCGTGGAAGAGTTTTTCGTATCGAGAGCCAGCGCCGTCGAGCGCATCATGCGCGCGCGGCGCTCACTCATGAAAGAGATGGAAGGCGCGAGCGCCGGCGCCTATGCACTCAGTCAAGGTCCGTCGCTGCTCGACAAGCTCGAACAACTGCTGTTCGACGTCCGCGCTGGCCGTATATCGGATTTCCTTATGCCGTCACTGAACAGCAAGGTGCGCATACTCGTGATGGCCGACTAGCGCGCCGCCTGAATGCAAGAAAGCCTGCGCCCTACACGGAATATCGACGCCGATCCAGTCGGGCACCCCCGGGCGCAATCGTAAAACCGAGCAGAACCTCGGAAATTGACATTTCACACTTAACATTTGCTTTCGGCTGTCGATAAAGCGTACTTCACCTGCCTCTTTCCGCAGATAACGGACGCCTTCACTCAGCAAAGTCCGGCAAGCGCCAGAGGTGAACATTCTGAGGGGCTCATATGCTACAGGGCAGCTACAACAGTCTTCTCGTGTTGTTCTCGCTCCTTGTCGCGGTGCTGGCCGCGTACACGTCGCTTGAAATGGCCGGCCGCATCACGACAGCGACGGGCCGCGCCGCGCGCTGGTGGCTCACGGGCGGCGCGTTCGCCATGGGGCTCGGCATCTGGTCGATGCACTTCATCGGCATGCTCGCGTTCAATCTGCCGATCCGCATCGGCTTCGATCCCATCGTCACGCTGTTTTCGCTGTCGATCGCGGTTGCGTCGTCGGCATTCGCGTTGTGGCTCGTCTGTCAGGACGAACTGCCCGCGGGACGTCTCGCGTGTGGCGCGGTCCTGATGGGTCTCGGCGTGGCGGGCATGCACTACACGGGCATGGCCGCGATGCGCATGGAGCCGGGCATCGTCTATGACGTGCCGCTCTTCGCGCTGTCGATTGCCATTGCCATCGCCGCTTCGGGCGTCGCGCTGAAAACGGCGTTCAGCCTGCGCCACAACTCGCGCCGCATGCGGCCGCTTCGCGCCGGCGCCGCGATCGTGATGGGACTCGCGATCGTCGGCATGCACTACACGGGGATGTCGGCTGCGGCCTTTCCGCCCGGCACCGTATGCGCGGCGGCGACGGACGGCGTGAACAGCGCATGGGTCGCGGTCGCCATCATCATCGTGACGCTCAGCGTGACGGCCGTCGCGTTGTCGATATCCGTGCTGGAGGAACTGCGGCTCGAAGCCGAAAACGCAGCGCTGACCCAATCCCTCGCACAGGCCAATCAGGAACTCGGCTATCTCGCGTTGCACGACGCGCTGACCAAGCTGCCGAACCGTGTGCTGCTCGAAGGCCGGCTCGAAGGCGCGCTGGCGCAAGTGCGCACGGACGGCGGCCAGTTTGCGCTGATGTTCATGGACCTCGACGGCTTCAAGGTCGTCAACGACGCTTACGGCCACCATGTCGGCGACCAGTTGCTCGTGCAGGTGGCGGAGCGCCTCGCGTCGGCCATGCGCGCGCGCGATACCGTCGCGCGCGTGGGCGGCGACGAGTTCGTGCTGCTCGTGCCCGACGAAGGCCACGCGGGCGCGAGCGTCGTCGCGGGCCGTTTGCTGGCGGCAATTAGCGCGCCGTTCGAAGTGAACGGCCACGATCTGCGCATTTCGACCAGCATCGGCATTGCGATGTGTCCCGCCGACGGCGCCGACGGCCACGATGCGCTGACCCACGCCGACGCGGCGATGTATCACGCGAAGTCGCTGGGCCGCAACGCGTATTGCTTCTTCGACGCGTCGATGAACGAGAACATGCAGGGCCAGTTGCAGCTGACGCACGACTTGCGTGCGGCTATCGAGCGCAAGCAGCTGGTGCTGCACTATCAGCCGCAGTTCGCCGCGCCCGATGGGCCGATCACGGGTGTCGAGGCGCTGGTGCGCTGGGCGCACCCGAAGCGCGGCCTGATCGGTCCCGACGAATTCATTCCGCTTGCCGAGAAGACGGGGCTGATCGTGCCGATCGGCGAATGGGTGCTCGACGAAGCGTGCCGCCAGATCCGCGAATGGCGCGATTCGGGCGCGTGCGACTGGAACGTTGCCGTCAACCTGTCGCCCGTGCAGTTCGGCCACCCGCAGCTGACCGCGCTGGTGCGCGACACCCTCGCGCGGCATCGCGTCGATCCGCGCAATCTGACGATCGAAGTGACCGAGTCGGCAGCGATGCGCGACGTCGACGCGAGTCTGCGCATTCTGCAGGCCCTGCACGACATGGGCGTGCGCATTTCGATCGACGATTTCGGCACCGGCTATTCGAGCCTGATGTACCTGAAGCGCCTGCCCGCGAGCGAACTGAAGATCGACCGCGGCTTTGTGCGCGAGCTTGCGCATGACGCGGAGGATGCGGCGATCGTGTCATCCGTGGTCGCGCTCGGGCATACGCTGGGGATCGAGATCGTCGCGGAAGGCGTCGAGACGGCGACGCAAAAGGAGTTTCTGACGCGCCTGGGCTGTAATGCGCTGCAAGGCTTTTTGCTCGGCCGGCCGGTTCCGGCGGCGGACCTGCGCGCCCTTTCCATGGCTGATCCGCAGCCGAGCCTGTCTTAACTGGCAGCGGCGAGACGTCTTTTGTCTGAATGTTCGCTGGGCCACATAGGGGCGCGCGTCTGTCGGTGATACTGTGCTTGCGCACGGGGGAAGTTTGCGCGTAACGCGATAATCCGAAACAGGCGAAAGGTTGAACGGTCGGCAAAGCACAAGCGCCACGCGGCGCAGACCTTTGCCGAAGGTCTAGCCTTCCGGCGCCGTCAGGCGACCTGGGCCTTCAAAACTACAGCATGAACGCCGGCCCAGGCCGGCGTTTTCTTTTGGTGCTGGCCAGGCGCCGGTCGTGCTGCATTGCAGTTTTGCCGGATGCGATTATTTCATCGCCGGTAGTATCTGGGTTTGGCTTGCGCCTTCTCACTTTCCGCCGATGCCCCACACCATGCGCGCTGTACTCAACAAATGGCTTTTCATCATCTATCTGCTGGGTAGCGGGACGATCTGGTCCACGGTCATGCTGCTGCTGTATCCATTCGTCAGCCGGTCGGCGCGCTATAGGCTCGCGGCGCTCTGGTGCCGCGCGCTCGTCGCGGTGATGCGCGCGGTATTCGGCATCCGCTGCTCGATCGACGGACTCGAGCATTTGCCGCAGGAACCGTCGATCATCCTGTGCCGTCACGAATCGACCTGGGAAACGCTCGCGTTCCTCGCGCTCTTTCCGCGCCGTATCAGCTTCGTGTTCAAGCAGGATTTGCTGCGCATTCCGTTCTTCGGCTGGGTGCTGAAGGGACTGGACATGGTGAGTCTGGATCGCGGCTCGCCGCGCCAGGCGCACGTCGCCGTCACGCGCGAAGCAGCCGAGCGCCTCGCGAAAGGCGATGTGGTCGTGATCTTTCCGGAAGGCACGCGGGTGCCGCATGGCGCGCCCGTCAAGCTCACGTCGGGCGGCGTACGGCTGGCTTGTGCGACGGGCTCGCTGATCGTGCCGGTGGTGCACAACGCGGGCAAGGTGTGGCCCGCCAAAGGCTGGCCGACGGGCGCGGGACATATCCGCGTCGTGATCGGCCCGACACTCTCACCTGTCGAGCGCTCACCTCAGGAACTCAGCCATCAGGTGCACGACTGGATGCAGGCCGAGTTGCTGAAGCTTTGACTGCTGCGGATCAGGCTCAGGCCGCGACAGCGTGCGTGAGATCGTGCTCGGTGCGCATCAGGCCTTCGATCATCCGCGCTTCGGCCTTCGCAATATCTTCCAGCGATGCAACCGCGAGCTGGCGGTCGAACGTATCGAGCGCGATGGTCAGCCACGCGTAGTTGTCGCCTTCGACCGTCCATTTTCCGTCGGCTTTTTCAGCGGCGTCGATGTCGGTCATCGCGATCTGCGCTTCGGCGATATCGTCAATCGCCTCGGGCAGATGGCCGATGCGGCTGAGTTCTTCGGCGACCAGCAGTTGCCGGCCGAGCGTCGTGAACAGCTCGCGCGAGCCCTGGCCGCGGCGGAATGCATCGAGGCTCGCGTAGCCCTGCAGCAGCATGGCCCGCGTGATCGGCTCGTGCGCGGCACGGCTGAACGTCAGCGCGCGCAGCAGCGGCGACATGGCGGGAGTGGGACGGTGCTGCTTGCGGGCCTTCGACTTGTGCGACATGGTGATGTACCTCTTCTCTTCGTTTCCCGCGAGGCCGTTGGCCGTGTAAAACGCAGGAAAAAGGTGCCGCCGATGCTCTGGCGGCACGACAGGGGATAACGGTGTTGCGTGGAACGGAAGTGGGCGCTACCGCGTCTGCTTCCGTCGACAGGGGTTCAACGACAAGCCTGCGAGCGAATATTGAGCCGAGACAATTAAGACAGACTTAAATCGCGAGGCTTGCGCATGTTACTGATACTGCGCGTGCGGTTCCTGGCGTTGCGCGGCCTGTTCTTCGGCGTGCTTTTTCGCCAGATGCCGGCCGACGATACAGCCGCCCACCGCGCCGACCACGGCGTGATGCCCCGCGTAGTGTCCCGCGACGCCGCCGACCACGGCGCCCTTGATGCAACCTGCCGCATGCGCCGTCCCGCTGACGGCCAGAAAGAGTGCTGCTGCGGTGAAGGTGGCTTTCCCGAAAGCGGTCATGCTGATATCCGTTTGTTTTGATCGAAGCGATGTTGTGCCAGCGCGCCCGATTTCAATAGCGTCGTGCGATCGAATCGGACTGGTCGCGCTGGTGACTGTGAGCGCAGTGTACGCAAGCACTTCGGCCCAAGGTGCAACATGTGTGCGAGTTTCGTAACAAGCAGTTAGACGGCGCGCGGGCCGCCGTGCAGATTGGCAAAGCGCCGGCGGGATTGCGTCAAGGTGCGGGCGACGAGGCGGGCGCCGGCGTCGCGCGCAGCCTGTGCGTCGTTTTCGGCGCGGCAGCAGCAGCGGACGCGGCTTCGGATACACCCGCCGCGCCTGACGGTACATCCACTGGGCGCGTCGACGGACCGGCCGCGTCCGGATACATCGCCATCAGCGTGCGCAGCACGCCGTTGGTCCAGCCGAAACCGTCCTGCAACGGATACTCGCCGCCGCCCGCTGCCGTCGTGCCCGCCCTGGCGTCGACGTCGTATTTCTCGACCAGTTTGCCCGTGTGCTGGTAGTACGCGACATTCGTGGCGATCCAGCGCGTCGCGATCTGCTGCGCGAGGTCCGCGTGACCGTAGCGCCGCAAGCCGGTGATGGCGAGATATTGCAGCGGCGCCCAGCCGTTCGGCTCGTCCCATTGCTGGCCAGTGCGCACGGTAGTGGTCGCGAGTCCACCGGGACGCAGCAGGCGTGCGCGGATCGTCGCTGCGACGGCGGCGGCCTGCGCCTTCGTCGCGATGCCCGCATACAGCGGATACACCGTCGCCGCGCTGAGCCGCTGTGTGAGCCGATGCGCAATGAAATCGTAATCACCGAATGCGTTCATCTGCGGATCCCACAGCACGCGGCGAATCGCGTCCGCGCGCGCGGCGGCGTGCTGCTCGAGATTCTCCGCACGCGACGCGTCGCCCTGCACGCGATACGCCTTCGCCAGCGTGCGTTCGAGATCGACGAGCAGGCTGTTGAGATCGACGGGAATGATCGACGTGACTTCGATCGTCGCGAGCGTCTTGCCGTCGGCGAACCAGCGCGAACTGAAGTCCCAGCCGGTTTCGCCGCCCGCGCGCAGGTTGCGCCACAGGTCTTCCGCGTTGCGCTGCGGTGTCGCCTGCGCGGTGGCGACGTCTTCCCCGTACGATTCGTCGCGCGGCGTCGCGCGTTCGTCCCAGTAGCGGTTGAGCAAGGTGCCGTCGGGCAGGCGCACGAGATGCCGATACGCGCTGCCGGCCGCGATCTTGTCGTGGCCGTCCATCCAGTACGCGTATTCTTTGCGCAGTTGCGGCAGATAGCGCAGATACACCTGATCGCCTTCGCGCTCGGCCGCGAGCCGTACCATCTGCGCGAAGAACGGCGGCTGCGAGCGGCTCAGGTAATACGTGCGGTTGCCGTTGGGAATATGGCCATAGCGGTCGATCAGGGTCGCGAAGTTGTCGAGTTCGTTCTTCAGCAATTCTTCGCGGCCGCTTTGCCGCAAGCCGAGCATGATGAAATACGAGTCCCAGTAGTAGATTTCGTCGAAGCGGTCGCCGGGCACGATATACGGATAAGGCAGCGGCAGCAGCGACGACCACGGGCTCGCGGTGGCGTCAGGGTCGCGTCGAAGCACCGACCAGAGCGTGTCGATGTGCGCCGTGACGCTCTGGTTCGGGTCGGACACGTAGTTTTTCGTTTCGCGCGCGGGCAACGTGAAATGCTGCTCGACGAACGATTTCAGCGCGAACTGCGGATCGTTCTTCTGCCTGGCGTAATCCGCGACGATCTGTTGCGGCGGCGCGTTCGGCACCATGTCGGCGAAAGTCTTGCTGTCCGGGTACAGATGCGCAAGTTCGACATCGCGATACAACGCGCCGTAGAGTTCCGAGGGCGGCACGGGCACGACGGGCGATGTGGTGGCGCTGGCGCTGCTCGAAGCGGCGCTGATAGCCGATGTTTGCGCGTTGGCGGGTTGCACATACGCGACGAGCAGCGCGGAGGCACAGAGGGAGATCGTGAGAATGCGCGAGAGAATGCGGCGGACATGAACTTGCTGCATCGGCATGACGCTCCTTATCGAAGGCTTTCGGATAGAGGGAGTCACGAGAGCAGCGCATGTTCCCCGAAGGGCCGAAATTCCGCCCGATTCACCCGTAATGCATGCGTTTTGATGGAAACACGCGAATGACCGTTCAACAGCAAGACTGGCTTACAAACCTGATGCGCGCACCCGAGGCGCGCCGTTTCGGGCGCACGCTGACAGGTTGCCTGCTCAGCTATGGCGCCGCGCGGCTGGCCGGGTTGCCCGAAGGCTACTGGGCGCTCATCACGACGATGATCGTCGTCACGCAACCGAGTCTGACGCAGGCTCTCACGACTGCGCGCGACCAGATCATCGGCGCGTGTATCGGCGGGATTGTGGGTGGGATCGGGCTTGTCGTGATGGATCACGGTGTCGAACCGCTGGTGGTGTTCTCGATCGCGCTGCTGCCGCTGGCGGCGCTCGCGGCCACGCGCCCGGGCCTGCGGCTCGCGTGTGTGACGCTGGTGATCGTGGTGCTCGTGCCCGGCGACGACGGGTCGGCGTTCGTGCGCCCGTTGCATCGCGTGGCGGAGATCCTGATCGGCGCGGCGGCTGCGTTCGTCGCGACCGTGCTGTGGCCGAACCGCGCGTTGAAGATCGCGCATCGGACCGCGCGCGATTGTCTGGTAGCGCTGGCGCAGATGATCGAGCACAAGCTCGCCTTCTCGCGCGACGATGCACAGATGGCGCGGCTCGAACAGAGCAGCCTCGCGGCGCAGGCGGCGCTCGCCGAAGCGTTGCAGGAAGCCGGACGCGAGCATGTGTTCGTGCCGATCCTGCGCGACAGCTCCGATGCGATCGACAAGGTGCCGCCGTTTCTGAGCCGCCTGCATCGCGATGTGCTCGTGTTCGGCCAGGCGCTGGCGCACACGTGCAGGGATGGCGAAACGCCGCATCTGGATCCGGCGTGGTCGGCCGTGCCACGCGCGTTGTCGCTGCTCGCCGATGCAGTCGGTTCGATGCCATTGAACAAACCGAAATTGCAGGAAGCACGCGACACGCTCGACCCGCTGCTCAAGCGGATCAACGAACGCGTGGATGACGCTCATGCGGTGCTCGGGCCAGGCGTCGATCTGGTGATGGCGCTGATCGTCAAGGATACGGACGGGCTGGTGCAGGTGTTGACGCCGATGAGCAAGGCGAAGACGGTGTGAGTGTTCGCTACGCCTCACCAAAACTAACACCCACGCAAAGCAGCGACTATGCTTTTTGATGAGGCCGGGTCATGCATTGAAAGCAAACGCCTGACGAATCCGCTGCATGTCGCCATCGACGTTTGCAAACGACCGTGCCTCGCTTGCGGTCGCATGCAAGTCGCTTGCAGCCGCAACGATCGAACAAGGAGTGAATAATGAAGACCCTTGCGTTTGTTGTTGCTCTCGCGGGTTTTGCCGCGCTGGCTGCGCCCGTGGCCTCGTATGCCAAGGTCGATCAGAACGCCGAGTATTACCGCGCGGAAGATCGCGTGCGCATCACGGGCGGCGATGCGCAGGAAGCGAAGCGGCAAAGCAATTGCCAGAGCCGGGGTGATTGCGCGCCGGTGACCGGGACCCGGTAGCGCAGTTGCGGTATTTCAGTTGTTTCCTTCCTGATGGCGCGTCGGATTTCGCGGCGCGCGAGCCACGCTTGCGCGCGCAAACAGGCGTCGAACGACGCTCAGCGGCGCGGCGCACACACCAATAATTTGCTCCCGGCAATCTCCAACCCGAAAGACTCTATCAACCACGAGGCGTTAATGACGAGCTTCGCACGGGCGATAATGTGCATTCGAATTGCAAGTCAATCTTCCCGGATGCAACACCTCGATCCGCGCAAGCTGACAGCGAAAAGAAAGCTGCTGAACGAATGAGCGTTTAAAATCCGGGCTCGTGTTTTTTGCGGACCGGACGAAACGTCGCGGTCCAACCGTCAAATCATTCTGTTCCAAGCCCATGTCGACACCCAATCGTGCCAACACTCGCCGTTCGCTGACGCTCCTCGAAACCCTCGGTCTGATCGGCGTTGCCGCCGCGCTGTTCAGCGCACTGCTGCGTCACTTTTTCTGAGCGCAGAGCGGTCCCGTTACCTGCGCGGTGGGCGCTAGCAGCCTGCGCTCGTTCATCTGTCACTTCACATGTACAAGAAAGCCACTGCCGTTGAATTCCAGTTTTCGCCCGATCGACTCAACGACGGCGCGGGCGATCCTTACTGGATCGACCTGAACCACAACGAAGCCGTCGAGTTGTATCAGGCGTTGCAACGCTATCTCGATGCGCCAGCGGATGAGCGGCCGGCGCCGCTGGTTGTGTCGCTGGACAAGGGTGCGGGTAGCGCCGAAGCCGGGCCGGCAGTGGAGTCGAATGATGCCGTTCAGGCGCCAGTCTCTGCCGACGATTTCAAGCAGTGGGTTTGCGTGATTTGTGGCTGGGTGTATGACGAAGCGGCCGGCTTGCCAGAAGAAGGTATTGCGCCCGGCACGCGCTGGGCCGATGTGCCGGAGGATTGGCGGTGCCCGCTGTGTGATGTCGGGAAGGGAGATTTCGCGCTCGTTGAGTTTTGATTTGCGACAGTTTGTCGCAGTTGGTTTGGTTTGCTTTTGTTTTTGTTGGCATCCGCGTGATGTTTTGCCTTGTTCATGCGTTGCCCCTGTGCGGGGCGGCACCTACTTTTCTTTGCCGCGGCAAAGAAAAGTAGGCAAAAGAAAGCCGCTGAACACCGCCAATCCTTGTTCCCGCCTGAGGGCCCCCAACGGGTCCTCCACTTCAAACGGCAACCTGCCTTTCGCTGCCCGTTGCCAACGCTCCTATTGAGCGCCTCACCCGCTTCATGCTCCCCCGTCGCCACACGCGCGATCAACTTGCCCACGTTCTATGGCGGCAAACTGTGTGTAGGCTTTCGCGACGTATGCGCACCACTCCGGACTAAAAAACACGATCGGTGTCGTAGGAGCGCTGAGGTGTGAAGCACTGCGACCTACACACAGTTTGCCACCTAGGCGGCGCAAGCGATTCGCTGCCGCTAGCTATGTTACGGGTGACTGAAGTGGGTGAGGCGCGCATTCGAAGCGTTGGCAACGGGCATTGAATGGCAGAACGCCGTGTGAAGTGGAGGACCTGTTGGGGGCCCTCATGCGGAGGTCAAGAACGGGCGGTGTTAGCCCGCTTTCTTTGCTTACTTTCTTTGCGGCGGCAAAGAAAGTAAGTGCTGCCCCGCACAGGGGCGACGCGTGAAGCGGGCAAGACAAATCGCGGATGCCATCAAAAGCCCAAGCAAACCAAACCAAACCAAACCAACACCAACACCAAAACCAAACCAAAACCAAACCAAAACTAAACGACGAAGGAGTTATACTCCCCCGCCTTGAACGCATTGCAATAAATCTGCACTTCCAGGCACCACTCCGTCATGAAAAGCATCACAGCCCTTTTGGGCATCATCACCCTCGCGTGGTTCTGCACAAGCGCCTTCTCACAGTCGCAAGCCGACGTCCCCGATGACTACGCCTATCTCGCGCGTCTTCACGTGCGCCCCGCCGTCATCAACTGCATCGCAGAACTGGATCGCTGGATCCACACTACCTCACGCTATGACATGTTCCTCGCGCCGGATCGTCGCGTGCTGAACGCCAGGGTCAACGAAGACGGCGGTCTCTTCGACGGCAGCAATGGTTCGCAGACGGTCGAATCGACGGTATCGATGCGTGCGTTTGCACGCGTGCGCAACCGGCAGTCGTGGATCCCCGTGGTCGCGCAATGCGGCGTCTGGCACGAGCACGTAGTCGGCGTGTCGCTGCAGCAGATCGACAACCATACGTCGGTCGTGCGTTGAAGGAACGCGCGGCTCAGTCGCCGTGGCTGTTCAGCTTGAATCCTGTCGGTGAGCCGTAAGAGAACCGGTGCGGCAGCGCTCGCACGTCGTACTCGCGCAGCGCGGAAAGATACGACGGACCATGAATGATCGCGGGCGATGGCGTGCCTGTCCGGTGCCGGTCGTGATGATCGGCATCGTCGAGCGTCGGGTCGAGTTCGGAAGAGGGATTGGCGAGCGCAATGATGACCGGGCGGTCCGTTTGAGCCGAATACACTCCGGCTGCGCCGAACGCGGCCATCCAGACTGCGAGCAGTGCGACGTACGATTTCATCTGCGGCGGCTGCCGGTTTGGGTCGCGGTGTGTCGTTCGCGCATGATGCGCCAATCCACCGCCATGAATCGATATTAGTCACGCAACGGCGCCAACGCAAGGCGATGCCGACGTCGCGCTTCAGGTCAACTCGTCGATCATCAGCCGCGCCGCGGGCGACAGCACGGAGCCGCGCCGCGTGACTATGCCGTATGGTTCGGTGCGCGAGCGCACGTCGATTGCGAGCGGCTTTGCCAGGCCGTGTTCCGCGAGCAACGCGGCCATGTCGCGCGGCATCAGCGAAACGAGCGTCGGGTCGCGCTGCAACATGAGCACGGTGGTCATCGTCGAGGCCGTTTCGATGGGATGCGGCGGCACGGACAATCCCGCTTCCTTGAATTCGCGCTCGAACAGGCCGCGCAGCGGCATGATGCTCGGATACACGATCCAGCGGCTTAGCGCGAGATCGGCAAGCTTTACCTTGCGTGCTTTGGCCAGCCGGTGCAGCGGGCTCGCGACGATCGCCAGCGGCTCGTCGCTCAGTTCGACGTAGTCGTAATGATCGGGCTGCTGCGCAACGGTCGTGCGGCAGACCGCGAGATCGAGCCGACCCTGATCGAGCAGCGTGAGCAGCCGCGCGCTGGTGTCTTCGACCACTTCCACGGTCAAGGTCGGTTGCCGTTCGCGCAGACGCGTCAATGCGTCCACCAGCACGCCCGACACTGCACCCGTAATCGCGCCGACCGCAAGCCGCCCGCCCGAGCCTTGCAGGATGCCTTCCATCTCTTCACGCAGATGCGCGACGTCCATATGAATCAGCCGCGCGTAACGGATCACGCAGCGCCCGAGTTCGTTCGGCTGGATGCCTTGCTGCGAGCGCGTGAAAAGCGTTGCGCCGAAGGTTGCTTCGATCTCGCGCAGCGCCTTGGTCGCGCCGGGCTGCGTCAACGCCATCTGATCGGCGGCGCGATGCAGCGAGCCGTGCTCATCGAGCGCGATCAGCAGACGCAGTTGCTTGAGCCGCAGACGGGCGACTATCGAATCGACGTTCGGCAGCATGAATGTGAAAGAAGAGATTCGAGCGGAGTGAGAGCCGGTTAAACCCTGAGCTTCTCGACGAGAAAGTCGACGAACGCGCGCACGCGTGAAGACAGATGCCGCGCATGAGGATACAGCAGCACGAAGGGCCGCGTACGGCCGCCATAGGCCGTGAGCACTTCGCGCAGCGTGCCGTCCTTCAGGTCTCGCTCCACGACGAAGCGGTACGTCTGAAAAAGCCCCGCATCATGCCGCGCAAGCGTGGCGCCCGCGAGCACGTCGCCGGATGTGCTGTTGCCGCCGCGCGTCATCATTTCGATGTCTTCGTCGTCCTGCCTGAATATCCACGGAATGTTGCGGCCCGTGCTCGGCAGCGCGAACTGGATGCACTCGTGGTTGATCAGATCGTCAGGCGTTTCGAGCTTGCCCGCCGACTTCAGATAAGCAGGCGACCCAACCACCACGAGTTCGGCATCTTCGAGCTTGCGCGCGATCAGGCCCGAGTCGTCCGGCGCGCGGCCGCGAATCGCGAGGTCGAAGCCTTCGTCGGCGAAATCGATGTTGCGGTTGCTCAGATGCGTTTCGACGGTGACTTCGGGATAACGTGCGCGAAACTCCGCGAGCAACGGCAGCACGCGATAGTGACTGTATGGAGTCGGCATGCTGATGCGCAGCACGCCCGACGGCGTGCTTTGTTGCCCGGTCGCTTCGCGTTCGGCATCGGCGAGTTGAGCGAGCGCCTGACGGCATTGCTCGAAGTAACGGCGCCCCGCATCCGTCAGCCTGATCTGCCGCGTGGTCCGCACGAAGAGCCGCACGCCGAGCCGTTCTTCCAGGCGCGCAACCGAACGGCTCACAGCGGCGGGCGTGACGCCCGCAGCCGTCGCGGCGACCGTGAAGCTTTCCAGTTCGGCGGCGAGGCAGAACAGTTCGATACTGCCGAGGAGGAGGTCTTCGAATTGACGCTGCATGGCGTGCCCGTGATCTGCGGATGTCGTTCGCTCAGCGCGCCGTAAAGGCATGTCTGGCGAAAGCGCGGCGCACAAGGCCGCGCCGCGTGTCCGCAGAGGATAGCAGGTCTCAACCCAACTGATACTTCTCGCGGACAAGGTGCCCGATGCCGATGCGATCGAGAATATCGAGCGGGCAAAGAATGGTCACGCGCACCGTGCCGGGCAGGCGGCTGATCTCGATCGAACCGGCGATCGTCGCGCGATTGAGCACTTCCTCGTAGCTCAGACCCGTGACATCGGCGGCGCGGCGCAGGCCGTTCGTGGTCGCTTCGTTGAGATTGATGCCGCTGCCGATGAACGTCACCGGCCCATTCTCTTCAATGTGATGCTGGCCCCAGCGCGCGCCGAGTTCGGCCACCTTCTTGCGCTGTTCGGCGCTCATAGGACGCGCCATCGGCGGCAGGTCGTCGAGGTTTTGCAGCAGGATCGGCCCTTCGATCGCCAGGTTCTTGATGACCTCGACGCTCAGTTCGGTTTCACCCGATACATCCGTTGCATGCCCCGCGATTTCGCCATTGCCCTGCTGCGCGTGCATGTCGCCGAGATAGACGCCAGCGCCCGGCACCTTCACCGGGCAGATCAGGATGCAGCCTTCGCGCACCGAGTTCGTGTCCATGTGTCCGTCGGTCTTCGCGGCATGCAACTCTTCCGTCGTCATGTTGAAGCGGTGCGGCGCGCCGACAAGATACTGGCCGAAGTCCGCGCAGTTGTGCGAGTCGGGCAGATCGCGCGCGGGCGTCGTGCCGATGTTGCCGAGGAACGGCCGCATATGCGCGGCGAGGCCGGGCATGTCGGCGCGCGCGAGCGAGAGAATCGAATGCTGCGCAGCCTGCTCGGGCAGCGCGGACATCGCCGACGCCTTCCCTGCGAGCCGGTTGCCGACTTCCTGATCGACCGTGAGGCTCACGCCGTTTTCCTGATCGAGCACGATGATGTAGCCATGCTTGAACTGGAACGCGCTGACTTCGGCGCCGCAATGATCGCAGCGAATCGCTTCCGGGCCGATGCCTTCGACGTGGCTGGCCGGATGCTCGGTGCCGCACGACGAGCAGAACTTCGCGACGAACGGATCGCCGTGGTATCGCCCTTCGACGAACTGCATCACGCCAGACGACGTGGCGTGCGAAGTCACGCGCATCCGCTCGATTTTCAGCGCGACGGCGTCGCCGACTTCCGCGCCTTCGATGGCAACCGGCTGCGTGACTTCATGGCCGCCCTGGAACGCGGGCGTGATCATCGGACCCCAGCAGCCCGGCGGCGTGCCGGCGATCAGCTTGCCGCCGTCGGCGAGCGGTCCGAGCATCGTCTGGCTCGGGCCGATGATGCCGTTCGTATAGGATTCGACGCGAAGCTGCCTGACGGGCGGCTTGCCGGTTTGTACGTCGGCTTTGGCGTGGGCGGTCGTGGTCGTCAATCTCGTCTCCTGACTGGAAGTGGGGTGCGATATATATCGCATGCGATTAAAGCGCGTGAGCTGAATAATACGCAGACTATCCGGGATGTCAATCCTGTGCGATAGGATCGCGTACGACCGATATATCGCTGACGCCGCACCGCTGTACGTGAGCGCGGTATTTTTCCCATGTGGAATGGATGGGCCGGATTCATGCCCGTTGACCAACAGTTGGGACGCGAAAAATCGTTGCCTTGCGGACAACGAGTCGTGAACCTGGTTGCTGTTGGTCGGCACGTCCGTTTGCCTGTACGCTTGTGCGGATCGGCTGCCGCTGCCCGATGGCGAAGTGGCAGCCCTTGATTTCCCCACAACCGACGCGCCACGCTGCGTGCTGCGCGAGGCAGAAAAACAGGAGTTTCAATGCTTTTACATCTTTCGACCTGGGCCGAGATCGAGCAATACCTGAAGCGAAGCCGCGCGATCGTCGTGCCGATCGGCTCGAACGAGCAGCATGGTCCGACGGGTCTGCTGGGCACCGACTGGCTATGCCCGGAGATCATCGCGCGTGAAGCGGAAAAGAAGGCGGATATCCTCGTCGCGCCCACCTTCAACATCGGCATGGCGCAGCATCACCTCGGTTTTCCCGGCACCATCTCGCTGCGTCCGTCGACGTTCATCGCTGCAATCGGCGACTGGATTCACTCGCTGGCCGCGCACGGCTTCGAGAAGATCCTGTTCCTGAATGGCCACGGCGGCAACATCGCGTCGATCGAAGCTGCATTCTCCGAGGTCTATGTCCAGGCAAGCTTCGCCAAACGCCGCGCCGGCTTCGCGATGAAACTGAGCAACTGGTGGGATCTGGAAGGCGTCGGCGAACTGGCGCGCAAGCAGTTCCCCGAAGGGCACGGCGTCCACGCCACGCCATCTGAAATCGCGATCACGCAATGGGCGTTCCCCGACTCGATCAAATCCGCCGACTATTCGCCGAAGATCGCGCCGTCCGGCCCGATCCGCGAATCGCTCGATTTCCGCGCGCGCTACCCGGACGGCCGCATGGGCTCGGACCCGGCGCAGGCATCGCCGGAAAAGGGCGGCGAACTGGTGCGTCTCGCGGCGTCGAGCCTCGTGCGCGAACTGAACGCCTTCGCGAACGAGCCGCTGCCCGGTTGAAGCGGCGTATCTGTTCCCGGCACTCAAGAGTGAATTGCCTGCGTAACGGTTGACTCAGCGTCTGCTGAAAAAGATGATCGGAGTTACAGATAGCATGGCGAGAGCGTTTGCAACGGGAGCAAGGCGGCTTCTCACCGTCGCCCGGCTTCCGGTTGCGGGCCTGTCGGCATGCGCGAACCGTTTCGAAGAGGACATGACATGAGCACTCGTTCCGAAGGCAAGCCGCTCCTGAGCCTGCTGGGCATCAGCAA
This sequence comes from Burkholderia sp. Ac-20365, assembly GCF_017104715.1. Taxonomy (GTDB): domain Bacteria; phylum Pseudomonadota; class Gammaproteobacteria; order Burkholderiales; family Burkholderiaceae; genus Paraburkholderia. The sequence continues at coordinate 142,828 of NZ_JAAGPI010000007.1, forward strand.
GCCGATCATTCAGGCGCCGATGGCGGGCGTCAGCACGCCGGCGCTCGCCGCGGCGGTATCCAATGCCGGCGGGCTCGGCTCGCTCGGCGTCGGCGCGATGAAGGCCGACGCGGCGCGCAAGACGATCCGCGACACGCGCGCGCTGACGGGCGCGCCGTTCAACATCAACGTGTTCTGCCACGAGCCCGCGACGGCCAATGCGCAGGTCGAACAGCAATGGTTGTCGTGGCTTGCGCCGCAGTTCGCGAAGTACGGCGCAAGCGCGCCTGAAAAACTCGGCGAAATCTACACGAGCTTTGTCGAAGACAAGGCCATGCTCGATGTGTTTCTCGAAGAGAAGCCCGCTATTGTGAGCTTCCATTTCGGGCTGCCGTCGCAACAGGTCATCAAGGCGCTGAAAGACGCGGGCATTACGCTGCTGGCATCGGCGACCAGTCTGGACGAAGCGCAGAAGGTGGTCGATGCGGGCGTCGATGCGATCGTCGCGCAGGGTATCGAAGCGGGCGGGCATCGCGGTATGTTCGACACGCAAGCCTTCGATGAAGGCATCGGCACGTTCGCGCTGACGCGCCTTTTCGTGGAGAAGTTCGATCTGCCCGTGATCGCTGCGGGCGGCATCATGGACGGCGCGGGCATTGCCGCGGCGCTCGCGCTCGGCGCGCAGGCCGCGCAACTCGGCACGGCGTTCGTGCCGTGCCCCGAAACATCGATCGACGAAGGTTATCGCCGCGCGATTCTCGGCGAGTCCGCGCTGCACACCACGATGACCTCGGCGATCTCGGGCCGTCAGGCGCGCAGCATGGTGAACCGCTTCACTGAACTGGGCCGTGCTGCCGATCGCCCGACCACACCCGACTATCCCGTCACGTACGACGCCGGAAAGGCACTGCACGCCGCTGCGAGGGCGCAAGGCGAATTCGGCTTCGGCGCGCAGTGGGCGGGCCAGGCCGCGGCACTGGCGCGCTCGCTGCCGGCAGCGGAACTGGTCGCGCAACTCGAGTCGGAACTCGACGAAACGATCCGCCGCTTGCAGCAGTTCGCGCGTTGACGCGTACCATAGACAGATCTGACTGATCGACGAAGCAATGGCCACCCGATGGACGAACCGACAACGCACGCACAAATGGGCAGCAGCGCAAGGCTGCTTTCGATCAACATCGGCGTGGTCCAGCCGCTCGACGTCGGGCTGGCGTCAGAAGGTCTGAGCGTCGAGTCGGCGATCCGCAAGCGCCCGGTGAGCGGCGCGAGCGAAGGTGCCGTCGTCGAAGTGAAAAGGCTCGGTCTGGATGGCGACGAGCAGGCGGATCTGAGCGTCCACGGCGGCCTCGACAAGGCCGTTTATCTGTATCCGATGGAGCACTACGAGTGGTGGCGTCAGCGGCGCATCGAAGCCGATGCACCCGATGCCGGCATGCCATTGATCTTCGGCTCGCTCGGCGAGAATCTGACGACGCAGGGCCTGCTGGAGACGGACCTGTGGATCGGCGATACGCTCGTCATCGATCAGGTCAGGCTAAGGGTGGAAGCGCCGCGCAGTCCGTGTTTCAAGCTCAATGCCGCGATGGGCTATAAGAAGGCCGTCAAGCACATGTATCAGAGCGGATTTGCGGGCGTGTATCTGAGCGTCCTGCAGCCGGGGCATATTCAGGCGGGTGCGCGGATTGAAATATTGCCGGGGCGCCGCGAGGAATCGGTGAGCAGCATTCTCGATTTGCGGCGCGGCAAGGCTAGACGCGAACTGTGAAGTGCGTTGAGAGATGCGGGCGCGGAGCAAGGCCAGACGCTCCGCGCAGTCGTTACAGCATGATTACTTCTGCTCTGCTTTCTGCCGGCGATATTCATCGACAGGCAAACCGCCCCATCCCCAGTTTTCCTTCTCCACTTCCTGGATGACGACGAAGGTCGCTTCCAGCGGCTTGTTCAGAACCTTCAACAGCAATTCGCTGGTTCCCTTGATGAGTTCCGCCTTTTCTTCGGGCGTCACTGCGCTCGTGCCGGTCTTGTTCCCTTCACGCGTCACCTGAATGGTCACGATAGGCATCAGAATCTCCGTAGTGTGGTGTGGGACAGGCGCCGATCTCGTATCGCGCGGCGCCTCGTTGCGTATCCGGTGAAGGCTTAGTGGCCTGCGCTCTGGCCGCCGTCGACGTGCAGGATTTCGCCCGTGACGAACGGTGCGGAGTCGAGGTACAGCACGGCGTTGACGATGTCGCTCATTTCACCCATATGGCCGACCGGGTGCAGCGAGCCCAGCGCTTCGTGCGTTTCCGGTGCGTGCATCGGCGACTTGATGATGCCGGGCGACACGGCGTTCGCGCGGATACCCGTCTTCGCGTATTCGATTGCCAGCGACTTCGTTGCGGCATTCAGGCCGCCCTTGGTCAGCGACGCGAGCACCGACGGCACACCGGCGATAGCGTGATCGACGAGGCTCGTCGTGATCTGCAGCACGTGGCCGCTCTTGTTCTTTTCCATCTCGGCGATGGCGAGTTGCGTGATGTGGAAGAAGCCATTCACGTTCACATTCAGCACGGCGGCGTAGTCTTCGTCCGTGTACTGCGTGAAGGGCTTGGCGATGAAGATGCCGGCGTTGTTGATCAGCGTGTCGACGCGGCCGAAGCGGGTCACGGCTTCCGACACGGCGCGCTTCGCTACTTCGCGATCGCCCACGTCGCCTGCGACCGCGATGACGTTCGGATCGTCCGACGGCTTGATCGAGCGTGCGACTGCGACAACGCGATAGCCGCGCTCACGGAAACCCTTGACGATCTCAGCGCCGATGCCTTGCGATGCACCAGTAACGATAGCGACCTTTTGCGAATTGCTCATGATTGACCTCGAAACGTTTGTTCGGCTTGCGTCGGAATTGACAGTGCCGTTAGGTCGTAAATCTAGGCTTCATCGGCGTGGTTGCGTACACCCGGAGTGGACAAACAGTTGTGATCGACAGGAACAAATGCGGCGCATGCTTGCGTGGGCGTTTAAATACATGTGCGATTCGCGTTGAGGGACGAGGCCGTTGGTGCCGTGTATGAAATGCTGTGGTGCCCGTTTTGAACAAGACTTCTGCGGCACGCGCAAAATGCAACGCGCCCGCGCATGACAAGCTGCCATGCGCGGGCGTCGATACGAATGAAGCGAGCGGGGCTATTCGTGCGGCGGGAAATGCGGCAATACGTCCTGATGCAACTCATCCAGTATCTGCCGATAGTCGCGCGGCGTCACACGAGGGTTCAACGCGACATGCGACACGCCTTGCTCGCGGGCCTGTTCGAGAAAATCGCGCAGCGCCCGGCTGCCGATCGCAAAGCCGCCTCCGATACGCCTGAACGGATAGTCCCGCTGTGGATGCAGATAGAGAAACCCGCCGAACGCCAGCGGTTTGGCGGCGCTTTCGGGGTTTGTCTGACGATTCGTTTCCCTCCATTCATCGGCGAACGATTGAAGGCGTGACGGCTCCGGCACGAAGCCCAGATAGCCGTCCATATTGTTCGCGATCCAGTCCGGCGTCTGCTGCGAGCGGCCAACCGCGATGGTCGGCACGCGGCCGAACAGCGGCTTCGGCAGCATGGTCAGCGAGCCGTCACCGCGCCCGAAGCGCTGCGATTCGAAGCGCGGAAAGTTCTGCTCGCTCACGCTGCGATAGACCTCGTAGGCGTCGCGGAAACGTTCGCCACGGCTCTCGAAGTCGATGCCGAACACCGGGTACTCGGAAGGCCGGTCGCCCGACGACATCCCTATCACGATGCGTCCGTCCGTCAGCCTGTCGAGCGAATTCACCTGCTTGGCGAGGATCAGCGGATCGCGCATCGGCAGCACGATGCCTGTTGTGCCGAGTGTGATGCGCCCGGTTGCGGTGGCGAGATGTCCGATGTAGATCAGCGGCTCGAAGATCTGCCCGGAGTCGCCGTATTGCGGATCGTAGAACGGAATGTCGCGTGCCCATAAGGCGGCGACGCCTGCCTGCTCGGCGCGTTGCGCCATCTGCAGATGCGTGGCCATGGTGGGATGAGGCGACGCCGCGTGGGTTTCGAGCGGCAGGATCAGGCCGACGGTGAGTGCGTCGCGCTGAAAGAGGCGGTCGTAACCGCGGTGGCCTTGCAATGGGAACGGCGCGCGTTCAGTTTGAGGTTCGGGAAAAGCGATTGGCATGTCCATGATGTTCCTCCAGTGACGCCAGATTAAGGACAAGCGTCGAGGAGAAAAATACAGCGCCGCTAACAACACTTGATACACGGCGTCAATAGAGACGGACAGCAACCGAAAGCGAAAACACTCAATTTCACTCGCGATGATGGTACGCATCACCAATCATCATTTTACTTGAAAAATTGACGCTCCTATCGTTGGAAAAACAGAAGAACGCATCGGGCAGACGCGATACGCGCCCACATCGAAACGAAACATAGGAGACGTCGTGGACCAAACGACTGCACATCACAACGTCCGGTTGTCACCGGCATTCGCACGGCTTGTCGCGCGGCGACGCAGGCTTGTCGTATTGCTCACGTTAGGCACATTGCTGCCTTATTACGCGTTTGTACTGGTTGCAGGCCTTGCGCCAAAAGTACTGGCGATGAAGCTGTATCCGGGCAGTGTCATGACTATTGGCTGGCCATTGGGCGTCGCACTGATTGTCGGAACATGGATTCTCACGGGCATCTATATCCGTCGTGCAAACGGCGAATTCGATGAACTCACCAGTCGCATTCTGGCGGGAGATGCGCAATGAAACGACTCGTCACACTGATTGGCGGCGCGCTTGCCGCGTGTGTTGCGTGCGACGCAATGGCCGCAGCGGCGACGCTGGAAAAGGTCCAGAAACAGCCGCTCAACATAACGGCGATTGCGATGTTTCTCGCGTTCGTGGTGGCGACACTGGGCATCACGTATTGGGCCGCGTCGAAGACGAAATCGATGAAGGACTTCTATAACGCGGGCGGCGGCATTTCCGGTTTTCAGAACGGACTCGCATTGGCGGGCGACTATATGTCGGCGGCTGCGTTGCTCGGCGTGACGAGCATGATCTTCTTCAACGGCTATGACGGCATGCTGTACGCAGTGAGTTTCTTCGTTGCGTGGCCGCTGCTGATGTTTCTGTTTGCCGAGCGCATCCGGAATCTGGGGCAGGTGACGATTGCAGACATTGCGTCGTTCCGGCTCGATCAGCAGAGAATCCGCACGCTGATGGCATTCGGCTCGCTGACGGTAGTGTGCTTCTATCTCGTTGTGCAGATGGTAGGTGCGGGCCAGTTGATCCAGTTGCTGTTCGGCCTGCAATACAACTACGCGGTCGTCGTGGTCGGTGCATTGATGGCGGTGTACGTGACCTTCGGCGGTATGGTCGCGACAACCTGGGTGCAGATCATCAAGGCCGTCCTGATGCTGTTCGGTGCGACGTTGCTTGCAGTACTCGCGTTGAGCCATTTCGGTTTTTCGATCGACAGTATGTTCGCGCAGGCCATCGCGACGCACAAGAGCGGTGCCGGCATCATGCTGCCCAGCAAGCTCGTCGCCGATCCGTTTGCGATGCTGTCGTTGTCGGTTGGACTGGTGTTCGGCACGTCGGGTCTGCCGCATATCCTGATGCGCTTCTTCACCGTGCCCGATGCGAAAGCGGCGCGCAAATCCGTGTTCGTCGCGACGGGATTTATCGGCTACTTCTTCCTGATCGTCATGGTGCTCGGCACAGCTGCCATTGTGATCGTGGGTCGCAACCCTGCGTTCTACGAAGGCGGCGTACTCGGCGGCAAGCTGATTGGCGGCGGCAACATGCCTGTCATGCATCTGGCGAAGGCGATGGGCGGCGATCTCGTGCTGGGTTTCCTGTCCGCCGTCGCATTTGCAACGATCCTCGCCGTCGTCGCGGGACTCACGATGGCAGGCACATCAGCGATCTCGCACGACCTCTACGCAATGGTGATCAAGCGCAATCGCGCGGATCACGCGAAGGAAAAGCGTGTGTCGAGAATTGCATCGATTGCAATTGCCTGCGTCGCGATTCTGCTTGGCATCGTGTTCAAGGATCAGAACGTCGCGTTTCTGGTGGCGTTGACATTCAGTGTCGCTGCATCGGTGAATTTTCCGATTCTCACACTCGCGATCTACTGGAAAGGCCTGACCACGCGCGGCGCGTTGATGGGTGGCATCGCGGGGCTTGTGAGTGCGGTCGGTCTGGTCGTGCTGTCGCCGGCTGTGTGGGTAAAGGTACTCGGACATGCAACGCCGGTTTTCCCGTACGACTATCCCGCCATCATTTCGATGACGATCGCTTTCTTCTTCACATGGGTTGGTTCGGTCACCGATCAGGGCGCACGCGCGGCGAGCGAACGCGAGCAATTCGACGAGCAATTCGTTCGCGCGCAAACGGGTATCGGTTCTTCGCACGCTGCGAGTCATTGAAGCACTGCTGCATTTGCAAGGAAATGAAAATGTCGAATCTGCCTGTGTCATCCATGCACGATCCTGAATCTCACGGCAAGCAAGCACGCGGCCGCTTTCAATGGCGCGATAACGGATTGGGTTTTTCGCCCGTGACAATCGTGTTGCACTGGATCGTCGCGTTACTCGTGCTCTCGATTATCGGCATCGAGATTGCGCGCTTTGCGGAACCTGATGTCGCGCTAACGCGGGTACTGAATCTGCTCGGCACGATCCTGTTTCCGGTTTCGGTGTATCGCTTCTGGGCGCGTGTGACGTCGTGGCATCCGCTGCCCGTCGGCACGCCGAATCCCATCGAGGTGATCGTGAGCCGCTCGGTTGCCACTGCGCTCGCGCTCGCAATGGTGCTGCTGCCCGTTGCTGCATGGCTGGCGAAGTCGGCTGCGGGGCAACTCGTGGAACTGCCTGGCGGCTGGATCATTCCTTCGCCGATGCAGCCGAACGCGCAGGCCGCGCAAGTCTTCGACGCCCTCTTCAAGATCGGCGCAACGCCATTTCTGCTGGGTTTGGCGCTGCATATCTTTGGCGCCTGCAAGAACCATTTCGTGCTGAAGAACGATGCCTTGAAACGCATGCTTGGAAAACGCGTGGAGCTTTAATCATGAAAAGAGCGAATGATGAGTTTGTTGGCAACGCCGTGACGAAACTTTGCGGCGTGCAGTATCCGATCTTTCTCGCTGGCATGGCGGCGATCTCGGGTCCGAAGCTCGTGGCGGCCGTTGCCAATGCAGGCGGGATGGGAACGGTGGGCGGATTGCGCCTGCCGCCGCTTGCGTTGCGTCGGTGGATCAGGGAAACGAAGGAACTCACGGACAAACCATTCGGCGTCAATCTGGTGCCGTCGTTTGGCGGACCGGATGTGTTCGAGGCGCAGTTTCAGGTGGTGCTGCAAGAGAAACCGACCATGCTGTCGCTGTTCTATGCGGAGCACTATCCGCAGATGATTTCGCGCGCAAAAGATGCGGGCATGGTGGTGATGGTTCAGGTCGGTTCAGTCGAACTCGCGCGCCGGGCTATCGAAGCTGGCGCGGATATCATCACCGCGCAAGGCAGCGAGAGTGGCGGGCATCTGAATCGCGGGACGATCGGGCTGCTCTCGCTGTTGCCTTCGCTGATCGCTGTCGCTGGCGGGCGTCCGGTGCTCGCGGCAGGCGGTATTACGAATCGCGACGATGTCCGCACCGTGATGAACATGGGCGCGGGCGGCGTGCTGTGCGGTACGGCTTTCGTTGCGTGTGAGGAATCGAATGCGCATCCGCTCTATAAGCAGAAGATTGTCGATGCGACCGTCGACGATACCGAATACCGCACCGGCTATTCATTCGGCTGGAGATACGGTACGCCGCACCGCGTGATTCCAAATCGCGACAAGTGGAACCTGCTGCGTTTTATCGGCGGCGGCGCGCGCGTGATCGACAAGCCGAAGATGGCGCAAAAGCTGTCGCTGTATGCGGGGCAGGGCGTTGGGAAGATCGATCGGGTGGTGTCGGCGGCGGCACGGGTTGAGGAGCTGGTGAAAGGGCTGGGGACCGACGCAGAGGAGTGGGTCGGGCAGGCGAGGTTGCGATATGCGTAGTCTGACGGTTACATGGAGATTGGCCGTGAAGCCCGAGTACTTCGGCTCGTAAATTGCGGGATCGACGGAACGAATATCGTCTGCTTACTTGTGCCTGACATTTATCGATCTGGTGCAGTCTGGTTGCGAGAGCCGCAGGTATGGATGCGTGAATTTGCTTTCGAAATCTTTCCTCGTCGCTGACTCACTGCAAGGTGCCTTGGCACGTATCGATGCATGTAGCGAGTCGGGCGTGCGTCTTTCTCCCTCCATTTTCCACGAACATGTATGAAAGTCGGCGTTATCCGCGCGCAGGATGCCGCCGACCCTCTTGTTCGTCGCATTAGCCTACAAAAATTTCATCTGTTGCGAGCACAGCTATCGGGCGGCGAACGTCGGCTCCCTGTCGAGCGTCTGTACGGCGCCGAACAGTAACACCTGCGAGCGATACCTATCATCGGTAAAAAGTGGAACGTTTGTACCACTATTCGCGGTTGATCTGCCGCTTCATCCTCTGGACATGGACGTTGCTGTGAAATCGATTCGCTCCATGTTCAGGCTCGCCGTACCGCGATCGCAAGACCGAATTCGACGCTTCGGGTGGAATACCGCCGTCTACGATTACAAACTCCTGTTCAAGGCAAGAAAGCGACCGTGTAGATGGATCGCATGGGTGGCTTTTGCGCGCAGTGTTTTGCTTGACGGAGTTTCACGCAGGCAGCGATGCACGACTTCGTAAAGACATGATGCCCTCCGCGATTTTGTGACTGCCGTGACCATACAGAGCGTCTCCTGACGCGTAGGGACGACCACGTATGGTGTACTCATCGATGGGTGAGCGATGCGCAAGCTGAATTCAATAAGGATACTTCGCGCTGTGACAGCGACGACTGTCGTTGTGCACCACGTCCTCATACAGGGCGGTACGGTGTTTGGTCAGTTCCGCGTGGACATCTTCTTCGTGCTGAGTGGCTTTGTGATCGCACTCGCGCTCGAGGCCAACACGGTCGGCGTGCGTGACTTCGTCGTAAGCCGCCTTGTCCGGATCGTGCCGCTCTATTGGCTCGCGACATTGCTGGTGTTCTTCGGCGTGCTTCTCAGGCCCGATCTCTTCAATTCGACGGTCGCCGATGTCGGTGAGTTGATGAAGTCGCTCTTCTTTATTCCATACAGGAAAGAGAGCGGCCACATATTCCCGTTGCTGTTCGTGGGCTGGACGCTTAACTACGAAATGTTGTTCTACGCGGCTTCGGCGCTTGCACTGTGGTGGTGCCGGCGACATCGCGCGTTCGTACTCGTGGCGGTCACGCTGCTGCTCGCCGGTTTGTTCCTGATGGCGAATCTCGTGCATTCGAACCAGGCCATCATCGCAGTCCTTGCGTACGACCGCATGCTGGAATTTCCGTTGGGCTTTGCCGTCTGGTACGCGTGGAGGCACGGCGTACGCATCCCCGTCGCGCTGGCGGCGATCGGGGCCGTCGCGATGTACGTGCTGATGACCTGGATCGAACTGGTCTGGCCGAACGTTTCTCCGATCGTGGGAAACGGCCTGCCGACGGCAGTGTTGCTGATCAGCACGCTGAGTCTCGAGAGCCTCGTGGTAGACAGCGCGCTGATACGCGCATTGCTGTATCTCGGCGATGCGAGCTATGCGACCTACCTCAGCCATCCGTTTGTCGTCGAAGGCATGCGCAAGCTCCTTCCCAAAGTCGTGCACGGCTTCGATGTACGTTCGACAGGAGGAGTGATCCTCGCAATCGCGGTGGCCTCAGTGGTGGGTTGCCTCGTCTATCGCTATGTCGACAAGCCATTGCAGCGCGCGATGCGGCGCATAATCAACGTCAGACGTGTGGTCAATGCGCCTGCGGGTGAGGTGGGGGGCGGAGTTACGTCTGTCGATTGATCGCCCGCCCGTCGGCTTGATCCACGATCAATATCCGTAGCCACCCTGACAGGGCACATAGGCGCGTTGATAGCTGTCGTAGCAGGCGCCTGCTGGCGGTTGCGCATAAGGCTGCGCATAAACAGGTTGCGCATAAACGGGTTGCTGATACACCGGCTGCGCGTAGGCAGGCTGGGCATTGGCAACCGAAGTCACAAGCGCGCCGAGCACAGCGCCTCCAATGAGCGCGCCGACGATAGCGCCGCCATCTCCGCCGCCATGGCCCCAGCCACCGCGCCCGTGTGCCGATGCCTGTTGTGCCACCGACAAGCTACCGATTAACAACAAGACGAGTGCCGCGCGTTTCATGATGCTCTCCGTTTTCCGTTGGACGGGTTCATGGAGTCCATCTTATGCAGGTGCCGATGAAATAACTTATGCAGTTGGTAACTGCACATTTCAAAAATTACAAATTGCGCGGCGGTCCGCGACTAGCGCTCAGGCAGCGCGTCGACGAATACGGATCTTGCGGCGAGCGGGTGAGGCCGCTCGCAGGTTTTGCGCGCGAAGTGGAATACGTGGGGCACTACTGCGCCTTGGATAGGCGGTAAAGAGGCAAAACCGGTGAAGTCGTGAGGACGGACGTCAGCGCTTGTCGCCGGGATCGCGTTTGAAGCCGGTCAGCATTGCGACGATCAGGTTGTCGCGCGTCCAGAAGCTCATCACGACGGCCGCGACGATATGGATGCACACGCAGACTTCAAGTGCTGTTGATAACAGCGTGTGAAGATCATGCGGCCAGTCTTCGCCCCAGAACGCATCGAGGCGCATCAGCCAGCCGCTCACCGCCAGCGCGAGAATCAGCAGCCAGAGCGCGATCGCCATCAGGCCACCGAGGGGATTGTGCGACCAGTGATGCAGCGGCCGGCGTGCAGCCAGCGAGCGCACATAGTCGTTCAGATGCGAGCGTGTCGGCCACCACGCGGAGAAGCGCGCGTATTGCGTGCCGATGAACCCCCATACGATGCGCCACGCAACCAGCCCGGCAGCGACATATCCAAGCACCCGATGTGTCTGATCGGTAGGTCCGAACAGATTCCACGCGACGATGCCGGCAACGGTCCAATGCGTGAAGCGCACGCACAGGTCCCACGTCTTGACGGGCATCGTGCGCGCCGGCGTCAGTCGATCTCGGACTTCACGACATCGAGCGTCTTGGTGTCGTAGTAGATCTCGACCTTCTTGCCTTCCTTGTTATGGCCATAGATCTCATAGCAGTTGCCGTCGACCTTGAACTTCTTGATCTTGTAGCCCTCTGCTTCGAGCTTGGCGCGCGCGTCCGATTCTTTCATCCACTCGCTCTTCGGATGCGCGGTGCAATCGGCTTTGGCGAACGCCGCGCCGGACACGCCCAGGGCCACACACAACGCCAGGAATTTGAACATCCGTCACCTCATGTGCTGATTTGTCGAGCGGTCACTTTACTTCCAGTCACGGTCGATCGCAAGCTTATTGTAGGGTTCGGGTGTTCCGGGTTTCCGACGGCTTATCTGTCTGCAATCAACCGCCTGTAATCAGCTGCCGAAAAAGATGCTGCAATAGCTGACGGGCCCCGAGCAATTATTGCTCGACGTGCTGTTGCCTTGACGATGAAAAAGACCGCCCGATTTCTGCTGCGCTCCAGCTTGTTGTTTTCCGGCCGTGGCGCCGCCGTAGCTCGATGACGTTGCATCGTTCTGTTGCGTTTGCGCGGGCTGGCTGCTTTCCTGAGCCTGCGACAAAGGGGGGGCAGCAAGCGCCGCTACGATGAGGAAGTTGCGAACAAACAATTTCATAATGCTCTCCAGGGCCGACTTGCCGCAGAAGCATGTCCACGGCGCTTAAGAAAAGGGATAGAAGAAGAAAGTGGCGCCGCGCCGTCAGCGCCGAGCCTGTGCATTGCCGAACGACGTCTCCCATCCCCCGCCGAGTACCTTGCACAAGGTGATGAGATTGGCGGCCGCGTCGGCCTTGCTCTGCTCGAGATTGCTCTGCGCGTCGAGCAACTGCTTTTGCACATTGAGCACGTCGAGAAAATCGACGGCCCCTGCCTTGTAGCGCTGACGCGCAATCGAAAGCGCACGCAGATTCAGCTTCACGACTTCTTCAAGACGTTCGTGCCGCCGCTGTTCGGCGTCATAGACGATCAGCGCATCGTCCACTTCGCGCCACGCCTGCAGCACGGTATGTTTGTAGACGATGGCCGCTTCCTGCTGTTGCGCTTCGCGTAACTGGAGCGTGCCCTTCAGGCGGCCGCCTTCGAAGATCGGCAGCGTGATAGAAGGTCCAACCACAAACTGTCCGGATGCCCAGTCAGCGAGATTCGATAACTGGAGGCTCTGAAATCCAGCGCTGCCGTTGAGCGAAATGCGTGGATAGAAGTCGGCTTTCGCCATGCCGATCGCCGCCGTCGCCGCATGGAGTTGTGCCTCGGCCTTTCTGATGTCGGGCCTGCGCTGCAACAGTTCCGACGGAAATCCGATCGGTACCTGTTGCGGAAGCCCGGGTACATCGTGTGCCTCGTCGAGCGTCTTTTTCAGCGCGCCCGGCTCCTCGCCGAGCAATACGCCGATCGCATTGATGGTCGTTGCGCTGCGCGATTCGAGCGTCGGAATCAGGCTTTCGATCGTCGCTTCCTGTGCCGACGCATTGGCCACGTCGAGATCGGTCGTGACGCCTTCGCGTACGCGCGTTTTTGTGAGCTTCGTTGCGTCGCGGGCAATCTCGAGGTTCTGCTGGGCGATCTGCAGCAACGCCTGCGTGTCGCGCAACTGGATATAGTCGCGCGCGAGTTCGGCTCGCGCGGACAGCAGCACGGAGTTGCGTTCTTCGTACGTTGCATCGCTCAGCGCGGACGCGGCCTCGACGCTGCGTCGAACGCGGCCCCAGATGTCCACTTCCCACGATGCGTCAAAGCCGAACTGGTAGAGATCGTAGGCGGGCGAACCCTTCGAGCCCGGCATGGCCGTTACGCCGAGCGGTGCGCTGCCCGAAGCGGAGAGCGGTTGCTGACTGGTCGGGGTGACGCCGAGCAGCGACAGGATGCCGTTCTCGCTGCCGCGCTCGCGGTTATACGAAGCGGCGCCCGTCAGGGTCGGATACTCGGCGGCACCAGCAACGCGTTGCTCGGCACGGCTTTGACGCAGGCGGGCAGAGGCGGCGGCAACGTCGAGGTTCGCATCGGCGAGCTGCTGTTCGAGCGCGTTCAGCGTGGGATCGTTGAAGAGCGTCCACCACTCGGGATTGAATTCGGACTCAGCGGCTTTGCTCGGCGCCTGTGCGGACTGCGTGCGATTGAACACGTCCGGCGTTGCCGACGTCGGGCGCTCGAAATTGGGACCGACCAGACAGCCGCTGAGCGCGAAGCAAAGCATTACCGCCAGCGCGGGCGTACGGATGGAAAACTCGCGCACATTCATTTCTGGTCCACCCCGGCAAACGTCGCGTCGCTACGCTTGCTGACGGCGACCTCCGCCTCGACCGACAGTCCCACGCTCAGTTCGGATGCCGCCTGCTGGCCCGGATCGATCGTGATCTTGATGGGCACGCGCTGCACGACCTTGGTGAAGTTGCCCGTCGCGTTGTCCGGCGCGATCGGCGCGAAGCTCACGCCCGTGGCAGGTGCCAGACTGTCGATGTGGCCATGGATCACCACGCCCGGAAAGCTGTCGACGGTGATGCGCACGCGCTCGCCGGGCCGCATGTTGGTGATCTGGTTTTCCTGGAAGTTCGCGACGACATACGCGTCCGACAGCGGCACGATCGCGAGCAGCGACACGCCGGGCGTGACGAAGGCGCCGACCCGCACGGAACGCCTGCCCACCTTCCCGTCGACGGGTGCGTGAATCTCCGTGTACGAGAGGTTCAGCCTGGCCTGCTGCAGCGCCGCTTCGGCACGCGCGAGCGCGCCCGCAGCCTTGTCGCGCTGTGTGCGCAGCACGTCGAGATTCTGCTCGGTCGCGGACAGCGCTGCGCGGTCGTGCGCCTGCTGCGCGAGTTGCTCGGCGAGCGTGCTGGCGGCGTGCTGCTGTTCCTGTGTCGTCCCCGCGCCAGCGTCCGACAGATTCTGATAGCGCGCCGCATTCGCGCGTGCAAATGCAATGGAAGCGTCGTCGGAACGCAGCGTGGCGCGCGCCTGATCGACCAGCGAGGGATGCCGCGCAATCTCGGCATCGAAGTTCGCGACGGACGCTTTGGCTGCCGTCACGTCGGCTTGCGCACTGGCGAGCGCGGCCTGGAAGTCGCGGTCGTCGATGCGCACCATCAGTTGGCCCGCCTTCACCTGCTGGTTGTCTTCGACGAGTACTTCTGAAATCTGTCCGGCAATGCGCGGCGCAACGAGTGTGAAATCGGCGGTGACGTAGGCGTCATTCGTGGTTTCGGTGCCCGGATTGCTAAAGAGCTTGATGCAGCCCCAGGCAGCGACGCCCAGCACGACCACAACCGCGGCGACGCGAATCAGTTTGGGGGAAATTCGTGTGACGGATGACATATGAATCGATGATTAGCGGGTGGAAGGCGGCGTCGTGCTCCACGGCGGATAGATACGCACTGGCAGCACTGGAATGAGAAGAAGAACGGTGATGGCGATGACGGCCATCACGCGATAGAGGTCGGCGGACGTGAGCACCACGGCCTGTTCGTGAATGCGATGAGCGAGCTCGCCAATAGTGTGCGCTGCGTCGATGCTCTGACTGGTGATCAGTGCGTGGTTGCCCAGCTGATCGACCAGCATGCTCGAATGGAAATGTTCACGCGTCGTGCCCAGGCCGTCGATCAACGCGGTCGCTGCCACGGTGGAAAACGATTTGATCGAGTTGAACATGGCGGAAGCGAAAGGGCCTTCTGTCGGCGGCAAGCCCGTTGTCACGCCCATCAGGATCGCGACGATCACCATCGGCTGCGCGATGATCTGCAACGACTGCAACCAGTAAAAGTTCTCGCGGATCCACTCGGACGTCATGAAGCTGCCGAGGAAACACGTCGTGGCAACCAGCGAAAGTCCGAACGCCATGATCCAGCGCGAATCGACACGGCGTGTATTCAGCAAAGCGGCCGTCAGAGGAAGCGTAATCAGCAGAGGGATTGCCACCAGCAACGACAGCGGCGCCGTTTGCAGCGGTCTGTATGTGTGAATCTTCGCGAGAAACTGCGCGGGGATCGCCGACACGCCGACCAGCAGCATCACTGCGCCGACAAGCGTGGAAAGACCATGCGAGAAATTCCGGCGATACAGCAATTGAAGCTTGAAGAACGGAACCTCGGCGTACCACTCGTTGATCAGAAACATCACGAAAAGAAGCGTCCCGCCGAACAGCATCACGCAGATGAACGTCGAGTTCAGCCAGTCGAGCCGGTCGCCCTGCAGCAGGCCCATCACGAGCATCGCGACAGCGGGAACGCCGGTGATCAGACCGACCCAGTTGAAAGAGCGGAACCGTTCGAGCTTGACGGGATCTTCCGGCAGGCCGTACTGGATCAACGCGCAGCTGATCAGCCCGAACGGCACGATCTGCCAGAACGCCATTTTCCAGCTCACGTATTCCGTCCAGAGCGCGGCGAGCGGCGTACCGACGGACGGCCCGAAGGTTGCAGTAAGCGCGTAACCGGCAAGCCCGTATAGCTTGATTTTGGGCGGCAGATAGCGCAACGCGACGATGATCAGCATGGGCGGCAGACAGCCGCCAGCGACGCCCTGAAGCACGCGCAACACGTAGAACGTGACCACGTTCGGTGCAAAGGGACACAGGAAGCCGAACACCATCGTAGCGATCACGGCGGCGATGGTGAACCGCTTTAATGTGAAGGTGATGCCGAACCATGGCGCAATGATCATCGTGGCCACGTTGGCCGCTTCGAACAGCACCGTGAGCCAGCTTCCGTCGTCATGTCCGATGGAGAGCGCGCCGCGAATGTCGTTCATCGCGATGGCCGTGACCTGCTCGTTGACGATCGCCAGCAGCGACGCGAACAGCATCCCCACCAGCCCGATGGCGACGCGCGACGACAGCGACGCCTGCGCAGGCGGTTGCTGCACGGGTGGCTGCGCTTCCGGTGCAGGCAATGCAGCGGAAGAAGACGGCGCGACACCCGGCCCGGGTGTTTCAGTCGTCGATTGATTCACAGTCGTCATAAAAGTGCGCTCGCCAAAAGGTCCTCAACAACGCATCGCATCTGGGATGAACCTTCAGACGATGAACGCTGACGGAGACCTCAGGTGTTCCAGGTCAAAGGCCTCGTATTTGTCCCGCGGACATTTACTCGGTTAGTTAACCAGGATTCACCGCGGCTTTCACCGCGCGATGACGTCACTCATTCTAGGAGTCAGATAGGGGTTCTTAAAGTCACCGCATGTGAGGTTTTAGGCCATTTCATTCGAAAATCAGGCCAGTTAAGCATTGCGTGCGATTCAGATAGATAAATGGAAATTGTCCTTTTCCATTGGTTCAATTTTGCGCTTCAGGTGGAATCCGTTTGTGAATGCGCAAACTTCTTACTTATGACGAAACCGCATGAAACCACGTGCCGCGGCTCAGTCAGCATTCCGAATCTGAAACACATAGTTGTACGGGATGTATCGACGGAAAAGAAAGTGCCGGATAGAATCAAATCGTGTCGAAATCAATTCGACGGTTGCTATCAGATTAACTGTTATTGATTGGTGAGCGAAAATGAAATTCTCTGTAAAAGAAACGATTCATTCGGATGATATTTCCCGGATAGAACGGGCAATGAAAAGCGTCGACGGCGAGGCGACAGTCGATGTCAACGTCGGTGCGAATACGGTGAGCGTCGATTCGTGGTTGATGCCTGAAGAGTTCTTCGTCGCCTTCAATGACGAAGACTACAACGTAGCGATTCTCGAAGCCTGAATCTGCGTGCGGCCGGCGGCATTGGCAACCGGCCTCACTCAGCACGCGTCATCGTTACGCGCGGATCGAAACAGCACAATGAAGCCTGCCAGTACGACGAAGGCGACAATCGCAGCGTAGCGGACGATCGCTTCACGGCCCGAGAGCCATCCTGCCGACACCGCCAGCGGCCCACCTACCGCGAGAAACACACCGATCTTCAGCAGAAGAGACGTGAGTCTTAGCCGGAACATCTTTCGCTCCCAATGTTAGACGTCGTGCACACTTCATTGTCGGAGATGAGCCCTGGCTGCAGAAGCGCGAATACGTCACCTTGCAGGCCATTTAGTGCCTGAATTGCGCCATCCGCAGGCTCTCATGTTCACGCGGTGTATCGATCGATATCGGGCCAAACAGCGTGCGTTTGCGGCCAGATCCGGCGCACCGCGTTTCGATGCCAGCAATCCCACATAGAATTGCGAAGCTCACGCGCCTGCGCTGTTGCGAGGCCAGATTGGGAGACTGATCGTTCCACAATCGCATCATGGGCGAACCGGTCTCTCTGCAGATGAATTGAAGTTTGGGAATCAGGATGGACAAATTTCGGGAGATGGAGGTGTTCGTCGCCATCGTTGATCGAGGCAGCTTTACGGGCGCATCCGAGAAGCTCGGCATGTCGGCGCCGACTGTCTCGCGAGCGCTGCATTCACTGGAAACACGGGTGGGCGCGCAACTGATCGCCCGGACTACCCGCTCGATCCGCCCCACAGACGCGGGTGTGTGCTATCTGGATGCATGTCGCAGGGTGCTGGACACCATCGCGGACGCGGAAGCGGATATCGCCGCCGAGCAAGCCAAACCGGCGGGCACACTGACCGTTTCCGCGCCTGTGCTGTTCGGCCAACGCTTCATCGCGCCGCTCGTCAACGCTTACGTGAACAGCTATCCCGACGTCGCCGTCAATGTGGTCTATGTCGACCGTACGACGCGTCTGATCGATGAAGGCGTGGACATCGCGATCCGCATTGGTCACCTCGGCGATTCTTCCGTCTTCGCTGTGCCGTTGGGCTCCGTGAGCCGTCGCACCTACGCGGCACCGGCTTATCTCGATGCGCATGACGCGCCACTTCACCCGAGGCAACTGGCCGTCCACCATTGCGTGTCCTTTACTGGCGTATCGAATCCGCTCGAATGGATCTTTTACGAGAACGGTTTGCGGCTGCCTGTTCGCGTTCGACCGCGGATGATTGTCGATCTGGCGCCCGCAGCCGTGATGGCGGCCGTCGACCGCGTGGGCATCACGCAATTGCTTTCATACCAGGCGGCGCCCGAAGTGCTTAACGGCAGCCTGCAACGCATCCTGGCTGCCTATGAGCCGGAATCGATTCCGGTGAATCTGCTGCACGTCGAGCGCAAGGGCACCAGTATGAAAGTCCGTTCGTTCGTTGAATTCGTTACGGAGAGTCTGCGTAGAAACATCCACCTGCAATTCGTGGACGGTCCAACGACGGCGCAGGCAGGCACTGGTATCGCGGATGTGGCGAACCGCTAGGCCTCGTGTATCGCGAGACGAAGTTCGCGATACGCGGAAACAAGTGCGTCGAGGCTGAACGCGCGGTTGAGCCCGCTGGGATTCGGCAGCACCCAGATGCGTGCGCCGCCGAAGGTAACGGACTGCGCTCCCCAGTCGACGTCGCGCTTGCCGATCAATTCGGCAACGGCCATCTTGCCGAGGAACGCAACGTAGCGCGGCGCGTAGTGCGCGATCTTATGCTCGAATTCAGACGCTGCTGCCTTGATCTCCGCACGGGACAACTCGTCTGCCCGCGCCGTTGGGCGCGCGACGGCCGTTGTCAAACCGCACTTGTACTGAAGCAGCGTACGACCCTCTTCGGGGCTTAATAGCTCAGGCGTAAAGCCGGCAAGATGGAGCGTTCGCCAGAATCGGTTTCCCCGCCCCGCAAAGTGATGCCCCGTCGATGCCGCGCGCAGTCCCGGATTGATCCCGGAAAATATCACCGCAAGGCCGGGTTCGAGAATATCCGGCAGACCTTCGGGGGAATCAGCGTGAGCCATGTAGATTGCGAGGCCTTTTAATAACTTGTTGAGCCGTAAGTGCGAATGCCCCCGAGGGGCAGGCTACGCGAGAGTGTGACGCAGGGCGCAAACTCCGGGAACTCCATGACGTGCCGGACACCGTTCATTCGCCAATCGCATCGAGTTCCAGAGCATGCTCGCTCACCACACCGCGAAAGCGCTGCCGATACTGTTTTGGCGTGACATTGAGCCGCCGGGCGAAGGTTGTGCGCATATGCGTTGCGCTGTGAAAACCACACTTGAACGCGACGGTCTTCAGCGGCGCATCGGTTTCTTCGAGTAGCTTTCTGGCCGTATCGACGCGAACCTGTTCGACGAACGCCGACGGCGTCACCTTCGCGTACTTGGCGAACAGGCGCGAGAACGTGCGCCGGCTGACGGAAACCGCGCTCGCGAGTTGCTCGATCGACAGCACGTCGGTGATGTGGTCCATCACGTAACGCTGCACCTTGCCGATAATGGGATCTTCATCCTTGCGTACGCCGACGTAAGGGCTGTACTGCGACTGCCCGCCTTCACGCTGGATATAGACGACGAGCCGTTTTGCGACACGCACGGCCAGTTCGTGTCCCCAGTCTTCCGCCACGAGCGACAGACACAGATCGATGCCGGCAGTGACGCCCGCGGAAGTGAAGAGGCGGCCGTCGCGGATGAAAATCCTGTCGGGCTGTACGCAGGCCTGGGGAAAGTCGTCGGCGAGACGGCCCGCATCGGCCCAGTGAGTCGTCACGTCGCGGCTATCGAGCAGACCCGCGCGCGCGAGCAGGAATGCGCCATTGCATACCGAGCCATAGCGGGTCGCGCCGTTTGCTTCGCGCCTTAACCAGTCCAGGAACTGGGCGGGCGGTTGAAAGTCGGGCAACTGCGGGCCGCCTGCGACCAACAGCAGATCGCACTGCGAGTCGAAGTCTGCGTAGCCATAGGGAACGGCGAGCTGCATGCCGTTGGAGGCCGTCACCATGCCTGCCTCGAGGCCCACGAAGGAGACCTCATATCGCTGATGCGCGGGGAGAAGGGTATTGGCTTCGGCGAACACATCCAGCGGACCTGCAACGTCCAACGCTTGCACACCATCGAATATGACAACGGCGACTTTCATTTCGTGACCTTCATTAACTGTACGCACGCCCTGCGATTTGTCTGTGATCCACATCCACTTCAACGACTCGCAACGTGCAGTCGTTCAGCTTATCGTAAGAACGCGCGATCACTGTGTCGCAATCAGAAAATTTCAAATGCATTTTTTCCGGAATGCCAGGTTTTCAGATATGGATTCTGACGATGACAGAAACTGCAAAGTCAGATTTCTAACTATTCATGCTGTGGCGGATTGGCGATGGCCGAAGACACTCACAGCTTGGCCTGTCAATGATCCTCTTCGGCACTCGCGCGCGCGCAATGATTGTCAGAATGAAGCCGAAGCCTTCGCAATTCTTCCAGTCGCACATTACAAACGTGCTGGACTAACCGGCGATGCACGGAGAACCCGTCACGCCGATCATCCGCATACTGGTGCTGAACATACGCTGTTCTCGAGTTGGAAGGGATATTGGCCTTTGAATTGGGCAGCTGAATCGACTCGCGCCCGTTTCCATTCGAGACAACCATGACCCGAAACCCAAACGTCGCTACACAAGTTTTCCACAAACCAGAGCAAGCCGGCGAGCCGATGTCGGGTGCCGACATCATCCTGCGCGTGCTGAGCGAACAGGGCGTCGATACGCTGTTCGGATACAGCGGCGGCGCAATTCTGCCGACTTACGATGCCGTTTTCCGCTTCAACGAACTGCATGAGAACAATCCTGAACGCCAGATCAAGCTCGTCGTGCCTGCCAACGAGCAGGCGGCTGGCTTCATGGCTGCGGGATACGCGCGCGCAAGCGGCAAGGTCGGCGTGTTCATGGTGACGTCGGGACCCGGCGCGACCAATGCAGTGACGCCTATCGCGGACTGTAACGGTGATTCCGTTCCCGTCGTCCTGATCTGCGGCCAGGTTCCGCGTGCCGTGATCGGCACGGATGCGTTTCAGGAAGCGCCCGTGTTCAACATCATGTCCGCGTGCGCGAAGCAGGTCTTTCTTGTCACCGATCCGGCAAAACTCGAGCAGACACTGCGAACCGCTTTCGAAATCGCGCGTACGGGACGGCCTGGGCCGGTCGTCGTCGATGTGCCGAAGGATATCCAGAACTGGATAGGGACATACGAGGGGCGCGGAACGCTGCACTTTCGCGGCTACTCCGACCGTCTTCGGATGGTCGCGAAAGGCGCTGATCTCGGCGAAGACAAGCGCGCCGGGTTCTTTGACATGCTCGCTGAAAGTAAAAAGCCGCTGTTGTATGTCGGCGGTGGCGTGATCACGGCAGGTGCGGCGGCCGAACTGCGCCAGTTCGCCGAACGCTACAGTATCCCTGTCGTGACCACGCTGATGGGCCTCGGTGCGATACCGGCGAAGCACGCGTTATCGCTCGGCATGCTGGGCATGCACGGCGCCGCCTGCGCGAACTACGCAGTCGAAGATTGCGATTTCCTGATTGCGGTCGGCGCACGTTTCGACGATCGCGTGGCGGGCGGCAAGCCTGAGGCATTCGCTCCGCGTGCTCGATACGTCGCGCACATCGACATCGACGAGGCGGAAATCAACAAGGTCAAGCGCGCGCACTGGACGCACATAGGCGATGCGAAGGACGCGCTGCTCTCGTTGATGGCCGACGCAACGCATGTAGCGCCACACACTGAGTGGCTTGAACACGTGATCGACCTGAAGCGCAACTATGGCATGAACTACGACAGGAATAGCACGTCGATTCAGCCTCAATACGTGATCGAACGGCTCAGTGAAATAACGGGCGGCCGGGCCATTATCAGCACCGGTGTCGGTCAGCATCAGATGTGGGCCGCGCAGTTCTTCGACTTTGTCGAGCCGAGAAATCTGCTGACATCGGGCAGCATGGGGACAATGGGTTTCGGTTTGCCCGCAGCGATCGGCGCCCAATTCGCTCGGCCGGATGCGCTCGTGATCGATATTGACGGCGACGGCAGCATTCGCATGAATGCCGGTGAACTCGAGACCGCGAGCACATATGGCACGCCCGTCAAGGTACTGCTGCTCAACAACGTGGGCGACGGAATGATCCGGCAATGGCAGCATCTCTATTACGAAGGGCGCTTGTGCGTGAGCGACAAGGCGCTTCATCGCAAGGACTTCGTGATGGCGGCGCGCGCCGATGGATTCGAGTTTGCGTGTCGCGTCGATGCGATCAGCGAACTCGACGAAAAACTCAAGGCATTCATCGATTTCGACGGGCCAGCCTTTCTCGAAGTGATGATCGACCAGAACGCGGAAGTCTATCCAATGGTGGGGCCGGGCCAGAGCTACGCGAACATGATCACCGGGCCGTTCATTCCTTCGCGGAGTGGCAACGAAGCGAATGGCGCGGGCGCAGGGCAACAAAAAGTCGTGGATATGTTCTAGCGAACGGCCCGCTTTCTACCATTCAAACGACAGATTCAAAGGCTCGGTGTTGCTCCGGGCCTTTGCGTTTGCTGCGCGGCTCAGATCGTAGCCAAGCATGAAGAGCGCGCCTTCGACGCGCCTGAAACCCTCGGGCCCCGCACACCACGTTGCGGCGGCCTGTGCGATCGCCGCGGAAAGAATCCAGTTCGCGTGGATATTCACGCGAGCCCATTCCCGCGAGCCAGACGGACCGCCCGAGAGTCGTGCGAATCTGTATGGCCCGTACGACGGGTCACGTGTGTTTCTGTCTCCCTGTCCGGGTGCCCAGCGAAACGCGAGGCTCTCCGGAACGGAGGCGACGCGGCAGTGGGCTTCGAGGCTTTCGAGATATCGTCGGACCAGATAGCACAGCGCGGCGCCGACGCGGCTGTCATAGATCACATGTGCGGGTAATGCAAAAGAGTAGTACTTGGTCCAGCCTGAGTTCATCCTGGGCCAGCGCGTGGATGAGTCCGGGTTGCGGCTGAAGACGGAGACGTCGGGCGCGTCGGATGAGAGTGCGTCGCGGCCATTTCGCAGCACCTGAATCAGCGATGAACCCAACTCCGTCGCCCATCGCATATTGCTTTCATTCGCGCGGGTGCCGCGTCCGAAGCCCCAGTCCATGACTTCGAAGCAGGCAGCGTACGCCCGTTCGACCCCGTTGCTGCTGTCTTCTTCGACGATTGCAGCCTGGACGCAGGCGCGGACCCGATCGACCTCTTTGCGGTTCCCTTCGTAGAAGCGGTAGTCCCACCAGTAATAGCCGAAAAGCGCCTCGAGGGTCGGCGCTTCGATCACATACACCGAGCCGGACGCTTCTTTTTCCACCGTTCCGCGGCACTGCGTTTCGTAGTGCTGGGGCAGTCTGTTCCTCGGAAACGCCACTGGGAAATCGATGCGGATCCGACCAGACAAAACACCCGCCAGGTAAGTGACGAAGCCATCGACATGCCCGTCGTTCAGATAATCATTGCGATGCTGCATACAAGAGGTGAATGGAATGCGACGCCGACGATTAGGGCATCAATCGGGAATAAGAATATAGATTTGTGCCGCCAATCCAGGCCAGGTTGGTTCGATATCGTGCCGCGCGCAAATGCGAGTACTCGCGCGAGAAGCTTGTCCTGGAGTCGGCGAACATTGGCCAAACTTCGCTATGCCGACACCTTACTATTTGGGGGAGCGCGCACTGGGTAGACCCGACTGCGCCGTCGAACATCAGGATTCAAACGTAATGAGCTTACTGGACAGCATCGATTCACCATCAACCTTGCGAGGTCTCGGAGAGAACGAACTCCAGCGTGTCGCGGATGAAATCCGCGCGTTCGTCATCGAAAGCGTATCGGCGACGGGCGGGCACTTCGCATCGGGTCTCGGTGTGGTCGAATTGACGGTCGCGCTTCACTACGTATTCGATACGCCAGACGATCGTCTGGTGTGGGATGTCGGGCATCAGAGCTATCCGCACAAGATCCTGACGGGCCGCAAAGCGGGCATGGCAAGCGTGCGCAAAGTGGGCGGCATGGCCGGATTCCCCTCGCGCGAAGAGTCGCCTTACGATGCATTCGGTGGGGGACACGCGGGCACGTCGATATCCGCGGCCGTCGGCATGGCATTGGCGCTGCGCAATCGTGGCGCGCGTGCGGTGGCCATCATCGGCGATGGCGCGCTGTCGGCGGGCATGGCGTATGAAGCGCTGAATCACGCAGGCGCATGTGAAGCCTTGCCGTTGACGATCATCCTGAACGACAACGGCATGTCAATTTCACCCGCTGTCGGCGGCCTGAACGATCATCTTCAGTCGTTGAACGGCGGTGCTGGCTCAGCAGGAAACAGGCTGTCGTTATTCGAAGCGCTGGGTCTCGACTACATTGGACCTGTCGATGGTCACGACATCCCTACATTGCTCGCCGTGCTGCGCGATGCAAAGACGCGCAGCCGGCCACATGTCATCCATGTCGTGACGCAAAAGGGGCGTGGTTACGACCGCGCGGTGCAAGATCCCGTTGCTTATCACGGGCCGGGTCCGTTCGATCTGGTGAAAGGGTTGACGGCGTCCGCAGGCGGCAAGCGCACCTACAGCCAGGTATTTGGCCAGTGGCTTTGCGAATCCGCCGCAGCGGATGATCGCATCGTCGGCATCACGCCCGCCATGCGCGAGGGTTCGTGTCTCGTCGAATTCGAGCAGCGCTTTCCCGATCGCTATGTCGACGCGGGGATCGCAGAACAGCACGCGGTCACCGTTGCGGCGGGCCTCGCAACGGAAGGCATGAGGCCGGTGGTCGCGATCTATTCGACCTTTCTTCAGCGGGGCTACGACCAGTTGATTCACGACGTCGCTTTACAGGAACTCCCCGTGCTGTTCGCGGTGGATCGTGCCGGTATTGCTGGCGGCGACGGCGCAACGCACCTCGGTGCGTTCGATATCGCGGCACTCCGTTGTATTCCGAACATGGTCGTGATGACGCCGTCCGACGAACGGGAGTGCTATCTGATGCTGAACACCGCGCTCGCCTATCCGGGTCCGTGCGCCGTGCGCTATCCGCGCGCGACGACAGGATCCGAAGCAGTCACGCATACGAACGAGACCATTCCGTTCGGCAAGGGCATCATCCGCCGGTCATCGAATGGTCGTGGCGATCAGCGGGTGGCGTTCCTTGCATTTGGACCGCTGCTGTCGGTCGCCATGGCAGTCGCGCAGGAAATCGACGCAACGGTGGTCGACATGCGTTTCGCCAAGCCTCTCGATGAGGACCTGCTGTTGACGGTCGCGCGCGCACACGATGTCATCGTGACGATCGAGGAAGGCATGGTGGCAGGCGGCGCGGGCGCTGCATGTGCAGAACAGATCGCGGCTGAGGGGCTGGCCGTGCCCGTCCTGCGTCTTGGACTTCCCGATGAATTCATCCGTCACGGCGACCGCTCCAGGTTGCTCGAACTGAATGGACTCGATGTCGCCGGGGTGCTCGAGACAGTGCGCGCATTCATGGGCCGCCGGATCGACGTGCTGGACGTCGCGTGAAGTAGAACCCGTTTTTCGAGTGAACGAGCATGAACGAGCAGACGAAAGATTTTGACACAGCGATCCGCGCATTGGCGCATCCGTTTCGCCGCAAGGTACTGCAGTGGCTGGCCAATCCGGACGAGTACTTCACGGAAGCCGAGTACGCCGCGCTGCGCGCCGTTTCAGTGGGCATGATGCACGCGCGCAGCGGTCTGTCGCAGTCGACGGTATCGGGTCATCTGTCACAGCTCGAGCGCGCGGGATTGATCAAGGCGCAAAAAGTCGGACAGTGGGTATTTTTCTCGCGCAATGAGAGTGCGATCCGCGAAGTGGCTGAATGGCTTTGCGACGATATTGCGAAGATCGGCGACCGGGTGCAGACGTAATCGGGCATGCGTAGCAATCGCGTGCCCGATCGAGGTTACGGCTACGCCGGCCTGGCGCAGAACGCGATCCGCCCGGCGGGCAGGAAAGCTAGCGTGATGACAGCGCCGCCTTTCACTTCAGGAAAGTGGTGACTGCCGGGCGCGGGTGCCGTCCATCCGCCATGACACCAGCCGTTCGGACCCGCGAGCGCTGCGCCTGCGTTCAGCGGCACCACCAGATTGAATTCACCGTACGGGTGTAAGTGGTAATCGCCGCGAAGGCTGCCTTCAGGGTTGTTCTGGTCATTTCCGGTACTGTCCATCAACACGGCTGTGACGCTGAAAAAGAGCGTGTCTTCGCAAGGTCCGCTTAGTCGCGAACGACGATACCGCGGACCGGCGACCTCGGCATCCGCCGCCCAACCTTCCTGCACGCCTTCGGTAATCAGCCGCGACAGGTGTCGATATAGCGTGCTCTCCATACCGTACTTCGTATTCAGCCAGTGCTCGACCTGTTGGCCCGCGGTCATGTCCCTGATCTCCCGCAGAAGAGGAATGAAGCGGAAAAACAGTTCGTGCTTGCTGCTTGCAAACTGGTTCTGAGACATCTCACCTCGTCCTTTTATCGAGCGTTACTCGTAGATCCTGTTGTGGTCGCAGCGTTGCGCCGAAGATCGTCCGCGTCTTTAGATACACGAGATTTCGGCGCTTTTGTGTCGATGGCCAGAAACAAACCGTGAATGTCCCGGAACCGTCGTAGCTGGTGTATCAGCGACAACACGCAATACCTACACTGTTCTTATCGGCGGTCAGGAGATCGCTGGTCCTGGCGGGCACAGGGACCTGGTGGCAGGAGCCACGAGGCATTGCACAAGTCGACGCGGAAAGAGTGGCGCTGAATGCGGCCTTTGTCCGCAGCTGGATTTTGTCTTCGTGTACCTGTGAAAGCGTTGGCTCGGCCAAGGCAGCAACAGGTGCTGTCTCGGCCGGATTTGAGGCAGATATCGGGCGCGAGCCCGGCTGAGGACAGAGTCATCATGATGATGCGAAACCGGAAGAGCTCATTCCTGTTTGGAGGCAACGCTCCTTACGTGGAAGAGCAATACGAAACCTATCTTGCGGACCCGGCGACGGTGTCGGAGGAATGGCGCGGTTACTTCGACGCGTTGCAGGACATGCCGGCCGTCGATGGATCGGATACGGGCGATGTGGCACACGGGCCAGTTGTGTCCCGCTTCGTCGAACTGGCGAAGCAGACGCAGACAGCAGGGCGCTCGGAGCGCGATGTACTGGTTTTCGCGCGCAAACAGGTTGCCGTACAGGCATTGATTTCGGCCTATCGGATGGTTGGGACGCGTAACGCGCATCTCGATCCGCTGCGCTGGACTGCGCCCGTGGCGGTGCCGGAATTGAATCCGAGCTACTACGATCTGTCGCACGCGGACATGAACGCGAAGTTCAGCATGTCGGGCGCGTACTTTTCGGATCAGGTTTCAACGCTCGACGATCTGTTGCGGGCGCTCAAAGAGACCTATTGCGGAACACTGGGTGCCGAGTTCATGCATCTGGCCGATCCGGAGCAGCGCAACTGGTGGCCGATGCATCTCGAGTCATCGCGTTCGAAAGCGAGACTGGACAAAGGTGACAAGCTGCACATTCTCGAACGGCTAACGGCTGCAGAAGGACTCGAAAAATACCTGCACGCCCGCTATGTCGGGCAGAAACGTTTCTCGCTGGAAGGCGGCGAGTCGCTTATCGTGCTGCTGGACGAACTGGTGGCATATGGCGCCACGAAAGGCGTCAAGAGCTCGATTCTCGGCATGGCGCACCGTGGACGATTGAACGTACTCGTCAACATTGTCGGCAAGCCGCCCGCTGCGCTATTCGACGAGTTCGAGGGAAAGACGGCGAATCTTCTCCCCGCTGGCGACGTCAAGTATCACAAGGGCTTTACGGGCTTGTTGCCCACCGCAACAGGGCCTGCGGAAGTGACGCTCGCGTTTAATCCGTCGCACCTTGAAGTTGTGAACCCGGTCGTTCAGGGCATCGCGCGCGCGCGTGCCGAAGTATTGGGCCTCGGAGCGAGTGCGGTGCTGCCGGTTGAGATTCACGGCGACGCGGCGATTTCAGGGCAGGGCATCGTCATGGAGACGATGAACCTGTCGAACACGCGTGGCTACGGAACGGGCGGCACGATCCATGTGGTCGTGAACAACCAGGTTGGCTTTACGACCTCCGACCCGCGAGACACGCGCTCATCGTTCTATTGCACCGACATCGCGAAGATGATCGAGGCTCCCGTCCTGCACGTGAACGGCGACGACCCGGAAGCGGTGATCGCCGCCACGCGTCTCGCGATCGAATTTCGCGCGACATTCAAGAAGAGTGTCGTCATCGATCTGATCTGCTTTCGCCGCCACGGCCATCAGGAACAGGACACGCCCACTATCACGCAACCGTTGATGTATCGCTCTATTGCCGGTCATCCGGGCGTGCGGACCCTGTACGCAAGGAAGCTCGTCGATGAGCAGATTCTGACTTCGGAAGACGTGGACAGATATGTTCACGACTATCGTGAGCGCCTCGACGCCGCGCAATCCGTCGAAGAGAAAAAGCCTGCCGATCAGAAGAACGATGAAGTGAACTGGCCGCAACTGCTGGATGGAAACGTCGGCCGCATCTATTACGCGCCACCCTTGCCCGATCTCGTGCAAAAGCTTGCTACGAAGATCACAACCATTCCGCAGCAGTATTCGCTGCATCCGCTTGTCGGGAGAGTGATGTCTGCGCGCCGCGAGATGGCCGAAGGCAAGCGTCCGCTCGACTGGGGCATGGCCGAGCATATGGCCTTCGCGTCGCTTCTCTCCGCTGGTATCGACGTGCGCCTGAGCGGGCAGGACAGCGAACGCGGGACGTTCAGCCATCGTCACGCGGTGCTGCACGATCAGAACCGTGCGAGCCGCGCCGAAGGCACCTATGTCCCGCTGGAGCATGTGTCGGACGATCAGGGCAGGTTCTCGGTCACCAATTCGGTTCTGTCGGAGGCGGCAGTTTTAGGCTTCGAATACGGGTACTCGGTTGTCCGCCAAAACTCACTCGTGCTGTGGGAAGCGCAGTTCGGCGACTTCGCGAATGGCGCCCAAGTGGTGATCGACAACTTCCTGTCTGCAGGCGCCGCGAAGTGGGGACAGCGCAGCGGTGTGACGATGCTGCTTCCGCATGGCCAGGAAGGCGAAGGGCCGGAACACGCGTCCGCGCGGCTCGAGCGCTACCTGCAACTTTGCGCGCAGGACAATATGCGCGTCTGCCAGCCGACTACGCCCGCGCAGATTTTCCATTTGCTGCGCCTGCAGGCGGTGCTGCACGATCGTGTTCCTCTCATCGTGATGACGCCGAAGTCGCTGCTGCGTCACCCGGAGGCGGTCAGCAGCCTCGAGGAACTCGCCAACGGGCGCTTTAGCGAGATTCTCGCGGAATCGCCCACGAAGGAAGCGGCAGAGAAAGTCGATCGGGTGATCCTGTGCTCGGGCAAGGTCTATTACGAACTGCTGGAGCGTCGGCGCAAATCCGGTAAGGAGAATATCGCGCTGATTCGTGTCGAGCAGTTGTATCCGTTCCCTGCAAAGCAGATTGGTGCGGAGCTGGAACGTTATCCGAATCTGAAGAGCGTGGTGTGGTGTCAGGAAGAGTCGAAGAATCAGGGTTCCTGGACGTTTGTGATGGAGCCGTTGCTGGATATCGTGAACGGTCGTGCGGCGCTGCGCTACGTCGGACCCGAGGCAACGGCATCGACGGCGCCGGGATACAAGTCGATGCATCTGGCACGTCAGGAGAAATACCTGCACGCAGCGATTGAGGAGTGAGGAGGCAATGAAGGCGGGCAGTGACGGATGTCACTGACTCGCCTCTTTCTGGAAAATGAAAATAATGCTCGAGCAACGGGCGTTGCTCGAGGACGTGCTTCTTACTTCGCTCTTACTTCGCCACAGGCATTGCAAACTCCGCGCCTTTGTCGATGTTGTCGGGCCACCGCTGCATCACGCTCTTGTAGCGCGTATAGAAACGCACGGCTTCCTCGCCGTACGCATGATGATCGCCGAATAGCGATCGCTTCCAGCCACCGAACGAATGCCATGCCGGCGGCACAGGGCTTGGCACGTTGATGCCCACCATGCCGATCTGAATCTGCCGGGAGAACGTGCGCGCCGCGTTGCCATCGGATGTATAGAGCGATACGCAATTTCCCAGTTCGTGTGCATTCACGAGTGCGATTGCGCTAGCAAGATCGGGCACGCGAACCACGGAGAGAACAGGCCCGAAAATCTCTTCCCGATAGATGCGCATGTCAGGCTTCACATCGTCGAACAGCGTGCCGCCCAGAAAGAAGCCCGTTTCGCGACCCGGCACGGTATGGCCACGGCCGTCCACGACGAGTTTGGCACCCGCAGCGACGCCCGCCTCGATATAGCCCGTGACCTTGGTGCGATGCGCGGCGCTGATGAGCGGACCCATGTCCAGATCGGGCTCCATGCCGCCGCCGATCCTGAGCGCGCGCACGCGCGGCGCGAGACAATCGATCAGCTCGTCGCCAATGCTTCCGACCGCCACCGCCACCGAGGTCGCCATGCAGCGCTCGCCAGCGGACCCATATGCGGAGTTGATCAGCGCGTCCACGGCCTGATCCAGATTGGCGTCGGGCATGACGACAAGATGATTCTTTGCGCTGCCCAGCGCCTGCACGCGCTTGCCGCGCTTCGCGCTCTCGCTGTAGATGTATTCGGCGACGGGCGTCGATGCGACAGCCGACATCGCAGCGACGTCGGGGTGCTGCATCAACGCGTCGACGACGGCCTTGCTGCCATGCAGGACGTTGAATACCCCTTTGGGAAAGCCCGCTTCGATAAACAGTTCGGCAAGCCGGATCGATGCGGAGGGCGTGCGCTCGGAGGGCTTCAGGATGAACGTATTGCCCGTCGCGGCTGCCATCACGAACATCCAGCACGGCACCACCATCGGGAAGTTGAACGGCGTGACACCGGCCGCCACGCCGATGGGCTGACGCAGATTCCAGTTGTCGATCCCACCGCTGATCTGATCGGTGAATTCGGTTTTCAACAGGTTCGGAATGCCGCACGCGAATTCGACGATTTCGATGCCGCGCATGACTTCGCCTTTCGCATCTGAAAACAGTTTGCCGTGGTCGCGCGTAATGAGTTCGGCGAGTTCGTCGCTATGTGCCTCTAGCAGTTCCTTGAATTTGAACATCAAACGTGCGCGCTTGATCGGTGGTGTTTCGCTCCATGCCGGAAATGCCGCTTTGGCGGCAGCGACCGCGGCATCGACTTCGGCGGCGCTCGCAACGGGCACACGCGCCGTTACGCGCCCGAGCGCCGGATCGAATACTTCGGCAAACGATCCGCTCGCGCCACGGACGCGTCGACCGTCGATGAAATGACTCAGTTCGCGTACTGCAATTTGATCTGCTTCGCTCATACCTGCTCCTGGCGAGGATGCTGCGGCTTACCGCATTGATCCTCAGGTGTTCGAACAACGGCCGCGGCGCATACGCCGACCGGCCACATGGCTTCAGTACATGCCAATGTAGGCGTATTCAAGCGGATTTCGTACAGCGCATCGGACACAACAGTCTTTCGTTGCGCTCATAAATCGGCCTTTGGCGAAATGACTTTCGGCGTTACTCCACAAACAGTTAATCCAGAGATTGGGTATGGCGTGTGGGATGGAACACAAATGTGTTCTAAATATGACCCGGCAGAACGTCTTTAAAAATACAAAGACGCTTCTCGCGTACATGGCCCGCACGCGTCAGCGCTGCTTTTAAGGGGTATCGGTCGCCGTCCATCTTGCGCACGGCGACTTCTCTGCTTTCCGTCCGGCGAAAGCTGCCAAACGCGATGGAGGCGTCGAATGAGCGACCAGACAGCAAACGGGTACACCAGCAACGCGCAATCCGGCGAATGCTGGCTGTTGCGGCGCGACCTGGCGGCGAGGATCGCCGAAGCGGAACATATGGTTTCGTGCGCGATGCGCGCTGGCATCGACGTCAATGCCGACGATCTGGCCGTCGTACGGCGTGCGCGTCACGCGTTCTGGCATCGCAGCGGTTCGGAGTCGCTTGAAATCGCGCTGCACGCGGCTGTCACGCGCATTGCCAAACTCGTTCATTACCCGAGTATCCAGGTTGCCGAAGATCTTCGACGCGCCGATGACATGATGTCCCACGCTGCGTTCTCAGGCAAAGACATCGCGCCGGACGACGTGCAGGCCTTGTCGGCGGCACGCACTGCGCAAGCCAGCCGCGCGTGGGAGCCAGCCGTCGAATCCGCGTTTTATCCCGCGGCTGACCGTATTGCTCACGCGATTGCGCCCGTGGTCGCCAATAACGTCGGCGCGCCCGCCAGACTGGGCTCGCAGCGGACGGTGCGGATATACACATGGATGACCGTCTTTCTGACGCTGGTTGTCGTCTTGCTGTCGTGCCTGTTCTTCGTGGTGAACCAGCTGACCGAAAACGTGCTGCAGACAGTCCAGAAAAATGATGAAGGCGCGATGGTGCTGCATAACCAGCTGGTGAGCTACGGCGCGAATATCGTTCAGGTCAAACAGAAGAATGACCGGGAATTGCGGGTTTTGAAGGTGCAGGCGAGCGACGAAGGCAGGTTGCTGGACGCAGAAGAAAAGGAGGCAGCCGAATTGCAGACGCTAAGCAACTCCCAGCAGGCACTGCAGATCAAGGAAAGTTTGCAGCGTTTTGCAACCAACAACCGACAGCTGTTCAACGACGTGCATCGCATACGCCAGATCGGTCGCTTCCTGAATCTGCCCGTCACCAATCGTTATACGGAGCGTGACCCCGATTGCAGTCCGTCTGCATCGAAAGTCGCGGCTACTGCCGATGCAGCTTCGGGCTCTCGCACTTCGGACTGGATGTGCGACAGGAAACGGATCCGTGACAGCCTTGAAATCAAGATTCCGATGCTCGAATTGAGTGCAATCGAAAAGCCTGCCACCAATGGCAGCAATGCGAGCAACGTACCGGCACAGCCGGAAAGCGTCATACAGGATGGCTTGATCAAGATCGCCGCGTATCAGGACATTCGCGCAATGGCGCTATACGGGCGCGATGTCATTCTTTCACTCGTCGGTGCAATGACGGGCTTCGTGCTGCCTGTTATCTATTCGTGGCTGGGCGCGTGCGCGGCGATTCTGCGCAAGATCAAGACCGAATGCGAAACCTGCCAATACCATCCTCAGTCTTCGAAGATTGCATATCGATCGCACGTCACGTGCGCGATTATCGTTGGCATAGCAATTGGGCTGTTCAGTGGTCTCGTACAGGGCAACGGAAATATCTCGCCATTGGGCATTGCGTTTGTCGCGGGCTATGCTTCGGAGAAGTTCTTCTACTTCGTCGAACGGCTTGTCGACGTGATGTTCCCAACGCATGCACCCGTTACGCCGCTTCAAAAGGAAAGCGATGCGGCGGGTTCCGCGAAGGCCGCACCGAATAAAGGTGCGATAGCGAAGTTGTCGACCACATAGCAGCACACAATCAACGTCACGCGAGGGTATTGTCCAGCGCGAGGTCATCGGTTGATGCGAGAATTGCATCTTGTCCGTTGACTCATGTTTGGAGAACTCGCGTGCACGACTTTCCGCGTGTCAATCCCGTTCGCCTGCTCGACGATCTCAAGACGCTGCGGCGTTTCGGCGCCAACGGAACGGGCGTCGTGCGCCTCTCGCTTTCTCCTGTCGATATCGAAGCGCGTCGCTGGCTCGCGGCGCGCATGACGGATGCCGGTCTCGATGCGACTGTCGATGGCGTGGGCACGGTGTTCGGGCGCTCGCGCAAGTCAGGTCCCGCGCTCGTGATCGGCTCGCACACCGATACGCAACCGACAGGCGGATGGCTCGATGGCGCGCTCGGCGTGATCTACGGCCTGGAAATCGCGCGTGCGCTCGACGAATGCGTCGCCACTCACGACTTCGCGGTCGACGTCGCATCGTGGATCGACGAAGAAGGCACGTTTTCGAGCTTCCTCGGCAGTCGCAGTTTCACACGCGAAGCAATCGATACGTCGTTACAGCACGCGCGAAATCGTGAAGGCCTGGTGCTGGGTGATGCGCTCACGCAGGCTGGCCTCTCGAATGTCCCGCGCGTGACGCTCGACCGTGCGCGACAACGCGCGTATCTCGAACCGCATATCGAGCAGGGCGGGCGGCTCGAATCGTCGGGAAAGTCGATTGGTGTCGTGACGACGATTGTCGGCATCCGCGAGTTTCAGGTGCGCTTCACCGGGCAGCGCAATCACGCGGGCACGACGCCGATGGCGATCCGGCGCGACGCGGGTGCCGCGCTGGTTGCGTTCATCGCGCGTATCGACAGTGCGTTCGCTCAGCTGGCGGATGCGGATACCGTGTGGACCGTCGGCCGGATCGATCTCGATCCCGGCTCGTTCAGCGTAGTGCCGGGCAAGGCGGATATGTTCCTGCAGTTCCGCGACGGCAACGCCGGCCGGCTTCATGCGATGGAACGCGCGCTCATTACGTTAGTGGACGAATGGAATGCGCAGCACGCCGTGCGCGCTGAACTGATAGCGTGCGATGGTCCAGAGGAACCCGTCGTGATGGATCCGGCGTTGCAGGAGCACATTGCACGAGCGGCCGAAGCCGTCGCGCCGGGCGAGTGGGTCCACATGCCGAGCGGCGCATCGCACGACGCGCAGGTGATCGGGCATCACATTCCTGCCTGCATGCTGTTCGTGCCGAGCATTGGCGGCGTCAGCCATGACTTCATCGAAGATACGGCCGACGCGCATATCGTGCTGGGTTGCGAAGTGGCGGCGCGGGCGGCCGCCGGGATCGTGGAGGCGTTGCGGTGCGAGGCGTTATAAAGGACTCGTTGTGCGCCTATGACCCCGCCCGGTGTTATCGACAGAACTGCAGGATAGCGTCGGCGACCGCCTGCGGCGTTTCTCGCTGCGGGAAGTGGCCCACACCGTCGAGCACCTTCCGCTCATAGCGCCCGACGAAGCATGCCTCGCGACCTTTGGAGCTGTCCGGATGGTTGCAGGTGTCGTCTCCGCCGTGCAGCACCAGCGTTGGCACCGCTAGCCTCGGCGCGGGGTTCAGCCGAGCCTCGTCTTCGGCATAAGCAGGGTCGCCATCGACAAAGCCCCAGCGGTGGCGATACGAATGGAGCACGATCTCGGCCCAATCGTCGCCTTCGAATGCCTGCGCCGCTTCGTCGAAGTCCGCCTGGACATACCAGCCGTCGGGCGCCCAGGTATCCCACATCTGCCGGGCGAAGGCTTCGCGCTCGTTGCGCACCACGTGCTCGCCGCGCGGCGTGGCCATGAACCAGTGATACCAGTAGTTGCGCGCCTGCTGCCGCGATAGCGGCTGGTCCGGCGCATTGGTGCCGTAGCCCACGGATAGCATCGCCAGATGCGATGCCACGCCTTCTTGCAGGCCGCACGCATTGGCCGCCGCGCGTGCGCCCCAGTCATGTCCGACCAATACGGGCTGCTCCAGCTTCAGCACGTCGATGAAATCCAGCAGATCGCGGCCCAACGCGGCCAGTTGCCCGCTGCGAGGCGTGGCCGTGTCTCTGAAGCGGGTTGGCGCGAAGCCTCGCAGCGCCGGCGCGAGCACGCGATAACCCGATGCCGCCAGAACGGGTGCCACGCGCTTCCAGCACTGCGGGCTATCGGGCCAGCCATGCAACAGCACGGCGGTGCGCGGACCCTGCGGGTTCCACTCGAGATAGGCGATGTCGAGCCGCCCGGTGGCGGCATAACGGTAGGTGCTCATGGTTGTCCTCGTGCAAACTGGGATGTGCCACGATAGCTCGACGTCTCGTGCCGATTGGTGAATAATCGTCGTTCATTGATGATGTTTCGTGTCGAATAATCTGATGGATATTTCACCCACTGCAGACGGAGCGCCGCTCGATACCGTGTTGCTGCGCACCTTTCTCGAAGTCGTCGATAGCGGCAGCTTTGCCACGGCCGCCGAGCGTCTGGCGCTCACGCCTTCCGCCGTGAGCGGACATATCAAGCGCCTGGAGCAGATCGCCGGCGTCAGTCTGCTTGCACGCACCACCCGCCGGCTGGAGTTGACTCAGGCGGGCGAGACCTTGTACGCCTACGGCCGCAACATCCTGGATCTGGAACGCGAGGTACGCGCGAAACTGCGCGGCGCGCCGCTGCGCGGGCTGCTGCGGGTCGGCGCGTCGGAAGATTTTGCTGGCACGTGGTTGCCTCAGGTATTGCAGCGCTTTCGTCAGTGGCATCCCGAGGCGACGATCGACCTGAAAGTCGGCATCACGGCCGACCTGTTGCGCCAGCAGGAGCGCGGTCGTCTGGATCTCGTGTTCGGCAAGCAATGCAGCCGTGTGGGAAGAGGCGGCGAACTGTTGTGGGAAGAACCGCTCGTCTGGGCCTTCGCCGAAGATCAGGCGCTGGATCTCGAGCAGCCAGTGCCGCTGGCCGTGTTTCCTGATCCATGCATCTATCGCGAGTCGTCAATTGGGGCGCTGA
Organism: Burkholderia sp. Ac-20365; assembly: GCF_017104715.1. Lineage (GTDB taxonomy): Bacteria > Pseudomonadota > Gammaproteobacteria > Burkholderiales > Burkholderiaceae > Paraburkholderia. Next base: position 179,120 of record NZ_JAAGPI010000007.1, read on the forward strand.
ACAAGTCGGGCCGGGCGTGGCGCGTGGTGTTCGAGAGCAGCAGCATGGCGGGCTGCCTGTCGGCAGCGCGTTCGGGCTTTGCGGTGACGGTCATCGCCGATAGTCAGCGGGCCGAAGGCTTGCGCGTGCTGGGGAGCAAGGAGGGGCTGCCTGCGCTGCCCGTCGCGCGGTTTTTTGCCTTTGCCCGTTCGGATACACCCGCCAGTGCAGCGCTGATCGACGCGGCACGCCGCGCAGGCCAGCAGGGCCGGTTTAGTCCGCGCACACTTCGCGGTTGACTGGCATAGCGGCGCGTTCGTTGTTGGAGAACTTCTCGCGGCGCAAGCATGCAGCGTCCTTCACGTGGCGCCTTGAGAGAGCGCTCACCGCTTCGTCACTGACAGGTACGCGGCGACCTCGTTGATCTGCTGTTCGTCGAGCGCGGCGGCGACGGCCTTCATCGTGCCGGGCTTCGGGGTATGTTCCTTCGCGCGCGCCTGGAACGCATGGATCCGGGCGATCGTGTAGTCAGCCGGCTGACCCGCGATGGCAGGGAAGTGCGCACCGTTGCCCTTTCCACCCGCACCGTGGCAACTGAAGCAGGCGGGTACGCCGGGTGCGCCCAGCTCGGTCAGTTGCTTTCCCGCCGTCAGAACCGCTGATGAAGGTTGTGCAGGCGTCTCGACGGCGATTGGCGTGGGCGCGGGCTGGTTTTGCGCGGCGACGCAGGTGATCGTGTATGCGCAGACGGATAGCGTTGCGCACACGCGAGCAATGGTGACGAAGAACGGGCGAGCGTACCTGTGCGTACCTTGCGAGCTCGGGTTGTCCATCGTTAGCTTTGTAATGAGCATGAATCGACACGTGCGGGATGGTGGGTGAGCTTGTACGGTAGGGACAGGCAGGGAACCGGAAGATCGGAAACGCACGGATTTTCCCGATTTCAACGATCGTGAGATGTGGTCGGCATGTTTCGGGGTTGTCAGCAGGGACGGCGGCGCGCGACCATCCGTACCCATCAACTCTTATATAAGACATAAGACATTTGACGTTGCCGGCCATTCCAATTAAAATCGGGCTCAAAGCAGTGCCAGGAACAGCTTCGGCGTGCCTGAAAAGCCCTCCCCTGAAACGCAATACCAGCAGGTCTCCCATGCTTGAAAACTTCCGTGCTCATGTAGCCGCGCGCGCCGCGCTCGGCATTCCTCCCCTGCCGCTGACGGCCCAGCAGACCGCCGAGCTGGTGGAACTGCTGACCAATCCGCCCGCCGGCGAAGAACAGACGCTCGTCGATCTGATCACCAACCGCGTGCCCGCCGGCGTGGACGAAGCCGCTCGCGTGAAGGCTGGCTTCCTCGCGGCCGTGGCCAAGGGCGAGACCGCCTGCGCGCTGATCTCGCGTGCCCGTGCGACGGAACTGCTCGGCACGATGCTGGGCGGCTACAACATCGCGCCGCTGATCGAACTGCTGTCCGACGCCGAAGTGGGCACCGTGGCTGCCGACGCACTGAAGAAAACCCTGCTGATGTTCGACCAGTTCCACGACGTCAAGGAACTGGCGGACAAGGGCAACGCGAACGCGCGCGCCGTGCTGCAAAGCTGGGCCGACGCCGAATGGTTCACGAGCCGTCCGGAAGTGCCGCAAAGCCTGACCATCACCGTCTTCAAGGTGACGGGCGAAACCAACACCGACGACCTGTCGCCGGCTCCGGACGCGACCACGCGCCCGGACATCCCGCTGCACGCGCTGGCCATGCTGAAGAACGCGCGTCCCGGCATCACGCCGGAAGAAGACGGCAAGCGCGGTCCCGTCAAGTTCATCGAGTCGCTGAAGGAAAAGGGCCATCTGGTCGCCTACGTGGGCGACGTGGTCGGCACGGGCTCGTCGCGTAAGTCGGCGACCAATTCGGTGCTGTGGTTCACGGGCGAAGACATCCCCTTCATCCCGAACAAGCGTTTCGGCGGTGTGTGCCTGGGCAGCAAGATCGCCCCGATCTTCTACAACACGATGGAAGACGCCGGCGCGCTGCCGATCGAACTCGACGTGTCGCAGATGGAAATGGGCGACGTGGTCGAACTGCGCCCGTACGAAGGCAAGGCACTGAAGAACGGCGCCGTGATCGCCGAATTCCAGGTGAAGTCCGACGTGCTGTTCGACGAAGTGCGCGCTGGCGGCCGCATTCCGCTGATCATCGGCCGCGGTCTGACGGCCAAGGCGCGTGAAGCGCTGGGTCTGGCGCCGTCGACGCTGTTCCGCCTGCCGCAGCAACCTGCCGACAGCGGCAAGGGCTTCTCGCTGGCGCAGAAGATGGTCGGCCGCGCGTGTGGCCTGCCGGAAGGCCAGGGCGTCCGTCCGGGCACGTACTGCGAACCGAAGATGACCTCGGTTGGCTCGCAGGACACGACTGGCCCGATGACGCGCGACGAACTGAAGGACCTCGCGTGCCTCGGCTTCTCGGCCGACCTCGTGATGCAGTCGTTCTGCCACACGGCGGCATATCCGAAGCCGGTGGACGTGAAGACGCACCAGACGCTGCCGAACTTCATCAGCAACCGTGGCGGCATTGCGCTGCGCCCGGGCGACGGCGTGATCCACTCGTGGCTGAACCGCATGCTGCTGCCCGACACCGTCGGCACGGGCGGCGATTCGCACACGCGTTTCCCGATCGGCATCAGCTTCCCGGCCGGTTCGGGCCTGGTCGCCTTTGCAGCTGCTACGGGCACGATGCCGCTGGATATGCCGGAGTCGGTGCTGGTCCGCTTCAAGGGCAAGATGCAGCCGGGCGTCACGCTGCGCGACCTCGTCAACGCGATTCCGCTGTACGCGATCAAGCAAGGCACGCTGACGGTTGCCAAGCAAGGCAAGAAGAACATTTTCTCGGGCCGCATTCTCGAAATCGAAGGTCTGCCCGATCTGAAGGTCGAGCAGGCGTTCGAACTGTCGGATGCGTCCGCTGAGCGCTCGGCCGCTGGTTGCTCGGTCCACCTGAACAAGGAACCGATCATCGAGTACCTCAACAGCAACATCACGCTGCTGAAGTGGATGATCGCCCAGGGCTACCAGGATCCGCGCAGCCTGCAGCGCCGTATCAAGGCGATGGAAGCATGGCTGGCCGACCCGCAACTGCTGCAACCGGATGCGGACGCCGAGTACGCGGCTGTGATCGAAATCGATCTGGCCGACATCCACGAGCCGATCGTTGCTTGCCCGAACGATCCGGACGACGTGAAGACGCTGTCAGACGTGGCAGGTGCGAAGATCGATGAAGTGTTCATTGGTTCGTGCATGACCAACATCGGTCACTTCCGTGCGGCGTCGAAGCTGCTGGAAGGCAAGCGCGACATCCCCGTCAAGCTGTGGGTGGCGCCGCCGACCAAGATGGACCAGAAGCAGCTGACGGAAGAAGGCCACTACGGCGTGTTTGGCACGGCAGGTGCGCGTACCGAAATGCCGGGCTGCTCGCTGTGCATGGGTAACCAGGCACAGGTGCGCGAAGGCGCGACGGTGATGTCGACGTCCACGCGTAACTTCCCGAACCGTCTGGGCAAGAACACGAACGTGTATCTTGGTTCGGCGGAACTGGCTGCGATCTGCTCGCGTCTGGGCAAGATCCCGACCAAGGAAGAGTACATGGCCGACATGGGCGTGCTCAACGCCAACGGCGACAAGATCTATCAGTACATGAACTTCGATCAGATCGAAGACTTCAAGGAAGTGGCTGATACCGTAGCGATGTAAGCCAGCGGGGTGACTGCGGCGAGGTGTTCTCGTCGTGGTTGCTCGTTGTCGGTCCGCGCGATGGCGCTGTGGGTTGAATGCCTGCGGCGCCGTTTTTTTTTTGAGGTTTGTGCTTGGGGGCTTTTTTTGCTGCGCAAGCGTTTGGTGTTGGTGTTGGTGTTGCTGTTGCTGTTGCTGTTGCTGTTGCTGTTGCGCTGGCATCCGCGATTTGTCTTGCCCGCTTCACGCGTTGCCCCTGTGCGGGGCGGCACCTACTTTTCTTTGCCGCGGCAAAGAAAAGTAGGCAAAAGAAAGCCGCTGAACACCGCCCGTTCTTGTTCCTGCCTGAGGGCCCCCAACGGTTCCTCCGCTTCACACTCCCGCGTCACCACACGCGCGACCAAATCTCCCACGTTCTATAGCGGCAAACTGTGTGTCGGCTGTCGCGCCGTATGCGCTTCACTCCGGACTGAAAAGCACGATCGGTGTCGTAAGAGCGCTGCCGTTTGCAGCACTACGACCTACACACAGTTTGCCACCTGGGCGGCCGTAACCAATCGCTGCCGTTCGCTGTGCTACGGGTGATTGAAGCGGGTGAGGCGCCTATTCGAGGCGTTGGCAACTGGCATTGAATGGCAGAACGCCGTGTGAAGCGGAGGAACTGTTGGGGGCCCTCAGGCGGAGGTCAAGTACGGGCGGTGTTAGCCCGCTTTCTTTGCTTACTTTCTTTGCGGCGGCAAAGAAAGTAAGTGCCGCCCCGCACAGGGGCAACGCGTGAAGCGGGCAAGACAAAACGCGGATGCCAGCAAAACCAAAACCAAAACCAAAACCAAAACCAAAACCAAAACCAAAACTAAAACCAAAACCAAAACCAAAACCAAAACCAAAACCAAAACCAAAACCAAAACCAAAACCAAAACTAAAACCAAAGGTTATCCATCTGTCGACCGCGTAACCTCCTCCCATGCATCCATCTCCACCCCCATCCCCAACAACTTCTCCCGCACAAGCCCCAACGCATCGCTGCCAAGCAGCAAATGCACCGGCGGAGCGTCGCTCCCAACAACATCCAGCATTGCCCGCGCAGCCTTCACCGGATCCCCTAGCTGCTTGCCGCTTTTCTCTTCCCGCGCAGTTCTGATCGGATCGAACAGAGGATCGTAGTCGGGAATCGAGCGCGGCGTACGGACCATCGACCGGCCGGCCCAGTCGGTCCGAAACGACCCGGGCGCGACAGCCGTCACATGGATCCCAAACGGCCTGACCTCTTTGCTGAGCGCCTCCGAGATGCCTTCCAGCGCGAACTTGCTGCCACAGTAATACGTAATGCCAGGCATCGTGATAAATCCACCCATCGACGTGATGTTGAGAATGTGGCCGCGCCGACGTTTGCGCATACTAGGCAGCACGGCCTTCATCATCGCGACTGCGCCGAACACGTTGACCTCGAACTGCCGACGCATCTCGGCGAGCGGTGACTCTTCCATCACACCTTCGTGACCGTAACCGGCGTTGTTGATAAGTACGTCGATCGGACCTGCCGTTGACTCGATCCCTGCAACGACACGATCGATAGCTTCAAAGTCCGTCACGTCGAGCACGTACCCCACGGCCGCGCCCGGCGCCAATGCTTGGAATGCCGCTTTCGCCTGTTCGCTGCGCACGGTGCCGATCACGCGATGGTTGGCGGCGAGCGCCTCGATGGCCAGCGCGCGGCCAAACCCGCTGCTGACGCCAGTGATGAGCAATGTCTTGACCGTTGACATGAAAACCTCGCAAGAGAGAATGGACGACTGCATAATATTCTTCGTCAACGATGCAAATCAGACCCTAAACTCTTCTCTTATTGCCTATTCCTATGACACAGGTGAATCGTGGCGAAAGGTAACGACGGCGGCCGCTCCACGGTGGGCGGCGATCGGCAAAAGACGATTTCGCTATTGAAGGCGCTTGCGCCCGACGAGGGATACAACCTGACCGCGCTGCCGGACGTGCGGATTCTGCGTTCGAACCGCGCGCTATCGCGCACGCCAGTGCTTTACGATCCCGGCATCGTGATCGTCTGCCAGGGAAGCAAGCGAGGTTATTTCGGCGATCAGATCTACGTGTACGACGAGCAGCACTATCTCGCCGTGGCCGTGCCAGTGCCCTTTACGATGGAGACCGACGCGACACCGCAGCGCCCGTTGCTGGCCATCTACATGCATCTGGATTTCAAGGTGGCCGCGGAACTGATGCTGCAGATCGACCGGCAGCGCGTGCCGCTGGATGAGCATGCGCCGCAAAGCATGATGTCGAGCCCGATGGACGCCACATTGCAGATGTCGGTATTGAGGTTTCTCGAAGCGATGAGCAGGCCGCTCGAGGCCACGATTCTCGGCCCGGCGCTGGTACGTGAGCTGTATTTCCGCGTGCTGACGGGTGCGCAAGGCAATGCAATGCGTGCAGCGTTAGCGATGCAGGGGCAGTTCGGCAAGATAGGCAAGGCGCTGCGTCGTATCCACGCTACCTATGCGCAGCCGCTCGACGTTGCGCAACTCGCCAGTGACGCAGGGATGAGCGTGCCGACGTTCCATGCACACTTCAAGGCCATCACGCAGACATCGCCGATGCAGTACGTGAAATCGACACGCCTGCATCAGGCTCGACTGCTCATGTTGCGACAGGGCATCACGGCTGAAGCAGCATGTCACACAGTGGGCTACAGCAGCACGTCGCAGTTCAATCGGGAGTTCAAACGTCTCTTTGGTTTGACGCCTGCGGCGGAGGCGAAGCGCATGCGCGAGACTTTCTCTTTGCCGCCCGCGTTTGCCAGGTCCGAATACGTGTCGTCGCACTGATATCCACGATCCGAACTTGAACGTGCGGGAGTCCGTTTCAGAACGGACTCCCGCTCAGCCTTAACCGCGGAACAGATGCGAAGCGTGCGTGATCGCGCCGCCTGCGCGGATAGCCGCTGCCACGAGTGCCGCTTCGGACAGTTGTGCTTCGCTGGCGCCAGCGTCGCGTGCTGCTTTGGTATGCAGTTCAATGCAATACGGACACTGCGTCGTCAACGCGACTGCGACGGCAATCAGCTGCTTCTGTTGCGCGCTCAATGCGCCTTCCTCGAAAACTGCCTTATCAAATGCCCAGAAGCTTTTCATCGCTTCCGGTGCGTTTTCGTCCAGTTTCTTGAGTCGGGTAAGATGCTTCATATCGAACATGGGATTCTCCAGTAATCAATGGCCTACGTGGTCATAGTAGAGAGGTCCATGTTCCAAATGGTCTCGACCAGGTGCGAATTCGTCCATGGCTACTGGCACTATCTTTGAGCTTCCCGTACTCGAGCGTTTTCTCGCTGCACTCGACATCGGCGTGGCGAACTTCACGCTGTGCGACATACGCGATGGCTGGAGCGCCCGGTTCGACGCCTGCGCGACGGCGAGTCTTCACTACTGCATGGAAGGAAGCGGCGCGCTGGTGACGCAAGGCGGGGAGCGGATCGCACTGACCTCGCATAGCTTCGTGCTGTTGCCGCCCGGGACCGCTTACCGGATAGAGAGCAGCACGTCGTTGCCCGCGAACGAGACACGCCACGGACGTCTCACAGATTGGCCGTCCCGGGAAACGGTACCGACGGTGCAGGCGGGCGATGGCTCAGCCGGCGTCGCGACCGCGTGCGGCGAATTGCAGCTCGATACGAACCACGGCAGCGATCCATTCAACACAATGCATCGACCGCTGATCGCGCAGTTCGACGGCGAGTCGGGCTTGAAGAACCAGTTCGTGTTGCTGCTCGCGGAATGCGCGCGGCCGGGGCTCGGTTCGCGCGCGCTCGTGGAGGCGTTGCTCAAGCAATGTCTGATCATGGTGATGCGACGTCAAATCGACAACGCCGGCACCGAACTTCCATGGGCCGCGGGCTTTGCCGACAAGCGGCTCGCAGCGGCGCTCGAAGCGATTTTCGAACGGCCGGGGTCGCCGTTGTCGGTGGAGCGCCTGGCCGATATCGCGGGAATGAGCCGGTCCGCGTTTGCGGCGCAGTTCATGAAGGCGTTTGGCCAGCCGCCGATGAGCATGTTGAAGCTCGTCCGGCTACGCAAAGCGGCGGAATTGCTGGCGACGACAGCGCTGCCTGTCGCCGAGGTTGCGCGGATGGTGGGATTTTCGAGTCGAAGCAATTTCTCGCAGGCTTTCCACGCGATGCACGGAATGGACCCGACTGCGTTCAGGCGTCGCCCGGGTGCGGACAGATAACCGGCCGACGCCTGTTTTTTGCTACGCAGTTACACCGCGCGGAAACCTTCGTCGATTTCAGCGTGCGACAGGTGGGCCACCGTGTTCACGAGCGTCTTCGCGGCCGCCGCAAGCGCAATGGCAACCATCGCTCGATGATCGAAGCCCGCCGCCTTCAGTGCATTGACGTCGCTGTCCGATACCTGCGTGCGCTTGGTCGCGATGGCAGCTGCAAAGCGTCGCACCGCTTCCAGCTTCTCATCTTCGATCTTGCCACCGTTACGAAGCGCTTCGACGATATTGGCGGATGCACCGAGCTTTGCCGCAAGCGTCGAATGCACAGCGATACCGTAATCAGCCGAATTCGCGCGGCTTGCTGCGGCCAACGCAACCTGCTGTGCGATGGGATCGAGCGAACTCGCGCCCAGCGATTGCAGCATCGTGATGTACGCGCCCAGCACTGACGGTTCAGCCGCGATCGCGTAACCCAGGTTCGGCACGAAGCCGAATACGCCTTGCATGCCGTCCAGCAGTTCCTTTGCAGCTTCCGGCGCCGATGCCGCCGTCAACTCGCCAAACAGCGCCTTGCCTTGCGCCGAATCCAGCGTTCTCGCGAGGAACGCGCGGATGATGCCGGCCACTTCGTCGAGATGCGTCTCCAGCGGGAAGTGTCCTGCGTCGACAAAGTGAACCTCGGCGTCCGGAATGTCGCGACGGAAAGCTTCAGCCCCAGCGGGCAGGAAGAACGGATCGTTCTTTCCCCAAACGGCGAGCGTCGGCGGGCGATGCGTACGGAAGTATTCGTGGAAGCGGGGATATGCCGCGACATTGGACTTGTAGTCGCCGAACAGATCGAGCTGGATATCGGCGTTGCCCGCGCGATCGAGGAAATGTTGATCGAGCGTATAGGACTCGGGCGCGATCAGCGATGCATCCGACTCGCCATGCGTGTACTGGAACGCGGTCGTTTCGGACTTCAGGAACGCACGCAGGTTGTTGCGATTCTCTTCCGTTGCCGCTTGCCAGTAAGCGCGGATCGGATTCCATCCATCGCTGAGACCTTCCTCGTAGGCATTGCCGTTTTGCGTAATCAGCGCGCTCACGCGTTCCGGACGCGAAGCAGCCAGACGGAAGCCGACGGGCGCGCCATAGTCGAACACGTACAGTGCATAGCGATTCAACCCGATCGCGTCCGTGAAGCCTTCGATCACCTCGGCGAGATGGTCGAACGTATATCCGAAGGCGCCTGCTTCCGGTGCATCGGAAAAGCCGAAGCCTGGCAGGTCGGGCGCCACCACGCGGTATTTGTCGGCGAGCCGGGCGATCAGTCCACGATACTGATGGCTCGATGTGGGGAACCCGTGCAGCAACAGCACGGCTGGTGCGTCCTTGTGCCCGGCGTCCCGATAGAAGACGTTGAGCGGAGAACCCGTCCGACGATCAGCGACAGAGACGGTTTGGTACGTGGGCGTAACAGACATGACAACCTCCAGGTTGGGTAGAGATGCCGGTACGTCGAAGATCAAACTGTACCGAACGATCGGTACAGTAGTTCGCATATCGAGATCCGTCAAGTTTTTTGTTGAGCTGCTATACTGCGTACTTATGAATTGCACCGAACGATCGGTGCAATAAATTGGAGTATGTGATGCCCGCCACAACAGCTTCGAAGGACGAGATAGTCGATCGCCTGTTTGCCGTGTTTCAGGAGCACGGATTTGATGGTGCCTCGCTCAGCGATGTTTCGCGCGCGACGGGTCTGGGCAAATCCAGCCTTTACCATCATTTCCCGGACGGCAAGCTGCAGATGGCGCAGGCCGTGCTCGAACGTGCTACGGCCGTGATCGACAGCGAAATCGCCGAGGTGGCAAAGTCTTCGTTGTCGCTGAAAGCGCGCATCCGCAAGATCGTCGCGCTGCTGAATCAGATGTATTCGGGAGGCCGCAGGCTGTGCGTGCTGGGCCGGATCGCATCGTCGTCGGTGAGGGCGGATGCGATGGACGGCTTGCGTTCCGCTTTCGAACTGTGGATCAGCGCAATCGCTTCGCTTGCCGAAGAGAGCGGCATGCCCTCGCGGCGCGCGGCGACGTTCGCGGAAGACTGGGTCGCGCGATTGCAAGGCGCGCTCATCATGCAGGCGGCAACGGGCGACACAGGCGCCTATGAGCGGACGCTGGACGCATTGATCGAACTCGGAGAGAGAGCGGCTGGCTAGCCGATTTGCGCGCTTGGAGATCGTCGTTCCTGTTAATGCAAAACAGATGTGCAGATCGGGTGCAGGCGCGGATGCAAGCGCGCGGCACAGCGTTTGCTGAATTCATGTTCGAGCAGATGGCAATCGTCTGCGTCGATATTTCCAGCCCTTTTTAGGAGACAGATCATGAACAAGGCAACCAGCGCACTTATTGCAGCCGTCGCCGCACTCGCACTGTCGGGCGGCGCTTATGCACAGTCGACGGGCGGCACCGCCGGTGGCGGCGGGTCGAGCCATGGCAGCACGTCCAGTCCGGCAACCAACCAGATGAACGATACGAATGGCGGCTACGGCACACCAGGCAACACGGGTATGGAGAGCGGCATGAGCGCACAGGGCATGCAACAGCCGGGCCCGAACAATAGCTCGACACCGGCGCCCAAAACCAACAATACGTTGGCAACGCCTACCGTGAAGTCGCCTGCCGCAAACAGCAATTAAGGACGAAAACCTAGGCTTCTATGGGGTCGTAGCGCACTATCCTTCACGAAAGGAAAGCCGCTGACCTGACATTCGAAGCAACCAAAGGAAGCAACCAAAGCCGCTGCCCTGACGGACAGCGGCTTTTTTTGTATCTCGTGTTCATGCAATGCGGCCGCGTTCGACTGCGTGGCATGATCGACGCGTTTCAGGCATGGTTTGACTACCTCATCACGCGCAGCCCTTACGACAGATCAACATGGATGACATCCGCAACGATTCCCGTTCGACGCCCACGCCCTCAGGCATCTTCACCGGCTTCGTGCGTGTGCGCGGCGCACGCGAACACAACCTGAAAAACATCGATGTACAGATTCCGCGCGATGCGCTCGTCGTGTTCACAGGGGTCTCGGGTTCGGGTAAATCATCGCTCGCGTTCGGCACGCTATACGCGGAGGCGCAACGACGTTACTTCGAATCGGTTGCGCCGTACGCGAGGCGTTTGATCGAGCAGGTTGGCGTGCCTGAAGTCGATGCGATCGAAGGCCTGCCGCCCGCCGTCGCCCTGCAACAGCAGCGGGGCACACCGGGCGCGCGTTCGTCGGTGGGCAGTGTGACCACGCTGTCGAGCCTCGTGCGCATGTTGTACTCGCGCACGGGTACGTATCCAGCGAAACAGCCGATGCTGTTCGCCGAGGACTTCTCGCCAAATACGGTACAAGGCGCCTGTCCCGCGTGCCACGGCTTGGGGCGCGTGTACGAGGTTACCGAGAAATCGATGGTGCCCGACGACTCGCTGACCATTCGCGAGCGCGCGATTGCCGCGTGGCCGCCGGCGTGGCATGGGCAGAATCTGCGCGATATCCTGGTGACGCTCGGCTACGACGTCGACACCCCCTGGCGCGATCTGCCGAAGAAAGACCGCGACTGGATTCTCTTCACGGACGAGCAGCCAACCGTGCCCGTCTATGCGGGCCTCACACCAAAAGAGACGCGCGCCGCGCTCAAGCGCAAGGACGAGCCGAGCTATCAGGGGACGTTCACGGGCGCGCGTCGCTACGTGCTGCATACCTTCGCGAACACCCAAAGCGCACTGATGAAAAAGCGCGTGTCGCAGTACATGATCGGCAGCGACTGCCCGGAGTGTCACGGCAAACGGCTCAAGAAAGAAGCGCTCTCGGTGAAGTTTGCCGGACTCGATATTGCCGAACTGTCGCAGTTGCCGCTTGCTGGACTCGCTGCGCTGCTCGAGCCAATCGCACGCGGGGAATGGGCAAAACCGGATCGAGCGACGCCAGGCAAGGGCGCGGGCAAAGGCGGCGTGCTCAGCAAGAGCGCGATGCGCGATGCCGTCGATAAACGCGTCGCCGCGGGCGGTTCAGCGCACAAGGCATCGCCAGACGTGCGCCGTACACCGAACCTTTCCGACGAGAAGCGCCTCGCCGCGCAGCGCATTGCGGCCGAGTTGCTGGAGCGGCTGACGACGCTGATCGACCTTGGCCTGGGTTACCTCGCGCTCGACCGCAGTACGCCGACGTTGTCTTCGGGTGAATTGCAGCGGCTGAGACTGGCCACGCAGTTGTCGTCGCAACTGTTCGGCGTAGTGTATGTGCTCGACGAGCCATCGGCCGGCTTGCATCCCGCCGATGGCGAAGCGCTGTTCAGCGCGCTGCAAAAGCTGAAGGAAGCCGGCAATTCGCTGTTTGTCGTCGAACACGATATGCACACGATGCGACGCGCCGACTGGCTGGTCGATGTGGGCCCCGCTGCGGGCGAGGCGGGCGGTCACATCGTGTATAGCGGGCCGCCAGAGGGCCTCGCGACCATCGAGGCATCGCAGACGCGCCAGCATCTGTTCGCGCCGCCTGCGCGGGTCGATCGCACGCCGCGCAGTGCCGCGCGCTGGCTGCGGCTCGCCAGCATCACGCGCAACAACCTGCACGGGCTGGACGTTGCCTTCCCGCTAGTCTGTCTGACGACGGTCACGGGTGTATCCGGTTCGGGCAAGTCGAGCCTCGTCAGTCAGGCGTTGCCGGAACTGGTCGCGAGCCGGCTGGGGAAAGTCGTCGACAGTCCCGACGATGACGAACAGGACCCGCTGCTCGCGATCGCGCAAGTGCCGACGAGCGGCCATATTGCCGAGGGAATGGAAGCGATCAGGCGACTCGTGCGCGTCGACCAGAAGCCGATTGGACGAACGCCGCGTTCGAATCTCGCCACCTACACGGGGCTGTTCGACCACGTGCGCAAGCTGTTCGCGGATACGCCCGCTGCCCGCAAGCGACGCTACAGCGCAGGGCGTTTCTCGTTCAACGTCGCGCAAGGCCGTTGCCCGACCTGTGAAGGCGAAGGGTTCGTCAGCGTCGAACTGCTGTTTCTGCCAAGTGTGTATGCGCCGTGCACGACTTGCCACGGCACGCGTTATAACGATTCGACACTGGAGATCACGTGGCAGGGCAAGAACATTGCGGAGGTACTGGGCCTCACCGTCGACGCCGCGTGCAGTTTCTTCGCGGGCGAACCGGGTGTGATGCGTGCGCTCACCGCACTACGCGATATCGGGCTCGGTTATCTGCGGCTTGGCCAGCCGGCTACCGAGCTATCGGGCGGGGAAGCGCAACGCATCAAGCTCGCGACCGAACTGCAACGCGCGCAGCGTGGCGACACGCTCTACATACTCGATGAACCGACCACGGGGCTGCACCCCGCGGATGTCGACCGGTTGCTGGTGCAACTGCAAGGACTCGTCGATGCCGGCAATACGGTGATCGTGGTCGAGCACGACATGCGGGTGGCTGCGCAAAGCGACTGGGTCATCGATATCGGACCGGGCGCCGGAGATGCTGGCGGAACGATTGTGGCGAGTGGCGTACCGGCAGACGTTGCGCGTGCGCAGGGGAGCCAGACGGCGGGTTATCTGCGGCAGCAGTTCATGGGGTGAGGCTTTACGTTACAGCCGCTCGGCACCCGTTCGATGCATGTCCTTGTCCATGCATCGAACGCGTTCAGGCGCATAATCGGAAACTCCCGATGGGAAGGCAGGCCGGATGCTGATCCGTTGTTCGCGACTGGCATCGCGGTCTTCGTCGACGTTGGACTGACCCAGTTCCAGGACGTGGCGCCCCATGAGCGATCCGGATCAGAACCTAGACCGTTTCAGCGCACTCACTGACGGGATTTTCGCCGTCATCATCACCATCATGGTGTTGGCGCTGAAAATCCCCACCCGCAACGACGGCAGCGCCTTGCTCGAACTCTGGCCGGATCTGGTCAGCTACGTGGTCAGTTATGCGTTCATTGCCGTCGTGTGGTTGAACCACCATCACGTGTTCAAACATGCGGCTTCTCTCACCGGTTTGCTGGCCTGGTCGAACTTCGCCAATCTATTCTGGATCTCGTTTATTCCGTTCACGACTGCGTGGCTCGCGTCGAGCAGAGTGGCGAGTGTGCCGTTGACGGCATACGCAATAGTTTTCCTGCTTGTCGAAATCACATACATGGTTCTGATGTATGAGAGCTTCCGGCAGAACCCCTCCAGTGATACAGCCACGCTCGCCCGTCGAAGGATGCAATGGATCAGGGCCTGGATCATGCTCGCATTGTTTGCGTTCGCGGCACTCGCTATTTTCCTTCCGGCGCTCGTACGCATGTGTTTGCTTGGCGCGTTTCTGATTCTTTACACGCGGCCTGATCCCCGCCTGAACCGGTAGGCCGTTTAGCGCGAGTATCAAAACCGATCGTTGCCCGACGGCCAATAAAAGCATCGTTTAAAGCCAGATAAGAAACGGCCTGTGTGCACAAGCCTTTGGCGGATATCGCCGCGACTCCAGTGAGGATTGGGGGCGTTTTCAGTCTCTATTCTGAAGAATGGCCTTGCAGTGGATTTGAAATAGTCCGGTCTCCAGGACAGCCTGGCTGGCTATGAACCAGCCAGTGTCATGGCATCGACATTCTTCAATCCCGGATGCTGGGCATCCGGATCACCATGGAGTCGCACATGTCAGTTTCCAGTATCGGCTATCAGCGAGCCATCACTCAGCCGCAGTCCGCTACGCCGCCAGCACGTTCGACCGGAACGGATGCGAGTTTCGCGGCATTTGCGGCCGCTGATACGCCGGCAACGCCGCAGGGAACATCCGGATCAGAGTCGTCGTCACAGGTGAGCTTCAGCCCGGATGCACAGGCGCTCGCCGGGCTACATGCCAACGGCGTGTCCGTCGCGATGGTCAATCTGGCGGGAACGAAGTTGACGCGCTCGCCCGGCGAGAGCGATGTCGAGTATTTCAAGCAGCTTGAAGCGGCCATGAAAAGCCGCATGCCGTTCGCTCAGGTCACGATAGAAGGGAGGGACGGAAACCCCAGCGGATACATTTCGCAATCGGACTTCGAGACGGTGCTGGCCGAATTCGGTGAAAGCAAAACCGATGCTGATCAGTTTTTCAGCACGCTTGATAACGATCACGACGGCAAAGTGTCGAACGCCGAATGGTTGCACGCGGTGAGCGAAGCGGTGAGTACGCCCGGCGATTCAACGTCGCAATCGCTGTTGAAACTGATGGACCGCGATGGCGATGGCACGGTGAGCAGCGCGGAGTTCACGCGCCTGGAGGCCAGCGTGATCGCCGCGGAGAAGAGCGCTTCGTGAACCGGGTTATCTGAACCCGCCCGTCAGCCGGTATAGTCAGGCCAATGCACAACGTGGAACGGAGACGGGCAATGGATCTGAAACTGCGTGGAAAAGTGGCGGTCCTGACGGGCGCAAGCGTCGGCATTGGACTGGCGGTCGCGGAAGCGTTCGCTGCCGAAGGCGTGAATCTCGTGCTGGGCGCGCGGCAACGTGAACGGCTCGAACAGGCCTCGGCGGAGATTTCGGCACGGCACGGCGTCCGTGTCGTGCCCGTGGCGTGCGATGTCTCGACGACAGAGGGCGTCGACGCGCTCGTCGGCGCGGCGAACCAGCAGTTCAACGGCGCCGACATCCTCTTCAATAATGCGGGCACGGGCAGTAACGAGACGATCATGGAAGCGCCCGACGAGAAGTGGCAGGCATACTGGGATCTTCACGTGATGGCGGCCGTGCGGCTCGCACGCGGTCTCGTGCCGTCGATGAAGCAGCGAGGCGGCGGCGCGATCCTGCACAACGCGTCGATCTGCGCGGTGCAGCCGCTCGGTTACGAGCCGATCTACAACGTGACCAAAGCCGCGCTGATGATGTTTTCCAAGAATCTCGCCAACGAGGTGATCAAGGACAACATCCGCGTGAACACGATTAATCCCGGCCTCGTGCTGACACCCGACTGGGTCAAGACCGCGAAAGAACTCACGCAGGATACGGGCGGCGACTGGGAAGGTCATCTGCAGCAGGTGGCCGACGAATTCGCGCCCATCCGGCGTTTCGGAACGCCGGCGGAACTGGCGGATTTCATCGTGTTTCTTTGCTCGGAGCGTGCGAGCTACAGCGTCGGGGCGACCTATTTCGTCGATGGCGGGATGCTGCGAACCGTCTGAACCGGTACGCGCCTCCGCCGTCGCGTGGCTTGGCGCTCTGGCGTGCGCTGTTCGTCAGGCATCGTTCGAGACGGTGGAATGCAACTCGACCGTTGTGTTGGCACTGCGCGGCCAAGGTACCGTCGCGATCACGGAGGCCAGTACCATAAGAATCCCGCCGAGCCAGCCCCAGACCGAAAGGTGTTCGCCAAGCCACGCGTACGCAAACAGCGCGCCGAACGCCGGTTCGCTTCCCATCAGTAACGCGACGCGCGTCGGGCTACTGTGCTTGACCGCAAAGTTTTGCGCGAAGAACGCGAACAGCGTGCACGCGATGACCAGGTAACCGACGCTCATCCAGAAGGTCTCATGCCCAGCCAGCGCAGGCACCGCACGCAATTGCTGGGAGGCAAACACTGCTGCGGCAATCGCGCTGCCTGCTGCGACGGTGCCCGCCTGGACGGCCGTCACCGACAACGGAGCGAGCGCAGCGTCGCGCATCACGCGTTTGGTCACGCACACCATGAATGCGCGCAACAGCGCCGCCAGAAGAATCAGTGCGTCGCCCGCAGTGGGAATCGACACGCCGCCGCTCACCAATGCGGCACCCGCCAGCGACAGCACGACGGCCATCCATTCGACAGGCACCGGCCTTCTTTTCAGAAGTACCCATTCGACGAGCGGCGTGAGCACGACGCACAAGCTGATGAGAAAGGCCGCGTTCGATGCGCTCGTCAGCGAGATTCCAAACGTCTCGGCCAGAAAGATGCCGAGCAGCAGCATGCCGCAGCCGATGGTCCCGGCCAACGCGGATGCCTTGACATGCCGGAGTGAGCGCAATGCCGGCGACAGTACGAGAAACGTCAACCCAAAGCGCAGTGCGAGGAGGCCCAGGACAGGATAGAAGGCAAGTGCGACTTTGACGACTCCATAGCTGGTGCCCCACACCATCGCGACGGCGAGCAGCATCAGGTCGGAGATCAGGAGCAAGCGTTTCTGTTTCGACATGGCGGACCTGCAATTTACGTTTCGATAGTCCAGATTGTCGAGTATTGCGCCCGAAACTATAATCGTGTCTCGGGGAACATCTTCTATGTCACGGATGCATAAATGTCCCGGCCGATGCGAGCACGACAATGAATCCAGTGGAGCTTTTCGCGCTGTTGCCCGATATGGCGACGTTTGCCCGCGTGGTCGATGCGGGCAATTTTTCCGTTGCTGCGCGCCAGCTGGGCAGCACGCCGTCGACGGTGAGCAGGCAGATCAAACGCCTTGAGGAATCCCTCGGCACGCGCCTGCTGGAGCGGTCGACTCGCAGCATCCGGCTGACGGATTCGGGCACGCAGGTGTACCGCTATTGCCGCGACATTGTCGGCGCGGCATCGGGTGCAATCGATGTCGCTGGACAAGTGGTCGGCGAGCCGCGCGGCAAGGTCACGGTCAGTGCACCAGGTGCGTTCGCCAGATCCGTTATCCATCCGCTGATTCCGGAATTTTTGCGCAACTGGCCCGACGTCGACATTCAACTGGTCTTCACGGACCGTGAAATCGACCCGCTGCGCGACGACGTCGATCTTGTGATTCGATTGACCCGTTCGCCGCCGTTGAACCTTGCGGCACGCAAACTGGGCGCGGTGAGATGGTTGTTATGCGCATCGCCCGCTTATCTCGCGGCCCGTGGCACACCGGACGAGCCGCGCGATCTTGCTCGGCACGAATGCCTGTACCTGGGAGAAACGGTCGACGACAACCGCTGGCATTTCCGGCGCGGTACCGAAACGCAGTCGATCGAAGTGAGAGGGCGCTACGTTGCGAATCATGCGGGTGCACGTCTTGATGCCGCGTTGCAGGATCTGGGTATTGCGATCTTGCCCGACTTCTCCGCTACGCGAGCGCTGGGGGAAGGCCGACTTGTTCAGGTTCTCGACGGATGGGAATTCGAGGCGCGTTCCTATATGGGACCGGTCTGGTTGCTGTATCCGCCTAACCGGTTCCTGCCGTCCAGGGTGAGGGCGTTGATCGACTATCTCGCGGATCATCTGCAGGACAGCGTGACTGAGTGATCGATGCGACGCGCGTGGAGCAGAGGGTTCGAGAAACGCGTATCGTATCCGGATTCTTGACCCTTAATCGATTCCATGTACGCTACTCGCCTTGACCGGACGCGCGCAGTCGCGATCGCTGCCACCTTCTTGACGCTGATGCTGACAGGCTGCGCGTCTTCGTCGTTGAATTCGCAAAGTTCATCGCGTGAGTCCGGGTCGCAAGGTGTCAGCGCGACGTCACTCGATGCCGCTATCAGTGGCCCGCAGCGCAGCGACCGGGCGCGTGCGCGGGACGTCTATCGTCATCCGGAACAGACGCTGCAGTTCTTTGGCCTTAGCCGGACGCAGGCGGTACTGGAGATTGCTCCGGGAGGCGGATGGTATTCGGACATTCTTGCGCCTTATTTGCGCAATACTGGGCAACTCTATGAGGCGCAATATCTGAGTACATCGGCTGATCTTGCTGCAGAAGACAGTGCCACCGATATCGCTTATCGGCGCAAGCTCGCGGACAATCCGTCGGTTTATGGGAATGTCGTTGTCGGTACATTGCATGCGGGCCAGTTCAATGGATTCGATGCGAATGAGAGATTCGATCGAGTGTTCACGTTTCGGAATATCCATAACTGGATCAAGGACGGGCAACTCGATGCCAACCTGCGCGCGTTCTACGGCGCGTTAAAGCACGGCGGTGAACTTGGCGTCGAGGAGCATCGCGCGCGGCCGGGGACGACTGAGCAGCAGATGATCGATTCGGGTTATGTGACTGAAGCGTTTGTCATCGAGCATGCGCAGGCGGCTGGATTCGTTCTGGTTGCTCGCAGTGAGATTAATGCGAATCCGAAAGATACGAAGGACTATCCGCACGGTGTGTGGTCGCTGCCGCCGACTTATGAGGGCGGTGATGTGGATAGGGCGCGGTTTGCGGCTATTGGGGAGTCGGATCGGATGACGCTTAGGTTTGTTAAGCGTTAGGGGGAGTGATTCTCGGCCGTGTTCAGCTCGGCCTTAGCTGACGCTCGTGAATCTTTACTTATATGGCGGCTTATCGTCGTACTCCTGTCGTTCGACGATGATAAAGGTTATCGACCGCTGTGGGCTTCTGCGAATCGGTGGTTACGACCCGGAGCGGTCCATTGACAAACGTGAAAGCGGACCTTCGCGATCACCCATCACGAAGCGGGGCCCTTCATAGCTTGAATGGGAGGCTGTCGAATTCACATGCAAGAACGATTCTCTTGTAGATTTCATCATTCGTCTCGCTATGCAGACCGAATGTCAGATAGTAGTTCTTCCCTTCATGCTTGTGGAACACTACCGATTCCCCCGTCATTCTATTCGACGAGTTCTTGATCTCGATTGAGTCAACAACCATATGATGGGAAAGGTACTTGGTGAATGCATCATCAATATATTGGGAGCCACTGGCTTGAGCAGCCGTATCCCACGCCTCGTTGAAGTGACGCCCTCCTTCCTTACTGCGCAGAAAGTTAAGCAGATTCCTTGGGAGAAACCTCGGGCTGGTGAAATGCTTTTTATAGAGACCGGTCAGCGGTGCATGTTGAAATTGATCTTCGCGACCTGTCGCGCTTGAAGAACTAAGCCCTTCGAGCACTTTGATCGGTTGAGTAAGATCGAACGTCGAAAAGGTTCTATTAATCTCGAACGAATACGCTTGAGCGAGCAAGACTGTACTGAGTCTTGACAAATCGAGCCCGTAGAACGCAACGGACTCGGCAGCCCAAGCAATTAGTTCTTCACGGGAAAGGGAAGCGACCATGTCACCTGAAACTTCGGATGAGTAGCCAAATTGAGGAATCGAACACACAGCTACGTCTATGCGTTTGCGCACTGATTGTCGACGATTTACAGCCGCGTGTCGAACGTCTCAAACTCGCCGATCGTACTCATTCAAAGAAGCCGCCCGATAGCAGACGGAGGCATGCATTTAATGCTGAACTCCGTTGACAGATATGGCTGTTCAAAGCTGTACCTACCGCGTCACCAATGAGCGCGTGCCCCAACGCTCACAAGCTGAACGCTCCTTGAACGGACGCAGAATAGAGCCACATATGACTTACGTCACAAGTGCGCGACAACCTCATCACAAGGCGCTACGACATCCAACCTCACCCACGCCCCAACCTAAGCGGCCCAGCCAACTCCCCAAGAACACTATTAATTTCAACACGCTTATCCTCAAGAGCAACCGCATGTTCCACCGCAATCCTCTCAAGAAGACTGACAGCGCGATTAAGAGAATGAAAAGCCTGTATATCTTGCAAGACGGCTTTCGGAGCACCGTTCTCAGCGATAACGACGATGTCATTGCTGCCATGTACTGCAGCGAGGAGTTCGTCTGTGTGGACCCGCAGGTGAGTGACTGAAAACATGCTTTGCTTCATCATCTGAGTGGCGCGAGGTTGAGGCGATATTCGTACCTGTCTAACGGCGCAACGGGATCGAACTTTAGCTCAGATGTAACGCAAGGGAATTAGGGATCGAGTCCACACGCGGACGAGAGGAAGAGACGTCAAAAAAACAGCGTCGCGCGCACCCGAAAAGATGCGCGCGACTTCATCGACAGCAAGCTAGCAGACGCTACGGCTTGTAACCATCAGTCAGCGTATTCATAAACGCGATGATGTCCTTGATTTCGCCATCAGTCATCGCAGGTTTATCCCCGAGTTTGCGATCAAAAGGCGCATCGGCGACGTCGATATTCGCGTGATACTTCGCCGGAAGATCGTCGTACTTTTCTGGCTTGCCCGCTGCATCGAGCGGATAGATCTTCTCAGGGCTCGTATTGCGCAGATTGTAGAAATCCATCACATGCTGGAGATCGTGATAAACGCCGTTGTGGAAGAACGTGTGTCGCGTGGCGACATTACGCAGCGTCGGCGTCAGGAACATCCCGCAATATTGCGTAAGCGTCGCTGCATCGTCACGGAAGGGGCCGCATACGCCCATGTCATAGAAGTTCTTATCCTTATTGATGGCCAGATCACGGTTGCGCGGTACACCGAGTGCCTCGTATTGCGTGTCGGTGAAAAGCGGCGGCAAATGATCGGCCGTCGGCTTGCTCAGGTGGCATCCGGCGCAGTTGGCTTTGTCCGGGTCATTGAAGAGGCGCAAGCCGCGCAACTCCGCCTGTGTCAGACGCGCCTTGCCCTGGAGCCAGTAATCGTATTTGCTCGTGAAGCGATGGAACGACGGGTCTTCGAACTGATACCGTCCCACTGCGAACATCGCCTCTTCGAAGAGCAGATCCGGCTGCTTGATGATCCGGTCTCCAAATAGCTGTTTGAACTGGTCGAGATACTTCGCGTTCAGCAGCTTGTGCACGACCTCGTCGGAGTTCTTGTTCGCCATCTCGACAGGATTCAGCATCGGGCCGACCGCCTGATCCTGCAGCGTGCTTGCGCGGCCGTCCCAGAACAGACCGCCCTGCGGCACCATCGCGGGCGCCGCGGGCGCCACGCCTGCCGTTTTCACCGCGCGTTGCGTGCCGCTTGCCGCCGTGGCCAGTTGATCGAGCGTGACGGGCGCGGCGTCCATGTCGTTCTGATCGGGACCGATCGAGAACGGAGCCTGACGGTAAAGGTAAGCAAGCGACGGCGGCGGCCGGTAGCCGGCGTCCGTCATATGCGGACCACCCAGCTGTACCGACAGGTCATTCGCTGGCCCATACGCATGCTCAGGGCTGTGACACGACGCGCACGACTGTTTGCCCGACGCCGAGAGCGACGGGTCGTTGAAAATCTGTTTGCCGAGCAGGGCGACCGCGCTCAGCGGTTGGCTCGGCGGTACGTGCAGGACGACAGGCTGCGGATTCGCGCCCGTGACGTCTTCAACGATGGTGCCAATCGCAAGAGGCATCCGCTCCGGATAGATCGCCGCATAGGCGACAAAGGCCGCGCAGCCGGCCGCAATGGCGGCCGCGGTCCAGCCGAGTATGCGCAGAGCCTGTCGTTTGGCGCTCGCTGGGGGCGAGGAATTGCCGGCAGGCAGTGAGGGCGGCAATGCAGGGTTTGGAGAGCTCATGGCGATGATGGCAAAAATAAATCCGGAAAAGACGTCGAGCCAGCACGTCACCGTGCTGGCTCGACCCACTTCAAGTTTTCTGGCGTCCCGCCTTCATTTGCGCCGGCGTGAGCCGGTGATGAAGGGAACGGACGGGACGCGCATCGGCTTAGTTCGTTGCCGGCGCAGCAGCCAGCTTCGTGCCGACAGTCGGGTCGAGGAAGACGGTCGGGTTGTTGCCCGTGCCAGTCAGGTTCAACATGCTGCGGATATCGCCCGCCGCGGCGTCGAACGAACCTGCGCCGAGACGCTTGCCACTGAGCCAGTTGTCTTCGATGAACCTGACAACCGACGCCTGCGTGATTTGCGTGTGGTCAACAAAGTTCTGTTTGGCCCACGGCGAAACCACGAGGAACGGCGTCCGCGTACCCGGACCGCAACGGCCATTGACCGCACCGCCGTTGATACCGACCGGCTGCGTCGCGCCCGTGCCCGTGCACTGGCCCTGACCCGACAACTGGTCAGCGCCCGTGAAGGTCGCCGTCCCGACGTGGGTGACGAGCGACGTGTCGAACGACGAGTTTTTGATCGTCGGCACAACGTGGTCGTACCAGCCGTCGGAGTCGTCGTAGGCGATCACGACAAGCGTGTTCTTCCAGTCAGGCTGTTGCTGCAGGAAGTTCGTGACCTTCACGACGAATGCCTGCTCGTCGAGCGGATCCGAATTGCCCGGGTGGCCATCGCCGATAGCCGGTGCCTTCAGGAAGCTGACCGACGGGAAGTTGCCCGCCTGCACAGCCGCGAAGAAGTCGTCGGTGTCGTACTGGTGGTGAACAGGCGTAGCCGTGTTGTCCAGCGTCGGCTCGGTGAAGCCGATCATCGCCGTCGAAGTCGGACGCTGGTGCGTCGGGTTCGCCGTCGACGTGTAGTACTGGAACCACGCATGATGCTGGACATAGTCAGCCGGCGCGCTGCCAAGCACGTCCGACCACGTCGAGCGCAGGCAGCCCGTCGTACCGTTCGCGTTGACCGTCTGCAGGTTGAAGCCGCCCATGAAGCCGCCCCAAGTGACGTTCGAGGCGTTGAGCAGGTCTCCGATGTTCTTGCCGTTCATCATGCCCGTCGGGCCCGACGTCGCGGTTTGCGCTGATGCCGTGCAGGTGTCGGTGGTCGGGTCAAGGTCGCCGATCATCGTGAAGCTGCCCTGGCCGTCAGGAATCGCATTGTTGCTCGTCGTGACAGTCGGGTTCTTCGGGTTCGGCGTGACCGTCACGCCCTGGTTCTGGCCCGAGATCACTTCGATGGCACCCGGCGTCGACGGGCCGAACGTGTCGGTCCACGCGTTGTCGCTCATCGCGAAGTTCTGCGCGAGGTTCCAGTACGCGGTGACCGTGTTGCCGTCGAAGTAGCCGAGCACCTGCGCCGACGAGCCGAACTGGCCCGTGCTGCCCGCGATGATCGAGCTGGCCGACGTGAAGAGCGGGAACGCGTCCATCTTCAGGTTGTCATCGGCGAGCTGTTCGGGCGCGTAGCTGTGGTTCTGGCTCTTCGTATTCGCCTGCGAACGGTCGAGGCGGAACGGTTGCGCCGTGGTCGTGGTCAGCGCGGCGCCGAGGGTCGGCGGCGTGGTCGTTTGACCGTTGACCGTCGCGGCGACGATGTTCGGCGACGTTGCCTGCGCGTTCGGATTAGCCGCGCCCGTCTGTCCGGCGCTCACGAGCGTGGCGATATCCGTCTGCGTGCCTGCTGCTGCGCTGAACGCCGGTTCGCCCGCCACGTTCGTCGCGCTCGGGTAAGTCGCGAAGTAGTGGTCGAAGGAGACGTTCTCGCCGAAGATCACAACGAGGTGCTTGATGGGCGTCGCGGTCGCCAGGGCATCCTGCGCGGAAACAGCAGGCGTGGTCGGCGCGGTCGATGTCGTCGAGCCGTTGTGCGAATTGCTGCCGCACGCGGCGATGGTCAACAGCGCTGCTACAGCGATAGCGCTGGGTAATATTGTCTTGTAAGACATTTCTCGAGGGCTCCAGATTGCCGCTCAGCGCTCCGTTATACGTGGAGTTGCTGGGTTTTTTTTGGTGGAATTGCAAGCTCACTTCAATGTGTGATGAAGCAACGGGATTGAATCATCGTCATATTGCGTGATCGAGAAATATTCCTTACCGACCTATTACATCTATTACATACATAATTATTACGATTGCTTTCGTTATTATTTTCGTGAGATGTGCTGGCATGCCCGGGCGGCGCGGCGGGCAAGATAATCGTTGCGCGAGCGTGGGGTCGAATCTCGTTGGAAAAAGGCAGGTGATCTAATCGAATGAGGTGTCCGAAATAATTTTCGAAAGCGTTGGTCTGGGCGTAGACCTAAGCGAATACGTAGAGACACGCTTAAGCAATGATGCGTCGAGAAACGGATCAGTTCTGGTATTTCCACGGAGCACGACATGCAATGGAATGCCCTGAAGCAAGTGACCTTCTGCAACTCGATGTGGGGAATACATCGGGTGCGGCAGTCGTCGCGCTTCAGATGCACGGAAAGGTAATCGCACAAGCGAAGTACGTTGCAACCAATCAGCGCCCGTGACGTCCCGCATCGATTCAGTTCACGATGTCTTTCCAGCAGTCGGTAGAGGCACTTCCGATGTCACGCCCGGATTAACGATCTAACATCGATAATTCAACCTGGGTGAACGCTCGCACTTTCGACCTGGGTCAATCACTCGTGGAGATTGCCATGAGCAGTGACACATCGAATGAAAATGGTCCCGATCTCGCCCAGGGCGTGCCTGTCGAGTCATTCGTCGAGGCGGGCATGCTGGCAGGGCATGTGGGCGACGCAGCCGTCATGATCGCGCGCGTCGGTGACGAGTTCCTCGCGATCGACGCCGCCTGTACTCACTATCACGGTCCCCTCGCAGAAGGACTGATTGTCGGCGACACGGTGCGTTGCCCATGGCATCACGCGTGTTTCAGCCTGCGCACCGGGGAAGCGGTGCGAGCGCCGGCTCTGAGCCCCGTCGCGTGCTGGTCCACCGCGGTTCGCGGCGACAAGGTTTTCGTTCTGCAGAAACTGACTCCGGCTGCCAGTTCCGTGTCTGTGCCAGGCGGCGCGCCGCAGAAGATCGTCATCGTCGGTGGGGGCGCTGCGGGTTTCGCCGCTGCGGAGCGCCTGAGGCGGCTCGGCTATGCGGGCAGTCTGACGATGCTCAGCGAAGACGCAGCACCGCCCGTCGACCGGCCAAATCTCTCCAAAGACTATCTCGCGGGCACGGCGCCTGAAGAGTGGCTGCCGCTTCGCGACGACGCTTTCTATGCAGATGAACGCATCGATCTGCGGCTGAACGCCGGCGTCGTGCGGCTAGACACAGCCGCGAAGGAAGTGGAACTCGCGAACGGCAGCAAGCTGCCCTACGATCGCCTGTTACTTGCGACGGGCGCAGAACCGGTTCGCTTGCCGATTCCCGGCATGGACCTGCCCCATGTGCATACTCTTCGCTCGCTTGCCGACAGTCGCGCCATCATCGCGCGCGCGGAGCATGCACGGCGCGTTGTCGTTATCGGTGCCAGTTTCATCGGCCTGGAGGCGGCGGCGTCATTGCGCACGCGTGGACTCGAAGTACACGTCGTGGCGCCCGACCGGCGTCCGATGGAGCGCGTGCTGGGACCCGAGATGGGCGATTTTGTGCGGCAGTTGCACGAGGAGCACGGCGTCGTCTTCCATCTGGAGAACACGGTCAGCGCGATCGATGCACAGCATGTAACGTTCAAGTCGGGCGGCAGAGTGGAGGCCGATCTGGTAGTGGTCGGCGCCGGTGTGCGGCCACGTCTGACACTCGCCGAGCGGGCGGGTCTCGCAATCGACCGTGGCGTGACGGTGGACGCCTATCTGCAAACGAGTGTGCCGGGCATCTTTGCAGCTGGCGATATCGCTCGCTGGCCCGATCCGCACAGTGGCGCGTCGATTCGCGCAGAGCATTGGGTCGTCGCGCAACGGCAGGGACAAACGGCGGCGATGAACCTGATTGGCGGACAGGAGAAGTTCGACGCTGTGCCGTTCTTCTGGAGCCAGCACTACGATGTGCCGATCAACTACGTGGGGCACGCGGAAAGCTGGGACGAACTCTCGGTTGACGGCAGCATTGCGGGACGCGACTGCGTGGTGCGCTACAAGCGCGATGGACGTGTGCTTGCGGTCGCTTCCATTTACCGCGACGTCGACAGTTTGCGGGCGGAACTCGAGATGGAGCGCGATGCATGCTGATGCCTGGACGCATCGCTGTTTTCGCCGAAGCAAGGGATCGTTGCAGCACGACGGTCCCTCCGTACGATCACCCGTTGCGCCTGCCAAAAGCTACGCCATACACCGCCGACCTGATGGCGGGCATCCTGTCATCCGACAGCTCAATGCCATCGATCAGGTTGGTCGGGAGGAACAGCAAATCCTTCTGAACCTCGCGGCTGTCGGCAAGAACATTGTGGAGCGTCAGTATCCCGAGGTCCACCACATGACGATCGTGTGGCCAAGGCTGGCTTGGGTCGATGGTCTGGTCGCCGGGTTCGGCAAGCTGGGCGGTGAGATGGAACATGACCGGCTGCTTCGCGATGCGCTGCGGCAGGTCGTCGATCAGATAATCGAGCGGCTTGCCGGCGGCCTCATCGACAGTGAGATACACGACTTCTTCCGGCCTCATGATGTACCGCACCGGCTGTCTGCGCCCGGCTTCGTCGATGAAGATAAAGGCGTTGAGTCCGCGATATTCTTCGTGCGCAAAACTGTCCGGCGTGCCCGCGGTATTGAAGGACGCGGGAACCGTCGGGTGGCTGGCGGCGAATTCATCGAGCCTGGTCGGCTTGGGCGCATCCTCTGGACTCTCGCTGATGGCCTTCAGCAGATCACGAAACCCTTCTCCCGTCGCCATCGGGAAGGTCTTTACCGCCAGCATGACGATGTCGACTTCGGCGCCGCCCGGCATATGGAACTTGACGGCCATACCTTTGATGTTGCCGGGCGCGCCATCCGGGATGGCGGGAAAGCCGCCGTCGTTCGAGAAGCGCACGGTGAACGGAATCGTGTTGCCGTCGAAGAGTGCGGCGCGGCTCAATGCTGCCGCTGCAGAAGTCGCGACAAAGCTTCCTTCTGCAACGATGCCTTTCGCGTGATTGACGCGAAAGCCCGGATGAGTACCGTAAATCTTATAGAAGATGTCGACGATCTCGCTTGCGAGCGACGCATAGTCCTCGCCGGCTGCTGCCGGAATTGGCAGACCTTCCGCCGGTGATTGGCTCATATAAGACCTCCGGATCGATTGAGTGTGGCTGCCGCCGCTCGGCGCGCTCTTTCACTCTAGGCGCTCTGGCGCGCGATTCGAATTTCCGGGGCGGACAAACACTTATGAATCGGCGGAAAAGATGGCACGGGGCGTACGCGGAAGGGCCGATTTTCAACTGCCAACCGGCGAGATTGCGATCGGCTCGCAGCATCGCGCCGACGCGCCACACGCTGATGTCCTCAAGCGGTCGTTCATCAAACCGGCACCGCTAGAAATGACTCGCAACACTATCGCTGCGTATTCTGCAGATACCGATGGACGAACGCGACCGCCATGCTGCCCTCGCCCACGGCGGACGCCACGCGTTTGACAGGGCTGAGCCGTACATCGCCACACGCAAAGATGCCCGGCACACTCGATTCGAGCAGGTACGGATCGCGATCGTGCGACCAGCGCCCGGCTTTGACGACATCGTCGCCCGTGAGAACGTAGCCCCGGTTGTCGCGTGCCACTTCTGCCGGGAGCCAGTCCGTTTCCGCATCCGCGCCGATGAAAACGAACAGGCCGCCGCATTCGTGCCGGCTGACTGACGCGGTGGTGTTGTCGAGAATGTCGATTGACGTCAGATTGCTATCGCCGTATGCGCCGACGACTTCCGAATTCGGCCTGACTTCGATATTGGACTTCATCGCGATCTGCTCGGTCAGATATCGCGACATGCTTTTCTCCAGCGAGTCCGCGCGAATGAGCAAGGTGACGAGGCGCGCGTGACTGGCGAAATAGAGCGCGGCCTGCCCGGCCGAATTCCCGCCGCCTATCAGGTACACGTCGAGTCCATGCGTGGCGCTCGCTTCGCTGCGCGCTGCGCCGTAGTAAATGCCTTTCCCGATCAGACGCTCGAAGCCCTCGACCTTGAGACGCCGCCATGCGACGCCGGTAGCGAGGATGATCGTGCGCGTTCGAACGACCTCGCCGCCGTCGAGATGAACGTGCCGCGATTCGACATCGATCCGCTCCACCGAACGCGTCACCAGCATTTCTGCACCTAGGCGTTTCGCCTGCTGCAGAGCGCGGTTTGCGAGTTCATCGCCTGATACGCCGCTTGGAAAGCCTAGATAGTTTTCGATCCGTGACGAGGTGCCTGCCTGCCCTCCCGGTGCCTCGCGTTCGACGACGATCGTGCGCAGCCCCTCAGACGCGCCATAGACGGCGGCGGCGAGCCCGGCCGGTCCGCCTCCGATGATCAATGTGTCGTAGTCGTCGTAGCGCGGCTTCGTCTGGAGTCCGAGCCGCTCGGCCAGTTCGCGCGTCGAAGGCTTGCAGAGCAGCGTTCCGTCGGCGAGACGCAATGTGGGGCACTCTTGCGCAGACGGACAGGTGCCATTCCAGCGGGTTGCAAAATCAGGCGCGTCCAGCGTGATCCAGTCGCCGCTGATCTGGTTGCGCACTAGGAACTGGTTCAGTTCCCTGCACGCCGGATCCCATCGGCTGCCAGCGACGAGCACGCGCGGCTTGGGCGGCTCGGCGGAGAGTCCTTGCAATCCGCCGATGCGCTCGCGCGCGAGCGCGCCCATCCGCAGCGCCACCTCCGGCGCTGCAGCTGCCAGTGCGTAATACTGCTGCGCATCCACGCGCATCACGCGCGACGGTTCCGAGGCCCGGTAGGCGCCCGGAAACGGGCAGCTCAGTGCAAGCGGAACCTCTCCGAAGATGGTGCCGGGCACACGCCATCCGAGCGTGCGCTCGACGCCGTCGAACATCTTGACGACTTCCATCTTGCCGGCAAGGACCACGTAGAGCGCTCGCTCGCCGCCTTCGTGCACGGCGTATTCACCCGCGCGCAATTGCAGATCCGCCGAGGTGTTGGCGAGATGCTCGAGCTGGGTATCGGGCAGAGTCGAGAAGAGCGGGACTGCGCGCAGGTCGTCGATGATCAGCATGGCTTTGCAGGGTGCAGGGGAAAGGGAACCGCTCGATGTCGTACAGAGCACGATAGACGCTGACAGTCGGCGGTTCAACCGCCATGCAGCATGCGCTGCCAGTAGAGCACTGGGCGGGAGTGTTCCTCTGCGTGCAACCCCGCATTCACCATGCGCACGATGAGATCCAGGCCTGGTATCGTATGATCTTTGCTATTTCGCGGGCACGCGTGAATCGCAAAACGCTACCCAACTCGACAAGTTTCAACGCGCTCCTCACGCCGCATAAACGCACCCACGGTCGCATCCATCATTCTCCCGGCCGATGACCTCAGAACACCTCCATCCATCGCAAACTGTTCGTGCGCAAGATCGATCATCGCGGTCAATGCTGCGGTCACGATCGCATCCTTGTTACGGATGAAAACCGTCTTGACGTTCGCGTACTCGGCGGGCAGCGCATGACAATGCACATCGTGGCGTACGGCATGACTCTCCACCACCGAGCGCGGCAGCAACGTAATACCCATTCCCGCCGCGACGCAGGACATGATGCCATCCAGTGTGCCCAGTTCCATCACCTGTCCCGGAACAATGCCCGCCTGATAAAACCAGTGCTCAAGTGTCGATCGATAAAAACAGCCGGTTCTGAACGCAAGCACCGTCTGGCCCGACATCTGCCGGGCGAGGGCGGAAAGCGACTCGAATTCAGCGCCGCTCACCAGCACCAGTTCTTCTTGAAAGACTTCTTCCTGATGCAGCGACGCGCTCTGATGAAAGCCGCCCACAAATGCGCCATCCAGCCGATGACATTCGACGGCCTTGATCAATTCATTCGTCGTGCCCGTCATCAAAGACAACTGCACTTGCGGATACCGCTCGTGGTACTTCGCCAGCACTTTCGGCAAGCGAATGGCGGCTGTCGTTTCCATCGATCCGAGACGCAGCACGCCGCGCGGCGAGGCACTGTCCAGTAGTGCGTTGCGGCTTTCGTCCGTCAACTGAAGGATGCGTTGCGCGTAGCCCAGAAAGATCTGTCCGGCGGACGTCAGCACCACGCCATTTTTTTGCCGGATGAACAATTGCTGATTCAACTCGGCTTCGAGTTCCTTGATGCGCATGGTCACGTTCGACTGAACGTTGTGGATCTTCTCAGCCGCTGCGGTAAAACTGCCGCAATCGGCCACCGCACAAAACATTCTCAGATGCCGCAGTTCCATCGTGCGCCTCGCTGGATCACTTCGGATGATGACGAATCAGGCTAGCACAATGCACCCGATGATTGATTTGCGTACGCGGACACAAACGCGTCCATCGTTGACGTGATGGAAAAGCGCTGTATTTTTGATCGACGATTTGATGCGGCGCGCAACGGTGCTTCGCTTGCGCAGCCCAATATCGGATGCGCGGTATCCTGCCGGATAGCTTTACGCGAATCCGGTGGAAGCGAAAGCGCGCGGGAGACGAGATGATCTGGCTGGCCAACGCGGTGCTCGTGTTGCATGCGCTGATCGTGCTGTTTATCGTCGGCGGACTGATTGCGATCTGGGCCGGCACCGCGTTGAAGCACGGTTGGGTGCGCAATCGCGCGTTTCGTGTGCTGCATCTGGCGGCCATGGCCGTCGTCGCATTGCTCGCGGCGCTAGATATTCCATGTCCGCTCACCGTGCTGGAAGACCAATTGCGCACGGGTGGTACGGTCGAGCAAGGTTTCATCCAGCGTTGGGTGAGCGGGTGGCTCTATTACGACTTCCCGGCCTGGATGTTTGCGGTTGCCTATGTCGTGTTTCTGCTGATCGTCGCGCTCACATGGCGGTGGATTCCGCCGCGCCGCTAGATGAGAGCAGCAGGCTCATTGCCGCTGCGCTTCGCCTGCCGGTTGCGGCCGCACCTGAACCATCAGCGACATGCAGCCGAGCGCGAGCCCGACCGCGCACACGCCGGGCCATTGCCACACGCTCCACGCCCAGATTCCCAGCGACGAACCGAGCGCGCCACCCGCGAAGCGGATCGTCATGTAGAGGGTATTGATGCGGCTCATCGCGTCGCTCTTGATGCTCATGTTGCGCGCCATGTTGGCGACATGCCCGCTCTGCAAACCGAGATCGAGCACGATCACACCCGCGACGAGCCCCGCGACGGTGTGGCCAGCGGTCGCGAGAATCGCAAAGGCGAGGACGAAGATCGCGCCGCTCGCAAGCACGACGACCCGCGGATTGCGCCTGTCGATCAGCTTGCCTGCGCCCGTCGATGCAAGCGCGCCCACGACGCCGACCAGTCCGAACAGGCCCGCGACTTCGCTGCCGTAATGCGGATCCATTGCGCGCAGATGGAACGAGAGCGTGGCCCAGAACGCGGAGAATGCGGCGAACTGAAGCGACGCGATGGCCGATGTCTGGCGTATCAACGGTTCTTCGCGGATGAGTGTCCATAGCGAGCCCATCAGGCGGCGGTAGGTGCCCGTGTAGGTGGGCTGCGCGGGCGGCAGCACGCGCGACAGGACGGCAGCCGTCACGAGCATCGCAGCGGCCGCGACCCAATAAACGGTGCGCCAGCCGAAATGCTGCGCGATGGATCCGGAAATCGAACGCGACACCAGGATCCCGCATAGCAGGCCGAACATGACGATGCCGACGGCTTCGCCGCGCTGCTGTGGCCCGGCGAGCTGCGCCGCGAATGGCGTGAGCAACTGCGGCGCGACACTGGCGAGGCCCGTCGCGAAGCTTGCCGCCACGAGCCAGTTCAGTGTCGGCGACAGCGCGATCGCAACCAGCGCCAGGCTGGCGACGCACAACAGCGTGCGCAGCATCGCGCGTCGTTCGAGCTTGTCGCCGAGCGGCACGAACAGCAGCAGGCCGAGCGCGTAGCCCGTCTGCGCGGCCACGGACACCGTTCCAGCCTCTCGTTCGCCGGTGTGGAACGCGAGCGCGAAGTCGGCCAGCAACGGCTGGTTGTAGTAGTTGTTCGCGACCACGATGCCAGCGGCGCCTGCCATCAACCAGTAGATCGAGCGTTTCATCTGCACAGGTTCCCGTCGCTTGTGTCGTCCCGTTGACAACGAATGTAGACTATTCCGGAAATCGCCGGTATTCCTTTAAAACGGCAAGCAGCCTTGCCTAATCCGGAAGAATCAAGTTATGGACCGCTTTGAAGCGATGAGTGTCTACGTGCGGGTCGTAGAAACGGGAAGCCTGTCTGCTGCCGCGCGTGCGATTCCGATGTCGTTGACGTCGGTCAGCCGGCACATATCGGCGCTCGAAGCGCAGTTCGGCGCGCAACTGCTGCGGCGCACCACGCGCAATCTCGCGATGACGGACGAAGGGCGCATTCTCTACGACCGCGCCAAGGCGATTCTTGGCGAAGTGGATGAGCTTGGCAGCGCGCTGTCGGCGGGACGCGGGAAGCTGTCCGGGCGACTGCGAATTGCCGCACCGAATCTGCTCGGCCGTCTTGTGGTGGCGCCGCTATTGCCGCGCTTTCTCGCGATGCATCCCGAAGTTGCCGTCGATCTGCTGCTGGTTGATCGTGTGGTCAATCTGGTGGAGGAGGGGTTGCATCTCGCCGTGCGTGTCGGCAGGTTGCCGGATTCCAGCCTTGTGGCGCGCAAGCTCGATGACGTTCAGATGGTGGTGTGTGCCGCGCCGTCCTATCTCACGCGATGCGGTACACCGCGCAAGCCCGACGATTTGCGCGAGCACGATTGCCTTGTGTTTTCGGATGCGCCGGGGCCTGTTGACTGGCGGTTTCAGTCTGGCGCGACGCGCATGAGGGTCAGTGTGACGGGGCGATTGTGGATGAATAGCCTCGATGCGCTGGTGTCGGCGGCGATCGAAGGTGCAGGTGTGGTGCGCGCGCCCGGCTGGCAGGTTGCCTCGCATGTCGAGGCGGGACGTTTGCAAATTGTGCTCGGGAGTTTTTCGCCGCCTGCGACGCCTGTGCATTTGTTGTTCGAGAGGGCTAAGTTGTCGTCGCCGAAGATCAGGGTTTTTGTTGATTTTCTTGTTGAGGAATGGGGTGGGGTGGTCTGATTTTTTTTGATGCGCGCAGCGCTATGTTTTTGTTCTTGTCGTTGGCATCCGCGATGCGCCTACGCGGCGCAGGCGTTGCCCCTGTGCGGGGCGGCACTTACTTTCTTTGCCGCCGCAAAGAAAGTAAGCAAAGAAAGCGGGCTAACACCGCCCGTTCTTGACCTCCGCCTGAGGGCCCCCAACAGTTCCTCCGCTTCACACGGCGTTCTGCCATTCACAGCCCGTTGCCAACGCTTCGAATCGATGCCTCACCCGCTTCAATCACCCGTAGCGCGGCAAACGGCAGCGAGTGGTTTGCGCCGCCCAGGTGGCAAACTGTGTGTCGGTCGCAGTGCTTCACACCTCAGCGCTCTTACGACACCGATCGTGTTTTTCAGTCCGGAGTGAAGCGCATAGGCCGCGAAAGCCTACACACAGTTTGCCGCTATAGAACGGGAGCGATTTGATCGCGCATGTGGTGACGCGGGAGTGTGAAGCGGGTGATGAGCCAATTCGAAGCGTTGGCAACGGGCAGTG
The DNA here is from genome assembly GCF_017104715.1 of Burkholderia sp. Ac-20365. GTDB lineage: Bacteria > Pseudomonadota > Gammaproteobacteria > Burkholderiales > Burkholderiaceae > Paraburkholderia. Next base: position 212,997 of record NZ_JAAGPI010000007.1, read on the forward strand.
AAAAGCAGGTTGCCGTTTGAAGCGGAGGACCCGTTGGGGGCCCTCAGGCAGGAACAAGAATTAGCGGTGTTCAGCGGCTTTCTTTTGCCTACTTTTCTTTGCCGCGGCAAAGAAAAGTAGGTGCCGCCCCGCACAGGGGCAACCCAGGCAAACCAATAACAAAACGCGGATGCCAGCGACAACACAAGCAAACCAAACAAAGCGTCGCAGACAGCAAACCCCATCACCGATTAACCAACTCCTTACGATAAGCCAACGCCAACCCACACCCCACGATCATACAAACAGCAAACCCATAAAGCCCGGCGCTTTGCGAATGAAACGTATCGCGCAGCCATCCGATGAAATAGGTACTCCCAAACCCACCAAGATTCGCAATCGAGCATGCAAACGCAATCCCACCTGCAGCCGCAGAGCCCTTAAGAAAAGTAGAAGGCAGCGACCACACAACAGGCATCGCAGCAGCAGCCCCAGCATTAACAAGCGAGAACAGAAGCACAGTAGTCAACGTCCCATGCGTGCCCCCCGCCGCAATAGCCAGCGCAACAGCAGCCACAGAAAAAGGCACGACAATATGCCAGCGCCGCTCCCGCATCCGGTCCGAACTCGCCCCGCACCACAATGTGCCAATCACAGCAACCGCATTCGGCACCGCCATCAACCAGCCAATCGTGTAAGCGTCTTTCACTCCGGTATCGCGCAAAATCGACGGCAGCCAGAAACTCACTGCGTAAAGTCCAAGCAGTACGCACAGATCGATCAGACCCAGCGCCCACACCTTCGGATCGACAAATGCCGCGCCAAGCGCATGGCTCTTGTTACCAGCAGGATCGGCATCCAGGTTCCCACGCAGCACGCGCTTTTCATTCGCATCGAGCCACTTCGCCGATTCGATGTTGTTCGGCAGCCAGCGCAGAATCGCAAAGCCAAGCACGATCGACGGCAACGCTTCAATCAGGAACAGCCACTGCCATCCGCCAAGACCATGCGCGCCGTCGAAGAAGCGCATGATCCAGCCGGAAATCGGGCTGCCGATCATGCTCGACAGCGGCAAGCCAACCATGAACAGCGCAACGATGCGCGCACGCCGCGCGTCGGGGTACCACTGCGTCAGATAAAGCAGCACGCCCGGCAAAAAGCCCGCTTCCGCAACACCGAGCAAAAAGCGCACGACGTAGAACTGCATCGGCGTCGTCACGAACATCGTCGCGCCCGACAGGATGCCCCACGTAATCATGATGCGCGCGATCCACAATTTGGCGCCCACGCGCTGCAGGATGAGATTGCTCGGCACTTCGAACAGGATGTAGCCGGCAAAGAACAGACCGGCGCCGAGGCCATAGATCGTATCGCTGAACTTGAGTGCATCGAGCATCTGCAGCTTCGCAAGCCCGATGTTGATGCGGTCAAGATAGGCCGCGAAATAGCACAGACAAAAGATGGTGATCAGGCGAAACGTGACCTTGCGGTATAGCTCGCCGTGTTGAGTGGCGGCGGGAGAGAGAGCGGCGCTGCCGGATTGCACGGTGGACATGATGACTCCCTGTTGGGATGGGTCGAATTGAAGTTTGCCGTTCGATGCGTGCACACACCGAGCGCTCACAGACATCTGTATAGCATGTCAAAATATAAGCGTATACGCTCGAAATTACCCTGGTCTCCGGATGGATTGAGGTTTGCAGACAACATGCTGGAAAGGCTCGAATAGTTCATACACTGCAGCGTTCTGGGCAATACGTAAGCCGTTCGGAAAATGCCGTCAGATGGTGCTGGTTGCGCACATGATTTGTGCGTATGCGCTCAAATATGCAGTGTCGTCACTGGAACTGCGTAGCATCCGGTAGCGCGCCCGACAGGCCGTTGCAGCCGCTGTCGAACCGACGGAAGTCGCGCCGACAGGAGCGCACAAGCAACGAAAGCCTCATAAGCGCCGCATTCACACGCGACCTGGCATCGAAGGGGATTTACTTAGACGTCGATGATCTGGCGCAAGGCGCGTCACTGCTCGCATATCGCATGCCAAGGTTGAGGGTGTACACTGCATTCTTTTCAGCCATCCCACCAATCGCAGGCGCACGTTCATGCCGTCTCCCAAGGACTCTTACGACTTTCACGATCAGGTGGGCCATTTGCTGCGCCGCGCCTATCAGCGTCACGTGTCGATCTTTCAGGAAGCCATTCCCGATTCCGATCTCACAGCCGCGCAATTCGTCACGCTCTGCGCAGTCAAGGAAACGCAGGGCTGTTCGCTCAACGACATCGTCAAGGCAACCGCAATCGATCAGGCCACCATTCGGGGCGTGGTCGAGCGTCTGAAGGCGCGCGCGCTGATCGAAGTCCTGCCGGACCCGAGCGACGGCCGCAAGCTGCTGGTACGCACGACGCCCGCCGGGATCGCGTTGATCGACCGTACGGTGCCGTTCGCGAAGCAGGTCACCGAGCGCACCTACGGCACGCTCAATCCGGGCGAACGTGTGGCGCTGCTGTTCCTGCTGCGCAAGATGATGGAATCGGACGGCGAGTGAATGCCGTCCTAACGTGTCAGATCTGTGGCGCGTGCTGCGCGTCGAGCAGCACGCCCGCTTCGCGCAGCCCTGCGCGGATCGTATCGGGCGTGAAAGGCGGCGCGCAGAAGCGCACGCCCGTCGCGTCGTAAATCGCGTTCGCGAGCGCGGCCGGTCCCGGCACCGAAGCCGATTCGCCTGCACCCAGCGGCGGCTCGCCCTGACGCGGCATCAGCACGACATCGACAGCGGGCAGTTCCGGGAAGGTCAATATCGGATAGCTGCCCCATTCGCGACTTGCTACCTTGCCGTGCGCGAACCGCACGCGCTCCTTCAGCGAGCGGCTCAGCACCTGCACGACGTTGCCGTGTATCTGATGACGCACGCCGTCGGGGTTGATCATCGTGCCCGTATCCTGGCCGATGGTGACGCGTTCCACGCGGATTTCACCCGTCACGCGGTCCACGACGAGTTCCGTCACCCACGCGGCCCACGCGGCGCCGAAACCTGGAAAGCGGCTATGCACATAGCGCGCATACGCAACGCCTCTTCCGCGCACGAAGCGTTCCGAGCCTTTCACAGGCGCATTGCGCGGAACACGCGGTTTCCATCCTGCGCGTTTCGCAACGGCTTCGAGCAGTTCGGCGGCGCGTGAATCGTCGAGATGTCGCAGCCGGAATTCGAGTGGGTCGACGCCTGTGAGCGCGGCCATTTCGTCGGCGAAGGAATCATGCGCGAACGAGTTCGGCAGCGCCGACACGCCGCGCAGCCACGCGGCGCGCACGATCGGCGCCAGATCCTCGCAGACGAAACGGCGATTCGCACTCACATATGGCGACACAGCCGTGCGGTCGCCCATTTCGAAGATGCGCGGCTCGCTGGCGACGACGCGCGTCAACAGCGACGCCAGCAACGGCGCATCGTTCGACGGATAACGCGTGACGAAATCGTAGCCCGTCATGCGGCCATCGCGCGTGGCGGTGCCGGTCACGTTGACTACCTGTCCGGTGCCTTTCGGTTCCCACGCATGTTCGTCGGCGCGGGAAAGCTGCACACGCACTGGCCGACCGACCGCGCGTGAGAGCAGCAGCGCGTCGCCGCAGACGTCGTCGGCACAATTGCGGCCGTAGCAGCCTGCCGCCTCCATCCGCACGATGTCGATGTCTGCCTCGTCGCGCGCGACCAGCGTTGCGAGGTCGTAGCGCAGCGACACGGGGTTCTGTGTGCCGGACCAGATCGTGATGCGGCCCGCGCCCGGCTCGCGATAATCGGCGAGCGCGCAGGACGGTCCAATCGAACCATGCATCTGATACGGCCACACATAGGTGCGCGAAATGGTCAGCGTATCGGGTGCACGCCGTGCGGCCTCGACATCGCCCTCTTCGAGCAGTGGGCGGCGAGTGGCGGGCGCGGCGGCGATGGCGGCTGCGGGATCGTCGAGAGAGGGCAGTTCGGGCAGCGGCTTCCACGTCACGCGCAGTTCGCGCGCGGCGCGTATCGCCTGTTCTTCGCGCTCGCATACCACGCCGATGAAATCGCCCTGCACGACGACAGCACGCAAGCCCGGCACGTGAGCTACCGAGTCACGATCGACGCTATCGAGCAACCCGCCGACGAATGCGCCGCTATCGAGCCCCGCATACGGCGGCCGCACGACACGCCCATGCAACATGCCCGGCACGCGCATGTCATGCACGAACGTGAGCTTGCCCGTCGCCTTGGCGGGTATGTCCACGCGCGGCGCTGACTTGCCGATCACGCGGTATGCCGACGGATCTTTGACGCGCGCCTTCAGATCCAGATCGAGCGTGATGCGCTTGCCGGCAACGAGGTCGGCGAAACTCACGCGGCGCGCGTCGGGCGCGGCGGCGAGAAAGACTTCGGCGTTATCGGTGGCGAGGGTTTCGACGTCGGTGTCGAAGTGTTCCGCCGCAAGTTGCAGCAAGGTGTGACGCGCCTGCGCGGCGGCGCATCGCAACGGTGTCGCCGAAATCTGGATCGACGCGCTCGCAATAGTGGGCCCCTGATTCGGCGTGACAGCCGTGTGGCCGAGTTGCATCGCGACGCGCGCGGCGGGCACGTCGAGTTCTTCCGCAACGATCTGCGCGAGCGATGTGCGAATGCCCGTGCCCAGATCGACGTGACCGTTGAACGCGAGAATGCGGCCGTCATCGAGTATCGCGACGAATACTTCCGCCGCTTCGGGTACGAACGACGAAAGACTGCCGGGCTGGCCGGGCGCGGGTTTGACGGGCGGTGCGGGTTGGCGCGCGATGGTCAGACAGCCTTCGCGTGCCAGCAGTTCGGAGCGGTTCACGGCAGGGATTCCAGTGAGGACGGAGCATCCGTCCCGGTCGGCGGCGCTCGATGCTTGATGCGGCGCGCCGACCGGGCCCACGTTAAGCGGCCAAATTCACCGCGTCAATCGCGCGCGGGTTCAGCGGCGTGCCGCTTCAATCTCGGCGATGGCCTGCGCGAGCGGCATCACAGCCGCGTATTTTTGCTGCATGTCGAAGAGATTGGCGTTGTGCGGCTCGATGGCGCGATCGCCGACGCAATCGGACAGCACCAGCGGCCGGAAGCCGTACGACATCGCATCGACCACGCTCGCGCGCACGCAGCCGCTCGTCACGGCGCCCGCGACCAGCAGCGTCTGCACCGCGCGCTGCGTGAGCCACGGCGCAAGCTGCGTGCCGAAGAATGCGGACGGAACCGTCTTGCGCACGACGAGTTCGCCTTGCACGGGCGTCAGTTCAGGCACGATCGCGCTGTTCGGATGGTCCTCCGTCAGCGTGGCCATGCCCGGCACCTTGAGCGAGAACACGTTGTCGTCGCTGCCGTCGGCCGCGTAGACGATACGGCTGTGCGCGACCGGCCAGCCATTGCGGCGTGCCAGCGCCAGCGCTTCCTGCGTGCGCGCGATAGCGGCCTTGATATTGCCGCCGCCAAACGTGTTCGGGTCCGCGAAGCCGACCACGAGATCGACGATCAGAAGACCGATGTTGCCGTGCACGGGCAGCGGTGTGCCAAAACCCTGTTGCTGATAGACGGCGGCTTCGGCGTGTTGCGAGAGGTCAGTCATGGTGGATATCCGGTGTCGGGGTTGCGCTCATACGCTCACGCTTTCATGCGACGACGCGGCCGTCGCGCACGACGACTTCATCGTCGAGCTTCACAGTGCAGCCGCGCAGCGGAATGTCGATATGGCAGGTGGTGGTGCGGCTGCCGCCGCCTTCGTTGTTCGGTCCGAGCGAAAACAGAAAGTTGCCTTCGAATGCGCGCGCATCCATGCCAATCGTTGCTTCGCGGTCGTAGAGACCGAGCGTCGACCAGCGCGCGCGCGGCTGCAAACCCCAGCCGATATGCGAGATCGCGTAGCCTTCCGGGTCGTCGAACGTTTCCATGTAGTCGCGCAGCAAGGCCGCATCGACGCCGCCTTCGATCTTCGTCGCATAGCCGCCTTCCACCGTCAGCACGATCGGCTCGTTCACGTAGATCTTTTGCGGCAACAGAATGTCGCCGCGATCGATCACGATCGTGCCGTGCGCGGTGCGGTCGTTCGGGAACGTGAGCGCAAAGCCGCTCGGCCAGTGATCCCAGCGGCCCGGTTCATCGACGAAACCATATTCGGCGATCGGCCCGAATTCGCCCATCGGACAGACCAGCACCGTGCCCGCTGGCGACGACACGCGCATCTCGCGCGCGGCACCGATTTTCCTGGTCGCGGCGAGCACGCGCTCGCGGTCCTTGACGGTCGGCACGAGGCGCGCGAGCACTTCGGGCGGTTCGACCGCGAGCAGGATTTTCGTGCCCGACTTCAGGATGTCGTGTTGTTCGGGTGAGAACAGCAGCGTCATCAGATCCAGCACGAGATCGCTTTCCTTCAATGCTGCGATGGCGGCGCGGTTGCCCGTGAGCGGCGTGGTGCCGAGATACGCGAGCGAATCGCGGCTAAAAGCCTTGTCGCCGTTGACGGGCGGCAGATCGAGCCGGTTGACGATTGCGCCCATCGATTGCGTCGCGATCAGCGCGCAAGCGAGCGTTTGCGGATGCGTAGAAGCGCTCGTCAGGATCGTGACCGTTTGACCCGCTTCGAGACGCGACAGCGTGAGCACTTCCTTCCACGCTTCGATCAGTTGATAGTCGCTGATGGACATCGTGTGTTCTCCGGTGAATGTGTCAGACCGTTGCCGTATCGGCAGTCTTTTGCGTGAGAGGCGCGCCGAGGAAGGTGCCGAACGCTTCGTAGAATCCGGCCGCGTTGTCCCACGGAATCATGTGGCCCGCGTCTGGCACGCGCACGTGCTGCATTGTCGGCGTTGCGTGTTGCAACTCGGCGACGTCTTCGTCCCGCACCACATCGCCGCGCTCGGCGGTGATGAGCAGCGACGGCACTGTCAGTTGCGCGGCGTCGGCGTGGAAATCGTCCGTGTGAAAGCCTTCGTACGATGCGAGGATCGCGCGCTCGTCGCACGTGTGCAGCCACTCGGCGCGCAGGCGCAATTCTTCATCGGTCCATGTCGGGCAGAACGCGCGCATGCCTTCTGCGTCGGTGCCTTTGCGCGCGAGCGCCATCGAATCGACATACCAGGGCAGCTTGCCCGGATACTCGCGGCGTCCTGGACCCGAAACGGGCGGATCGACCAGCACCACGGATTCGAGTCCACGCGGTGCGCGCAATGCGGCACGCGCGGCGATGCGCGCGCCCATCGAATGGCCGACCAGCGCGAATCGTTCGAGACCGAGCGCCGCCGCCAGCGCAGCGACGTCGTCGGCTTGCGCGTCGAGGCTGTAATCGAGCGTCGCCGATGCTTCCGACAGCCCGCGCCCGCGCACATCGATCACGTACGTATCGAAGTTCGCGCCGAACACTTCACCGACGAAGCCCCACGTAATGGCAGGACTCGTGATGCCGGGAATCACAATCACGGCCGCGCGTGCGCCGCGCTCGCCGCTCGTGCCGCCGTAGCGCAGATAGTGCTGCCGGATACCATTGGCGGCGACGTTCGCGCCGTAGAGAAAAGTGCTGGACATGAAGTGCTCCGATGAATGTCGGTGAAGGCGGCTCGTCAAGACTTAGTAAGCGCCCGACAGCAGCGCGCCCGCGCCGGGGACGATCGGTTCGAGATCCAGTTCGCGCAGCATCGCGTAAGTCGTGGCGATCGCAGCGGTAATCACGGGCTTGCCCGTCATCGCTTCGACCTTCGCGACGGCGGGCAGCGACGGCATCTGCACGCACGCGGACAGCACGATGGCGTCGGCGTCCTGGTAGTTCAGTGTCTTGACTATCTCAGGCAGGCGGGACGGATCGTGACGGCCGACTTCGAGGTTGTCCGGGATTTCAAGCGCGCGATAGTCGAGCACTTCGTAACCTTCGTGACGGATGTAATCGACTACGAGTTCGGTCAGCGGCTTCATGTACGGCGCAACCACCACGATGCGCTTCGCGCCGATCACCTTGAGCGCGTCGACCAGCGCGCCCGCGCTGGTCAGCACCGGCGCCGCGGCGCCGTTTTCCGCCGTGTGCTTCGACAGGCGCGCCTGCGACACGCGGTGATAGCCGCGGCCCATCGCCATGATCGCAACGAGACACGCGTAGCCGAGCACATCGACACGCGCATCCGACAGTTCGATCGCGCAGCGATCCGACTCTGCGTCCATCGCGGCAAGTTCTTCCTTCACGACCTTCTTCATGCGCATGCGGCTCGAATGAAACGTGAAGCGTTCGGGGCGGATGGCTTCGCGCAGACGCAGCATCGCCGGGATTTCCGTTTCCATCGTGGTGTTCGAGCTCGGCACGATCTGTCCGATCCGGTAAGTCTTGCTCATGACGCTCACTCCATTGCAGTTGGGCGGCGACGAGACCCGCCTTCGCAGGCGCCGTCGGAATTTGAGCAAAGTCTAGCGTGTACATTTTAAATTCACAACGGGGGAAAACAATTCCCGTGATGGTCTCGCACCATATACAGGCAATAATGCATGGAAATGGGTAAGGGATTGCACGGAAAACATTGTGCTTGCCGATTTATTTTCTAATGTGTACGCTACATTCCAATCCGATGACATCCGACTCAACCCGGCCCGCCGGCGCAAACAGAGCACATTGCGGCGCGGGCGCACCACCTGGAGAACCCATGAGCAAACCCCGTATCGCCATCATCGGCGCCGGCCTTGGCGGTGTGGCAGCCGCCGCCCTGTTGCAACGCGCCGGCCATGATGTGCGTCTCTATGAGCAGGCGCCCGCGTTCTCGCGTCTCGGCGCGGGCATTCACCTCGGCCCGAACGTGATGAAGATCATGCGGCGCATCGGTTGCGAAGACGCGCTCAACGAAATGGGTTCGCATCCGGACTACTGGTACAGCCGCGACTGGAAGACGGCTGAAGCGATTTCGCAGATTCCGCTCGGCGACTACGCATTGAAAACGTACGGCGCGAGCTACCTCACGGTGCATCGCGGCGACTTTCATGCGCTGATGACGCAAGCCGTCACGCCGGGCACGATCGCTTTCGGCAAGTTTCTGGAATCGGTCGAAGATACGGGTAGCGACGTGCGGCTCACGTTCGCGGACGGCAGCGTCGAAGTGGCCGATCTCGTGATCGGCGCGGACGGCGTGAACTCGAAGATCCGCGAGCATCTGCTCGGCGCGGAACCGCCGCGTTATACGGGCTATGTCGCGCATCGCGCGGTGTTCCCCGCGTCGCTGCTCGGCCACCGTCCGTACGATATGTGCGTGAAGTGGTGGTCGGAAGACCGTCACATGATGGTCTATTACGTCACCGAAAAGCGCGACGAGTATTACTACGTGACAGGCGTGCCGCAAGCCGAGTGGCCCGCGGGCGTATCGATGCTGGACAGCAGCCGCGAAGAAATGCGCGAGGCGTTCGAAGGTTTCCATCCCGATGTGCAGAACCTGATCGACGTGTCGCCGTCCATCACCAAGTGGCCGCTGCTCGAACGCGATCCGCTGCCGCTGTGGAGCCGTGGCCGTCTGGTGCTGCTTGGCGACGCGTGTCACCCTATGAAACCGCACATGGCGCAAGGCGCGGCAATGGCGATCGAAGATGCTGCAATGCTCGCGCGCTGTCTCGACGAAACCGGCGCGACCGATTACGCGGGTGCATTCGCGTTGTATGAAGCCAATCGCGCGGCGCGTGCGTCGAAGGTGCAACTGGTATCGCACAACAACACGTGGCTGCGTACGAACGAAGATCCGGCATGGGTGTTCGCGTACGACGTGTTCAACGTGCCGCTCGTTTCGCCACAGGCAGCGAGCGCGAAAGAGGCCGCTACCGCGTAAGGCAGAAAGCAGGCGGAATTTCGGCGGGTTATAAGGTGTTGTGCGGCGTGTCGCGCGCGTGTGTCAGCGCGTGGCACGCGCCGCTCAAGCTCATCCTCCACGAGTCAGTCCATGTTGCATTCCGCTTCCCATGCGCAGCCGCTCACGCTCAATGTGAACGGCGAGACGCACACCATCGAAGGCGCTACGCCCGATACGCCGCTGCTTTACATCCTGCGCAATGACTGCGAGCTGAACGGCCCGAAGTATGGCTGCGGGCTCGGGCAGTGCGGCGCGTGCACGGTGCTCGTCGATGGTCAGCCTACGCGTTCATGTGTGGTGCCCGTTGCGGCGGCGCGTTCGCGCGAAGTGACGACGCTGGAAGGACTCGGCACGCTCGACGCGTTGCACCCTGTGCAGCGCGCGTTCATCGACGAACAGGCGGCGCAGTGCGGCTATTGTCTGAACGGCATGATCATGAGCACGACTGCGCTGCTGGCCCGCAATCCGTCGCCGGACGACGATGCGATTCGCGATGCACTGCGTTTCAATCTGTGCCGCTGCGGCACGCATCTGGAGATCGTGCGGGCGGTGAAGCGCGCGGCGCTGTATCTGCAGCAGCAAGATGGGGAATGAGACCGCAATGAGCGAGGACGATCCGCAAGCGTTGCGGCTGAAGGGCGACGGCGTGTCAGATGCGGTGGTCTTGCCGGATGGCGACGATGACGCGAATGCGCGTCGTCGCGCACTGTATGCGTGGCCCGCCGACGGTATCGACGCCGATGCTCAACTGGCAATCGAAGCCAGCGTCGCTGCCGACGGCACGATGGCGAAGTGGCACTATCGCGCGCGCATTGGTGGTTCGGAGGCCAGCGCGCGTTGGCCCGATGTGCAAGCATCGTTACCGCCGCTGCTGTATCGCCACGCACAGGCGAGCGTAGCGGTCGATGCGCCGCCCCAGGCGATTCCCGCGCAGGCGCATGCGTTCGCGCGCGAGTCGTTCGTCGACGAAGTGGCGCACGACGCGCGACGCGATCCCGTCGCGCTTCGGCTCGATCATCTCGATGCCACGCGCGACGCCGGTGCACGCGAAATCATTCGTATGGTCAGCGAACGCGCGGCATGGGGCGCAGCGCCCAACGCCGCGCACGAGCCGGCATCGCCGTGGCTGCGCGGGCGCGGCTTTGCGTTAGATGGCCAGGCGCGCGACGAAGCAGGATTTGACGGCGCGTTGCCCGACTATTCCCCAGATAGCAAACAGACCCGCGCCGAGCGGCAACCGATGAGCTGGTCGGCCTGGGTCGTCGATCTCGACGTGAACCGCACGACGGGCGATATCGCCGTGCGCCGCGTGGTTGCGGGCCAGGGCGCGGGCACGCCGGACGCGGCGACACTGCAAGGCATGCCCGCGTGGCAGATCGAAGAAGCGATTGCGCGCGCAACGGGTGTGCGCCGGATCGCGCGCGCATCGCATGACGAGACGGGTTTTGATGCGGGCGCGACCACGCCGGTATCGCACGATCTCGTCGATGCGGAAAGCGAGCGTGCGTCGAATTCGACAACGCGCTCTGCATCCGACGACCAGCGCATCGAGCAGGCAGCAGCGCCTGTCGCCGCGGCAATCGCCAACGCACTGCACGACGCAACAGGCATGCGCTTTCGCGCGCCGCCGTTCGATCCGGAACAGATTCGCCGCGCACTCGCTGAAGCGGGCCCCGCTGTCGCGCTCGAAGCACCCGCCGCAGTGCGGCGGCCTTCGCGCTGGCGGCGCTGGCTCGCGGGCGGTGGCATCGGTGGCATGGCGGGCGGCCTGATCGGGCTCGCGTGTTCGATGCTGCCCGGGCCGTCGGCGATTGCGCCGCTGCCGGTTGGCGCCGGGCCCGATGCATCGATGTGGAGCGCGGCGATGCTCGAACGCGGTCGTCTGGTCGCGATTGCGGGCGATTGTGCCGTCTGCCACACGGCGCCAAACGGGCATGTCAACGCGGGTGGCCTCGCGCTCGACACGCCGTTCGGCACGGTCTGGTCGACCAACATTACGCCCGATCGCGAGACGGGCATCGGTGCGTGGTCGTATGAAGCGTTCGCGCGCGCGATGCGCAAAGGCATTGCACGCGACGGGCGGCATCTGTACCCCGCATTCCCGTACACCGCGTTTGCGCGCATCAGCGAGTCCGACATGATGGCGTTATACGCGTATCTGATGACGCAGCCGCCCGTGAAGCAGGCCGCGCCCGACACGAAGCTGCCGTTTCCGCTGAACCAGCGGCGGCTCGTTGCGGGCTGGAACTGGATGTTCCATGACGAGAGCGACTATCGGCCCGATCCGCAGCAGTCGGCGCAGTGGAATCGCGGCAAGTATCTGGTGGACGGCGCGGGGCATTGCGGCGCCTGTCATACGCCGCGCAATGCGCTGGGCGCGGAGAAGGGCGGCTTTGCGTATCTGGGTGGCGGGAGCGCCGAAGGCTGGGATGCGCCCGCGCTCGTTGCATCGCGCGCGGCGCCGGTGCCTTGGACGGAAGACGCGCTGTTCAGCTATCTGCGCACCGGTTTCTCGGCTGAGCACGGCGTGGCTGCGGGACCGATGGCGCCCGTTGTCGCCGGTCTCGCGAGCCTGCCCGAATCGGATGTGCGCGCGATAGCGCATTACATCACGTCGCTATCGCCGCCCGTCGATGACGCCGTCGCCGCGCACGCGGCGGCGCAACGTGCGGCAGGCGCGAGTGCGGATGCGCTGACGGCAGCGGGCTTTCAGAACGGACAGCGTATGTTCGAGGCCGCCTGCGCGGTCTGTCACGGCGAATCGGGCGGCGTGGGCCATTTCGGCGTGCGTCCGCTGATGGGGCTGAACACTAGCGTAAGCCAGGCAAGCCCGGACAATCTGTTGCGCGTGTTGATGCACGGCATCGACCAGCCCGCGACAGAAGGGCTTGGCTACATGCCGGGCTTCAAGGACAGTTTCGACGATCAGCAACTCGCCGAGCTGGCCGGCTACATTCGCGCGCGTTATGCGCCGGGTCAGCCTGCGTGGCGCGATCTCGCGTCGACGGCTGCGCGCGTGCGCGAAGCGGCGCATTGATACCTGACCGCGCAGGGTATGCGATCAGATCGCTGCCTTGCCGATCAGGTTCTTCTGGCAAGACCGATGCCGCGATTACGAGCGGAGCTTGCACTTCGGCCTCGAACATCTATCGCGCGGGCAGGAACCATTTGCCATAGATCTCTTCGTAGGTGCCGTCTTCGAACATCCCGAGCAGCGCTTCGTTGATCGACTTGCGCAGCGGACTGCCGTTCGCGACGGCAATGCCATATTTCTCGGGCCGGAAAGTCGGCCCGACCACTGCCAGCACGCCATTGCCGCCGCGCGCGGCCCAATACTCGAGGGTCGGCGCGTCGTAGACGATCGCCTGAACGTCGCCTTGCGTGAGCATCCGGAATCCCTCGGCGGCATTGTTGATGTTGACGAAGGGCAGGCCGCGTTGAGAAAGGTACTCGGCAGCCGTGGTGCCGGGGACCGTGCCGATCGATTTGCCGGGCAGGTCATCGGGTCCGCGAATGTCGGACTGCAGGCGCGCGACAGTTTGCGAGGATGTGACGGTGGCGGTGAGTTGAGCGATCAGCACCACGCCGATCAGCCACATCGCCGGTACGAGCAGGCGCTTCCATAGGCTGCCCGTATGCCGCTCGCCATGCTCGCCTGTCGCGATGATGAGCATCGTCACCCACAGCCCCTCGCCGATCGCGCGGAAATAGGGCTTCTGAAATTGAGGATCGTCCTTGCGTTCGATCAGCCAGACAAGATTGGCGAGCAGAAACACGATCACGACGGCAACGCCCACAAGCTCGACGATAGCCAGCCAGGGAACAGACCGGAGTGCCGACATCAAGGCGTTGTCGTTCTGTGCTCGCACCATGATCCGCAGGCCGGAGTCGAAATACGGCAGCGAGAAGTCCGCAAGCTTTTCCCGTTCCGGTGTCATCGTGATCGCCGCGATCGCAACGTCTGCGTCGCCATGCTGCACGGCGGGTACCAGACCTGCTTGCGTCGGGATCTTCGTCCACGCGAATTCGACGTGCATGCGGCGCGCAACTTCTTTCCAGAGATCGATGCTGAACCCTTGCGGCTCCGTCGATTGCGGCAGCACGAAAGGCGCAACGGGCGCAATCGCGACGCGCAGCGGCGCGGCAGGCGTGATGTTCGTCGATGCCGCGAATGATGGCTCTGCCGCAGGCATCGACAGGATGACGCACACCATCGCTGCCAGAAGGCGAATGAGTTTGCTCATGGCGTTTCCCGCACAGAACAGGCGCTTGCGTACCCGTCAAACGCGGAAGTCAGCCGCCATGTCCTCATCGCTGCGTGCTTCGAGTTTGCCTGTGCGACACGCGCGCATGAACGCGTCGTAGTCTTTCTGGTTCTGTTCCGCATAAGCGAACGCGTACTGAACGAGCGCATCGGCGAAGCGGTCGCCACTGCCGAGATACGCGGCGATTTCGACCGCCTTCCCACTGGCTTTTGCGTGCGCGCGCGCGAGCGCCCAGCCGCAGATGCGCGCATAACCTTGCAGAATCGTGCCGCTCATGCGTTCCACTTCCGCCGAGACCTTCATGTCGCGCAGTTGCCGGAAATAGAACTGGCGGCCAGCGGGGCCTGTCGTCCAGCCGAGAAACGAATCGCTCGCAGCCTGAAGCAGGCGCTGCCCTGTCACGACACGTTCGCCCTGATGTTCCGGATCGTTGCCCTTGAAGAAGCGCGCTATCACCGATTGACGCGCCTCCTTGACCTGCAGGAAGAGCGGTTTGCCGTGGCTGTCGACCATCAGCATGACGAGGCAGAACGTGCCGACGCTGCCCACACCTACGACCTTGAACGCGATGTCGTGCAGTTCGAACTGTCCGATCAGCTGACGGCGCTCCGATGACAGCGTCTGCAGATACGCATCGAATGCGTTTGCGAGCTTGCCCTTCCACTCGTCCGTATCGGACCACTTCTGGTCCTTGCCCAGCAGTGAGTTGGGACCGCCGGGATGGAAGAGCGCAGGCGGCGCATCCTGAATGATCCAACGCCCATCATGCAGCGCCGCCATCTTGCCCAGTACGCTTTCATGGGTGCGGCCAGCCGCTTTTTCCATCGCCCGGCTGATCATCTGGCGCCCTTCGGCCGTGGCAGCCGTATCCATCATTCGCTCGAACGTGACGATGTCGTGCCAGAGTTCGAGGGCGCTGCATTCCGCGTAGTGATGCATCCGTTCCCGATACTCGTGGATAGCGGTCGAGACAATGTCTTCGATCGATCCGCGATGGATGCCCATATGTTCGCCCGCAACGGCGAAACTTGCCGCGAGCCGTTTGACGTCCCATTCCCATGGGCCGTGCGCGACCTCGTCGAAGTCGTTGAGATCGAAAACCAGTTGACGTTCGGGCGTCGCGAAGCCGCCGAAGTTCATCAGATGCGCGTCACCGCAGACTGGAAATGTGATGCCTGTATTGGCGGTGCTGGACAGATCGTGCGCCTGGAGGATCGCACTGCCGCGATAGAACGTGAATGGCGACACGGACATGCGGCCATATCGCAAAGGGACCAACGCGTCGACACGGCCGGCGCTGTTTTCTTTCAGCAAATGGACAGGATCCCGTTCCGTATTGCCGATCATTGCGTGTAGCGAGCGCTTCGCATGCTGGCGGGCATCACGGCCCGCCGCTTGCCGCTCGGACAAGGTTTGCGTCTCCATATCTGCGCCCCTCTTCTGGTTCACTGCATTGACGCGCGACCACGCTGGCTTCTTAAACACTAACTCAAATCAGTCTAGCATCGAACGTGAATATCGCCGCACCACAATTCTCATGTTTGTGCACGATGCTCACTTGTTGGGCGATCGCGACCAGTCTAAATCCAGGCAACGCATGTGTATTTCGATTTTTGCAACATACGTAGTGATCGTTTCTCAGTCCGTGACAGCGGGGATCATGAAGGACAACTCATCTAAAAACTTGCTATAACACGATGAGTCCTCGGCCTCGGGTGTCGAAGCACACGTGAGCGCAGGCATGGTGATCGTGAAGCGTAGTCCGACCGGCAATCACCTGAAGTTTTCATCACCGCATTCGATGGACCGTCAGCGCTACGACGGGAAAGAAAGGCTCTTGAAACGCCGCATGCCTGCCGCGCAGGCAATCGAAGAGATACACGTTCGAAGAACCGGAGAGAAAATCCATGAGTCAATCGGATGATGCAACAAAGGGCGAAGGACGCCGGGCATTTCTAAAGAACGTCGCCGTGGCGGGGATGGCGACAGGCCTGTCGGGTACGGTAGGCGATGCGCTCGCGCAAACGGGCGACCCAGGGTCGACCGGTTCAGCAGCGAAACCGGCGTCGCGATCGACATTGGCCTTGAACCAGCAATACGCGGATTTCCTCAGTTTCGCCGATGCACAGGATTTCGAAGACGCGCGACGCGGGCTGGTCGCCACGCTTGCGGAACCCGTCATCATCAAGGGGCAAGGGGATATACTCGCGTGGAATCTTCAGCAATTTGCATTCGTGAGCGGCGGTCCGGAAAACAACTCGCCGCCGACCGTGAACCCGAGTCTCTGGCGCAATGCCAAGCTCAACATGAATCACGGGCTTTTCACGGTAGTGGACGGCATCTGGCAGGTGCGCGGCTATGATCTCTCCGTGATGAGCATCATTCGGGGCGACAAGGGATATATCGTCGTCGATCCGTTCATTACGACCGAGGTCGCGTCGACGGTCTGGAAAGAACTCGTCATTCCTCATCTCGGCGACAAGCCGATCACGCATGTCATCTATACGCACAGTCACGTCGATCACTATGGCGGCGTGCGCGGTCTCGTCAGCGATCAGGATCTTCAATCCGGCAAGGTGAAGATCGTTGCGCCCGTTGGCTTCACAGAGGCGGCCGTCGGCGAGAACGTGATTGCAGGCAATGCGATGGGACGCAGAGCGAGCTATATGTACGGTTCGCTGTTGCCGCGCAGCCCGACAGGAATTGTCGATGGCGGGCTTGGCAAGACGACGTCGGTCGGCACCATCACGCTGGCGTTTCCGTCGATCTTTGCCGAAAAGACCGGGCAAAAG
The DNA here is from genome assembly GCF_017104715.1 of Burkholderia sp. Ac-20365. Classification (GTDB taxonomy): domain Bacteria; phylum Pseudomonadota; class Gammaproteobacteria; order Burkholderiales; family Burkholderiaceae; genus Paraburkholderia. The sequence continues at coordinate 229,877 of NZ_JAAGPI010000007.1, forward strand.
ATGACGCTCGACGGTGTGGACCTCACCATTCTGATGGCGCCTGAATCGGAGGCGCCGTCCGAGTTCATGTTCTACCTGCCGAAGTACAAGGCATTTTGTGCAGCGGAAGACGCGACGCACACGTTGCACAACCTGTACACGCTGCGCGGCGCAAAGGTGCGAGATGGCCTGCTGTGGTCCAAGTATCTGCAGACTTCGATCGAGATGTTCGGTGGCGACGCACAGGTGCTATTCGCGTCGCACTATTGGCCGACGTGGGGAAATGAGCGCATTGTCCCTTTCCTGAGCGCACAGCGCGACATGTATCGCTACCTGCACGATCAGACCTTGCGGATGGCAAACATGGGAATGACGGCGCTCGAAATTGGCGAAGCGATCCGTTTGCCCGACAGTCTCGCAAAGCACTGGTACTGCCGAAGCTATTACGGCACGGTCTATCACGACGCTGTCGCGCAGTACAACCTGCGCCTTGGGTTCTTCGACGGTGTGCCGGCTAATCTGCACAGACTGCAACCCACCGACAGCGGAAAACGCTACGTCGAATACATGGGCGGCGCAGCGGCTGTGCTGAGAAAGGCACACGCGTCGTATGACAAGGGCGACTACCGATGGGTCGCGGAAGTAGTGAATCATGTGGTATTCGCCGACCCGCAAAACGTCGCGGCGAAGCAGTTGCTTGCGGACGCTTACGAGCAGCTTGGTTATCAGGCCGAGTCGGCGCCGTGGCGAAACTTCTATCTGACGGGCGCGATGGAATTGCGCAACGGCGTGAAGAAGCTGCCCGCGCCGCAACCGCAAAGCCCCGACACCATCCGTGCGATGCCACTCGATATGTTTCTCGACTTTCTCGGCATTCGCCTGAACGGAGAGCGTGCTGCCGGAAAAACAGCCACCTTCAATCTCTCGCTGACGGACACGAAAGAGAACTACATTCTCGGTGTGGAGAACAGTGCGCTCCATTACTCAAAAGGCCGAAGCTCGAATTCCGCCGATGCGTCGGTGACGATGACGCGCGAAGATCTGAACAACATCATGCTCGGCACGACCAACATGCAGAAGCTGATCATGTCGGGCACTGCGAAGGTGGACGGCAACAGTCAGAAGCTCGGCGAGTTTCTGACGTGGCTCGACAACTTCGATTTCTGGTTCAACATCGTCACGCCTTGAGGGACAGCCATGTGCGCGATCTGCAACTTCAAGATTGAGTTTGGCGTCGCTCATCCGCTTGCGCTCACGGTCGCCGTCGCGACCCGCAAGGCGATCGAGGCGGGCATTGTAGAGCCGATCGATGTCGAACAGGGTGCGCTATCGGCGGCGCGTCAGCGGATGTCTTCCGTCGACGCGTTGAACCTGCTGCAGGCGCGTATCGAAAGCGCGCATGGCGAAGCGGACCTGCTCGCGCTGCCCGACTTCTACGTGTTTCTCATCGAGAACGACACGTGGGGTTTCTTTCACGCGACCACAGAAGGCTTCGATCCCGACATCGTCCCCGAAATGCCCGACGTGACAACAGATGACCCCGCGCGACGCAGCAATATCGTCGTGATGTCCGAGGCGGGGCTGCGCGCGTGGCTCAAAGGAACATTGAGCACCGGGACTGCGTTGCGCGACACGCTTGTCCATGTCGACGCCCCGGACGCGTCGAAAGAGGCGCTCACGCAGATGCTCGCCAGAGCCGAATGCATCGTCGCGGAAGCGGGTTGAGTGACGCGACTGCGGGACGGTCGCTAGCCAGGCGAGGAAGTGTGGCAACCCGCGTGTAGCGCAGAACCGCTTCGACAGGATTGCACCATGAGCACGCTGCTAACGAAAGTCAAACACGAGTTCATGAAGGCGCTTCCGCCTACGATATTCTTTTTCGTCATTCTGCATATCGTTGCGCTTATCCGGGCGCTCATGACGAAAGGCTCCGGTGTGCCGCTGCCTGTGTCCGCTTCCGTGCTGATTGCATCTCTGATACTGGGCAAGTCGGTGCTGATCGCTGACATGCTGCCCTTTATCAACCGTTTCCCCGACAAACCGCTGATCTGGAATGTCGGATGGAAGACGTTGATGTACGCGGTGGTCGCGCTGATCGTTCATTATCTCGAGCGTCTTTACGAATACTGGAAGGATGCGCCGGGCATTGCGGCAGCCAATGCCAACCTCGTAGCCGATATCAACTGGGCGCGTTTCTGGGCGGTTCAGATTCTGCTCATTACGCTTATCGCCATGTATTGCGTCATTGCGGAACTGGCGCGCGTCATCGGGCGGGACAGGCTCAAGGCAATGTTCTTTGGTCCGCTTCCTGTGCGGTCGAAATAGTCACCGTTTGCGGAGCACGGTATGGCATTTTTCGTCGATCACCCGGAAGGGCTGTTTCTGGTGCTTCTTGTATGCTTCGTCGGAGCCGTAGCATTTGGAGCAACCGGCTTGCGGCGCATCGTCAGTCTGCCCGAAGACGGCCGCGAAGACTTCAACATCGTGCAGCAGGCCACGCTCACGCTGCTTGCGCTACTCGTCGGCTTCAGCCTTTCGATGGCAGTCGGCCGCTATGATCAACGCAAGAATCTGGAGGAAGCCGAGGCCAATGCGATAGGCACCGAATACGTGCGCGCAGAGCTCGCGGAGAGCGCTGTCACCCTCAAAATGAAGGACGCATTGGCACGATACGCTCAACTGCGAGTCGACGACTATCTGACGCGCGATCCGCAGCAACTTGAGCACATCGGGCGCGACACCGCCAACGTTCAGGCGGAACTCTGGAAGCTTGCCACTCAGGTCGCGCAGGACAAACCGACGCCGATTGGCGCGCTCGTTGTCGCGGGCATGAACGATGTACTCAACTCACAGGATTACTCGGAAGCCGCGCGGATCAATCACATTCCGCTCGGCGCGTGGATTCTCATGATCCTGATCGCGATGTTCGGTTGCATCGTGCAGGGTTATGGCACGAAGGGGACCTTGAAAAAGGGCATGCTGATTGCCGTGTTGCCCGTAACGGTCGCGTTGTCGCTGGCGTTCATCGCGGACATCGATAGTCCGCGAGGCGGCATCATTCATATCGAGCCTCAGAACCTCTTGAGGTTGCTTCAGTCGTTGCAGCACTGAACCGTGGTACGTCAGCAGTCACACACGCTCAGTTGCGCGATTTCGCGTCTGGGCTGCATGCATACGGTGATGCGCGCCTTCGGCGAACAGGACCGCAATCGCAATCGGCACGGCCATCGACATGGCGCTTGCGATGATCGGGAAGGATCATGGACAGGACGTATCGCGCGCCGTGGCTCGCGGCTGGTTGTCTACCATCGCCGCACGGGCCGGTTGGGAGTGTGTGAATGGACACTCCAGATCCTTTGCGCAGACGACGCGGATGATCTTTTCAGTAGTCGGAGTCCGCGCCCTTGCCGGAACCAGAGCGCGCGTCCGATGGCGAATTGCGCCCCCTTTCACGCGCCAGCAACTCCTGTTTCAGCATGAGTGCCTCGCTATTGTCGCGCTGCAACGAAAGTGCCCAAAACACTCCCGAGCGGGCCATGCGCAGGTCGTTTTTTTCGAGCCCGGCGCGGGCGCGCGCAAGGGCGAGCGCTATCAGCCTTTGATTCTTGGTAGTGCCACTTTTGGTGCTTCCTGCAGGCTCCGCCGACGAGTCGGTGCCACGCACAGAAGGCGAAGAGGCCGATTGAGCACTCTGCTCCGTTGTTTCGGGCGAGGGTACTGATTCCGGTGCGGCCATCGATGCGACTGCATTGTTCTGCGTTGTTGCAGTGCGATCGTTGCTTGTCGATGCCGGGCTTTGAGTCGACTGGCCTGCGCCGTCGGTCGTGACGCTGCCTTGCACCATGTTTGATGCCCGCTGCTGTTCGACGTCGGCGGAGTCGTCACGCAGATGCAAGAACATCACTATGACGGCAAGCGCGACTATGGCCACGAGCGTCAGTGCGATGACGGCTTTCCAGCCGCGCGGGCCGGCAATGCGCAGGGAAAGTGAAGAAGGCGAAGGTAAGCGCGCGTCAGGGGCGGGACCGGTTGTTCCGGATGGCGGTTTCGGCCGTGACGCCCACAGCCCGTTGCCCAATGCGACATCGGGTTTCTTCGTAGGTGCGCGTTCGCCGACTGTGGGCCGCGCCTGCGCTCCGCATCGCGGACAGAAGTTCACAGGCTCAGACAACCTGCTGCCACATTGTGCGCAGGTGGTCGGAAAAAGCGCGGCCCGAGCGGTTTGAGCGCCCATCATTGAATGTCCCCCCCGGGAAAATGAACACAGACACTGCGTCAGTCTTGCATGGAGCGATCGTCGTGACATGCACACATGCTGTACATGCCGATATCGACAGCTAAGGCATGCCAGTTAAAGTACGACGAATCGACACGAAACCTGGTAGTCTGGCCAATATCGGTCAGCCGGGGATCAGCGTCAACCCGCTATGCCGCCTTCCATCAGCATGCATCGGTCATAATTTAGTTATTCGAGGTCGCGCGAGTGAAGATTCCGTTAGCGATTTCGTATCCGCAGATCGCGCTGCACAATTAACAGGGGCGCATCGGCCGCTGTCGTTGCAGGTGGCTTTCGTTAGAATCTGTTTTCCGATTCGTTTATTCGTTCAATACCGGAGGCGAACGTGCCAGGTTTACTCCCGAATGTCGACCCCAAGGGACTTCTCGAATATTCAGTCGTTTACACCGACCGATCGATCAATCACATGTCGCAGCTCTTTCAGGGAGTCATGCGCGACATCTCCGCTTCGCTGAAAAAAGTCTACAACGCGAAGGCGGCCATTGTTGTCCCGGGCAGTGGGACGTTCGGCATGGAGGCCGTTGCCCGGCAGTTTGCAACCAACAGAAAGTGTCTGGTCATCCGCAATGGCTGGTTCAGTTTCCGCTGGTCGCAGATTTTCGACATGGGCAGCATTCCGTCTGAATCGATCGTGCTGAAGGCGCGTCCAGTCGAAGAGGGCAGGCAGGCCGCGTATGCGCCAGCGCCGATCGAAGAAGTGGTCGCCGCGATCAAGGAAAACAGGCCGGATCTGGTGTTTGCGCCGCATGTCGAAACGGCGTCCGGAATGATGCTGCCCGATGCATATTTGCGCGCGGTGGCCGACGCCGTTCATGCTGTAGGCGGTATGTTCGTACTGGATTGCATCGCCTCCGGTACCGTCTGGGTGGACATGCAGGCCAGTGGCGTCGATGTCCTCATCAGCGCACCGCAAAAGGGATGGAGCGCGTCACCCTGCTGCGGACTGGTCATGCTCAGCCCCCTCGCCCGCGAACGAATCGACTCCACGACCAGCACCAGTTTTTCGTGCGATCTTCGCAAATGGCTGCAGATCATGGAAGCCTACGAGAACGGCGGCTTCGCGTACCACGCCACGATGCCAACGGACGGCCTCGCGACGCTGCGTGACGTCATGAAGGAAACCGAGTCATACGGCTTCGATAAAGTGCGAGCGGAGCAGCTTGAACTCGGCACACGTATCCGCTCGCTCTTGACTCGCGCGGGTTTCAGAAGCGTAGCGGCCGAAGGCTTTCAGGCCCCCGGCGTCGTGGTCAGTTACACGGACGACGACGGCATCCGGTCCGGCAAGAAATTCGCCGACGCTGGTTTGCAGATTGCGCCCGGCGTTCCACTTGAATGCGATGAGCCTGCGGATTTCAAGACCTTCCGCATTGGGTTGTTCGGATTGGACAAACTGCATGACATCGAGGGCGCGGTCGCGCGGTTCGCCAAGGCGCTAGATAGTATCCGTTAGGATCCTCTTTGACTCGCTGCTTCGAACTGAGCCGCATGGGCCTATGAGGCTCAGTTCGATCATTCTCAGACGGTCAGTTTCCGACTGCACCCGTCCGTGCTGCCCGTGCGTTCGCACGCGTCTGCACAGTCAACTTCACGCAATCCAGAGAAATAGCGGCGCGTCGGCCCTCGCTGTCATGCCGATGCAGTCGTACCCGACAGTAATTTCCGTCTAAGTCGCGCTCCTTACGATCAAGACGATCGAACGCTTTCGTAAGAGCTTTTCGGTCGAAAGAGCCACCTGCCACAAATGGATTTTGGCATGCGTGGTTGGCTTTGGATCGCAAGAGGAGAGCGTGGCGTGCGTGAGGCTATCGGACGGGTTGTGACATGGCTCGAATGTGTTGAACAGCGTGTTCGGGCTGGTCGAGCCCGTGTGGGCGATCACGGCCGGTGTGTGCGGCACGACTGTCACGTCGACGGGTACCGTCGCGCGTATGAAGCGAAGGTTCATTGGCACACTCGTCGGCGTGCCGATCGGTCTCGCGCGCCTGCCTGTCGCGGATTGCTTAGCCAAACGCGAGAACCGTAAAACACTACTTCGGGATAAAGACGCTGTGAGATGAAACACCTGAGGCGTGATCGAAGGCCTCTGGATCTTTATGGAAAGCTGAAATGGATTCTCTTAAGGCATTGATTTTTGACGTGCAAGGCAGCACGACAGACTTTCGCTCGACGGTAGCTGAAGCGGCTCGCGCGATTGCGGCCGCTCGCGCGCAGACTGTTGATTGGGGATGCTTCGTCGATGATTGGCGGCGGAAGTATCGAGTGACGCTCGATGCAGTGCTTGCCGGATCTGAAACGTGGAAGCCAGTCGATCGGGTCTATCGCATCGCACTTGATGAAGTGATCGAGAAATACGGCGTCGGATTTCTGACGTTCGATGAGCGTGAACGAATCAACACTGCATGGCAGAGAATTGCGCCGTGGCCCGATTCGGTTGACGGGCTGCTACGGTTGAAGCGCCGATTCAAACTGGTGACGTTATCGAATGCAGACGTCAGCGCGGTTATTAATATCTCAAAGCACGGGTCATTACCGTGGGACGCTATTTTCGCTGCAGAAATGGTCGGAACGTTCAAGCCAGACCCGCGTACCTATAAAATGGCGCTGCGCTATCTCGGCGTATCTGCTGGCGAAGCCATGATGGTCGCATGTCACAAATATGATCTGTACGCGGCACGCGATCTGGGATTGAAAACTGCATTCGTTACGCGACCGCTCGAATTCGGACCTGATGGCGAAGTCGATACGACGTTTGAAGACAGCTTTGACATTAACGCGCGGGATTTTATCGATCTCGCGGCGCAGTTGGATTGCTGACAACGGGCAGCGAAAAACTCATTGGAGCGCGAGAGAGACTGGAACATCTGCGGGCACCGACAGGAACGCCTCCGATAATCATGATACTTCGCATGATCGTTCTCATGCGTGATCAGGTCGGCTCAATTAAATCCGATTGTCGGGAGGAGACTAAAAGAAACAAATAAAAACAGCACCGTCGCGCCGCGAGCGATCCGCTCACATATCAGAGCAAGGAAACTCGCGGCAATCGGGCGCCATCAACTGACTTACTGTCCACCAAAGTAGATCTGGTGCATTTCCTCTGCGGACGCCGGATGAGTCGTTGCACGAGAGCCAAAGGAGGTTGAGCCGGAAGCTGTTCCTCCGTATCCCGTAGCGCTAGTTGCCGACGCACGCGCTTCAGCGGCTTGCACGTCTGCCGGGTAAGTTGGGTTCTCGCCTTTTCCCGGATCATAGCCAGCCTGTTCCAGTTGCTGTAGTTCCGCACGCACCTGCGCTCGCGTCGTGCCCGTGTCGGTGGTCTGCGAGAAAGATGCGACGGGTAATGCCAACGCCGAGGCGGCCGCGATTGTGACGATGAACGACTTCATGATCAGCTCCTTCTGGTCGTCGATATCCCTCAGGGGAAGGTGGTCCCATGCGGACATCGAAGCCCAACTAGCAACAGTCCGAACTATGCATGCGCATACGAATGTCGCGATGCGCCGTGCAAACCGCCGATGAACACATCGACACAAAGAAGACGATTGAAACGACCTCGGAAGCAATATTCCTTATTTAAAAATTGGATTTATGTGTGCGTCACGGCCCATTCGCTAATACCAGAGAAAGTGATTTTGTCTGATATGAAATGTGGCGATCTGAAATCTTCAACGCTATTTCGTGAAAGTAACGCTGATTCCCATTCTCAATCTTTGGGCGAAACGAAAGCCGCGCTTCATCGTAAGGTCGCATTGGACGCGCACATTACCGCATTCGTAAGACCTGGTAACGTGAACTGGACATCGAACGAGGTGAACAATGAGTCGTCTGTTGAGATGGTTTGGCGCCGGTGCGCTGATGGGTTCCCTGATTTCCCCCATGACTTCTGCGCAGGCTGAAGATCACAACCCGCAGAATGAGGGCGAGCGGAGCAATGCAGTAAAGCATGTGCTGCTGATCAGTATCGACGGTTTGCACGAGCAGGATATGGCGCGATGCATCGGCGCAAATACCTGTCCGAACATTTCGCTTCTCGCGAAGTCGGGCGTGACCTATACGAATGCGTACACACCCGGCCTCTCGGATTCGTTCCCCGGGCTCGCCGCATTGGTAACGGGCGGATCGCCGAAGTCAGCCGGACTCTTCTATGACGTTTCTTACGACCGTACCCTGTACGCTCCCGCCGATACAGGTTGCACGGGCAAACAAGGCTGGAACGTCGTGTTCGACGAAACGACAGGTATCGATGCCCAAGGTGGCGGCGCACTGATTCACCTCGACGGCGGCGGCGCGTTCAACCCGGATGCGATCCCGCGCGCAAAGGTTGGCAACAAGTGCGTTCCTGTTTTTCCGCATGATTACATCAAGACGAATACGATATTCGAGGTCGTCAAGCAGCAGATACACGACTCGCGCACTGCCTGGGCCGACAAGCATGCGTGGGGCTACGACTGGCTGAATGGTCCTTCGGGTCGCGGTGTCGATGATCTTTCCCGTACCGAGATCAATTCGATCAACCCGGCAACGGGCAATGACTACACGGACGTTTATCAGAATACGGAGATCTTCGATAACCTCCACGTCAATTCGATCATCAATGAGATCGACGGAAAAGATTCGACGGGCAAACGCAACGCGCCTGTTCCGACATTGTTCGGCACGAACTTCCAGACGCTGAGCGTCGCGCAAAAGGCGACGGTTGCAAAGGGCGGCGGCTATCTCGATGCGAGCTTTACGCCGGGTCCTCAAGTGACGGCGGCGATTGCGTATGTCGACGATGCGATCGGCAAGATGGTCGCGGAACTGAAGGCTAGAAACCTCGCCAGTTCGACGATGATGATCGTGACCGCGAAGCACGGCCAGTCGCCGACCGATCATACGAAGCTCGTCAAGAACGGCGATACGTTGACAGCGCTGCTCGAGGCGAACAACTATCTCGATCCGAACGGCAATTTCGGTCAGAACAACAACGCCCATGCACTGAACGATGGAACGGGTCTGGTCGGAACAGGGCTTGTCCAGACGGATGATGTCGGTCTGATCTGGCTGCGCGATCAGAAGCAGGTGAATGCGGCCGTGGCGACACTGCAGGCGAACCTGGGATGCAATGCGCCTGGTATCTGCGCGGACGGTCCGCAGGCGTACATCCTGTCGGGGCCGCGACTTGCAGCCATGTTCGGCGATCCTGCGCTTGGCCGTACGCCCGACATCATCGTGCAACCGAATCCGGGCGTGATCTATACAACGAGCACGAAGAAGGACGAAGAACACGGCGGCAATGCACCCGATGACAGCCACCTCGGCCTCGTCGTGTCGTTTCCCGATGGTCACTATCACGGCAAGACAATCGACCGTCGCGTGACGACGACCCAGGTCGCGCCGACGATACTGCGTTCGCTGGGCGTGAACCCTGACGAGTTGCACTCCGTGAAAGTTGAAGGCACGCGAGCGTTGCCTGGAATTCACGGCGATTGATCGCTGATAACGCAATCTGGTTGGCGTGCTGCTTCGTTTGATGTGGCCGCACGTCAATTGACTTATCTCGCGTTGTTGATTGAATGCCGTGCAGAGAATTCACTCATAAGATTGAAAGTGATTTTTATTCTCCTAAATTCAGAGCCGACACTGCCAAGAGCATCTGTTACATAAAATTTCAATTTGCCGCGCAAAGTTACTGCCTGTTTTCGTAAGCTTCTGTCCACACAAAAACGATCATCAGGGACGAGTTATGAGAACGAGAATAACGCTGCTTTGCGTAGCGGCAATTCCATTTGCGCTGGCTGCATGCGGAGGAGGCGGTGGCGGCAATAGCAGCGGTGCAACTGGCACACTGCACGTGGCAATGACGGACGCGCCGTCTTGCGGTTTCGATCATGTCTACGTGACCGTCAACAAGGTACGGGTCAACGCAAGTTCTTCTGCAAGCGATACAGATGGTGGATGGACCGATATCGCACTGCCTTCACCTCAGAAGATCGATCTTCTTTCACTGACGAATGGCGTTCTGAGCGATCTCGGTCGGGCACCGCTTGCTGCGGGCCAATACCAGCAGATCAGACTCGTACTCGCGCAGAATCAGGGAAACACGGTTGCCAATTCGGTTGTCGTGAGTGGTACGACAGCTGAGCAGCCGCTTGCAACGCCGAGTGCGACACAGAGCGGATACAAGATCATTCAGCCGTTCACGGTTCAGGCCAATACGCTTGTGGATCTCGTACTCGACTTCAATGCATGCAAGTCGGTTGTACAGCGCGGTAACGGCGCCTACAGCCTGAAACCGGTCGTAACGGCCACACCAACCGTGGTAAGCGGCAGCATCGCGGGATATGTCGCGACGGCCGAAGCCGGGGCGACCGTCTACGCAGAACAGAATGGCCAGGTAATCCGTGGCACGGTCGCTGACAGTAATGGCCAGTTCATTCTGAGCCCGCTGGTTCAGAGTTCATCGAACGGCAATTACGATGTCGTGATCGTGGATAACCGGCAACCCAACGGACACGCGAACGGCGTCATTCACGCAGTGCCCGTCACGGCAAGCGCCACGACGACGATCGCGACATCGGCGGCACCGATCACGTTGCCTTCGTCCGCCGTCAATACGATTGCGGGCACGGTAACGGCATCTGCACAGGCCACGATGCGCGCGCTGCAAAACGACGGCGCGGGATCGTATGAGGTGACATCGACGAACGCCAATCTCGACACAGGCACATACACGCTCGCCGTGCCGGCCGCTGCAACGTTGACGGGCACATACAAGGGGGCCGTGCCGGTCACGCTGTCGCAGGCTGCCGCGGCTGGAAACTATACCGTCGAAGCCGATAGTGCGAGCGGCGCCACGCAATCGGCGGGCGCCAATGTATCGAGCGGCAGCCAGTCGGGAATCAATTTCAACTTTTAAACAGGGAGCGTGGGAGAGACCGCAACGTCTGTCCCAATTCATGCCATGAAAATATTCATGATTCTGCTGACAACAGCAGCAGCCGGACTATCTGGCTGTGCAGTGTATTTGCCCGATGAACCTCACGCAGTCGTCGTACCGCAAGGCAAGCCTCAAGGCGGGCCGGGAAATGGATATTGCCCGCCAGGCCAGGCCAAAAAGGGAAACTGCTAGTAAGCGGGCGCCTCAATGAACTACGTCGCGCGTGTGAAGTAGATCCGCCTCACACGCGTTTGCCGCGCGAAATGCATCATGCTATTTCGACGGCGCCTGGCGGTTCTGTTCAGCGGTTTCTTCGGGTGGCGCATGCGATGTACATGCCTGAAGCGCGGCCATCGCTTTTCGTGCGACGGCCAGCGTTTCCTCGCACGCATTCGGCTCTTCAGCCTTGGGACATCCGCCTGCTGCTGTCACTTGTGCAAGTGCGGCCCGGATCTTCCTCAGTGCAAGTTCGGGTGAACCCGTGTCCGCAATCAGGCGTGCAAGATTGAAAGCGCTTCCAGTCGGCAGTTCCACATAGGCGGGACAAACCGATTCAGCGCACACATCCACCGAAGACAACAACAAAACGAAAACCACGCTGACTGGTCTTTGATGACTGAAACCGCTGCGAATGACTTGCATTCCCGGCTCCTTGCGCTGCACGAGGAACATGGACATGTTTCGTGTCCGTTACCCATAGCGACATTGACGTCGTCTCTGAGAATGCGACGCAGTAGAACGAGCCTTCGCCGAAACTCACTGTTCTGAAGGATGATTGTGCACGGCAAGGCTGATCTCGAAGTGGTTATAGCCGGGATTCCTTAAGGCTTGCTTAAGCGAACGCGTCTGCGCGATTCACAACGATTCTCCGCGCTGTCTCAAGCCTGATACGGTTTGGGCGTGCACCGTTCCCCTAGCGGATTGAGCGCCCCCAAAGATAGAAAAGACTCACCGTGTACCCCACGCTTCGATCATGCGTGTCTGAGTTGAAACATCCGCGGTACACCTGCGTCTCCAATTGGTTCCGACTGCCCCATTTCCTCACAGCCTGTACGGTGTGCACGACATTGGCATGTCATTTGCGAAATTGCGGGCGCTTCGCGTCGACTAACTTCGAACAGATACGGCGCGCATGACGGAAGCTGGTTTTGTCCGGCAACACATGAAGCGACTACGGGGGAGAAATCATGAAGCGAGTCTCTGACAGCCGGGCGTCTGTCGACATCGAACATTCGAGCTCGCGAGCCAGCCTGATCGACGCGATTCGACGCGATGGCCTGTGTGAAGAAGTGCCCGCAGCGAGCCGACGTCGCCGGAGGATTAGCAGAGCGCAACGCGGCGTAGCGGCAGTGGAATTCGCTATCGTGCTGCCGCTTCTGCTTCTGGTCTTATTCGGCATCGTCGAGTTCGGTGTAGCGCTGTACGACAAGGCGATGATCACAAACGCCAGTCGCGAAGGCGCGCGTGCTGGAGTCGTGCTGCGCACTCCGAAACCGAACGCACAGGACATCACTAACGTGGTGCTCGCCTATAGCCGAAACTATCTGATTACCTTTGGCTCGAGCAACACACCGACGGTCAGTGTTCCTTCCGGCATAGGCGGCACGTTCGGTACACCGCTCACAGTCACTGTTTCGTACCAGTACGCAGGGTTAGGCCTGGGTGCCATGCTGTCCGCGTTCACGGGGCCGATCGTCATGACGGCCACGACGATCATGAACAACGAGTGAGGCGGCCATCATGCACGGGAAATACAAGGCAAGGCAGCGAGGCTCCGTTGCCGTGATCACGGCAGTGAGTCTGGCTGCGCTGTTGGGGTTTGCGGCGCTGGCAATCGATATCGGCAACCTGCTGGTCGCGCGAAACGAATTGCAGAATGCCGCCGACGCTGCAGCGCTTGCGGGCGCGCCGTGTCTGTTCCAGCGTACGCAATGCAGCAACACCACGGCGACTGCGCCGGACTGGACCACGGCGACACAGAAGGCGTCGAGCTTCGCGACGGCCACGATTTCGAACAAGGTCCAGGGCGCCGCGATCAAGGTCGCGCAGGTCGCCTCGGGTTACTGGAACGTGACGGGGACGCCGGGCACGCTGCAGGCGGTGCCTTTTACGCCTGGGGCGAACGATCTCCCCGCCATCCGTGTGACGATGACAAAGAGCACGGCGAACGCGAACGGCAGCATACCCGTCTATCTGGCAAGTGTTCTTGGCGTGTCGTCGCTGTCGGCCGCCGCCACCGCGACAGCGGCCGTGTCGAGACCAGGGTACGTCGGACCCGGCGGTCTCTTTCCCGTCGCGATTTCGAAATGCCTCTACGACAACTACTGGAACGCGTCGACGAATTCACCGAAGCTGGCAACGAGCGCTGCACCCATCAGCGGACAGACGGTGAATCAGACGCCCAATACGCCGTATGTCTTCCAGGTTTCGTCGTCGTATCAGGCGAACGGCTGCGAAGCGGGGCAGTGGACGACACTGACCAGTCAGCAAAACGATGTGCCGTTCGTGAGAGGACTGATCGCGGGTCAGAATACCGATTCGCTCGGCATAGGCTCACAACCAGGCACGTACATCCAGCCTGGTGAGAAGAACACGCTCTTCACATCGGTCGACAACTGCAGCGCCAACGGAGACCATTCGTGCGAGTACGAAACGGTGCCGGTCGTCAACAGTGTCGGGACGGGCTATCAGCCCGTGGTCGCGTTTGCCTGTGTGCGCGTCCTCAAGGCGGACAATGGATCGAAGCCGTACATACTCGTGCAGATGAGCAATCAGCCGGATAAGTGCCAGGCGGTGAACTCCGGCGGTGTGGGGCCGAATTACGGTTCCGTCACGCCGCCGCGCCTCGTTCAGTAGCACGCTGCGATATCTTCGCCGCAACATCTCTGGCGCTCACACGCGAACGCGAGCCGCATCGCTTCGCGGGCATCGATGCCTTCACGCGATGCCGTGATTTCCCCCCGTCCCTCCGTTTCCGCTGGGTGATCCCTACAGCAAGTGTAGGGAGGTGCCCCATCCCCTCGACGGTTGCCCATCTGCACAATCCAGATACGGGGCGGTGTAACGACGTATGCCGTTCCCGCATCGCCGGGCTCAACGGCAGCGCTCTCCGCGCTGACTGACTCCGCAGCGGAGGTCCTATGTTCAGCACCCTCGCATACCGCAATGGCGTGGCGGCGCTGTTGCTGCTGCTGTTCGCGTTGCCGTCCTTCGCACAATCGTTCCGGGTGCAATGCCCACCCATTACGACGCTGCATCCGAAAGCCCTGCCGGCAGGCGCGGGTGAGCCTGCCTACACGGGTCCATCCGTCACCGGGCAGAACTCGCAGGCAACGGGTGTCGTCAACGGCGCGATCAAATGCCAGCAGATTTCCGGCGGCGACGGCTACGCGACGATGGCCGACGGCACGCAAACCTATCTGTTCTCATTCGGCCCGTTGTCCGGCCTCGCCGATATCAAGAAAGGCTTGCCCGGCACGCAGTTCGCGTCGGTGTTCAACGTGATCGGCACCGCCGCCGATCCCAACTACAACGGCGCGATCGGCCTCGTACCCGATCCCGAATCGACGCCGCCAGGACAAACGACAGGCCACGTCGACCCGCGCCAGATCATGGACGTGGGCGTGATGAACGGCAACATGCCCGCGCCGACGATGGCCATCGACGAAGACGACGAGTTCTTCCTGACGTTGACCAACGTCGGGATGATCATGCGCCCCGATCTGTTCGAGCAGCACACGGTGCACTTCCACGGCTATCCGAATGCGTCGGCGTTCTACGATGGCGTGCCCGATGCATCGGTGGCGATCAACATCGGCGCGAGCTTCACGTACTACTATCTCGCGCCCGATGCGGGCACCTACTTCTGGCACTGCCACATCACGCCGCCCGAGCACCTGCAGATGGGCATGGTCGGCCAGATCTTCGTGAGGCCGCGCCAGAACCGCGTCGCGACGGGCTCTCTGTACAGCGCGTTGATCAAGCAGCAAACCGATCTGCGCACCGCATGCGGTAACGACATTCTCTGCTCGACACCCGTGCCGCCGTCGAACAGCGTGCTGCACGCGAAGAACAGGAGCGGCACGCCGACGCTCTACGCGTACAACGACGGTGACGGCTCGACGGCCTATGACGTCGAGTATCCCGTGCAGATTCACGGCTTCGATCCGAACTTCCACTTCGTGGGGATGACGTTCAATCCGGAGCCCTTCACCGACATGAAGGACAAGTACTTCCTGCTCAACGGACGCAGCTATCCGGACACGGTCACGCAAGGTCCGATGCAGACGCCCGTCGCTGACGGTTCGCAGCACTTCTCGCAACCGCTGCCTGCGTTGATCAACATTCCGGCGGGCGGCAAGGCGCTGCTGCGCATCTCGGACCTCGACGTCAGCGAATTCCAGACGCTCGCGTCGCTGGGCATCCCGATGCATGTGATCGGCGTCAATGCGCGGTTGCTGCGCGACCTCGCGGGCAACGACATGACCTACCTGACGAACTCGATCACGCTCGGCGGCGGTGAATCGATCGACGTGATTCTCGATGCAAGCGACACGACCCGCTACACGCCGGGCTCGGTTTTCTATCTGTACACGCCGAACCTCGATCACCTGTCGAACGATGCCGAGAACTTCGGCGGATTGATGACCGAGGTCCACATCTGCCATTCGGTGGACCCGACCACGAAGTCCTGCACCTAGGAGATGAGCCGTGGGCAACATCATCGACACATTCCTGCGCGCGCGCCACACGCGCTGCGGCTCAATGCCACTCCGCGCGCTGTTCCCTGCGCTGGGCTACGCGCTACTCGTTGCCTTGCTGGTCTGCCAGCACGCGCATGCGGCCGCGCCAGGTATCACGGGGACGAGCTTCGATCTGACGGCGGAAGCCAATCGCATCAGCCAGCCTGACGGCACGAGCGTCTATGCGTGGGGCTACGGCTGCCGCACGGCGCCTTCGGGTTTTTCGCCCGCGAACATACCGGGCGCGAGCTGTCCCAGCATGCAGGTGCCGGGACCGACCCTGATCGTGAAGCAGGGCGACACGGTCACCATCACGCTGACGAACAACCTGCCCGAAGCGGCGGGCAACACGTCGATCCTGTTCCCCGGCTTCCAGGTCTGCGCAGCCGTACTCGATTCGAGCGGCAACTGTCCGGTGACGCTCACCGGCGTGCCCGGCCTGCTCACGCGCGAGGCCACGCACGGCAACAGCGTGACGTACAGCTTCGTGGCATCGACGCCGGGCACGCACGCCTACTACAGCGGCACGCAAGGCGATCTGCAGGTCGAGATGGGACTGTCTGGCGCGATCATCGTGCTGCCGACATCGGCGCCCGGCGCGCTCGCGGTGCCCACCGGCTGCCGCGCCGTGCAGTCCGCGCTGCCGGACGGCCAGCCCGACTTCCGCAATGCCGCTGCTGCGTACAACCTTCCCGCGGCCTGCTACGACCGCGAGTATCTGTTCCAGTTCTCCGAGATGGACCTGCGCATCCACACGCAGGCCGAGCAGGAAGCGAGCAAGTCGTGCTCGCAACCGACGGGTTGCATGTCGGTCGAAACCGAGCCGTATCACCCCGCGTACTTCATGATCAACGGCCGCTCGATGCCCGACGACATGGACCCGAACTATGCGCAGCAGTATCCGCATCAGCCGTACAACGGCAATCCGCACATGCATCCGGGCGAACTGGTGCTGTTGCGCGTGATCGGTTCGGGGCGCTGGCAGCATCCGTTCCACGAGCACGGCAATCACGTGCGCGTGCTGGCGCGCGACGGCAACCTGCTGCTGAGCAAGACCGACGCAACGAAGCTCGCCGGGCCGCTGCTGTTCACGACGACCACCACGCCGGGCCTCGCGATGGACGGCATCTTCTACTGGACGGGCAAGGGGCTGAACTGGGACGTCTATGGACACGTAGCGGGCGACGGCAGTGTCTGCGTGCCCGATGCGAACGGCTACTACACCGTCAACAGCAATCCGCCCGCGCCGCCGAACGCGCCGAACTACTACGAGTGGTGCGCCGATCACAACAAGGCACTCGAAGCGCATCCGTTCGGCAACGTCGGCAGCGGCGGGCCCGTGACCTTGCCCGATGCGCGCGTGCTGACCAACGGTCCATGGTATGGCGGCAGCCCGTATCTCGGTCCCGACGCAACGGTTCGCGCGACATCGTTCACGGGCACCACGCCACCGAGCGGCACGATCGCGAATTCGCCGACATCGGAAGCGGGCTTCGCCTACATGTGGCATTCGCACAATGAACGCGAGATCACCACGAACAACATCTTCCCAGGCGGAATGATGATGATGATGCTCGTCGATCCGCAGGCGTTCACGATCAACGAAGGCAATTAGAGAGACGGGGAGAATCGCGATGAGATCCAGCGATTTCAACAGAACGTTTGCCGGCCTCGTGAAGGGTGTCGCGGCCGCGGCGCTGATGACGGCAAGCGCGATGGTCTGCGCGCAAAGCGTGACGCTGACTGCGAAGTCACAGACGATTGCGCTTCCCGACGGCCAGGTCGTGCCGATGTGGGGCTACACCTGCTCGACGACGGTCGGCGCGCCTGCCACCTGCAGGGCAGCGAACTCCGGTGCGGGCGCGAACTGGTCGCCTGTGGTGATCACGACGCCGCCAGGCTCTCTGACGATCAATCTCACGAACAACCTGCCCGCGCAGGTGCCGACGTCGCTGGTGATAGTCGGGCAACTGGGCGGCGGTCTCGGCAATACCGCGACGACGACGCCGAGTCCCGCGCATCCCACGCAAACGGCCACCACCTGGCCGATTGCGGGAACGGGCAGCGGCGCGAGCTTCACGCCGCCCGCGCAAGGTCCGCGCGTGCAGTCGTTCTCGACGGAAGTGACGACGGGCAATACGACCGCGCTGACATGGAACAACTTGCGGCCCGGCACGTATCTGATCGAATCGGGCACGCATCCGTCGATCCAGGGGCCGATGGGCCTGTATGGCGTGCTCGTCGTCACGACGCCGCCCACGCCGGGCTCCACGCAGGGGACAGCGTATCTGAACGTCAAATATGACGCGGACCTCCCGCTCGTGCTGAGCGAAATCGACCCGGTGCAGAACCAGGCCGTCGCGACCGCCGTCGCCACAGCGGGTTTTAGCGAAACGCGTGTGTGGTCCGGCCTGTCGGGTGGCTGCGGCGATCCTGCGTCCGCGACCTACAACACCTGCTATCCGCCCGCGGTGAACTACGATCCGCGCTATTACCTGATCAACGGCGTCGCCTTCGACAGATCCAACGCGAATGGTTCGGCGTTCCCCATTACCGCGCCCGCCTCGACCACGACGACGACGGGCCAGGTCCTGCTGCGCTTCGTGAACGCCGGTTTGCGGATGCACGTGCCGTCGGTGGTCGGCGCGCAAACGGGTTTGCCGCCGGTGTCGGGTTTCTCGCTGATCGCCGAAGACGGTAACCTGCTGCCTGGCAGTCTGCGCGTGCAGAGCGCCGTGTTTCTCGCGGCGGGCAAGACCTACGACGTGATGATGAACTCGCCCGCAGCGGGCGCGCTGGCCTTGCCGGTGTACGACCGGCAGTTGAGCCTGTCGACCAATAACCAGCGCGATGGCGGCATGCAGGGCTATATCAGCGTGAATGGCGGCGCGTTGCCGACTTCGGCGGCGGGCAATGCCAACGCGAAGGCCAACCCGGATTCGTACTATCTGGTGGCAGGCAATACGCTGACCGTGTCGGACCCCGGCAAAGGCCTGATTGCCAACGACGTGGGCGTCTATGGCGTGCAGATCAAGACGCAGCCCACAGGCGGCACACTGACGCTGAACCCCAACGGCACCTTCACCTATGTGCCGAACTCGGGCACGACATCGGACAGCTTCGTCTATCAGGCCAATGGCAACGCGGCGCTGACGGCGACGGTGACGCTCAACGCATGCTCGGGCAGCCAGAGCTGCCAGTCGGGCGCGCCCACGGCATCGGATGATGCGTTCAGCAGCAATGTCGCCTCGCAATTGCACATCGGCGCACCCGGCGTGCTCGGCAACGACCACGACCCCGCAGGCCTGCCGATGACGGCGGCCATCGTCGGCAATGCGACGGGCGGTACGGTCTCGCTCAATACGGACGGCTCGTTCAACGTTGCGCCGAACACACCGCCCGTCGGCAATGGGACATCGACGGTTACGTTCCAGTACAAGGCCGTCAACTCGCAGAACACGGCGAGCGCTCCGGCGAATGTCACCGTGACGTTCAAGGGCGGCAGCGGCATCGTCGTCGCCGTCAAGGACGCGAAGACGGGCACGGCGATCGGCGACTACCGCTGGATCATCGAAGAAGACCGCACGTTCCAGATCGATCCCGCCTGCCAGGTCAATTCGACGACGCGGCCTTCCACCTGTCCGCCGCTGCCCGTGCCGAGCCTGGGCACGAGCTTCCACACGAGCTATATGCCCGTCGTCGCGGCAGGCTGCGTGGGCACGGTGTCGTGCGAGTCGGGACAGACGGTGTTCGATCCCACCTCGAATACGCACGTGCCTGCCGTGTGCGATGTCGGAAACGGCGTGTGCCGTCCGGGGGCGGCTCAGCAGACGCCTGTCGATCCATCGCAGGTCGCGCTCGATCCGACGAAACACTATTACCTGTCGATCCTGCCCGGCGACGCGGGCAATACCTTCACGGCTGGCGCAGGCGCGCCCCAGCCCGTCAATCCGAACAACCCGGACGGTCCGCAACGGCAGTTCGATATCGCGAAGGATTGTCCGTCGGGTCCGGGCGGCGCGGACTTCGCACCCGGCACGGGCAGCTGCGGCCACGCGATGGGCGGCGCGCCGATCGCGCCCGCGCAGCACACCGTCAACGTGCTGTTGCAGCAGACGCCGTTGCAGACGGCGAAGATCTCCGTGTTCGTGTTCGAAGACGATGCACCCGTGAACGGCGAAGTCGATGTGAGCGGCGGCACCGATGCATTCGGCACGGCGCGCGAGCCGGGTCTCGGCGGCTTCGAAATCAAGCTGTTCGACGACGCAGGCGGTACGGGCGATGCCACTGGCCAGATGACGTACGACATGTTCAACATGCCGCTGTCGAATTCGCTGCAAGGCACGATCGATCCGAACACCGGCCTCGACGCGTGCCCGATCACGAAGGCGGCAAACGACGGCCTGGTCGGCATGATCCCGACCTGCCCGAAGTTCGAATCGGACGGCAAGACCATGTCGCCGCTGGTGGGCCAGGCGATCATCGCGAACCTGATGCCGGGACGCTATGGCGTGGTGGCGACGCCCGCCGCCGATCGCATCGCGAAAGGCGAGGAGTGGCTGCAAACCAATACGCTCGACGGACAGAAAGCGCACGACGCGTTCATCAAGGTGGGCGGCCCTGCCTACTTCCAGGAGTTCGGGCCGGCGGGCTTCCACGTGACGATCGGTTTTGCGAACCCGAAGATCATCAACGCGCGGCTGCCGGGCGTATGCAAGGGCGTAGCGTGCAACAACGGCGTCACGGGCAGGATCACGAACCTGCACTACAGCCGTCCGCCTAACGAAAACCTCTATAGCAGCGGCTCGCGCGATTCGCTGAGCTTCACGCAATGCTATGTGAGCGTCGGCGATCCTGATCTGGAAGATATCGCGTTCACGAAATGCAATGCCGACGGCACATTCAGCATCAACGGTCTGCCGGATGGTCTGTTCCGTATCACCGTGTTCGACCAGTGGAACGACCAGATCGTCGACGGTCTTGCGACGGCGGTGCAGCTCAAGGGCGGCCAGGTGCAGAACATCGGCGATCTGCCCGTGCTGCAATGGCACACGAACCTCTACACGCGCACCTTCATCGATACGAACGGCGACGGCGTGTCGCAGGACAGCGAGCCGGGTCTGTCGCTCGTGCCGACCAATATCCGTTTCCGCGACGGCAGTTATTCGAATTTCAACAACACGGATCTGAACGGCTATGCGTCGTTCAATGAAGTGTTCCCGCTCTTCAACTGGTACATCGCGGAAGCCGACACGACGCGCTACAAGCAGACGGGCGTGCATGTCGTCTACGACGCGGGCGGTCCGCCGGACGGCACGCCGGGTGGCGGCGGCTCGTCGATTGCGGCGAACTACGCGAACACGAAGGAGTCGTCGACTGCGCATCTGCCCTCGGCACTGCGTGTGCCGGGCGCGACCTACTGCAACGACGCGGACTGCAACGACCGCACGGGCACCAACCCGTCGACGGGCCGCGTCGACCCGCCGTGGGTCACGACGATGGGCTGGCAAGGCTTCTCCGGGCAGAACTCGTTCATCGAGTTCGGCAAGGCGCCGTATGGTGCGAACGAGAACGGCGGCATTCACGGCGAAGTGATCTACGCCTCGACCCGTCCGTTCGACGATCCTGCCTTGCTGATCCACACGAGCTGGACGCCGGACGTGCCGAACGTAACCGTCAACCTGTACGCGGAAGGCACGGCTGGCGACGGCACGCAAAGCCTCAAGCTCGTCGATACGACGAAGACCAGCAGCTGGGACGACTGGGCCCAGGGCTTCCGTTCGGACGGCGTGCCGAACATGAATTGCCCGGGCCAGGAAACCACCGATCCGTTCTTCTTCACACTGAAAGACAGCGCGCAATGGCTCGATCCGCAACGACGCGCATTGCCTTCGCACTCGCAGTTCAAGTGCTACGACGGCATGCACGCGTTCAACCAGCTGCAGCCAGCGCCGTACGACGGCATGTATCAGTTCCCGAGCGTGACGGGCCGCGACCCGCAGAAGGGTACGCCGACAGGCTCGAACTGCAACATCTGCAGCAAGCAGGCCGACGGCTCGTACATGCTGCCGGCGGGCAAATACGTGGTGGAGATCATCGTTCCGCCCGGCTATGAACTCGTGAAGGAGGAAGACAAGAACATCCTGATCGGCGACAACTACATCGCGCCTGTCACGCAGCAGTTCGGCGGGCTGGGCAACATCTTCATCCTGCCCGACCAGGCGGCCGTGAATGCGACGTACAACCGCAACAACGCGCAGAACTCCACCACGGACCTCGGCTCCCAGCCGCGCCACGAAGGCGACACGGGCAGCGTCGAGACGTTCTGGCCGTGCGTCGGCGCGCTGCGCGTAGTGCCGGACTACATCAGCCTGTTCCCGGGCTCGCAGGAAGTCGCGCCGTTCGCGGGTGCTTCGCGGCATCTGTGCGACCGCAAGGAAGTCGTGCTGACCGACCAGATGTCGGTGCTCGCGAAGTTCTGGGTCTTCAGTTCGACGCACGTGGCCGCGCATTTCACCGGCTTCATGCTCGACGACTTCTCGTCGGAGTTCGATCCGTATTCGCCGCAGTTCGGCGAGAAATTCGCGGTGCCGAACGTGCCTGTCTCCATGAAGGATTTCGCGGGCAACGAAGTGAGCCGTATCTATTCGGATCAGTGGGGCATCTTCAACGGGTTGAACTACTCGACATGGGAAGTGAACCCGCCGAATCCGACAGGCTATGCGCCGACCATGATGGTCGCCTGTATGAACGATCCCGACATGCCCGACCCGGCGCATCCGGGGCAGACGATCCGCGACCCGCTCTTCAACCCCGCGTACAGCCAGTTCTGCTACGAGATTCCGTTCATGCCAGGACAGACGCAATACATGGATACGCCTGTCGTGCCCGTGTCCGCCTTCGCCGACGGCTACAACCCGCCCGATTGCGCGTATCCGGATGCGACGCCGGCGATCTCGTCGGTGACGGGCGACACGAGCAACGGCGGTGCGGGTCCGTGGGTGAGCCAGGCCGGCCATACGCTGACGATCAAGGCGCTCGGCGACCAGCAGGTGCCGAACCACGCATACGGCGGCCCCGCTTCGACCACGTCGCCGTATAACCAGAAGTTCGTCACGCGGCACTATGGCTTCGGCGCATCGCAAGGCACCGGGACGGTGACGATCGGCGGCGTGAGCGCCCACGTGAATTCGTGGTCGGACACGCAGATCAGCGTCAACGTGCCGACGCTTTCCGCGAGCCAGTCGAGCTGTACGATCCAGCAGCGCGGCGTCACTACGCAGACGCGCTGCGGCGAGCTGATCATCACGTCGGGCAACGGCAAGAAGTCGATCGATGCGGTGACGGTGACCATCGGCGGCAAGGCGCCCGCCTATGTGGGCGGCGAGAACGGCACCAGCAACGCGATCCAGACGGCTATCGACAAGGCCGCGCCGGGCGATCTCATCATCGTCGGTCCGGGCAACTACAACGAGATGCTGCTGATGTGGAAGCCGGTGCGTCTGCAAGGCGTGGGTGCGCCCGCCGTCGTGGTGAATGCGAACACGCATCCGTCGGGCAAGCTCGACCCGTGGCGCAGACAGGTGGACTGCCTGTTCGGCGTGGCGCTCAACGGCGGCCTGATCTCGACGGGCAATCCGTACGATCCGTCGGGTTCGTATGCGTGCTCGGCGGCGATGCAGCGCCAGGTGGATGCGATTCCGCTCGAACCGACCGTCGGCTGGGACAACACGCTCAACGGCAATCTCGGCGAACTGCTGATGGAACCGACGCTGATGGGCGCATACGAAGGCGCGGCCATCACGGTGCTCGCGAAGGGCGTGCGCGACGTGCGCGTGGGCGGCAGGCTGCAGCCCGATCCGAACTGCACGGCCAACGGCATCTGCGTGCCGCTCACGGCCAGCAATGCCGACTGCAACACGTACTCGAGCAACTTCCTGTGCAACCCGTCGCGCGTGGACGGCATCACGTTCACGAACAGCTCGCAGGGCGGCGGCGGCATCTTCCTGCACGGCTGGAATCACTATACGGAGGTGTCGAATAACCGCGTGTTCAGCAATGCAGGCACGCTGACGGGCGGGATCACGATCGGCCAGGTCGAGGTGCCCGACGGCACGATTGCCGCCGATGGCTTCACGGAAGAGCCGTTTGCGTACAACACGCATGTCAACGTGCACCACAACTCGGTCACGTCGAATGCGTCGTACGGCGACGAGATCAACTCGACGACGCCTTCGTCGGCAGCCGGCGTGACGTTCTGCTCGGGCGCGGACAACTATCACTTCAACTACAACTGGGTCTGCGGCAACATGAGCAGCGGCGATGGCGGCGGTGTCGCGCACTTCGGCTTCAGCTACAACGGCGACCTGTCGCACAACTGGATCCTGTTCAACCAGAGCAACAACCCGACGCTGCCGACTTACGGCGGTGGACTGATCGCCCAGGGCGTGCCGCCCGACGGCACGTTCTGCGAGAACTCGGCGGTGGATATCGACTGCGCGCCGCAGCTCTCGGATGGCGTCGGGCCGGGGCTCGTGATTGACGGCAATCTGATCGTCGGCAATACGGCGGAAAGCGGCAAGGGCGGCGGCCTGCGTCTGCAGAACATCAACGGCACGGATGTGCAGCGCAGCCCGCGCAATCGCAACCGCTGGTACGAAGTGAGCGTGATCAACAACATCATCGCGAACAACGTGGCGGGCTGGTCGGGCGGTGGCGTGTCGCTGCAGGATGCGGTGCGGGTGAACTTCATCAACAACACCGTGATCTCGAACGATTCGACGGCGTCGGCAGGCGTGCTGTTCAACACGGCGCTCGCTGCGCAGGCCAACGTCGGTCCGCCGAACTGCACGACCGTCGGCTCGGAAACGACGTGCAGCCCGATCACGACGTCGACGATGCAGCCTTCCGGACTCGAATCGGCGAAGCACACGCAGAACTTCCTGACGGCATTCACGGCGGGCGGCGCGGGATGTCCGGCGGGACAGGACTGCAGCCACTTCTCGCTGCCCGTGCTCACGAACGACGTGTTCTGGCAAAACCGCACGTTCTACATCACGGTGGGCGGGCTGAACCCGAACATTCCGGGCCTGCAGAACATCGTCACGCTGAACCCGACGTTGAATCAGGCGGGGCATCAGACCGGCTTCTGCGATCCGAATGCCGTGTACTGGGATATCGGCGTGTACGGCGATACCAAGGCGGCGGATCACTCGTCGGGTGTGCGGCTCGCGCCGCAGTATTCGATCATCACGGACGCAACCGACTATCCGAACGCGCACAACAGCGGAGCGAATCCGAACGTGGTAAGCCAGTACTGCAATGGCGCGCGCGTGCCGCCTGAAGGCGGCGGCAACGGCTTCGCAGTGCCGCCTGGCATCGCCGATACCGTGCTGCCCAACCCGCTGTTCGGACTGCTGCCGTCGGCAACGCCGGATGAAGGCAACCAGTGGATCAACATGTCGTACGGACCGCTGTCGCTGTTCAACATGACGTTGAGTTCCAGCAGCCCGAATTATGGCCAGCCGCTCGGCAACTACTCGATCAGGACGGGGTCGCCTGCCGTCAACGCGGGCACGAATGCGGGCGCGCCGGGACATGACTTCTTCGGCACGCAGCGTCCGCAGAGCGGTGCCTACGACATCGGCGCAGTGGAGCTGCCGCGCACGGGACTGTTCGCTGGCGGCAACCTGCCGTTTGCACCGGGTGCGCTGCTCGATCTCGTGAATCAGCTGCTGGGTGGTGGAGCGGCCGCTACGACGAGTCCGCAGGCGAATGCCCCTGCAACGGGAGCCGTGCAATGAGGCGCGCGGCGACAACGGTGGTGTGGGTCTGCTGTGCCGCATGGCTGGCAATGCCAGCCTCGGCGCAGCAAACCCGGCAGATTCCGGCGCAGGGTGGGGACGCGCACGCATCACACGCGTCGCACTATGAGCCGATGAAATTGCCGCAGCACGCACGCGCGTTCTACCAGTCGGTACGCGGCATCGACAACATGAGCGTGCGACGCACGGCATCGGGCAACCTGCTGCGCTTCAGCTATCGCGTGACAGATCCGGCGCTCGCGAAGCTGCTCGGCGACAAGAGCACGACGCCCTATCTGTACGGCGAAGCGAAACACGTGCTGCTCGAAGTGCCCGTGATGGACAACATCGGCCAGTTGCGTCAGACGGGCACGCTCGAAGTCGGCCAGGAATACTGGATGGTGTTTTCGAACAAGGGCAATCTGGTGAAGGCGGGGGACCGCGTCAACGTGCTGATCGGTTCGTTCCATATCGACGGACTGGTTGTTCAATAGCGCAGCGCGTGCGCGGCATCACATCGAGGAGATCGACATGACACGGGGCATTCTGAACACGGTTTGCTTCACGGGCGCAGCGGCCGCGATCGCCGTTTCGCAGGTCGCGATGGCGGCGGCAGGCGGCGGCATGAGCGCGGCGCAGGTCGTGGAGCGCAACGTCGCTGCGCGCGGCGGATTGCAGGCATGGCGAGCAGTCAACACCATGACGATGAGCGGACAGATCGATGTTGGCGGCACGAAGCCCGTCAAGCTGCCGTTCGTGATGACGATGAAGCGGCCGCACAAGAGCCGTTTCGAACTGAACTTCGATAACCAGATCGCCTTCCAGGTCTACGACGGCAGTCAGGGCTGGAAGGTGCGGCCGTTCCTCGGGCGCAACGTCGCCGAACCGTATACCCCCGCCGAAGCAAAATCCGCGGCGGAAACAGCCGATCTCGACGGACCGCTGGTCGACTATGCGGCCAAGGGCAGCCAGGTTGCGTTGCAGGGCATGGAGACGATCGAAGGCCACCGTGCGTACAAACTGCTGCTCACGACCAGGGATCAGGGGCAACGGCACGTGTGGATCGATGCATCGAGCTTTCTGGAACTGAAAGTCGAAGGCGACCCGCGCAGGATGGATGGCCGTATGCATACGGTGGCCGTGTACTACCGCGACTACCGCCGTGAAGGCGCGCTGATGATGCCGCATCTGCTCGAAACGCAGGTGACGGGCGTGAAGCAGAAGCATCAGATGACGATACAGCGCGTGAGCGTGAACCAGCCCGCCGACGATGCGCTCTTCGCGAAGCCACAGTTGCCCGCGCAGCCGCAAACCGCGCCCGCCAGGGTGGCGGCCAGATGACGTCGCGCATCCGGATGGGAGTCACGATCATGAAACGCCTCACCTCATGGTTGCTGGCGGGCTGCGTCTCCGCGTTCGCCTGGGCACAGATGCCCGCTGCCGAACACCCGCTCACGGTCGACGAGATCATCGCGAAGAATGCGTCCGCGCGCGGCGGCGAAGAAGCCTGGCGGCAGATCCGCACGATGCTGTGGACCGGGCATGTCGAGAGCGCCAACGCGCCCACGCCGAACGCACCGTTCGTGCTGGCGCTGCGGCGGCCCGACAGCACGCGCTTCGAGATCACGGCGATGAACCAGCGGATCGTGCGTGTCTTCAACGGCAAGGAGGGCTGGAAGATCAGGCCGTCGTCGGGTGGCGCGCCCGATGTGCAGCCCTATACGCCGCAGGAAATCCGTTACGCGCGCGATGAACAGGTGATCGATGGTCCGTTGCTCGATCATGCGGCAAAGGGCATCGCGGTCGCACTCGACGCAACGGACTCCGTCGAAGGGAAGCCGGCGTACCGGCTGATCGTGACCTTGCCATCGGGCGCGCATCGGCATGTGTGGATCGACGCCGCATCGTTTCTCGACATCAAATACGACCGTGAAGCACCGAGCCTGTCGCGCACGCCTGTGACTGTCGAAGTGGCCTATCGCGACTACCGCGAAGTCAATGGCGTGCAGGTGCCGTTCGTGATCGAGAGCGGCGTAGTGGGTGCGGCGAAGAAGGATCGGCTGGTGCTCGAACGTGTCTCGATCAATCCACCGCTCGACGACGGCATGTTCGTCAAACCCGCCATGCCGGGACGGCGCGCGACGGTGGCCGTCGGCGTGAGCGGCATGCCCGCGCTTCGCCCTGCGCCATAGCCATGATGCGCGGCCTCGTCGCGAAAGCACGTGAATGGCAGCGGCGCACGCTGCTGGCGTTCGCGTTGGCAGCGAGCGTGCCGATGCCACCGTTTGGCGCGCACGCTGCACCGCCCACCGATGCCGGCGAGGCGATCTATCGCGACGGCATGGCAGGCGATGGCCGTCCTGTCGAAGCGACGCATCACGGCCAGTTGGCCATGCAAGGGCCGGCCGCGGCGTGTGTGAATTGCCACCGCCGCAGCGGTCTCGGCTCGAAGGAAGGCAACACGACGATTCCGCCCATCGCCGCGCAATATCTGTTTCGTCCGGCCACGCAGAGTGCGGATGAACTCACGGTGCCGTTCATCGACGGCATGCGCACCAGCCGGCAGCCTTATACAGAAGCCACACTTGCGCGCGCAATTCGCGAAGGTATCGATTCCGAAGGCAAGCCGCTGGGTTTTCTGATGCCGCAATTCGCGCTCAGTGACACGGACATGCGGGCGTTGATCGAATATCTGAATACGCTCGACAGGCGCAGGGCACCGGGCGTGACGGACACCGTACTGCACTTCGCGACTATCATCACGCCGGACGCAGACCCGGTGAAACGGCGCGGCATGCTCGATGTGCTCGAACATTATTTTGCCGACAAGAATGCGGCGCCGCTCGGTGCGACGCCGGCACTGCGCTCGTCGCGCAAGATGATGTTCATGGTCAACCGCCGATGGGAGTTGCACGTGTGGGAGTTGCACGGCGCGCCCGGCACGTGGCAGGCGCAGTTGCGTCAGCATCTCGCGCAGCAGCCGGTGTTCGCGGTCGTGTCGGGACTGGGTGGCCGGAACTGGGCGCCCGTTCACGACTTCTGCGAGCACGAGCAGGTGCCGTGTCTGTTTCCGAATGTCGAAGTGCCCGTCGAAAGCGAACACGATTTCTATTCGATGTATTTTTCGCGCGGCGTATTGCTCGAAGCAGAGCTGATCGCAAAGCGGATACGTGAACCCGCAAGCGCTGCGTCGGGGCGCTCTATCAGGACCGTGCTGCAACTCTACCGTGCCGGCGACAGTGGCGAAGCGGCCGCGCAAGCGCTTGCGGCGGATCTGCGCAAGCAGGGTATCGCTGTCGAAAACCGCGCGATGCCGCCGGACGCGCGCGTCGCGATGGCGCTTCACAATGCATCGCACGCGGGCGCACTGGTCTTGTGGCTCAGGCCGCCCGACATCGCCGCACTCGGCGATGCGCCGCCCGCATCGGTTCCTGTCTACGTGTCGGGCCTGATGGGCGGCCTGGATCGCGTGCCGCTGCCGTCACGCTGGCGCGACAGCGCCCGCGTGGCGTATCCCGTCGATCTGCCGCAAGGACGCCGCGTGCGGGTCGACTATGCGTTCGGCTGGTTCGCGATACGCCATATCCCCGTCGTCGATGAACGCGTGCAGGCCGACACCTACCTAGCGTGCGGACTGCTGGCCGAAACGTTGAGCCATATGGTCGATGCATTTGTGCGCGACTATCTCGTCGAACGCATCGACGACATGCTCGAGCATCGCATTCTCACCGGCTACTATCCGCGCCTGACGCTCGCGCCCGGTCAGCGCTTTGCATCGAAGGGCGGGTATATCGTGCGATTCGCGGAACCAGACCGCATGCGCGTCGTCGCGGACAGCGACTGGATCGTGCCGTAGACGCACGCAGTCGTCGCAGCCGCTGTTGGGCCTAACTGCTCGCAGGCAGCAGCAGCCGATATTTCTCCAGCACCCGCGGCACATACGAGCGCGTTTCGGGAAAAGACGGAATGCGATAACCCGCCCGTATGACGGCATTCTCTCCCGCGTTATAGGCGGCCAGCGCGAGTTCCATATCGTCCTTGAACAGATCGAGCAGAAAGCGCAGATAGTGCGCACCGGCCAGCACGTTGTCGCGCGGATTGAACATGTCGCCGTCTGAGAATCTGCGCGCAGTGTCTGGCATCAACTGCATGAGGCCGAGCGCGCCCTTGTCGGACACCGCGAACGGGTTGTAGCGCGATTCGACTTCGATCACCGCGCGCAGGAGTTCGGGTTGAAGATGGAAAGTCGTGCTGGCTTCGGTGATCACGCCGTCGAACTGTGCTGTGTCGCCGGGCACGGAACGCGTGCTGCCGGCTTGCTTTGTTCGGGGCGCAGCCGCGGGCGCTGCGACGATCAACGACATGCCTGCCTTGCCCGGGGAATCGGTCAGTACGACTGCGCCCGACTTGTCGACCTTGCCGAAGATATCCGCGTGCGCTGACTGCATGCACGCAAAAAGCACAGCCCCGATTACGACGGATGGCACGGTCGCCGATTGAACCGTTCGTATCGTTGCGTGCCCGCGCATGATGGATCTCCGCTGGTGCTCTGATTGTGGTGCGCAGTATGGAGCGGGGCAATGGGGCGAGTTCCCCTTTTTCGGACACGCGAGCAGAGGGCTTTCACCCAATGTACAGAAACGTTACAGGTGCGTGCGTTACGGGAAATCGCGTTGTGCGCGCAGTAGCGGGCGGGTGGCCTGGCTGAAGGTAGAAGTAGAAAGTGTCTTGTTGCAAGCGAGTAAAACTATCCCGGTTACTGGCGATTCCGGGTGAAAAGTCACTTTGCACCAATTATTACCAACGCGTGTCACAGAAAGAAATCGATCAGAAATGAAACGTTTTTGCGGGCAAATTTTACCGATATCTGACTGTTTTCAACTGGCCTGACGTCCGATCTGGCTGCCCGAGGATGGCAGGATCCTTGCTACTTCTTGCGCCAAAGCATGCTCAGCAACGGTATCGCCGTTCAACGTTAGCATGACGAAATAATAACGTAATGTTCCAGAAAGTAACAATCGAAAGAAGAAGAATTTTGTGCTCGACATGGGCCACGCTGTCTTTCGGAACCGAGGAGCCGACCGTGAATATCAAACATCGAGTCATCATCGCTGAAGATCATGACCTGCTGCGCAGCGGGTTGCGATCGATGCTGTCGGCGCAGAGCGAGTATGAAGTGGTGGGCGAAGCGCGCGACGGAAAGGAGGCGTGTCAGGTCGCCATGTCCGTCGCGCCGGATCTGATCCTGATGGACCTGTCGATGCGCGGCATGAACGGCATCGACGCGACGGCTGCCATCAAGCGGCGTTCGCCGAACGTGCGCATCATTGCATTGACCGTGCATCAGAGCGAAGAGTACGTACGCGAGGCATTGCGCGCGGGCGTGGACGGCTACGTGCTAAAGGACGTGTCGTTCGATGAACTGCTATTCGCGATGCGCACAGTCATGCAAGGCAAGAAGCACTTGAGCGCCGACGTGTACGGGTTCATGGTCGATTCGTTCGTAACGGGCCGCGAGATCGCTGCGCCGAAGAAAGCATGGGATCTGTTGACTGCCCGCGAGCGCAGTGTGTTGAAGCTGATTGCGGAAGGGCGCACGAACAGGCAGGTGGGTCAGTATCTGAATCTCAGCCCGAAGACGATCGAGAAGTATCGCGCGAGCGTGATGCACAAACTCGAGATCGAAAACGTCACGGGCCTGGTGCTCGCGGCGATCAGCATGGGCTTGCTGACGTCGCTCGCGTCGAAGTGCGCAGAACAGGAATCGGACGATGACAAATTGTGCGTCGGCCTCGATAACACACAAGCCATGCACGATTCCGATGCTGCACAGAGCGGCGCGCAATCGCGCCTGAGCGGCACCGAGGCGGGCTAGCCGCACGAGCGTGAGTGCCACAGACGCCAGCGCGCGGTGATCTCCGTGCCGCCGTCATTGCCTGCGTGTACCGCGAACGCGCCGCCTTGCGCCTCGACGCGATGCTGCATGCCGATCAATCCCAACCCGTTCGAGCGGGCATCGTTTGAACGAAGCGGGTGATTGTCGAAGCCACTGCCGTTGTCGCGGATCGACAGCAGCAGATGTGAGACGTCGCGCTGCAATTCGACGTGCACTTCCGACGCGTCCGCATGCTTGACGATGTTGTTGAGCGCTTCCTGGACGACGCGAAAGATATCGGCTTTCAGATGATCGGGAATCTCGCCGTCTTCCACGCCGCATGCAAAGGCGACACGCAAGGTCTCGACGCTTTGCTCGACACGCCGGCACAGCGTGCTCAATGCGGCGGGCAATCCGAGGCGCTCCAGTGCGAGCGGGCGTAGCTCGCCGCATATCTGCCGCATTTCGCCGATGGTGTCGCGGATCTGCAGGACAGTCGCGTCGAGCAGTTGCGTCGCATCGTCTGTTTGTCCTGAGCGCAAGCGCATGCGCGCGTCTTCCACCATCAGCTTGATCAGCGTCAGTGCCTGGCCCATGCCGTCGTGCAGTTCTGCGGCGAGGCGCTGTCGTTCGCGCTGCTGGCCCATGTTCAGCCAGTTCGTGAAAGTGTGGGTGTCGTCGCCGCGTGGACTGGCCGTATGCGACGAAGGCAGCGGCTCGACGAACATCATCAGATGCAGCGGTGCATCTGCGGTGCCGGATGCAATGTTCTGCCGATACAGATTCAGCGGCATCCGGTGTCCCGTCCTGCTGACGAGTGTCACGTCGAATGAACGGAACGCTTCAGCGGCATCGCGCTGCAACTGCTTCTCAACCTCCGCGCGATCGTCGTCATGCGCGAAGTCGGCGAGCGGCTTGCCCGCAAGCTCACTGCTCGCGTAGCCGAACAGCACGGCCGCGCTGCGGTTCACGCTGATGATCGTGCCCGTATGCGTTGTCACGGCCAGAGCGGCGCCGCGTGCGTCGCTGACATGCGCGGCATGTGTGGCATGAGGCTGCGCGCGACGCACGGCGTTGCCCAGCTTGCGCATCGCGTCGATCAGATCGCGCAGCCTAACGGGCGGTTCTGGCGGCGTCATGGCATGCATCGGTGCTCCTGCTGGTAGACCCGAAAAACTCTCAAGCCGCTGGACGATTGTAGGCCGTGAGTTGCACGCGCCGCAACGGGGCACGTACTGCGATCGGCACGGGGAATATCAGGCCGTGCGCAGCGGAGCAACCCTCAGGTGGACGTTCCCTACCTTGCTTTGGGGAGCTTCATCCAATGACGCTCTCGACCCGATTGACGAGACTGGGACGAGCAAGGGGGAATTGCGTGCCGGCCCCTGGTTCGCAGCCCGTTGCGTCATGGAGAGGAGGTTGCGATGGACACCCACAAGCGCGTACTCAGTGCGCTCATTCTGACGGGCGCGGGACTCGCGGCGCAAGCCGCGTTCTGCGCCGATGCGCAACAGCCGCCCGCAGCCGATGCGGAGATGGCGGCGCATCATCAGGATGCGTCGATGAAGATGGACGAAGCCAGCGGCGACGATGCCATCGCGAATGCCGTTGCAAACGAAAACGACAACCCGGCGAACGATCCCGCGCTGGCTGGCATGTCCGCCAAACAGCGCGTCATGAAGCAGGCAGCGGCCAGCGCGGCGTCGAAAGAGAAGGCAACCCAGGCGGCCGCGACGGACGAAGCGCATGCAATGCCCGCCGGCATGCCGATGCCCGCTGCGCACGAGTCCAATGACGCCGACGACGCAAACCATGCGAAAGCGCCCGCAACCGCCACGCCGACACAGGACGAGTCGAAAGACGAGCAGCACTCGATGTCCGGCGAGACCGACATGCACGCGCATCATCACGATATGGCGATGGGCACGACGCGCACCACAGCCGACTACGCGCTGCCGCCCGTCACGCTCGTGCGCGACGACGGCAAGTCCGTGTCGCTGACCGATGAACTGAACGATGGCCGCCCCGTCGTGCTGACGTTCATCTACACGTCCTGCACGACGATCTGCCCGATGGTCAGCGAGACTTTCGAGCAGTTGCAGGAGCAACTGGGCAGCGAGCGCGACAAGGTGCATCTGGTGTCGATCTCGATCGACCCTGAAGAAGACACGCCTGCACGCCTCAAATCGTATGCGGCGCGCTTCGACGCCGGCCCCGAATGGCAGTACTACACGGGCACCGTGGACGCGAGCGTGGCGGCCCAGCGCGCGTTCAACGTCTATCGCGGCGACAAGATGAACCACACGGCCGTCGCGTTTTTGCGGGCTGCACCCGGCAAGCCATGGCTGCGCCTGGACGGACTTGCGACACCCGACGAACTGTTGAGCGCCTATCACGAGATCGTCGACAGCAACGGATCGTGACGCGCCGCGCGGAGGTGGCAAAGTGGAGAAGATCCACCGGGTATTGATCGCCGAGGACCAGCCGCTGCTGCGCGGCGGCCTGTGTTCGATGGTCCGCCGGTTGCAGCAATACAGCGTAGCGGGCGAGGCGAGCGACGGCGTCGAGGCGTGCAATCTCGCCGCGGCGCTGCTGCCCGATCTGATCCTCATGGATCTGTCGATGCCCGGCAAGAGCGGCGTCGAAGCGATCGCGCAGATCAAGCGGCAAACGCCGCACATACGCATCATCGCGTTGACCATTCACGCGAGCGACATGCATATGCGCGAGGCGCTGGCGGCGGGTGTCGACGGTTACGTGCTGAAGGACGCATCTTTCGACGAACTCGTCGAGGCGATGCGCCTCGTCATGCTGGGCCGCCGCAACGCGACGCTCGATGAATACGGCGCGCGGCACGGCGAGCCGCGCGGCCTTGCATCGAACACGCAGCATGCGCAGACATGGAGCGCGCTCACGGGCCGCGAACGCTCGGTTCTGCGGCTCGTCGCGGAGGGCTGCACCAATCGCGAAGTCGGCGAGCAGCTGCGCCTGAGTCCGAAAACCATCGAAAAGCATCGCGCCAGCCTGATGCGCAAGCTCGGTGTGTCGAACGCCACGGGGCTCGTGCGCATCGCGCTCGATCTTGGCGTGCTCGCGCTGCCCGACGACGCGTCCAATGGGTTGAACTACTTCGTTTAGACCGTCGAAAACTGGAGGGGCTTTACCCATCCGTTTGCACGGGTCTCCCTACTTAGCGTCCCTGCGGACCTGAACAAGAATGCACTCAGGCGCAGAGGCGTCAATGCAGCGCGAAGCCACAGGGAGGACAGCAACGTGAGCGACGTGAGCGAAAGCGGGTGCAAGCCCGCATCCGTCGAACCGGTCGACGCGCGTGGACCGCGGGTCGCGCGCGAAAGTGGCTTTACGCTGCTCGAACTGTTGGTCGTGATGGTCATTATCGGATTGCTGGCGGGTCTCGTTGCACCACGTTATTTCGAGCAGATCGGCAAGTCGAACACGAAGATTGCGCGCGCGCAGATCGAATCGCTCGGCAAGGCGCTCGACCAGTACCGGCTCGATGTGGGCGCTTATCCGTCGACGGAAGAAGGCTTGCAGGCGCTGATGTCGAAGCCGCAAGACGCGCCGCACTGGAGCGGTCCCTATCTGCAGAAAGCCGTGCCGCCCGACCCTTGGGACCGTCCGTATCAATACCGTGCGCCTGGCGAGCATGGCGACTACGACCTGTATTCGTACGGCAAGGACGGTCAGCCGGGCGGCGCGGGCGAGAACTCGGACGTGAATTCCTGGTGAGCGCCGGGCGGGACGCGGGATGGGAGATGTGAGGAGAGGCGACGTGAAGTACGTGCTGCGGGTCTTCGACATGAACGGTGCGGTACAGACGGTGCGCGTCGAGAGCGATTCGACCACCGCGGCAGCCGCGATCGCTCGCGCGCGAGGGCTGCGCGTCGTGTCGGTGCGCGGCGAACGCGTCAGCGTGCAATGGCGGCTGCGGGCAGCGGCGCCTGCGCGCGGCAAGCTGAATGTCGAACTCTTTGCGCGCGAACTCGCGGCGCTCCTTGCGGCAGGCGTCGGTGTCGTCGATGCATTGCGCACGCTGGCGAGCAACGAGCGTCGCGACGCATCGGCTGCTGTCTATCGCGAACTGTTGCGGCGACTCGAAGAAGGCCAGTCGTTGTCTGCCGCGCTCGAACAGGCGAATAGCGTATTTCCCGCCGTGCTGGTTGCCTGCGTGAAAGCGAGCGAACAGACGGGCGGTCTCGCGGACAGCCTCACGCGGTATTCGCGCAACAGCGCGATGCTGCATGAGCTGCGCGGCCGTGTGGTGTCGGCAGCGATCTATCCGACGGTCCTGCTGGTGGTTGGCGCGGTAGTCGTGCTCTTTCTGTTGGGCTTCGTCGTCCCGCGCTTCGCGACGCTGCTCGAACATAGCGGGCGCGAACTACCGCTTCTTTCTCAACTGCTGATCGCGTGGGGCAGCATGGTTCACGCGCATGGCGAGGAGCTGTCGATCGGAGCCGGGACGCTCGCGATTGCCGCTGCCGTGATGTTGCGCCGTCCGGCCGCGCGCGACTGGATCGCCGACCGCATGCTCGCATTGCCCGGCATCGGCCAGTACTTTCGCGTGTTCCGTCAGTCGCAGTTCTTTCGCACCACCGCGATGCTGGTCGACGGCGGCATTCCCGCTGTGCGTGCATTCGATCTTGCGAAGGGCCTCGTCAGCCGCTCCGATCAGGCGTCGCTTGCCCGCGCGCTCGAACAGGTGCGCAACGGCGCGAAGATTTCAGACGCGTTCCAGCAGGCCTCGCTCGCCGATGCGATCACCTACCGGCTGCTGACGGTAGCGGAGAAAACGGGCGGACTCGGCCCGGTGCTCGACCGGATCGCGGCATTTCAGGAAGCACAGGTTGCGCGGGCCATCGATCTGATTTCGCGGCTGATCGAACCCGCGATGATGATTTTCATCGGCGTCGTGATCGGCGGCATCGTCGTGCTGATGTATATGCCGATCTTCGAAATCGCGTCGAGCATCCAGTAGCGCAACGACAGGCGAGAACGTCATGGACACGGTGAGCATCGCGAACGGCATCGACGGCAAGGACAGCGTCGATCTGCGCGACGCATTGCGCACGCTGACGGAGCGCCATGGCTCCGGTGTGCGCGCGCTGGAAGATCTGTTCGCGCAGCCGAACGTGCGCGCCGACGAACTGCTCGCGCGGCTCGCCACGCAGTGCCATATGCAGCCCATCACGATGCAGACCTTGAACGCGCTGCAGCCTGACTTCGACGTGGTGCCGTTCGTCGAGGCAGCGACGCGTTTGTGCATCTGCTTCGCAGATCCCGCCGATGCGCGCGGCCTGTTGTTCGTCATCGCCGATCCGCTCGACCGGCGCACGCGCGGCAGCGTCGAGCAGCGCATGCGGGCGCGGCCGATGATGCCGTATCGATGGGCGCTTGCGAGCGTCGGCGACATCACGGCATGGCTCGCTGTGCGCGAGAAGGACGTGCGGGCGATGGACTCGCTCGCGTTCGACGAAACGGGTCAGCATGCCGCCGACCCTGCTTCGCTCGCGCTGACGTTGCAGGGCATCAGCAACGACGACAGCGCCGTCGTGCGCCTGCTCAATTCGACCATCTACGACGCGCTGAAGATGATGGCGAGCGACATTCACCTCGAATGCCGCGCGAACGGGCTGATGATCAAATGCCGCGTCGACGGCGTGCTGACGGTGGTCGGCCGCGTCGAAGGGCGCGATGTGGCCGATCAGGTGCTGTCGCGGGTGAAGGTCATCTCCGAGCTGGATATCGCCGAGCGGCGCGTGCCGCAGGACGGGCGTTTCAAGGCGGTCTACGCGGGACGCGAAATCGATTTTCGCGTCTCGATCATGCCGAACCAGTTCGGCGAAGATGCCGTGCTGCGCATTCTCGACCGCTATCAGCTTTCGCAGGCCTCGGGCGGGCTTACGCTGGAAGCGCTGGGATTTCAACAGGAAGACACACGCTTCATGCGCACGATCGCCGCGATGCCGTACGGCATGCTGCTCGTCACCGGTCCGACGGGCAGCGGCAAGACCACGACGCTCTACGCGATTCTCACCGAGATCAACGACGGCCTCGAAAAGACGGTCACGATCGAAGATCCTGTCGAGTATCAGCTGGGCGACATTCTGCAGATTCCCGTCAACGAAGCAAAAGGGCTGACTTTTGCGCGCGGGCTTCGTTCGATACTGCGCCACGACCCGGACAAGATCATGGTCGGTGAAATCCGCGACCCCGAGACGGCGCAGATCGCGGTGCAGGCGGCGTTGACGGGCCATCAGGTCTTCACCACCGTACACGCGAACAACGTGTTCGATGTGATCGGGCGCTTCACGAACATGGATGTCGATCCGTACAGCTTCGTCTCCGCGCTGAACGGTGTGATCGCACAGCGGCTGCTGCGCCAGTGCTGCGCCGATTGTGTCGCGCAAGACAGCGTGGACGCCGACACGCTTGCCCGTTCGGGCATCGATCCCGACACGGCGGGCGACTATCTGTTCAGACGCGGCAGGGGATGCGCGGCATGCCGTGGCAGCGGATATCGCGGGCGTCGCGCAATAGCGGAGGCGCTGCGCATGGACGATGAGTTGCGTCAGTTGCTGTCCGAGCGCGCACCGCTCACGCAGATCAAGGCCGCCGCTTTCCGTCAGGGCATGCAGACATTGCGCCGCGCGGCGATCCGTCTCGTGCGCCAGGGCGAGACGACCCTCGAGGAGATCAACCGTGTCACTATGGTCGAATGACTGGCTCGGCGAGGGCATCGGCATCGGCGTTGGCACGCGCGAGATTGCCGTCGGTCCGCGTGCGTCGCGGTGGGTACGTTTGCGCAAGGCCGCGCCCCTCATGGACACGCGCACTGTAGCGATGCCGCCGGAGCAGTGCTACACGGAAAGCGGCGTATTCGATGCATTGCGTGCTGCGTTTGAACGCGAGCCCGACGAAGATCCAGCACCGCGTAAGAACGCGTCCTCGCGAAACCGCAGCGCACACATCGTGCTCGACGACTTCTGGGCGAATCACGCGATTCTGCGCGGCGATTTTCGGACGCTGCGTGCACGCGAAATCGACGAGCTGGCCCGCGCGCATTTCGTCGACACGTATGACGCCGAAGCCGAAGCGATTGTCGTGCGGATATGCGTGCAACGGGGCGGACTGGCGGCGTTCGCGTGTGCGTTGCCGCGCACGCTCGTTGAAGGCGTTCGCGATGCGGGTGCTTCGGCGGGCGTCACTGTACGCGCGCTGAAACTGTGTTTGCCGGAGATGGTCAATCGCGCACTCGGCGTCAGACCCAGGTCGACCACCATGCTCGCCTTCGTCACGGATGCCCTGCTGCAAGCCGTCCTTGTCGAAGCAAACGGATGGGTCGGGTACGACGCGCAACGCCTCTTCGCAGGTGAT
Source organism: Burkholderia sp. Ac-20365 (assembly GCF_017104715.1). GTDB lineage: Bacteria > Pseudomonadota > Gammaproteobacteria > Burkholderiales > Burkholderiaceae > Paraburkholderia. The sequence goes on from NZ_JAAGPI010000007.1 coordinate 268,890, forward strand.
GCAACCGATCCCACGCGCATCGCGGCGCTAGTGGAGCAGGCGTTCGAGCGCTGTGCCGAGCGCAGCGACGCGACGCGCCAGGAATGCGCATTAATCCTGCAAGGCTTCGATATCGATCCTGAAGCGTTTGAGGCGCGCTTTGCGAGTGTGGCTGTAGCCGCGTCACGCGATGTCGCGTCGGGCAGCGAAACGCGCAACAGCTTTGCACACCGCCTGCTGGAGTACGCGCAATGAACGCGCCGCTCGACATCGACTTCGCGCGCAGCGGGCGGCGCATTGCACCGGCGGGCCTGGTCGTGCTCGGCATCGCGATCGTGTTGTTGCTCGCGAGCGCGGTGCGCCTGTGGCAAGCGTACGACGACAACGATCGCGCACAGGAGCAGATGGAGCAGGTGCGGCACCGGTTGTTCGCGAAGTCGCATCGCGCCGTCAAGCCCGCGACGCCCGCCGCGATGCATGCGGAGAAGCAGAGCCTCGCGGTACTGCGCGAGCTGACGGTGCCCTGGCAGGATCTGCTGTCGATTCTGGAAGACTATCCCGCGCACGACGTCGCGCTGATCGGTATCGATCACAACCCTGTGCAAAGTCAGATCCGCATCACGGCGGAAGCGAAAAATTTCGATGCGATGATTGCCTATCTGAGGTACCTGCAATCGAGCAAGCTGCTGCGCGAGGCCATTCTCAACGATCACGAGATCGAGAACAACGTGCCGGGTACGCCCGTACGGTTTCAGATCACCGCAGTGTGGAGCCGGTCATGAACGCGGAAGCGCTGCGCGAACGCCTGCTGACGCTACGCTTCGAACTCGCGCGGCGCTTCGGCATTAACGGGCTCGTGGGCGTCGCTGTGCTGTGCTCTGCCGTCGTCATGGCGAACAGCGCGATGCGCATGCAGGCAAGCACGCTCGCCCTCGCGAATGATGTTCGGCCCACGCAAGCCAGGAAACAACCGCAAGCCGGAGGCGAAGCACGCTCCGATGCGGATTCAGCGATGCTCGCATCCTTGCCCGATCTGTTTCCGCGCTTCGCGCACAGCGCGGACGATATCGCCGCGATACTCGCGCATGCCAGCGACAACAATCTCACGGTCGGCTCGGCGGAGTATCTGGTTGTCGCTGAATCGGGCGGGCGTTATGTACGCTATCAGATGCTGCTGCCCGTCAAGGATCAATACGGCGCGATCCGTCGATTTCTTGCGTCGGTGTTGAACAACTTGCCCAATGCAGCGTTGCGCGAGATTCACGTCGAACGGCCGGCTGTCGATGGCAGCGTGCTCGACGCGCGGGTTCGCTTCGAACTCGTCTACACGACGGGGCGGCCATGAATGCTCATGCCATTCGCCGCTGCGTGCTCGGTCTGTGTCTCGTGGCGACCGTCGCGCTTTCGGTGCGCGAGTGGCGCATGCCGCGCGGCGTGTCGGCGGCGATGGCGGCGGTGCAGGTCGCGCACCGGAGCGAATCGACGCCCGCTTCGTCCACGCGACGTGCGGCGCTCGCATCGAAGGGCAATGCAAAGCCGCTTGCCGGCGCGCCGGATTCGCCTGCCCAGCACTCCGCCGATACACCGGAGAAAAAGCTCGCGGCATTGCGCAAGCCCATGTCGCTCGAATCGCGTAACAACCCGTTCGTCGCGTCGTCGTGGCTGCCGCCTCCGCCTCCCGTGGTCCAGGCCGCGCCTGAACCCGCGCCGCCGCCGACCGCGCCGCCCATGCCCTATCTGTACCTCGGCAAGCTGGACGATTCCACGCTCAAGCCGCGCATCTTCCTGAGCCGCGGCGACCAGTTGCTGATCGTCTCGCAGGGCGACGTTGTCGAAGGTCAGTATCGTGTCGAGTCGATTTCCGACGGCGATGTCGTGCTGATCTATCTGCCGCTGAACCAGAGGCAGGTCATCTCCATGCAAAGCGAAGGAAAATAAATGACAGCCGCATGCAGCCGCGATCGGAGCCGCAACGGGGACAGCGGCTCATCCACGCGCTATCCGCCTCGTCCGGGTTCCCGCACGCGCTGCTCGCCGTGTCTGCCGCCGATGACGCGGCAGGCCGCGTGCATCGCGCTCGTCGTGCTGGTGCTGGGAGGCTGTGTGGTGCCGCCAACGACGCGCCAGGACGATCCCACAAACGCGCAACTGCAACTCGACTATCTGCACGACCGCGACGCACGCATGAATACGCTGCTCGACGAAGCGGAAGCGTATCGCGCGAGCTATCAGTACGACCTTGCCGCCCAGAAGCTCGGCGAGGCGTATCTGATCGACAGGACGAGCGAACGGGGGCGCAAGATCGGCGCGGCCGTCGACCGCGACCGGCGCGATCTGTCGACGCTGCAGGAGGCCGACCGCATGATGCAGCGCGGTTCGTACGCGCTCGCTGAGGAGCGCGTGCATCGCGTGCTGGTGCAGAACCCGACCAACCCGATGGCGCAGCAGATGCTCAAGGAGATTCAGGACAAGCGTAACGCGCAGCGGGCGCTGAAAGAGGAAAAGATTTCGTCGTCGTCGATCATGCGCACGCCCGTCACCTTGCAGTTCCGCGACGCCAACGTGCGGATGGTGTTCGAAGCGCTGTCGAAAACGACGGGACTCAACGTGATTTTCGATCGCGACGTGCGGGCCGACCTGAAGACGACGATCTTCGTGACGAACGCGACGCTTCAGGACACCGTCGATATGATCCTGATGCAGAGCCAGCTCGACAAGAAGCAGTTGAATGCGAACACGCTCTTCATCTATCCGGCTACGCCCGCGAAGCAACTGGAGTATCAGGAACTGAAGGTGCGCACGTTCCAGTTGTCGAACGTCGACGCGAAGCAGATTCAGGGTTTGCTGAAGAGCCTGCTCAAACTCAAGGAAGTGGTGGTCGACGAACGCGCGAATTCCGTCACGATACGCGGCACGCCCGACACAATCCGCGTGGCCGAAGAGATGATCGCCGCGCAGGATATTCCCGAGCCCGAAGTGATGATGGAAGTGCAGGTGCTCGAAGTCTCGCACGACCGCATGACCGACCTCGGTATCGAATGGCCGAATTCGTTCACGATGTCCACACCGTCGACGGCGACCACCTGGGGCGATCTGCATCATCTGCCCATCAATGCGCTCAACGTGAGCGGCCTGTCCGCCACGGCGAACTTCAAGTTGAGCGATACCGACGCCAACCTGCTCGCGAGTCCGCGTATCCGCGCGCGCAACAAGGAGAAGGCGCGCATCCTGATTGGCGACAAGGTGCCCGTGATTTCGAGTTCGAGCACGCCGAGCACGAGCGGCCCGTCTTATACGCAGATGGTCCAGTACCTCGATGTGGGCATCAAGCTGGAAGTCGAACCGCAGGTCTATCGGGACGGCGATGTTGGCATGAAGCTGAATCTCGAGGTCAGCAACATCACCAAGGTGATTCAAAGCGATAGCTCGCAGGCCGGGTTGACTACGCTCGCGTACCAGATCGGCACGCGCAATGCATCGACGAGCCTGCGTCTTCGCGACGGTGAGACACAGATTCTCGGCGGGCTGATTTCCGACGAAGACAGGACGACGGCCGACAAGGTGCCCGGCCTCGGCCAGTTGCCCTTGCTCGGGCGCCTGTTCTCGAACCACAACGGCGATCACGTGAAGACGGAGATCGTGCTGCAGATCACGCCGCATATCGTGCGTCCCCAGTTTGCCGCCGATGCCGACACGCAGGAGGTCTGGTCGGGCACCGACGTCAACGTGCACGCGGACCAGTTGCGGCTCGATCCTGTCGTCGCGGAACTCGAGCCTGCCGTGCCGCGTCCCGTCGTCCGCACGCCCGGCAGCGTCGGCGGCGGTACGACGGGAGGCGGGCAGCACAGCAGCACGCAAAACCGGCCGGCCGCCTCGCCGCCTTCGAGTGCGTTTGGCCAGTTGCCAGTGCAGCCGCGTACGACACCACCGCCTCAGCCCTACGGCGGGCGGTATTCGACCCTGCCTGCGCTGCCGCCGCCGGCTGCTGCGCCCGCCAACGGCGCTGCGCAGCCTGCCGAACAGGGCGCACCCGAGACGCCGCGCTCGAACAGCGATAACGGCAATACGAACGGCGGCGCGCCGCAGGCCGGTTATGCCGCGCCTGCCGCAGTGCCCGGGCCAACCGCTGCGCCCGCGCAGGCGGCACCTCCCGGGCCGCCGCCGATGCTCGTGATGCCGCCAGGCGACATGCCCAGCGACAATCCGTTGCGGCCGGTCCAGAACGGTGGGTACTAGACGATGTTCTGCCCAGGACGTCGCGGCCGTGTTCGCATCGCGCGTCGCGCGCGAGTGCGCGGTTTTACGCTGATCGAACTGGTCATCACGCTTGCGCTGGTCGGCATTCTGGCGCTGGCGATCATGCCTTTTTCGCAGCTGATCGTGCAGCGCGAGAAGGAGCAGCAGTTGAGCGCGGCACTGCGCGAAATCCGTACTGCGCTCGACGCCTACAAGGAAGCGAGCGACAGCGGCTTGATCGAGCGGGAAGCGGACGCTTCCGGGTATCCGCCGAAGCTTGCCGCTCTGGTGGATGGCGTGAAGAACGTGAAGGATCCGAAAGGTGGGCTGCTGATGTTCCTGCGCCGCGTCCCGCGCGATCCTTTTTTTAATGGCGATGCACAGACGCCGCCGGAAGATACCTGGGCCTTGCGCGCGTTCGGCGAGCCGCCGGCACACGCGGATGGTTCAGCGCCCGCCGATGGGACAGACGGCACGGCGGGCAAGGACGTCTTCGATATCTCTTCGAAATCGGATCGCGTCGGCATCAATGGCATTCCCTATCGACAGTGGTAGACGCGATCATGAAACGAACCGATTCGAGTCGTCGCAGCCGTGGCTTCACACTGATCGAACTGGTCGTCGTGATGGCGATCATCGGGCTGTTGCTGACGATTGCGCTGCCGCGATACATGCACAGCATCGATCGCGGCAAGGAGCAGGTGCGCGCGCAGAATCTCGCCGTGATGCGTGATGCGGTCGATAAATTCTATGGGGACAATGGCGCGTACCCCGACACGCTCGACGAACTCGTCACGCGTCACTATCTGCGCGCAATTCCCGTCGATCCCGTGAACGGCGACGACAAGTGGGCGGTCGTTGCATCGCCGGACGACACGAAGCCGGGTGTCTACGACATCCTGCCGGCGAGCAGCCCGCAAGGCACGGCTTCCGATGCTGCGGGAGCGGGGCAATGAGCGTTGTTGCAGCGCGTGGCCGGCGCACGCGGGGATCTGGCAGAAGCATGCAGCGCGAGCGGGGTCTTGTCATGCTGACGCTGCTGATCGCGTTGATGCTGCTTTCCGTTGCGCTGATGGGCGCGCTCGACGTCTGGTCGCTGCAACGCAAACGGGAAACGGAACAACAACTGCTGTTTGTGGGAAACCAGTACCGTCTTGCGATACTGCGCTACTACCGCGCAGGGCGCGTGCTACCCGCATCGATCGACGAACTGCTCAACGACTCACGCTTTCCCGAGCCGATGCATCATTTGCGGCGCGCGTACGCCGACCCCGAAACCGGACAGAACGATTGGGTGTACCTGTACCAGGCCGGCCGGATTGCGGGCCTGCATAGCAGCTCGATGGACGCACCCATCAAGCGTTCGCACTTTCCCCGTCAGTTTGAAGACTTCGAAGGGCAACAGACTTACGCAGGCTGGCAGTTCTTTTATCTGCCGCCGATTCAACGCTCCAGCTCCAGCCCCGACACCCCGCCAAAGAAAACGAGACCCGGCTCGATCGATGCACCTTTCGATCCGATGAACGACGGCCTCACACGTTACGCTCCCCGAAGCCCTGGCTCGTCGCATTGGTAAGCTTCTTGAAGTTCATTTAAATGCGTCAATAAAAATTTAATGATCGCGCAATTAAAATTTTAATTCCTGCTTTGATTCTCATTACGCACGCATTCGCAAATAGATATGCGGTAAACCGCACATGTCGCTATCGATTTGCGAATGAAGTCACCCTTGTCCACGGAATACAAGGCAAATCTTAAGGTTCTCTTCAGCTTTAATCGCCGACACTTCCTTTACAGGAAATTTTCTGTGTCGCATAAAAACGATGAGTTTTCCTTTCTAATTAGAATCTCCCCGAGAGGCATCGCATGGACTCGGTGACAAGGAAGCTCTACCACGTTTGCCGTGGCAATCGCGCGCTGCCGGATACCATGCTGCCGCAAAAAGGCTGGAAGGTCGAGCGGATCGACCTCAGTGCGCGGACCCGGCATCGTGGGCGGCTCGCGGCCGACGCGGGCGGGCTAATCGATATCGCGTCGATGAAGTTCGGGCGCGACATGGACGCGCTCATTGACATCCTCGACACACGCGACATGGGTTGGGTTGCCGCCTTACGGCCCGAGCAGCTTCAAGATCACGCGATCCGGTCGTTCGTCCGGGGCCGCTGTATGAGCTACATCATGCTGCCGACTACGGCCGGCGAACTCGGACACGCGGTTGGCCACGCATGCGGCATGGCTTCACTGGCCGATCCCGTGATCCACGACCCGTGGACAGTTGTCGATGGCGAAATGATCGGCTCCTGCAGCGCGATGCTCCATCTCTTCCGCACGATTCGCAAGGTTGCCATCTGCAACGCACCCGTGCTTATTCAAGGCGAATCGGGAACCGGCAAGGAACTGACTGCGCTATCGATTCATCGCCATTCGGCGCGAAGGCAGGCGCCGTTTGTCGCAATCAATTGCGGCGCGATGCCCGAACATCTGGTCATGTCGGAACTGTTCGGCTACGAGCGCGGCGCATTCACGGGCGCCAGCGAGCGTAAGGCAGGGCGCATTGCGGCTGCCGACGGCGGTACGGTGTTTCTCGATGAAATCGCCGATCTGCCGATGAAAAGCCAGGCGGGTCTGCTGCGCTTCCTGCAGGAGCGAAGCATCGAGCCGCTGGGTTGTACGCACTCGATTTCCGTCGATGTCAGAATCGTTTGCGCAACACATGTGGACCTGAAGCAGGCCACGGAGCAGGGGCGGTTCAGAGAGGATCTGTATCACCGGTTGAGTGTGTTGCAAATCGACGAACCGCCGCTGCGCGCGCGCGGCGCCGATGTCGAACTGCTGGCGCGTCATCTGCTGGCCCAGTTGCGTGTCGATTCATGCCGGCGTATCCGGGGTTTCTCCGACGATGCCGCATGTGCGCTGCGCGCGCACGACTGGCCAGGCAATGTCCGCGAGTTGCGTAACCGCGTATGGCGTGCTGTCGTTCTGTCCGACAGTCCCACGATTACCGCGAGCGACCTGGGGCTCGCGCATCGCGTCGATGAACGCGTTTCGTCGCTCGATCAGGCGCGGCGGCGGGCCGAGCAGCAGGCAATCGAAATGGCGTTACTGCGCCATCGCGGAAATGTCGCCGATACGGCGCGAGAGCTGGAAATCTCGCGCGTTACGCTGTACAGGCTGCTCGAGTCGCACAGGCTCGACATCGATGCGTTTCTGCGGGGCATGCGTGCCGGGGCGCCGCTTGCGATGGTGCGATGATGACAGGAGTTGCACGGTTACCCGTATAAATACGAGTGCATAGTCAGGATCCCACTTCACACACTGGCCGGGCTGGTCCTCAAAACGTCCACAAGGTCGGTGGTCAATCACAAACCCCGCGCAGTCTTCTGCCTTCACACAAACATCACGCAATCCGAGGACCCTTGCACATGTCCGCGGCGCTAGCGCGTCGATCCGGATGACATGCTGCCCCGGACGGCAAGCGGTTTCTATCTTGCCAGTCATTCCTCTTTCCCTGCTTCGTCGTCGCCTGTTCGCCGCTACTTCATCGCTGCACCGCAATCCGCGCGTAGCCCGAAGGGTGACGTTCTTTCAGGAGACAAACGGTGACCAACCAACTCAAGAAGATCGAGCATATCGTCGTGCTCATGCTGGAAAACCGGTCGTTCGATCAGATGCTGGGTTTCCTGTATAGCGCCGATCGGCCCGCTGCCGTCGAGCATTTCGACGGACTGACAGGTAACGAGTCGAATCCCGACGATCACGGACGCGAGATTGCCGTCTACAAGATCAAGGCAGGCGATACTCATACGTACCTTATGCCGGGCGCCGATCCGGGCGAGGGGTTTCTGAACACAACGTATCAGCTTTATTCGACCGATGAGCCCAGCCCTGGTGAGGTTCCAACGAACAAGGGCTTCGTGCTCAATTTCAAATCGGCAATCGCATCGGATCTCGCGAAGCACTACAAGGACACCATTCCCGGTACGCTGGCGTCGCAGATCATGGGCATGTACACACCCGAGACGCTGCCCGTTCTTTCAGGGCTAGCCCGTGGCTACGCGGTGTGCGACGCCTGGTTCGCATCCGTTCCCACGATGACCATGCCCAATCGCGCTTTCGCGCTTGCCGCCACGTCGCAAGGCCATCTCGACGATCACGTCAAGATCTTCACCTGCCCGAGCATCTTCGGCCGGCTGACTGACGCGAAAAAAGACTGGGCGATCTACGGATACAACCGCGACCCGCTCACGCGCCACGACTTCCCCGATACGCAGCACGCCGACGAGTCGCATTTCGGGCACTTTCGTGACTTCAAGGAGCGCGCCTCGGCAGGCAAGCTTCCGCAGTTCACGTTCCTCGAGCCGAGCTGGGACGCGACCGGCAACAGCCAGCATCCCAACTACGACGTCGCAGCGGGCGAGCAGCTGATTCATGACGTCTATTACGCCGTGCGTAACGGCAAAAACTGGGCGTCGACGCTGCTCATCATCACCTACGACGAGCACGGCGGGAACTATGACCACGTGCCGCCACCGACGGACGCCACCCCGCCCAACGACGGCACCGTCGGCGAACAGGGATTCGATTTCACGCGCTTCGGCGTGCGCGTGCCCGCCGTGCTCGTCTCGCCATTGATCAGGAAGAACACGGTCTTTCGCGCGAGTGCGGGGCGGATCGACCACACGTCGATCCTGAAGACTGTCCACGAGCTTTGGGGTACCGCGCCGCTCACGGACCGCGACAAGGCTGCGGCATCGCTCGCCGGCGTACTCACGCTCGCGACGCCACGCACCGACGATCCGCTGGAGGCCGTCATGGTGCCGGTGCCGTCGGTTCACCATCCGAATTCGTCGACACCTTCGAAGCTCGACAAGATTCACGCTGCCCGTGTCGCCGCGCTTCCGCTCAGAAGCGAGAAGGGGCACTACGAACAGGCGACGCCCTCACTGACTTCGGCAGCGGAAGTGAGCGATTTCATCCGCGATCGCACGGCAGCGTGGAAGGAACATTTGCGCCGCCAGCGTCAGCGTCAGGAGGAGTGAAGCCTCGCCACACGGTGTGAGAAGTGCGCCCCTGGCCGTCATGTCAACGGATAGGGGTGCACCGGGTCACGACCGCGTCAGATCTTCGGCGGCGAGTCGACGGCGAGACCCGTTTCGGGGTCGAGGAAGAGCTTGCGCTGATTGTGGCCATCACCGCGGCGGTTGAAGTCGAACATGCCCATGATGCTGCCGGCATGCACATCGAACGATCCGCCGCCGATACGCTCGCCATCGAGCCAGTTGTCTTCGATAAACCGCACCACCGACGACTGATCGATCAACGTGTGGTCGACGTGATTTTCCTTGGCCCACGGCGAGATCACGACGAACGGAATCCGCGTGCCGGGACCGCAGCGGCCGTTCACGGGTTTGCCCATGACGCCATTGTGTGCCGAGCCCGTGCCGCAAATGCCCGGCGCGTTCAACTGATCGGCAACTGAATCATAGGAGGCGCTCGTCGGCATGGCATACGCATGGTCGTACCAGCCATCGGAGTCGTCCCATGCAACGATGACGGCGGTTTCGTCCCATTCCTTCTGCTGCTGAAGGAAGTTGATGACCTTCGTGACGAAAGCCTGCTCGTCGAGTGGATCCGAGTATCCGGCATGGCCGTCCTCGTAAGCCGGTGCCTTCAGGAAACTCACTGCCGGGAAGTTGCCGGCCTTCACCGTATCGAAGAAGTCATCCGTATCGTATTGATGATTGGCAGGGTCCGGCGTTCTGCCGTCTTTGCCCGTGCTGTGTCCGATCGCGCGAATGGAACTCGGGCGCAGATGATTCGGATTCGCCGTCGATGCGTAGTACTGGAACCAGTTGTGGTGCGGGATATAGTCGGCCGTCGCGGAACCGACCACATTGGACAGCGTGCTGCGCTTGCAACCCGTAGTGCCGTTGGCGTTCGTCGTGCCCAGGTTGAACCCGCCCATGAAGCCGCCCCACGAAATGTCGCGTGCGTTCAGCAGGTCGCCGATATTCTTGCCGGTCATCAGCGCTGTATCGGTTGTGCTCGAGCAGGTGTCGTTAGCCGGGTCGACGTCGTTGATCATCGTGTACCCGCCTTGCCCGTCGTTCACGTAATACGAGCCCGCGACAGAAGGCTGCTTCGTGGTCAGTACGACCTTCATGCCGTTGGTCTGGCCGGAGACCACTTCGAGCGCACCCGGCGTCGACGGTCCGTAGGTCGACGTGTAGGCGTTGTCGCTCATTGCGAACCGTTGCGCATAGTTCCACAACGCCGTGACCGTATTGCCGTCGTAATAGCCCATCACCTGACCGGCCGTGCCGAATGCGCCTGCGCCGCCCGTCGAGCCCTTGCCCGTGTATTTGGGGAAGAGATCGGCCGCGCCGTTGTCATACGCCTGCTGCTCGGCCGTGTAGGCGTGGTTCTGGTCCGCGGTAGCGGCCTGCGTGCGGTCGAGACGGAACGGATTGGCCGCGCTGGTTCCGTTGGCCGCATTCGTGGCGTTCGGGTTGTCGTCGAGAAGCTTGCCCGAAAGGCCGTTCACCTCCGGCGTGCCGGGCTGTGCGCGGAATGCCGGTTCGCCTGATGGATTGGTGGCATGGGGATAGGTTGCAAAGTAGTGGTCGAACGATATGTTTTCGCCATAGATCACAACCAGGTGTTTGATGGGTGTTGCCGTATGGGTTTCGCCTCGCCGGTCTCTGCCGTGCTCGTCGTTGCCGGCACTCCATGCGACTGTCGATGCAAATGCTGCAACCGTAAGCGTACCAAGTGCTACCTGACGCCATTGCATATCTGGCTCCTTTTTTGGAGTTCATCTTGCGGGGATGATCGCGGCGCGCGAGAGCAGGTACGTCGGGTATCCGTCTCATCGGACGCGCCGTTCAGAGCGGGAGGCCTTGCGGCAGTGGCTCCGCGAAAGCGAAGTCATTAGAGCATCGACGTATGAATGCTCAACGTCAGAGTCCTTACGAGATATTTTCTATTGCGGTATCTGGCGGGAGTTTTGGCGGAGGATGGCGAGGAATAGCATTTTCCCGTGATGCGATACGTCAGACGAAGCGGTCCGGCGCTGCATGACAAAAGCTTTCAATTTGGTTTGAAGTCTGGCATTGTCGTCGACTCAGGAGCGAGCAGCGCCTCCTGTCAAATCGATATCCGTGATTCTGGCCAACCACGCATAAGGGAGAGGCGTGCAGTACCCGCGACTTTTCAACCGTTTTTTTGCCGGCTCGAGCGTAGAAGCGGGGATCTTCATCATGGTCCTCACAACGGCAACGTTCGCGGGAAGTGACTCCATGGTCAAGGTCATCGGCTCTGCCGTGCCGCTGCTCGCGCTGCTCTGGGTCCGCTACGTGTTCCAGACGATCGTGCTCGCGGTCTGGCTGATGCGGCGCGGCGCCATTGGTCTTCACGGCGCGCGGCCATTCCGCTTGCAATTGCTGCGTGCCATTCTGCTGCTTCTGAACTCCGCCTCGACCTTTGCGGGGCTGCGTTATCTGCCGCTTCCCGTCACCACGTCGCTGGCGATGATGGCTCCGCTGATCACCACGGTGCTGGCCGCAACGCTCCTCGGCGAGGAAGTGGCGAGAAGCAAATGGGCGATGGTCATTCTCGGCTTCATCGGCATGCTGATGGTGGTGAGGCCCGGCGGCGGCGAGTTTTCGTGGGCGGTGTGTTTTCCGATTGCCGCCGCAACCACCTTCGCGTGCTTTCAGGTCGTGTCCAGCAAGTTGTCGAAGACCGGCGACCCAATGGTTACCAATTTTCTGACTGCATTGGTCGCGACGCTCATGCTGTCCGCACTCTTGTGGACTGCTCAGGCGACACTGCTTCCGGAGATAAAGAGCGTGCACTTCGGCAGTTGGGTGCTTGTTCTTGTGATGGCGTCGCTGGCAACGACGGGGCACTCGCTGATGCTGCAGGCGCTTCGACGCGCGCCCCTTGCCGTGCTGACGCCTTTCGGCTACGCGCAACTGGCATTCGCCACACTCTTTAGCTGGCTCTTCTTCGGTCAGGTACCGGATCTATGGATGACGCTTGGCATGCTGGTAATCGCATGTAGCGGGATCGGGACGGTGCTGCTTCATGCGCGTGCTCGCATTGCCTGATCAAGGCGAAGTTCGTGAGCTTGCAAGTCTCACGAGTGATGCGCCTGTCCGGCAAGCGCTTTCGAGCACGAAGCTCTATTTGCGCATGCCGCCCGAGCTTGTGTAGACGTCAAGCGTTAGCGCCACCGTCGACGGTGAGCGTGGCGCCCGTGATGTAACTGGCGTCGGCGCTCGCGAGGAAGACCACTGCTTGCGCAATGTCTTCGCCTCTGCCGTAGTCGCCGGTGGCCGTCAGCGATTTCAACGTCGGCCCGAACGGACCCTCGACCGGATTCATATCCGTGTTGATCGAGCCAGGCTGGACGAGATTCGCCGTAATGCCTTGTGGGCCGAGTTCGCGCGCGAGGCCCTGCGTGAACCCAACGAGCGCGGACTTGGAGCCGGCGTAGACGCCGAGCATCGACGCCGGGACGCGGTCGGCAAAGTAACTGCCGATCGAAATAATCCGCCCACCTTTCCCCAGATGCGGAATTGCGGCTTTTGCGGCCACGATCGGTGCGCGCACATTGACGTTGAGCGTCGCGTCGATGTCTTCGATGGAAATGTCCTTTACATCGCCCATCCGCAGGATGCCGGCGTTGTTCACCAGGATATCGAGTCCACCCAATGCATCGACCGTCTTCTGTACGGATGCCTGCACGGCCGACGCATTCGCGCTATCGGCCTGGATAGCGATACTGCGCCGGCCTTCCGCTTCGATTGCCTTCACAACGCTGCCAGCCTGCTCTGCTGACTTTTCATAGGTGATCGCGACGTCTGCGCCTGCAGCCGCCAAAGCCTTCGCGATTGCAGCGCCGATACCCCGACTCGCTCCGGTGACGAGCGCACGTTTGCCTGTAAGTGTCATCAAAAACTCCATGGTGTGTTGAGTAGTGAACAACGGACGTTCACCGGTTCGTCAGTCCGGCGAAAAGGTTCTGGATCTCGGAATACGGCAAGGGATGGCTATCGAGCGTTTCCGAACGGCCGTCCTGCAGAAAGTCTTGTGCCATGGCCTTCGCCTTTCCGAGCACGACTTGCGAGATGCCGCTACCCGCGCTTAAGCGCCGCACGCCCAGCTTTCCGAGCGTCGCTGCATCGGCGAGGCCAGGTACTGCCATGACGTTAAGAGGCAATCGGGTTGCGCTGGCAATCTTCTCGATATCCGACGCCTGCATCAGAGCCGGAAGGAAAAGACCATCCGCACCGGCCGATGCATACAGATTGCCGCGAACAATCGACTCTTCCGGTTGCTTCGATTTTTCAGCGAGGCCCGCAAGAAAGACGTCGGAGCGCGCATTGACGAAGAGATCCGAACCCGAGTTCGCCAGCGCATTCTTGATCGCCTCGATCTTCGACGCGAGCAGCGATGCCGGGTCCGGGCCGTCTTCGATATTGATGCCCGCGATGCCGAGATCCATCAGTCGCATCACGTGGTCCGCAACGGCCTTCGGGTCGTCGGAATAGCCATGCTCGATATCGACCGACAACGGCACGTTCAGCACGCGGACGATACGCCGAACAGCAGCGACGACTTCAACGAACGGAAGGATGCGGCCGTCCGGATAGCCCAGTGCCCACGCAAAGCCTGCGCTCGTCGTGGCGATTGCGGATGCACCCTGCGCCTCAACCAGACGTGCGCTACCGGCATCCCAGACATTCGGCAAGCGGAGCGGGATCGAATGGGTGTGCAACTGACGGAATGTGTTTGCAATAGACATTGCGTTTTCCTCGTATAGGGATGGAAACTCAGGCCGCCACGGCGCCTTTTGCGGTTTTTGCAAACGATGCGATGCGGCGCGTCGCGAGCCCGGAGACAAGGATCGCGATGATCACGGGAATGCTGGAGAGGTAGCCCAGGTTATGGCTGCCGATGACAGGAATCACCGCGGCGCCGAGCGCCCCGGCAATCGATACACCCACATAAGTCGCCGACGTGTTGAGACCGACCAGCACAGCCGTCATCGGCGGATTCAGGCTCGCGAGACGGAACTGTTGCGGCACCAGCACGCCCCACGCACACGCTCCCCAGATCGTCACGGCAATGGCTGCGCTCCACAGGTGTGCGCCGGTGATCGGCATCGTGAGGATGACGATCGCGACGATGGTGAGCTTGATCACAACGACCTTGTGTGAACCGATCCTGTCGAGAATCCGGCCTGTCAGCAGGTTCGAAAAGGTGCCTGCCAGTCCCCACAGGACAAGCAATCCGCCCATCACCAGGGCGCTGTGGCCGATCGCACGGTCGAACACTACGGAGAAGTAACTGAAGATGATGAAGGTGCCGATCTGCGCAAGCACGGTCGTCGTCAGCGTGAGTCCGACGCGGGAATCGGTGAGGGGCGACAGCCGTTCGCGCAGCGAGATGGCGGGCGGCAACGCTACGTCAGGCATGAACGCAAGAATGCCGGCGAACGCGGCGGCACCGAGTGCGGCAACCAGAACCAGCGTCCAGTGCCAGCTTGCGAGGCCGCCGATCACGGCACCGATGGGCGAACCCAGCGCGGTTGCTGTCGTCAATCCCGCCACGATGATGGACAACGCGTATCCGCGGCGCTCCGGCGGCACCAGTGACGCGCCCGTTCCGCTGGCAGTCGGCGAGAACATGGCTGCGCCAAGACCCGCGAAAGCTCGCGTGGCCAACGCGATGCCGAGGTTCGGCGCCACGATGGTGCCGAGATTGGCGATCACAAACAGGCCGATGCCGCTGAGCAGCAGACGCTTGCGCGGAACGTTTGCAGCAAGCGCTGCGATGGTCGGCCCCAGCAGCGCATAGCTCAATGCGTACACGCTGATCAACTGACCGGCCGCGCCGATGCTCACGCCAAACGAGTGTGCGATTTCAGGCAGGATGCCCGCGAAAACAAAGCTGTCCGTGCCTAGCGCGAACATACCGAGTGAGAGTGTCAGAAGGCGGCGATCCATGTCGGCTTCTCCAGAAAGATGGCGAATTAAGTATCGTGACGAAACTATAGGGAAGCCGGCTGCGTCGCACTACGGGCCGAAAGCAGGAAGCTGTTCCCCATAAACCGGTTAAGTCATGCGACGGAGTCACTTCGTTTGCGCGAGCTGCGGATGCGGGGCATCCCAGCCGCCGCCGAGGGAACGGAACGTTCTCACTGCGGCGCGGGCAGCGTCTGCCCTGGTTGCATCGAGACCGTCACGCGCATCGAGAAGTTGCCGGTCGGCGTCGAGCACGTCAGTGAGCGTGATCGAGCCCGCGCGATACGCTTTCTCGGAAAGGTCTCGCGCCTTCGTCAATGCGTTGACTTCCTGTTGAATTTCCTGCGCGCGGATCTCCGTTTGCGACAGCGTCATCAACGCGTCTTCGACGTCTTCGGTCGCTTTGAGGGCTGCTTCCCGATACTGTGCCAGGGCCTCCGCGTAAGCACCGC
Organism: Burkholderia sp. Ac-20365; assembly: GCF_017104715.1. Lineage (GTDB taxonomy): Bacteria > Pseudomonadota > Gammaproteobacteria > Burkholderiales > Burkholderiaceae > Paraburkholderia. The sequence continues at coordinate 284,590 of NZ_JAAGPI010000007.1, forward strand.
GCGCATTCTTGACCTCGGCGTCCACCTTGCCGAAATCGAACAGACGCCACTGCAACGCACCTGTTCCGATTGGCTGGAACGACTTCGCGCTCAGGAAGTGACTGGCCGAGATGCTGTCGAATCCCAGTGCGCCGGAGAGCGAAATCTTCGGGTAGTAATCGGCAATTGCCACGCCGATCGCTTCGTTGGAAGCAGCCAGATGGCGTTCGGCAGCGATGATGTCGGGGCGCCGCCGCAACACGTCGACGGGCTGATCCGTGCTGCCGATGGCAGGCACATCCGGAATCGCACCTGCGTTCGTGCCGAGTTCTGCCGCATAGGTGCCCGGCTGGGCGCCCATCAGCACATCGAGCCGGTTCAGTTGCGCTTCGAGCGACACACGCAAGCTCGGAACCGTGGCGCGTGCCTGACGCAACAGGGCTTCAGCCTGCGCGACCTCGCGTTCGTCGGATGCACCGGCCTGTTTGCGCGCTTTCACGAGTTCCAGCAGACGCGCATCGGTGTCCACCTGATCCTGGGTGACCGCCAGCTCCGCCTGCAGCCCTCTGATTTGCAGGTAGGCGTCGGCGGCGTCGGCGGCAACCGTCACGCGTGTGCCGAGTTGAGCGGCCTCGGCGGCCTGCTCTTCATCGGTGGCCGCCGCGTGTGCGCGCCGCAGGCCGCCCGCGAGATCGATTTCCCAGCTTGCCGTCGCACCGGCGACATACTCCTTCTGGTCGCGGCTGTAGTTGGGAAATGCGCTCGCAATCGTGCCAAGAGGACTCTGCGTGCTCTGGTGTAATGCCGTGTACGACGCATTGGCATCGACGGTCGGAAGCAGGCGGGCGCCCGCCGCCTGGGCCGCGGCGCGCGATTGCGCGACGCGTGCGATCGCAGCCTGGAGGCTAAGGTTTTGATCCAGCGCCCGTTGCACCACCTTGACCAGCTCGGGATCATTGAACCCCGTCCACCAGCTATCGAGGTTCGGGGCCGGCAACGTCGTCTGCCGGTCGGCAACGACCTTCGCGTTGTGAAACGGTGCCATTTCGGTGTGAGGCGCAACGTAGTCGGGCCCGACGGCACAGCCTGCAAGCATGGCGCTGACAATCAGACTGCCGATGATCGCTTTCGAAGTTCTGGATACGAAGCCGTTCATTTCACTTCTCCACTACCGAGTTTGCGCAAGGCGGGCGCGCTCTTGATGCCGAGCTTGCGAACGAAGGCGTAAAACGCCGGGGTGAATGCGAGCCCGAAGAGCGTCACGCCGAGCATGCCGAAGAACACCGTCGTGCCGAGCGATTGCCGCATTTCCGAGCCGGCGCCGCTGGCAATGGCGAGCGGCGCCACGCCCGCGATAAAGGCGAACGACGTCATCAGGATCGGGCGCAGTCGCACATGTGCCGCATGGGTGGCAGCGTCTTCCGCATTGACGCCGTCTTCGTCCTGACGCTGTCTGGCGAACTCGACGATGAGAATGGCGTTCTTGGCGGCCAGCCCGACGAGCACCACAAAGCCGATCTGCGCAAGAATGTCGATCGGCATGCCGCGCATGTTCAGTCCGATCGCCGCTGCGAGCAGACACATCGGTACGATCAGCACGATCGCGAGGGGCGTCTTCCAGCTTTCATACTGCGCAGCGAGCACGAGGAACACGAACAGCGCCGATGCAGCAAAGATCACGAGCGGCGACATGGTCTGCTCTTTTTGCTGATGCGCGAGGTCGGTCCATTCGTACGTGATGCCGTTCGGAAGAACCTGCGCTGCGAGCTGTTCCATGTGCTGGATGGCGTCGCCTGACGAGTATCCGGGGCCGGCCGCGCCCATGATTTCCGCTGCGGGATACATGTTGTAGCGCGGCACGCGATACGGCTGCGTCGTGTTTTTGAACGTCGCTACACTGCTGATCGGCACCATGTCGCCCGTCGAATTGCGCACCTTGAGCCGGCCGATGTCCTCGGGTGTCCGGCGGAATGCTTCATCGCCCTGAACGCGTACCTGATACGTACGGCCCATGAAGTTGAAGTCATTTACGTATTGCGAGCCAAGGTAGAGGTCCATCGTCGAAAACACATCCGTTGGCGTGAGGCCGATCTTTTGTGCCTTGAGGCGGTCGATGTCCGCATAGACAGATGGCGCGCCCGCGTTGTAGAGCGTGAATACGCCGCCGAACACCTTGTCCTTGTTGGCTGCAGCCACGAGTGCGCGCGAGGCATCGGCGAGCGCCTGCGGCCCGAGTCCGCCACGGTCTTCCAGCATCAGCTTGAAGCCGCCCGCCGCGCCCAGCCCCTGCACCGGCGGCGGGTTGACCACGACGACTACCGCATCTTTGACACCCGCAACCCGCTTTCGAAGTTCGACCAGCATCGACGCTGCATTGACGCCGGGGACGTGCTTGCCGTACAGCGAAGGCAGCCCGTAGAAAAGGGTTCCCACGTTGGGCGCAATCGTGCCTGTCGTGACATCGAGGCCCGACACGGGCGACGTATGCGTCACGCCTTTGAGTCCGGGCGTATCGAGCACGATGTCGTTGATCTCGCGGATCACCTTGTCCGTGCGTTCGAGGCTGGCGCCGGGAGGAAGGAACGCGATCACAGCCTGATAGCCGATGTCCTGCTCCGGAATAAAGCCGGTGGGCATTTTCGACATCTGCAAGGCAGTCGCGCCAATCAGACCCGCGTAGACGATCAGCATCACGGTAGTCGCACGTACGGCGCGGCCCGTCAGTTTTCCGTAGCGGGACGACAGCCATTCGAACGACGCGTTGAACCGGCCGAAAATCGCGTGATGGAGGCGACCCAGCGCGGTCGATCCGCCGTGAGACTTTTCCATCTCGTGCGGCTTGAGAAGCACTGCACACAGAGCCGGGCTCAGCGTAAGCGAGACGAAGCACGAGATGACGGTGGACGCGGCGATCGTGATCGCGAACTGCTTGAAGAACAGACCCGAGATGCCGGACATCAACGCAGTGGGCCCGAACACCGCACACAACGTGAGCGCGATGGCGATAATGGCCGTCGAAACCTCGTTCATCGTTCGATGCGCGGCTTCTTTCGGCGACATGCCGAGCGCCATGTTCCGCTCGACGTTCTCGACCACGACGATGGCATCGTCCACGACAATCCCGACGGCCAGCACCAGTCCGAACAGCGAAAGGTTATTGATGGACGCGCCGAACAGCGAAAGGACGGCAAACGTGCCAACCAGCGACACCGGTATCGCAACAACCGGAATGATCGTGGCGCGCCAGTTCTGCAGGAACAGATACACCACGCCAACGACCAGCAGAATGGCGATGCCGATGGTTTTCGCGACTTCCTCGATCGACTGGGAAACGAAGGTAGTCGGGTCGTAGATCTTGATGTAGTCGACGCCGGGCGGGAAGCTCTTTTTCAGCTCGGCCATTTTGGCCCACACGTCATGCTCGACCTGCACCACGTTTGCATCGGGCGTGGCAATGACGAACCACGGCGTGGCCGCATACCGGTCAGCGTAAGCCTTGGAGCCGTAGTCCACCGAGCCGAGTTCGACACGGCCGATATCGCGAATGCGTGTCACGCGTCCTTGCGTATCGGACTTGACCACGACGTCGCCAAACTGTTCAGGCGTCGTCAGGCGGCCCAGCGCGTCGATATTGATCTGATAGGCACCCGTACCACTGTTCGACACAGGCGGCTGATTGAGCACGCCTGCCGACACCGCGGCGTTCTGCGCGCGAAGCGCGGCCAGTATTTCGCTGGCGCTGATGTTGTACGAAGCCGCCTTGTCCGGATCGATCCAGATGCGCATCGCGTACTGCCGCTCGCCGAACAGCTGAAAGTCCGACACGCCCGGCAATCGCGCGATCTGGTCGCGAACCTTGAGCATGTAGTTCGACAGGTATTCAGGGCTGCGCGAACCGTCGGGCGAATAGACATGCACGCCGAGCAGCAGCGCCTGGATAGTCTTTTTCACCTGGACGCCCTGCAATTGCACTTCGGCAGGCAGGCGCGACAGCGTGTCTTCCACGCGGCTGCGTGTCAGCAAGAGCGCCGTGTTCGGATCTGTTCCGACCTTGAAGATCACCGTGATCGTCAACTGGCCGTTGCTGGTCGACTGGCTCGAAATGTAATCCATGTTTTCGACGCCATTGACGGACTGCTCGAGCGGCGTTGCGACCGTGCGCGCAATCGTATCGGCCGACGCACCTGGATACGAGGTCGTGATCTGAATGGTCGTAGGAACGATGTTCGGATATTGAGCGACCGGCAGCTTCAGCATGGTCGCCAGGCCGATGAGCAACGCGAATATGTTCAGCACCGCCGCAAAGCGCGGATGCTCGATAAAGAAGTGGGTCAGTTTCATGATTTCGCTCCTTCGTCGCCATGTTCCGCCGAGAACTGGATCGATCCGGTGTGCGGAGAAATCTTCGAACCGGGACGAACTGACGGAATGCCGTCGATCACGATCCGGTCGGTGGGGGCGAGTCCGGATCGAATGACTCGCAGGCCGCCTCGAAGGTCGCCAATCTCGACCTTTCTGGGTGAGGCGACGTTGTCTTCGCCGACGACGTACACCATGTGGTCGGTTTGATCCTGAAGCACGGCTGCATCGGGGACGAGCAATGCCGGTTGCGGTGCAGTCGTTGCCAGCCGCAGACGTGCGAAGCCGCCGGGCGTCAGCGACAGGTCGCTATTGGGAATCGTTGCGCGCGCATGGATGGTGCCGCTCGATCGGTCGAGCGTGTTGTCGATAAAGTTGAGCGTGCCTGTGCGTGCATATCCGCTGTCGCCTGTCGGCGAAATGTTCACTGCGTCTGCCAGCGGGCCTTTCTGGTTTTCGCGAGAGTGCTGGAAAGCGGCGTAGTCGTTTTCGCTGATGTCGAAATCCAGATAGATCGGGTCCAGCGAAACGATGGTCGCGAGCAGCGTGGTCGGGCCGCTGCCGGCGCGGCTGCCAGATACCAGATTGCCTGTCGACACGAGGTGTGTGCCAATGCGCCCGGTGAACGGTGCTGCGATCTTGCAGCGGTCCAGGTCGAACCTGGCGTCGCGAACGAGCGCATTGGCGTTGTCGACAGCCGCTTGTGCCGCGCGTTGTTCAGCCACTTTCTGGTCGACGTTCTCGACCGTGCCCGCCTCCGAGCGCTGTAATTCCTGTGCGCGGGCAAGCTCCCGTGTGGCGAGAGCCAGCCGGGCATTCGCGGATTCGAGCCCCGCCGTCGCCTGGCTCAGCTTGATCTGGTAGGGTTCCGGATCGATCTCGAAGAGCACATCGCCTTTATGCACGATGTCGCCATCCTTGAAATTGATCTGCATGAGCGTGCCGCCAACCTGAGCGCGCAATTCGACACGATTCACCGCCGAGAACTGGCCGAGAAACCCGAGCCGTCCCTCGATATCGCGCTGCAACGGTGCGCTGATAGCCACCGACGGAGGCGGCGGCGCGACAACGGGGGCGGCACTGGACCAGTGCAGATGAACTGCGGTCGCTGCCACAGCGACGATCACAGCGGCTGCAACACCTTTGCCGACCCATCGGACGGCGCTGGACGTCACCGGATTTGCTGGAGTGGTCACTCCCACCTCGGCCTGATCAACTTCAGTATTCATGGCATTCCTAAGTATGGAAACAGGCTTTACAACAGAGGGTTGTGGCCCAGCTCGCCCGTCGGATGATCAATCTTTGCTTTCTCGTATGAAGAAAGCCGCGGATTCCAGAATCTGGCAGCGATCGCGGGAGACTTCCCCAGGAACAACTGCCGGCTAAGTTTCGTGACGCAACTATAGGCAACACCGTTGCGTCACACTACTGGCCGAAACCGGGAAGCTGTTCCCCGCAATCTGGTTAAGTTGCGTGACGAAACCTGGGATACGATACGTCCCATCATGTATAGAAAACGCTTCGATGGAATGGACTGTTCGATCGCTCGCGCCCTCGATGAGGTGGGCGAGTGGTGGACGCTACTGATCGTTCGTGAGTGCACGCAAGGCAGCAGGCGCTTCGACGAATTTCAGAGCGGGCTGGGTATCGCCCGCAATGTCCTCGCGGCACGGCTGGAACGGTTGACCGAGCTGGAGATTCTCGAACGCTTCCCGATCGCAGAACGCGCCAATACGTTCGGTTACCGGTTGACCTCGAAGGGGGCGGACTTGTACCCGGTGCTGGTCGCGCTCATGCAATGGGGCGACAAGTGGCTAAGGCCGGATGGCAAGCCGCCGATCACCCTGGTGGAGCATGCGAGCGGGAGTCCGCTGGAGGCCGTGAAGGTTCGCGCGACAGGCGGCCAGGCGCTGACGTATCGGGATGTTCGGTTCGCGGCCGGGCCGGGTGCAACGGAGACGACGCGCGACGTCATCGAGAACCGGAATGACAGGGTTCTAGGTGACGAGAGCGGGGATTCGTGAGCTTTGCCGGCTGCCGGTACGGCGCTAATGCCGCTTCTGCTTGCCGAATCTGGAAAGCGATTGCCGAAGTTTGGGCGCCGCAAAGTCGATGAAATGCCGCAGTTTGATGGCCATGAGATTTCTGGACACATGAACCAGATGGACGGGCACGGGCTCCATTTCGAACTGCGGCAGGAGTATCTCGAGTTGGCCGTTGCGGATCGCTTCATCGGCATCGTGCTCGAATACGTAGGTGATGCCTGCGCCGTCCACGGCGGCGCTGACGGCAGCGTCGGGTGTAGTGACTTCGAGCCGCGGTTTCACGCCGAGCACATAAGTCTTCTGGGTCGTGGGGAGACGGAAGCGCCACGGCGACAAATACGGGCTATTGAAGACGACACACGAATATTTCACGAGATCGTCGGGTTCGCGCGGCGCCGGATGGTCGGCAAGGAAGGCCGGGCTTGCGCAGACGATAGGCCGCAAAGAACCGATGCGCGTGGCGATCATGCTGCTATCGGCGAGTTCTCCGATCCGCATGGCGAGATCCGCGTGCGAGTCAATGAGGTCGAGGTTGTGATCGGAGAGAAGGAGCCGAACGGTGATGTCCGGATACTGCGCGAGAAACTGGTTGATGACGGGCAAGATATGCAGGCGGCCAAGCTGCACGGGCGCAGTCACGACCAGCTCGCCTTTCGCTGTCGCGAACTCGCCCGTGGCTTCGTGCTCCTGCTCACGCACGAGATCGAGAATGCGCCGGGCTGCCGCGACGTATGACATGCCCGCGTCGGTCAATGTCAGTTTCCGGGTGGTTCGTATCAGCAGCCGGGTTCCCAGCAACTCCTCGAGATCGGCTACCTTGCGGGTGAGCGTGCTGGCGGGAATCTTCAGTTCGCGCGCTGCCGCCGACAGGCTTCCCCTGTCCACGGCGGTCAGCAGCATTTCCATGGCTTCTAGTCGGTCCAACGCGTTCGCTCACGTGGGATTAGGTCGCAGTATTGTATGAGAAGTTCTTCGCGGTGTCGTATCAAAGCATGACTTGACGAAAACACATGTTCCTGGAGATTCCGATGTATGCACAGGCTATCGCGCAATGCGTGCAAGCAGTCAAAACCATGGAGACTTATCTCGACAAGGCGGAGCGCCTTGCGGATGCGAAGAAATTCGATGTTGGCATTCTGTTGTCGACGCGGCTTGCGCCTGACATGGGCGGCTTGCTCTATCAGATACAAAGCGCCTGCGACTATCTGAAGGGCGGCGCCGCCTGGCTTTCAGGTCAGCAGCCGCCGCGCCATGAAGACAATGAGCAAACGCTCGATGACGCGCGTGCGCGCATCCGCAAGACCGTCGACTTTGCTGAAAGCGTGACGGCAGACCAGTACGCCGATGCAGCCAGCCAGATCGTGAAAGTATCCTGGGTGCCGGGCAAGCTGACTGGCGAAAACTATCTGCTGCAGATCGTGATTCCGAACATCTACTTCCACGTCTCCATGGCTTACGCGATTTTGCGCACCAATGGCGTCGACCTCAAGAAGCTGGACTTCATTGGTCCGGTCAATGCGTTCGATGCGTGAGCGGTGTTGTGGCATCGGCTAGTTGCGCCCGATCGCAATGGCTCGTAGCGCTCCTTTTTGAATGAGCGCTACAGTGTCCACCAATTGACGCCGGAAAGCGTCCCGGTTCGCCAGTTCGGGCGGGAATATCTCCTTGATTGCCAGCATCGTTGCGACCAGTTGTTCCGGATCGGCAGGTACATTTGCAGTCAGGCGCGCAGCCATCGGATCGCTGATGTCATAACGCGTGCCGTCGTCGGCGTGGCCGCGCAGAAATACGAGCCATGCTGCAACAGCCAGCGTCAGGCGATCGATCGATTGACCTGCGTTCAGGCGCGCCTCGATCGTTGCGAGCAGCCGCGGCGGAATTTTCTGGCTGCCGTCCATCGCAATCTGCGCCGTGCGATGCTTGAGCGCAGCGTTCGCGTAACGCGCGAGTAGTGCGTCGCGGTAGGCGAGCACGTCGAACGAGGACGGCACATCGAGCGTCGGCGCGATTTCGTGCGTCATCATCGCGTGGATCAGCGCTCTGAGCGGTGGGTGCGCGATCGCTTCGTCGATCGTTCTGAAGCCCGCGAGCATCGACAGATACGCGAGCGTCGAATGCGTGCCGTTGAGCATGCGAAGCTTGGCGAGTTCGAACGGCATCACATCATCGACGAGTTGCGCGCCGACTCGCTCCCACGCGGGACGTCCCGTCGGAAAACGATCCTCGATCACCCATTGGCGGAATGGCTCGCACGGCACCGGTGCGGCATCGTGGACATGCAACGCGCCCAGCGCCGCGTCGCGCTCGGCGTCGGTCGTCGAGGGCACGATGCGGTCCACCATCGTCGAGGGGAACGCGACCTGAGCGTCGATCCAGTCCGCCAGTTCAGGCTCGATCACGCGTGCGAACGACACGACTGCCTGCTTCAAGGCCGCGCCATTGTGCGAGAGGTTGTCGCACGACAGCACGGTGAAAGGTGGCGTGCCGGCGTCGCGTCTTTGACGGAGCGCGGCGCAAAGGATGCCTGGCACAGTCGACGGATTGTCCTGATGCGCCAGATCATGCGCGATTCCCGAATGGTTCAGGTCTACGTCGCCCGTTCGCGTATCGCGGCAGTAGCCTTTCTCCGTGACCGTCAACGAGACGATCCGCACGTTTTCATCGGCTAGCAGTTCGAACAGACGCGCACGGTCGTGCGGCATCGCGAGCACTTCCTTTAGGGCGCGAATCACCGTGACGCGCACGCCATCCGGCCCACGTTCGACCACGCTATACAAGCCATCCTGCGCCATTAGTGCATCTCGCTTGCTGACGTCGCCCTGCAACGTCACGCCGCAGATGCCCCAGTCGCCACCCGCCGCGAGCATCGCTTCTTCTGTATAGACAGCCTCGTGCGCACGATGAAAGTTTCCGATCCCCAGATGAACGATGCCAATACGTGGTTCACGCCATGTGGGGCTGAGTAAGTGGTCGTTCAATGAGTCGAGTGCAGTGCGGCAAAGCGGGGCGTTGGCGGTCATGTTCAGGTCCGAAGCGCGGGAAAACCCGTTGTTGACGATTGAATATACTTGTATGGTAGCATCCGTTCAATCGAATGTGACTCAAGGAAATCCCCATGAAAATCGTCCGCGCCGATGTGATCGTCACCTGTCCCGGCCGCAACTTCGTCACGTTGAAAGTGGTGACGGACGAGGGCGTCCATGGCATTGGCGATGCCACACTGAATGGCCGCGAACTCGCGGTCGCGTCGTATCTGAAGGACCATGTGTGTCCGTTGCTGATCGGGCGCGATCCGGGGCGCATCGAGGATATCTGGCAATTTCTCTACAAAGGCGCGTACTGGCGGCGTGGGCCGGTCACGATGACCGCCATCGCCGCCGTCGACATGGCGCTGTGGGACATTCTCGGCAAAGTGGCGAACCTGCCGCTGTACCGCCTGCTGGGCGGCGCATCGCGTGAGGGCGTGATGGTCTACGGTCACGCGACAGGGCGCGATATTTCCGAAGCGCTTGACCGCTACGAAGAACATATCGAAGCCGGCTACAAGGCTATTCGAATCCAGTGCGGCGTGCCGAACATGCGCTCCGTCTATGGTGTATCGAAAGGCTCCGGTATGTATGAGCCGGCCACCAAAGGTGCGATCGAGGAACAAAGCTGGTCGTCGGAGAAGTATCTCGACTTCGTGCCGAAGCTTTTCGAAGCCGTGCGCGACAAGTTCGGTTTCGATACTCACCTGCTGCACGACGTGCATCACCGTCTGACGCCGATCGAAGCCGCACGCCTGGGCAAATCCATCGAACCGTATCGGCTCTTCTGGATGGAAGACCCGACGCCCGCCGAAAACCAGGCGGGCTTCCGCCTGATCCGCGAGCACACGGTTACGCCGATTGCGGTCGGCGAAGTGTTCAACAGCATCTGGGACTGCAAGCAGCTGATCGAAGAGCAGTTGATCGACTACATCCGCGCGACGTTGACGCACGCGGGCGGCATTACGCATCTGAAGCGCATCGCCGATTTCGCTTCGCTATATCAGGTGCGCACGGGCTGTCACGGGCCGTCGGATCTGTCGCCCGTCTGCATGGGCGCGGCGCTGCATTTCGACCTGTGGGTGCCCAACTTCGGCGTGCAGGAATACATGGGTTTCCCGAAGGAAGCACTCGACGTGTTCCCGCACGCGTGGACGTTCGATCGCGGCATGATGCATCCGGGCGAGGCGCCCGGACATGGCGTCGATATCGATGAAGAAGCGGCCGCGCGCTATCCGTACGATCCGGCGTATTTGCCTGTCGCGCGGCTCGAAGACGGCACGTTGTGGAACTGGTAAGCCCGAGCGACAGATAGAACGATAGCCAGGAGACAGGCATGGCAGACAGACAAACCAGTGCGATGTTGCGGCGCGTAGCCGCTGCATCGACGATCGGCACCGCCGCCGAATACTACGATTTCTTCGTGTACGGCACAGCCGCCGTGCTCGTGTTCGGCGCGAAATTCTTTCCGTCGAGCGATCCGCTGATCGGCACGCTCGCGGCATTCGCAACGTACGCGGTGGGCTTCGTCGCAAGGCCACTCGGCGGCATTGTGTTCGGGCATTTCGGCGATCGTATTGGGCGCAAGAAGGCGCTGATCGTCACGATCCTGATAGTTGGCCTTGGGACGTTTGCGATCGGCCTGCTGCCCGATTATTCGCAGATCGGCATCTGGGCGCCTGCTTCGCTGATCCTGATTCGCGTGCTGCAAGGTTTTGGCGTTGGCGGCGAACAGGCGGGCGCAGTATTGCTGACGGCGGAATATGCACCGCCTCGCGAACGCGGCTTCTTTGCGAGTCTCGTGCAACTCGGCGCGCCGGCGGGCTTTCTGATTCCGTCGGGTCTCTTCGCGTTGCTGAGCGCAACGCTCACGCATGAACAACTGATGGACTGGGGCTGGCGTCTGCCGTTTCTGGGCAGCATCGTGCTGGTTGTGGTCGGCCTGTATATCCGGCTGCGCACGGAAGAGTCGCCGATTTTCGCCAGCATCCGCGAGACCAAGGCAGTCGAATCGCGGCCTGTTGTCGAGGTGGTCAGGCAGTTTGGATCGACCATCGTGAAAGGCGTCGGTGCAAAACTGATCGAGGCATGCACCTTCGCGATGTACACGATGATCGTGCTCGCCTACGGACGTGCGCACGGAATCAGCGAAAGCCTGCTGCTGCAAACGATCATCGTTGCCGTCGTGCTCGAATTGATCGCGATTCCGCTGGCAGGTGCATTGTCCGATCGCATTGGACGTCGCACGACTTTCATCGCGGGTGCGGTGCTGCAGGTATTGCTCGTCGTGCCGCTGTTTCATGCAGTCGATAGCGGCAACCGCCTGGCAATCCAGGCGGCGATGATTCTCGCGATCTCGGTCGGTCACAGCCTGTGTTACGCGCCTCAGGCGTCGCTGTTCCCCGAACTGTTCCCCGCACGCGTTCGATGCAGCGGCATTGCATTGATCTGGCAGATTGGATCGCTGATCGGCAGCGGCGTACTGGGACTCGTCGCGGTGAAACTGATTCAGGCGACGCACGGCGATTCGATCGGCCTCGTTATTTACGTGGCGTTGCTCGGCGTTATCTCCGCTATCTGCATTTTCCTTCTGCCCGAAACCGCTCCCGCGCGACGCGGCGCGGACCTGCACGATTGGGGCGCGCCGCAACGCGAACCGGCCGTGCACGAAACACACGCTTCAGCCGCCTTTGCTGCGCGCCACTGAGTACGCTTGATACAGGACCACCACCATGTTTGCAGCCGTTCTCCACGAACCAAAGAAGCTCCTCATCGACGAACTCGATGCGCCTCAACCGCAAGCCGGTCAGGTGCAGATTCGCGTGCGCGCGGGTGGTATCTGCGGGTCGGATCTCTCGTACTACTTCAAGGGCAAGAGCGGCGACTTCGCGGTGCGCGAGCCGTTCGTACTGGGTCACGAAGTGGCGGGCGAAGTCGCGGCGCTCGGCGAAGGCGTGAGCGGTCTCCGCGTTGGACAGCGTGTCGCGGTGAACCCCGGCCTCAACTGCGGCACCTGCAGATACTGCATCAAAGGCATGCCGAATCACTGCCTGAACATGCGCTTCATGGGCAGCGCGTCGACGTTTCCGCACATGCAGGGCATGTTCCGCCAGTTCATCGCGGTGAGCGCGCATCAGTGCGTGCCTGTGCCCGATGCACTCGACTTCGCGCAGGCATCGATGGCCGAGCCGCTCGCGGTCGCGCTGCATGCACTGCGTCTCGCCGGTCCGCTCGTCGGCGCGAAGGTGTTGCTGGTGGGTTGTGGACCGATCGGTTGCATTCTGCTCGCGGTGGCGAAGCGCGCGGGTGCGCATCGAATCGTTGCACTCGATCTCGCAGAGAAAGCCTTGCAGATGGCGACGGCACTCGGCGCCGACGAAACCGTACTCGCCACTGATACCGCACGCATCGATCAATGGGCGCAGCAGCGCGGCACCTTCGACGTAGTGCTGGAAGCATCGGGCAGTACAGCGGGCCTCGACACTGCACTGCGCGCCGCGCGCGCGGGCGGCACGGTCATCCAGGTCGGCAATCTGCCGGCGGGCCAGTCGCCTGTGGCAGCGAATCTCGTGATGTCGAAAGAGCTTCGCTATCAGGGTTCGTTTCGCTTCACCGACGAATACGCCGTGGCCGCCGAAGAACTCGGCGCGCACAAGATCGATCTGCGTCCGCTGATGACGCACGCGTTCCCGCTCGAAGAAGCCAACCATGCTTTCGAAGTCGCGCATGACCGCGCGCAATCGATGAAGGTTCATCTGCACTTCGACTGACTTTTCCACATGAACCGCCCGGGCAGACAAAGAGGCGGAACACTGGAGACACACACCATGATCAAGAGCCAGCGATGGTTCGTCGTCGGCCTGCTGTTTCTCGCGGGCGTCATCAATTACCTCGACCGAGCGGCGCTTTCGATTGCCGCGCCGCTGATCCAGAAAGACCTGAACTTCTCGCATGCCGAGATGGGCATCGTGTTCAGCAGTTTCTTCATCGGCTATGCGCTGTTCAATTTCATCGGCGGCGTGGCCTCCGACAAATTCGGCGCGAAGAAAGTGTTCGGCGGCGCGATGGGCATCTGGTCGATCTTCTGCGGCGCTACGGCGCTTGCGAGCGGAATCGTTTCGCTGATCGTGCTGCGCGTGCTGTTCGGCATGGGCGAGGGCCCGTTCAGTTCGTCGAACAGCAAGATGGTGAACAACTGGTTTCCGCGCCGCGAAGTGGCGAGCGCGATCGGTGTCATCAGTTCGGGTACGCCGCTGGGCGGCGCGCTTGCGGGGCCTGTGGTCGGCTACATGGCGATCCAGTTCGGCTGGCGCTGGGCCTTCGTCGCGATCATGGTGTTCGGCCTCGCGTGGCTCGTGCTCTGGTCGATGACGACGACCGAGCATCCGCAGCAGAACCGGCGCGTGACGCCGGCCGAACTCGATCTGATCGTCGCGGGCCAGCAGCAGGCTTCGTCGATGGAACATGCGCCTGACGGCAAGAAAACAGGACTCGGTTTCTACCTGAAGCAACCGATCATTCTGGCCACCGCACTCGCGTTCTTCTCGTACAACTACGTGCTGTTCTTTTTCCTGTCGTGGTTCCCGACTTACCTGACGGAAGCTCATCACATGTCGTTGCACGACATGAGCATCGCGACGGTGATTCCGTGGGTGCTCGGCAGTATCGGGCTGGCGGCGGGCGGCTTCATCACCGACTTCATCCTGCGCCTGACCGGCAAACCGTTGTTGTCGCGCCGGATCGTGCTGTCGGTGTGTCTCGGCGCGGCGGCTGTGTGCGTCGGTTTTGCCGGACGCGTGCAGAGCATGCAGGGCGCGGTGGCGCTGATGTCGGTGTCGATCTTCTTCCTGTATGTCACGGGCTCCGTCTACTGGGCCGTGATTCAGGACACGGTGCGCCGCGAGAACGTCGGCGGTGTCGGCGGCTTCGTGCATCTGCTGGCCAATCTCGCAGGCGTGATCGGACCGGCCGTCACCGGCTTCATCGTGCAGGCGACGCACGGTGCGTACGGCAGTGCGTTTGTGCTGGCAGGGGCGATTGCCGTGATCGGCGCGCTGTGTGCGCTTGTTTTCATCCGCGAACCCAGATCGCAAAATGAGCCGGCAGAGCGTAAACTAGTATGGTAGTTTCGCCACATTAGTCTTCGATTACCCGGTATGGATACGAAAATTGCAAGCCCGAATGCCGCATCGCGGCGTGGAAAGAAAACCGCTGCGCTGACGGTTGCGCCCGTCGCGAGCGAGGCACGCGTGGTTTCCGACGGCGAGTCGAAGACACCGCTGCGCGGCGCGCTAAAGGGTTTGTCGGTCGAATCGCACGAGCCGATTGGCAAGCAGATTTTTCGCTCGCTGCGCGAGGCGATCTTTACCGGTCTGCTTGCACCCGGCACACCGCTTTCGGAGAAAGAGGTGTCGGAGATGTTTCAGGTGTCGCGGCAGCCCGTGCGCGAAGCGTTCATCAAGCTCGTCGAAGCCGGCGTGCTTCAGGTGTTGCCGCAGCGTGGGACATTCGTGAAGCGGATTTCCCCGCGCAAGGTGCGCGAAGGGCGCTTCATTCGCGAGGCAATCGAGGCCGCTGTCGTGCGCAAGGCGGCTGACGCCATCACCGATGCACAGCTTGCCGACCTTGCCGCGAATCTGCGCGAACAGAAGGCGGCGGCGAAGCTGAACGACACCGCCGCGTTCCTCGCCTGCGACGAGCAGTTTCACTTCCTGATCGCGCAATCCATCGATTGCGTGGCGGCCTGGGAGACGATTCAGGACATCAAGGCGCAGATGGATCGCGTGCGCTATCTGAGCCTGCATGAAGTGTCGCCGCTCGACTTGCTGATCAAGCAGCACGCGCTGATCGTGAGCGGGCTGAAGGCACACGACCCTGACGCCGCGGAAAACGCGATGCGTGCGCATTTGCGGGAGATTCTGGTGTCGCTTGGGCCTGTGGCGCAGCTCAATCCCGACTGGTTCGAACCGGATGAGCCTGAAGCCGTGAAGCTGATGCTTTAGCGGGTCAAAAGCAGGCGCCTGACTTTCCTCGTCGCTATTAGCCAAACAGATCGTCGACGATCGTGCGCGCGGCGCTGTAACCGCCTGTCAGCGCATCCTTCTCGCTGGCAAACGGCCGCCCGCTGAACTCGTCCAGCCTGAGTGGCGAGAAGCGGGGCAACGACGTCTGCGCGTCGCAAATCCGGACCACGGCGACATAGCCTCGGGCGCTCGCGGACGCGCGAGGGCGCGGGCGAAAAGCGGACTCGATCGCTACCTGCAGCGTGAAGCCGTTGTATTCATACGTATGTGTCATCGCAAATCTCTCTGACCGGGCCGAAAGGCGGCGGAATGCAAGCGTCCGGCGAAAGCGTAATTGTGACACTTTTATGACATGTGGTTCAATAGGATGCTCAGACGTCCGGCGACTCAGGCGAACGGGCACCGTTGACCACTTGTTATTTGAGCCCGTTCGACCGGGCTGGGAGCGTATGAAAGACAGGGCGACCGTATTGTGCATCAGGGATGACAGGATTCTGCTCGTCGCCAGAGCGCGCTCGCGATGGGCGTTGCCGGGCGGCAGGATCAAGCGCACAGAGTCGTCCATCGACGCGGCACGGCGCGAACTGGTAGAGGAAACGGGCGTCATCGCCTTGCAGATCGATTACTGCTTCCACTTCCAGGGGTTCAGCACGCTGCATCACGTGTTCGTCGCCGGGATACCGGCCGATGTGACACCCGAGCCGCGCAATGAGATTGCACGTTGCCGCTGGTTTGCGCCGACCAAGATTGCGACGCTCTCTGCCAGTGTCCCGACACGTGGCATCGTCGAACTGTTCACGCGGGCGGCGACGATGCCAGACGGTGTGCTGCAACTCAGCGAGCGGGTTTCGGGCTGACGGCTATTGCATGCCCAATCGAGCCACGGCCCGCTGCATAGAAACCGGCCTGATGGAATCCGCTACATGTTCGGATAGTTCGGACCGCCACCGCCCTCGGGCGTCACCCACACGATGTTCTGCGTCGGATCCTTGATGTCGCAGGTCTTGCAGTGGACGCAGTTTTGCGCGTTGATCTGCAAGCGGTCTTCGTCTGCGTCGGTCTTGATGAACTCGTAGACGCCTGCCGGGCAAAAACGCGCTTCAGGACCGGCGTACGTTTGCAGGTTCACCTTCACGGGCACAGTCGGATCTTTCAGTGTGAGGTGTGCCGGTTGGTTGTCTTCGTGATTCGTGTTCGAGATGAACACCGATGAGAGGCGGTCAAACGTCAGCTTGCCATCGGGCTTCGGATACTCGATCGGCTTGCACTGCGACGCGGGCTTCAGCATCTGGTGATCCCAGTGCTGGTGATGCAGCGTCCACGGCACATTGCCGCCCATCAGCTTCTGTTCGATGCCGACCATCAGCGTGCCGAGATAGAGGCCCTTGCTCATCCACTGTTTGAAATTGCGCGCGCGGTAAAGCTCGGTGTGCAGCCACGAAGTCTTGAACGACTCGGGGTACGCGGTCAGTTCATCGCTGTTACGACCAGCCTGCACGGCGTCGAATGCGGCATCGGCGGCGAGCATGCCCGTCTTGATCGCGGCGTGCGAACCCTTGATCCGCGAGGCGTTCAGGAAGCCCGCATCGTCGCCGACCAGTGCGCCGCCCGGGAAAACGAGCTTCGGCAGCGACATCAGGCCACCTGCCGTGATCGCGCGCGCGCCGTACGACACGCGCTTGCCGCCTTCGAGGAACTTGCGGATTTCCGGATGCGTCTTGTAGCGCTGGAACTCTTCGAACGGCGACAGATACGGATTCGAGTAGCCCAGACCGACCACAAAACCGACCATCACCTGATTGTTGTCGATGTGATACAGAAACGAGCCGCCGTACGTTTGCGAATCGAGCGGCCAGCCAGCCGTGTGGATCACGAGACCGGGCTTGTGCTTCGACGGATCGATTTCCCACAGTTCCTTGATGCCGATGCCGTAGACCTGCGGATCGGCGCCGTCGCGCAGCTTGAACGTGTCCGACAGCTGGCGGCCCAGGTGACCGCGCGCGCCTTCGCAGAACAGCGTGTACTTGGCATGCAGTTCCATGCCGAGCTGGAAGTTTTCGGTCGGCTCGCCGTCCTTGCCGATGCCAAGATTGCCCGTCGCGACGCCCTTGACCGAGCCGTCGTCGTTGTAGAGCACTTCAGCCGCCGCAAAACCCGGAAAAATCTCGACGCCCAGCGCTTCGGCCTGCTGACCCAGCCACCGCGTCACATTCGCCAGCGAGATCACATAGTTGCCGTGATTCTTGAAGTTATCCGGCAGCGCCCAGTTCGGCACGGTCTTCGCGCCTGTTTGCGACAGGAACAAAAAGCGATCCTCGGTCACTTCGACGTTTAACGGCGCCGCCTTCGACTTCCAGTCAGGAATCAGCTCGTTAAGCGCACGCGGGTCCATCACCGCGCCCGACAGAATATGCGCGCCTATTTCAGAACCCTTTTCAAGGACACAAACGCCGATCTCGGCACCACTGTCCGCAGCACGCTGCTTAAGTCTGATCGCCGCAGCCAGTCCAGCCGGCCCGCCGCCGACGATCACCACGTCATACTCCATCGACTCACGCGGCCCATATTGATCGACCCACTTCGCATCCGTCATCGATCAACGCTCCACGCCCGCAATCGCGATCGAAACCAGCCGGGCGCCCAGCCCGACCGCGTGCAGGTCGATCTCTTCACGCCGGCCTTCGAACCAGATGCCCGTCATCGGCTGCAGCGACACGCTGTTGAGCAGCGAGCTACCGATGCGCCATTCGCCCGCAACACAAAGCACGAGATGAGTCGACGCCGGCGTGACACGCAACGAGTGTGTCGCGACGCTCACCGCAGCCTGATACGCGCCACGACGTGTCATCACGTTGAGCACGTTCACGGGCTGCACGGACATGCTGGCCCACATCAGCAGATCGCCGGAAAACTGCACCGGCTGACCAGGCCGCGCGACCGACGCGCCATCTTGTGAATGCAGGTCCACAGCGCCTTCATCGAGCAACACGAGCGTGCGATCGAGCCCGGGAAACCGCGAAAACTTCGACGGTCCATTGAGCGTTGCGATACTGACGCGCCAGTCCACCGCGTGATCGTCGGCGGATTGCAGTGCGACGGTGCGGGTCGTGCCGCCGCCGTTCGCCCATGGCTCGGGCGCGAGCTTCGAGCAATCGAAGAAGTGAATCGACTGATGGGAATTCAGCGCGGTGGTTCCATGACGCTGCACAGACACGCGTTCAGGCGACAGTGCGTCGATCATCACGCGCTCCTCGCTGCGACGCGCGCTTCGAGTCCGCCGACCGTCTCGAACAGATCGCCGACGAGACCGACATCCGCGATCGAAAAGATCGGCGCATCCGGGTCCTTGTTGACGGCGACGATCAGCTTCGAGTCCTTCATGCCGGCCAGATGCTGGATCGCGCCGGAGATGCCGAAGGCCAGATAGACATCGGGCGCGACCGTGTTGCCCGTCTGTCCGACCTGCACGGCGTTGGGCGCGTAGCCGGCGTCGACGGCGGCGCGCGACGCGCCGAGCGCGGCGCCCATGTTGTCCGCCAGTTCGCCGAGCCGCTGCATGTTCTCTTTCGATGCGAGGCCGCGACCGCCCGCCACGACGATACGTGCGCTCGACAGATCCTGTCCCGTCTGCTGCGTCGCATGACGTTCGATCAGCGTCGTGTTGCCGAAGACTCGCGGTGCTTCGAGCGTCACGATGGTGGCCTGTCCGCCGTCACGCGCAACCGGCGCAAACGACGACGCGCGAAACGTCGCGAACGTCAGCGCTCCTTCGCTTGCGACGTTCGCCACGACGCTGCCTGCATACAGGCTGCGCACGAAGCGGCCATCGCTGGCGACACCCGTGACATCCGCGAGAAACGCGCTACCCGCACGCGCCGCTGCGCGCGGAAACGCGCCACGAGCCAGCGCGCGATGCGCGGCGGCGATCAACGCATAGTTTGCCGAAAGGCCTTGTAGCACGGCAGCGAGTGACTCGGCCGTCGGCGCGGTATCGAACGCCGCCAGCAGCACCTGTTCGATGCCCGCAATCTGCGCGGCTGCCTGTGCAGCGTCGGCATCGAAGACGAGCAGATCGACAGGCTTGCCGATCCGCAACGCCGCGCCGATCACGCGCAGGCTCGCGTCGCTGATGACGCCGTTGTCGATATCCACCAGAACGAGCGATCTCATGCTGCCACTCCTGTTTGTTCGAACACACGCTGCGCGGCGATCGCCTCGATCAACGCGGCTGTATCCGCGACCTTGATGCCCGCCTGCCGCGCGGGCGGATCGCTCAAGCCGAGAACGCGTGTTCGCGGCGCGAGGTCCACGTTGAAGACGCCCGCATCGATCGTCTTGAGCGGCTTCTGTTTTGCCTTGACGATGCTCGGCAGGGTCACACGCCGCGGCTCGGCAAGCCGCAGGTCCGCGCTGACGACGGCCGCGCCTTCGAGACGCCACGTCGCCGTGCCCGCATCGTCGCCGCAGGTCACGCGCCAGCCATTTGAATCCGCGTCGACCGCGCTCACGTCGAGCGCCTGAGGCCAGTCGAGCAGGCCCGCGAGCATCGCGGCGACGCCGCCCGTGTCGTCGTCAATGGCCTGTTTGCCGCATAGCACGAGGCCGTATCCTTCGTGCGCCGACAGATACGCGTGCAGCAGACGCGCGACCGCCAGCGAATCGAGTGTCGCGGTGGCTTCGCCCGTATCGATCAGCACGGCGTCATCGGCGCCCATTGCGAGCGCGGTGCGCAGCACGTCCTGACAGTTCGACTGTCCGCAGGTGAGGACGGTCACGTGCGTCGCGTGTCCCGCTTCCTTGAGTTGCAGCGCCTTTTCAACGGCGCATTCGTCGAACGGATTGAGCGACATCTTCAAGCCGTTGGTATCGATCGAACCGGTTGCGCTGACGCGTACACGCACATTCGGATCGACCACGCGTTTGACGGGAACCAGAATCTTGATGGACATAGCAGACTCCACGAATCAGGACACGGCGCCCGAACCATACTTGCCGACGAGCAACGCGCCCGTCGAGAAGCGGTCGAGCGCGTAGGGCGCGAGCGATACATCGGTCGGCTGGCCGAGCGCATGTTGGGCAAGCAGCTTGCCGATGCCGGGCGACAGCTTGAAGCCGTGGCCCGAGAAGCCAAAGCCAACTACCAGCCCTTCGACATCGCCGACGTTCCCGAGCACGGGATTCCAGTCCGGCGTAACGTCGTACACGCCCGTCCACGACGACGCGAGTCCCGCCGTTTCATAAGCAGGAAAGCGCTCGGCAACCTGCGCGCCGACTTCCGCGACGTAATCGAGCGAGATGTCGCCCTGTTCTGTCTCCGGCGCATTCAGCGTCTCGCCGACCACGCCTTCGGACACCAGCATCTGACTGCCGCCATAGCTGCGGAAATACAGCATGCCCGGCGAGCCGAGATCCTTGAACGCGGGCATCTTGAACGTGTACGCACCTTCGTCGCATTCGAGCGCGAGGACGGTGTGGCGCTCCGGCTTGACGGGCAGCGGCACGCCGATCCAGCCGGCCAGTTCGGGCGTCCAGATGTTCTGCGTGCTGATCAGCGTGCCGCAACTGAAGTTTCCCGCGCTGGTTTCGACGCCGACCACGCGGCGTCCTTCGCGGATCACGCCCGTCACCGTCGCGCCTTCGATGATCTTCACGCCGCGGCGGCGCGCCGATCTGGCGAAGCTGGTCGCGACCAGATACGCATCGGCGAAACCGGCTTCGGGCTCGTAGCCGATCAGGGCGGCGTCGTCGAAGCTGGCAATGGGCAGCCGCTCGCGCGCTTCATCGCGGCCGAGCAACTGCACTTCGATACCCATGTCGCGCTGTGCATCGAGCGATGCGCGCAGCGGTTCGAGCTTGTCGCCTTCGGGCGCGCAGATCATATAGCCGCATTTGACAAGCCCGCACGACGCTTCGTCGTCGCCGACGTATTCGGCGAAATTGTTGAACGCCCACCACGACGAACGCGCCAGCTCGACGTTCTGGCGCACGGAATAGTGCGTGCGCAGCAAGCCCGACGATTGCGACGTCGTGCCCGCGCCGATCGTGCCGCGCTCGAGAACGAGCACGCTTTTCGCGCCAAGGGCGGCGAGATGGTGGGCAACCGACGCGCCGATCACGCCGGCGCCGATCACGACAAAGTCATAGTGGCTCATGGAGACCTCTGGAAGGGCAATGGAGCCGATTCTAGAAAGCCAAAGCGCACGCGAATTTTGTATTAGGCAAACTTATGCTGCGTGCCCGAAAACGCTCATCGTGAGCGCGGGACGTTTTTGAAGGGGCACCATGCGTCGTCGCCGGGCGGCGCGTGCGGGCCGCCGACGACACTGGAGTCAGGATGAGACGAACCCAAACGCCAATCGATCTGCGCGCGCTGCAGGCTTTCGTCGCCGTGTGCGAGACGGGCTCGATGACGGCCGCAGCGAAGCAGTTGGGCGTGAGCCAGAGCGCGATCAGCCAGGCCGTGTCGGCGCTGGAACGCGAGCAGGGCATGACGTTGTTCGACCGCGACAGCCGTCCGCCGCGCCCGAATATCGCGGGCCGCGCGTTGCTGGAACTGGCGGGGCCGCTGCTCGAGCATGCGCAGATGGTGACCACGCGTATCGGCGATGCGTCCAATGCGGGGAAGCTGCCCGTGCGGCTGGGCTGCGTCGATTCGTTTGCGGCGACGGTCGGTCCTGAACTGATTCGCGCGGTGTCTAATTCGACGCGGCAGATTTCGTTGTGGTCGGGACTCACGCCGGGCTTGTCGAAGCAGTTGCACGACCGCGAACTCGATATCGCCGTGTGCACGCAGACGACGCTCAACGATGCGCGCATCGTCGAAGTTCCGCTGTTTTCCGAGGCGTTCGTCGCGGTGGTGGCGCGCAGTCATATCGCGGGCCGCGCGCAGATCGACTGGCGCACGCTGGCCGCCGAACTGCCGTTGATCCGTTACACGGCGCGCTCGGTGATCGGCCAGCAGGTTGAGCGCTTTGCGCGGCATCTGGGTATCGACAGCCCGCGCCGTTATGAATTCGATGCCACCGATCCTTTGCTCAGCCTCGTGGCCGCGCGTCTCGGCTTCGCGATTTCGACGCCGCTATGTCTGTGGCAGGCCCGTCATTATCTCGACGAGATTGCTGTGCTGCCGCTGCCGTCGGGGCGTCTCGGTCGACGCGACTTTTTTGTGTTGCACCGGCAGGGCGAGTGGGATGACTTCGCTAGTGAAATCGTCACGCTGACGCGCGCCGTGATCGACCGTTCGATTCAACCGGCGCTCGCGCGCGCGTTGCCGCAACTGCCCGACGACGCGCTGCGCTGATTCTTCATGGAGTGATGCCAATGAATGAGCTGTACACGTTGCAACGTGGCGATGCGCCGCTGCTGGTTTCGATTCCGCATTTGGGGCACAGCATCCCGCCTGCGATGCGGCATCTCTATACCGACGAAGCACTGACCTTCGTGGACACAGACTGGCATCTCGACCGTCTTTACGATTTCGTGTCGAAGGAGCTAGGAGCGACGTTGCTCGGCGCGAACGTGTCGCGTTATGTGATCGACCTGAACCGCCCGTCGAACGACGAGAGCCTGTATCCGGGGCAAACCACGACAGGCCTTTGCCCGACCGAGACGTTTCGCGGTGAGCCTGTTTATCGCGCGGGCTGCGAGCCGGACCCGGATGAAAAGCAGCGGCGTGTCGCGCAATACTGGACGCCGTATCACGACACGCTGCGGGCCGAACTCGCGCGTTTGCGCGAACGGCACGCGAATGTGCTGCTATGGGAAGCGCATTCGATTGCGAGCGTGTTGCCGCGTCTGTTCGACGGGAAGCTGCCCGATCTGAACCTCGGCACGCAGGACGGCCGCACGGCTGCGCCCGCGTTGCAGGCAGCCGCCGAATCGGCTGCGGCACAGAGCGACTTTACGTGGATCGCGAATGGCCGCTTCAAAGGCGGCTATATCACGCGTCATTTCGGCGCGCCGCGCGAAGGCATTCATGCAATCCAACTGGAGATGTGCCAGTCCACGTACATGAATGAAGAAGCGCCCTTCGCGTACGAACTGCAGCGCGCCGAACGTGTGCAGCCGGTGGTGCGCGCGATGATCGAAGGCGCGCTGGGAGCGTTGCAGACTTTATAAGCAACGCTGATACAGCGTCGTAACTGGCCTTACCGTGTCAGTGCAGATGCGCACCAGATTCACGATTCGGCCGCACCGCAGTCAGGCAGGCGCAGTGACAGTGCAAACGATGTCGAACGAAGCCGAATGCCGCAATGCGCCGCCAGTGTTTATTCGCAGGAACTTATGATTCCCTTTGATAAACATGGCATGGACGTTGCATAAAGAAGGACGAAGCAGGCGCGGTTCACTCGGCGGCAGGCTGGGAGTAGACGAAGATCGACAGGAACTGGATCGGCGTCTTGATCAGCCGTTCGGGACCATGCGGTACGTCGCCCCGGAAGGTGAGTGTGTCGCCGGGATGCAGGATGTAGGTTTGCTGGCCGTGGCGGTACTCGATCACGCCCTTGAGCATATGGATGAATTCGGTGCCGGGGTGTTCGAAGACGGGGAAGCGTTCTGCCTCGTCTTCCATCGTGATCAGGAACGGCTCGAAGAGTTTGCGCGGTCCCTGGTCGTAGGCGAGCAGATGGTAGGTGTGGCCGCGTTTCGTGCCCTTGCGGACGACCTCCATGCCGCCGCCTTTCTTGACGAGCTGGGCGCCGCCCTGCGGTACGTCGAAGTTGCGGAACAGCGTCGACATCGACACGCCCAGGGCCTGCGCAATGCGGTTGAGTACGTCGAGTCCGGTAGAAGTCTGCGCGTTTTCGATTTTCGAAAGCATCCCGCGGCTGATACCGGCCTGTTCGGCGACCTGCGCGATGGTCAGTCCATGTGACTGACGCAACTCGCGGATCGTCGAGCCGAGATAGCGTTCGAGCGGTGATTTGCTGTCGTCCCCGTTTTGCATGGTTGGCCTCGATGAAAAGGCAAGGTTAGCAGATCGCGACGTTGCGCCATGTATGTAAGGGAAGGCTCAGTCGCGCCCGATGGGTTTCATGTGGGGAATCATTGTTGCATAACAATAAATTCCGCCGCGAACATGCGGACATGCCTGCAGTGCGCCGATGGCGTCGCGGCATGCTCGTGCAGCCGGGTCATGCGCAGGTCGCGTGGCTTTTTCAAACCAGCGAAGGATGTTGTTGCAAGGAGTGGCGATGAACCTGAACGACGCGAGCAAGCTGCCCGTCAACGAGCTAGGAAGCGTGCCGCGCTTCGAGACGGCGGAAGACGCGCAAGCCTGGCTCTCACAGCAGGGCGTGAAATACGTGCTGGCGCAATTCGTCGATATTCACGGCGTGGCGAAAGCGAAGTCGGTGCCCGTTGCGCATCTGAAGGGCGTGCTGAAGGCGGGCGCGGGCTTCGCCGGTTTCGCGATCTGGGGCGTCGGCATCGAGCCGAACGGTCCCGACTTCATGGCCGTCGGCGATCTGTCGACGCTCACGCCGATGCCGTGGCAAACGGGCCTGGCGCGCATCGTGTGCGACGGGCATGTGGATGGCAAACCGTGGACCTACGATTCGCGCGTGACGCTGAAGAAGCAGGTCGCGCGCATGACGGAGCGTAACTGGACGCTTTTTACAGGCCTCGAACCCGAGTTCTCGCTGCTGCGCCGCTCGGCGTCGGGCGTGCTCGAACCGTGCGACCCGAGCGATACGCTTGCCAAGCCGTGCTACGACTACAAGGGTTTGTCGCGTACGCGCGTCTTCCTGGAAAAGCTCACCGAATCGATGCGCGACGTCGGCATCGACGTGTATCAGATCGATCACGAGGATGCGAACGGCCAGTTCGAAATCAACTACACGTACACCGACTGCCTGACCTCGTGCGATCACTATGTGTTCTTCAAGATGGCCGCATCCGAGATCGCTAACGAACTCGGCATGATCTGCTCGTTCATGCCGAAGCCGTTCGCGAATCGTCCGGGTAATGGCATGCACATGCACATGTCGATCGGCGACGGCGAGCGCAATCTGTTCGCGGACAAGAACGATCCGCTCGGCATGGGACTGTCGAAGCTCGGCTATCAGTTCACGGCGGGCCTGCTCGCGCACGCGCCTGCACTGGCCGCGCTGTGCAATCCGACCGTCAATTCATACAAGCGCCTCGTGGTGGGCCGCTCGCTGACGGGCGCAACGTGGGCGCCCGCGTATATCAGCTATGGCGACAACAACCGCTCGACGATGGTGCGCATGCCCGGCGAGCGTATCGAACTGCGTCTGCCCGATGGCGCATGCAATCCGTATCTCGCGACGGCGGCCGTGATCGCGGCGGGGCTGGATGGCGTCGAGCGCGAACTGTCGCCCGGTCAGCCTGCTAACGACAACCTCTACACGTGGACGCCGCAGCAGTTGCAGGAGCGCCAGATCGGCGTGCTGCCTCAGAACCTCGAACAGGCACTCGACGCGCTTGAGTCAGATCGGTTGATCTGCGACGCGCTCGGTCCCGTTGCCGATGAGTTCCTCAAATTGAAGCGCATGGAATGGCTCGAATACATGCGTCACGTGTCGGACTGGGAGCTGAAAAGCTACCTCGAATTTTTCTAAGCATCACCAGGAGGAAGAAATTATGTGTGGAATCGTAGGTCTGCTGGTGAAGACACCGGCACTACGCGAACGGCTCGGCGAACTGATGGTGCCGATGCTGATCGGCATGACGGAGCGCGGTCCGGATTCGGCGGGTCTGGCCGTATTTGGCAAGGCAGTCGATGCGAGCCAGCGCAAGCTGAGCCTGTATGCGGGCTTCACCGAAGAAGGCGATCGTTTTGCATGGACGCCGCTGCTCGACGCGTTGAACGCGGCGATGGACGTGACGGCGCGTATCGAAGCGAAAGGCAATCATGCCGTGCTGACGCTGCAAGGCAATGCGGAAAGCGTAAAGAGCTGGCTGCGCGAGCATTATCCGAAGCTGTATCTGCTGTCGACGGGCCGTTCGATCGATCTCTACAAGGACATCGGCACGCCCGCGCAGGTCGCGGACCGTTATGGCTTCGCGAACCTCAAAGGATCGCATCTGGTCGGCCATACGCGCATGGCGACGGAATCGGCTGTGACACCGGATCGCGCGCACCCGTTCACGGCAGGCGAAGACTTCTGTCTCGTGCACAACGGCTCGCTGTCGAACCCGTATGGCGTGCGCCGCAAGCTGGAGCCGCAAGGCATTCACTTCGACACCGACAACGACACGGAAGCCGCCTGCCGCTTTCTCGAATGGCGTCTGCGTGAAGGCGATGCGTTGCCGGAAGCGTTGCAGAAAGGCTTCGAAGAACTCGACGGCTTCTACACGTTCCTGATGGGCACGACGACGGAACTCGCGTTGATCCGCGATCCGTTCGCGTGCAAGCCCGCTGTCGTTGCCGAGAACGACGACTACGTGGCGATCGCGTCCGAGTTCCGCTCGCTCGCGCATCTGCCCGACATCAGGAACGCGAAGGTATTCGAACCGGCACCCGAGGAGATGTATGTATGGAAAGCGTGACATTCGACCTTGAGCGCGGATCGGTCAGGGAAGTGAACCAGTATCTGCACGGCGATGCCACTGCGCTCAAAGGCCAGCAGATCACCGTGACCTCGCCGAACGGCGCGCACAACATTGCGGTCGGCGTCGATGCCGACGTGAACATCACAATCGACGGCCACGCGGGCTACTACGCGGGCGGCATGAACAAGCACGCGAACATTGTGATCGAAGGCAGCGCGGGTACGGGCGTGGCCGAAAACATGATGAGCGGCAAGGTTCATGTGAAGGGCTTCGCATCGAATGGTGCGGGTGCGTCCGCGCATGGCGGACTGCTCGTGATCGATGGCGATGCGGGTTTGCGTTGTGGCATTTCGCTGAAGGGCGGCGATATTGTCGTCGGTGGATCGGTGGGCAGTTTTTCGGCGTTCATGGCGCAGGCGGGCCGCATGGTGATCTGCGGCGATGCAGGCGATGCGCTCGGCGACTCGCTCTATGAAGCGGTGCTGTACGTGAAGGGCGATGTGAAATCGCTTGGCGCGGATGCGCAGTTCGAAGCGATGACGGATGCGGACGTTACGGCGGTTGCCTCGCTGCTCGACGCAGCAGGCCTGAAACACGATCCGCGCGCGTTCAAGCGCATCGCTTCGGCGCGCACGCTCTATCACTGGAACGCCGACGCGGACCAGGAATATTGACCACCGAATACGAGAACGTCCCCATGGAAAAGCCCATCCATTTCGCCCGCTTGCAGCAGGAAGAGTCGCAAGGCTACGACCGCAAGACGATCGATTACATCCACACCGCCGCACAGCGCGGACTCTATGAAATCCGTGGCCTCGGCGCAAAGCGCCGCGTGCCGCACTTCGACGATCTGCTGTTTCTCGGCGCGTCGCTGTCGCGCTATCCGCTGGAAGGCTATCGCGAGAAGTGCGCGACGCAAACGCTGCTCGGCACGCGCTTCGCGAAGAAGCCTGTCGTGCTCGACATTCCCATCACGATTGCAGGCATGAGCTTCGGCGCATTGTCGGCGAACGTGAAGGAAGCATTGGGCCGCGCGGCCACGGCAGCCGGCACCTCGACGACGACCGGCGATGGCGGCATGACACAGGAAGAGCGTCAGTCGTCGAAGACGCTGGTGTATCAGTGCCTGCCGTCGCGCTACGGCTTCAATCCCGACGACGTGCGTCGCGCCGATGCGATCGAAGTCGTGATTGGCCAGGGCGCGAAGCCGGGCGGCGGCGGCATGCTGCTCGGACAGAAGGTCAATCCGCGCGTGGCGTCGATGCGTACGTTGCCTGCTGGTGTCGATCAACGTTCAGCCAGCCGCCACCCTGACTGGACAGGCCCCGATGATCTCGCGATCAAGATTCAGGAACTGCGCGAAATCACCGATTGGGAAAAGCCGATCTACGTGAAGGTCGGCGCGACGCGCACGTTCAACGATGTGAAGCTCGCCGTGCATGCGGGCGCGGATGTGGTCGTGATCGACGGGATGCAGGGCGGCACGGCGGCGACGCAAACGTGCTTCATCGAGAACGTCGGCATTCCGACGCTGGCCGCCGTGCGTCAGGCCGTCGATGCGCTCGAAGACCTGAACATGAAAGGCACGGTGCAGCTGATCGTATCGGGCGGCATTCGCACGGGCGCTGATGTGGCCAAAGCGCTTGCGCTTGGTGCCGATGCCGTGGCGATCGGCCAGGGCGTGCTGATGGCGCTCGGCTGCAACAGCGACACGTACTTCAAGGACGGCGCGCTGCATTCCGCCACGGCCGATTACGCGGCGCTCAACACGTCGCCGGGATTCTGCCATCACTGTCATACGGGCAGGTGCCCCGTCGGCGTGACGACGCAGGATGCCGTGCTCGAACAGCGTCTGCAACCGGAAGAAGGTTCGCGCCGCGTGCGCAACTATCTGAAGACACTGAACATGGAACTGACGACGATCGCACGCGCCTGCGGCAAGCAGAACGTGCATCACCTGGAGCCGGAAGACCTCGTCGCGCTGACGGTAGAAGCGGCAGCGATGGCGCGCATTCCGCTCGCGGGCACGTCGTGGATTCCTGGGCAGCAGTATTGATATCGAAGTGATGCGGCGGGCGCGCGCCCGCCGCAAGTAGCCGTGATAACGCTTCAAGCTTTTCCGCAATCCCCGCAGTTTCTGCAGTTCCCGCAGTTCAGTTAAGTCCACACATTACCGTCAACGCTTCCCGCGTATCGCACGCGGCATGCCGCGACGTTTTCCAAAGGATCGCGCAATGAAAAGTCTGGTCAGATGTGTTGCGTTACTCACGATGCTGGCGCTCGCGATGCCGGCTTTCGCCGCCGACCCTGTGCCGAACAAGGGCGACACTGCATGGATGATCGTCGCGACGCTGCTCGTCGTGATGATGGCCGCACCGGGGCTCGGGCTGTTCTACGGCGGCATGGTGCGCGCGAAGAACATGCTGTCGGTGCTGATGCAGACGCTCGTCGTGTTCTGTCTGCTTGGCGTGTTGTGGGCGCTGTACGGCTACAGCGTCGCGTTCACCGAAGGCAATGCGTTCTTCGGCGGCTTGAGCAAGGCGTTTCTTGCAGGCGTCACGCCGGACACGACAGCCGCGACCTTCAGCAAGGGCGTGGTGATTCCCGAGTACATCTATGTCGCGTTTCAATTGACGTTCGCGGCGATCACGCCTGCGCTGATCGTCGGCGGCATTGCGGAGCGTGCGAAATTTTCGGCTGTGCTGCTGTTCATGGTGCTGTGGTTCACGTTCTCGTATCTGCCCATCGCGCACATGGTCTGGTACTGGCCGGGCCCCGATGTGTACACCAGCGCCGCAGCGGGTGAAAAGGCGACGGCCACGGCGGGCTTCCTGTTCCAGAAGGGCGCTATCGACTTCGCGGGCGGCACGGTGGTGCACATCAATGCGGGGATCGCGGCGCTGGTCGGCGCGATCATGATCGGCAAGCGGACAGGCTATGGGCGCGAAACGATGGCGCCGCACAACCTCACGCTGACGATGGTCGGCGGATCGCTGCTGTGGGTCGGCTGGTTCGGCTTCAACGTCGGATCCAATCTGGAAGCGAACGGCGCGGCAGCACTCGCGTTCGTCACGACCTTGCTTGCGACGTGCGCGGCGACGGTGGCGTGGACTTTCGTCGAATGGACGCTCAAGGGCAAGCCGTCGATGCTCGGCGCCGTGTCGGGCGCGATTGCGGGGCTCGTAGTGATTACGCCTGCTTGCGGTTTCGTCGGACCGATGGGCTCGATCGTGATGGGCTTTGCAGCGGGCATCGTGTGCTACTGGGGCGTGAATGGGCTCAAGCGCCTGCTCGGCGTCGACGATTCGCTCGATGTGTTCGGCGTGCACTGCCTGGGCGGCATCGTCGGCGCGCTGCTGACGGGCGTGTTTGCGTCGCCGCGGCTGGGTGGCACGGGCGTCTACGATTACGTTGCGAACAAGGTTGGTGATTACAGCATCGCCGATCAGTTGATCTCGCAATGCTGGGGTGTGGGGACCTCGCTGGTGTGGTCGGGCGTCGTGTCGGTGATCGCGTTCAAGCTGGTCGATATGACGATTGGCCTGCGCGTCGAACAGGATGGCGAGCGCGAAGGGCTGGATCTCAGCTCGCACGGCGAGAACGCGTACCACTCGTGAGCGCGAGGCCATACACCGGCATGCGGCGGCGGCTGCGAGCGCGCGTTGCGCGGCCTGCGCAGCGCGCCGTGCGTGCACGGGCGCGGCGTGGCGTGATGAGCGAACCGGCGGCGGTTCGCATCGCGGGCCGGCATCACGGCAAGATGGACGATAATATGGCATTCCAGCCGACGCGCTTTCGTTTGTGCGGCGTGCGGCAGGGCCTTCGTCCATTTTCCTTATTGCCGCCTATGTCAGACCTCAGAATCGACCGCAACGCCAAGACCCTGCGCGAACTCACGCTGGACAAGCTGCGTGGTGCGATCGTGCAGGGTTATTTCCGGCCGGGCGCGCGGCTCGTTGAACGTACGTTGTGCGACGAGCTGGGCGTGAGCCGCACGGTAGTGCGCGAAGTCCTTCGGCATCTGGAGACGGAAGGGCTCGTCGAAATCGTCGCGCGGCAAGGGCCGATCGTCGCGCGGCTCGACCCGGAGCAGGTTGGGGAGATTTACGAGCTGCGTGGTTTGTTGGAAGCCAATGCGGCGCGTGCTTGTGCCGAGCAGTCGACGCCCGAACTGGTGCAGCAGTTGCGCGGTATTCGCAAGCACATCGAAGATGCTTTCGTGCAGCAGGATCTGCCGCGTGTGCTCGAGTTCACCGAACGGTTTTATGACGCGATGTTCGAAGGTGCGCAGAAGCATGTGTCGCTGACCGTCGTGAAGACGCTGAATGCGCGGATCAACCGGCTGCGCGCGCTGACGATTGCTACCCCTGGTCGGGGTGATGAGTCGAATCGCGAGATGAATACGTTGCTCGATGCGATTGAGCGGCGGGATGGGGAGAAGGCGTCGGCGGCGTCGTTTGCGCATATCCGGAGGACGGCGGAACTGGCGTTGAAGGTGCTGGCGGAGCAGGAAGGCGTGGAGTGAAGTGGGTTTGGCTTTTGTCTGCGACGCTGGGGTGGTTTGGTTTGCCTGGTCTTTCGCTGGCATCCGCGCTATGCCTTCGTGCTTCATGCGTTGCCCCTGTGCGGGGCGGCACCTACTTTTCTTTGCCGCGGCAAAGAAAAGTAGGCAAAAGAAAGCCGCTGAACACCGCCAGTTCTTGACCACCGCCTGAGGGCCCCCAAGGGTTCCTCTCCTTCATGCGGCATCGCTCTTCTCGACGCCCGCTGCCAACGCTTCGAATTGGCTCATCACCCGCTTCATGCTCCTGCGTCGCCGCCGGCGCGATCCCATCTCCCACGTTCTATAGCGGCAAACTGTGTGTCGGCTTTCGCGGCTCATGCGTTTCACTTCGGACTGAAAACCCAGGTCATGGCTCGAAAGCACGATCGGTGTCGTAAGAGCGCTGACGCGTGGAGCACTACGACCTACACACAGTTTGCCACCTGGGCGGCATCAACCATTCGCTGCTGCCAGCTGCGCTACGGGTGATTGAAGTGGGTGAGGCGCTTAGCCGAAGCGTTGGCAACGGGCATTGAATGGCAGAACGCCGTGTGAAGTGGAGGACCCGTTGGGGGCCCTCAGGCGGAGGTCAAGAACGGGCGGTGTTAGCCCGCTTTCTTTGCTTACTTTCTTTGCGGCGGCAAAGAAAGTAAGTGCCGCCCCGCACAGGGGCAACGCCTGCGCCGCGTAGGCGCTAACGCGGATGCCAGCGCAGAGCCATAAAAACCAACCTGGCGTCACAAGACAACCCTAAAACCGCCCCACATCGAGCAACGCCAAAAACATGCCAGCATTGGCATAACCCATATCATGGTATTCCATAATATTGACGCACTTGGTGCGGACCATAAGATGGCATACCATAATCTCAACGAACGACATTCACGGCAAAAAGCCGCCGCAAGGAGAGCGATATGAAGCTGGAAGTGCGCAAGCTGGTCACCTACGTCGAAGAGACCTTTATCGAGGGCGGCAAGGAAGCACCACGTCCGCTGAAGCTGTTCGGCGCAGCAGCCGTGCTACGCAACCCATGGGCGGGACGCGGTTTCGTCGAAGACCTGAGGCCCGAAATCCACGGTCTCGCACCGCAACTCGGCGAAATGCTGACGGCGGAAATGCTGCGCGTAGCGGGCTCAGGCGATGCAATCGAAGGCTACGGCAAGGCCGCCATCGTCGGCACATCGGGCGAAATCGAACACGCGTCGGCGCTGATCCACACGCTGCGTTTCGGCAATCACTACCGCAAGGCCGTCGGCGCGAAGAGCTATTTGAGCTTCACCAACCTGCGCGGCGGCCCGAACTGCCCGATCTCGATTCCGCTGATGCACAAGCACGACGAAGGCATGCGCTCGCACTATCTGACCGTGCAGTTCTCGATCGTCGATGCGCCCGCGCCCGATGAACTTGTGATCGCGCTCGGCGCGTCGATTGGCGGACGTCCGCATCACCGCATCGGCGACCGCTATCAGGACCTGAAGGAGCTCGAGTCCAATGAAGCCTGAACTTGCTCCCGTGCTCGCTGTGTCGCGTGGCGAAGCGAGCGGCACGAGCTACAGCGTGCACGCGTCGCAGTCCGCCGATGCGCGCGAAACGGTAGTGCTGATTCACGGCGTAGGCATGAACCAGAGCGTGTGGGCGCCGCAGATCGACGCGCTGACGTCCGCTTTTCAGGTCGTCGTGTACGACATGCTCGGCCACGGCGACAGCGGACTGCCGACCGCCATGCCGACGCTCGACGAGTACGCGTCGCAACTCGATGCACTGCTCGATACGCTGTACATCGAGCGCGCTCATGTGGTCGGGCATTCGATGGGCGCACTGGTCGCACTCGAATTCGCACTGGCGCATCCCGAGCGCACACTGAGCGTGGCAGCGCTCAACGCGGTCTACGACCGCACGCCCGCGCAGCGCGCGGCGGTGATGAACCGCGCCGCGACGCTCGGCGATACGTCAGCGGAAAAGCCCGCCGATGCGAGCACCGAAGCCGGCATCGACGCCACACTGTCGCGCTGGTTCGGCGATCCGATTCCCGTGCACCTGACGCAAGCGGCGCAAGCCGTGCGCGGGCTGCTGCTGTCGGTCGATCCCGTCGGCTATGCGCGCACGTACCGGCTGTTCGCTTCTTCGGACGATGCCCATGTCGGCCGGCTCGCGAGTCTGTCCGTGCCCGCGCTGTTCCTCACGGGCGAATGCGATCCGAATTCGAGCCCGGCGATGTCGCGCGCGATGGCAGCCGCCACGCCGCATGGCCGCGCGGAAATCATCGCGAGCGAGCGTCACATGATGAACGTCACCGACCCCGCGCGCGTCAACGCAAGCCTGCTCGCGTTCCTCGCCGAAGCGTCGGCCGCGAGTCTGACGCAAGCCGTCAATGGATCGATCTCTGGAGAACATCATGGCTGAGACTCCCAATCCGCAGCCCTTCGATATCGCGGAATTCCGCCGCGCACTCGGTGCGTTCGTGACGGGCGTGACGGTCGTCACGACGATCCAGCCCGACGGCTCGCCGCGCGGCTTCACGGCGAACTCGTTCACATCGGTATCGCTCGATCCGCCGCTCGTGCTGGTATGCATCGCGAAAACTGCCTCCAGCTACGAGGTGTTTTCGCAGACGAAACACTTCGCGATCAGCGTGCTCGCTGAAGACCAGAAGAACGTGTCGGGCGTGTTCGCATCGAAAGCCGCCGACAAGTTCGCGCAAGTCGCCTGGTGCGCGCGGACAACGGGTGCGCCTGTGATGGATGACGCCGCCGCGAGTTTCGATTGCACGACACATGACGTGGTCGATGCCGGCGATCACATCATCCTGATCGGACGCGTAGTCGATTTTGTTCATACCAGTTCATCGCCGCTCGGCTATTGCCGGGGCGCGTATGTGAACTTCAGTCTGTCGCAGGAAGCGCTTGCGGCAGCGGGTGCACGCGCGCAGGTCGGTGCGATTCTCGAACATCGCGACGGTCTCGTACTGCTGGATACACCAAAGGGTCTGCAACTGCCAACGGGACAGAAGCTCGAAACCGCAAGCGACGCAACGAGCCTGAACGGCGTGCTCGCGAAACTCGGTCTCAAAGTCCATCTCGACTTTATTTTTGCCGTGTTCGAATCGGGCAGCGGGTCTTCGTCGAGCGTGCAGATCTACTACCGCGGCCGCGTGATCGAAAGCGGCGCGGCATGGATGGACAGCGCGATCCGCATCGTGCCGCTCGGGTCGATTCCATGGAACGAACTGCGCGACGACGCCGTACGTTCGATGCTGGAACGCTACGTGCGCGAACGCAGTGAAGACGCATTTGGCATCTATGTCGGCGATACGGAAGCGGGCACCGTGCAGACACTCGCACTCGCGCACTGATCTTTCTGTTCGCCCCGCTGCGCGCAAAGCAAACTCGCAGTTGCCATCGGAGAAGACACATCATGAAGTTTTCGTTGTTCCTGCACATGGAGCGGTACGACAACACGACGTCGCATCGCGAACTGTTCGACCAGATGACCGAGCTGGTGCAACTGGCCGAGCGCGGCGGATTCGAAACCGCGTGGATCGGCGAGCATCACGCAATGGAATTCACGATCGCGCCGAATCCCTTCGTCAACCTCGCGTATCTCGCGGCGAAGACGGAGCGCATCCGTCTCGGCACGGGCACGGTGATCGCGCCGTTCTGGCATCCGATTGCGCTCGCTGGCGAAGCGGGCATGGTCGATGTTGCGAGCAATGGACGTCTCGATCTCGGCATCGCACGCGGCGCTTACTCGTTCGAATACGAGCGTCTGCTGCCGGGCCTCGACGCGATGGGCGCGGGCGCTCGCATGCGTGAACTGGTCCCCGCGCTGCGCAAGCTTTTCAAGGGCGATTACGCGCATCAGGGCGAATTCTGGTCGTGGCCTTCATCGACGCCCGTGCCGCGTCCGATACAACAACCGCATCCGCCGATGTGGCTCGCCGCACGCGATCCGAATTCGCACGCATTTGCAATTGCGAACGGATGCAACGTGCAGGTGACATCGCTGGCTGCAGGCGATGCCGAAGTCGTGAGCCTGATGGAACGTTTCAATGCTGCGTGTGCAGCGCATCCCGACGTGCCGCGCCCGCAAGTGATGATGCTGATGCATACGTTCGTCGGTGCCGATGCGGCTGAAGTGGATGCCGCTGTCGAAGACCTTGCAACGTTCTATCGCTATTTCAGCAAGTGGTTCAAGAACGAACGTCCCGTCGAGCAGGGTTTCATCGAGCCGCTGACGGACGCGGACGTCGCGATGTTCCCGCAGTATTCGTCCGAAGCGATCCGCAAGAACCTCGTGATCGGCGAGCCTAAACAGGTGATCGCGCGATTGAAGGGCTACGAAGAACTCGGCTACGACCAGTACAGCTTCTGGCTCGACAGTCATATGAGTTTCGAGCGCAAGCGCAAGTCGCTGGAGCTGTTCATCTCCGACGTGATGCCTGCCTTCGCATCGCGCTGATCCAACCGACGCAACGCAGTAACCGAACTTGGAGTAGCTGACATGGTCCAGCGGTTCCAGCAATACATCGATGGAGCGTTCGAAGATGCGCGCGAGCAGTTCGACAGCATCGATCCATCGACGGGCGACGTGTGGGCCCAAATGCCCGCTGCCAGTGCCGACGATGTCGATCGCGCAGTGCGTGCGGCACATCGCGCATTGACCGATCCGGCGTGGGCAAACCTGACGGCGAGCGCGCGCGGCAAGCTGCTGTACAAGCTCGCCGATCTCGTCGCGCAACATGCGCCGCGTCTTGCCGAACTCGAAACGCAGGACACGGGCAAGATCATTCGCGAGACGCGTAGCCAGATCGGTTACGTGGCCGAGTACTACCGCTATTACGCAGGCGTCGCCGACAAGATCCAGGGCGCGTGGCTGCCCGTCGATAAGCCCGACATGGAAGTGACGCTGCGACGCGAACCTGTCGGCGTGGTGGCGGGCATCGTGCCGTGGAATTCGCAGCTGTTTCTGTCGGCCGTCAAGATCGGCCCGGCGCTTGCGGCGGGTTGCACGATCGTCCTCAAGGCGTCCGAAGAAGGCCCCGCGCCTTTGCTCGAATTTGCGCGGCTCGTGCATGAGGCCGGCTTTCCGAAAGGCGTCGTCAACATTGTGACGGGCTTTGGCAACGATTGCGGCCGCACGCTGACGAGTCATCCGCTCGTATCGCGTATCGCGTTCACAGGCGGTCCGGAAACCGCGCGACATGTGGTGCGCAATTCGGCGGAAAACCTTGCGTCGATGTCGCTGGAACTGGGCGGCAAATCGCCCGTGCTGGTATTCGACGATGCCGATCTCGACAGCGCATGCAATGCCGTCGTCGCGGGTATTTTTGCGGCGACGGGCCAAAGCTGTGTCGCGGGCTCGCGCCTCGTCGTGCAGCGTGGCATTCACGATGCGCTGATCGAACGTCTGATCGCGAAGGCGCAGGCGATCCGCATCGGCAATCCGCAGGACATGGAAACCGAAATGGGCCCGCTCGCGACGCGCCGTCAACTCGAACATATCGAACACGTACTGCGCGCGAGCATTGAAGCGGGCGGTCGCTTGGTGACGGGCGGCAAACAGCCGGACGGTGTGGGCAAGGGCAACTACTTCCTGCCGACCGTCGTCGATTGTCCGCACGCGAAAGTGCCGAGCGTGATGGAAGAACTGTTCGGACCGGTGTTGAGCGTCGTCACGTTCGATACGGAAGCCGATGCGATCGCGCTTGCCAACGACACGCGCTACGGCCTCGCTTCCGGCGTCTTCACGCGCGATCTCACGCGCGCACATCGACTGACGCGTGCGTTGCGCGCGGGCATCGTGTGGGTGAATACGTATCGCGCGGTTTCGCCCATCGTGCCGTTCGGCGGCTACGGATTGAGTGGTCTCGGACGCGAAGGCGGACTCGAAGCTGTGCTCGAGTACACGCGCACCAAGTCGGTCTGGATTCGTACATCGGATGAACCGATCGCCGACCCGTTCGTGATGCGCTAAAGCCCAACTCTCGAGGAAGCCACATGTACTACGAAATCCGCACGTATCGCATCAAGACGGGCGCGGTGCCGGCTTATCTGAAGCTCGTCGAGGAAGAGGGCATCGAGTTGCAGAAGCGGTATCTGGGTCAGTTGATCGGCTACTTCGTTTCGGAGATCGGCCCGCAGAACCAGATCGTGCATATCTGGGCCTACCCGAGTCTCGACGAACGCGAACGCCGCCGTGCGGCGCTTGCTCAAGACGCGACGTGGCAGGCCTTTGCGCCAAAGATTCAGGCGCTGATGGAAGAGATGGAAAACAAGATCATGAAGCCAGCGCGTTTTTCGCCGCTTGCCTGAGTCTGAGAGAGAACGTTCGACTGGCCGCCATACACATTGCCTCGATACCCCACCGTTTCCTGGAGATTGACATGAGCAGCAGAAGCACTTCGTTTATCGCGCCGCTGATCGCCTTCTGCGCGGCAACGCTCGCGGCGGCGCCCGTTCTTGCCGCAGATCCCATTGTCTTCACGAGCTGGGGCGGCACCACGCAATCGTCGCAACAGAAGAACTGGGCGCAACCGTTCACGCAGGAAACGGGCATCAACGTGCTGATGGATGGTCCGACCGACTACGGCAAGCTCAAGGCAATGGTCGACAGCGGTAATGTGAACTGGGATGTCGTCGACGTCGAAGGCGATTTTGCGTATGCGGCGCAAAAGGCCGGACTGATCGAACCGATCGATTACTCCGTCGTGAAGAAAGACGAACTCGATCCGCGCTTCTCGACGCCGGATGCGGTCGGCAGCTTCTATTACTCGTTCGTGCTGGGCTACAACAAGGCGAAGTTCGCGAGCGCGCAGCCGTCTACCTGGGCTGATCTGTTCGACACGAAGAAATTCCCCGGCAAGCGCACGTTCTACAAGTGGTCGGCGCCCGGCGTGCTCGAAATCGCGCTGCTCGCAGATGGCGTGCCGCCCGGCAAGCTCTATCCGCTCGATCTCGATCGCGCGTTCAAGAAGCTCGACACGATCAAGGGCGACATCGTCTGGTGGAGCGGCGGCGCGCAATCACAGCAACTGCTGGCATCGGGTGAAGCGCCGATCGGCATGTTCTGGAACGGACGTCTGCATGCGCTGGAACAGACGGGCGTGCCCGTCGGCATTTCGTGGAACCAGAACCTGACGGCCGCCGACATGCTGGTGATTCCGAAGGGTGCGAAGCACAAGGCGGAAGCGATGAAGTACCTGGCCGCCGCAACCAGCCCGCAAGCCCAGGCGAAGTTTGCTACGGAAACAGGCTACGCGCCCATCAACGTGAAATCGGCCTCGCTGATGTCGCCCGCCGCCGCGAAGACGCTGCCCGATCAGTACAAGACTTCGCAGATCAATCTCGACATGAAGTACTGGGCCGAAAACCGCGATGCCATCGCCAAGCGCTGGTACGCGTGGCAGTCGAAGTGAGCGCACGGCGCGCGAAGCATTGCACAGTGATCGAAGTGGATGGGAGACACCATGCCTAATGTTCTGAGTACCGTCGCGCATCCGCCCGCGACGGCCACGCGCCGGCGGCGCGACTGGCGCAGCGTGCGCCTGCTGATGCCCGCGCTGCTGCTGCTGGTGATCTTCTTTCTTTTGCCCGTGCTGTCGCTGCTGTTGCGCAGCGTGCTCGAACCGTCGCTGGGGTTGCAGAACTATGCGCAGCTGGTCGGCTCGACGACGTATCTGCGCGTGTTCGGCAACACGTTTCTGGTGGCGGGCGTGGTGACGCTGGCGACGCTCGCGATCGGCTTTCCGACTGCATGGCTGCTCGCCATCGCGCCGCGCAAGCTGAGTTCGCTGCTATTCGCGGTGATGCTGCTGTCGATGTGGACGAATCTGCTGGCACGCACCTTCGCCTGGATGGTGCTGCTGCAACAGACAGGTCCGATCAACCGCATGCTGATGGCGCTCGGCATCATCAGCGAGCCGCTCACGCTGGTGAACAACCTGATCGGCGTGACGATCGGCATGACGTACATCATGCTGCCGTTTCTCGTGATGCCGTTGCATGCGACCTTGCGCAGCATCGATCCGTCGACGCTGCGAGCCGCGGCGATCTGTGGGGCGAGCCGCTGGCAGGCTTTCTGGCGCGTGCTGGTGCCGCTGGCGATGCCGGGTGTCGCATCGGGCGCGCTGATGGTGTTCGTGATGGCGCTCGGTTACTTCGTGACGCCTGCATTGCTTGGCGGCGCGTCGTACATGATGCTCGCCGAACTCATCGCGCAGCTCGTGCAGCAACTTCTGAACTGGGGCCTTGCCGGTGCGGCTGCGTTCGTGCTGCTGGCTGTCACCCTTTCGCTGTATGCGTTGCAACTGCGCTTCACGGGCAGTGCACGTGCAAGTGTGGGAGGCCGATAACATGCTGCTCGATTTCGACCGTCTGGGCGCGCTGCGCTGGGCCTTGCTCTCTGTTGGCGCTGCCGTCGCACTGTTCCTTCTGCTGCCGATCGTCTTCATCGTCGCGCTTTCATTCGGCGATTCGCAGTGGCTGATCTTTCCGCCGCCGGGCTGGACGCTGGAGTGGTATCGCCAGTTATTCACCGACGCCGGCTGGATCGACTCGCTGCTCACCAGCGCGAAGCTCGCGG
The DNA here is from genome assembly GCF_017104715.1 of Burkholderia sp. Ac-20365. Classification (GTDB taxonomy): domain Bacteria; phylum Pseudomonadota; class Gammaproteobacteria; order Burkholderiales; family Burkholderiaceae; genus Paraburkholderia. Next base: position 324,662 of record NZ_JAAGPI010000007.1, read on the forward strand.
TGATCGTAACCGTCTTGTCCGTGCTGATCGGCTTTCTCGCGTCGCTGGCACTGGTGCGCGGCAAGTTTCGCGGGCGCAATGCCGTGCAGGCTTTCTTCCTGACGCCGATGGTGCTGCCCGTCGTCGTGCTCGCCGTCGCGCTGTATGCGTTCTTCCTGCGCATCGGCCTGAACGGCACGATGACGGGCTTCGTGATCGGCCATCTGATCATTGCGTTGCCTTTCTCGATCATCTCGATCAGCAACTCGCTCGCGAGTTTCGACACAGCGCTCGAAGATGCCGCGCTGATCTGTGGTGCGTCACCGCTCGAAGTGAAGCTGCGCGTCACGTTGCCCGCGATCCGGCTCGGCATCTTCGCGGCTGCGATCTTCTCGTTCCTTGCATCGTGGGACGAAGTGGTGGTGTCGATCTTCATGGCGAGCCCCACGCTGCAAACGCTGCCCGTGCGCATCTGGGCGACGCTGCGGCAAGACCTGACGCCCGTCGTCGCGGCGGCGTCTTCGTTACTGGTCGGCCTGACGGCTGTGTTGATGCTGGCGGGCGCCGTGCTGCGCCGCGCGCGATAACCAAGGTGAACGACATGACTGCATTCCTGCAAATCCAGCGCCTGCGCAAAACATACGACGACGTCGTCGCCATCGATCAGGTTTCGCTCGATGTGCGCAAGGGCGAATTCATGACGTTTCTCGGGCCGTCGGGCTCGGGCAAGAGCACGACGCTGTATATCGTCGCGGGCTTTCAGGAGCCGAGCGAAGGACGCGTGCTGGTCGACGGCAAGCCGCTGCTTTCCGTTGCGCCTAACAAGCGGAACATCGGCATGGTGTTTCAGCGCTATACGCTGTTTCCGCATCTGACAGTGGGTGAGAACGTCGCGTTTCCGTTGCGCGTGCGCCGTCGTCCCGAAGCGGAAGTGAAAGCGAAAGTGGAGCAGATGCTCAAGCTCGTGCATCTCTCCGAATGCCGCGACCGCATGCCCGCGCAACTGTCGGGCGGACAGCAGCAGCGTGTCGCGATTGCGCGTGCGCTCGCCTACGATCCGCCCGTGCTGCTGATGGACGAGCCGCTGTCCGCACTCGACAAGAAGCTGCGCGAGGAAATCCAGCTTGAACTGCGCCGGATCCATCAGGAAACGGGCGTCACGATTCTCTATGTGACGCATGATCAGGAAGAAGCGCTGCGTCTGTCGGACCGTATTGCTGTGTTCAACAAAGGGCGCATCGAACAGGTCGGGACGGGCGAGGAACTGTATGCGAACCCTGCATCGCGCTTTGTCGCGAGCTTCATCGGCAATTCGAATTTCCTGCCCGTGCGCGTGACCTCGCACACTGACGGCCGCATGAACGGCGTGTTCCCGAATGGTCATCAGGTTACGTCCGGCAGTTTCAACCCGGCGCTCACGGCAGGCGACGACGGCACGCTGATGATTCGCCCCGAGCAGATGCGCATCCACGCGATGCGCGATGCGAACGGCACAGCAGGCTTGCCGGTCACGGTGCGCGACATCACGTATCTCGGTGACGCGATGCATTACGCGGTGGCAACGCCGTGGCAACAGGAAATCTCGATTCGCATGCCCGCGGGACAGCGCCATGACAGCGGGCTGTCGATCGGTACGAACGCGCTCGTCGACTGGGATACGCGCGATGTGCGGCTCTTCGCTCAAGCGTGACGATTGCCATGAGTGATGCACTGCCATCGCTGAAGGTCGAACGCCGCACCACGACGCTGCGCGAACTCGCGCTGGAGAAAATGCGTACGGCGATCGTCGACGCGCATTTTCGTCCGGGCGAGCGGCTCGTCGAGCGTTCGCTGTGTGAAGAACTGGGCGTGAGCCGGACGGTCGTGCGCGAAGTCTTGCGGCATCTGGAGACGGAAGGGCTGGTCGATTCGATTCCGAACCAGGGGCCGATCGTCGCGATACTCGATCTCGATACAGCCGCGGAAATCTATGAAATACGCGCGTTGCTGGAGGGCGAGGCTGCTATGGCCTGCGCGCAGCATGCCGACGAAAGCACGCATGCGGAACTGGCCGGCTGCATCGAAAAGATCCAGGCCGCGTTCGATGCGCAGGATCATCAGGCCGTGCGCGCCTTCACGTCGGCGTTCTACGAATGCATGTTCACGGGCGGCAAGAAGAGCGTGGCGTGGGACATCGTGCAGTCTTTGACGGCACGTATCAACCGGCTGCGTGCATTGACGATCGCATCCGATGATCGCGGCCGCCAGGCCGTTCAGGAAATGCGGCGGATCCTGGCTGCCATCCGCGCGCATGCGCCGAACGAAGCACGCGATGCCGCGACCGCGCACGTCGAGCGCGTGGCCGAGATTGCGCGTCAGGTGCTGCGCGAGGGGCAGGAGAGCGCGGAGACGCGAGGCACATCAGGGCTGGCAAGCCAGCGCGGTCCGGCTGAAGTCGAACGGGAGCGCTGAGCGCTGGCGGCCTGGAGCAGGGCTTTTCATCAACGCATCGGGGAGAGCGTGGGCATGAATACAGGATCATCCGGCACGGGTGAAGTCGGCGTCGACGTGGCGTCGAACGTATTCGATGGGCAGCGGGATTCTGCAACGGACATTCCGTTACGCGTGACGATCCGGGTCGTCACCATCTGCCTGCTGATGATTCTGGCGGAAGGGTACGACGTCGCGATCTATGGCGCCGTGCTGCCGATGCTCACGCATGGGACGGACTGGTCGCTGACGCAACTGCAGCTGGGTGCAATCGCGAGTTGCTCGCTCGCGGGCATGATGATCGGCGCGATGGGCGCGGGCACGCTGAGCGATATCGTGGGCCGCAGGAGGATGCTGCTCGGCAGCGTCGCGCTCTTCTCCGCGATGATGGCGGCCGCTGCGCTCGCGCCGACGCCAGGATGGTTCGTGGTGGCGCGCGTGCTCGGCGGACTGGGGCTGGGCGGCGTGGTGCCGACGGCAGCGGCGCTGACCGTCGAATATTCGCCGCCGCGGCGTCGCTCGTTCAACTATGCGCTGATCTACACGGGCTATTCGCTGGGCGGCATCGTCGTCGCGCTGCTGGCGATTGTGTGGCTGCCGTCGCACGGGTGGCGGGGACTCTTCTGGCTCGGTGCCGCTCCTCTTGTCGTGCTGCCTTTCGTTGCGCGCCATTTGCCTGAGTCGCTGGAGTTTCTGATCGCGAAAGGCAGAAGCGGTGACGCACGTTCGCTTGCCCGAGCGCTGGGCATTCGCGGCTCAGCAATCGATGCTCCTGCGTATAGCCGTGGATCGGCAGCGCGTTCTGCCGGTGGTGGCGTGTCGGGCATCGCTTCGGTTCGCGCGCTCTTCGCGCCTTCATTCCTGCGTGCAACGCTCGCCTTTTGGGTCGCGATGTTCATGGGCCTGCTGCTGCTTTATGGACTCAGCACGTGGCTTCCACAACTGATGCGCAAGTCTGGCTTCCCGCTCGGTTCGAGCCTCGGGCTGCTCGTCATGCTCAACCTGACAGCCGCGTTTGGTTCGCTCGCGGGCGGTGCGGTTGCCGACCGGCTCGGGTCGAAGCCCGTCGTCAGCGCGTTGTATTTTCTGGCCGCGGTGAGTCTCTGCATGCTGCCGTTCGCGCATGGCACCATCGAAACGTATGTGCTGGTCGGCATCGCTGGCGTGGGAACGATCGGCAATACGATGCTGCTCGGCGCGTACATCACGCGCCACTATCCGTCGTCCAGCCGGGCGACGGGTATCGGCTGGGCGCTGGGCATCGGGCGGTTTGGCGCGATCGTGGGGCCGTTGATTGGTGGCGTGCTGGCGCAAGCGGGTGCGCCGCTGCCCTGGAACTTCTATACCTTTGCGGCGGTGGGCGTCGCGGCAGGGATCGTGCTGATGTTCGTGCCTGCGAGCACGCCGGATCGTAAATCCGCCAATTGAGCGCAGCGGGCGGAGAAATTGACTGCCGATCCACTCGGCGGCACCACTGAATCTCCAATCATTCTTCACGAATTCTGCGACTCTACGATACGACTGTGATGGTCGGCCGTCGCATCGGCGAGCGGCCATGCACGCAAATCGATTCTGGCAGGCGCGTAATATCGTGTTGTAAGTTCATTGGGACATCCGGTGCGCCGACTGAGTGGCTGCCGGTTCACAGCGCGATAGTCCTCTGAGGACATCGGAAGGGGACTTCACGCATGCCTGCCGACGCACCCCTGCATCTTCGCCTCGCCACCGAAATCAAAGGCTGGCCGCTGTTGCACGCGGCCATTGGCCTGCTACCGTTTGTCGTCCTCGCGCTGGCGACGGGTAACGCGCTGTGGATCAAGGCGTCGCTCCTCACGGTCGCGACGATGATCGCCGAAGACAGGCTCGCGCTGCGTCCCGAAGGTGTGCTGGCGCACGGACTCGTGGTTATCGGCGGAACGTATCTTCTGCTGCTTGCTGAACGGGTGCCGGCATTGTTCGTCGTTGCCTGCATGCTGCTCGCGGCGAGTGTGATCCTGCTCGCCTCGCGCGGCAAGAAGCTGCGCACGCTCGGCAACTGGACCTTCGTGCCCGTCCTGATTCTCGCCAACGATCTGCACGGAGGGCGCAGCATCGATGCCTTGCTGCACGCCGCGCCCGCTTCGCTGCCGTATCTGCTCGTCGCGCTCGTGCCGGCGCTGGTGTCGGCGTATATCCGCTCGCGCGGCAAGACGGACGCCCGCTGGTCGCGTCTCGACGATTTCGGCACGCGCGCACCCTATGTGGAAGACCTGATCGCGATGGTCGCTGGCGTCGGCATCACGGCGTTGATGGTCGAATACCGGCACATGGATCACGCGCAGTGGGTGATATGGGGCGCCGCAAGCATCGTCACGGGCGCGGTGGATACGGCGCGAACGAAACTGCAGAACCGCGCGTTCGGCGTCATTGTCGGGGTGCCGGTCGGCGTTCTGCTCGGGCAATACGTGGTGCCGCATTCGAGCATGGCCGTAACGCTTGCGACGCTGGCCGCGTTTCTCACGCTCGTCGCTTTTCAACGCTACGTAGTAGGATATTTCTTTCGCTGTGTGTTCGTCTCGCTTGCGATCGTGCTGGCGAATCAGTCTGTCGTCGATGCGTTCGAGCGGCTCACGCATGTACTCGCGGGCGGTCTCATCGGATTGGCTTGCGTGGTTGGCGTGCATATCGCGGCGCGCCGTTTTTTGCGGTGATCTTTCCGTTCACTGGCTTTGTTTGGCCCGCGCAGCGGAATGCGCCCCTGCTAAACTCGTCGCGATTAGTCTTTGAGTAAGCCGATCATGAAGAGTAGTTCAAAAGGTGGCCTCGTCTATTCCACCGATGGTGGGCGGATGTGTCCTGAATGCAGGCAGGTACTTGCGGAATGTGTCTGCAAGGCGGTTGCCAAGGCACGACCGGTAGGCGATGGTGTGGTACGGGTGACCCTCGTGACCAAGGGCCGGGGCGGGAAAAGCGTGACGATCGTCAAAGGGCTGGCGCTCGATCCTCTGGCCCTGGCGTCGCTAGGCAAGCAGTTGCGCACGGCCTGCGGTTCTGGTGGAACGGTCAAGGATGGCGTGATTGAAGTACAGGGCGACCATTGCGAGCGGATCATCGAAGCGCTCAGAAAGGACGGGCACGCTGCAAAGCGGGCCGGGGGCTAATTGCGCTTGTGAGCGGCGACGCGATTTCTGTCGATCAAAAAACCCCATCAACAAGGGTGTCGTTGTTGTCCGTTCATCGAGAAGGGAAAGTGGTTGTATTCGCGATGCCCGCGCCTATGTTGGCCTGCTCGGCTATAACCTCATTCCGCCGAGTAGCCCGCTAATTGCATCGCCGCCCCTGCTTCTATGTTCCCGGGGCGGATCCGCATTCCAGTTGTTTGGCTTACCCGCCTCACGTCCAGCCATTTCCCGTCAGTGCCTTTGCTCGTCGAGCGGACTATCCCACCTCCCTGCAGCCCCGCTGACGCATAGTATTAGAATCATTGATACTGTCCCGTCACCTGCTGTTTTCCTGAAATTGCCGCTCTAGACTGTTCTCCAAGGTGCATCGACATGAGCACCACACCAGAGACAGGAGACGATTGTGAGCAAACAGGTATTACTCGAAGACTTGCCGCTCCGCCCATTCCACGTCGGGGTTGCGTTCAGTGGGACAGGCGGGCAATTCAGCGACGGCTTCGTGCTTGGCATTATCGGCATTGCAGTCAGCATGGCGGCCGGGCCGCTGCATCTCGACGCGCTATGGATGGGACTGCTTGGCGCGGCGTCACTTGCAGGTCTGTTCTTCGGCAGCATGCTGGCCGGTCCCATTGCGGACAAGTACGGTCGCCGGACGATTTTCGCGTACGACATGCTGCTCTTCGCGGTCGTCTCCGCTGCGCAGTATTTTGTGACCACGCCTTCGCAGTTGCTCGTTTTGCGACTGGTGCTAGGGCTCATTCTCGGTGCCGATTACGTGGTGAGTAAGTCCCTCGTGACCGAGTACTCGCCGCGCCGTTATCGTGGCCGTCTGCTGAGCGTGCTCGCAGCGGCGTGGGCAGCGGGCTATGTCGGCGCGTACCTTGCTGGTTTTACCATGCGCGATATTGGGCCCGACGCCTGGCGGATCATGCTCGCTGCGAGCGGCGTGCCGGCACTGCTGATTCTTCCGTTCCGTCTGATCGTTCCCGAATCGCCGATGTGGCTGATGAAGCGAGGCCGCGGCGACGAAGCGCTCGCCATTGTTCGTCGCAGATTCGGCCCTGAGGTTACGCTCTCGACGACAGTGGCAACGCAGCAACATGGGGGCGCATGGTCACAACTGTTCTCGCCGAGGTGGCGAAAAAACACACTGGTCGGCTGTGTGTTCTATACCTGCCAGGTTATTCCGTACTTTGCGTTGGGCACCTTCGCGCCTAAAGTCCTCGAAGCGCTGCATGTCAAAGACAAGTTCGTGGGCGGACTCGTCTATAACGTCCTGCTTCTCGCAGGCGCGCTGATCGGCCTGCTGCTGATCGACAGGATATCCCGCCGTACGTTTCTGCTTGGAACCTTCTATCTTGCGGCGCTCGGTCTGGCGGTGCTGACATACGCCAGCTTCGGTCCCATCGGTACGATGCTCGTCTTTGGCCTTTTCGCATGCGTTCTCTCGGCGGCAGCGAATCTGGAGTTCGTCTATCCGCCCGAACTCTTCCCGACGCACCTGCGCGCTTCAGGTGTCGGTCTTGCGGTCGCATCGAGCCGCTTTGGGTCGGCTATCAGCACGTTCCTGCTGCCGATCGCCGTCGCGCAGGTGGGCATTCATGTTGCGCTGGGTGTCTGCGTTGCGGTACTGCTCTTCGGTGGCGTCTTCTGCCACTTCATGGCACCCGAAACGGGCAGCGAGAATCTCTCCGACGTGCAATCCGATACTGTCGACGACGGTCAGATAAACGCTGCCGGACATCATGAAGCAAGCTTCGCCACCTCCGCGCCAGGCGGCAGCAAGACGCGCCTCTGATGACTGGGAATCGACGGCGCATCGGGTCGCGGAATACAGGCAAGGCCTCTCACATCAGGACACGACATGCCGTCGAACAAACCCATTGATATGCATGCAGTACAGGTTTTCGTCGCTGTCGCGGAAGAGGGGAGTATGTCTGCGGCCGCAACGAGGATGGGCATCTCGCAATCGGGCGTATCGCAGATCATCCGTCAGCTCGAGGAAGAACTGGGTGTCGTGCTGGTGAACCGGACAACGCGACCAATGGCGCTCACACCGTTTGGCATTGCGCTGAGAAATCGAGGCGCGGTGTTAAGCGAAGAAATCGCCAATCTCAAGGCGCAAGTCGTCGAAGCAGGGCGTGGCATCAAACCCGACTTGCGCATCGGACTGGTCGATTCGTTTGCTTCCACGTGTGGCTCGGTGTTCACGAAGAAGCTGCTGGGAAAGGTATCTCAGCTGTCGATTCGTACGGGTCTGAGCCCTCAGCAGGGAGAAGCGCTTTTGCGCCGGGATCTGGACCTGATCGTTACCAGCGACCCGTTGATGGACGCTAACGACGTCGTTCGTTATCGACTGTTCTCCGAGCGGTATTTCGTCATAACGCCGAAGAACCTCAGGATGCCGGTGAAGACCATTGACGACTTGAGGACACTGATTAACAGCTTGCCTATCGTCCGGTTCAACCGGACATCTCAGGTAGGCATGCAGATCGAACGATACCTCCGGCGCATCGAAATACGTGCGCCGAACAGGCTGGAACTGGATAACGCGGACGCTTTGACTTCGATGGTGGCAGAAGGAATCGGTTGGGCCATTACATCACCGATGTGCCATCTTCAGGGTGTGACGCATGCGGGCAACGTTGCTACACATGTGGTCGAGAATCTGGGCCTGGAGCGCTCGCTGTACCTCGTCGCGCGACGGGACGAATACAACGTTTTCTTCGACGACGCTTGCGAAACGGCGCGCGAAGTAATCGAGACATCATTCCTGCCGAGGCTGACAGCGCTCGGCGGGGGGATTGAAAAACTTATTACCGTGGGTGGAAGGAATCTCTATGAATAAGCTTGCTCCGGACGAAGCGCGTATTGAACGTGATTACGTGGGTGAAGTCACCATTCCCGGCGACAAACTGTATGGCGTGAACGCGGTTCGCGGTGTCGACAACCTCACGGTTTCACCGTTGACCATTGCCCACTATTCCGAGTTTCGCGATGCTTTTGCGCAGGTCAAATGGGCCGCGGCTCTGGCCAATCGCGACAATGAGGTCATCAGCGGCGAGCAGTGCGATGCGATTGTCGCAGCCTGCAAAGAGGTTATCGAAGGGCGGTTCGACGCTTCGTTCGTGGTCGATCTGATGGAAGGTTCGGGTGGCACGTCGACCAATATGAACTTCAATGAGGTCATCGCGAATCGTGCGCAGCAGATACTCGGGCACGCTGCCGGAACATACGAGGTTGTTCATCCGAATGACCATGTCAATCGCTCGCAATCTACAAACGATGCGTATCCCGCCGCCCTGAAGATTGCAACGCACGCGATGCTTGGATCGCTGATCAAGGAAGTCACGCAACTCGCGGCGCTTTTCCACGGCAAAGCGACGCAGTTCGCCGACGTTTTGCATCTGGGCCGGACCTGCCTGCAGGATGCGCAGCCGATGCGTCTCGGCCAGCTCTTTGGCGGTTACGCGGCTTTGACCGAACGTCTGGCAGAGGAGCTTGTCGCGGTGCGTGACAAGCTTCGTACGCTTCCGCTTGGCGGAACGGCTATCGGAACGGGCTTCGGCGCTCCGGCGGGCTACCGCGCAGCGGTGTACGCGCATCTCCAGCGCGTGACTGGCGTCGACTATCGCGCGCCGGCAAATCCATTCGACGCCATGCAGAACATGGACGTGTTTTCGCGCGTCTCCGCAGAACTTCGCACTTGCGCTGTGTCGCTCGCAAAGATAGCTTCCGACTTGACCGTGTTGTCGTCGGGGCCTGTCGGAGGTCTTGGAGAACTGAAACTGCCCGAGGCACAGGCGGGTTCTTCGATCATGCCGGGCAAGGTCAATCCGGTGCTGCCAATGGCGATGATCCAGCTGAGTTTTGCGGTCGTTGGAAATGATGTCGCCGTTGCTCAGGCGGTTCAGTACGGCGAGCTGGAAATCAACCATTTCGAGCCCGTTGTCGCTTCTCGCGTTTTCGACAGTATCGCGTTGCTGACCAATGGCATTCGGCGCTTCGGCGAAAAGTGTGTGAAGGGCATCGAGGCTGACGTGGCTCGCAACGAGAAGCATCTGATGGAATCGATGGCCGTCGCGACCGCGCTCGTCCCCAAGATTGGTTATGCACGGGTGAGCAAGTTGGCGCGGCAATCGGTGGCCGAAGGGCGCTCCATGGTCGCTATTCTGGACGAGTCCGGATTGCTTTCGCCGGACGACACGATCGCGGCGATTCGCAAGGCATCGTATCCTGTGTTTGATGCCTGATTTGAGGATGTATGGAAAACCGGCTCGGGAATGGCTCTGGGTCCGGCCTGTTTCTGAACAGCGCGAACGACAGCATGCTAGGTAAAGACGACGTATTGAAGCTTCTTGAAGATCGGGACATTCCGTTTTCTTTCGAGGAACACGATCCGGTACTCAACATGGCTGAGTCCGGAATGTTGACACTTTCTGTCGTAGGGGCTCGCTGCAAGAACCTGCTCCTGCAGGACAAGAAGGGGCACTACTTCCTTATCGTGACGACTGCCGCCAAGTCGCTGGATCTGGCTCGTATCGCTGAAATAGTCGGCAGCAAACGCCTGTCGTTTGCGTCGGCGGACACGCTCTTCGAGTTGCTGGGTATTCGTGCGGGCTCGTTGAGTCCACTTGCGCTGGTCAATGATGAAACCAAACGCGTACGACTTGTCATCGATACCGAATTGACCGGAGAAGCGATCTTTCTGTTTCATCCGCTCGAGAACAATGCGAGCGTGTCGCTTTCCAGAAGCGCTCTGGATGCATTTCTTCGCAGCATTGAACATCCGGCAGACTGGCTGCCTCTCGCTGCAAGAGCCTCGGATTGAGGATGCGAATGTTCGATATGCGCTTCCAGTTGCATGGCGGACAGGTCAGCATCGTTAACGTCTCGCCGCTCTAGATGTGCTGATCATCGGCGCCGCTTTGCAGGGTTTGTCGTATCGGACGCGCGATCTTGCTGCTGATCGGCCGAACGCTGGCGGCGAGCTTCGGTATCCATGAGGTGTGTCAGCATCGCTGCGCTGGCGCCAGCCGCGTCGCCGACAAGGATCGCATCGAGAATGGCCTTGTGAAGCGGAAGCGATATCGGGTGGCGAATTTCTTCGGCGGCATGCTTACCCGCAAGATCGACGCGAAGAAGGTGGTGATCTGGACTTTCGCTATCTGGTCGGCGGCAACGGTGTATGTTGGCTTTACCCATTCGCTTACGGTGTTGCTCGCTTGCAGGCTGATTCTGGGTCTCGCTGAGGGTGTCTACTGGCCGCAACAATGGCGCTTGGTTTTATTCTGCTGACTCCGCTCTATAACATGGCCGGATGGCGGGTCATGTTCATCGTGATGGGTGCGATCGGCCTCGTTGGCATCGCGCCACTGTTCATCGCGGCGCTGCGTCCCGAAAGCGAGGCGCCGTATGCGCCTGCTGCTACGAGTGGGCCGCGTCACGCAAAACCGCTCACGTTCGCGTCGCTTCGCGGGTATCCGTTTCTGCTGCTGCTTTTCAGCTATGTGATGCAGGGCATGTTGTTCTGGGGCGTGACGCTGTGGATCCCGCTCGCGGTGCGAAGCTCGCGCTGATTACCCTTGCGCTGGGCTGCTACGCGAGCAGCGACTCGCCGAATATCTGGTCAATCCTGCAGTCGACGATTGAGCCCGAGTCGCACCGCGCCGACCAGTGAGTCGGCGACGCGCAATGTGAGCGTTTGAGCGTTGTGTCTGTTTCTGGTATTGCCAGCCACGCGTTGGTACTGCCGACCGAGCGACCGGTGATCACTTTTTTTCGAGTAGGTTTCACATCGCTGAGATGAGGGTTTTCCCTTATTTGGTCGTTTTATTGGATTGATATATTGAATGCACGGATACAAATATCCAGTCTTACATAAAGCTTTATCTCTGCTGAACACATCGGGACGACCATGGAAGAAAGCGTTCATTCTTTTCGCGCGGGGTTCGCAGTCACGGCAGAAGAAGAGGCCTATGCGCACGTGCTGTATCGCATCCGCATGGGTGTTTATCGCGCTGGGGATCGCCTGATCCCCGAGGACATCGCGGCAGAGATCGACACGAGCCGTATGCCGGTGCGAGAAGCGTTCCGAAGGCTCGCGAGCGAGGGACTCGTGGTGATCCGGCCGAATCGCGGCGCGATTGTCCGCGGCCTGGACGCCGACGAGATGGAAGAAGTGTTCTGCATGCGCGGCGCGCTTGAGGGACTGGCGGCGAAGATGGCCCTGCCGGACATCACACCGGCACATATATCCGAACTTACCCGGCTTCTCGAAGTGATGGAAAGCCACGAGCAGGATGCGCATCAGTGGGTCAGTGCACATCGGAACTTTCACGAATATCTGTGCCAGTTGAGCGGGCGCAAACGCCTTATCGCGCAGATTGCCGGCCTGCACACTGTCGTTGAGCCACACATGCGGCTTTGGCTGCAACTTGCCGACAAGCAGATGACGTCGCGCGACGATCACACGACGATCATCGACGCCATCAAAAGCGGCGATCCCGTGGTTGTCGAGGCATCCGTGCGTGAGCACATCGAAGCGACGATTCCGGCGCTTCGTCAATGGATGACGTCGAGCCACTAATCAGAACCGCATTGTTCACAGCTAGAAATCTTTCTAAACATTTAGTAATACATATATATCGAGTGCGACGTGAAGATATTGTCGTACATGACCTACACCTAACCTGTTGAGCATCGACATGAAACGACTCGCAAAGACTCTGCTCGGACTAGCCGTATGCGTGCTTGCCTTGAACGCGCATGCGAAAGAATGGAAAGACATCCGCATTGGTTATGAAGGCGCGTACCCTCCGTTCTCGTCAATTCAACCGGACGGCAAGCCGGTTGGCTTCGATATCGACATGATTCACGCACTGTGTGAACAGATGCACGCCAACTGCACGCTCGTACAGATCAACTGGGATGGGCTGATTCCCGCATTGCAGGCCGAGAAGATCGACGCAATCGTCGCGTCCGTTGCGATTACGGCCGAACGCAAACAGAAGGTCGATTTCACCGAGAAGTACTACAACTCGCCGCGCCGCCTGATCGCATCGAAGTCGAGTCCGATCAAGGACTCGACGCCTGCCGAACTGAAGGGCAAACGCGTCGGCGTGCAGCGAGGCACGCTGGCGGACAAGTACGCGAGCGCGTACTGGGCGCAAAGCGGCGTCCAGATCGTACGCTACGCGACGCAAGACGAGGCCTATATGGATCTTCGCTCAGGCCGGCTCGATGCCGGATTGCAGGATGCGACCGCCGCCTATAGCGCCTTTCTGTCCAAACCTGAAGGCGCGAACTTCAAGTTCGTCGGACAGCCGATTCTCGGCTCGACGCCTGAACAGAAGACACTGCTCGGAGAGGGTTACGGAATCCCTGTGCGTAAAGGTGATGACGATCTGAAGCAGCAGTTCAATCACGCTATCGAGGCGATTCGTGCAAATGGCGTCTATCAGTCGATCGAGAAGAAGTACTTCAACTTCGATATCTACTGATCTCGCGGGTAAAGCGCCGCGATCGATTATTCGCGTGGTCTCCAATTCGTCATCACAGGTGGAAGCATGCTCGAACTCCAGGAGTACTTCCCCGCGCTATTACGGGGCGCCGGGATCACGCTCATCCTCGCGGTTCTGTCAGTGGTTCTCGCAGTGTGCGTGGGGATGATCGGTGCCGTCGCCAAGCTATACGGCTCGCGCACGATTGTTTCGATGGCTTCGGCCTACACGACGCTGATTCGCGGCGTCCCCGAGTTCGTAATGATGCTGCTCGTCTTTTACGGCGGGCAACTGGCCCTCAATCAGCTGGCATCGTTGATGGGCTTTCATGCGCCGGATGTAGATGCCTTCGTGGCAGCCGTGCTTACCATTGGCTTCATTTTCGGCGCGTATTACACGGAGACGTTTCGCGGCGCGATCCTGAGCGTGCCGCGCGGTCAGATGGAAGCAGCACGCGCTTATGGCTTTTCGGGCTGGCTGGCATTTCGCCGCATCCTGTTTCCGCAGATGATGCGTCTCGCGCTTCCCGCAGCGGTCAACAACTGGCTGGTGTTGCTGAAGGCAACGGCAATTGCGTCGCTGATCGGTCTGCACGACGTGATGTTCATTGCCGATCAGGCGGGCCGCACAACGCAGGCGCCAATGACCTTCTATCTTGCAGCCTGTGCGATGTATCTCGTGGTCACGTCGGGATCGACGGCATGTCTCGCGCGAGCACGCACGTATCTTCAGAGAGGCGTTCGGGAAGGGAGCCTGCATCGATGACATACGAACAGCTCGGACAACTGTTTGCCTCCTACGCGAGCGGCTTGTGGGTCACGGTCCAGCTCACCGTGTTCTCACTCGCGATGGGTTTGCTGATTTCCATTCCGCTAGCGGTACTGCGTGTGTCGCCTAACCGTATCGCGAGTGGCCCGGTTGCCCTCTATACCTGGTTCATGCGCGGCACGCCTTTGCTCGCTCAACTGATGATCGTCTACTACGGTTTCGGTCAATTCCAGTGGTTGCAGGACGGGTGGCAGCGCGGCAATCCCGTGCTTTCCTTGCTACGCGATCCCTACTATTGCGCACTGATTGCACTCACCGCGAACACATGCGCCTATACGACGGAGATTCTCGCGGGCGCATTGCGTGCAACGCCCTACGGCGAGATAGAAGCCGCACAGGCATACGGCATGAGCCGGTTCATGGCGTGGAGAAGAATTCTTCTGCCGTCCGCGCTACGCCGTTTTATTCCTGCGTACAGCAACGAGGTGATCCTGATGTTGCACGGCACGTCGCTGGTAAGCGCGATCACGATCGTCGACCTGACGGGTGTTGCGCGTGATTTCTACGCGAACTACTACGCGCCCTTCGAGGCCTTTATCTCGGTCGGATCCGTGTATTTCGGGTTGACCACCATCATCACGCTTCTGGTGAGATTCACCGAGCGCCGATATCTGGTTTATCTGCGTCCCCAGAACTTTGCCACTCTCGCTAAAGGCTAGAACCCGTCATATGAACGCATTGACTGTCGAAAATCTGCACAAGCGGTACGGCGAGAACGAAGTGCTCAAAGGCGTTTCGCTATCGGCGAAACGAGGGGACGTGATCAGCATGATCGGTTCTTCAGGATCAGGAAAGAGTACGTTCCTGCGCTGCATCAACTTTCTTGAATCGCCATCGTCGGGGCGCGTGAGCCTCAACGGCAATGAAGTCCGCACCTCGACCAACGGAAGCGGAGAGATCCGTATCAGCGATCCCGCACAGCTGAGGCAAATGCGCACTCGGCTCTCAATGGTCTTCCAGCATTTCAACCTCTGGGCACACATGACGGTACTCGAGAACGTGATGGAAGCGCCCAGACATGTGCTGAAGCTGACCAAAGCAGAAGCCACGGAACGCGCGGGGCGCTATCTGGAACAGGTCGGCATGACGCGTTTCGCGCACGCGTATCCGTCGCATCTTTCGGGTGGCCAGCAGCAGCGCGTTGCGATTGCACGCGCGCTCGCCATGGAGCCCGAAGCATTGCTCTTTGACGAGCCCACGTCGGCGCTTGACCCGGAACTCGTCGGCGATGTGCTCAAGGTGATGCGCGATCTCGCGGACGAAGGCCGCACGATGATCGTGGTGACGCACGAAATGGGTTTTGCACGCGAGGTTTCGAATCATGTGGTCTTTCTACATCAGGGTGTGGTCGAAGAAGAAGGCCATCCCCGCGACGTGCTGAAAACGCCAAAAAGCGAGCGCCTCCAGCGATTCCTGTCTGGCGCGATGAAATAGTCCCAACACCGAACGACGAGAACACCAACGTGGATGAGACGAATCAAGGAACGAACCCATGCAAAACCTGAAACAGAACGACATCGATCATTACCTTCATCCTTATACCAATCTCAGTCTGCATCGCGAAGTGGGACCGATGGTGATCGAGCGTGGCGAAGGCGTATATGTCTACGATAACGAGGGCAAACGGTATATCGAAGGACTCGGTGGTCTTTTCTGCGCATCGCTAGGATTTAGCGAGACCCGGCTGGCGGACGCTGCGGACCGGCAGATGCGAAAGCTGCCGTTCTATCACGCGTTCGGCCATAAGTCGTCGGAGCCTGCGATCCTGCTGGCAGAGAAGCTGATTTCGATGGCGCCGGTGCCGATGTCCAAGGTGTTTTTCGCGAATTCGGGGTCGGAGGCCAACGACACTGCCGTCAAGTTGATCTGGTATTTCAACAACGCAATTGGCCGCCCGGAGAAGAAGAAAATCATCTCCCGCGCACGTGCCTATCACGGCGTGACGGTAGCGTCGGCGAGTCTGACGGGCCTGCCGAACAATCATCGCGATTTCGACTTGCCCATCGATCGGATTCTGCACACCGATTGCCCGCATTTCTATCGCTACGGTTTGGCTGGCGAGAGCGAAGAGCAGTTCGCTACGCGCTGCGCGCAATCGCTGGAAAGGCTGATTCTCGAAGAGGGTGCCGATACCATCGCGGCGTTTTTCGCTGAGCCGATCATGGCGTCCGGCGGTGTGATCGTGCCGCCTGCCACGTACATGGAGAAGATCCAGGCCGTACTCAAACGGCACGATATCCTGCTCGTCGCGGATGAAGTGATCTGCGGATTCGGACGCACGGGGAACATGTTCGGCTCGCAGACCTTCGGCATGCAGCCCGACATGATCACGATGGCCAAGCAACTGTCCGCCGGCTATCTGCCTATATCGGCGTTAATGGTCAACGAGCGAATCTATCGTGGCCTCGTCACCGAGAGCGAGAAGATCGGCACGTTCGGACACGGATTCACGTACAGCGGCCATCCCGTGTGCGCTGCCGTCGCGCTGGAGACGCTGAACATCTACGAACAGGACGGCATTCTCGAACATGTGCGCGCCGTGACGCCGCACTTTCAGGAGCGGCTGGCCGGACTCGGCCGGCATCCGCTCGTCGGTGAGGCGCGCGGCGCGGGGCTGCTTGCCGCTGTCGAACTGGTCGCAAACAAGGAAAGCAAGGAAGCATTTGCGCCTTCCGAGGGCGTCGCGGCGTATGCCGGTACGCGCGCGTTGTCGCATGGGCTGATTACGCGTGCGCTAGGCGATACCGTCAATTTCTGCCCGCCGCTCATCGTGACGCATGCGCAGATCGACGAAATATTCGACGCCGCCACTCGCGCACTCGACGATACGCTCGCATGGCGCAAAGCGCTGCACAGCAACTGACAATACAGGCGAACACAATGAGAAATTTCGAGCAACCGGGACGATCGCTCGTGATGTCGAAGAACGGCATGGCGGCAACATCGCATCCTGCTTCGACGCTTGCTGCCGTGAAGATCCTGGAAGCGGGCGGCAACGCGATGGATGCGGCGATTGCAGCCTGCGCAGTGCAGTGTGTGGTCGAGCCGGGCTCGACGGGGATAGGCGGCGACTGCTTCGCGCTGTATTCACGCGGTGGCAGCGATGACATCGTCGCCTTCAATGGCTCTGGATGGGCTCCGCAGGCGGCCAGCGTGCAGGTGCTCAATTCGATGGGCATTTCATCGATCGAGCGCCACTCGCCTCATGCCGTGACGGTGCCAGGAGCCGTCGACGCCTGGGCGACGCTGTCGCGCGATCACGGCTCGCTGCCGTTCAAGTCGCTGTTTGCGCAGGCGATCAAGCTCGCGAGCGAGGGCTATGCCGTGGCGCCGCGTGCCGCAGCCGACTGGGCGAATCAGGCGGCACTGCTGGCGCTGGACAAGACGAGCCGGGAACAGATGCTGATCGACGGCGCTGCACCTGCAGCGGGAACCCTTCACCGGCAGCCGTTGCTCGCGAAGTCGCTGATGGCTATCGCCGAAGCGGGTCCGCGCGCCTTCTACGAGGGCTTCATCGCGGAGGATATGGTCCAGTGCCTGAACAGCAAGGGCGGCCTGCACACGCTCGACGACTTCGCGCAGTACCGTGGCGAATACGTGCAGCCGATCAAGGCGAGCTTCCGCGGTTACGACGTGCATGAGTGCCCGCCGAACGGGCAGGGCATCATCGCGCTGCTGATTCTCAAGATTCTCGAAGGATTCGATGCGACCGACGATCCTCTCGGCGCCGACCGGTTGCACCGCGAA
Organism: Burkholderia sp. Ac-20365; assembly: GCF_017104715.1. GTDB lineage: Bacteria > Pseudomonadota > Gammaproteobacteria > Burkholderiales > Burkholderiaceae > Paraburkholderia. The sequence goes on from NZ_JAAGPI010000007.1 coordinate 342,348, forward strand.
ATCGAGGCGACGCGACTTGCCTATTCGATCCGCGATGCGCTGCTTGGCGATCCGCGCGGCCAGCCGCTGGATGTCGACCGGCTGCTATCGGAGGAAACCGTGTCGGCACTGCGCGAGAGAATCACACTCGAGCGCGCGATAAACGACGTGTCCACGCACCGTCCCGCCGATCACAAGGACACGGTCTATATCTGCGTCGTCGACAAAGACCGCAATTGCGCGAGCTTCATCAACTCGCTCTTTCATCCTTTTGGCAGCGGGATCATGGCGCCGCATAGCGGCGTGATGCTGCATAACCGCGGACAGAGCTTCACCGTCGAGGCAGGGCATCCCAATGCGATCGCACCGCGCGCGAGACCGATGCACACCATCATTCCCGGCATGGTCACGAAGAACGGCAAAGTGCAGATGACCTTCGGCGTGATGGGCGGCCACTATCAGGCGATGGGGCACGCTCACTTTCTGTCGAAGGTGCTGGACTACGGACTGGATATGCAGTCGGCTATTGCATTGCCGCGCGTGTTTCCGCAACCCGGCACGGGTATCGTCGAAGCGGAATCCACCTTGCCGGCTGCAACGCGCGACGAACTGATCCGGCGTGGGTTCAAGGTGGTGCCGCCAAACTGGGCGATCGGCGGCGCGCAGGCGATCTGGATCGATTGGGAGAACGGCACGCTTGCGGGTGCATCGGATCATCGCAAGGATGGCTGCGCGTTGGGTGTATGACGTGCCCGGGTGTGACGACGGGGAAGACCTGGAAGACCGTTGTTCGCGTCTAGTGCCAAGCCGTGGGGGAGCGAAGTCCAAAACTAAAAAACGCGCTGGTGACGTGCAAATGCGACCTGATCCAGCGCAATCGCCTAAGCCATTGATCTATAACAAATTGTAATTATTTCGTCCATGAGGCTATCCAATATGATCTGGCTCGCGCCTATGTGGACCGTCATCCGCAGTGACAAACCTGTTCTGATTTGTCGCCGCGCCTGCCTCCTACGGCTACCGGAAAAAATCGCAACAGCGGCACTGCTCAATCAAGTGGTCCGCGCTGCCGAACTCATGTAACTGATCTGAGCGTCCCCAGATCATGGCTCATCGCGTTGGGACCCCCGATATCCAGCTTCAGGCCGCTGTGAGAGAGGCAACGGGCTGGCCTAAGCAACGGGTATGGTCGCATTCTCAGGACAATCTGTGGAGTTGCGTGATGACACAGCTTGGTCTTGGTCTGGATCTGTCAACGAAGCGCACCCGCAAGCGCGAGTTTCTTGATGAGATGACGCGTGGTGCCGTGGCAGAAGCTGATTGCGCTCATTGAACCGCATTACCCGAAAGGCAAGACGGGCCGCCCGCCGTTCCCGGTCGCGACGATGCTGCGCATTCACTTCATGCAGCAATGGTTCAGTCTCTCGGACCCGGCGATGTAAGTAATCTATTGACCACGATCCTTACTGTGCGGCGTATGCGCTACGCGTGTCCTTTAAACCTATTGCTGCAGAGAAAAGAACGGACCTCTGCCCATCGGCCATCACATTTTATAACGCCAAAAAAACGGATTAGCGTTGTACGGGATAGGCCGCGAGACGATGCAACTTCGGCCCATGTCCTCCCGGTTCCAAGCTTGATGATAATGCTGTCGACCATAAACCGATAACGCTGATGAGAATCTCTAGCTTCAACCTGCGATTTAAAAAGTATTGGCACGATACTTTTCCATTCGGCATCTGACACAGTCCAAAGTGCACCTTTACGAGGAGGGAATCCGATGTCTCTCAATCGCGTCCTATGCGTTGGATTATTTCCGCCCTCTCGGCCAATCGACAATCTTCTATCCGATCTGATATTCCTTCTGCATTTTAACAATTCTTTTTTGAATCTGGACCACCAACCTTTTGACTTTAACTTGTAGTAGCTGTCGTAGGCTATCTCGCCCGATTCCATCTTACAAATGGTCCTCCATGGCAATCCCTCTGCTAGTTTCTTAAGAATTAAATCGAGTACAAGTCGGTTTTCGTCCACGGAATGATAGCCACGAATTGGCGGAAGAACAGATTGGATGGCTTGCCACTCCCGATCTGACAGCGCCGAGCTTCCGTCTGGACGCAAAAAATCAAGGTCCCTAGAGCGATTACTCTCTACTTCCCGGGTATTCCTCGCGTCGAAGCAAAACTCTCTCGGTGCAGCGTTCGCCCAATCCATTGGTGGCTCCGTGGGTTGGAGTGTCGTAATCAAAAATCGATCGGCGAATAACGTATCATCGATAAGCTTTCCATTAACTGAGCAGGTTATGTTCGCATTTGGAAGATCTAGTGAAATATTCCCTTTTGTAGCTGAACGATATACACTTTTCCACGCCCGATTTGCAGATGGGAAAGAGCGGAACCAAATGAGGCGTTCGAGCGCATGGGTGGGATTTTCCAGGATAAGGTGCTTATGACGCGCGTCTGCAAGCTCAACCGAAGTTCCTGTCTCATTTTCTTGCAAAAAACATAGAAAATCCAACCCGTATATACTATAGAGATAGGGAAATATGAGATATGGAGGAGAGAAAAGACCCATTTGGAGTATCCAGCTAGGAAGTAGGATTGTTTTTGACGCATATTCGAAAGAATAAATTGTGTGATGCTCTGTTACGTCTTTAGTTATCCCGATGACTTTTGCATATCGTTTTGGAGAAGATTGAGACCATGATGAGAAATTGGTCGTTGCTCTGAGATATCTCCTTTCAGGGTAAGAAAGTCGCTGGTGGTAAGCTTGCTCGATGTCGATGCTTTTCGCACCACTATTAAGTGAAATATCGACGATCATAAATTTACCATTTGATCGCTCGATCCGATCGAACCACATGTTTGTTCCTTAAAGAACTCTGTCTGGCCAAGGAAAAATGCAGCGTAATCCGTCATGAGTCGGAGGGGATGACGATCAACACATGTATGTTAATGACGACGTGAATTGTGGTTATTCGAGTAAAGCGTCGAAATCGAAGACCGCTCCCATGTCACAGAGCTTCGAGAAAATCGTACATCCTTCCTCTTTGGCAGCTAGAATTGCATTTCGATAATCAGCAGGCGACGAGGGTGACTTAGCAGCAATACTGTCTTCGCTGTATTTTCTTTTTCCAGATCGAGAATGACAAGTGAATGCCGCTTTTACCCCTTCTTTGACGTCCCTGGTCTTCTCTTGAGCTGCAACTTGTGTGGCTCGGTCGAAAGCACATTGAACGCTAAAGCCACGATTCACGAGTTCGGCTGCAATCGCAGGCGCGAACCTGGCGTCGCCGGGGCGTAGAGAGGCAAGGGGGTCCCGAGGGCCATGATACAAAGACCGCGCTTCTGCAGAGAGTGAGCTAATCGTAATAGGAGCGATATCTCCATATGTTTCAAGCGCCTTAAGGTCGCCAGCCTCCAGCGCCGCGATCATGGGGTGCACAAGGACGAAATGACGCTCCCAAGCGTTCTTTATTCCCTGTGCAGTTATCGCCTCACTTTCGTCGAAAATAGCATCCTGCTGTACAGCCATGAACAGTTTCAACGCGATGTCCACAATTCCCTGGCTGTATGCGAACATCGTTTTTGACAATCCTTCGGTCAGTGGTGTGAATGTGCGAAGCCATTGCAACTTCCAAATGGCCGTGATGAAATGCTCCCATTCCCCCCGCGACGTTGGGTCGAAATTGCGCGATGTCTCCAAGACGTTCCATGGCATAAATCCGCTCCCAACCGAGCGTCGACCGGGGCTGAAGTCCAGACCTAGAAGCTTAAGGGATTTGCTAGTTCCGACGAAAAGAACGGGGATGCCGAGTTCATTTGAAGCGGCCACAAGTAGATTCAACAGCTTGCTTTTTCCCGTCCCGATCGACTTCAGTCGGTGTATCTCATCGACAACAAGCAAACCAACGTGCGCGAGGTGCATCAAGCGTGCAGCATTGTTCATGATTGCAGGCTCTGTCTGATATCCATGAAAAGGAAACTCTTTGAGGGGAGCGATATCCTTCCTTAAGTGGTAGATCTGGCGGCAAATTGACAGTGCCAGCTCTTTCGCGTTCATTCCATCTGGTGGGGCCTCGATATGCAGCCAAGGAATTTGAATGTGTCCATCGAAATCCGGATGCTCGATAACGCGAAAATAGCGTTTCAGGATCTTTTTAAGACTTGAGGTCTTTCCCATGCCCGATACACCGATCAGGGAGCTTGATCGCTGGGCGTAATCTTGCTCATCTTTTCCGTCCGGCCGTAGCACATGTCCGGACTGCTTTGCTTCATAGAGCTGCTGAAGTACAGTTACGTGATGCGCTGTACGCGGACCGCGACCGACGTAGCCCTCTCGTATTATGCAGTCGACTGCGCAAGCAAGGCGGATGTGTCGATCAAGAGGTACCAGGAAATTGAGGAGGGATTCGAGCATACAGAGGCGCTGGCCTGCTGGCCATTTCCGCTGCTCGGGATCAAACTCCGGCATCTGCAATAGGAATTCGCACCATTTGTCGATATCCCACAAAGGGGGCAATGCTTCGATCAGCGGATTGCCTTTGTATTGCGGTATTTCTTGCTCGATGTACCGCGCCGTGACGGAGTGATCTCTCGGCCCATTTGTCGAGTCCATATTTAAGCTCCTCTTCATTACGCCGACTCGTTCCTTTACACATCTGTTGGATGTTGGCACAGTGCGGGTCCCACATACAGCAGGGCTGGAAGTTGTGTGTCGGATCCAATCGATTTACTATCTTTGGACTAAGATTTGACTCAATGGATATGTTAAAGCTTGCGGACCCCGGGTCGAGTCGGTTGGTGATGTTGTTGACGAGTATGTGGATTCGTCCTGTGCGATGCGAATATGGTCAATGGAACATTCGCTCTCGACCGACAACGCTGCGACGTGAGTACGAATTGTATCGGCGTTGGAATCCTCTTCTTGCGATCGCTCTGAACTTGCCTTCGGTCGCGATGTTCACATCCATTTGTGTGCGGATCCAGAAATACAAATTCGGGTGTCAAGAAAATACCCGACGAAGTGCCTTGGATTTTTTCGTCGAAACCGATTTTTTGTTCATCAAAAGCATGCGCCCGCAAGAGTGCGAGGTCCATTAGCGATCTGACACACTTCAAGTGATGCGGTTTCGATTGTTGCTCGTGAACTGCGACGACGTCCGTGGAGACGGCAGCGGATGACATACGGCGCATCTGGTGCAGTAACGAAACGACGAACACTGTTGAACTTCTGCTATCGGGCGGAGCTTCGACGCGCAGCCGGGGTGCAAAAGCGTCTCTGGAAGTATGTCGGAGAGTGACGCGAAAATGGCGCTCCAAATTCGCACGGACGCTCGAACTTTTTCCTATTCCGGTAACAGCGAAGAGACCACGGAAATCTAAAAGATGCGTAGGAATTTGGAGGCCTAGGCCTGCGAGCCATTCTCGATGTTCGAGTTTCAATGGCGGATTCCTGTAGCCAATTCGGCGCAATTCGTCATGGTTCGGCGTGTGAGGCAATGCCTCGATGAGCGGATTCCTCTGAAGCTGTTCGAGGTATTCGCTGTGGCTACTGGTCAGATCCATTTAACAACTCCTGTCTTTTCATGGCAAGTCGCTCCTCCAAGCTCTTGGGAACTGGTGGTTCAGCGCATGTCGCGTTGGAATCTGAATCGCTTGGCGCCGGAGTGTCGATTTCGATGATAGGCGCGGGCGCCGGCGTGGAATTCGCCTTTCGAGTGGGCATCGCAACGACGTTCGCAGGTAATATTCCAGAACCGTGTCCGGGCTCGCTCGAAGTTGAATCAAGAATGTTCAACGGAATCGTGGCTTCAGCCTGGCGTCGTTCCGTTTTCTCGGCAAGTCTGGCGTCAGCAGCGTGCGTCTTGCGCGCATTTCTGGATTTGCCTTGAGTCGCCTCCTTCATCTCAGAAAACGCTGGATCAGTGATTTCAGAGACCTTGGTAGAAAAATTGCAACGCCTTTGCAGATCATCCTGCTCGTTGTCCGCAATAACTTGCTTAGTAATGGTTTTAATAAACTTAACCTCAGAAAACGAATATCCTTTAAAGTGTGCCGAGCGTGGAGTGAGCTCACACCTGTATGCGAGGTTTGGATTGTTTGGATCATATACAATGATTGCATCAACCAGTCTTCGGTCGAAGGAGACTGAGACGTCTGAGCGTCCCCTATTTGCCGCCGAGATAAACCATCCGTTCTTTTCGAGTTCCGGGCAAGAGTAGAAGCAGTCTCCGAATGCGATTCCCTCACTTTGTACTGTTCCTGTCGACATAGGAAGAAGCTTTAGACGCAGATAATCTTCGGTGTAACGCCATAGGTTGCCGACTTGGTTCCTGATGCTGTCGTTCCAGAGTTCGATGGGAACTGGGCGGGTCCTCATAACGACACTAGGATGGGCTTGGTATTTTTTCATCAACGTTCTGTTATGCTCGATAATTGCCAGTAGTATGACTGCGGTATATTCATCCACTGTGAGGGAGGCATCATTTTCATAATGTTTACCCCGTCGTCGTTTGGCATTACTTGGAGGGTCGTACCCTGGCGTTATTGAAGCAATCTGGACGTGCATGGACTTGAAGCCGCACTCGACAATGCCCTTCGTCTGTGGGCTGAGTGGCGGTGCGTTACTAAGCGTTCCTTCCATCCCATCACATATCCGATTACTGTTATGGCTGATCATTTCACCGCAATCTCCAAGCCATTTCGACGGGTATACTCCTTGGGCGACCCAATCGGACGGATCGCACGGAACCTTCAGTTTCGCGCACAATTCCGACTTGCTCTCGGCGATGCTAAGGATAGCCTGCATTGCGGATTCCCAACATGCGCTCTCTAATCCTACGTAGAAACCAGTGCAGAGACGGCTGTAGCTGTCATAGATCAGATATTTGGTCGGTTTTCCGATTATTTGCATTCTGTTGTCTTTTGCGACAAGCCACACATCGTCAATCGTTGCGTCGATTTCATACACATGTCCCGCGCCGATCGCATCACATAGTGCTCCCGCAAGATGGTGATTGTGATCGCGATTGAAGTCTTTCTCGCCCTTTCGTCGGCGCAATCGTTCTTCGAGCGGATATAGACGTTTGAAGACGTTTGAATACTGGCGCATCGATGGTCGCTCTCCGGCGGGCTTGATGAACGAATCTCCATTTCCATCAAAAAAGGAATACTTTTCTTTCAACATCTCTAAGTAAGCTGATGCAAGCGTGTGTGTTGCATTGGTAAAATAGTGTTTTTCAATGGAATTCCTTATGTTCTCAATATCCGCTTCGCCTAGTTGATAAGTGTCGTATCTGACGCTGCGCTTTCCACGACCATTGGTAAGTCCGCGAGGAATATTGCAGATGCTGGTGAAGGTGAAGAGGAGAGCGTCCTGCGTCTGGCCGCCCGTCCAATACAAGCGAAGGTATTTGTTGATGGTTGTTTTTGAGTGACCTGTTTTTTCGGCGCGTTCGGTCACAAGAGGGCCCCGATGGACTGCGTCGAGTATCAGTGGGTTGGAAATCAAGGGCGCAATCGTGCCATACGCCAGTGTGCGACGAGCAGCTGTTGCGCGTGAGCAAAATGGAGTTTGTCGTGATACCCCAGTTTTGACGATTCTTGCCTTTTTTGCGTTAATCGATTTGGCAAGAACAGCATAAGCGCAGATTCTTGGCCACGCGTTTTTGTCTGTCAGATTGATTATCCACGCGTCATCACCACAAACACGAAGAAGACGAAATCGAGTACCCTTGTCGTCGATGAAGACGTCGTTCGGAACGAGTAGTGTCGGTGAAACACAAGGTTGGTTCGCGGGCTCCATTTACTGTTCCTCCTTCCTAACGCTAAACCAAATTACCAGAACGAAAGTGAATTATTGCAATGGAGCCGAGTGATACTACATACCGGAAGCGCGTTGATCGTGTGAGGCTGCATCGATTCGAAATGCCGCAAGAGGGCAAGTTGCGAGGTTGCGATTATTCAGATCGCAAAGCAATACTCGATCGTACAAGAGGATCTTTGCGACTCTCAGACCATCGCCAGCGTTCAAGCCGTGTCGGATCTCGAATGATTCGCAGTAGGCATTCAACGGTTGCTTTTGGGTGGAACACTGGAGTTCGCTAGTCATGCTACGTGCTCGGTCTCGTAATGCGCCGGCGTATGATTCTTCTTCACCGGGTTTGATCACGCCTGCGCGAATCCATTCGATATTTTTCAACTTTTGCGTGGGAAGCTCTGAGTCAAAAATAAGGCGATGAGGTATATCCATACCGCCGAAGTACGCTTGCGTGATTGATAGTTTTTCGATCGATCGGGAATCTTCGGCTTCATCTTTTATCTTGCAATCGTATGCCTGAATCGAGGGCGGACATCCGTCATACTTGCTCGTTACGAGGAAATCCACCGTCATGACCGTAGGCACATTCGTACCTGGATAGTATGGATGCTTGATGCCCAAGATGCTCGCAATCTCAAGAGTGAGATCTCGATCGAGCGGGCATTGCTCTTTTATTTCTATCGAAGAACGAAGCCATTCTAGTCCGTAGAAAGTTCTCTCCTCCGTTGTAGACATAACGTGAACGACGCGCCTCAGTTTCGGGCTATATATTCGATTTACTTTGCCAGTTGAGGAAAAGTCGAAAACTTCGAGCCACGGTTTATAGCCAGAGCCGTTGCCTGAGCCACGCCCTTCGGCTTTCCACCGATCGATGATGTCTTCGGTCATTCTTCGAGGGCCGCGTCCCATAGCAACCTCAGTGAAGCGTGATGCGCACAGAAAAATGGGTTCTGATCACGGAAGCAACACGATGTAAATTCAGACGAGTCGTCGTGCGACGCTCCATTTCTCTGAGCGGGAAACGTGTTTCGCGACACTGCTGACTTACATATACTGTGTTCAACGAAAGATAGGAAGGTCACGATGTCGGAAGATCCTTTCCTTGAACTTCTCAAAAGAAGGTTCTATGGGTTCCTGCCCGTGCATGTATTCGATCCTTCGCCAGGCTGCTTCATTCAGTTCTTTCGTAACAAGGCGGATCCATCGACATTTCGGCGCGCGGACGATTTGTTCTACATGCGAGCTCGACTTTGCCTGCGGCTTGCTCGTAGCCTTGCTGGGGGGGACAGTCCGACGACGTTGGGTCGGATGGCGGAAAGACCCGGGGTTCCATTTGAAAGTGCGAGGCGGCGGTGGGCGCAATTCATAAAGTGCTTAAAATCCCACTCATTAAGCGGGAGGCAAAATGGTATTTACAAAGCGTGCGTGCGAGATATTTCCGGACGAAACGCTAGTGTCGATTTTCTGATGGATGACACGTGCTTCATCTGGCAGTTGGCTTCGGAGAGGAACTACAGTTTTGGGGAACTGGAGGCAAGGCGCGCGAGGTTGGAACAAGGATTTATGCCCCTTCCGGATGTGATCGAGATGGATATTATGGGAGGGATGTGGGAATACGTGTCGTTTGAGGAGGCGGTGCGTCGTGTGCCCCGCGGCGCGCAATTGAGTTGGAAGTTCGTGAGCGCGCTTTTCTTTTGCCTCTGCCGCGCACAGGCCAGAGGAGACGTACTTGACTACTCTTGCGCGTATTCTTTGATGGCGATCGAGATGAACCGCACACGGGTTGAGATCGATTCATGCATCGGACAGCCGTCGCTCGAGATTTTGATCCGGAGAGACTTCTGGAGTGAGTTCGGTGTGTTTTGGGCCGACTGGTATTCGAGAATTCGCCTTTATGGAAACTCTCATCAGGATCTTCAGGATGTAATTACGTTGCTACATAGGATGCAGGTCAGTACTACATGGCAAACCATCGAGCCGGATCGGCCCAAGAAACAGATCACGGGGCTGTTTATAGAGCCAAGCGATACGCGTGCTCAGAAGTTGTTGCGAAGTATCAAAAGGCCACCGTGCAAACTGTCGAAGTTTGGGAATATTTTGCACGCGACACGCTATGTTAAACGAAATCCAGTGTTGCTTAAGGACTCGTGGCCCTCTCTCGATGGAGGAATCAGGTCGTGGAGATTTGGAAAGAGTCAACCTGTCCGATTTGATGGGTACATCCGCCGGCAGCGCAGCCCCCGTCGACAGGAACAGAGCATTAGCAAGGTCAACGTTCGTCGGATTGCTGAGCAACATCGACGAGGCCCAAGATCGGATTCGAGAAAAAGAGTTCATAAAAGGAATGCGTCGAGCCGAAGGTTGCGTATTCGGCGCTTCGCGCGTGTGCGCTACTCATTGCAGAGGTATTGTCGACCCACCTTCAAAAAACACGTGTCATTCGCATGCTCACGTCGACGTCGCCAAGGGGGTATCCGTCACTGCCGGCATCTCAAGATGATCAATAAGTGCACATATAGAGTGACTTCGAGCGTGGGAAGCGATTGATCGCTTGTATTCTCGGTGATAGCAGAGCAATCAATCTTTTTCCGCGTACATCGCTCGCCTGCCTGCGGATTCCGCATCAAGGACGTGTCATCGAGCGGAGACAGCGATAACGGCGCGCTGTTACTAGGCGACAATCGATCGGAATTCACACGGGCGAACGAGACTCCGTAAATTCATGGCAAAGCTTGGCGCTACAACATAGCGCATTGCTGCGTATCAAGCAGACAGCAAATGGTCGAGATAGATATTCAACAGTAAATGCTTATAAGCGTTGAAAGAAAAGCTTGCGTTAAGACGCGCACAACTACAACTGCGTCGCACGAAGAGGCTCTTGCTGCGCGGCGTTTCGAAATTATTTGCAGCCAGAAAATCTGCGCCATAGAACGAGGCAAGTTCGGCGAACACGCGACGATCGACGGTCGCGGGTGTGCACGACCGATCGCCGAGTAGATCGAGGAGCACTTGATATCGTTGGATTTGCACTTGGACCGGTATCGTCAGTCCTGCGAGCATCAGTTGTGACGCCGTGGCAATCTTTTCCAGAAGATGTCGCTCCGTCAGGAAGGCAATTGCCTTCCCTTGTGCATCGAAGGGCAACGTATTGAGATTTTTGTGGTAACTCTGCCACATCGGCACGTCAGTCGTATACAGTGTTTGCCGATGGATCGTGCAGATGCACACACCGGGCAAGAGATGTTCGCGATGCCAGTACGTTTCACCGAATTTTTGTAGATCTTCGTCCAAACATGTAGGGCAATATTTTAAATAGAAACGATTCTGTCGAGTTGTCCCCTCAATGAAATTGAATCTGACGAATGTAACGGGGCGGTCCGTCAAAAGGTCTACCCACATCGCTTGATGCTGAGCGGAGGTAAGAAACGCGGCAACATATGGGAAGAACGTGTTACGTTGTATCAAATCAGCGCATGTGACCTTTGTCAAATCCGATAGAGTGGGGAGGGCGAATGGCCGTGCGATACTGGCATACAACGTTTGAAGACTCAGTATGTCCCGAAATACCTCTGACAGGGAAAGTCCAAAATGCCGTGCCGCACGGATGAGCATACTCAGCGTTGGTTCATCCGGATAAGGGCGGGGAAAGTACATCTCTAGTTGCCGACCAGCGGTTACTGGGTGCGGATGAGTCGGTTCATTGCCGCCGCGGGATGCTCGGGTGACGGCTCAGACCGGCACGAGCCTTCAGAGCGTCCTCTGTCACGATAGGGAGCAGGACAAAGTCTGCCTCGAGCATTTCGATGTATGTGCAAGGAAAAATCAGAAAGATCTGTAGGACCCACTCCCCGTTGTTTGCACGCTTCGCAGAATAAGGGTGGAGGATCTCACCATCGCATCGCACTCTATCGAAGCGCAAAAATCGTCTATTTGGATAGCTACCGCGGGTCGCCGTGTTTTCTTCGTTGAGCAGGGTAAAAAAATCATCTGGGTTTTGCTTCGGATAGATCGACGCCTGAGACTGTCGGAGCCGGTCAACGATGAGTGCGACAATGTCGGGGTAGCATTCTTCCATGTCCTTCTCATCGAGCACCATTTCGCGAACGATGTACGGCGGACCTTGGTACCAGATCGGATCCTCGTGAACAAGCTTGATCGCCGCTACGGTTCTGGATCCGATGTCCGTACACCGCCACTTAAGGCCGGCAGGCCCAAGAAATTCCTGACCGAGGCGGAAGTCAGTATGTTTCACAATGTCCCAATCCCCGATTGAACGACTTGGATCACACTCACGAAGAAATAAGGGTCCGATATATGCCCTGTCGGATAGCAGTGACTCTATATCGAGAGACCGTTTTGGCTTCTGAGCGAACTGGCGGATGGCATCCGTCTTCTACGCATTCCGCGTATCGATACACTATCAATATATATGTTTATATTTGGTTGTTCAAGACGACTTCTTACTTGGATTAGCGGTCGAAGTGACAGCCAGCGCCGGCATATCGCTGGGCTGACCCGACGCATCCGGGTTGAGCGTGCGGTCTTTTCCTTGGCCGGTTGTTTTTGACGCGGCTGGATCCGCTTTCCGGCACGTTTGCGCTCATCATTCTTGGCGGGGCGGACGGGGGGCGTAGGAATCTTAAGCGACGGCGTCGAAATATCCTCGTATTCGACAGACGATTGATAATAGATATTGTGATGATGCTGGATTTCGACTTGAAGCGTGTTTGATTTTAGACTACCCTCAAATTCAACATAAATGTTGAATTTGAGGGTAGTCGGTCGGTCGGGGGACTGTGGATTGACGGTGGTCACGGATGCGAACGCGTTGCACGCGGGCATGAGTCTCTGGATCGGGCTGGCGCCATCACTTGGCGGGTAAGAGAGCGTACGCCGAATGCGCTAACAGGGTGGCGATCGAAGAGTCCGTGCGGTCATGTAACGAGTTCGATCGAAACTATTCGCTCTCGTGATCGGGAGAAGACGGTGACGCAAATCGAAACGCTGGCGGCTGAAGCGTCAGGACTTTACGAGGCTCTTGAAGATACAGGGCGACGTGTGACGGAGGTTCTACGTTTGGTCGACGAGTCCTTACTTTCCGAACTCCTGGCGACGTTTGAATCGGAGGAAATGGCGGCCGGCTGGCTGGTCGGCCGGACAATAGGGTTCGGGGGGCGTAGTGCGCTTGACCTGCTAGCGCAAGGCAAGAGGGAGAAGGTCTTGCAGGTCCTGCATCATTTGCGATATGGCCTTTGCACGTGAGTCGTGCGCGATCTGCGTGGTCGTTGTCAGCGGGGCGGCTGAGTATGTCGCCATCAAGGGCGACAGCAATTGCTCCGCCTACCGTAACAGGCGGGCTCATACTGTACCTGGATTTTGATGGCGTCCTGCATCCGTCTGACGTCTGGCGGCGCGCAGGTAGGCCACCTTACGTCAAAAGTCCGCCGGGCCATCGGGTATTTGAGCACGCGGATCTGCTGGTTGAGGTGTTGGCACCATTTCCGGACATCCGCATCGTCCTATCAACCAGTTGGGTGAGCGTATTTAAAGGAGTTGTCAAGGCTGCTCGCTACCTGCCCGAAGAACTTCGATTGCGGGTGATTGGAGCGACCTGGCACAGTGCAATGGATGGATCAGTCTTCGCGCGATTGCCTCGGAGCTTGCAAATATTGACGGACGTCCATCGCAGAAGGCCGATGGCTTGGCTCGCGCTCGACGACGATGATGAGGAGTGGCCTGCATGGTGCCGTAGCCGACTTATTCACACGCATCCAGTTTTGGGAATCGGTGACGTGGTCGCACTGACAAAACTGCGCAACAAACTTTCTCTCGAGATGGTAGACAGTCGAGTCAAGAGGGAAGGGTAAGCGAAGGAAGTGAGGGTTAAGTGTTTCGGTCGATGAGGGACACCGCATTCGCTACTGTGTGTTTTGGCGGTCGTCAAGTTTGCACCGATGCGAGAGCCATTCTTTCGCGCTCAACGATCACGGGAGATGGAAGTCCTGATGCCGTTTTCATTGATCGCTGAGCGTCAGTTGGACGCGCGGAGATTCCTTTGTTTGACTGCCAGCACCGTGACGGCAACTTGGTCCCCGTATGCATTTGCGATCGGTGCGGTCGACCCATGTACCCCGCAGATTGTGAGTATTGGGAGAAGCAATCGCTAGCCTGGCGGACGGGTCCGCACTCAATCTTCGGTGCCAGCGAGAGCGTACGCATCGACTTGCGCCCGCACTGTGTGCGCAGAGTACTGGGGCTATGGCTGAACATATGTGACCCAGGCTATGAGGAGGCTGGATGCTCGTCCGCCCTGGCATTTCGTGACGAACTGCTCGCAAAGGACTGGCCGGACAGCGAGCGGATTGCCGCGCGGCTGGGCATGCCATCGAAGGATGTGGCTGAATACGTCCACCGTTTGCAAACGGACGGCATCATTTTCGGGGTATGGAATGAGCCCCGTCGGCGCTATGTCTATCCTGATTTCCAGTTCGATCACGAGGGTCATGCGCTTCCGGACATCGCAAACGCTGCTCGCGATTCTTCCGGACCGCGGCACAAAAAGCGATGGATGGGATCGCGCGTGGTGGTTCTACGCGTCGTGCCGGCTGCTCGGTGGTGCGAAACCGGTCGACGCCTTTGCGGACGCTCCGAAGCGTGTGATCGACGCAGCGATCGCCCAGTTCAGAAAACCGAAGGAGGCTGCATGGTAACCCGTGCGAAAAGACTGCGTCTATGGGGAAAGCGGCGGAAAAACGGCCGACTAGCGTTCTAACGGATCCAAACAGACTACGGATATCGAGGAGCAATCTGATAGGGCGTCCGCTTATGACCAAAACAAACCGATGAAACAGACGGCGATAGGCGTACGAAGGCAACGAGTAAATTGAGGCTCTCGTAATTGTTTTCGCCGGCTAGGCGCGAGTGGGCAATAAACGCTTCAAAAGGAGCAGATGGTCTAGTGCCGTTCATCTCGTTGGCCGCGATTCACTGTGCGAACACATCGCTTTCAAGCGCGGAAGTCGTCAATGAAAACGGCTTTCGGCATCGGGCAGCGAGCGCCGGTGCCGAACGGTTAGCCGGCGAAAAGACTACGGACATAGGGAGTGCTTGATGCCCAGGGCCGCTCGATCAAATGCAGCAACGCGGATCCGGTGCGGCGGACATCGTAGCTTTTTTCAGGGGGGCCATGGATTCGTAAAAGGATCCACCGTCGAGACGTAGACCCAGGATTGAAGCGGAGGTCTGTGATGAAGCGATGTCTTGAGGACGGGAGCAATCCGGCGGAGGAGTCACTGGCGATCTGGAACGGCCAGTGAAAAAGCTGGATGGGCCGCTTCACCGGGCGCGGATTACGCTTAGGCCCATTGACCCGGAGGTGATGCGCGACCGGCGGCAAAGAGAAATATGGGTACGATTGGGTGTCTGCCCGGACGAGCAAAAATCTGCGAGTTCGACTGACGATGAATAGAGGGTTGCCCAGTCTTTTGGAATCAATCAAGCGCTGTGGAAAGGACAGTTTGAACGATACACAGGCCTGGTCGCGATCGGACAGATCCTTTCATGACGGGATTTGATGGTTTGAGCTCCAGGACGAAGACAGGGAAAGTCGGCATGACTTTCCGCAGCGAATACAGTTGCGAAGAAAGTGAGTGGACGAATGGCATCCGGGGAGCGGATGAAGCATTCGGCACTTTCACATTAGCTGCACGCATAATTCACAAATGATTGTCGACCCACGCGCGTGCCCATTCGAGGCCGATGTGTTCCGCATCCATCTCCGAATCGGCAACGCCCAGAATGCCTGACGCCTCGGCGAACTTGCCAGCCTTCGTAACGGTTCCGCTGGCGGCATAGCGTTCGCGCTCGGGCGCCGGCTGCTCGAGGATCGCGTGGCCCCACAGCACATAGCCCCGATAGGTCTCGCTTTGCATCAGCGTTCCACCTTGGCACGCATGGTCCTGCCGTCCACGCGAAGCACGTTCCCCTCGGGCGTCAACTGACGCGGGATGTCGTCGAACGTTGGCCGGCTCGCCTGACTTGCTGCCCGCACGGGAGCGGCAGAAAAAGGGGCGTGCACAACCACACGTCGGGGCGAATGGCGATGAGCCATGCGGCCGTCCGCTTTCTCATGGTTAGACCCCTTGCGGGACGGCTGATCGTGATGCCCGCCAGCCGCGCCGCGCGCCTCTGGCGGATTCCAGATTTCAACGTATCGTTCGCCGGCACATGCGGCCGAGACCGTTATCAATGCCGCCAGTCCGCAGATCACTGCTTTCACAGGTTGTTTCTCCGAGCTTGCATAGCAAGGTGTGTTGAACAGCTCATCTGCTGCGCGACACAACTTCCGTCGCAGCCTGAACAAAAATGCCGGCCGCGCACGGACTCATTGACCCGCCACGCGAGACCCGACGGCGAGCCCGTGCCGACCGAGCGGCCATTTTCGCACGCGTAGAAACTCGGCTCACCGGCTTTCCCCTGGCGAATGGCGAGGTCGATCACATCGTCGCCAAAGGCGTCGCGAAGCGACCGCACGAATTCTGCAACTTCCGGCATCGGGTGAGATTGCGGCTTGCGAACCCGGGCGTCCATATGGATCTCTGGCAGGTAGGAAAGGTCTATGATACTGTATATTTATACAGTATTGTTGTGACGCCCATGAACGCATCATCTGTCTGCCCGGAAGATATCCACCCGTCGATCTGGCGCGCGTCGCAGCTTGCGCACGGGCGCGGACGGGTGGTCGAGACGGGGTACCCCGTGTTGTCGCGCGAATTTCCCGGGGGCGGATGGCCAGTCGCGGCGCTGGTCGACCTTCTGGTGCAGCAGGCGGGGATCGGAGAGTTCAGGCTGTTGCGCCCGGCGCTCACTGCGATACCAGGCGGGTCGGTCGCGCTCGTCAATGCGCCGCATCTGCCGGATGGACTCGGACTGCACTACATCGGCGTTCCGGTTGAGCGGGTGATGCTTGTCAAGGCGGCGAATAGCGGGGATGCCCTCTGGTCCGTTGAACAGATACTTCGGGCGGGCACGTGCAGCGCCGTCATTTTCTGGGCGCAGCACGTGAAGGACTCGTCGCTCAGGCGGCTGCATCTGGCGGCGCAGTCGACGGAAAGCATTTTCGTCATGGTGAGGCCGCTCGCGTCATCGCAGGACTCATCGCCTGCGACGTTACGGCTCGCATTGCGACCGACGCACGACGGACTGGTGATTGACATCGTTAAGCGTCGAGGTCCCGTGCCGGCCGGGCCAATCTCCGTGACACTGCAACCAACGCCCGTCCTGTTTTCGAATCGGGGTCGGGCGGCGAAGCCGGTGCGCGAAGGCGCAGACTACATTGTTGGTGCGCTTGAGCGAGCGCACGTCTAGCGCGTAGACTGGCTGGCGAAGTTTGCCGCGCTGACTGGAGCGACTAGGTGCTACTCGGCGCAGATTGAAGCTGATTACAAACGGTACGTGCGGACGTTCGGCGCACACATGGATATCAGGGAATTTGCGCGGCTCTACTGGGAGCGCGCCGAGGGACGGGTGAAAGCGAAGATTCCTAAGGCGATGGATGACACGTTTCGCGCGCCACAGTCTGAAAGTGAGCTCGAAATCCGGCGGCTGATCGATCAGTACAACGCGGGTCAGGCAAAGACGCTTGAGGAAGAACTGTTCAGGCAGCGCGCGAGGCTAGTCGCTGCAGAACGAACGCTGCAAGCAAAACAGACGAAAGCGGCGACCGAAAGCAGGCGCATTGCGGGCGACAAGATCGAAGCGGCGCTTCGCCGGCTTGATGACATCAGGCGCGGTGAGAGTGAGCCGCGAGACTCGAGAATCTTCCCGGGCTATTATGCGCCCGTATTGGTCGTCGAAGATGGGCAGCGGGTCGTGAAGCCCATGAGGTACCAGTGCCGCATTGCAGGTAAGCCGGCAAATTACGATTTCAAGTATCCGGGCACCTACAACGCCAGACGGGACAACCTCGAAGGTTTCTGGAAGCCCTTGTTCGGATATCAACACGGCGTGGTGATGGTCGACGTTTTTTATGAGAACGTCAGTCGGGCAAAGAAGGAAGGGCGGGAACTGGCGGAGGGTGAAAAGGACGAGAATCTGGTACTCGAATTCAACGCACGATGCTGGTCGCCTGCCTGTGGTCGGCGTGGTCAGCACCAGGTGAGCCTGACCTGCTCTCGTTTGCTGCCATAACGGACGAGCCGCCAGAAGAGGTGGCGGCTGCGGGCCACGACCGATGTATCGTGCCGATCAGGGAGGCGCATCTCGACGCATGGCTGGATCCTGATCCGAAGCATCTGGACGCGTTATACGCGATACTCGACGACAGGGAGCGGCCGTATTACGAGCACCGGATGGCCGCCTGACTGGCTGGCTATTACCGTTCGTCCGAACCGCCAGGCAGTCAGTTTCGCTTCCCTTTGAGGGTGAAAGGCGCGAGCAACGCCTCCATGTCGAACTGATGCCCCTGAAGGAGAAGCAGTCGCGCGTGGAGGACCGTGTTTTCGAGAACAAGCTTGGCGGTGCTCAGGAGGTACAGCGCATGGATGTCGGAGACGGACATGCCTGTCTCTACGTTGTGGTGACGCTCAACGAGCGAGCTGACAATGAGCCGTCTGAGTTCCTGTTCACCGAACGGCAGGTCTGCATAGTCGATGGGATCTTCTGCTTCCACTTCGCGAAGCATGTCGACAAGCATTTCCGTGCTCACTTGCATGAATCCTCCCGGAATGAAGGTCAAGATCAGTGCGGTCGAGACATTGTTCTGTGCACGCAGATTACCAATGACGTTCAACTCAGTCCAGCATTGGCATCGACGGCGGCATCGATTGCGTGCCGTTTTGGCATATCGGGCTCATTGGGCTTTCCTGACGTCAGTCGGGCGAGCCAGGGTGCGAGCGGTTCGCCCGCTCACAGGTCCCGATGCGACGGCTGTACAGCCGCCAGCCGGCTGCCGGCGAACGGATCCTGACGCCAATCCACCTTCGAACCCGTCTCGGGCTCAGGCTGTACCGCGCGCGCTACGGCAAAGTGCTCGAGGGACTGGCCCGCGCTAATGGCCTGCTTCAGCCATTGCGGCATCTCACCGTCGCCTGACCAGGTTTCTCCTGTGGCACTCCTATATCGAGCCGTCTTCTGCCGGATCTTGTCTTCGCCGATCGCCGTCGCGAGATCATCCAGTTCGATGCCGACTTCAGCCATTCGGCGGCGCAGGTAAGCGACCATACTGTCGCGTTTTCGCTCATCCATGACATTTCCCCGTTTTACGAATTGCACCCACTGGCGTACTCGTTTGCCCGTGCAAGCGATGTGCCTTGAGATTATCACTCCGGTTTCAGTGCTTGCAATTACCCACTTCTTTTTAGCGCGAGCTCATAGCCGAACTGAATGTCAGTCAGACGTCGCATCCCGCGCCACATCACTGTATTGCCAGGCGGAGGGTCGCTGGCGCGCGCAAGGTAACCGCC
>NZ_JAAGPI010000089.1 GCF_017104715.1 Burkholderia sp. Ac-20365
CGCCGTCTTCAGCACGCCGGGATACGACGGCAAGGCCGCGGTGTCGAGCACGTCGGCATCGCGCGGATTACGCAGCGCGAGCACCAGGCGCCCCGCGCCTTCTGCGAGCGCGAGCCGGTCGACTTCGGCGAGCGGCACAGCGAGCACGGCCGTGCGCGCGGGCGTGTTGGCGTCGGGGACGCCATTGGCTGCGACATTGCCCCACGCGAGCACGCGCACACGCGATAGCAGCAGCCGCGCCTGGGTGCGTTCGACTTCCGACTGGCTGCCCGGCCCGGCGCTGATCCCATCGCGCTTCAACGTGAAAAACACATCGACGAGATTGCCTGGCATCAGGCGATTGCCGACGGCATTCGTTTCATCGACGCGCACGGCCACCGCGCGCTCGCCCGGCTGGATGCGCTCGGCAATACCCGACGATAGTTGCGCATCGAGCACAGGCGCCTGCGCGCCAATGTCACCCACAGGCACGCGGCCCGCGACCAGCGACACATCGGTGAAGGCGCCCGTCGGATTGATGGGCAGGCTCTGGATGCGCAGCGCATCGGCGGGAATGGGCAGTCCGGCGGGCAACGCGCGCAATGCGACGACCACGGGGTACGAGGCGCTCGCCTGCACGGCGGGCGCCGCCACCGGCGCGGGACGCCGCGCGAGCGTCAGCGCGAGCGCACCCAGCACGACCGCGAGCGCGATCAGCACGCCCGCGAGGATTCGCGTCACATTGGGACTCAGGTTCGGCATGGTTCGACTCCTGCGCGAGCCCGCGCGTGTTGGGCCGCGTCATATGCGATTGGGAGAGACAGGCGCGGCGTCGCGTTCACAGCACGTACCCCGGATTGAGTTGAACCATCGATGTGCTCGACAGCGTCGCGGGCAACGCGGCATTGAGCAGCGGCACGGGAGGCACGAGCGGATTGCTCTGGTAGTTGTAGGTGAGCGTGACGGTCACGCAGCGCATCGCGGCGTCGAACGTGCACGGCGCCCAGCTCGCATTGCAACTGGCCTGCGCCGCAAGCCAGTTGGTCAGGCTGGTCGCCGCCTGGCATGCAGCCGCCGTGCGGCTGTCGAGCGCGGCGTTCACGGTTTGCGCCTGCTGGTAATTGAGCGCGGCGCGCGCGCCCTCTTCGGCCGCTAGCGTCAGGCTTTGTTGCGCGACGAACAGCAGGCTGAACGTCACGATCGCATAGAAGATCATGAAGAAGAGTGGAAACACGAGCGCGAATTCGACGGCACTCGCGCCACGCTGACGCTGATGCTTGCGCCTGCATCCGGCATACGCAGTTCCCATAGGTATGCTGATCATCACGCGCCTCCAAGCTGGCGCAACGCGAGCATGCCGAGCGCCGGAACGGCGAGGCACGTCACATAGGGTGTCGCGCGACGTCCGCGCGATCCGAAAGTCGCCCCGCCGCTGCGGCCGGGCGCGGCGAGGCGCGTGCGCGCGGCAAGCAGCAGCGCGAGCGCGTGCAGTCCGGCGAGGATGCTCGCCACAACCCACAGATCGAGCAGCGCGTGCGGGCCGCACCAGGCGCCGAGCACGGCAAAGACCTTGACGTCGGCGGCACCCATCATGCGCAATGCGAAGAACGGCAGCAGCGCCGCCAGACCGAGCAACGCGCCTAGCGCTGCCTGTGCCGGCGCAACGCCGAACGGCGTGCGCATCGTGAACGCGCACGCGAACGCCGCCGTCAGCCCGGCCACGATCGATGCGTTGGCGACGCGTCGATAGCGAAGGTCGCTTGCGGCCACCGTCGTTGTCCATGCAACGAACAAAAGACTTCCAATCCAGGCAGTCATAGGAATCCAGCGGGCCTAACCGGACAAAATCAGTCAATGCAATTCGCATGCATCTACTCATGCAATTTGCATTAAGCCGTCAATCGTTTTTAAAAAGCGCAAACCGTCGACGAGCGTCGCTTATGACGCCCGTTATTCGATGCTTTTAAATGAATCAGATTGGACTGCTATTACGGTTTAGCAGCATTAGTTGCGGCCGTCTGGACCTTGTCGGCGATATTGCTGAATAGCGTGGACAGATTGGTCCCCACTGTACCCGCGGAAGTGGCGACTGCAATGGCGACAACCCCTGCAATCAGGCCATATTCGATTGCCGTGACGCCCTTGTCGTCTCTCAGGAACCGGCTGACGAAGTTCTTCATGTTATTACCCTCGGACTTTCTATTCGTTGATTTGATTGACGCCGGCAACGCACGCACAACGGGCCCATCATGAACATTCTCTCCAATGCCCCGTAGGTTTTTTTATGCCCAGGCCTTAAGGCCTTTAAGTATTGCGCGTGTACATCGCGGCGTTATGCGCGATTAAGCAATCTGCAAGTGATTGTCTGTTCTATAGCGCACCTCCCAACTGCCAATGTGCATGAGATTTATAACTTAACAATCTTCTGGAAGCAATCACGTTACGCAACAAAAAAATCGTGCCGTAGCGTTTGAACCATTTAACTTTCTTCTAGAGTAACGGCAGTCTGTGCGTCGCAGCACATAGGGCTTTCCATAGGTTAGATTCACTGCACTAAGCCCGCGTTTGAGCCGTTTGTTTCAAGCATCGCGTTACCCCGCGTTACCCATCCTCGCGTAACGGAATCGATGTCCCGTTACGTTACGCCGCCACCGGCCAAGTCACGTTCCCCTCCGTTTAGCGTTCCTCAGCAATTTCTACGCACGTGGTGCGATCGCCCGCACAACCGCGCCGGCATTGGCAAAGCACGCTGCGCGCATCGCCGGCCGACGGATCCGTATGCGCAATGGCACACCTGTTGCAGATATCGGCAGGCAGCACCACCACACAACATGAGAGATCCGAGGAAGCAATGAAAATTCAAACGACACATGCCGTGGTTCGGGCGTCGATCATCGCGGTTGCAGTGACGGCCTTGCTGTCGCTGGGAGCATGCGGCGGATCGGGGTCGCTCAGCCAGGGCACGGGGGGCGGCAGCAACGGCACGCTGTCGACGGGCGGCGCAAGCGGCTCGGAAGGCAGCGGATCGGGTTCCGGCTCGGGCTCCGGCAGCAGCAGCGCCGGCAACGGCTCGGGCACGGGTACCGGCGACGGCGGCAATGGCAACGGCACGACACCCGTCACGAAGACGGCGAACCCGGTCGGCACGGTCGCCGATAACACGGGCGGCGTCGTGTCCGACCTTGGGTCGACGGTATCGGGCGTAGGCAGTGCGATCGGCTCGCAGACGCTGCCCGGCGTCAGCAGCGCTACGACGCAGGCAGCGGGCGGCGTCGTGTCCAATCTCGGAGCAGCCGTGTCGACGCTCGGCAACGGTGTATCGCAAGGACTCGGACAACTGGGCGCGACCGACAACCCCGTCGGCACCACCGTGTCGAGCACGGGCGGCGTCGTGAGCAACGTCGGCAATGCAGTGACGAGCGCGGGCGCGCTGGTGCAGAGCGTCGGCAGCGGACCGCTGGCGCCGCTCGCGGCAGTGACAACGCCGCTTGGCGGTGTCGTCGAAACGGTTGGCGGCGCCGTGACCAACGGCGGCAACGCGCTGACCACGGCCTTGTCGACAGGCCCCGTGCAGCAGGTGACGCAACAGCTCAGCACGGCCATCACGCCGATCACGTCGATGGTCGCGGCGACCACGCAGACGGTCGGCAACACGACGGGCATCGGTGCGCCCGTCAATGGATTGCTGACGACACTCGGCAGCCAGCTCGCGAAGGCTGGCGGCATCGTCGCGACGACGGGCGGCAGCAATCCCGTGTCGGCGGGTCTGGGCAACGTGGTCGCCGATGCCGGCAAGACCACCATCGCGGCAGGCGGACTGCTAACGGGCGGCTCGGGCGGCAACCCGCTGGCGCCGCTGACGACGGCACTCGGCGGTCTTACGGGCGGCACGAGCGGCGCAGGCGGCGGCAATCCGCTGAGCGCGGTGACGGGTGCGCTCGGCGGCATCACGGCCAGCGTCACCGGCAACGTCGCAGTCGGCGTCACGGGCAGCGCGGGCGGCGCGGGCGGCGGCAATACCAGCAGCGCGAACCCGCTGGGTGGCCTCACGAACGCCGTGACGGGCATCGTCTCAACGGTTACTGGCGCAGTCGCGACACCAACGACACCAACGACATCGACGGCATCGACGGCCTCCACGTCGGGCACCTCGTCGACGCCAGGCGTCTCGCTCACCTCGACGGCCGGCAGCCCCACAAGCCGCCCGACCAATCCCC
>NZ_JAAGPI010000090.1 GCF_017104715.1 Burkholderia sp. Ac-20365
TCAGACCGTCCGGCGCACCATCAATTCCTTGATCTTGCCGATCGCCTTCGTCGGGTTGAGCCCCTTCGGGCACACGTCGACGCAGTTCATGATCGTATGGCAACGGAACAGACGGTACGGATCTTCCAGGTTGTCCAGCCGCTCGCCCGTCGCCTCGTCGCGGCTGTCCGCGATGAAGCGATACGCTTGCAGCAGGCCCGCCGGGCCCACGAACTTGTCCGGATTCCACCAGAAGCTCGGGCACGACGTCGAGCAGCTCGCGCACAGAATGCACTCATACAGCCCGTCGAGCTCATCACGCTCTTCGGGAGTCTGCAGACGCTCTTTCTCCGGCGGCGGCGTGTCGTTGATCAGATACGGCTTGATCGAGTGATACTGGTTAAAGAACTGCGTCATGTCCACGATCATGTCGCGGATCACGGGCAGCCCCGGCAGCGGACGCAGCACGATCTTCTGCGGCAGGTCGTTCAGGTTCGTCAGACACGCCAGACCGTTCTTGCCGTTGATGTTCATCGCGTCCGAGCCGCACACGCCTTCACGGCACGAGCGACGGAACGACAGCGTCTCGTCCAGTGCCTTCAGTTTCACCAGCGCGTCGAGCAGCATGCGCTCGTGCGAGTCGATCTCGATCTCGTACGTCTGCATGCGCGGCGCGGCGTCCTTGTCCGGGTCGTAGCGGTAGATTTCGAATGTACGCTTGGCCATTTGTGGGGTCCTTTGACTTGTGCCTTAGAAGGTACGCGCTTTGGGCGGCACCGATTCGACCGTCAGCGGGTTCATGTGCACCGGCTTGTAGTCGAGGCGGTCGCCTTCGCTGTACCACAGCGTATGGCGCAGCCAGTTCTCGTCGTCGCGATGTTCGAAGTCGTTCTGCGCGTGCGCGCCACGGCTTTCCTTACGCGCCTCGGCCGACACCATCGTCGCGCGCGCCACTTCGATCAGGTTCTCCACTTCGAGCGCTTCCACGCGCGCCGTGTTGAACACCTTCGACTTGTCCTTCAGGTGGATGTCGCCAACGCGCGCCGCCACTTCGCGGATGCGCTCGACGCCTTCGGCCAGCAGTGCCGACGTACGGAACACGCCTGCGTGCTTCTGCATCGTCGAGCGGATGTCGTTCGCGACGTTCTGCGCGTATTCGCCCGAGGTCGACTTGTCCAGCTTCGCCAGACGCGACAGCGCGAAATCGGCAGCATCGGCCGGCAGCGGCTTGTGCTCCTTGATCTCCTTCACGTGCTTGACGATGTGGTTGCCGGCCGCGCGGCCGAACACCACCAGGTCCAGCAGCGAGTTCGTGCCCAGACGGTTCGCGCCGTGCACCGATACGCACGAGCATTCGCCCACGGCGTAGAAACCGTTGATCGGGTCTTCGTGGCCCTTGGCCGTACCGACAACCTGACCGTGGATGTTCGTCGGAATGCCGCCCATCTGGTAGTGGATGGTCGGCACGACGGGAATCGGTTCCTTGATGCAGTCCACGTTCGCGAACTTCAGCGCGATTTCGCGGATCGACGGCAGACGCTTCATGATCGTCTCGGCGCCGATGTGCGACAGGTCCAGCAGCACGTGGTCCTTGTTCGGACCCACGCCGCGGCCTTCCTTGATTTCCTGGTCCATCGAACGCGAGACGAAATCGCGCGGCGCCAGATCCTTCAGCGTCGGCGCGTAGCGCTCCATGAAGCGCTCGCCGTTCGAGTTACGCAGAATGCCGCCTTCGCCGCGCACGCCTTCCGTGATCAGCACGCCTGCGCCTGCGACGCCCGTCGGGTGGAATTGCCAGAATTCCATGTCCTCGAGCGGGATGCCTGCGCGTGCGGCCATACCGAGGCCGTCACCCGTGTTGATGAACGCGTTGGTCGAGGCCGCGAAGATCCGGCCCGCGCCGCCCGTGGCGAACAGCGTGGTCTTGCCTTCGAGGATGTAGACGTCGCCCGTTTCCATTTCCAGCGCGGTCACGCCGAGCACGTCGCCTTCGGCGTCGCGGATCAGGTCCAGCGCCATCCATTCGACGAAGAACGTGGTCTTGGCCGCAACGTTCTGCTGGTACAGCGTGTGCAGCAGCGCGTGGCCGGTACGGTCGGCCGCCGCGCACGCCCGCTGCACGGGCTTTTCGCCATAGTTCGCCGTGTGGCCGCCGAACGGACGCTGGTAGATCGTGCCATCCGCGTTACGGTCGAACGGCATGCCGAAGTGTTCGAGTTCGTAGACGGCGTTCGGCGCTTCGCGGCACATGAACTCGATCGCGTCCTGGTCGCCGAGCCAGTCGGAGCCCTTGATCGTGTCGTAGAAGTGGTAGTGCCAGTTGTCTTCGCTCATGTTGCCGAGCGAGGCGCCGATGCCACCCTGTGCAGCAACGGTGTGCGAGCGCGTCGGGAACACCTTCGACAGCACACAGACGGAGAGGCCCGCGCGCGCGAGTTGCAGCGACGCGCGCATGCCCGAGCCGCCCGCGCCGACGATCACCACATCGAACTTGCGACGCGGCAGAGAATTCTTGATTGCAGCCATTCTTTACACTCTCCAGAGAATCTGCGCAGCGTAGCCCGCACACGCGAGCAGCCAGACGATCGTCAACGCCTGCAGCAGAAGCCGCGTGCCAACCGGTTTGATGTAGTCCATCCAGATATCGCGGATGCCGACCCACGCGTGATAGAACAGCGCGAGCAGCGTCACGAACGTGGCGAGCTTCATCCACTGCATCGCGAAGATGCCGGCCCAGCCGTCGTAAGAGAATGCGTGCGCGCCGAAGAACAGCGCAAGCAGGATGACGGTGTACACGGCCATGATGACGGCCGTGATGCGCTGCGCGAGCCAGTCGCGCAGACCGTAGTGCGCGCCGACCACGAGGCGCTTCGAACCAACACGGTTATTCGCTGACATGTTTTTAGAATGCTCCGAACAGTTTGAGCGCGAAGGCGATCGTCAGAATGGACGACACCACCAGCACGACGACCGACGTGCTCTTGCCGCGTTCCTTCGACACCGCGTCATGGTTCAGGTCCATCGTCAGATGGCGCACGCCCGCGCAGAAGTGAAACAGGAACGCCCACGCCAGCACCAGCACGATCAGCTTGACGATGATGTTGGACAGGAAGCCCTTGAACACCTCGAAGCTCAGCTCGGAAGTCAGGCTCTGGTCGAAGAGGTAAAGCAGGAACGGAAGGAAAATGAACAGCAGACCACCGCTCACACGGTGAAGAATCGACACGCGTCCCGCGAGAGGAAGACGGTATGCCGTCAATATCTGCCCGATACCGATGTTCCGGTATTCCGGCCTCGGTTTTTT
>NZ_JAAGPI010000091.1 GCF_017104715.1 Burkholderia sp. Ac-20365
GTTCTTTAACAATCAGGAAGAAGTAGTAAAGAGATTCGCGAAAGCGTACTTAGAGATGGGTACGTAAGTAGGCGAATCAGGGTTGTGATTGTATCGAAAGTATTTAAGGGTTGTCGAAAGACAGCCTTGGAATACGGCACAACGCGAATACTCAGCCTGTAGCGGATGCGTCTTGAAAGAGACACACCCGTTATAGGGTCAAGCGAACAAGTGCATGTGGTGGATGCCTTGGCGATCACAGGCGATGAAGGACGCGGTAGCCTGCGAAAAGCGATGGGGAGCTGGCAAACGAGCTTTGATCCATCGATATCCGAATGGGGAAACCCACTCCGAATGGAGTATCCATGACTGAATACATAGGTCATGTGAAGCGAACGCGGTGAACTGAAACATCTAAGTAACCGCAGGAAAAGAAATCAACCGAGATTCCCAAAGTAGTGGCGAGCGAAATGGGACCAGCCTGTACTCTTTATCTATGTCGTCAGCCAAACGCTCTGGAAAGTGCGGCCATAGTGGGTGATAGCCCCGTAGGCGAAGGCGATGTGGAAGAACTAGGTGTACGACAAGTAGGGCGGGACACGTGAAATCCTGTCTGAAGATGGGGGGACCATCCTCCAAGGCTAAATACTCGTGATCGACCGATAGTGAACCAGTACCGTGAGGGAAAGGCGAAAAGAACCCCGGGAGGGGAGTGAAATAGATCCTGAAACCGCATGCATACAAACAGTCGGAGCCTCGCAAGGGGTGACGGCGTACCTTTTGTATAATGGGTCAGCGACTTACATTCAGTGGCGAGCTTAACCGATTAGGGCAGGCGTAGCGAAAGCGAGTCCGAACAGGGCGATTCAGTCGCTGGGTGTAGACCCGAAACCAGGTGATCTATCCATGGCCAGGATGAAGGTGCGGTAACACGTACTGGAGGTCCGAACCCACTAACGTTGAAAAGTTAGGGGATGAGCTGTGGATAGGGGTGAAAGGCTAAACAAACCTGGAAATAGCTGGTTCTCTCCGAAAACTATTTAGGTAGTGCCTCGTGTATCACCTTCGGGGGTAGAGCACTGTCATGGTTGAAGGGTCCATTGCGGATTACTTCGCCATAGCAAACTCCGAATACCGAAGAGTGCAATCACGGGAGACAGACATCGGGTGCTAACGTCCGGTGTCAAGAGGGAAACAACCCAGACCGCCAGCTAAGGTCCCCAAATATGACTAAGTGGGAAACGAAGTGGGAAGGCTAAAACAGTCAGGAGGTTGGCTTAGAAGCAGCCACCCTTTAAAGAAAGCGTAATAGCTCACTGATCGAGTCGTCCTGCGCGGAAGATGTAACGGGGCTAAGTCATATACCGAAGCTGCGGATGCGTGCTTTGCACGCATGGTAGGAGAGCGTTCCGTAAGCCTGCGAAGGTGCGTTGAAAAGCGTGCTGGAGGTATCGGAAGTGCGAATGCTGACATGAGTAGCGATAAAGGGGGTGAAAGGCCCCCTCGCCGTAAGCCCAAGGTTTCCTACGCAACGTTCATCGGCGTAGGGTGAGTCGGCCCCTAAGGCGAGGCAGAAATGCGTAGCTGATGGGAAACAGGTCAATATTCCTGTACCAGTGTGAAATGCGATGGGGGGACGGATCGCGGAAGGTTGTCCGGGTGTTGGAAGTCCCGGTCGCTGCGTTGGAGAAGGTGCTCTGGCAAATCCGGGCACGTAATTCAAGGGCGTGGCGCGAGCTCTCTAGGGAGCGAAGCAACTGGAAGGGGTTCCAGGAAAAGCCTCTAAGCTTCAGTTTCACATTGACCGTACCGCAAACCGACACAGGTGGGCGAGATGAGTATTCTAAGGCGCTTGAGAGAACTCGGGAGAAGGAACTCGGCAAATTGGTACCGTAACTTCGGGATAAGGTACGCCCTTGTAGCTTGACTGGCCTGCGCCAGGAGGGTGAAAGGGTTGCAATAAACTGGTGGCTGCGACTGTTTAATAAAAACACAGCACTCTGCAAACACGAAAGTGGACGTATAGGGTGTGACGCCTGCCCGGTGCCGGAAGATTAAATGATGGGGTGCAAGCTCTTGATTGAAGTCCCGGTAAACGGCGGCCGTAACTATAACGGTCCTAAGGTAGCGAAATTCCTTGTCGGGTAAGTTCCGACCTGCACGAATGGCGTAACGATGGCCACACTGTCTCCTCCCGAGACTCAGCGAAGTTGAAGTGTTTGTGATGATGCAATCTCCCCGCGGCTAGACGGAAAGACCCCATGAACCTTTACTGTAGCTTTGCATTGGACTTTGAACCGATCTGTGTAGGATAGGTGGGAGGCTATGAAGCGTGGACGCCAGTCTGCGTGGAGCCGTCCTTGAAATACCACCCTGGTTTGTTTGAGGTTCTAACCTTGGCCCGTTATCCGGGTCGGGGACAGTGCATGGTGGGCAGTTTGACTGGGGCGGTCTCCTCCCAAAGTGTAACGGAGGAGTACGAAGGTACGCTAGGTACGGTCGGAAATCGTGCTGATAGTGCAATGGCATAAGCGTGCTTAACTGCGAGACCGACAAGTCGAGCAGGTGCGAAAGCAGGTCATAGTGATCCGGTGGTTCTGTATGGAAGGGCCATCGCTCAACGGATAAAAGGTACTCTGGGGATAACAGGCTGATACCGCCCAAGAGTTCATATCGACGGCGGTGTTTGGCACCTCGATGTCGGCTCATCTCATCCTGGGGCTGTAGCCGGTCCCAAGGGTATGGCTGTTCGCCATTTAAAGAGGTACGTGAGCTGGGTTTAAAACGTCGTGAGACAGTTTGGTCCCTATCTGCCGTGGGCGCTGGATATTTGAAGGGGGCTGCTCCTAGTACGAGAGGACCGGAGTGGACGAACCTCTGGTGTACCGGTTGTCACGCCAGTGGCATCGCCGGGTAGCTATGTTCGGAAGAGATAACCGCTGAAAGCATCTAAGCGGGAAACTCGCCTTAAGATGAGATATCCCCGGGGCTTCGAGCCCCTTGAAGGGTCGTTCAAGACCAGGACGTTGATAGGTCAGGTGTGGAAGCGCAGTAATGCGTTAAGCTAACTGATACTAATTGCCCGTAAGGCTTGATCCTATAACAGGTGTGT
>NZ_JAAGPI010000092.1 GCF_017104715.1 Burkholderia sp. Ac-20365
GCTCTCCGCGTCGGGCGCGGCGCCGCGCGGCGTGTCGACGGCCACGGGACGCGCGGACGGCGTCTCGTTCCCGCGTGAAACGGCAAGACGCAACCCGGACCCGCCAAGTGGGGGCACGGAACTCAGATGAGAAGATTCGCGCACGATCTGCCTCGTATCAGTGTCACGTCAAAAGGTGTAGGGAAAGCGCACGCCGATCACATAGTTCGGCGCGTCCGGCGTCATGCCGAACGACACCGAGCCGTTGATCGTCAGATGCTTGTTCACTACATGGTTCAGGCCAAAATTCATCACGGCGGCCGTGGTCTCGCTGCCCGGCACTTTTACGTAATCGCCGCCCGGCGCCTTGGTTTTCGATGCAGGCTGCAGCGCGAGCGTGTAGGAGATGCTTGCCGAGTCCTTGTCGGAGAACGCGAGCGCGACGCCCGCGCCAAGCTGGAAGATGTCGCCGAGCTTGACGGTCGCCGGTTGCGTCTGCCCCTGGATCGACGAGATGTCCGAGAACGAGCGCGCGATGTTGTACGTGTAGGACAGGCTGCCGAACAGCACGACGGGGTCGTAGGTCTTCAGCACGGACAGGCCTGCCGTGACGTTCCAGAAGCCGGTACCCGTGGGCAGCTTCGACGGCGCGACGAGGTTCGTGTTGTCGGGTTCGAGCTGCACGACCTTCAGGCCGAACGGCGACGTGCCCGTTGGCGCTTTCACGCGCAGGCTGCCGACCAGATCAGGGATGTTGTTGGTTTCCTTCAGGATCTGGTAGTAGAACCCGAAGTTCATGTCGCCGACGGAGCTCGAATTGACGGACGCGTCGGACAACGTGTTCGCCGCACCGCCCGCACCGCCGACGATGAACTGGCTATGCCGGTACACGTACGGCACATCGACGTCGACGCTGATGCGGTCGGTGAGGCCGTAGCGCACGTCCAGATCGGCCATCACCTGGTGCGACTTGGTCTGCCCGAGGTTGATGTTGCCGAGGAAGATCGCGTCGAGCGCGAGGAAGCCCGAAAGCTGCAGTTGCCGGCGGTCGTAGTAGGTATCGCTGATACCCCAGTCCAGCGTCAGCTTGTGATCGAAGAGAGGCGCGTGCTCGCGCTGCACGACGGCTTCTTCGGCCTGCGTTCGCACGGGTTCCGCCGCCTTCTGCGTCTGCCCGATGGCGCCTTCCGGCATGCCCGGGCCGCTCGCCTGGGCGTTCGGGTTGCTGGTGCCCGCCGAACCGGCACCCGTCGAGCCTTCGGGCGCGGGCGGATTGACGGGCACGCCTGTCGCGGTGCCTGTCGCGTTGCCCGGCGCGGGCGCGCCCGGCGTCACCTGCG
>NZ_JAAGPI010000093.1 GCF_017104715.1 Burkholderia sp. Ac-20365
AGTAAAAAAAAATGATGACATTGTAAACTACCTCGCTGACCTTGGTAGTACTCCTGATGCTGCTGGTCATTATCAGATTCCTTTGGCTGCTCACTACTGTGTTGGATTCGTGGGCTTCGCGCCTATCCACTGCCACGTCTCATCCATTGTGTGTGTCCCACGCTCACCCTGCTCCAGCTGGTCGCCTGATTCCTTGATCGGTCGTGCTTCCTTCCTCCTGGTTATCTGATGTCGT
>NZ_JAAGPI010000094.1 GCF_017104715.1 Burkholderia sp. Ac-20365
CAGGCCGTGCTCGAAGAATCCGCGAAGCTGTGCGGCGAGGTGCTGGCGCCGCTGAACGTCGAAGGCGACAGGAATCCAAGCAGCTGGAAAGACGGTCATGTCACGGCGACGCCCGGTTTCGCCGATGCCTTTCGCCAGTTCGCTGCAGGCGGCTGGCAGGGCGTGCAGCATCCTGTCGAATACGAAGGCCAGGGGCTGCCGAAGCTGATCGCGACGGCCTGTATCGAGATGCTGAATGCGTCGAACCTGTCGTTTGCGCTGTGTCCGCTGCTGACCGACGGTGCGATCGAAGCGTTGCTCACGGCGGGCAGCGAAGCACAGAAGCAGACCTATGTGCCGAAGCTGATCTCCGGTGAATGGACAGGCACGATGAATCTCACGGAGCCGCAGGCCGGCTCCGATCTCGCGCTGGTGCGCACGCGCGCCGAGCCGCAGGGTGATGGCTCGTACAAGGTGTTCGGCACCAAAATCTTCATCACGTGGGGCGAGCATGACATGGCGGACAACATCGTCCACCTGGTGCTCGCGCGTACGCCGAGTGCGCCCGAAGGCGTGAAGGGCATTTCGCTCTTCCTCGTACCGAAGTTTCTCGTCAATGAAGACGGCTCACTGGGCGAGCGCAACGACGTGCACTGCGTGTCGATCGAACACAAGCTCGGGATCAAGGCGAGCCCGACGGCGGTTCTGCAGTTCGGCGATCACGGTGGCGCAATCGGTCACCTGATCGGCGAAGAGAATCGTGGCCTCGAATACATGTTCATCATGATGAACGCGGCTCGCTTCGCAGTGGGGATGCAGGGCGTAGCCGTGTCGGATCGCGCGTATCAGAAGGCGGTTGCGTATGCGAAGGACCGCGTGCAGAGCCGGCCGGTGGATGGCTCGGCGAAACAGGCGGTGTCGATCATTCATCACCCGGACGTGCGCCGCATGCTCTCCACGATGCGCGCGCTCACGGAAGCCTCGCGTGCACTGGCGTACGTCGCGGCATCGCACTGCGATATCGCGCACCATCATCCCGACGAAGCGAAACGCGCCGAACATCTGGCGATCTACGAATATCTGGTGCCGATCGTGAAAGGCTGGAGCACGGAGCTTTCGGTCGATGTAGCGAGCCTCGGTGTGCAGGTGCACGGCGGCATGGGCTTCATCGAAGAAACGGGCGCCGCGCAGTACTACCGCGATGCGCGCATCCTGCCGATCTACGAAGGCACGACGGCTATCCAGGCCAATGACCTCGTGGGCCGCAAGACGGTGCGCGACGGTGGCGCAGTGGCAAACGCACTGCTTGCCCAGATCGCGCAGACCGTTGAAGCCCTGAAGCAGCAAAAGGGCGCAGCGTTCGATTCAATGCAGAAACATCTGTCGCGAGGACATGACGCGCTGCAATCGGTGGTCAGCTATGTTGTCAAAAACACGAAGACCGATCCGAACGCGGTATTCGCCGGCAGCGTGCCGTATCTGAAGCTTGCGGGCATCGTGCTAGGCGGCTGGCAGATGGCGCGTGCGATGCTCGTCGCACAGCAGAAGCACGCGCAAGACCCGTCGTTCTACGGCGCGAAACTCGCCACCGCGCAGTTCTTCGC
>NZ_JAAGPI010000096.1 GCF_017104715.1 Burkholderia sp. Ac-20365
CCTTGTAATTACCCACATCTCCGTCACGAAACCTGGTAACCTGGCACACGTGATGTCCAAGGTGCAGGCGAGATGTCCGGCAAGCGACAGGCGGATGATCAATCGTGGGTCGATCTGGAAGTCCAGGGGAGCGAATTCCCGGAC
Organism: Burkholderia sp. Ac-20365; assembly: GCF_017104715.1. Taxonomy (GTDB): domain Bacteria; phylum Pseudomonadota; class Gammaproteobacteria; order Burkholderiales; family Burkholderiaceae; genus Paraburkholderia. The sequence goes on from NZ_JAAGPI010000096.1 coordinate 145, forward strand.
GCCAGGTTGCGCCGCCGCTTCGTCATCCTGCTAGAGAAGCTTTGGGAGGGCATGGGGCAGACTATCCCGTTTGCGTGTCAAGACTGGGCTTCGACCAAGGCTGCCTACCGGTTTCTATCTAACGAGCGCGTGAGCGAACTCGATATCCTGAGCGGTCATTTTCAGGCGAGCGCTGCACGTGTCAAGGCCACCAATGGGCCAGTGCTCATCCTGCAGGACACGACCACTTTCTCGTACCAGAGGGAGCGCCCCGAACTGATCGGCTACACGGGCAAGACGTCTCTCGGAACGCGAAAGAACGGCCATCGCCTGCAACAGCCGCTCACGCAGTGCGGCATCCTGATGCATTCGAGTCTTGTTGTCACTGCGGATGGCTTGCCCCTTGGCCTGGGTGCGGTGAAGTTCTGGACGAGAAAGCAATTCAAAGGGTCTTCGGAGCTCAAGCGCCACATTAATCCCACGCGCGTACCGATTGAGGAAAAGGAGAGCTGGCGCTGGCTGGAGAATATGCGCCAGTCGACTGAGCTTCTTGATGATCCAGTGCGCTGCGTTCACATCGGTGACCGGGAAAGCGACATTTACGAGCTGTTCTGCACGGCGTATGACCTGTGCACTCACTTCCTGGTGCGCACCTGCGTCGACAGGCTTGCAGAAAATGGCCAGCACACGATCTCCAAAGTCATGCAGCAGGTTCAAGTCAAGGGGCTGCATCGCGTCGAGCTTCGCGACGCGAAGGGCCGTCCAATGATTGCGAAACTTGAGCTGCGCTACCAGCGAATGACTGTGCTGCCGCCCATCGGCAAGCAGAACCGCTATCCTGCGCTACAGCTGACAGTCCTTCACGCCCAAGAGCGCGATCCGCCGCCTGGGCGTCCGCGTATTGAATGGAAACTGATTACGAACCTGCCGGTCTGCTCTCGTGCCGAAGCAATCGAGAAGTTGGACTGGTATGCGATGCGCTGGAAAATCGAGACCTTCCACAAGATCCTCAAATCGGGCTGCAAGGCAGAGGAGTCCCGGCTTCGCACTGCGGATCGGCTTGCGAACCTGATTGCAGTCTTCTGCGTCCTAAGCTGGCGCATATTCTGGCTCACAATGCTCGGACGCCTGGCGCCGCAGGCTCCCGCCCAGCTAGCGTTTACACCCACCGAAATTGAACTGCTCGACCGCGTCGTTCATGAACCGTCTCACAACGCCCAGGCACCCCCACTTGTGCGCAACGTGATGAGGCTCGCTCAACTCGGCGGTTACCTTGCGCGCGCCAGCGACCCTCCGCCTGGCAATACAGTGATGTGGCGCGGGATGCGACGTCTGACTGACATTCAGTTCGGCTATGAGCTCGCGCTAAAAAGAAGTGGGTAATTGCAAG
>NZ_JAAGPI010000097.1 GCF_017104715.1 Burkholderia sp. Ac-20365
GAAGGAAAATGAACAGCAGACCACCGCTCACACGGTGAAGAATCGACACGCGTCCCGCGAGAGGAAGACGGTATGCCGTCAATATCTGCCCGATACCGATGTTCCGGTATTCCGGCCTCGGTTTTTTCAAAGTGTCAGCCACAGTAGACCCCTTTCGGCTCTTCAAAAAGAAACAACGACGGCATAGCCGCTCGCCATCACAGGCGCGACGCGTCCTGCGTTTCTCCTCTTGACGATGTTGGGGACCCGTTCCGGGGAGACTTCCAGGGGCGGCGGACCGCGCGATAGCGATATTTTGTCGCGGGACTGTTATACTGTCCAATATCTATCGCGTCTTTCTGAAATAGCTTTTACAGAATATCGCAGAATATCGAATGGAACTGCGCCATATCCGCTACTTCCTCGCCGTTGCCGAAGAGCGCAACGTCACCCGCGCCGCCGAGCGCCTGGGCATCGGCCAGCCACCGCTCAGCCAGCAAATCCATGCGCTCGAAGACGAAATGGGCGTACGCCTGTTCCGCCGCACCGGCCATGGTGTGGTGCTGACCGAGGCGGGTGAAGCCTTCGCCGCCGACGCCAAACGCATCCTGCTCGACACGCGCAACGCCGTCGAAAAGGCGCAGAGCGCCGGGCGCGGCGAGATCGGGCAGTTCAATATCGGGTTCACGGGCTCGGCGGCTTTCAATCCTGTCGTGTCGAAGCTGATTCGCGCGTACCGGCAGGCTTATCCGAATGTCACGCTCACGCTGGCCGAAGGCAATACAGCGCAACTGCTCTCCTATCTCGACGACGGCCGCGTCGATGTCGCGTTCGTGCGGCTAGGCAGCCAGTCGCCCGCTGGCGTCCAGTTCCATCACATCGCAACGGAGCCGATGAGGATCGTGCTGCCTGTCACGCATCGGCTAGCCAGGAAGCGGAAGATCGCGTTGTCCGAGCTGGCGGAAGATCCGTTTGTGATGTTGCCGCGTGAGGCAAGCCCGACGCTGCATGATGTGATTGTCGGTGCTTGCCGCGATGCCGGGTTCGAGCCGATTGCGGGGCAGCAGGCGCCCCAGTTGTCGTCGGTGGTCAATCTTGTCGCGGCGGAGTTTGGTGTGTCACTGGTGCCGGCTTCCGTATGCCAGATTCAGGTGGAAGGTGTTGTATATACCGATGCGCTCGGCAAGCCTATTTCGATTCGTTTGGTGCTGGCTTCGCGGATTGAATCGACACCGGCAAAGACCGCGAATTTTCTCGCGAAGGCCCAGGAGTTTGCGGCGGAGATTGGCTAGTGCGCCTCGCGCTACTGCAGCGCAATTAGAATTCTGGTCGAATCAATCATTCTATATGGCGCAAATGACCCTTCTCGCCATCTAATTGTTAAATCGAATTGCTGGTTATTTTTGCCGATATGCAATGGGCATCCATTTAATCCGGCAATTACGACCTGATACAAACTGCCTTTAAAATCCGATTGCGATTGCCGTCTTCATTTCTGTATTATCGCGCGGTAGCGCGTGGGCGCAA
>NZ_JAAGPI010000098.1 GCF_017104715.1 Burkholderia sp. Ac-20365
GTTCGGCGTCGTATTCGCAGGTCAATCTGTCCGAGTACTACTCGCTGTCCAAGCGCACGGGCCTGTACGCGTTGCAGGCGTATCAGCGCGCGAACGGCCAGACGCTCGGCACGGGCGGTCGCAGCATCATCAACGCGACGGCGACGATCGGCGACGGCTTCAACTCGACGCCTTCGTCATCGCGCAGCATGGTGGGCGTGGGCGTGGGTATGGTGCATCGCTTCTGACGTTACGCAAGCTGGTCGATGCAGGAAAGGGCGCCGCGATTGCGGCGCTTTTTCTTTGCGCCAGCCGCTTGTACCTCCCGGCGCAGGCAAGACAGTTGCATCCGGTGCCGGCTGGCGGACTTTATGCATGGCGATACGCGTTTTGCCCCGTCGAGATGCAGAAATGGCCCGCCGACAGCAAACGGCCATCGACGCCGCGCATGATAGGCGGAGGGCAGCGAAACGTTGGCCGGTATGAGGATGCTCAGCGGCTGCTACAATCCTGCGTCATTGCAATGAAGGTGAAGACATGGGCTTTGAACAACTGGCGAAGCTGAGGGACGAACTCGCCAAGCAGGCTAAAGCGCAGCGTAAGGAAAAGCAGGCTGCGGAGAAACCCGCTCACACGAGCGGCAAGGATACGAACACAAGCGACACGAAGGCCCGCGACGCGAGGCGGCCGGCTCGGCCCGCTGCGAAGACGACTGGCAAACCGGCGTCAGGCAGACCGGCGTCCGGCAAGCCTGCGTCCGCGCGTCCGGAAGCGAAGCAGAATCCTGTCGATCCCGTCGTGCATACCATCGGCAAGCTGCAAAAGCGCTTTCCGCTGGCATTCCCGAAGAATCCCGCGCCCAAGGTGGCCCTGAAGATCGGCATTCTCGACGATCTGCTCGCGCAGGCCGCCGAGCTGAAACTGACCGAGCAGGAAGTTCGCGATGCAGTCAGCACGTGGTGCCGCGGCAGCCGTTACTGGGCGAGCCTGACGGAAGGCGCGTCGCGCGTCGATCTGAACGGCGCGGAAACGGGCAAGGTCACGGCATCGGAATCGGCATTTGCACGGCGTCGGTCGGGTGGCCGGAATAAGCCGGCGGCTGCGAAGGCTGGTGGTGAGACCGCTGCGGCTGCGGTTACGGCTACGGCTGCAGAGACCAACAAGCCTGTGGATGACGCAGCGGCTGTGACCGGTACGAACGACGAAGGCGATGCGCCGGCGGCAGATCAGGCTCAGGGCTGATTTGGTTCAGGTCGGTAGGTGAAGGTTGAGGTTGCAGGGAGCGGTGGCTGGTTTGCTGCTGCCTGTTTCTAATTTGACATAATCTTAATTATCACCGTTTTGGTTTGTAGCGGCTCTATCCTAATGTCGTGTTCTGGCTATTTACAGATGTCGTGTTTCTGAACGCTGGCAAGCTGGCACCGTGCTGCAACCATGCGGGAGCCAGCCATGAAGCCGGACACCACACTGGTG
>NZ_JAAGPI010000099.1 GCF_017104715.1 Burkholderia sp. Ac-20365
CGCGCCATGAAAAAACCTTCGCTGCCGTCGCTGCCTTTTATCGCCAGCGATTCCGCGCCGTGCTGCGCACGCGCCTGCGCAATCACGCTATTCAGGCTGTGAGGGAAATCCGTCGTACCCGACGACACCGGCAGATTGTTCTCGATCACCCATTCGACGGCGATCACCGCGAACTGCCTTTCCTGCTCGCCGCCTGCGCCGTGTTCCGGATGATTGGCCAGTTCGAACCAGCGGCCCGCATCGACGCTGCGCACCGCGCCCACGCCGTCGAAGCGCCGCGCGCGCGACTCCCACTCTTCCATCCGGACTTTCGAAAGATGATCGCCGCGGTCCTGCGCGCCATAGCTATACGCGCCCGTGTACTCGTAGACCTCGGCCTGCGCGGGCAGATTGCCCTGTGTGGTCATCGTCGGCACGGAGGTGCCTTTCGGATTCGCCGCGCCAGAAGGCGACTTGTAGTCGAACGTGCGCGTGGTCAGCGTCGTGCTTTGCAGCGTGCGCGTGCCGCTCCATTGCACGAATGCGTCGGTTTCGCTGTTCGTGCCCGAGCGATAGAAGTTCACCGTCTGCGGGCTTAGCGGTTTCAGCGTGCCGATATCGTCGGTGATGACGAGCGTATGCGACTTGCCGTCGTCGGCCTGTTCGACATAGCTGAAGAGGCCTTCCTCTTCCATCAGCCGATGACAGAGATTCCAGTCGCTTTCGTACTGCATGCAGAAAGAGCGCGGCGCGAGCGGCTGGCTCAATGCAAAACGAAATGCACCCTGCGCCTGCGGATGGGCATTGAATACGTCGGTGAGAATGGCATCGGCCGTTTTATCCTGCCAGATGCGCGCGTCTTTTCTAAAGCGCAGAAAATGCAGCCACGACGTAAAGCCAATCTGATAGCTTGTCTGTGCGCTATCGGAACCAAGCCGCCTTGCCGTATGCACATAACCGTGATGCGGACGATAACTCTGGTCGCTCTGCTGAATCCATAGCGTAACGGATTGCGCAATCAGCGATTTGAGTTCGATGCCGTCGCGCGATGAAACGACGTCGACGGTAAATGCGCTTTCACGGCCCAGTGCCGCATGGCCGAGCGCGCGCTGCGGCAGCAGGACATTGGCGCCCAGCGGCGTGTCCAGCCTGAGCAGCCGGTCGGTCTGCATGAGGCCGCCGGTTATCGCCCCGATTATGTCCTGCGCCCCCATTGGTGCCTCTTTTTAATTCGATTGCGCCCACGCGCTACCGCGCGATAATACAGAAATGAAGACGGCAATCGCAATCGGATTTTAAAGGCAGTTTGTATCAGGTCGTAATTGCCGGATTAAATGGATGCCCATTGCATATCGGCAAAAA
>NZ_JAAGPI010000008.1 GCF_017104715.1 Burkholderia sp. Ac-20365
TCGCCTGCGCCTGCGCGCTCCACCTTGATCACGTCCGCGCCGAACCACGCCAGCAGCTGCGTGCAGGTCGGCCCCGATTGCACGTGCGTGAAATCGAGAATGCGCACACCGTCGAGTGCTTTGCCCATGCTACGTCTCCCATCATCGTTGAGTGTGCCGCCGCTGTTCGCTCGGCCTTTTCTTCCGGCTTCGAACACGCCTGATATGTGATATATCGTATTTAGAGCTTGCTGTTAGGGCAAGCTTTTTCAGGTCTTTTTTGGCGGGGATAAACCCCAGGGTGAAATTGGTTGCTGACGCTGGGTTGTTGATTGCCTACGGCGTCGTTTCTGTTCTTGCTGGCGGTGGCTTTTGCTCCCCTTTTTGCTGGCGTTTTTCGCTGGCATCCGCGTGGCGCCTACGCGGCGCAGGTGTTGCCCCTGTGCGGGGCGGCACCTACTTTTCTTTGCCGCGGCAAAGAAAAGTAGGCAAAAGAAAGCCGCTAACACCGCCAATCCTTGACGTCTACCCACGGGCCCCCAACGGCCCCGTCCCGTACGCGGCAACATTCTTCTCATCGCGTGTTGCCAACGCACTTGCCACTCGCCTACCCCGTTTCACGCCCCGGCGTCACAGCCCACAATATGGAAAATCCACCGCCCAATAGCGGCAAACTGTGTGTAGGCCCTCGCGGCGCACATTCAATACCCCGGACAAAAAGCAAACCGGTTGCACTCGACTCCCATTGGTCTTTTCCCCTCATTTCATTCATCGGCGACAACACCCACGATACGAAATAACAACCCGACTCAAATAGCGAGGGAGGTGTTTCTGCAGGAGCGCCGACTTGTGTGGCGCGACGACCTACACACCGTTTGCCACCTGGGCGGCGCAAACGGATGGCTGTCGCTAGCGGTTACGTGGGAGATTGAAGTGGGTGAAGCGCTTAATAAGCGCGTTGGCAACGAGCGATGAGTATTGCGTTGCCGCTTGAAGAATGGGGCCGCCGGGGGCCCGTGGACAGGAAGAAGAGTTGGCGGTGTTAGCGGCTTTCTTTTGCCTACTTTTCTTTGCCGCGGCAAAGAAAAGTAGGTGCCGCCCCGCACAGGGGCAACGCTAGCAAACCAGATACATCACGCGGATGCCAGCGAAAACACAAACCCAAGCGTCGCAAAACAAAAAAAACCTACTGCATAGCAATCATCTCAACAACCGCCCCCCGAGCAGCATCAATAGCCGCTGCCTCAGTAGCAAACACAACCTGCTCAGCAACGTGCTGAAACGGCAAGACGCTGATAGGCACATCAGCCCCATCATCAAGCTTCCGAACGGAAGCAAAAGCAGCCCACCCACCGTGATTAATAAACTGCCTCGCAGAGAGTTCAAGCTGATAAGCACCAAACATTTCCACACGCATCGATGTTCTCCGTAACAGATCGCCTTAACGGCGACAGACGTTGATATTGACTGCGCGAGAACAAAGCAAAGCGAGAGCGAAGCGAACTATCTGGCCTCAAGCTCCGCGATGCGCTTGCGCAGATTGCGGTCTTCCTGAAAGCGCGCGGTCTCATCGCGGATCACTGCAACGATGCCCGTCAACTCACGCTCGGGTGAATACAACAATGCAACGGTAAAAGCGATCGACAGCGCGCGGCCATCCTTATGTACAGACGGCACGCGCAACAGATCATTGCCATAGCGCGTCTGTCCCGTCGCCATGGTCTTTTCATAGCCTTCCCAGTGGCGCCCGCGCAAGCGCTCAGGAATGATCAGATCGAGCGACTGCCCAAGCGCGTCTTCCTGCGTAAAACCGAAAATCCGCTCGGCTGCAGCGTTCCAGAATGTGATCGCGCCGTGCTTGTCGGAGATCACAACGGCATCGCCGATCGCGTTCACCAGCTGTTCAAAATCGATGGCTGCTTGCATATAGGGCTCGTGTGTTATGGGGCTAGCTGCCGTAAGTAGAAACAGCGCCACGCGGGCGCTGTTCGTGGGGTCTCGCCCCTCCTTGAGAACGAGACCTCGTTGATACGCCTCTGACGATTACACCACTTTCGATTCCCGCAGGTTCGCGATCTGCTCGAAGCTGTAGCCGAGGTCTGCAAGCACTTCCTCCGTGTGCTCACCGAGCAGCGGCGAACCCGTGATTTCCGGCTTCATGTCCGAGAACTTGATCGGGCTGCCGACCGTCAGGTACTTGCCGCGCGCCTTGTGATCCACTTCGACGATCGTGCCGCTCGCACGCAGCGATTCGTCGTTCGCGATTTCCTTCATCGACAGAACAGGCGAGCACGGAATGTCGAACTTGCGCAGGATATCGACCGCTTCGAACTTCGTCTTGTTGGCGAGCCATCCTTCGATCGTGTTGAAGATATCGAAGATGTGCGGCTGACGTGCCTGCGCCGTCTTGTAGTTCGGATCGTCGATCCACTCTTCCTTGCCGATGGCGCGGCAGATCGGTTCCCAGGCGTGACCCTGAATCGTGAAGTAGATGTACGCGTTCGGGTCCGTCTCCCAGCCCTTGCACTTCAACACCCAGCCCGGCTGGCCGCCGCCGCCCGCATTGCCGCCGCGCGGCACGACATCGCTGAATTCGCCGTGCGGATACTGCGGATACTCTTCCAGGTAGCCGACGCGGTCCAGACGCTGCTGGTCGCGCAGCTTCACGCGGCACAGGTTGATCACGCTGTCCTGCATCGACACCGCCACCTTCTGGCCCTTGCCCGTCTTGTCGCGGCCGATCAGCGCCGTGAGAATGCCGATCGCCAGGTGCATGCCCGTGTTGCTGTCGCCGAGTGCGGCTGCGCTGACCGTCGGCGGGCCGTCCCAGAAGCCCGTCGTCGATGCCGCGCCGCCTGCGCACTGCGCGACGTTTTCGTAGACCTTCAGGTCGTCGTAGTGGTGGCCGTCGCTGAAGCCCTTCACGGATGCGACGATCATCTTCGGGTTCAGTTCGTTGATGCGCTCCCACGTGAAGCCCATGCGGTCCAGCGCGCCCGGCGCGAAGTTCTCGACCAGCACGTCCGATTCCTGGATCAGCTTTTCGAGCACTTCCTTGCCGTCTTGCGTCTTCGTGTCGAGTGTCAGCGAACGCTTGTTGCTGTTGAGCATCGTGAAGTACAGCGCGTCAGCTTCAGGAATGTCGCGCAACTGGTTACGCGTCACGTCGCCCGAGCCGGGGCGCTCGACCTTGATCACATCCGCGCCGAACCAGGCAAGCAACTGGGTGCACGCCGGGCCTGCCTGGACGTGCGTGAAGTCGATGATCTTGACGCCTTCGAGTGGTTTGCTCACTTTCGTATCTCCGTGGTTGGCTGATGTCACTTTTTCATTGCCGCGCTTTGCGGGTTCAGATTCGTCAAGCGTCCGCTTTCGGTCCCGGCCGCTTCGTCGATCACAGCGTTGATAAGCGTCGGCTTGCCCGATGCGATCGCTTCCTTCACCGCTTTTTCCAGTTCTTCCGGCGTCGTCACGTTGTAGCCGATGCCGCCGAATGCCTCGATCATCTTGTCGTAGCGCGCGTCCTTCACGAACACCGTCGGCGCCACGTCCTTGCCGCCCGTCGGGTTCACGTCGGTGCCGCGATACACGCCGTTGTTGTTGAAGATGACCGTGCACACAGGCAGGTCGTATCGGCAGATCGTTTCGAGTTCCATGCCGCTGAAGCCGAACGCGCTATCGCCTTCGATCGCCAGCACCTGCTTGCCGCTCGTCACGGCTGCGCCGATTGCGAAGCCCATGCCGATGCCCATCACGCCCCACGTGCCCGAATCGAAACGCTTGCGCGGCTGATACATGTCGATGATGGCGCGGGCATAGTCCAGCGTATTCGCGCCTTCGTTCACGACGTTGATGTCCGGATTCTCCTTGACGATGTCGCGCAGCACGCGCAGCGCGCTGTGGAAGTTCATCGGCGACGGATTCTTCGCGAGCGTCGCGGCCATCTTCTGCAGGTTGGTGTTCTTCTTCTCGGTGACCGCGTCGATCCACTCCTTCGGCGGTTGCGGGAAGTCGTCACCAACCTGATCGAGCAGCGATGCCACGCACGAACCGATATCGCCCACGAGCGGCGCCGCGATCGCGACGTTGCTATCCATTTCCTGCGCCGAAATATCGATCTGCACGAACTGCTTCGGCTTGCCCCACGTCTTGCCCTTGCCGTGCGACAGCAGCCAGTTCAGACGCGCGCCGACCAGCACGACGACGTCGGACTCGGCCAGCACGAACGAGCGCGCAGCGGATGCCGACTGCTCGTGCGTATCGGGCAACAGACCCTTGGCCATCGACATCGGCAGATACGGAATGCCTGTCTTCTCGATGAACGCGCGGATTTCCTTGTCGGCCTGCGAATACGACGCGCCCTTGCCGAGCAGCACCAAAGGACGCTTGGCGGTCTTCAGCAGATCGATCGCGCGCTTGACGGAATCGGGTGCGGGCAGCTGGCGCGGCGCTGCGTCGATCACGCGAACCAGCGATTGCTTCGCTTTCGCAGCATCGATGGTTTGCGACAACAGCTTCGCAGGCAGATCCAGATACACACCGCCCGGACGACCCGACACGGCAGCGCGGATCGCACGTGCGAGGCCGATGCCGATGTCCTCTGCGTGCAGCACGCGATACGCAGCCTTCGCGTACGGCTTCGCTGCGTTCAGCTGATCCATTTCTTCGTAGTCGCCTTGCTGCAGGTCGACGATTTCACGTTCGCTCGATCCGCTGATCAGGATCATCGGGAAGCAGTTCGTCGTTGCGTTGGCGAGGGCCGTGAGGCCGTTCAGGAAGCCCGGTGCGGACACCGTCATACAGATGCCGGGCTTTTGCGTCATGTAGCCGGCAATCGCCGCTGCATGACCTGCGTGCTGCTCGTGACGGAAACCGATAAAGCGCATTCCTTCGGCTTGCGCGAGGCGCGCGAGGTCGGTGATAGGAATGCCGACCAGACCAAAAATCGTGTCGATATCGTTCGCTTTGAGTGCATCGATGACGAGGTGGAAACCGTCCGTCGTTTGTTGTGCGTTCTCTTCTGCGGATTCTTGCGGTCTGATCTCAAGTACATCTGCCATGACGTCTCCTCCTTGGCCGGGTGTTGTGTGGCGTCTCGTGATATACAATATTCCAAACACAATATTAGTCAACGGATTTTTGCAGGTGCTTCAGGTTCGACTCGGTACTGCTGCACTGCAAAAGTTGGCTAGCGCTTTGTGTCTGAAGGCTTTGGGCGGGTGAATCGTGCGTTGCATCAAGCGCCCGTTCGGGATAGTCCTGGGGTCGTCGCGGATGGGTGCCGACGGCCCTCAGTCCAGAAAATCGCAATGTGCTTCGACATACAGCGCGAGATCGAGCGAGTGCTGGCGCACCAGCGTCTCGACACGTTCGGTATCGCGCGCTTCGAGTGCTTCGATGATGCGCATGTGGTCTTCGATCGAACGTGACGCGCGGTCGCTCTGCGCGATCGTCATGCGCCGTATTGCGCGCACATGCATGAAGATGTTCTTGATCGTGTCGAGAATGATCTGCGAGCCGGATAGCTCGACGAGCGCCTGGTGAAACGCGATGTTCACCTCGGAGTACTCCTCGATGTGATCGGTCGGCGTGGCTGAATGGAAATCGTCGAACATCGCGCGCAGGCCCGCTATGTCTTCGTTTGAAGCACGCTGCGTGGCAAGGCGCGCCGCCACGCTTTCGAGCGCGGCCCACATGCAGATCATCTCGACGATCTCTTTCTTCGTCTTGCGCAGGATATAGACGCCGCGGCGCGGCACCGTGCGCAGAAAGCCTTCCTGCTCGAGCAAGGTCATCGCCTCGCGCACCGGCGTGCGGCTCACGCCGAGCGCTTCGGTCAACTCCTTTTCATCCAGACGCACTTCTTCACGCGAGTGATAGATGTCGGTGTTCGCGATCGCCTGCTTGAGCCGCGCGTACGCCTGATCGCGCAACGACGCCGTCGCGTTGATCGGCGAAAGGTTCAGGCTCAACGGGACCGTGCGGACATTCTCTTGCGTGTCGGTGGACATGGTCGACGTGTCTCCTCGTTGTCGAAAACGGTGGTGGCCCGTTTGACGAAGGCGCCAGGTGAGACGCCTTCGTTCGGCCTTTCTGCATGTCTGCGGTACCGCTCTGCATATGCGCAATACTGTATATCACATATCTTATCGCCACCAGTTCTCCTGCACCCTAGGTTTGCAGCAGTCTTTTCATAATTAATCGTGAATAGTTTTCAAAGAAAACTTTAACTATCGTGAATCTATCGACGCGCCTATTCTGTCTTCACGCAATCGACGAACTGGAGGAGAGGATGCGCACCGCACACGATCAACACGGGACTCACTACGAGCGCTCAATCGACGCGCAACTGTGCGCGTTCAACAGCGCATTCGCCGACCTCGGTTTGCGCTTCCGCTGGGACGCGCAGATGCTGACGTCGCTTGCGACGATCGATGGCGAGCATGCGCGTGTCGTCGCCTATCTCGAGACGCACCAGCCGCATCTGCTCAACGCGTATAGCGCGGATTTCCTGGGCGACGCGATTCTCGCGAAGAAGCGCGCGCATACGCCTGAAGTGCTGCCGACGCGCGTCGACGCGCCGAGCGATGCGCATCGTTCGAACCGTTCGGGCTTTTCGCTTTCGCAGTACTTCGCGGATGACGGCGTGCCGGCTCTCGCTGGCGCCTGAAAGACTGCGAGCCGAAGACAAAATCTCCCGCGCCTCACGGCGCGGGAGATTTTTTTTGGGCTGCTTTTTTGGACTGCTGATTCGCGCGCACAAAAAAACAAAGCGGCGCGCCGCCCCCCATCAAGGCAACGCACCGCTTTCAACTACACATCAACGCACAGCGCCGCAACGGCGCCGTGAATCACTCGCCGGAACTTGCGCTCAACCGCGACGCATTGGCCGACGATGAAGACGCGGACGTCCCCGATTCGATCAGGCGCGCACGCATCGGTGCGAGTACGAATTTCGCCGACACACCTGCCGTAATCGTGATGACAGCCGACACGATGAACACCAGACTCCACCCGCCTGCTCCCGACAGCACCGACGCGAGCGGCACCAGCAACGCAGCCGTGCCCTTGGCCGTATAGAGCGTGCCCGCATTCGACGCCGCGAACTTGCTGCCGAACGTATCCGCGCAAATGGCCGGGAAGATCGAGAAGATCTCGCCCCAGAACAGGAAGATCAGCGCCGCGAACGTCATGAACGCATACGGATTCTGGCCGTACTGCATCATCCCGAGCAACGCGAGCCCTTCACCGATGAAGATCGCGAACATCGTGTTCTCGCGGCCGATCTTGTCGGAGATGAAGCCGCACAGCGGACGCGTGAAGCCATTGCAGATGTTGTCGATGGACAGCGTCATTGTCAGCAGCGGCAGCGTCATGCCGAACATCGTCATCGGCAATTTGGCGAGGCCCCAGTCTTTCGCGATCGGACCGATTTGCGCGGTCGCCATCAGCCCGCCCGCCGCTACCGCGACGAAGCACGCATAGATCACCCAGAACACCGGCGTCTTGATCATCTGGCCCGGCGTGTAGTCGACCTTGCTGACTGCGAACTTGCGCTTCACGCCTGCCGTCGAACGTGTCACCGGCTTGTGCAGCAGCAGAGCCAGCACGAAGATCGCGACGCCTTGCAGGATGCCGAAGAACAGGAACGTGTGTTCGTAGCCTTGAGCCGTGATCATGTTCGCGATCGGAATCACCGTGACGGCCGCGCCCGCGCCGAAGCCGGCAGCGGTGAGACCCGCCGCGAGACCGCGCTTGTCCGGAAACCACTTCAGTGCATTGCCGACGCACGTGCCGTACACGCCGCCCGCGCCGATGCCGGCGATCACGGAGCCCGCGTACAGCTCAGGCAAAGTCGTTGCATGCGAGAAGATCATCCACGCGAGGCCCGCGCAGAGTGCGCCCACTGCCACCACAGGCCGCGGACCGAAGCGGTCGACGAGCCACCCTTCGACGGGCACGAGCCACGTCTCCGTGACGATGAAGATCGAGAACGCAAGCTGGATGGAGGCTTCGCCCCAGTGGTGCCGCGCATTCATCGGCGCGACGAAGAGCGTCCATGCGTATTGAAGATTGGCGACCAGTGCCATGCAGAGCATGCCGATCACCAGTTGACACCAACGGTTTGAGAGCAAACCACTCCCCGTCGCCTGTCGGGTGTTTCCATTCATGAGCATCGTCTCCGCTATCTACACTTTCTAATATGTCGATGCGCCGCGCCATTCATGACAGTGCAGCTACATCCGCCTTGCTATGTTTTTCTACCCGGCGTTTGGGGACCTTCGACAGACCCTGCGTAGTTAACCATTCAAACAGGTTTCAGTCTTTACATTTTTATTCATGCGGTCTGCGGAGTTTCCCCAATGCAGTGCCTGTAAAAGCGCATCTGCAAGCGTTAACCCTTAAAGCAAACGGCATCCGGGCGAACCCATCGTAAAAGCGCGCACCGGATTGCGAATAATTAAAGAAAGTTATCGATTACATTCGCGATCGTTTATAGACGCGATGGCGCGGGGCGCGCAGAGAAGCTCGCCAGTTGGCAATGAGGGAAGATGCGGACATCCGGCAATGGATGTCCGCGATAGATCAGCGTGAAACGACGACGCTCAATTGAAGGTCAATCGAGAAAATCGCAATTCGCTTCGATGAAAGTCGCGAGATCGAGCGAGTGCTGGCGCACCAGACGCTCGGCCAGTTCGGTATCGCGCTTCTCCAGCGCTTCGATGATGCGCAGATGATCGACGATCGATCGCGACGCACGGTCGCTCTGCGAAATCGTCATGCGTCGAATGGCGCGTACGTGGATGAAGATGTTCTTGATCGTGTCGAGAATGATCTGCGACTTCGACAGCTCGACAATCGCCTGATGGAACGCGATGTTCGCATCCGAATACTCGGCGATATGTTCGGCCGGCGTCGAATCGCGGAACTGGTCGAACATATGGCGCAGCCGCGCGATTTCTTCGTCGGTGGCATGCAGCGTTGCCAGACGCGCGGCCATGCTTTCCAGCGCGGCCCACATCTGCACCATCTCGACGATCTCGCGCTTGCTTTTGCGCACGATGTAGATGCCGCGGCGCGGAATGGTGCGCACGAAGCCTTCCTGCTCGAGCAGCGTCATCGCCTCGCGCACCGGCGTGCGGCTCACGCCGAGCGATTCGCTCAGCGCGCGGTCGTCAAGACGGATCTCGTCGCGCGACGCATAGATGTCGGCATCCGCGATGGCCTGGCGCAGCATTGCGTAGGCGCGGTCGCGCAAGCTCGCGCTCATGCCGATGGGTTGCAATGACAGGGTGAACGGCGTGGCCGCTGGCTGGCTGTCAAGTTCTGACGACATGCATCGCCTCTGATCCGGTCGGTGCGAGTAGACACCGTAGGTTGGTTCGAGCGGCACACCGCGCCGCGCCCGTTTCCGCGTCTGTCTGCTGCATTCATCGTCACGCGGACTGTGAATGTATTCAGTATATCAGCGCATGAGGTATTGTCGATGGAAGCCGCTACTGCGCTGGCTGCGCGACAAACCCACGCGTACTTTACCGGCAGTTCGCTCGGGCTAAAAGCGGAGCTTAAGAGCAGAGCTTAAGGATTGGGCACCATCGAAGCGGCACCCGTTGCGGCTGCCGCCAGGGCGTCGGGCGCCGCGGGCGCTACGCGCGCCACTTCGTGCGCGATCGTGCCGCATTGCAGCTGGCCGTTGTCGCTCGATTCGAGCTCGGCGGCGTTCAGGTTCGCGCAGGCAGCTTCGACGATCGTGCCAATGTCATGCCGGTTGCGCTCACGCGCGGCGTGCTTCATCTCGCCCTGCAACCAGCCGCTGAAGCTGGCGACTGCGAATACGGCAACGGCTAAAAGTACGGACTCGGTTCTGGTCAAACGCATCGTTGTTATGGCTTGCATGAGGGACGGCCATTCACGTTATCGGCAGCGGCGCGAAAAGCTTGAATAGCGGCCATGCGTGGGGCAAAAACACCCGTCCGTTTCGAATCGCGTATTGTCCTTCATACAAATTGTGCCGGGCCAATCGTCTTGGTGTTACCGAATAAAAGACCCGCGGCTTTCGCATCCGATCCGACAAGCCGCATCATGCAAACCGCACTTCCCTATCAGACACCATCAGACACCGGAGAGCGCCATGGCCGCCGATCCCGCGAGTTTCCGCGATCAATTCGTTTCGCTGTTTCAGTCAGCCGTCGATCAGGTCGTGCGCGAGACGGCGCCTTCCGCGGGTCTCGTCACGCGTCCGGGCATCGACAACGCCCTCGTCAATGCCGCAGCGACGCTTGCATCGATGAAATCCCAAGGGCAGACGACGGTGCCCGACGTCGCGCCGGGCGAGGTCGCGCAGGACGCGTGGACCTGCGCGAAGATGGGCTTCGCGCTGATGGAAGCACGCGCCCGCGGCGACACGGCTACCGCGACCACGATCGAGAACGACCTGCGCTACAACGTCTGCGACCCCGCGTGGGTGAAGGTCATCGAGAGCTACATGCAGTACTTCGGCCCGGACGGCAAGCGCGCAGCGATTCCCTACCGGCGTCCGAACGCAATCGGTCCCGTCACGGTGCCGCTCAAGGCGGGCGCCACGGTCGCGCTGATCGCCGACTGGGGCACGGGCACCGACGTCGCCGTCGATCTGCTCAGGCAGGTTGCGCAGCAAAACCCCGACGTCGTGATTCATCTCGGCGACATTTACTATTCGGGCACGCCGCAGGAATGCGATGCGAACTTCCGCACTATCGTCGACAGCGTGCTCTCTCGCAGCACGAAGGACGTGCCCGTCTACACGCTCGCGGGCAATCACGACATGTATTCGGGCGGCGCCGGCTACTACGGGCTGATCGACACACTCAACGATCACGCGCGCCTTCAGCCCGCCAGCTTCTTCTGCCTGCGCAACGACGACTGGCAGTTCATCGCGATGGATACGGGGCTGCACGACTACAACCCGTTCGACGGCACGGAAGTCCTCACGTTTCTCGAACCGGACGAAGAGCAATGGATCGTCGATCGCATTGCCGAATTCAGCGGCAAGACGATCCTGATGTCGCACCATCAGCTGTTTTCCGCGCTGTCGCAGATCGGGCCGCTGCAGACGGGCGGCAAGCTGATCGCGCACAACCCGAAGCTGCTGCCGAGCTTCCAGCGTTTCGCGCAGGCCGCGAAGCAGCCGATTGCCGCATGGTTCTGGGGCCACGAGCACAACCTGAGCATCTACCAGCCGTATCTCGGGTTGGACCGGGGACGCTGCATCGGCCACGGAGCGGTGCCGGTGATCGTCGCCGACGGCCCGGAGAACGCGCCCGATCCGCGCATCGTCAATCCGCCCGCGCTGCAGAACGTGTTGCTGAAAGAAGCGGACAAGATCTACATGCACGGCTTTACGATCATCCGGCTCGGACAGGGCGCACAACATGCGCAGGCGTCGGCGGAGTACTACGAAAGCAGCGACGGCACGACGCCCATGTTCACGGAAGCGCTTTAGCGCTTTAGTGCTTCACGCGCGCCGTCACACATCGACGATCACCTCGAAGCCACCGTAGATCAGCCGCTTGCCGTCGAAGGGCATCGGCATCACGTCGGGTTGAAGGCGCGGATCGGCCATCACCTTGGCCATGCCTTCGTCGCGCACCGCGCGCGAAGGCCACACGACCCACGAGAACACCACCACTTCATCCGGCTCGCGCTTCACGGCCATCGGAAACGATGTGAGCTTGCCTTCGGGCACGTCGTCGCCCCAGCACTCGACCACGTTCAGCGCGCCGTACTCCTTGAACACGCCCGCCGCAGTCTGCGCATGCTTGCGATAAATCTCGCGATTGTCCGCCTTCACTGCCACCACGAATCCATCCACGTAGTTCATTGCCGCTCTCCTGTGCAGAATCGTCAGCTGCCGGGCATAAAACGCGCCCCTGCCCGGTTCTATACACACGACGATCGGGGCGACAGCGAATCGACAGCATCGCGACGATTTTCACGCACGGCCGCTCGCCGCCGTCCACCCTACGACGCAGCAATGTCATAATCCGCGCAGCATCCCGCACACGTTTCCACCATGTCGAGCCGGTTCCATCGGAAGATTGGCTGCATCCTCGGATTGCTCGCAATCCTGATGGCGACGCTCGCGCCCACCATTTCGCAAGCCATTGCGGCGAGCCGCGGCGCCTACGATCCCGCCGCCGCGCTCTGCTCCTCGCAGACTGCCAGCCCCGCCGACACGCAGGAAGACGATCCCGGCAACACCCACACGCTCGCCTCGCACTGGCACGCGTGCGGCTATTGCAGCCTGCTCGCGCATGTTCCCGTGCTGCCCGCGTCGCCGTCCACCTTTGCGCTGACGGTTGCCGTCATCGCGCAGCGCGTCGCCGTGCGCTTCGAAAGCGTTGCGCTCGTCACGCCCTTCGAAACCGCGCAGCCACGCGCGCCACCCGTTCATCTCTGAGTCGAACCGCCTACCGGCAACGCTGATGCAGCGTTGCCGTATTCGCGCATGCCGTCCTGCCGCGTCGCTGCCTTGTCACGCGCAGCCGGACCGCGCGCGCAATCACTCAGGATGACCTCATGAACCACCGACACACCACGCGCGGCGCGCTGCCGCTCGCCGGCTGCCTCGTCGCAGCCCTGCTCTTTCCTTCGATCTCACACGCGCACGCCATTGCCGGCGACCGCGTGTTCCCCGCAACGATGGCCGTCGACGACCCCGGCGTCAGCGACGAACTCAATCTGGAATATGGCCATCAGCGCGTGCGCGGCGACGACGGCGACCAGAGCGTCAACACCTTCAGCTTCGAGTACGACAAGCTGATCACGCCGCGCCTCGCGGTATCGATAGGCGGTGCGTACGTCGGGCAAAACAATCCGACCGCGCATGGTTTCGACAACTTCAGCGTCGGGCTCAAATATCTGCTGTACGTGAACGAAGCGCACGAGTTCATGACGTCGATCGGCGTCGATGCGGACCTGGGCGGCACGGGCAGCCATGCGATCGGCGAAAGCTTCTCGACGATTTCGCCAACTATCTTCGCGGGCAAAGGCTTCGGCGATCTGCCCGATTCGCTCGCGTACCTGCGGCCCATCGCGATCACAGGTGAAGCCGGTCCTGCCTTCACGACGGGCGCGGGCCAGCCGAACGCATTCAACTACGGCGTGACGGTGCAATACAGCCTGCCCTATCTGCAGCAGCACGTGCACGACGTCGGCTTGCCGCAGCCGCTCGCGAACCTGATTCCCATCGTCGAAATTCCGTTGTCGCGCAGCCAGGGGCAAACCACCGGCACGGTCAACCCGGGCCTCATCTGGATCAATCGCTACGGCCAGTTCGGCATCGAGGCACAGATCCCCGTAAATCACGCGAGCGGCTCGCACGTCGGCGTGCTGGTGCAGGCGCATCTGTTCTTCGACGACATCGCGCCCACGACGATCGGCAAGCCGCTTTTCCAGTAACGAGGACATCATCATGAACAGGACACGACTCATTGCAGCGCTCGCGCTGTCGTTCGCGCTGACGCCACTGGCGGCTTTGGCCCACGTATTTCCGCAGAAGCAGGAGCCGGGCGCGGGCACGACGGTCGAAGCGCCCGCGAAGGTAACCATCGCGTTCGATGGCCCGCTCGAACCCGCGTTCAGTTCGCTGACCGTCACGGATGCCGCGGGCAAGCAGGTGAACACCGCGAAATCGACCGTCGATGCACAGCATCCCGACATCGCCACCGTCGCGTTGCCCGCGCTCGCGGCTGGGAAATACACGGTGCATTGGGTCGCCGTGGCATCGGACGGCCATCGCACGCATGGCGATTACCCGTTCAATGTGAAGTGATGCTCGCGTGCGTCCATCGTTCGTTGCCACGCGCAGCGATGGACGCACGCGGTTCAGGGAGCCTCTGCTGCACTGCGAGACAAAATGTCGTAAATAGTCTCTGCTCGAACTTCGTGCAGTGCCGACCGCGACGGACGAACGGACACGATCTCGCGTTGCGCGTGGCCGTGCTACTGTCGCAACTGTTCGTGGCAACCGGCCTGCCCGTCTTGTTGACTGTTCAACCCCGCTATGGAGTGTGCGTGGACAATCCGCTGATTTTCGGCTTTGCGCTCGTCGCATTCGATGTCGTGATCTGGCGTTGCGCCGTACCCAAAAACGAAGTGGCGCGCCTGCTGCTGCGCCTGTGCATTTACGCCGCTTTCAGCGCGCTGCTGTTCACCACCGGTCTCACTCCGTTCTCGCAAGCGCCTTACGCGGACTCGAAACCGCTCCATGTGCTGGGCCAGGTGCTCGAAGTCATCTGGTGGCTGATGGGCGCGCGGCTGCTGAGTCTCGCGCTCGACACGCTGCTGCTGCCGCAGACCTGGCGCCGTCAGCGGCTCTTCCAGGACGTGTTCGGCGCGGTCGTCTTTCTCGCCGCCGTCGTTGCCGCGCTGGCCTTCGTGCTCGAATTGCCGGTACGCGGGCTCGTCGCCACCTCGGGTGCGCTCGCGATCGTGCTGGGCCTTGCGATCCAGAGCACGCTCAGCGACGTATTCGCCGGCATCGTGATCAACACGACGGAGCCGTACCACATCGGCAACTGGGTGATCATCGACGGCGTCGAGGGCAAGGTGCTGGAGATGAACTGGCGCGCGACACATCTGCTGACATCGCAGGGCAATATCGTGATCGTGCCGAACGCCGTCGCGGCGAAGGCGAAGATCGCGAACCACAGCCGGCCGCCGACGCTGCACGGCATCACCATCTACCTGGAGATCACGCCTGCGGCGCGGCCGAGCATCGTGGTGGCTGCGCTCGAACGCGCGCTGGCGGGTGTGCGGGCGGTGCTTGCCGACCCGGCGCCGTATGCGATTGTGAAGCGCACGAGCGCGACGTCCGTGGTCTATGAGGCGACTGCGTATGTCGACGATATGGGCAAGAAGCTTGCCGTGACGAACGAGCTATACGATCTGTGCTATCGGCAACTGGAAGCGGCGGGTGTCGACTTGCAGCCGCTCGGGGTCGGTTATGCGCCGTCGACGGTAGCTGCTCAGGAGGTCGATCCGCGTTTCAATCTGTTGCGGCGGGTGGAGATTTTTGCGGCGCTCACGCCGGATGAGTTGAAGCAGCTTGCGCCGCTGCTGACGCGGCGGATGTATGAGCGCGGCGATACGGTGGTGACGCCCGATAAGGTGCTTGATCATTTGACTATCGTCGATTCGGGGGTGCTTTCTGTCGTCGCTGAAGATGCTTCTGGTCCTGTCGAAGTGACGCGACTCGGTCCCGGGGACGCGCTCGGCGAGGCTGGTTTGCTGGCTGGGATGCCCGCGCGGGTGACCATTTCGGCTCTTACTGTTTCGACTGTTTATCAGTTGAAGAAGGAAGATTTGACGCCGCTGCTGAAGGATAAGCCCGATGTCGCGACGTTGATGTGCCAGATGCTGTCGCGCAGGCAGGATACGCTTGGTAAGCTCGGAACGCCGGTGCCGGCGGCTCAGTCGGAGCAGTCGATTTTTCAATGGTTACTGGATGGGATGAAGAAATTGCATGATCTGACGTTTTGAGGTTTTTTTTCTGTCTTGCGACGCTGGTTTGGTTTGCTTTTGGTTTCGCTGGCATCCGCGTGATGGTTTGCCTGCTTCAGGCGTTGCCCCTGTGCGGGGCGGCATTTGCTTTGGCTTGTTTTCTGACGTTGGGGTGGTTTGTTTAAGCTTTGCGCTGGCATCCGCGTTATGCCTTCTTGCTTCAAGCGTTGCCCCTGTGCGGGGCGGCACCTACTTTTCTTTGCCGCGGCAAAGAAAAGTAGGCAAAAGAAAGCCGCTGAACACCGCCCGTGCTTGACCACCGCCTGAGGGCCCCCAACGAGTCCTCCACTTCACACGGCGCTCTGCGATTCAATGCCCGTTGCCAACGCTTCGGCGAAGCGCCTCACCCACTTCAAACACCCGTAGCATAGCGAACGGCAGCGATTGGTTGCGGCCGCCCAGGTGGCAAACTGTGTGTAGGTCGTAGTGCCTCACACCCTGGCGCTCCTACGACACCGATCGTGGTTTTCAGTCCGGAGTGAAGCGCATACGCCGCGAAAGCCGACACACAGTTTGCCGCTATAGAACGTGGGAGAGTTGATCGCGCGTGTGGCGACGCGGGAGTGTGAAGCGGGTGAGGCGCTCAATAAGAGCGTTGGCAACGGGCAGTGAAAGGCAAGTTGCCGTTTGAAGCGGAGGAACCGTTGGGGGCCCTCAGGCAGTGGTCAAGCACGGGCGGTGTTCAGCGGCTTTCTTTTGCCTACTTTTCTTTGCCGCGGCAAAGAAAAGTAGGTGCCGCCCCGCACAGGGGCAACGCTAGCAAACCAGATACATCACGCGGATGCCAGCGAAACCAAAATCAAACCGAACCAGCGCCACCATACAAACTCAAACCTGAACCCAACCCCAGCGTCGCAGACAAAAAACCCCCAATGCCCGCCTTAGAATGCCGCTCGCTGAGCAAAACCTACTCCCCAACCCGTGTCGTCATCGACACATTGAACTTCACGCTCGCCGCAGGCGAATTCATCGCGATCATGGGTGACTCGGGCGTCGGGAAATCGACATTACTGAACCTGATCGCAGGCCTGGACAAAGCCGATTCAGGTGAAGTGCTGATCGACGGCACCCCGATCTCGACGCTCGACGACGACAACGCCACCCGCCTGCGGCGTGAAAAACTCGGCTTCGTCTTCCAGGCATTCCACGTACTCCCGCATCTCACGCTCGCGCAAAACGTCGCGCTGCCGCTGCTGCTCAATGGCACCTCGACGCTACGCGCGAGTGAAATGCTCGCCGCCGTCGGTCTCGAAGGTCGTGGCAACGATCTGCCGCGCCAGCTATCCGGCGGTGAACTCCAACGCGTCGCCATCGCGCGCGCACTCGTGCATCGCCCAACCCTCATCCTCGCCGACGAACCAACCGGCAATCTCGACCCCGATACCGCACATGAAGTCCTCATGCTGCTGCGCGAAGAAACCAAAGCAAACGGCGCCGCTACCATCATGGTCACGCATTCGGAAGCCGCCGCCGCTGTCGCCGATCGTGTGCTCGTCCTGAGCGGCGGCAAGCTGCATCCGATGCACGCCGCATCGGCTCACTCGTCGCGCCAGCAGCATGAATGACACGACATTGAGCGCTCAGGCGCACCACGCACGCCACGGCCTGCGCACGCTCACACGCTGGTTGCTCGCCGCCGAATGGCACAGCCACAAAGGCCGCGCGCTGATTGCGATTGCGACCATCGCGCTCGGTGTCGCGCTCGGCTACGCGGTGCAGTTGATCAATAGCGCAGCATTCAATGAGTTCTCGGCAGCGGCGCGCAGCCTCTCCGGTCAGGCCGACTTGCAGGTGCGCGGCGCCCAACCCACCTTCGATGAAAGCGCCTATCCGCGACTCGCGACGCAACCCGGTGTCTCGCTCGCCAGCCCCGTGCTCGAACTCGACGTCACCGTGCCGGGCCGCAACGCGCCGCTCAAGGTGCTCGGCATCGACGTGTTCCGCGCCAGCCGCATCGCGCCCGATCTCACAGGCGCGACCAATACCGACACCCCGCTCGATGCCCTCGCCGCCGACGCCATCTTCCTCTCGCCCGCCGCGCAGCAATGGCTCGGCGTGCATGCGGGCGACAACGTGATCTTGCGCAGCGGTACGTCCGATGTGCCTCTGCGCGTGGCGGGCGGCATCGTCGCGGCGCGGCCGGGACAGCGCATCGCCGTGATGGATGTCGCCGCCGCGCAATGGCGTTTCGGACGTGTGGGCAAGCTGTCGCGCGTCGATGTGCAACTCGAGCGCGGTGTCGATCGCGAACGTTTCAGACGCACGCTGCAGGACACGCTCGGCAGCCGTTTCGTGGTGGGCGAGACACGCGATGTCGAAAGCCGTACCGACCGGCTCTCGCGCGCATACCGGATCAACATGAACGTGCTAGCGCTCGTCGCGCTTTTTACGGGTGCGTTTCTCGTGTTCTCGACCCAGGCGCTCGGCGTCGTGCGCCGCCGTGCGCAGTTCGCGATGCTGCGCGTGCTCGGACTCACCCGAACACAGTTGCTGCGTCAGATCCTGCTCGAAGGCGCCCTGCTCGGCACGTTCGGCTCGATCGCGGGCATCGCGCTCGGCTTCGCGCTCGCCTCGCTCGTGCTGCGCTTTTTCGGCAGCGATCTGGGCGGCGGCTACTTCCCCGGCGTGCAGCCGACAGTCGGCTTCGAACCCGTTGCCAGCGCGATTTTCGTGGTACTCGGCATTGGCGTGGCGCTGCTCGGCAGTCTCGTGCCCGCGCTCGAAGCGGCACGCACGCATCCCGCGCCTGCGCTGAAAGCGGGCGGCGAGGAAGCCGCGCTCGGCAAGCTGTCGACGCCGTGGCCCGCGCTCGTCAGCCTCGCGCTCGGCGCGGCGCTGACCCAGGCGCCGCCGATGTTCGATGTACCGATCGCCGGTTATCTCGCCGTCGCGCTGCTGCTGATCGGCGGTATTGCGCTGATGCCGCGCGTCACGTCGCTGCTGTTTCGCGCGCTCAGCAGCGCGGGCAACGGGCGCCGGCAACGACTCAGAACCCCCGTCGTCGCGCTGGCACTCGCGCGGCTTGCGAATGCGCCTGGCCAGGCATCGATCGCAATGGGCGGCGTGCT
Source organism: Burkholderia sp. Ac-20365 (assembly GCF_017104715.1). Lineage (GTDB taxonomy): Bacteria > Pseudomonadota > Gammaproteobacteria > Burkholderiales > Burkholderiaceae > Paraburkholderia. The sequence continues at coordinate 18,591 of NZ_JAAGPI010000008.1, forward strand.
GTCCAGCTTCACGCTGATCGTTGCGATGGCGATCATGGTGTCGAGCTTTCGCGTGTCGGTGGAAGACTGGCTCGCGCATCTGCTTTCCGCCGATGTCTACGTGCACGTCGCGCCGAACGGCGACACCGGCGGGCTAAACACGCAGCAACAGGCGATGCTCGCCGCCACGCCCGGCATCCGGCGCGCGGCATTCGCGCGCACGTCGCAACTGACGCTCGATCCATCGCGGCCTTCCGTCGCCTTGCTCGCGCGCGAAATCGATGCCGCCGATCCCGGCGCGAACCTGCAGATCACGGGCGCGATCTTGCCGCCGTCCGCGTTGCATGCGGGCGAGACGCCTGTGTGGGCATCGGAAGCCATGGTCGATCTGTATGGCTACCATGTCGGTCAACGGCTCACGCTGCCGATCGGCGCGCCCGGCACGGTGTTCGTCGTCGCGGGCATCTGGCGCGACTACGTGCGGCAGACGGGCGCGTTGCAGATCCGTCTCGCCGATTACAGGCGCCTCACTGGCGAGGCCGGCGCGACCGACGCCGCGCTCACGCTCGAGCATGGCGTAACCGCCACGCAGGCTATCGTTGCAATGCGCGCGTTGCCGTTCGCGAGCGCGCTCGACTTCGCGCAACCCGGCGACATCCGCGCGCGCACATTGACCATCTTCGATCGCAGCTTTGCCGTCACGTATCTGCTCGAAGCTGTCGCGATCGTGATCGGGCTGTTCGGCGTCGCGGCGACGTTTTCTGCGCAGACACTGTCGCGCTCGCGCGAATTCGGCATGTTGCGGCATGTGGGCGTGACGCGCGGACAGATACTCGCGCTGCTCGCGACGGAAGGTGGACTGCTCACCGCGCTCGGCATCGCGATGGGCTGCGTGCTCGGCTTCGCGATCAGCCTGATCCTCGTGTTCGTCGTCAATCCACAGTCGTTTCACTGGAGCATGTCGCTGCATGTGCCGTGGCTGCTGCTGTCCGTGCTCGCGCTCGTGATGCTCGCATCGTCGTGCACGACGGCCGTGGCGGCAGGCCGCCGCGCCATATCCGTCGATGCCGTGCGCGCAGTCAGGGAGGACTGGTGATGACGGTCTTTCGTCTGTTCGTGTTCAGTTTCGCGTTCGTATTCGCGTGTCTGCTTCGTGCATCGCCCGTGTTCGCCGCCGATCCGCCGTTCGCGCAAGTCTTGCCTGGCAAGGCGATCGAATTGCCTCGCGACATGGGCGCGCATCCCGCGTTTCGCACCGAATGGTGGTACGCGACGGGCTGGCTGGAAACGCCCGATCATCAGCCGCTCGGCTTTCAGATCACGTTCTTCCGTTCGGCAACGGGCCATCCGGCGAACGACCCCAGCGCGTTCGCGCCGACGCAGCTGATCATCGCGCATGCCGCGCTCAGCGATCCGACGCTCGGCCGGCTCGCGCACGACCAGAAGATCGCGCGACAAGGTTTCGGTCTCGCCTATGCGAAGCCCGATAACACCGACGTGCGGCTCGAGTCGTGGAGCATGGTCCGCGCGCCCGACGGCCACTACGTCGTGAGCGCCGACGCCGCCGGCTTCGCGCTGCATCTGACCTTCACGCCGACGCAGGCGCCGCTGCTTCAGGGCGACGGCGGCTACTCGCGCAAAGGCCCGCGTCCCGAACAGGCCAGCTACTACTACAGCGAGCCGCAGTTACGCGTGACGGGCAGCGTCACGCGTCCATCGGCCGATGGCGCAAGCCGCGCCGCCACACCGACGCCAGTCACCGGCAGCGCATGGCTCGATCACGAATGGTCGAGCACGCTGCTGGCATCCGATGCCGTCGGCTGGGACTGGCTCGGCGCGAATCTCGCGGATGGCGGCGCGCTGATGGCATTCAAGGTGCGCGCCGCCGACGGTCACGCCGTCTGGGCGCACGCCGCGCTGCGCACAGCCGACGGCCACGTCACGCAATACGGCCCCGGCGACGTCGACTTCTCACCGACGCGCCAATGGCGCTCGCCGCGCACGGATACGACTTACCCCGTGGCAACCATCGTCCGCACGGGCGACCTTCACTGGCAACTGACACCCTTGCTCGACGACCAGGAACTCGACTCGCGCGAATCGACAGGCGCGCTCTACTGGGAAGGCGCCGTCTCCATCAAACGGGACGGCCAACCCGCGGGGCGCGGCTACCTGGAGCTCACCGGCTACGGCAAAAAATTGAAGCTCGAACGGCGCTGACGCCCGACTGACGGGCGACTAGGGGTAAACCCTTGAATTCTGGAAAAGTCACTTCCACTGGATGGGGTTAATCTTAAGCGGCTACTTACCTACACTTCCTCCATACCGATTGCGAACAGGGCTGTTCGCAACGTAAAAGCAAAGTTGGAGGTACATCATGAAGTCGCTGATCAAGGCTGTTGCCGTTGCTGCTGTTCTCGCCATCCCCGCGGTGTCGTTCGCTCAATCGAACCAGCCGATCACCCGCGCCCAGGTTCGCGCCGAACTGGTTCAACTGGAAAAGGCCGGCTATCGTCCGGGCGCCGGCACGGAAGCGCACTACCCCGATGAACTGCAAGCCGCGCAAGCACGTGTCGATGCGCAAAACGGCGCTGCGAACAGCTACGGTGGCGTCGCTAACGCGTCGCAGTCGGGCCGTCCGGGCGTATCGGCTGCTGACTGGAATGCGATGTACGGCCGTCCGTAAGACGCGCTTCGCATCTGTCCGACGCATTGAAGTTCATAGATGTCTCGTTGATGTCTACTTCGCGCCCGCTGTTCCCGTTGCGGGCGCGACACGCCACACCGCGTTGCCGACATCGTCGGCGACCAGCAGCGCGCCTCGCGCATCCTGCGTGACGCCGACGGGCCGCCCAAGCGCGTACCCGTCCGGCGTCAGGAATCCCGTCAGAAAATCTTCCGGTCCGCCCGACGGCTTGCCGTCGTCGAACGGCACGAAGATCACCTTGTAGCCCGCATAGGGTTTCCTGTTCCACGAGCCGTGCTGGCCGATGAACGCGCCGCCGCGATACCGGTTGGGAAACAGCTTGCCGTCGTAGAACATCAATCCGAGCGAAGCCGTGTGATTGCCGAGCGCGTAGTCCGGCGCGACGGCACGCGCGACCATGTCCGGGTCTTGCGGCTTCACGCGCGTATCGACGTGCTGTCCGTAGTAGCTGAACGGAAAACCATAGAACGCGCCGTCCCGCACCGATGTCATGTAGTCGGGCACGAGATTGTTGCCGAGTTCGTCGCGTTCGTTCACAGCCGTCCATAGCACGCCCGATTGCGGTTGCCACGCCATGCCGTTCGGATTGCGCAAACCCGTTGCGTAAGGCCGCATCGCGCCGCTCGCGATATCGAATTCGAGAATGCGGGCGCGGTCTGCTTCCGCTTCGACACCGTTCTCCCCTGCATTGCTGTTCGATCCGACCGCGATGTAGAGCTTCTTGCCATCGCGGCTCGCGATGATGTTCTTCGTCCAGTGATGATTGATCGGACCTGCGGGCAGATCGGCAACCTTGACGCCTTGCGATGCGATGCGCATTTCGCCCGTCACGTAATCGAAGGGCAGCAGCGCGTCGGTATCGGCGATATAGAGTTGATTGCCGATTAGCGCCATGCCGAACGGCGAATGCAGATGCTCGATCAACACGCTGCGCCTTTCGGCGATGCCGTCGCCATCGGCATCGCGCAGCAGCACGATGCGGTCGGGGCTCGGCACGCCCGCGCCCGCGCGCTTCTGAAACTGCTTCGTGATCCAGCCGACCACGCCGCTGCCTTCGTCGTGCGGTTGCGGCGTGTTGGTTTCGGCGACCAGCACGTCGCCGTTCGGCAGCGTGTAGAGCCAGCGCGGATGCTGGAGGTTCAACGCGAATGACGTGACCGCGAAACCGGCCGGCGCGGTCGGATGCGAGCCGGCCGCGCGTTGCCTGACGGGCGCGACGTGGACGGTGGGTATAAATGACTTGTCGGGCGCGGGCAGTGTCGGCGACGGGCCGAAGTTCGCTTCTTCGGGCGTCGTGGATGACGCCGCGCACGCGGCCAGCGGCACGACAAGCATCGCGATCGTTAAAGGACGAACACGCATGAGACCTCCAGCGTTAGCGCATTTGACGACTTTCGCAGCAAGTGTCTTGCCCGATGCAGCCGATTGCACGCACTGACTTGTCCACACATTCTGGTGACAAGGTTGTGGGTAACCTGGGCAAGACCGACCCAAGTCATTGACGCGATTCAGATTGCGCTCGATGCGTCCACTTCGCGTCACTCGCGCACGTTTTCTCTCCACGCAGCGATGCAGCAACGTTGTCCACAGTTTCTGTTGGCAAGCCTGTGAGTATCCTGCGCAAGACTCACGCAAGTCATTGATGCAATTCAGATTGCACTCAATGCATCCGAGGTCGCGTGAAAAACCGCCTCAGCTTTATCCACAGTTTTTGGTGACAAGTCCGTGGATAACTCTCCCCCCACAGCGCAGAACCCCAAGCCATAACGCTTTGCGGGCCATGTGCGGGGAAATTGGGCATTCCCCGCACGCCGTCAAACATCGTTCCCCCACGTTTTCCCACACGCTGCGGCACGGGGAAACTGCCACTCCCCATTGCGGGGTAGGCCCTACACATTAGACATGTGTTTTGTAAAGCACTCAACCTGACAGCAATTCTCATGCTGATCCTACAAGTCACTTGTTGAGCCGGAATGCCGACAGGCTGGTTGTCTACGCTGCGGTGCACACCCGCTGGGGAACGTGGCGAAGATTCCCCGCACCGATGATTAGGATCACAGTTCCCCAGTGTCGGTTATCCATTGAAACGAAGTACGGCACCGATGCTGTCAAATACTTCGGTAAGGCGAATGGCGTTACGGAATCTTGCCCCCTTATTACATCTCTTCGTCCGTCGTAGAACGTCGGTGTCGTGTTCGCTACACGCATCGGGCAGACCAACCTCAAGCATCCTGACTCTTTCCAAGAAGTTTCTTCCGTCTGCCTTTAATCAAAACTACGATCAAGAGAACCACTCCCGCAGCGCCAGATACAATCCCAACGCGATACGAACCACCCCAAGGACTTTGCGGAGTAAATGAGGTGAGCGAAAGCCCGAAGCAAATTCCGCATGCAAGCTCAAGTACAGTTCTTGAACGACTTTTAGGTGGTCCTGCTTGAATGGCAGTTCGCTTGAACCATGCCTTGTTTCGCGGTTGCGCGATAATGATAAGTGACACGAATCGAAGTATGAGCGCGAACGCAAACATCAAAATCATTGCGAGACCTTCCTGTTGAACCCACGCTCTGTGAAAGCGGAACCACAGAATGCCTTCCGAAGTCGCGAGTGCCACGAGGTAGCATCCCCAAAAATATCGCTTGGAGCATGCCCAAACAGCCACCGCGCTGGCACCCCATGTCAACGCGATGATTGCAGTATCGCCTCCCGAATTCGTGTTGCGCGCGATAGAAACGCACTCGACCGTCGCTCCAGCCGCGAGCGAGATCACAAACAGGTAGAGCGCAACCCGTACACTTCCAGGTACACGATCAGAGTTCATTATCAATGCAGTAATCCATTGCAGCTTTGACGTCTGCCCAGCCCTCGATCTGACCCTTGCGGTTGCAATAATCACCTCTGTACTGTTGCTCATCAACAGGCGTAATACTACCCGGGACCAGCGAACCGTACGGCAAGAGACTTTTTCCACTCTTCGCCACGTCCGCCAGCGCCTTGAACTTCCCGTCGTTCACCGACATGATTTCGTCGTAGGTCGCGAGTTGAGGCCCGTCGCGCAACGATGCCCAGTAAAGGTTAGAACTCTTCGTTGAAATCGGAGGGTCCATCGGCACAACATCTGGCAGGAGAGTCTCTGCGTACATCTTAAGCATGTCGAGATATGGACCGAGACTGTTAAGAAGATCAGCTGCGAGGACCATCGCCCCGACCCCCACCGCAATCGAAACGCCAATTTCTGATAACGCGAGAACTGTCATGGTGATAACGCCGGTCGCACTAACAAGCGTCAGTACATCACCGGGTTGGATCTTCTTTTCCGGATCTTTCCAGTCAACGACCAATTTCGTAATGACAGTCGTTGCAGTAAATCCGTTCATCAATATGCGGAACGGCTGGAACATTGGAAAGATGTTGACTACAGTGGCCACAAGGACCGACGAATTCACTATCAGGCTCAAATTCCCTTGCTGCGCAGGGTCCTTGAGCATTCCCTGTATTCCGCTAAACAGACTCATCGAGTCCGATCCTTTCTCCACAACCTGTGCTACGAGTTCGACTCTCGGCATGATTACTCCGGTTTGGATTCGTCAGTCCACGGGGATATTGAATTGACTACAGCACTGACTGCGCTCACGTCTCTTCGCTGATCGTCAATAACGTAGCGGAAGAAAAGTGTCGAATTCGGCGCGGATGGGTGATAGTGAACCTGTGATATGAATGACTTCTTTTGACGGAGAGTCACTGGAATTCGATCGACAATCTGGCTGAAACCGCGATCAGTCGAAACCTCGATCGTCGCGTGAATGTCGCCGCTCAGATCATCAAAATTGATAACTCGGACCCACAGCTTCCAGTCACCGTCCTTCCTCCTGAGTGCCTGAGGACCATTCGTGATTGCGTACCCAGTACGCCGATTGTGACTGCGCTCTGGCCGCACGGGCGCTTGCTGGCCTAACGCTGACGTTACGCCAACTCCTAGCAGCGATATACCGCCCGCACTGAGAAATCTCTTCCGCTCGACATCCTTCGTCCTTTTTCTTGTTTAGCTATCGAGACTGGATGATTGCGAAGTCAGAACGATCTTTGTATCAGTAAACTCTTAACATGTACTCGGTTATGCGACACACATCATTCGAACGCCCTGAGGCAGTTCTCATGCTGGTCCTACAAGTCACTTGTTGAACCGGAATACTGACAGGCTGGTTGTCTACGCTGCGGTGCACACCCGCCGGGGAACGCTGCGGACATTCCCCACGGCGCGAATGATAGGGCTACAGTTCCCAGCGCTGACCGTCTCCGGTGACCAGCCGGGGGAGCGGCAGCACGGGTCTTCAAGCACCGGGATGCCATTGAACTCGCACCCGTCATACTGGGCGCCCCGATATCGCAACTGGAGTTCATCGCATAGCATGCGCTTGTGCTCGGGGTGAAGAACCAGTTCCACAGGTTCCTCGCCACGGTGCTCTTTCAGATACCGGTACAGCCCATCAATGATGAAGGAGCAGACACCCATGCCTGGCCGGAAAGCCAATGTCATAAATCACACCCCATGATTTTTGCCGGGTCACGCTGTCGCTTCTGCGGGAGCGCGTCTCACCGCCTTCGGCGCGTGCTTGCGTGCCTGCCAGAGATCGTAGTCGAGTTGCATCCCGAGCCACAGGTCAGCCCGACCACCCCGTTCCACACCCAGCCACTGCTCAATCCGCAGCGCCATTTCGGGGGTGATCCCGCTACGCTCGTTAAGCAAGCGCGACAGCGTGACACGGGTTATGCCAAGCTGGCCTGCGGCCTCGGTCACCGTCAGGTTCAGTGCAGGCAACACATCTTCCCGGAGGATTGCCGCAGGATGCGGCGGGTTAAACATGGTCGATTCGTTTCTGGACATTTTCAGGTTCTCCATATCCCGGTGCTGTGGGAACGTTCAGTGATAGTCCCGGTAATCAACGAGGATCGCATCCTCGCCCTCGAACATGAACGTCAGCCGCCAGTTGCCATTCACGGTCACTGACCAGACTCCAGCTTCATCACCTTTAAGGGGATGCAGCCCCCAACCGGGCTGATTCATGTCCTGCTGTGATCTGGCCCGGTTCAAGGCTGTTAGCTGACGTGTCAATCGTGCCTTGTGTGCTGCCTGGACTCCTGCTGCCGAGCCGGTTTCAAACAGGCGCTGCACACCTTTATGTCTGAAAGACTTGATTGTGGTGTGTTCTTCAATTGACTTCAGGTAGAAGTGAAACGTGTATTGATACACGTTACAAGGTAACGCGTCCTCAGACACTCTGTTCAAAGGCTGTTTATTCCCCGCCGGTTTGTTGCAGATCAAATTGCGAACGCGCAGCAATGCGCCACGCATCGATCAGACCCCAAATAGGACTTATCTCATTCCGCCTTCGGGGCCGGAGCGGCAGCATCGCGTATGCGGGCGCGGGTTTGCCTGCTGCGTGACCAGTCTGGAAGCAGCGGGACCGGCTGTTTTCATTTGCTTCGCGGGGATACTGGAATGTCTGGAAAGCAGCAATGCAACGTGGAAGGTTCCGCATGAGACGGGCGATCCTTCTGCTGGGCGACAAGTCCACTAATGGCGGTGTGGTCATTGAGGGCATCGACCGTTGTACCCATTACGGCACACCAATAACTTTCATCGGTGCCAGGGTGTGGTGCAGCGGCTGCCAGTCTGAAGGTGTGATCGGGTGGAAGGGGCCGCACCGCACCGCAACGATGATGGGCAAACAGGAGGCGCTGGACGGCGACATCTGCATCTGCAGGTGCACGCCGCCGCCCGTCATGCTCGCCTCACAGAATAGTGCCTGGCACTCGTTTGAACCCGAAGAATGGGCAACGATGAACGGCGGTGACTCTCGCAGTTCAATGACCAGTGAATATCGTCGCTCATATGACGAGCGTGTGCGAATTCTCGGCGCCGACGATCGCCCGCTAGCCAGCACTCCCTACCACATCCGCACCGCAAGTGGCGGTGTGTACAAGGGGCTTACGGACGCATCGGGCTACTGTCCACGTGTCTATACCGACGACGCTTCACAGCTCGATATCGCAGTTGGCATGCGGGCACTTGAACGTTGGAGCAACACACCATGAAAGCGCTTGTCGCAAAAGGCGACCGAACGACTACGGGCGGCACGGTTATAAGCGGGTCGTCCACACAGTATGACGAGGACCGCCGCACGCTCGCGGTAGACCTGGACTATGCGACGTGCGGGCTATGCCACGATGGTCCCTGGCGCATCCTTGGCAGCGTTAGCGAATGGACGGACGAAGGCCGAAAGATGGTCGCGGACCTGGATATGGTTGCGTGTCCCTGCAAGAAAAATTTCGTCCTTGCGGGACGCCGCGACTAGCTGATTGAGCAACGTGGGAGCGGCACAACCACGCGCACGAGCACAGCAAATGAGCCCGCGCAGCAGATCCGAAGCTACGACGAGCAAATCCGCATTGTCGATGAGTCGGGCAACGCTGTTGTCAACTGCCCGTATCACATCACGGACAGCACGGGAAAAACGTATCAGGGGCTAACCGACGAACTGGGCATGTGCCCACGTGTTTTCACCCACGATCAAACCGCACTTGATATCGCAGTTGGCGTCAAGGCACTGGAGCGCTGGAACCAATGAGCGATTACGTCTACCAGACCAAAACGAATACGAAGCCCGATTCCCAATACGATGTTTTCGGGCACCTGATGCCCGCGAGAGCGTTCTTCTTCGTCACTGTTGATGAAGTTGGACCCGAAGGCTTTCTCGTCAGAAAGACCTATACGACAACCAAAAACCCTTACCTGGAGAAACTGGAGCTTTCCGAGCTACAGAAAATCCGTGAGGTCTACCCAGAACGGACTGGCCTTTGGGCACGCAATCCTGATTCACTGGCGAGCGTCGCCGAGCACGTTTTGGGCAAGGACAAGGTAACCTCCTTTGCCTCAGCGAGCGGTAGTTTCCCTGAAGGTTCACCACGCTTTGACGGGAAAACAGTCTATGTTGATATCGCCAAGGCAAAACGGTATGGTGCGAAACTCGTTACTCCCGACGAAATAGGACGAGCAGTCAACGAATACCTGAAGGACCTACCCTCCAAGGAACGTCGCGAAGGCTTGAACACGCTGAAGAAGTCCCTGGGTATCGATAACGAATTTCTGGTCAAGCCCGCTCCTGTAGTCCCGGCTGACGGCATTTTTTCCAAGTCTGGGCTGGCAATTACGCTCGGCTTCGAGAAGTGGGCGCGTGTTGTCCAGGTGTTCGGCATTTTCCTGACCGGATACGATCTCGCCGCATCCGCTGGCGAGTCGATGCGCATCAAGAGCATCAAGCCCATCGAGAGGTCTACACTTCGCCAGATCGCGGGATGGGAAGGGAGCATGGCAGGCCGATGGGCCGGTGCTGCACTAGGCGCGCGTATCGGCGCGGCGGAAGGTACGCTTTGCGGTATCGAACTCGGGCCAGGCGCTTTCATCACGGGACTTGTCGGCGGCCTGATCGGAGGTGCAATTGGCTACTTTGGTGAAGAGTATGTACTCGATAAGGCAGGTATCAAATAAGAGGGTTTATGTCGATCTTTGGAAAAATGCGTGATCGGTTTACGCCGGAATGGAAACGGCCCATAGACCACGAAAAATATCTGTGTGAACTGTTTCGGCGAACGCCGGAAGTCTTGCGCGCTACCTTCAGCAATCCAAACCTAGTCGCACAGACTGACCGTTCGCCAGGATATCCGCGTACTGAGTATCTGGGCGAGCACGGCTTTCACGCTTTTATATGGACACAAAACATGGAGGTAGCCGCTTACCCCAAGTTTTTCAACATCGTTCGCGGTGATGGTGAGGACCTGGATTTTCTGCACTTTCAACGCGGTGAATTTACTTCCTTCATCGCCCGCGACATAGAGTTCCTTGCCCGTAACGTCTATCTTTTGACCAACGATTCGGAATTGCTGGACCGTCTTTCCACGGAGCAATTTAGTCCGAATCCACCGTGGATCATGTATCCCGACCTGGGGCCGTTCACCTCCTACAATCAGGGCGAGCCGGAATACTGGGATCGCTTTGTGTGGACTCCGTTCTGGCAAAGTCTGACTCCCGAGCAGCGGGAACGGTACATCGACAATCGTGCTGAAGCGGCACTCGCTTATATGTCGGCGGAAGAATGGGATGACTGGGTGTATGCGACCCGTGGGGACACAGAACGGAAAGACAAGGAATGAAGGTAAAAACCCAGTACATCGCGCCCGTTTCACTCTGGCTTGTCATACGCAAGCGCTTTTCGAGTACAGGCCTATTCATCGAGCCGGCATGGATCGGTGACGGAACACAGAATGGTCCCCTTCTCTTCACGTCACATATTCTCGCAGCAGTCTACGCGCATATGCGGAACAAGTACCACGGCAACGACGACTCAGATAACTGGCGGGTTATGTCGTTACAGGAGTTCGACCTGCTGGGACACGTTCAGGGCTGCGGCGGCAAGTTGTGGTGCATGATGGCATTTGCTGCAGTGCTTGAAGATACAAATTCACTGATCGTAAAGACCGGAGCACCTCGCATCCGGTATGTGCCACTCGAATTCACGCCATCTAAAGGTGCCGCCGCAATCACGATCTCGTTCCCTCAATGGGTGTTCGACTTCATACGTGACGAGTTCAGGTCTATCGGTTTGCCCGACTATTTTGCACAGCTTGAAGTAGTGGATGAAATGGGCGATGCAACACTGGCGCTCACGTGCAAACATGCAGTCGAATGTATCAACGTATGTCGTGTGCCGTCCGAGCATGAGCAAAGCCTGTGGGGGGTCTACGACCCTGATGGTGGCGTGTGGGTGTCCAGGGGAGAATCCGTTCTGGCACAAGGCGAGAATCCGCGACACCTGCTTCATTGACAGCCACAACAAGTGACTTGAAAAAAGAAGGCGGCTGCATGTCAGTGCAGGCCGCCTGTGGCACGTCCATGATAGGGGAAAATCACACCCTATGATTTTCCCTCCCGCTCCCATTCGATACCCGTCATTGCTTTCCTCCCGTGTCGTACCACCGAACCCCTGTGTCATCGTCAACCTGCGCAAGCGCACGCCTCGCTTCGCTGCGTGCGATGCCCGTACCCAGCTCGGCCCAGCGTTGCAGGTTGCGATGAATCTCCAGCACCTGCATGGCCGTGGCGTGCCCTTCGCGGGCCGCCGCAATGGCCGCGCTGCGCGTGGTGTCGGACGGTGCTGCGAGCGTGATACGCGCCAGCACGTCAGCCTGCTGGCTCAATGTCATCCGGTACATGACGTTCTCCTTCCTGCGTGAATCCTTGCCGCGACCGTGCGCATGCACGGCGCGACGCCATGGGTGGCGGTTGCTCACTGCTCTCCCACCCCTAGAAACTTCAGCGCGTCCTCACGCGCTGCCGCATTGATTTCATCCATGCGGGCGGCGATCAGCGACGAGTCAAAAAAATACCGGTAGCGCACCACGTCCTGCCCTTCCATCGGGTGCGAGGCACACAGCAGGCCCTTGAGCATCGGGAACTCACCGGGCAAACCGCGAAAATGATCAATGACCTTCTGCGTGCGCAGCTTCTGGTTCCGCAGTCGTATGCTCATACCGTCACCATGTCCCTTGCGTTCCAGTACATGCGTTCGCGCGCTTTCTCGTGCAGCCCGGTCGCCAGCCCCTCAGCCATGCCCTGCGCCGTCTCACGCAGATAATCGTCGGCCCCGGACTCGATGCCCCACAGCGAGTCGTTCACGTCATCAATCACCTCACCGTCTTCGTCCAGCAGCTCGACCACGACGCCTACCCACTGCCAGTCGTCGTTGCACCAGCCGCGCAGATACGCGAAGTCACGACGCACGGCTTCCGCCGTGATCTCACCCTGTGTAAGAGGCTTCGCCGGGTCGCGGCCAGGTCTGCCAATGCCCTGGTGTGTTCCCCTCCCCACAATCCCTGGTGCAGCAAGTGACTTGATGAGCGCCGTCTTGTCCTCATCACACAGGCCCCAGCCGTCCCGGCGCGCGATCTTCATTGACACCTGCCAGTCGTAGTAGCGGCGCGAGCGCCGGTCAGTGCACAGCACGATCTCACCGGGACGCTTGTCACGCCCGGTCCACTCGCTCACTTCGCCGTGACCATCGTGCTCTTTCCACGGCGCACCCATATCCGTGTCGGCGACGATCTTCACGCGGAACGTGAAGCCGCCCGATTCGATATTGAATTCTTGTCCTGCGTACATGCCTTACCTCACCCAGTAGGTCACGCCGTCGAACTCCACACTCATCCAGTCCATACGCGCAGCGAGCGCCACCTGCTGCCAGTCCACGTGCGCCAACAGCCAGCCGCCATCCCTGAATTCACTCTCAGCCCGCTGCCGCATGTACTCGCCAAAGTACGTACCCCGCACCAGCACCTCTGTCGTCCATGCACGGGCCAACGCATAACTCACTGCGCAGTCGAGCTTCTTCAGCACGCTGAACTCAGGAAGCAGTGCATCGCGTTGCTCGTCGCAGTCCGACATGTCGAGTACCCGGAGCACCGTCTCAAGCTCCAGGATACGTGCCTTCACATCACCGCCTGATACGAGACGTTCTTCGTTACTTATCTTCATGTTTTGTTATCCTAAATAATCAGCAAACAACCCGAAGTATCATTTCCTGCCCGAACTCACTCCGTGCTGCTTGCGGGGCCCAGATACCAGCCTCCGTCGCACGTTTCAAGCTCCACGATCTCAAGCACCCTGTCCGCGAGCGCTAACGACATGCAGTTCAGTGAGATACTCACCGTATTGCGGCGGACTTCTATCTTTATGGATAGGGCATCCCTGTAATTGAGTTTCTGAAAGCGTCGGCTCTCAAGAGCTAACTCATCTGGTCTTTCGTCGATGTTTTCCACGAGTTCCCGCAGAATAGACTGCTCCGCTACCACATCCGGCAGCTTCTTTCGGATTTCCTCACGGATCAGGGGCAGCACGGTCAGATAGCCTGGCAGGAAGCGATCCTGTATGTCTGTTGCGAACTGTGCCGCATCTGCCGGAAGCGACCCGACCATTCCGATGCCATAGCCCTTACGGAACACTTCTTCCTGCGAGAAATAGGCGGTCGGAAACAGGCTCGCGCCCTCATACGGGTCATGGGGATATTCGCTAGTGCCGGACAGACCCGAGCCGTCGTTCAGGACGCGGCCATGATCGGCTGCAGTGAGCTTCAGGAGCATCCCTTGGCTGATGGATTGCGAACGATTTTCCCCCACGGTATTCCCCACAAAACAGATGTCACGGTCGGATTCTAGCCAGCGCTGAATCCAACATGTAAACATCTAACTTGTTGAATCTAAACAGAACAGATGTTTGTGGGTGTGTTGCGCTGCGGGAAAAACTTCTCCACAGTTTTCGTTGACAACCCTGTGGACAACATCCGGACGGACGCTGCATCTCACTGACGCATCACGCTTTTTCACCGCGAAGCACTCAGGCAGCACGCCGCGCTACGGATGCGCGTGCATGCGCTCGCGCACGCCTTCCAGCCGCTCGCGCACGAACCGCACGTGCTCGCGCAGCACGTAGAAGCCGTCCGCGTACGCAAGCGGCATACGCAAGGTGTTCAGCGACGCCTCGATCCGGTCGAGTTCCGCCAGCAGCTTCGCGCGTTCTTCCGCCGACGAACTGCGCATCGCCTCGCGCTCGATCGCGATCAGCGCGCCGTAGTACCGGTAGATCCGCGAGCGCACGCGCCACGTGAACAGCGCGGGAATCAGCCGCAACGAGGGAATCAGCAGCACGGCGATCGGCAGCAGCAACACCAGCAGCCGGTCGACCACGGTCGCGAGCCAGAACGGCAGCGTGCGGTACAGGAAGCTCTTGCCCGACTTGTAGTAGCGCGTCGCGTCCTCGCTGATGCGGAAATCGCGCACGACAGGATTCGGAAACTGCCCGGCCTTCTGCAACAGACCGGCGGGCCCGTTCACTTCCTGCGCGGCTTCGATCAGCAGATCGGAGATTGCGGGATGCAGATTCTGGCGCGCCACCATTTCGACCGTCGGGCTGATCAGATGAAGCGGCTCGGGCGGAATCCGGCGCCTCAGATCGAGTAACCCGACGGGAAGATCGAGATCGTCGAGATAAGGAAAGATACGCGTGTAGGCGTCCGCTTCGTTGAAGTTCATTACCGAGACGCCGGGAATGGTCAGCAGGCGCAGAATCATCGCGCGCGTGGTCGAGTCGCCGCTCAGCAGCGCCGCGTCGATCTGGCCCGACACGAGTGCCCTGGCGGCGTCGAGGCCATCGAGCGGCAGCAGCGTCGTGTCGCTGTTCGGCACGATGCCGTTGGCGGCGAGCAGTTCGAGCGACAGCATCCGCGTGCCGCTGCCTTCACGGCCGATGGCGACCCGCTTGCCTTCGAGATCGGACAGTTGCGACAGCCCCTTGCCGCGATACACGACGATCAGCGGCACGTACGACACGGTGCCGAGCGACATCAGCGAACTCGTATCCCGTCCCGCCGACACGCCGCCCTGCACGAGCGCGACGTCCACCTTCTGCTTCGGGTCGAGCAGCCGGTTGAGATTCTGCACGGAGCCGTCGGACTCCAGCACGTTGAGCTTGACGCCGTTGCGGCCGAGAATCTTTCGATACTCTTGCGCGTACTGCATGAAGGAGCTGTCGTGGGGACCGGCGCTGATCGTGATCGAGCGGGGCGGTGCGGGATCGACCAGCCAGATCACGAGCCAGACGAGCACGGCGAACAGCAGCACGAACGGCAGGAACGACACGGCCAGATCGCGCCAGACGGCATGCGTATGGTCGCGCATGGCGTGGATATGGTCGCGAACGACGCGCGGAGATTGCTGACGACTCTTTTTCATGACCCGGCTCGCCTCCGAGATGCATCATCGACAATCGTAGCCGTCTCGGGGCGCTCTGTGGAGCATCTTGCGTGTTGTCGTCCCCGGACCGGCCAAAACTCTCCTCGACAACAATTTTGCTGCGGGCACTTGCGCGATCGAAAACGTGTCTCTATAATTCGCGCTCTTCGCTAGGCTCGTAGCTCAGCTGGTTAGAGCACCACCTTGACATGGTGGGGGTCGTTGGTTCGAGTCCAATCGAGCCTACCAACGAATATGTTGTAAAGAAAAAGCGGCAAACATTCTGTGTTTGCCGCTTTTTTTTGTTTTTGCAGGCATGTGGGTGGCGCGTGCGCGGCGTGGGTGTTGCCGCTGTGCGGGGTTTGCTTTTGGTTTGCTTTTGGTTTGTTTTTGGTTTGTCTTGCGACGCTGGCGTGGTTTGCTTTTGTTGTCGCTGGCATCCGCGTTTTGTCTCTGGTCTGCTAGCGTTGCCCCTGTGCGGGGCGGCACTTACTTTCTTTGCCGCCGCAAAGAAAGTAAGCAAAGAAAGCGGGCTAACACCGCCCGTTTTTGACCACTGCCTGAGGGCCCCCAACGGTTCCTCCGCTTCAAACGGCGTTCTGCCATTCACCACTCGTTGCCAGCGCTTCGAATCAACGCCTCACCCACTTCACTCCCCCGTAGCGCAGCAAGCGGCAGCGAATGGTTACGGCCGCCCAGGTGGCAAACTGTGTGTAGGTCGTAATGCTTCACACCGCGGCGCTCTTACGACACCGCTCGCGCTTTTCAGCCCGGAGTGGAGCGCATGCGCCGCGAAATCCGACACACAGTTTGCCGCTATAGGACGTGTCCAATTCGACAACGCGTGCAGTGACGCGGGTGCATGAACTGGGTGAGGCGCCTGTTCAAAGCGTTGGCAACGGGCAGTGAATGGCAGAACGCCGTGTGAAGCGGAGGAACCGTCGGGGGCCCTCAGGCAGGAACAAGAGCTTGCGGTGTTCAGCGGCTTTCTTTTGCCTACTTTTCTTTGCCGCGGCAAAGAAAAGTAGGTGCCGCCCCGCACAGGGGCGACGCGTGAAGCAGGCAAAACAAATCGCGGATGCCAGCTAAAAAAAGCCGTCGACAAACAAGAACAAGAAGAAAAACAAAAACAAAAAAACCTTACCGCGACATCATATTCATACTCACGTTATGCATAACCCAAACCGTGCCAAACACTAAAAACATGGCAGCCAGCACGGTATAAGCAAGCGCGAGCGCATTCCACCGCTGACCGGAGTTCGACACGCTCATATGCAGAAAGAACACCAGATGCACAACGATCTGCACAACAGCGAGTGCAGCCAGCACAACCGGCGCCGACGCAGCCGGCAACCAGCCCTGCAGCACAATGCCAAACGCTGCAGCGGTCAATACCACAGCCAGCACAAAGCCGACCACATATCCGCCGACACCACCATGCCCCGCTTCGGCATCGAGCGCATGAGAATTCGAGTGAGCCATCAGTACATGCTCCCGAGATAAACAAAAGTGAACACGCAAATCCACACGACATCGAGGAAGTGCCAGAAAAGGCTGAGGCAAGTAAGACGCGTGATCTCGCGCTGCGTCAGCTCCGGCGCGCGCGCCACCTGAACGGCCAGCACCGCCATCCAGATCAGCCCCGTCGCAACGTGCAGACCGTGCGTGCCAACCAGCACGAAGAACGACGACAGAAACGCACTGCGCGACGGGCCCGCGCCTTCCGCGATCAGATGCGAGAACTCACCCAGCTCCAGCTTCAGAAACACAACACCGAGCACGAACGTCACGGCCAGCCAGACAAGCACGGCGCGCGTATTCCGGCCGCGCGCAGCGACCATCGCGAAGCCGTACGTGATGCTGCTCAACAGCAGCGCAGCCGTTTCGACGGCCACGCCGGGAATGTCGAACAGATCCTTGCCCGTCGGGCCCGCGTTGAACTGATGCGCCATCACGGCGAACACGGCGAACAGCGATGCGAACAGCACGCAGTCGGTCATCAGGTACAGCCAGAAGCCGAATACCGAATGCGATTCGCCATGGTGACCGTGGCCATCAGCCTCGTTCAGGGTTGCGGCATGGACTTTTTGCAGCATCACTCGACCTCCGCGAGCGCCGGCGACACTTGCGCAGGTTGCGCGAGCGGCTTACGGCCTTTGTTTTCGATCGCCCGAACGACGTCGGACAGGATGTAGTAGCCATCGTCGCGGCCAAAACTGCGGCCGATCACAATCGCCGCAATCGCCACCAGCGAAGCAATCACGAGCCACCAGATGTGCCATACGGCAGCGAAACCAAACGCCAGGCTGAACATGCCGATGAAAAAACCGGCGCTCGTGTTCGACGGCATGTGGATGTCCTGATACGACGCATGAACGCCGAGGCCCCTGCCCGTTTCCTTCATGTACGCGAACGCATCCAGTTCCTCCACAACGGGAATCGTCGCGAAGTTATAAACGGGCGGCGGCGACGAGATCGACCATTCGAGCGTGCGGCCGCCCCACGGATCGCCCGTCACGTCGCGATACTCGGGCTTGTTGCGGTTGATGATGCTGACCACCACCTGCACGACCTGGAACACGACGCCAACCGCAATCAGCGCAACGCCACATGCCGCGACGATCATGTACGGCTGCCATGCCGGGTTGTCGTAGTGATTCAGACGGCGCGTCGCGCCCATGAAGCCCAGCACGTACAGCGGCATGAACGCCACATAGAAGCCCACGAACCAGCACCAGAACGCGCTCTTGCCGAGCTTGTCGTTGAGCTTGAAGCCGAACACCTTCGGGAACCAGTAGCTGAAGCCGGCCAGATAGCCGAACACCACGCCGCCAATAATGGCGTTATGGAAGTGCGCGATCAGGAACAGCGAGTTATGCAGCACGAAGTCCGCGCCGGGAATCGCCATCATCACGCCCGTCATGCCGCCGATAGTGAACGTGATCATGAAGCCGAGCGTCCACAACACGGGTGCCGTGAATTCCAGACGGCCGCGATAGATCGTGAACAGCCAGTTGAAAATCTTCACGCCCGTCGGAATGGCGATGATCATCGTCGCGATGCCGAAGAACGCGTTGACGTCGGCGCCCGAGCCCATCGTGAAGAAGTGGTGCGCCCACACGAGGAACGCCAGAATCATGATCGCGCAGGTCGCGTAGACCATCGTCTTGTAGCCGAAGAGCGGCTTCTTCGCGAACGTCGAAATCACTTCCGAGTAGATGCCGAATGCGGGCAGAACCAGAATGTAGACCTCCGGGTGACCCCAGGCCCAGATCAGGTTCAGATACAGCATCGCGTTGCCGCCCGCCTCGTTCGTGAAGAAATGCATGTCCGCGTAACGGTCGAGGCCGAGCAGCGCGAGCGCAACCGTCAGGATCGGGAACGTCGCCATGATCAGCACGTTCGAGCACAGCGCTGTCCACGTGAACACCGGCATCCTCATCAGCGTCATGCCGGGCGCGCGCATCTTGATGATCGTGACGAAGAAGTTGATCGCCGTGATGAGCGTGCCGACGCCGGACAGTTCGAGCGCCCAGATGTAGTAATCGACGCCCACGCCCGGACTGAACTGCAACTCCGACAGCGGCGGATACGCAAGCCAGCCAACCTGCGCGAACTCGCCGATCACCAGCGAAATGTTCATCAGGATCGCGCTGATCGCAGTCATCCAGAAACTCAACGAGTTCAGGAACGGAAACGCGACATCGCGCGCGCCGATCTGCAACGGCACGACGATATTGAACAGACCCACCATCAGCGCCATCGCCATGAAGAAGATCATGATGACGCCGTGCGCCGTGAAGATCTGGTCGTAGTGATGCGGCGGCAGATAGCCCGCCGCCCCGCCGCTTGCGAGCGCGAGTTGCAGGCGCATCATCACTGCATCGGCGAAGCCGCGCAGCAGCATCAGCACGGCAACGACGATATACATCACGCCAATGCGTTTGTGATCGACGGACGTGAGCCATTCCGTCCACAGCCAGCGCCATTTTTTCAGGCGCGTAATGAGCACGACGACAGCCAGCACGATCAGGCCCATCAGGGCGGCGGCGCCCATGATGATCGGCTGATCGAACGGAATCGCCTCCAGATTAAGAATGCCGAACATGGGTTACTCCTTCGAAGCGCTCGGGCTGCAGTTGGCGTCACGGAAATCGACGACATGCCCGCTGTTGTATTTCGCAATCACATTGCGGAACAGTTTCGGATCGACTGACGAGAAATAGCGCACCGGCTCCTTCTCGCTCGGCTTCGCGACCGTGTAGTAGTGGTCCATGTCGAGCCGCTCCGGCGACGCCTTGACCTTCTGCACCCACGCGTCGAATTCGGCGGTATTCACGGCGAGCGTGCGGAACTTCATGTCCGAAAAGCCCTTGCCGCTGAAATTCGCCGACACGCCCGCGTAGTCGCCCGCCTCGTCCGCGATCAGATGCACGCGCGTCTGCATGCCCGCCATCGCGTAGACCTGCGTGCCAAGCTGCGGGATGAAGAACGAGTTCATCACCGAGTCCGACGTGATGTGGAAATTCACAGGCGTGCCGACCGGCATCGCCAGCTGGTTCACCGACGCAATGCCGAGATCGGGATAGATGAACAGCCACTTCCAGTCGAGCGCGACGACTTCGACGTCGATCGGCTTCACGCTCGATTCCAACGGCTTGTACGGATCCAGCTCGTGCGTGGTTCGCCACGTCAGGATGCCGAGGAACAGGATGATCAGCGCGGGAATCGTCCACACGACTACTTCGATCGCCGTGGAGTGCGCCCACTTCGGCGCGTACACCGCGCCTTTGTTCGACGCGCGGTAACGCCACGCAAAAAACAACGTCAACAGAATGACGGGCACGACCACGATCAGCATCGTCCATGTCGCCGTCGCGATCAGCGACTTCTCGGCGACACCGACACTGCCTTTCGGGTCGAGCACTTCGAGTTGACATCCCGTGAGTAAAGCGGTCAGACCGATGCTGACCGGTATGAGGCAACCTCTAAAGGTTTTTCTGGCTAACATGTTTGCCCAATAATCGTTGAACCACGCTGAACACGTGTGGGGTTTGCGAGGCAAAGCGCACAAGGTCCCATGTGCAGCGCGATTCTAGGGACGGGGCGTGTTCGAAGTCCTGATCCGCGTCAAGGACGCTGCACGAAGATCGGTGATAGACGTGCGACGCGATGTCACACGGTCGAAGGCAGGCGCGCGGCTTCGATTTTTGTTATGCCGGCGCGCGTGCTTCTGATTGAGGCGGGCTGGTTTACGGTTGAGCACCTATTCAGCCAGTTGATCCGGTGAGCCGCCCACACATCGGATCGATTCGGGCGGCTGTGGAGAACACACGTGTTGCCGCGTTAGCTCGCCAGATCCGTCGGCAGCTTGCCGCCGTTCGCCGCGAGTGCCGTCATCAGCTGCCTGTGCAGCCAGACGTTCATCGACGCCGAATCGTTCGTGTCGCCGCCGTACTTCAGTTCGCCCGCCAGTTGCTTGCGATGCTCGAGGCTGCTGTCGACGTCGAGCAGTTTCATCAGATCGACGATCGAGCGGCGCCAGTCGAGTTTCTGCGGATTGGCCGCCGCCAGTTGGTCCATCACGGCCGCAACGTCGACATCTGCGAGCGCGACCGATACAAGCGCGACCGTGCTTGCCGACGCGTCGCCGGGAGCCGGCGCCACGGGTTCGGCGGGCAACGCCTCAGCCGGCTTCGCCTTGCCGAAGATCTTGCTGACGATGGTTCCGAAAATGCTCATGCTGATTTTCCTTCGTTTGAAGTGGATGAAGAGAGACTGCACGACGCCATCCGCTTTCCGGCTCTCAGGAATCACGGCGACGCTGCTTGCGACTAACGCCACCTGATCCAAACCGTTGACCGTTACGTCCGATCGCCCGCAAGTTTCACGCTTGTTTGCAATCCGGCGTATCCACGCGACATCTTCATGTCAAATTTTGAAAAAGATCGGCATACCTCACAAAATGATCTTCTCGTTTGATAAAAAATCCTGCCCCCAGGCGATTCCGCATCCACCTCTCAAACGAAAATCTCACCATCATGAAAAATCTGTTGACGCTTGCCGCCTGCGCCGTTTCGCTGTCCATTCTCACCGCATGCGGCGGCCTCGATCGCAGCAAGGAAGAAGCGCTGAACCGGCAAGCCGGCATCGAAGTGACGCAGAACAAGGACAACGTGCAGATCCGTCTGCCGGAAAAGGTCCTGTTCAACTTCAACGAGTCGACGCTGAGTCCGGATGCCGGCGCTGCCGTTTCGCGTGTCGTCATCGTGCTGAGTCGCACGCAGAAGCCGATGATCGTCGAAGGCCACACCGACAATGTCGGCACCCGCGAATACAACCAGAAACTGTCAGAGGCGCGCGCGAAATCGGTCGCAGAAGAACTCGAACGCCACGGCATTCGCGCGTCGCGTATCACGCTGGTGGGCTATGCGTTCGATCGGCCCGTGGCGGATAACGACACGTCCGAAGGGCGCGCACGCAATCGCCGCACGGAGATCGTCGTAAAGGGGGAATCGATCGAAGCCGTCATGGGCAAGTGATCGTTCTCTTCCCGCACTGTCCTCGCAACGATTCGCGGCGCGTCGTTGCGTAAAGAATCGTCAAAAGTCCGTATCAATTTTTTCGCGCAGTCAACGCGAAGATTTTGAGACCGTTAGACCCGTTTCTTTTGATGAATCGCGGTCTAACGTGTCAACGCTACGTCTTTTTGGATTACTAGGAATCGTCGGGCTGTTTGCTGGGTGCGCTCAGATTCCGTCGGAGCATGAAGTGTCGAGTGCGAGTGGAGCGGTGTCGACAACGGTCGAAACGTCTGTCTCTGAGGTCAGCGCCACGGACGTCGCAAACGTCCAACCCGAAGCTCTTACGTTCCAGTCGACGGGCAGTGCGCCACCGCAACTGGGCCATGCTTCGTGGTACGCGCATAAATTCCAGGGTCGCCGCACGGCTAATGGAGAGCGCTACGATGGCCGCGCGCTGACGGCCGCGCATCGCACGCTGCCGTTTGGCACGTATGTGCGCGTGACGTCGCTATCTACCTCGAAGTCGATCGTGGTCCGGATCAACGATCGCGGCCCGTTTGTCAAAGGACGCATCATCGATCTGTCTTACGCTGCGGCAAATGCACTCGGATTGACGCGTGCGCCGTCGATGAGCGTGCAGATCGAGTGTGTCGCCAGCAAAGCCGAGCGGGACGACGATATTTGACGCGCACGGAGCAACGTTCCCGCAACGTCGCTGGATTGCGACTTGCCATGCTCGTCGTCATTGAGCTATGCATCGGCGTGTGTTGCGTACCCAACGCCTTCGGTGCTCGCCGTCATGACGCACCAGGCGTTGTCGATCGCGCGCCTGGCGTAAGGAAGTCACACGCAGCCTCGAAGCCCCCGGCGCCCCGCCGCAGGCTTCATCGAAAGACATGGGCGGCGCGGAACGTCAACATCTACTACCGCTGGTCCGCTGAGCAATTGATGCTGGGCGGCGTCGATCCGGGGCAAATCGGCAAGCTTGGCGCCGACAACCGTCAAGAACAATCAAAAAAAGGCGCGGCATCCAGTCGATAGAAGCCGCGCTTGTCGTCTTACGTCGACGTGCCGCCGTACTTGACCACGTCCAGAAGCGTCTTCTTCCCGTCTTTATAGTGGTACAGCGTAATCGCGCCTTCTTTCATGTCGCCACGCGCATCGAAGGCGATATGTCCGATCACGCCGTTGTAGTCGGTAGCGGGTAACGCGGCGAGCACCTTTGCGGCGTCTGTCGCGTTGGCACGCTTCATCGCATCGACGACGACGTACACGGCGTCATAGGCAAACGGCGCGTTGAACAGAATCGGCCCATTGAAACGCGTCTCGAAGCGCTTTTCAAATTCCGCGCCGTTCGGCATGCGAGACACCGCAAGACTTGCTTCGGAACATACGAGATTATTTACAGCGTCGCCCGCAAGCTCGGAGACTTTCTCGGTGCACGCACCATCGCCGCTAAGCACTTTCGCATTCAACCCGAGCGCGATGGCCTGACGAATGAACGGACCAACTGTCGAATCCATGCCGCCAAACATGATGACATCCGGATGCGCGCTCTTGATGGTGGTGAGAATGGCGCGGAAGTCGGTGGCTTTGTCGGTGGTGGCCTCGCGCGCGACGATGCGCCCGCCGCCCGCCTGCGCTGCCTTCGCGAATTCGTCGGCGAGACCCTTGCCGTAAGCAGTTGCATCGTCGACGACGGCAATCGTCTTCGCATTCAGCGACCTGAGCGCATATCCGCCGAGCGCCGGTCCTTGCTGCGCATCCGTCGCGACGACGCGAAACGCACTCTTGTAACCTTGCCGCGTGTACTCGGGATTGGTCGACGACGGCGAAATCTCCGCGATGTTCGCATCGTTATAGATGCGCGATGCAGGAATCGAGACGCCCGAATTCAGATGGCCGATCACGGCGACAACGCCTTCGTCGACAAACTTCTGCGCGATCTGTGTGCCTGTCTTCGGGTCGGCTGCGTCGTCTTCGCCGTCGAGTTCGAGACGCACCTTGCGCCCGTCGATCACCAGCCCATTTTTGTTGATTTCTTCGACGGCGAGCCGCGCGCCGTTCTCGTTGTCCTTGCCGAGATGACTGCTGCCGCCCGTGAGCGGCGCCACGTGACCGATCTTCACGACTTCCGCGGCTGCGTCGCCCTTACTCTGCGCGGCGCTTTGCGGCGATTGATCTTTATTGCTGCAGCCCATCAACGCCAGACTGGCCAGCGAAACGCCGACCACTGTGAGTTTTGTCAAATTATTCAATGGTCTTCTCCTCCGTGATTTTCCCGGAATTCCGGTTGATGGCGATTCTGTTCGCATTCCGAATAAATGGCCGAAAAAACGGTAGCACAGAGGATTGACGGACGCTGTAAAGATTAGTCAAGCGAGGCAATGCACCACACATCACGCAACGCTTGACAGAGTTTGACGCTATGCACGCGGCATCCAATGGACAATCCGATGCGCTCGTGCGGGCCGACACGATCGGCACGAAGCGTATTGAATCAACCCATCAAACGGAATCAAGAACACCATGAACAAGATCTCTGCCGCTCTGCTCGCTTCGCTGCTGGCCGTTGCGGGCGTCGCATCGGCGCAGACATCGGGCGACGGCATCGTGATGACCCACGACCGCGCGGTCGCAGCGCAAATCGAACAGCACGCTCGCGACGTCCAGGCAAGACCGGCCATCGAGCAGGATGTCGACGCGCCTGCTGAAAAGCTTGATCAGAAGTCTGTCCACGAACATCACGGCTATCGCAAGGCCGCGAAACCGGGCAAGGCACACAACAAGCACTCACACAAGCACACGCATAAGCTCGCACACAAGTAAGCGCGGCGTACAAAGACAAACGGGCTAGCTCACGCTAGCCCGTCCGCCTTACAGCACCACCCCAACCTGTCTATCAGGCCTCGGCCATCGCCGCCGCCTGCACATCTTCTTCGTCTTCGACGCTCGTGCGGATCAGATGATCGAACGCGGCCAGCGAAGCCTTCGCGCCTTCACCCACGGCGATCACGATCTGCTTGAACGGCACCGTCGTCACGTCGCCGGCAGCGAACACGCCCGGCACCGACGTCGCGCCCTTCGCGTCGACGACGATCTCACCGTGCTTCGACAGTTCGATCGTGCCCTTCAGCCATTCGGTGTTCGGCACCAGACCGATCTGCACGAACACGCCTTCGAGTTCGACATGCTTCGACTCGCTCGACCGGCGGTCCGTGTACGTGATGCCGTTCACCTTCTTGCCGTCGCCGGTAATTTCCGTCGTTTGCGCTTCCGTGATGACCGTCACGTTCGCGAGGCTGCGCAGCTTGCGTTGCAGCACTTCGTCGGCGCGCAGCGCTGCGCCGAACTCGATCAGCGTCACATGATTCACGATGCCGGCCAGATCGATCGCCGCCTCGACGCCCGAATTCCCGCCACCGACCACGGCCACGCGCTTGCCCTTGAACAGCGGACCGTCGCAGTGCGGGCAGTACGCCACGCCGTGGTTGCGATATTCACGCTCGCCCGGCACGTTGATTTCGCGCCAGCGCGCACCTGTTGCCAGCACGATCGTCCGGGCCTTCAGCACCGCGCCGCTTGCGAGGCGCACTTCGTTGATCTTGCCGGGAATCAGCGCTTCGGCGCGCTGCACGTCCATCACGTCGACTTCATAGCTCTTCACGTGCTGTTCGAGCGCCGTGGCGAACTTCGGTCCTTCCGTTTCCTGCACGGAGACGAAGTTTTCGATTGCCAGCGTATCGAGCACCTGGCCGCCGAAGCGTTCGGCCACCACACCCGTCGCAATACCCTTGCGCGCCGAGTAGATCGCCGCCGCCGCGCCAGCAGGCCCGCCGCCGACGATCAGCACGTCGAACACCGGCTTCTTTTCCAGTTCCTTCGCGGCACGCGCACCGGCGTTGGTGTCGAGCTTCGCGAGAATTTCCTTCACGCCGCTGCGGCCCTGGCCGAACACTTCGCCGTTCAGGAACATCGTCGGCACGGCCATGATCTGGCGCGACTCGACCTCGTTCTGGAACAGCGCGCCATCGATCGCCACGTGACGGATGCGCGGATTGACCAGCGCCATGATGTTGAGCGCCTGCACGACTTCCGGGCAGTTCTGGCACGACAGCGAGAAATACGTTTCGAACGTGTAGTCGCCGTCGAGTTCGCGGATCTGCTGGATCACGGCGTCGTCGAGCTTGATCGGGTGGCCGCCCGTTTGCAGCAGCGCCAGCACCAGCGACGTAAACTCGTGACCCATCGGAATGCCCGCGAAGCGGATGCCCGCGGCCTTGCCCGGTTCGCCGATCGAAAACGACGGCTTGCGCTCGTCGTCGCCGCGACGCTCGATCACGTTCACGCGCTCCGACAGCGTGGCAATGTCATTCAGCAGCGCGAGCATTTCCTGCGACTTCGCGCTGTCGTCGACGGAAGCGACGATCTCGATAGGACGACTGACTTTCTCGAGGTAGGCTTTGAGTTGGGTCTTCAGGTTCGCGTCGAGCATTTTTTTGGGTCCGTGGCGAGAGGAAAACGTGAAATCCGGTTCGCGCCCAGTGCGTTCGAGGAACGCGGCGCGGTAAGGCAATTCGCAAGACTTGTGGCCTTGCGGACTGCCTCACACGGCGCCGCGCAAGGCGGCGCCGTCGAGACAGAAATGACAGCGGGTAGCGTATGGCTTCTAGCGAGCCGGTAAAACTTAGATCTTGCCGATCAGGTCGAGCGACGGCGTCAGCGTTTCTGCGCCCGGCGTCCACTTGGCGGGGCAAACTTCACCCGGGTGAGCCGCGATGTATTGCGCAGCCTGCACCTTGCGCAGCAGTTCGCCAGCGTCACGGCCGATGCCGTTGTCGTGGATTTCGCACAGCTTGATCTCGCCTTCCGGGTTGATCACGAACGTGCCGCGCAGTGCCAGACCTTCTTCTTCGATCAGAACGTCGAAGTTGCGCGAGATTGCCAGCGTCGGGTCAGCGATCATCGGGTACTTGATCTTTTCGATCGTGTCCGACGTGTCGTGCCATGCCTTATGCGTGAAGTGCGTATCGGTCGACACGCTGTAGATTTCAACGCCGATTTTCTTGAATTCTTCGTAACGGTCGGCCAGATCGCCCAATTCCGTCGGGCACACGAACGTGAAGTCGGCCGGGTAGAACACGACGACGGACCACTTGCCCTTCAGGCTTTCGTCGGTGACGGTCACGAAATCGCCGTTGTGATACGCGGTGGCCTTGAACGGTTTGACCTGGCTGTTGATGATCGGCATCTGATACGTCCTCTTCAGTTGAGTTGGTTGGGGTGCTGCGATGGATTGAATTATGAAGAAGTCGCAGAATTTAAGAAATTTGATTGTTGCGATGCAGCTTATTAAATTTTCCTATCGACGCGTCGAAACCCTTGCCTGACAAGGGAAAGCGCGGCGCGCACGGGTCTTCCAGGACGGGTAAAATTGCTGCAAAAAAGTGTCCCGACAGGCGTTTTCAGCAGAGGTTTTCCGTTTGAGTGAGCTTCAACAGGGGTTTCTTCTCACCCGTCACTGGCGCGATTCGCCCTCCGGCACGGAGGTCGAATTCTGGCTCGCGACCGACGACGGTCCGCGCCATATCCGTTTGCGTCCGCAGTCGAACGTCGCGTTCATCCCTTCGGCACAACGCGAGCGCGCGGAAGACGTGCTGCGCCGGGAGAAGAGCGCGCAATCGCGCGGCATCGAGCTGCGCGAGCTGGAACTGTGCGATTTTCACCACCGGCCCGTGCTCGGGCTGTATT
This sequence comes from Burkholderia sp. Ac-20365, assembly GCF_017104715.1. Classification (GTDB taxonomy): domain Bacteria; phylum Pseudomonadota; class Gammaproteobacteria; order Burkholderiales; family Burkholderiaceae; genus Paraburkholderia. The sequence goes on from NZ_JAAGPI010000008.1 coordinate 46,390, forward strand.
CGCCGCAATACCGGCAGTTGACCGGGCTCGAGAAGCGCCTGACGCAAGGCGGCGTCGATGTGTACGAAGCCGATGTGTTCCCGCCCGATCGCTACATGATGGAGCGTTTTATCACCGCGCCCGTGCTGTATGGCGGCGAGGCGAATCCTGACGGCCGCGGCCCGCTGCTGAACGCCGACATGAAGCCTGCGAGCGGCTACCGGCCAAAGCTGAAGCTGGTTTCGCTCGATATCGAAACCAGCGCGCACGCCGAGTTGTATTCCATCGCGCTCGAAGGCTGCGGGCAGCGTCAGGTGTACATGCTCGGGCCGCAGAACGGCGACGCGTCGGGCATCGACTTCGCGCTGGAGTACTGCGACACGCGGGCGCAACTGATCGAGCGCCTGATCGGATGGCTGGAAATGCACGATCCCGATGCCATCATCGGCTGGAATCTCGTGCAGTTCGATCTAAAAGTGCTGCACGAAACGGCGCAGAAGCATGGCGTGCCGCTGCGCATCGGGCGTGGCGGCGCGGTGATGGAATGGCGCGAGCACGGGCTGAAGCAGAACCATTTTTTTGCGGGCGCGGCCGGGCGGCTGATCATCGACGGGATCGAGGCGCTGCGCTCGGCTACCTGGAGCTTTCCGTCGTTCAGCCTCGAATATGTCGCGCAATCGGTGCTGGGCGAAGGCAAGTCCATCGATAACCCTTATCAGCGGATGGACGAGATCCAGCGCCGCTTCGACGAGGACAAGCCCGCGCTCGCGCGCTACAACCTGAAAGACTGCGAGTTGGTCACACGCATCTTCGAGAAGACGGACCTGCTGCCGTTCCTGCTCGAACGCGCGACGGTGACGGGACTGCCTGCCGACCGCAGCGGCGGCTCGGTGGCGGCGTTCACGCATCTGTACATGCCGCGCATGCACCGGCTCGGCTACGTCGCGCCGAATCTCGGCGATGTTGCGGGCGCGGCGAGTCCCGGCGGCTTCGTGATGGATTCGAAGCCGGGCCTGTACGACTCCGTGCTCGTGCTCGATTACAAGAGCCTGTATCCGTCGATCATTCGCACGTTTCTGATCGATCCTGTCGGACTGGTCGACGGCGTGCGCAATCCCGACGACGAACACTCCGTGCCTGGCTTCCTCGGCGCGCGTTTTTCGCGTGCGAACCACTGCCTGCCGTCGATCGTCGCGCAGGTCTGGGAAGGACGCGAAGCGGCGAAGCGCGAGCACAACAAGCCGCTGTCGCAGGCGTTGAAGATCATCATGAACGCGTTTTACGGCGTGCTGGGTTCGACGGGTTGCCGCTTTTTCGATCCGCGGCTTGCGTCGTCGATCACGATGCGCGGACACGAGATCATGCATCGCACGCGCGAGCTGATCGAAGCGCGCGGTTATGCGGTGATCTACGGCGACACCGATTCGACTTTTGTCTGGCTGCGTCACGCGCATGACGAGGAAGACGCGGCGCGGATTGGGCGCGAGCTTGTCGCTGGCATCAACGCGTGGTGGCGGGAGCATTTGCGCGAGCGCTTCGGTCTTGAGAGCGCGCTTGAGTTGCAGTTCGAACGGCATTACAGGCGCTTTTTCATGCCGACCGTGCGGGGCGCGGAGGAAGGCAGCAAGAAACGTTATGCAGGTTTGACCGTGCTCGCCGATGGCAGTGAAGAGGTAGTCTACAAAGGTCTGGAGACCGTGCGGACCGACTGGACGCCGCTGGCTCAGCGTTTTCAGCAGGAACTGTATCTGCGGATCTTCAAGCAGCAGCCTTATCGCGAGTATGTGCGGGATTATGTGCGGCGCACGCTGGCGGGTGAGTTTGATGAGCTGCTCGTGTATCGGAAGCGGCTGCGTCGGCCGCTGTCCGACTATGAACGCAATGTGCCGCCGCATGTGCGGGCAGCGCGTACCGCTGATGAGTTTAATCGCCAGCGTGGACGGCCGTTGCAGTATCAGAACGGTGGATGGATCAGCTATGTGATGACTGGCGCTGGGCCAGAGCCGCTGGAAACGCGCGAGGCGTTACGGTCGGAGATCGACTACGAGCATTATCTGACGAGGCAGTTGCAGCCCGTGGCTGATGCGATTTTGCCTTTGCTTAAGGATGATTTTGCGACTTTGGCGTCGGGGCAGAGGTTATTGTTCTGAGGTTTTTTTGTCTGCGACGCTGGGGTGGTTTGCCTGGTTTTGCTTTGGCATCCGCGTTTTGTTTTGCCTGCTTCAGGCGTCGCCCCTGTGCGGGGCGGCACTTACTTTCTTTGCCGCCGCAAAGAAAGTAAGCAAAGAAAGCGGGCTAACACCGCCCGCTCTTGACCTCCGCCTGAGGGCCCCCAACGGGTCCTCCACTTCACACGGCAACTTCTCAGTCACCGCCCGTTGCCCGCGCTTCGAATCAACGCCTCACCCACTTCAATCACCCGTAGCGCAACCAGCGGCAGCGAATGGTTACGGTCGCCCAGGTGGCAAACTGTGTGTAGGTCGTAGTGCCTCACGCGTCAGCGCTTCTACGACACCGATCCCGTTTTGAGCCGCGACCTTGGTTTTCAGTCTGGAGTGGAGCGCGTACGTCGCGACAGCCTACACACAGTTTGCCGCTATAGAACGTGGGCAATGCGATCGCGCATGCAACGACGCGGGAGCGTGAAGCGGGTGAGGCGCTGATTCAAAGCGCTGGCAACGGGCATCGAACGGAGCGGTTGCCGTGTGAAGGAGAGGACCCGTTGGGGGCCCTCAGGCGGGAACAAGAGTTGGCGGTGTGAGCGGCTTTCTTTGCTTACTTTCTTTGCCGCGGCAAAGAAAGTAAGTGCCGCCCCGCACAGGGGCAACGCTAGCAAACCAGAGACAAAACGCGGATGCCAGCGAAAGAAAAAAGCCGTCGGCGGACAAAACAACCCAAAAAAACCTAAACCGATTGCTCAACAGGCCGCAGCCTGACCTCTACCCTCCGCGTCCCACGCAAAACCCCAACCTCAACATCGCGATCAATCTTCGACCCATCCAGCACGCGCTGCAGCGCATCGACACCCTCAACGGCCACGCCATCGATAGCAACAATCGTATCGTCCGTCCGCAAGCCGCCGACAGCCGCCGGACTCCCTTTGACGATTTCCATCACCCGAACACCACTCCCGGACTCGAGACCAAAAAACCGCTGCACCTTCCGCGGCAACGCCATCGTCGTGCCAGCGACGCCGATATAAGCCCGCCTCACGCGCCCATGCGCAAAAATCTGCATGATCACCCACTTCGCGGTATCGATCGCCGTCGCGAAACTGATCGACTGCGCGCCCGGAATGATCGCCGTATTCACACCGATCACCTGCCCCGCCGAATTGATCAACGGCCCACCCGAATTGCCCGGATTGAGCGCTGCATCCGTCTGGATCACGTCGTAAATCATGCGGCCCGAGTTCGAGCGCAACGAGCGGCCGAGCGCCGAGACCACGCCCGCCGTCACCGTCTGCTCGAGCCCGAGCGGATTGCCAACCGCAATCGCAATCTGCCCGACACGCAATTTGCCCGATTCGCCCAGCGCGACATGCGGCAGCGGCTCCCGTGAGCCAATACGCAAAACGGCCAGGTCGCTGTGCGGATCGTCACCGACCAGATCGGCGTCGAACTTCGTGCCGTCGGCAAGCTGCACACGGATATGCGTCGCGCCATGCACGACGTGGCTGTTGGTCAAAAGATAACCGTCGGGCGTGAAGATGAAACCCGAGCCGGTGCCCGCGCGCGCGTGGCGCTCGGGCGCGCCCGGCACGCGGCGCTCGACGGTGATGAAGACGACGGCCGCCCGCACCCGTTCGAGCGCATCGATGACGGTGCGCGAATAGGCGTCGAGGAGTAGGGCGTCGTCGGAGGATCCGGGGGCTGCGGCGCTTGGCAGCGCGCCCGACAGATCGTCGACAAAACGGGGACGGCTTCCCATGACAAGGCTCCGGATAAGCGAGAGCCGCACATGCGGGGCAGACAAGGGGTTTTTCAAGCGCGGCGGACGGCGCCCGACGTGAACGTCGAGGCGCGCCGCCCAGGAAGGCGCGTCAGATGAGTTTCAGGTTGCGGATGCGGCCGATGCGCGGCGAACGTTCGAGGATCAGCTTCTCGATCGCTTCGGGCACCAGCGCTCTGGGAATATTGGCGGGCACGTCCGACACCAGTTGCGACGGCACATTCACGATGAAGTCGTCGGGTGCGGTGGCGAGGCTGTGCTCGTAGGTAACGCGGTAGTCCATGCTTGAGTGCGAAAAAACGTAGGTAGTGTGGCGAAATCGTTGCGTCGGAGGGCGCGCTGCGCCTGCTCGCGCGCATGCTGTTCCGAGATCGTACCTCAGACACGCATCCCGCGCCGCACGGCGCGACCCGCAATGTGCGCCGCCGAACGCCGTGCGCATGCGCGCGCGCCGCCCTTCAACGCAAAAAAACCGGACAGGATGCGCGCGCATCTCCGTCCGGCTTTTCTGATCTTGATCCCGCGGTGAACACAGGCACTATTTGCCCATAGCAAAAGCCACCCTCACCGGTGCCAGCCGCCGTGGCCCCAGCAGCAACTGTAGCCGACGCCGACATTCACCGTCGGTCCCGCGTAATACCCCGGCGCGTAGCCATAACCCGGCGCATACGCATAACCATATGGCGGCGCGACGACGCAGCCGCCCAACCCGATCGTCGCCGCGGCGACGGCTACCAGCGTCAGAAGTTTCTTCATGATCGTTCTCCCTTCTCCTACGTCATTTGAGCAGACGCTACAGAAGGCGTTCGTGACCACTTGTGACGATGCATTACGGCGCGATACGCAGCAACGCATGCACCGCGCCGCCGCCGACCCGCGCAAGAAAGGCGCCTGCACAACCCAGGGCCTTTACGTGCAGACCGCACACTAACAGTTGCTTACCATTCGCCGGGTCGTGAGGAGAAACGGGCGCGTCCGCTCCACAGGCAGATTTCGATGACGCCGGTATGAATCCGAAATCGGCCTCTGTTCGACCGATTGATTGGGGGATCCGCGGCGCACACTGCAGTCATGCCAGTGCACTGAGGAGCCTGAAATGTCTTCCCGCCATGACAGAAGCAATGCGTTCGAGCCCGAAGCGTTTGAAACGCGGGATTACCCGGAAGCCGAACTGATGCGCGGCTTGCAGCTCGCGTCCGACACGGTGCTGCGCCTCGCCACCCAGACGCACGAGGCGGTCGCGCGCGGCGACGCGGTGAGCGCGGAACTGGCGCGCGTCTCGCTGGAAAAGCAGCTTGCGCTGACCACGCGGCTGATCGACGAGCTTCTGTTCGACGGCGAGGATCGCCACACGACGCACTGATCCGGCGCTTGCGCGACGGGACGAAGTGAACACCACGGCAGCAATGGAAGCAATCGCAGCACCGACAGACTGGAACACGAAATGAACGTTTTGACCGTACTTCTTTGCATCTGGGCCATGGTGGCGTTGTGCGCAGTGCTGTTCATCCGCGGCGCGAGCCCGCGCGTCGAGCGTCCGTCGAAGGTGAAGCAGGCGCGGCCGTCGCGCTACTCGATCGCCGAGTAAGCTTCTCCGCCTGCGCGGCAAGGCGCGACCCCACGGCCAGCGCCCTCGCCTTCGCCCGTTTTACTCGCCGCCACGCCGGCGAGTTCAGCAAGACCTCTTCCGATCGCACGCAGACAGGCGCACCATCGCGCCCTCTTTTCTGCCTCCACCCGTCAGCCCGTCGTCGCGCGCAGCGACGGCAACAGCGTCCGTCCTTCCTGCGCAGCCGGCTCCGGCCAGCGCAAACGCTCGACGGAAATCTGCCGTTGCGGCGCTTCGCTGACGAACGCATCCAACGTGTCACGAATATCGCGATCGATGAAATCGGCACGTTCCGCGTCGATCAGCACCGTCGCGCGATCCGGAATCTGCCCGAGGCAATGCGTGAGCATCGGCTTCGACAGGAAGGTCGCGTCCTTGCGCAGCACCAGCAGATAGTGATCGTCGTGGCGTGTCAGCGTGAACGTGCGCGACAGGTTCGCGCGCATCGCGAGCAGCGCGCTTGTGGCGATACCGATGCCAATGCCGATCAGCAGATCCGTCGCGAGCACGCCGCCGATCGTCGCCGCGAACGGCACGAAGCGGTCGACGCCCTCGCGTGCCATCGACGCAAACAGCGCCGGCTTCGCGAGCTTGTAGCCGGTGTGAATCAGGATCGCCGCGAGACACGCGAGCGGAATCAGGTTCAGCACGGTCGTCAGCGCAAACACGCTCGCCAGCAGCAGCACGCCGTGAATCACCGCCGACATGCGCGTCTGCGCACCCGCATGCACGTTCGCCGAGCTGCGCACGATCACGGCCGTCAGCGGCAGCCCGCCCAGCACGGCCGCCACCATATTGCCGACGCCCTGCGCCTTCAGCTCGCGATCCGGCGACGCGCGGCGGCGCTTCGGATCGATCTGCTCGACGGCTTCGAGGCTCAGCAGCGTTTCGAGACTCGCGACGATCGCGAGCGTCATCGCGACACGCCAGACGTCGGCGTCGACGAGCTGCGTGAAATCGGGCATCGAGATCGCGCCCGTCAGCGCCGCGAACGAATCGAGCGACGCCAGCGACACGCGATGCTCAGTCGGCAGCGACAGCGCGGGCGCGAGCACGTCGAGCGCAAGCGTCGCGCCGATGCCGAGCGCAACGGCGGCAAGCGGTCCCGGCACCATGCGCACGATCGCATAACGCTTCGCGCGCGGCGTCTCCCAGAGGAACAGCATCGCCACCGATACGACGGCGAGCACGAGCGACACCAGCGTCACGTCGCCGAACGGCGTCGCCAGCGTGCCCGCATGCGGGACGGCGGCGTCAGCGCCGCTCACGAGTCCCATGCCGAGCGGAAGCTGCTTGACGATCAGGATGATGCCGATCGAAGCCAGCATGCCCTTGATGACGGCCACGGGCACGAAGCTCGCGAGCCGCCCCGCGCGCAGCAGGCCGAAGCCGACCTGCAACGCGCCCGCAATCAGCACCGCACAGAGAAACGCGGAAAAGCTGCCGAGCGATGCGATCGCCGACACGACGATCACGACGAGGCCCGCGGCCGGCCCGCTCACGCTCAGATGCGAGCCGCTCAACAGCGCGACGACGAGTCCGCCGACGATACCGGACACCAGCCCGGCAAACGGCTCGACACCGGACGCAGTGGCGATGCCCAGACATAGCGGCAACGCGACGAGAAACACGACGATCCCAGCGAAGACATCGCTACGCAGGGTCGATAGACGGGAGACAGGTGGAGTGTGCATGGTATCCGCAAGGTCGAGTTGGGCCACGCCGCGCGGCGACATGCGCCGGCGGCTCGATGGTCGTATCCGTGTAAACCGTGAAAGGCGTGAGTTACTGTGAAATAACGCGTTGAGCGGTAGTCGTTACGCCGCGTCGCGCACGGCGAGCGCTTCGTGCGCGTGCGTGTGCGCTTCTGCGTGCATGCCGGCAATCTCCCGTGACTCGTCCATATCGGTCAGTTGCGTGAGCAAGCCTTCGCGCAGCCCGAAAATCCAGCCATGCACGTGAGGCGGCTGCGGCGCGCGCCGCACGATGGGCGATTCGCGCAGCAGCCGCACCTGCTCGATCACATTCAACTCCGCGAAGCGATCGACGCGCTCGTCGAAATCCGCAATCGCAAGCAGTTCGTCGCGATGGCGTTCAGCCAGTTCGCGCAATCCGGCGATACGACGGTTCACGACGGGCAACGCATCCGAAGGCGGCGACAGCGCGGCGCGCACGCCGCCGCAATGATGATGTCCGCAGATGATCACGTGCTCGACCTTCAGCGCATGTACCGCGTACTCGATCACGCTCGATGCATTGCCGTCGTCGGATGTGTAGAGATTCGCGATGTTGCGATGGACGAACAGTTCGCCCGGCTGCGCATTGGTGATGCGCTCGGCGGGCACGCGGCTGTCGGAACAACCGATCCACAAGATGCGCGGCTGCTGGCCGCGCGCCAGATCCGTGAAGAACTCGGGCTCGCGGTTCAAGACTTCCTGCGACCACGCTAGATTGGACAGCAATAGGCGTTTCGGATGATTCATCAATCGTGCTCCTGCCGGGTTCTGGATTGAACGGAGTCTGTCCATCGCGGACAAACGCGATGTGATTACGAAAAGCTTACGGCAAGAAGGTTCCGAAAAAAAATCAACAAAAATCATTTGATGCCGGCTGCATCCGATGCCCGGAAAGCGTGCAACCATGCGGCTCTCCGGGTTTTTATGTCGATTGCGTGATGGGCTGCACCGCAATGAAGCAGCGCGCATGTCTGGCAGGGTCAGGGAATTGATTTTTGTCAAACCTGTCACGTTTGACAGATTTGTCAATGACACGAACGCGCGGCGATGCGTCGTGAGTCGATGGGCGGCGATCAGCAGGTGTGAAGCCCTCGAGCGAGGGCTTCGACGTCAGTCAGTCAATCTGAAGCGCGCAGCATTACCGCGCGCTGACTTCGATGGAATCGACGCGGTTCGGATAGAACGCAACGTGTTCCCTGATCTGCGCGACCGCGTCGTAGGGGCTTTCGTAACTCCACACCGCATTGACGGCACGCTCGCCGCCGGCAGGAATGCTGTAATAACTGCATTCGCCCTTGTACGGGCAATAGGTCGAATGATCGGTGCGTTCGAGCAGCGACATATCGACGTCCTTGCGCGGAATGTAGAGCACTTCCGGATACGACGCTTCGTGGAAAGACAGCGCATCGGTGCTGTCGGCGATCTTGCGTCCTGCCACCGACACGACCACGCGAGATCCGCTCTTTTCAATCGTGATGGGATGTTCGGGGCCGGGAATCTTCACTGTCTTGTCCATTGCGTCGTGTCCTTGCGAGGGAAACAGGTTGGGGCCGGGCGGCGAAATACCGTCCGAGTATGGACGCCCTCGAAGCGATGTCAAGACGAGACCCCGCGCGATGTGGTGGCTATCTGGTCGTTTCTGTCGCGATCCGAGTGCATATGCATCGGCGGACAGCCCGATGCCGCAAGCGATTGCCGCGATTTGACGTTTGCTCGCCGTCCCATTGTTTGATTTAGATAAATTGAGTGTTCATTTAGCTGGCATTTATCTGCTTCTGGCGAGCCGTTAGCATGCACGCCATGTGACCGGTGGTAAATGCCGGCCGCGAAAGCTGATTGCCACGCTGTGATGCAGCGTGAAGCCGCTCCAATCGTTCGCCGTGATGGCGCAGCGACGTGCGGCGCATGCGTTTTCGCCCGCGCGCAGGCAGCTGTGTTTTGCAGCTGCCGGGTGGCCATCAAAAGCAGAACGTAAGGTTCTGCGCGACCCGATGAGCCGTCTCGACGGGCCATGCTTTAACGAGGAGTCGACGTGAGCAGGATTGGAACTGCAACAGCCGCTACGGCTGAACCCAGGCCTCGCGCCCACGCAAACCGGCGCGCGAGCGGCGAGCCGGAAGTGCGCCGCAAGGAAACGCTGTACGCCGGCCTCCCATCCGAGGTTGCTGGCGGCGGCGCGCTCGCCTCGTCCGCGCTGCGCGACCCTTGGGCCGCGACTATTTCGCGGCTGGGCAAGTCGCCCGCGCAGGACATCAAGCTTGTGTCGTCCGACAAATGCGACAAGGGTGCGTGTTCCGCGCGCCCGGCCCGCCGCAACACTACGGCAGAACGCGCGCAAGCGGCGACGGACCAGCACAGCGGTGCCGTGATCACGTTCGTCGAACGCTTCGGCGCGAAGTCGATTTCGATCACGTGGCGCGACTCGACGGCAGGCCGTTATACCGAGCAACTGTGGGTGCGCCGTATCGCCCGCTCGCGCGGCGTGTGTGCGCTGACGGGCGCGAACATCGTGCGCGGCGATGCCGTGTACGGACCGTTCAGCCGTCCCACGAGCCGCCCGCGCAACATGTCGCAGATGATCCTCGCCGACCAGCTCGACGACCTCGAATGATCGACGCAGCGCGAACGCGCTACACTTCGGACGCGCACGCCTCGCGTGCCATGCGCCGCCCCCGCTGACGCGCCGGGCGGCGCTTTACGTTCCGGAGACCTGTCATGGCTACGCAAGCCGGTCGGGCGCACACGCCGCCTGTCACGCTGCACTCCGCATCGTCGGCGACGATCGACGGGACCACCAGCACGAGTGCAATGGACCGCTTCGGTTCGCTCAATGTGTTCGTGCGCGCAGCCGAAACCCGCAGCTTCACGGAAGCAGGCCGCCAGTTGGGCATATCGGCATCGGCGGTCGGCAAGGCCATTTCGCGGCTGGAAACACGGCTCGGCGCACGTCTCTTTCATCGCAGCACGCGCAGCATCACGCTCACGAATGAAGGCGCGCTGTTCCTCACGCGTTGTCAACGCATCTTCGAAGAAATCGAAGCTGCCGAGAGCGAACTGGCGCATGCGCATGCCGCACCGCGCGGACAGTTGCGCGTGAGCATGCCGATGGTCACGAAGCTCATGATGCCCGTGATCGGCGAGTTCATGAAGGCGTACCCGGAGATCATGCTGGACATCGACTTCAGCGACCGTGTCGTCGATGTGATCGAAGAAGGCTTCGATGTCGTAATGCGTACGGGCGACGTCAACGACTCGCAGTTGATCACGCGCACGATGGGCACGTATGTGCATCTGATCGTCGCGTCGCCCGAGTATCTTGCGAAACATGCGCCGCTCACCGCGCCTGAGGCGCTCGTGCATCACGCGTGCCTTCAGCATCGTTTTCCGACCACGGGCAAACTGCGCCGCTGGCCGCTGGAACGCGATGGCGAATCGATCGATGTGGACCTGCCCACGACAGCCGTCGCAACAGCAGTAGAGCCGTTGATCGCGATGGCCGAGCAAGGTCTTGGCCTTGCATGCGTGCCGGACTTCACGGTGCGTGTGCAGGTGGAGAACGGCACGCTCGTTCCCGTGCTGCGAGAATACTCGGGCGCGCTCAGCGTATTTCGCGCACTGTGGCCGTCGGGCGGGCAACTGACGCCGAAGGTGCGCGCCTTCGTCGACTTCATGAGCGCGCATCTCTTCGCCGTCGAACCCGCCAGGGCACACGCGCGCAACGAATGATCGAACGTACAATGTGTGCGCGTTGTTTTCGTCCGCTCACTGCTCACAGGTCACCATGCTTTCGCACGAACCGCTTCAGAAGCTCGACATCATCGCGCCCGATCAGATCGGCGCACATCTGCCCGCACACGTCGCCGCATCGATTGAAGGCCGCGACATCGTCGTGTTCTCCGTCACCGACGACGCATCCGATACAGCCGACTTCAGCGCGCGCTACGGCTTCCCGATGGAAGACTGCGCGAACACGATCGTCGTCAAGTACAAGAAGGATGGCGGCGAACATCTGGCCGCGATCGTGACGCTCGGCTCGTTGCGGCTCGACGTCAACGGCGCCGTCAAAGCCGTGCTTGGCGCAAAGCGCATTTCGTTCGCGCAGCGCGAGATCGCGACGCAAGAGAGTGCAATGGAGTTCGGCGGCATCACGGCGTTCGGCCTGCCCGCGAGCTGGCGCATTCTCGTCGATGCCGCCGTGATGCAACGCCAGCAAGTGGTGATGGGCGCAGGCGTGCGCGCGGCGAAACTGTTGCTCGCGCCGTTGGTGCTCGAACAAGTCGAGCGCGTCGAAGTCGCACAACTGACGTTGCCGCCCGACGCGCCCGAAGCGGTTTAAACCATCCCAGGCTGAACGCGCAATCCTAGCGTGCGCACTCAGCCAAACAGCTTCGCCGCCGTCTTCGCCACCAGTTCACCCTGATGCCGCGCGCCTTCGAGATCGATCGCGCTGGGCTGGCGCGAGCCGTCGGCGGCTGCGATGGTCGTGGCGCCATACGGCGCGCCGCCCACGATCTCCGTCATGTTCATCATCCCCTGATGGCTGTACGGCAAGCCCACGATGATCATGCCGAGATGCATCAGGTTCGTGATGATCGAGAACAACGTGGTCTCCTGCCCGCCGTGCTGCGTCCCCGTCGATGCGAACGCCGCGCCCACTTTTCCGTTGAGCGCGCCGCGCAACCATAGCCCGCCCGTCTGATCGAGAAACGCCGCCATCTGCGACGACATGCGCCCATAGCGCGTGCCCGTTCCAACCACGATGGCGTCGTATTGTTCGAGTTCGGCGACCGTCGCAACCGGCGCCTGCTGATCGAGCTTGAAGTGCGACTTCTTCGCAATCTCTTCGGGCACGGTCTCCGGCACGCGCTTGATGTCGACCTGTGCGCCCGCACTGCGCGCGCCTTCTGCAATGGCTTCCGCCATCTGTTCGATGTGCCCGTACGACGAGTAATAGAGAACGAGAACCCTGGCCATTGCGATCTCCTGACGAGAGAGCGAAGCGGGCATGCTTCGCGTTGAGAGAGACTTGCATCGATTGCCGTGCCGCTCACGATACTACCGACAGATCATGCGTGTCTTTGCAGCCGCCGCTGCATTGCATCGACACGCGCGCCACGCCACAACCTTTACGCCCCGTTACACAAGCGACATCGTCGTTTCACCTGCACGCACAACGGGCCCCTAGAATGCCCTCGGCTGATTCACAGCTCATTCGCAGAACACTGAAGGAGAACACATGATCCGTTTGCCCATCGCTTCCATCGTCTGTGCATCCACGACTACTCTGTTGCTGTTCGCATCGGCGGTGAATGCGCAAACCACGCAACCGGCACAGGCTGCGCCGGCCGCTGAGTCCGTGCGGCTGCACGCGGCCGACCAGACCTTCATCAACGACGGCACGCAGGCCGTCGCAACGCAGCGCGATGCCGCGCGCATCGCGACGTCGCGCTCGACGGACCGCGACGTGAAGGCTTTCGCCGAAAAAGTCGCCGCCGACAATCTCACGATCGCCAACGCGCTGCGCGCAGCGAGCCCGCGCGGCGTCGACGTGCCGCACAACAACCCGGATACGGCCACGCTCGACAGCATCAAGAACCTGCGCGGCGGGGACTTCGACAAGGCGTATATCGAGCAGATCGCATTGAGCGGCGAGCAGAAAACGCTGTCGGCGTTCCAGGCAGAGATTGCGTCGGGACGCGATGCGCAACTGAAAGAAGCAGCGCAGAAAGCACTGCCCACCATTCAGGCGCAATACGCGGCTGCGCAGGAACTCGCGAAGCGCAAGCATCTCGCGACGCAGTAACGCTTCTGGTAGTACGTAGAGCAAAAAGCGCATCGTCCGCGATGCGCTTTTTTCATTCGGGCGTCGGTTCCACTTCCTTCGCGGACCAGCTCACGCTCGACACACTCTTCTCCATGCTGATCCGGCTCGCCATCAATTCGAGCTTCGCCTGATCCTTCGGATGCATGCGCAAGGTCGCCGTCACCTGGATGCGCGACGGATCGTCTTCGACGTCTTCGCTCGTCAGGCTCTGAAATGACAATGGTTGCGAATACATCGAGTTCGACAGCACGGTGCGAATATGGATCTCATCATGTTCGCGGCACACCACAGTCAGCACATATTCGCGCACGAGATCCGCGCTCGACACCGGCGTCGCGTTGATCGCGCGGCTCACTTCGCGCAGCACCGTGTTGGTCACGAGCACGACGACGGTGCCCGCCAGCGCCGGCCCATAATGCCCCGCGCCGCACAACACGCCGACCGCCGCCGAACACCACAGCGTCGCGGCCGTGTTGATCCCCTGGATCGAGCCTTTGTCGCGCATGATGACGCCGCCGCCCAGAAAACCGACGCCCGACACCACATACGCGGCGATCTGCGTGACGCCCGCCACGCCGTTGCCTGTCAGCATGCCGAGCGTGACGAACAGGCATGCGCCGCTCGCCACGAGCGTGATGGTGCGCAAGCCCGCCGTGCGCTGGCGCATCTGACGTTCGAGACCGATTGCCACGCCGCACGCGAACGCGGCGAGCAGCCTCCAGATGAAATCCGCTGACATGTCGTTGTTTGCAGGTTGAGACAGAAGCCACGTTGGATGAACCCGGTTGCTCATGCCGGAGCATGAAGACGACAGGCTGAGGCCGCTGTGTATCACCGCTGTGTGACGCGGATATGTTGCGCGACCAGAAAGCGCGGTTTTGGTCACCGTCGTGTCCGCCGGCCGAGAAAATTCAACTCGCATAAGATCCGCTGCGTGGTCAATTTCACGCCGGAATCCGCCAAAACGCTGAGGCAACCTCTCCGTTTTCATCCCCTCTCACGGTCAGAGTTTCCGACCGGGCGCCATTCCTGAGTCAAGTTTCCCGATTTGCCAAACGTTTGCGGATTGCATATCAAGTTCGACGCGTCGGTGCCGACAAACCCGAAATAGCGTCAACGACTTCCTGGGAGCGGTTCGTGAAACAGCTTGCGATTTGTATGGTTCTCGCCGTGATGGCCGGCTGCGCGCAACTGCCTGCCAATACGGCGTCGCAGACGGACAAGCCGCCTGTGTCGACGGATGTCATCAACTTTACGATTCCGCCCGACGCGCTCGGCGCACGCGATCCGCAGCTCTCATCGGTGCTGGCCAAGGCAGGCGCGCTGGCGGCCGCGCAGAAGCAGCCGACCACCATTCTCGTGACGGCGCTCGGCCAGGACCTGCCGTACCTGAACCAGGCGATCTGGCGCGGCGTGCCGTCCCAGCATCCCGCGAAGCTCAGCCTCGAGAACCTGACGGCGGGCGCGAACCAGCCGTATAGCGTGTCGATCCGTCCAACGGCCGCGACGCCATGAAGGGAAGCTACGTCATGTTCCGCACCGCCATTCTGAGCACGAGCTTCGCGCTCGCCACCCTCACTAGCCAGGGCGCGCACGCAGGCCAACCCGCCGTTGCCGGCGCGCTGTCGGCAAACGGCGCAACGGGCGGTGCGCCCGCCACGACGGCAGCGGCAGCGTCGGCGTCCGCCGACAAGGTCTACCCGCCGCTGCCCACGCTCGCGATGCTGCCGCCCTCCACGGGCGACGACGACGAGCCGGTTGCACCGAAGCCCACCGCGAAAAAGCGCAAGGTGCGCGCCGCCGTCGACTTGCGGCCGACCGCGCCCGCACCACGCCTCGTGGTGTCCGAGGCTTCGCGCACCTATCTGCGCACGGTCGACAAGCAGCTCGAACTCGCGCTAGCCAGATAACCACTGATCAGCGAACCCAACGGAGCGTCACACGTGTCTATTCACCGACTCTGCGCCTACGCCAGTTCCCGCTCGCGGCGCCCACTCGCGCGCGCAGTGGGCGCGCTCGCGCTGTCGCTAGCCGCGCTGACCTGCGGCACGGCCCGCGCCGACGACTGCTTCGAGCAGGCCGCCGTCTATCAGGGCGTCAATCCGCTGATCCTGCGTGCCGTCGCCTGGCATGAATCGAAGGGCGATCCCGCTGCCGTCAACCGCAACAGCAATGGCTCGATCGACGTCGGCCAGGCGCAGATCAACTCGGTGCATTTCACCGACCTGAAACGCCTGGGCATTCCGCATCGCGCGCTCACCGATGCGTGCGTCAACATCTATGTCGCCGCGTGGCTCATCAAGCAGAAGATGGTGAAGTACGGCAATACGTGGCGTGCGATCGGCGCCTATCATTCGGAGTCGCCGAAGGAGCGCGACGCCTACGCACGCAGCATCCAGAAGATCCTCGTCGCCTGGGGCGAACTGCTGCCTGCTACGCACTGACGGCGCCTGCGGGCGCCCCTGCTCCCGCTACTTGCGGGATTTCGTGAGCCGGTGCCCGAGTCCCAGATTGGTCGCAATCTGCCATGTGTACACGCGCGAATAGCTGACGCCGAACTGCGCGCGTATCAGCTCCCGCAGACGGTTGCTCGTCCACGCATCGGACGGAAAGCCGTGGATACCCGCGGGGCCGTTCAGCGCCGCCGCGATCCATTGCATCGCGGCTTCGTCGAGTACCGACGAACGCCCGCCCACGCTCATCTGCCGCAACGATTCCAGCCCGCCCTCGTTCACCAGCGTGCGGTACTTGCGCACGGTGTTTTCGGAGATATGCAACTGCGCGGCGACATCGCTGACAGACGCGCCCTCCATCAGCAGTTTGCCCGCGGCGAGCCGGCGCATGACAGTCGGCAATGCTTCGTTTCGAGGGGGCATGAGCGATCTCGCTGATTGTGGGGTGATGAAAGCCCTGAATCGCGCATCACGGGCCGTAAGCCGCGCATGACATGAAAAAGTCAAAAAAGACCAATATATGCTCCAGCCTGGTTTGTGTATGCGATCCGTAAAATTTTATGAATATGAAAAAATCATTTGCGGATTTTATTGCGTTGCGATTAACACCCGAAACAGTCAATCCATTTTGGTCAACAATATAAACTCCTCACATTTTTTCAAGAGCATTACATTGCGCCTTGAAGTTACCGAAATCGTTTGCTAGCATGCAGTAACCATTGCTCAAGCCGAGTACAGTCAAGCCTGACAGCTCGCACTCTGGTCCGTGCGCCTGCTACGTTTTGCGAGGGAACGTCGTATGGCAATACCTGGATTTCAAAGTTGGATACGCTGATCACCTGACATTCGTCAGTCATGACAACAGCGTTTTATCGTCACCTTATTCGTCGCGGCAAAAAAGCGACGCGTATCTGCACGTCTGGAAAATCGCCCTTCTGACAATTGATTTAAATCATTATTCAACAACGTAAAAAAGATTTTTGCCGTCAATTGAATAACCAGTTAATTGCAATTGCCTGTCGTGCCACGTGCGAACTGCACGCGCGACGGCTGATCACGCGCGGAGGTCGAGATGGAAGTGGAACGGGTTGAACGCATCGTGCTGGCCTTGCGACGCGCAGCCGAACATGAACGGCTTCTCAGCTATCAGCGGTTTCACGCCATGTTCGGGGCGGGCGATCCGCTCACCGCCCGCTATGACGCGCTCGAACGCGCGATTGCGTCGCTCGGCGAAGTGTCGGACATCGATTACGGGGTACTGCTCGCGCTGAGCAACGGCCTGCCCGGCCCGGACTTTTTCCGCCGCTACCAGAAGCACCGGTATGCCGCCTACGTCGCGGTGATGGGGCCGCCCATCCAGCGTCAGTCGATCAAGCGCAAGCGCATGCTTGTCGAGGAAGAACGCCGCCGCGTGTACGACGATGCAAGAAGAAAAGCGGGCAGCCACGTCGCCCAGCCCGCCTGAATCCAACGCCAGTTCCATGCATGACGCATTACGACTATCCGGCCAACGGACCGCAGGTCCACGATAACGAGGAGTCTTCCATGCAACTTGCAGCTTGCCGCCCGATTCGCGTTCTCGCCATTGCAGTCGCCTGTACGGCGCTCGCCGCGCCCGTCACCGACGCACGCGCGCAGGACAATCCGGCGTCCTCGCCTCCCCCGAATGCCGTCGGCACGGTCGCCGTTGCCGACGTGACGGCGCACGTCACGCATATCAACCCGGCCAACAATGAAGTGACGATACGCGGGCCGCGCGGCGAATCGACGATCGTCGAAGTCGATCCCGACGTCGGCGACGTGAAGAAGCTGAAAGTCGGCGACGAAGTGCACATCTCGTATAAGGGCGCGCTGCTGCTGTCGGCCGACAAGGTCGCCACGAAGGGCGTGCGCTCGCGCGTCGAGACGGAATCGACCACGCCCGCGCAAGGCGGAGCGTCCACACGCACACGCCACGTCGAAGTGGTGGCGACGGTGCAGAAGATCG
This sequence comes from Burkholderia sp. Ac-20365, assembly GCF_017104715.1. GTDB lineage: Bacteria > Pseudomonadota > Gammaproteobacteria > Burkholderiales > Burkholderiaceae > Paraburkholderia. The sequence goes on from NZ_JAAGPI010000008.1 coordinate 63,929, forward strand.
ATCGCAAGAAACGCCTGGTGACGCTGCGCGGACCCGAGCACACCGTGATCGTCGAAGTCTCGCCGGATGTGCCGATCGAAAAGCTCAAGGTCGGCGACAGCATTCGCGCGAATTATGTGTCCGCAACCGCCGTGCAGATCACGCGCAACGGCACGCCGATCCAGTAGCCGTCCGCTTGCACCCATCTGTCTGGCCAGTCCTGCCGCTACAGCAGGACTGGCTCGTACCGATCATCGCTGTCGCAGCTGTTCAATCCAATGCCCATCGAACCCTGGAACTCCCCGAAACGCCAAGCGCGCCGCAAGATGATCTGGAGCAAGGCGCACGTCGTGCTGGCCGCGATCGGCACGCTGTCGGCGGTTGCCGGCATCGCGGTCGCGATCAACGGCGGACTCGAATTCAACCGCACGAAAGTGTTCGTCGGTGTCGGCATCATCGTCGTATCGACGATCCTCTACGTGTCGATGCTGTTCGTCGACGACTAGTGCGGCGCGTGCAGCTCAAGTGACGAGCGTTGCCACCCGGTTGCGCCCTTCGCTCTTCGCCTTGTACATCGCGCGGTCCGCTTCGTCGACGAGTGTGCGCCCAAGGCTGTCGAGGTCGGCGCCCGGCTGCATCCCGTGCGCGGATACGCCGATCGAGATCGTCAAGGGAATGCGCTCGCCTTCGTCGTCGCGCAGATCGAGTTGCGCGACGGCCGCGCGCATGCGCTCGGCCACCACGAGCGAATCTTTCAGATCGCCTTGCAGCAGCACCGCGAACTCTTCTCCGCCGTAACGCGCGATCGTGTCGCCAAGGCGCGTCTGCTTGCGCAGGCAGGCGCCGACCATCGCCAGCGCGCGGTCGCCGACGGCGTGACCGTGCGCGTCGTTGATCGGCTTGAAGCTGTCGATATCGAGGAACAGGCAACCGAGCGGCAAGCGATAGCGCGATGCCCGTGTCGTCTCTTCGCGCAGGCGCTCGTCGAAATAGCGGCGGTTGGGCAAGCCCGTGAGCGCGTCGGTTGCACCCAGACGTTCGAGCTGCTCGCGATGCGCGACGTTGTCGAGGCTCGCCGCGACGATCACCGCGAAGCGCTCCAGCATGTCCGTCGCCATGCCCGGCGCGAAGCGGCTTTCGTTGTCGCTTGCAAGGCACAGATAGCCGCTCGTCTGGCCATTGTTGGCCAGCGGCAGCAGCGCAACGCTGGCAGGACGCCCATGCCCAGGCGCGTTGCCGAAGCAGGCATCGCTCGCCGCGACGCCCATCGCCGCCAGCGAACCAAGCCACGGACGGCCCTGCGCGCACAGTTGCGCGGCGGCATCGCCCATCTCGCGCGAGGTCTTCACCGATGAAGCAGGGTTGGCGTTCGCGCCGGGTTTCGGGCCGCTCGCGTGACGCAACGCCAGTTCATACAGCAGCGGCAGCGTGTCGTTCAGCCACAGTGTCACGCGCTCCAGTCCGAATTCGCGCGGCATGTAGTCGAGCAATACGCGGCACAGCGACTGAAAATCCTGGGCGCGGATCAGTTGGAGTTCGACATCCTGGAAGCGGCGCAACGTGCGTTCATTGCGTTGCACCGTGTCGACGAGTGCGCGAAGGCGGACGGACTGGGGCGTGTGTGTTGTGCTCATCGTGGCCGTTGCATTGGGGCCCGCAACCGAGGCCCAACGTCTGGTTATCGGCCTCGAAGCGCATTAGCTTGAGGCCGATGCCTGCAACGGGCACATACACGTAGTGGCGCTTATGAGCGCCGGCCGAGCGCCTCTTCGATCTTGCGGTCGGTCTTGTACTGGCTCAGCGCGTACACCGACCAGATCGCCGCGGGCAGCCAGCCGATGATCGTGATCTGCAGCACGAGGCAGATGATCCCGGCAATCGGGCGGCCAATCGTGAAAAACTGGAACCACGGCAAGAGCAGAGCAAGCAACAGACGCATGTAACTTCCTTCTTTCTGGTTGAAAAACTGCGGTTAAACCGTACGGCGTACGCGCACCGCCGTGCCATAGCACAGCACTTCCGTCACGCCGGAGCCGATCTCGGTCGCATCGTACCGCATGCCGATGACAGCATTCGCGCCGAGCGTCGCCGCTTCGGCCAGCATGCGCTCGTAGGCATCCTGCCGCGCGCGCTCGCACAGCGACGTGTACAGCGAAATGTTGCCGCCGAAGATCGTCTGCAGCCCGGCGCCGATCGCGCCCACCACCGAGCGCGAGCGCACGATGATGCCGCGCACGATGCCAAGCGATGTATCGACGGTGTAGCCGGGTAAATCGAAGGTCGTGGTGACCATGTGTCGTTCGATCATGTCGTTCCTTCCCTGTTGAAGCGTTGCCGGTCAGCGCCCCGCCGCCCACAGCAGCGACAGCCCGGACGACAGCATCAGGCCGTCTACCACCAGCCTGAACGTGCCCGGACTCATGCGCACGACGATGCGCCGCGCACAGAACGCGCCCGCCATCAGCGCGGAACCCGTGATCAGCCCGTCCAGCACGACGTGCAGCGGCAGCGCGCCGAAATGGTTGAAGGTCGCAACCTTCGCGGCATACACGGCGAGCGAACCGGCCGCTTCCGTCGCGAGAAATGCGCCTTTGACGAGGCCGTAGCCCATGAAGACGGGCACCGTGATCGGCCCCGTCGACACGACAATGCCCGTCAGGAACCCGACGGGCGCGCCGATCGCCGCCAGATGCCAGGGCGAGAAACGCACCTCGCGACGGGCGAGCCAGCGGCGCGCCGGCACCATCGCGACGAAGAACAGGCCGAGCGCGATCTCGACGGCATGCGGCGGCAGCGCGAGCAGCGTGCGCACGCCGAGTGCCGCGCCCGGCACGGCCGTCGCGCAATAGGCGCCGCACGCGCGCCAGTCGATCTCGCGCCACCACGCGAGCACCTTGCCGAAATTGCCCATGATCGCCGCGATCGCCATGATGGGCACCGCCTGCTGCGGGCCAAACAACATCACGAGCACGGGCATCAGCATCATCGACGAGCCGGTGCCGATCACGCCGCTTAGCGTGCCCGCCGCCAGGCCGACGACCAGAACCAGCAGATAGCCCATGCCTACTCCCGAGAAGCGCCCGAAAACGCGTTGGCGCCATGCTACTGGAAATCGGCGGCGTATCCGGCAATCCTGCGATGAATTGTCTTCGACCGCCCTCTTAAATGGCGGTGTCCTGCATCCGATTGCTGCTACAACTCGTATTGCGTATTTGAGCGTCGTGCGACCTTTTGTCTGCGGATTGCAGGCGAACGGATCCGTCCCGTCGCGCTGCGTGGACTCGAGGGAAACCGTCATGATGAGCGAATCCAACAGAATGTTCGTTGCCGGCGGCCTGCTGGTCGGTGCGCTGGCGCTGACCGCGCTCGGCCTGCGATTCGGCAATCGCGAGTCGTCCGCCAACGAAGCGAATGCTCCCGTCGATTCCGCCGTATCGTCCGCCGCGCGGCCCGTCACGCCAGACGTGCCGCTCGACGACGACGCGCGCAATGCAGGCATCGAGCGGGTGCTGCAAGCGGTGCACGACAGCCTGCAACGCGGCGATCTCGCGTCCGCGCGCGTGCTGCTCGACGCCGTGCTGACGATGCGCGCGGACGAGCCGCAAGCGCTGCTGCTGCAAAAGGAACTGGCTGTACGCGAGGAGCAGGCGAAGACGCGCGCGATGCTGACCACCACGCTCGACGAGCGGGACGCAAAGCCGGTTGCGCAGCCGGGTCCATCGGCGAAAAAGATGTCCGCGCGGCCGGGTAAATCGCATCGTCCGGCGCAGAAACGGGACGCGGAGGAAACCGCGATCCATGCCTCGACAACCGCGGCCATCCGCCCCAACAGCACTAGCGACGATGCCGCGCCAGCCAGTCACGCCATCGTCGCGGCCTCTCCTCTTCCGAACTCACAGCCTGAGACGCCGATCGCACCGACAATGCAAACTGCCGCGACGAACGACCCGCCGGTCGAACCCGCTGCGCCACCCACTGCGCGAATCAGCGAGCCGGCCGCGCCCTCGCCCGCTATTGCAACCGGCGCACCGAAGACACGCGCTGAAGTGCGCGACGAATTGAATCGCGCGCGCAAGAACGGCACGATGTCGCGCTTCGGCAATCCCGATCCGTATGGTCCCGGCGGCTCGCCGAGCTACAACGCGCAGCCTTCGATCCGCACGTGGTAACGGTCCGCATTGCGAACCATACGGCGAATCATCGATGCGACGCGTCCACCGCGCGCTGCAACCCAGCTGACAGTTAGCTCGCACACTCCTGCCTTAAACCTACCTGATGATGGCCTCGCAAGCCACACCAGATCACCGCTCACGTCGGCTGGCAAGCCTCCTGACTCCGCTTTACAATGGTCCGCCATGCGAACCATACAGCCATAACCGGTTGACACAGAGTCGAGCGACATGACAGCATCAGGCCCAGGCACCAGAGCAGGCGACACACATCCGCCCGAACACCGCGACATCGCGCGCTTCGACGACGAACCGTACGAAACAGACCGCCAGTTCGTCACGGCGCTCGCGCGCGGCCTCGAGTTGCTGCGCTGTTTCGGCCTGAAGGAACGGCATCTCGGCCTGACCGAACTGGCGCGCAGAACGGGTTTGCCGAAGGGCACCGTCGCGCGGCTCGCCGGCACGCTCGCGAAGCTCGGCTATCTGCACTACGACGAGCCGCTCGGCAAGTACAGCCTCGGCACAGGCGTGCTGTCGCTCGGTTACGCGATGCTGTCGAACCTCGACATTCGCGACCTCGCGCGGCCATTGATGCAGGAACTGGCCGAATACGCGGGCTGCTCGGTGGCGATCGGCGTGCGCGACCGGCTGTCGATGATGTACGTCGAATGGGTGCGCAGCAGCGCGCCCATCACCGTGATGCGCAGCATCGGCACGCGCCTGCCGATTGCGACGACGTCGATGGGCCGCGCGTACCTCGCCGCCGCCAGCGACGCCGAACGCAACACCGTGCTCGACCAGGTGCGCGCGCAGAATGAAGCCGCCTGGCCGCGCATCGAACGCGGCATCGGCGACGCGATGGACGATTACGCCACGCGTGGCTTCTGCCTGTCGTATGGCGACTGGGATGCGGACATCGCGAGTGTCGGCGTCCCGTTCACGGCGCCCGACGGCACGCAGATGGCCTTTAATTGCGGCGGCCCCGCCTTCGTACTGGGCCGCGACAAACTGGTGAACGACATCGGTCCGCGCCTCGTGGCCCTTGTCAAACGAGTGGAAGCCGCCATCGGGCGGCGATGAAGAAAAACCGGCGCGGCGCGCTTCACGCGTTCATGCGAACGCGCAAAGCAAACCGCGTCACAGCACACAGGTAACACGATGATCCGCGATCAGGAAACACTGTCCATTCTGCTCGATTCGCTGTCGCGCTTCGTACGCGAGCGTCTCGTGCCCGCCGAAAACGAAGTCGCCGAGACGGATGAAATTCCCGCCGATATCGTCGGCGAAATGCGCGAACTCGGTCTCTTTGGCCTGTCTATTCCCGAAGAGTACGGCGGCCTCGGCCTCACGATGGAAGAAGAAGTCCTCGCCGCGTTCGAGATCGCGAAAACCTCGCCCGCGTTCCGCTCGCTGATCGGCACGAACAACGGCATCGGCTCGCAAGGGCTCATCATCGACGGAACCGACGCGCAAAAGCACCACTACCTGCCGAAGCTCGCGTCGGGCGAACTGATCGCGTCGTTTGCGCTGACGGAGCCGGGCTCGGGTTCGGATGCAGCGTCGCTGCGCACGACGGCCGTGCGCGACGGCGACCACTATGTGATCAACGGCACCAAGCGCTTCATTACCAACGCGCCCGAAGCGGGCATCTACACCGTGATGGCGCGCACCAACCCTGACATCAAGGGCGCAAGCGGCATCTCGGCGTTTATCGTCGAGAAAGGCACGCCGGGTTTGTCGCTCGGCAAGATCGACCGGAAGATGGGCCAGAAAGGCGCGCATACCTGTGACGTGATCTTCGAGAATTGCCGCGTGCCTGCCAGCAATATCATCGGTGGCAAGGAAGGCGTCGGCTTCAAGACGGCGATGAAAGTGCTCGACAAAGGGCGCCTGCATATTTCGGCGATCTGCGTGGGTGCAGCCGAGCGCATGCTCGACGATGCACTGCGCTACGCGATGGAGCGCAAGCAGTTCGGCCAGCCGATTGCCGAATTTCAACTCGTGCAGGCGATGCTCGCCGACAGCCGCGCAGAGATTTACGCCGCGCGCTCGATGGTGCTCGATGCCGCGCGCCGCCGTGACAGCGGTCAGGATGTCGCGACGGAAGCGTCGTGCTGCAAGCTGTTCGCCTCGGAGATGTGCGGCCGCGTCGCGGATCGCGCAGTGCAGATTCACGGCGGCGCGGGCTACGTGTCCGAGTATGCCGTCGAGCGCTTCTATCGCGACGTGCGTCTGTTCCGCATCTACGAAGGCACCACGCAGATCCAGCAACTGGTGATCGCGCGCAACATGATTCGCGACGCAAGCCGTTAATACATACCCGACATCGATCGACGTAGAAAACGCAACTGCCTTGATCGATGTCAATGCAGTGATAAGCACGCTGCATTAGCAGGCATATTTCACATTGCCAGAAAAATCATCCCGTCCTAAACTGAGTCATTGACGCAATGCAACAAGCAACGTCTCGCGTGTGAAGCGCGTGCGACGTATGCATTCATCAAAGCGTCATGCTTCTGCCATTTTTTTCGCTGATCTTGATCGAAGCCGCGCCTCATCGAGGCGCGTTGATGTCTCGCCCTGGTTTCAGGCCGCGCGACTCACTGCGACGATGCACGCGCATCGTGTAAGCGTTTCATGCGGGCATCGCGCGCGCATGTGAGCCTCGCATGAGACCACGGCGCCGACCCTTTAAGGGAGCAGATGCGACCATGAATCAGTCTCAACCGGTATCCGCTTTATTCACTGCCTCGTCTGACACATTCACGCAGCCGATGCCCTTCGCATCCATGCCCGGCAATCTGATCGCGCAAGGCTATGCGTACGCCGTCGATGCATGGCAACGCAGTGTGCTGTTCGCCGACGTGATGCGTGAACGCGGCAATCAGTATCAGGCGCACTTGCAGGAGCGCGTGCCCAACGTACTCGATACCGAGTTCGGCACGGAACTCGTCGTGGATGGACGCACATTGCCGCGCCCCGTGAATTACGGCCTCGTGCGCATCCTTCCGCCCGACGACCTGAAGCCCGACCGCGATTTCGTCGAAGGCAGCGACCCTGGCCGCCTGCGTCCTTTCGTGGTGGTCGACCCACGCGCGGGACATGGACCCGGCATCGGCGGCTTCAAGCGCGATAGCGAAATCGGCGCTGCATTGCGCGCAGGACATCCGTGCTATTTCATCGGCTTTCTGCCTGACCCAGTGCCGGGACAAACCGTCGAAGACGTGATGCACGCGGAAGCCGCGTTCCTCGAAAAGGTCATCGAACTGCATCCCCATAGCCCCGGCAAGCCCGCTGTCATCGGCAATTGCCAGGCAGGCTGGCAGGTGCTGATGACAGCCTCGATGCGGCCCGAACTGTTCGGCCCGATCGTCGTCGCGGGCGCGCCCGTGTCGTACTGGGCCGGCTGGCGCGGCAAGAACCCGATGCGCTATTCGGGCGGCATGCTCGGCGGCTCGTGGCTGACCGCGCTAACAGGCGATCTCGGCGATGGCCGTTTCGACGGCGCATGGCTCGTGCAGAACTTCGAGAACCTGAACCCGGCGAATACGCTGTGGACCAAGCAATACAACCTGTACGCGAACATCGACTCGGAAGGCTCGCGCTATCTCGGCTTTGAAAAGTACTGGGGCGGCCATGTGTTTCTGAACGCAGGCGAAATGCAGTACATCGTCGATAACCTGTTTGTCGGCAATCGCTTCGTGTGCGGCGAGATCGTCACGTCGGACGGCGTGCGGCTCGATCTGCGCAATATCCGCTCGCCCATCGTCGTGTTCTGCTCATATGGCGACAACATCACGCCGCCGCCGCAGGCGCTCGGCTGGATCACCGATCTCTACCGCGACGATGCCGACCTGCTCGGCCACGACCAGACCATCGTCTATGCGACGCACGACAGCATCGGCCATCTCGGCATCTTCGTGTCGAGCAGCACGGGCAAGAAGGAACATCGCGAATTCGTCAGCAATATCGATCTGATCGATCTGCTGCCGTCGGGTCTTTACGAAGCGCACATCGGCGCCAAGACGAAAGAAACGCCGCACGCCGATCTCGTGCAAGGCCAATACGTGCTGTCGATTTCTCCGCGCACCGTCGCCGATGTGCGCGAGATCGTGCAGCCCGATCCCGAAAGCGACCGGCGCTTCGCCACGGCTGCGTATATATCGCGCTTCAACCTCGGTCTGTATCGCAGCTTCCTGCAACCGTGGGTGCGCGCAACCACGACGCCGTGGACCTCCGATTTTTCAAGCAAGCTGCATCCGCTGCGCATCACGTATGAACTGTGGTCCGATCGCAATCCGTTCGCGTCGTCTGTGGCGCAGGCAGCCGAAAGCGTGAAGGCAGCGCGCGCGCCCGTCGCCGCCGACAATCCGTTCATGCAGATGCAAACGGTGATGTCGAATGCGATCGTCGCGTCGTTCGATTTCTATCGCGACATGCGCGACGCCGCTGTCGAGCAGCTCTTCGAGACCGTCTATGGCGCGCCGTGGCTGCAGGCTTTTGCGGGCCTTCCGCCACAGAGCGACAGCGCAGCGAACGCCGCATTGACGGAACCCGGCGACACCGAAGAGCGCGAAGCGTCGATCGTCGCGGAACACGAGCGGCTGCGTCACGACATGACGGAAGGCGGTCTCATCGAAGCGAGCGTACGCGCGCTGCTGTACGTGCGGCGCACGCATGGCGAGGCGGACGAGCGCCGCTTCAATCTCGCGCGCGAAATGCTGAGCAAGCTGTCGGACGATGGCATTCTGTCGTTCAAGCATGTCGTGCGCGAACAGGCTGCGCTGTTGCGCCTCGACAGCGAGGCCGCGATCGGTGCGCTGCCGGGCCTGCTTTCCAGCGCGCCGCCCGACAACATCCGCAACGCCGCACGCGACATCGACAAGCTCAGCACGATGCTGCCGCTCGACGACAGCGAGCGCGCCGATCTCGCGCGCGTGCTGACGATCTTCGAATCGGCGTCGAAGAAGAAGACGACGCGGCGTGCGGAGTCCGCACGCCAGCAGGTCGAATGACAGACGAAGCCGCGCCGTGCGCGAGCGAACGATCACCGTCCGCCGCGCATGACGCGCATCTGGCTCGCAGCATCTACGAGGGCTTGGAACATGGAACACAAGCGCGATAAATACGAGCGCCTGGTCGCCTTTGCCGCCACACTCCCGCCGACACCGACCGCCGTCGCGCATCCTTGCGATCACGATTCGCTATCGGCCGTGGTCGAAGCAGCAAAGCTGAAACTGATCGCGCCGATACTCGTCGGCCCGCGCGCGAAGATCGAAGCGGCGGCAAAAGAAGGCAATCTCGATCTCGGCGATCTGCCCATCGTCGACGCGCCGCATAGTCATGCAGCCGCCGAATGCGCGGTGCAACTCGTGCACGAGGGCAAAGCGCAGGCACTGATGAAGGGCTCGCTGCATACGGACGAACTGATGGGCGCGGTGGTTTCCCGCGCGGCAGGCCTGCGCACCGAACGACGCGTGAGCCACTGCTTCATCATGGACGTGCCGGGCCGCGCCGATCCCCTCATCATCACCGACGCCGCCGTCAACATCGCGCCGACGCTCGACGAAAAGCGCGACATCGTGCAGAACGCCATCGATCTCGCGCATGCGCTGCGCTTCCCCGTTGCGCGCGTGGCGATTCTGTCGGCGATGGAAACCGTCAACTCGAAAGTGCCGTCGACGCTCGACGCCGCTGCACTCTGCAAGATGGCCGACCGCGGGCAGATCAAGGGCGGCATTCTCGACGGCCCGCTCGCGCTCGACAACGCGATCAACGAGGAAGCAGCGAAGATCAAAGGCATCGACTCGCCTGTCGCGGGCCACGCGAACGTGCTCGTCGTGCCCGATCTCGAAGCGGGCAACATGCTCGCGAAGAGCCTCACGTTTCTCGCGGGCGCGGACGCCGCCGGCATCGTGCTCGGCGCGAAGGTGCCCATCATTCTCACGAGCCGTGCCGATTCCGTCATCACGCGGCTGGCCTCGTGCGCGGTTGCATCGATGGTCGCGCTCGCGCGACGCGAGCAGCCCACTTCCGCCATCGTCTGAACAAGCCTTTGAGGCTTTGAGGGAGCGGCATGGACGTCATCCTCGTCATCAACGCGGGTTCGTCGAGCATCAAGTTTCATGCGTTCGAAGCGCAAGGCGCGCAGCTCGAGCCGATCGCGGGCGGCAAGATCGAAGAGATCTACACGAATCCGCGCTTCACCGTGAAGCGGCAAAACGGCGAAGTGGTCGAAGACAAACGCTGGCCCGAAGGCGAGCGTCTCGGGCACGACAATGCAATCGCGTTTCTGCTCGACTGGCTGCGCAGCCACAACCAGGGACGCGCAACGCTGCTCGCTGTCGGCCATCGCGTCGTGCATGGCGGCGACAGGTATTCGGCGCCCGTGCGCGTCGATGAACATGTGATGCAGGAACTCGAAGCGCTCGTGCCGCTTGCGCCGCTGCATCAGCCGCACAATCTCGCCGCCATCCGCTCGATCATGGCGCGCAATTCGACCGTGCCGCAGATCGCCTGCTTCGATACCGCGTTTCATCACACGCAGCCCGCCGTCGCGACGCGTTTCGCGTTGCCGCCCGACATCACGGATCGAGGTGTGCGGCGCTATGGCTTTCACGGGCTCTCGTACGAATACATTGCGAGCGTGCTGCCGGAAGTCGACGAACGCGCGGCCAAAGGCAAGACCGTCGTGCTGCATCTGGGCAACGGCGCGAGCATGACGGCCTTCGATCAATGCAAAAGCATCGCAAGCACGATGGGCTTCACCGCCGTCGAAGGACTCGTGATGGGCACGCGCTCGGGCAGTCTCGATCCCGGCGTCGTGCTGTGGATGCTCGAAGAAGCAAATATGGATGCGCGTGCGATCGAAGCGCTGCTGTACAAGCGTTCCGGATTGCTCGGCGTGTCCGGCATTTCCAGCGACATGCGCACGCTGCTCGCGAGCGACGATCCGAAAGCCGCCGAAGCCGTCGAACTGTTCTGCTATCGCATCTCGCGCGAACTCGGCTCGCTGACAGCCGCGCTCGGCGGGCTCGATGCGATCGTGTTCACGGCGGGCATCGGCGAGCGCGCGGACCCGGTGCGCAAGCGCGTGGGCGAACTGGCGGCGTGGCTCGGTGTGTCGCTCGATGAAGAGGCGAACCAACGTCACGGCCCGCGCATCAGCAATGAAAAAAGCGCCGTCGATGTCTGGGTGATTCCGACCAACGAAGAACTGATGATCGCCCGGCATGCGCTGCGCCGGCTGGAGGATTGAGCATGGATACGCCGACAGGCAAGGTGCTGGCGGGACAGAAAGTGCTGATCATCGGCATCGCGAACGAGCATTCGATCGCCTTTGGCTGCGCGCGTGCGTTTCGCGATCTGGGCGCCGAACTCGCGATCACCTATCTGAACGACAAGGCGAAAACATACGTCGAGCCACTCGCACGTGAGCTTGGCGCGTCGCTATTGCTGCCGCTCGACGTATCGGAACCCGGCCAGCTCGAAGCCGTGTTCGACGAAATCCGCGCGACCTGGGGACGGCTCGACGTCGCCGTGCACTCGATCGCTTTCGCGCCGAAAGCGGATCTGCAAGGCGGCCTGCTGAACAGTTCGGCGGAAGGCTTTGCGGTGGCGATGGACATCTCGTGCCATTCGTTCATCCGCATGGCGCGACTCGCCGCGCCGCTGATGGACGACGGCGGTTCGATGTTCGCGATGAGCTATCTGGGCGCGACGCGCGTCGTGCCGAACTACGATCTGATGGGCCCCGTGAAGGCCGCGCTCGAAGCGTCGTGCCGCTATCTCGCGCATGAGCTTGGGCCGAAGCGTATCCGCGTGCATCCCATCTCGCCGGGACCGTTGAAGACACGCGCGGCGTCGGGCCTGAAGGACTTCGACCTGCTGCTCAACGAAGCGGCCGAGCGCGCGCCCATTGGCGAACTCGTCGACATCATGGACGTCGGCTACACCTGCGCGTTTCTCGCTACACCCTACGCGCGGCGCATGACGGGCAACACCGTGTTCGTCGACGGCGGCGTGAGCATCATTGGCTGAAACAGGGCATCCGGATGAAACTATTGATCAGCGGTCTCCCGCAAACCGCTTCGCTCGATGAAGTGAAAGCGCTCGTGTTCCGCTATTCGCACGCGGACTGCCGCGAGATCGAACTGGTCGGCGAAGCCGACGAGCACCCCGCCGCGCTCATCGCGATCAAGGGTGCCAACTGGACGACGCTGAATAACATCCGGCGCCGCCTGCATGGCATGTACTGGCATCGCTGCCGGCTGTCGGTGCAGGTGCTGTCGTTCTGGGACGTCAGCGAAGCGGCCGAAACGCGCCGCCAGACGAGAACGGCGCTGCCGGGGCGCGTCTGACCTGCCCGTCACCACTCGCGCTTACGTCATTCCGCTGCGGGTGAATTCGTCGCTGAAAAGATATAGCGCGCGACACGCCACACACCGTCCGGCCCGCGATGCAGGATGAACAGTTCCTGGTTCGCTTCGGGCCGCGTCGCGCGCGTGCCTGCGAGCTTTTCGATCGTGCCTGTCGAGTGCGTGCGTGCGAAGGCCCAGTCGCGCGATAAGGGCTTGATCTCGTCGATTGCGAAGCGCACGTTCAGTTTGACGGCGCCGAACGCGTGCTTATAGGCACTGCGTACGGCTTCGCGACCCACGGCGGCAGGTGCGCCCTGTGCCATGACGACCGGCGCGTCGTCATAGAGCTTCATGATCGCGTCGGTGTCCGACGTGTTCAATGCCACTTCATAGCGATGCAGTTGTTGCGTGATCGCATGATCTGCGTCAGCGACGGGCGCGGCAAACACAGCACGCGACCACGCCACGGACGCCGCGAGCAGCACGGGAATGATGCGCGTCCTGACTGTCAGGCAGAACGTCCTTTGGCGTGCCGTGTTCACAGCCGCACCACGATCTTGCCGGGCTCCCGACTGCTCTCGACCATACGATGCGCTTCCCGTACTTCGTCGAAGGCAAAAACCTTCGCGAGGTGGGACGGGATGCGGCGGTTTTCCACATCGAGCGCGAGTGACTTCAACGGCGCATTGGTGAGCGGCAGCACGTCGGTGCCGAAAAGCTGGCTCGGAAAGAAGCTCAATCGCGAGGCAGGCGCCAGGTCCGTGATCAGGTTGAACTGCTCGAACACGGGCGGCCCGCCGAGCAGACCGATCACCGTGATCGCGCCGAACGGACGCAGCGTCTTTGCCGTGTCGCGCAGCGTCGCAGCGCCGACGATTTCGAGCGCGGCGTCGACGCCAGCCGGGTGCGCGTCGCGAACCTGCTCCGCGATCGCCCCCTTATCGACGATGACGACATCGGCGCCAGCGCCATACAGGCGCTCGGCGTGTTCTTTCGAGCGGGTCGAGGCGAACACGCGCACGCCCGAGGCCTTCGCGTAAGTAACGGCGGCAAGGCCGACCGAAGACGTGGCGCCGCGCACGAGCAGCGTTTGTCCCGCTTCGATCTGCAGGCTCCTGTGCAGCGCGCCCCAGGCGGTGAGGTACGCCTGCGGCAGCGCGGCCAGCTGATCCCATGGCAACCTCGTGCCCTCGAGCGACACGACATTGCTCGCGAGCACCGTCACCTCTTCCGCGTAGCTGCCCGCGCGCGTGAACTGCAAACCGCCCATCGCGGTGGCAACGCGCTCGCCGAAGCGAAACGCGCCGGACGGATCGTCGAGCACCTCGCCGACCGCTTCGATACCGGGCACGCGCGGCGCATCGATCGGCCCGAGTTTGCCGGCGCGCAGATAGATTTCACCGCGGTTGATGCCGAATGCCCGCACGCGGATGCGCACTTCGTCGGACTTCGGCGCAACGGAAGGCACGTCGCGCAGTTCGAGCACTTCCGGCCCGCCGGCACGTTCGACTACATAGGCTTTCATCATGGACTCCGCTTGGATGGTCGATCGCTTCGATCTGGTTTCGCTGGACGGGACTTCGGCCTCAGGCGAAATGCAGTACATCGGCAACGGGCCTGCGTGGCTTTTGCGGCCAGTTGCCCGCTGCGGGATAACCCACCGTGACGAGCATCGCCGGGACGTCGGTCGATACGAGGCCGAACTCACGCGCCACGCCTGCCGGATCGAAGCCGATCATCGGGCCGGATGCCAGCCCTTTCGCCTGCGCAGCGAGCATCAGCGTCATCGCCGCCAGCGATGCCGAGCGGATCGCCTCGTCGCGCTGGGCCGCGGGCTTGTCCTGATACATCGACCACGCAGCACCGACCCAGCCGTCGAAGGTCGTGCGATCGAGCAGGCCCGCATCCACGGATGGCTGCAGCGCTGCCGGCATCGTGCGGTGCGGCTCGAGCGTGCCGCAAACGATGAACGTGACGGCCGCGTCGACGACCTTCTGTTGCCAGTAAGCGTGAGGCAACAGACGCGCCTTCGCGTCGTCGGTGCGAAGCGCGACGAATTTCCAGTTCTGCAGGTTGAATGCTGAAGGCGCTCTGGTCGCGAGGCGGATCAGCGCTTCGATTTCGTGGTCGGTCAGACGACGCGCGGGATCGAAATGATTCGCGGAGATCCGCGACTCGATGTGGTGTTCGACGGTGGGCATCCAGCACTCTCTGCTGTTTGGGACGATGTGATGCCACTTTTACGCATCGAAGCCAGAACAGGAACGCACAAAACTGGTATCGCACCTCTCAGAAATGAGAGCAACGAAATGGATCACAACGCGGTCGCGGCGCTGGTCGATAGCGAGCCAGGTAGCGGAAGCGCTTCCGCCTGTAAACCATTCCCCGCCGCGAGACGTTGTACTTCTGCACGTCACGCGCACGATGCGCTGACGTCATCGCGGTTATGTCATAACATGATGGATCTCGCAGCGCGGCTGCCGGCAACGGCGTGCGCCCACCAGTCCCGGTTACCGGATCGAAAGAAACACGTAGTCGAAATGAACGATGCGTCGCATAAGATAGGTTCTATCTCTTCGTCGTCGAGCGCCCCTGCCGTGACCACGCCGTCTACCGTTCCCGAACCGGAACGCGCGCAGGACAACGCCTGCGTCGCGAAGGATGCCGCGCAGCACGGCGGCACGCCGTGGGCGATGTTCGCGCTATCGGCGCTCGGGCTGCTGGTCGGCGCGTTCGCGGTGATCGGGCCGGAACATGTGTCCGTGGCTGTCGCCAAGACGCTGCTGACGGTCGGCTGCCTGCTGGTCGCGGCGCTGGCCGGGATCGTCGCGTCGGATCTGTCGCGCGAACGGCGATAAATCGCATGCACCAGTACAGGGCATCAGCAACTGCATAAAACTGGTGCAATGCACCACATTTCTTGCTATACTTGCAGATTCACTTTTCCGCACGCGTCGAATTGCGACCTGAATGGAAGGCATTGCGCGGAAGGACTGACGGAGTTACCGGCATGCCGGCGCTCCGGAAGGCCCCGAGCGCACCGTCCCGCGTCAATCGATTCGTGCAACACCCCGCCCACACCTCACGATCCGACAGGTCCCGCCACCTGACGTGCGAGCGCGCGCGGGGATGCGAAACAGCCTGCCGAGGAGAACGTATTGGCAAAGCTTGACCGGGACAGCACCCAGTTGGAAACCACCGCAGCGAAGGCGCCCAAGCGCGCAGCAAAGGGCAAGGCGCAACCCGCCGTCGCCCCGCAAGATATGGCATTGATGGAATCTCTCGTTGAAGAACGTCAGCGCCAGATGCGCGCGCTGATCGCGCTTGGCCGCGAGCGCGGCTATTTGACGCACGCCGACATCAACGACCACCTCCCCGACAATTTCACCGAAACGGCCGCGATGGAAACCATCGTCAGCACGTTCGGCGAAATGGGCGTGTCCGTGTACGAAACGGCGCCCGACGCGGAAACGCTGCTTCTGAACGACGGCCCGTCGGCCGCCGCATCGGACGATCAGGCCGATGAAGAAGCGGAAGTCGCGCTGTCGACCGTCGACTCCGAATTCGGCCGCACCACCGACCCGGTCCGCATGTATATGCGTGAAATGGGCGCGAGCGAACTGCTCACGCGTGCCGGCGAAATCGAAATCGCGAAGCGCATCGAAGGCGGCCTGCAGGACATGGTGCAAGCCATCGCGATGTGCCCGTCCATCATCGCGACGATCCTGTCGGATGTGGACCGCGTGGTCGCGGGCGAAATCCGTATCGACGAACTCGTCGACGGCATCAGCAACCCGAACGAATCCGCCGAACTCGACGACGAAGCCGCCGAAGCCGCCGCTGAAGAAGAACTGGAAGCGAGCGCATCGGACGAAGACTCGGATGACGAAGACGGCGACATGGCGGACGACGGTGGCGAGAAGGCCAACGCTGCTCGCCTCGAACAGCTGACGGCAGACAGCCTCGCGATCTTCACGCGCGTGCGCGACCTGTTCGCAAGCGTTCCCGACATGCCCGTCACGGACAAGCGCCGTGCAACGGCAATCGCGAACCTGCGCGAGTCGATCCAGCAGGAACTCACGCCGATCCGCTTCACCGCGAAGACCATCGACCGCCTCTGCCTGGAAGTGCAGGCACAGGTCGCGCAGGTTCGCGCGATCGAACGCAGCATTCTGCAGATCGCCGTGGACCGTTGCGACATGCCGCGCGAAGCGTTCGTCGAATCGTTCCCGGGCAACGAGACCGATCTCGACTGGACGATGCGCGTCGCCGCGAAGTCGAAGACGTATGGCCCGGCGCTCGAGCGTCACCTGCCGGCCATCCAGTCGGAACAGCAGAAGCTGGTCGACATCGAAGCGTCGATCGCACTGCCGCTGCAGCAGCTCAAGCAGATCAACAAGCAGCTCGGCTCGGCTGAAGGCAAGATGCGCCAGGCCAAGCGCGAGATGATCGAAGCCAACCTGCGTCTGGTCATTTCGATCGCGAAGAAGTACGTGAATCGCGGCATGCACTTCCTCGATCTGATCCAGGAAGGCAACATCGGCCTGATGAAGGCGGTGGACAAGTTCGAATACCGTCGTGGCTGGAAGTTCTCGACGTACGCGACGTGGTGGGTCCGTCAGGCGATCACGCGCGCGATCGCCGACCAGGCGCGCACCATTCGTGTGCCGGTTCACATGATCGAATCGATCAACAAGCTGAACCGTATCCAGCGCGAGATCGTGCAACAGACGGGTCAGGAACCGCATCCGTCGGTGCTCGCCGAGCGCATGGACATGCCCGAAGCGAAGATCCGCAGCATCCTGAAGATCGCGAAGAATCCGGCGTCGCTGGATTCGCCGGTTGGTGAAGATGCTGACACGACGCTTGGCGACATGATCGAAGACACGTCCGCAACGTCGCCGGCCGATGCCGCGATCCACGCGAACATGCGCCGCGCGATCGACGAAGCGCTCGACGCTCTCACGCCGCGCGAAGCGAAAGTGCTGCGCATGCGTTACGGCATCGACACGGCTTCGGAACTGACGCTCGAAGAAGTGGGCCGACAGTTCGACGTGACGCGTGAGCGTATCCGCCAGATCGAAGGCAAGGCGATCCGCAAGCTCAATCACCCGAGCCGTGCGGACAAGCTGCGCCCGTTCCTCGAACGCAGCTGACGTTTCAAGGCTGACGCCCTCGGGCGCGGCCTTTTCGACGCATCAAACAAAACGCGGCAGCCTTATGGCTGCCGCGTTTTTTTATGCCCGCAGTCCGCGCGATGCGAACCGCGTCGAGCGCTTAATGGTGCTCGCTGTATTCCTTGCGAGCGATCGGCGTTGCGCGAACCTTTGCGTACTGGAATGCCGGAATGGCCTTCACAACGTCCTTGGTCGCGCCGGCCCACACCAGCTTGCCGCCCGTGAAGTCGATCTGCGAGAACGGCACGGCAACGTCATGCTGCGACACGCCGAGGAACTGATGTGCAGCGACGATCGCAAACGAAGCAGCGTTGTCCGGTGCAATGATGATGTCATGCAGCACGCCGACCTTCTGGCCCTGCTCGTTGTAGATTGCCTTGCCAAGCAGGCTCTTCTTCGCGCTCCAGCCGTTGACGATGATCGCTTCCTGCTCGACGCTCACGCCGATCGTCTGCGAACCCGCCACCTGTGCGCTTGCCTGGCTGGACATCACGCCGAGGGTCGATGCCGCGATCAGAACCGCTGCCCACTTTGCCTTCATAGCTTATTCTCCGATGTGAAATGTTGCGAGGGACTGCCGCTGCTTTAAGAAGCGCGCTATACATTACCCCATCAGAAAGAAAAAGTCGCAGAAGGGTACATGCACCGTTTTGGATAAGCACGATCGCACGCTTCATCGTGCATAACGGCTATTTTGCGAGCCGCAGTCCTTTCGCCAGCACCGTACCGTCCTTCTGGTTCACGAGCCATACGGCCTGCACGCTTGCATGCAGCGTCGAGGTGCGGCGTGTGATGTCGGTCGGCTCTTCGTCGGTGGGGTCGCTGTGTTCGCGCGCGTCCGTGAGATACGGCGGCTCGAGCGTGCAGACGAGCACGATCGCGAAGTTGTCGTCGGCCTGCTCGAAGGTGGCCTGCGAGAGCTTCAGACGTCCGCGCGCTGTCGTCTTCGCCGAGCCTTCCGTTGCCAGTTCGATCGAATCGATCTTCTGGATAAAGCCCTTTGCCTTCGCATCCGGCGCGATCACGAGACCGCGTCCGCTTTGCCCTTCGATGTTCTGATAAAGCTGGATCGTATCGGGATGATCGTCGCTCGCAAGCGGCACGTTCACGCTGAGCATATCCGTGTTCGCGCGATACAGAATGCCGTGCGGCGCGGGGATCATGAACAGGAACGTGCGTTGACCCGTATCGGCCTTCGCTTCATGGCCGCGCACGATACGGTCGTACGGCTCGCGCGCCAGCTTGCGGATGCGGTCGGTCAGCGAATGCGTGCCCGTCGATGGCATCTGGCTCGCGAGCATGTCACGCACCTTGACGGGGTCGTCGGCGGTGAAATGGTCGGGGGTTGCCGTGGCGCTTGCGGCGTGTGCGTTGTTTGGCTCTTCGGCTCCGCTGGTTTTGGACGCCGCCTGCGTTGTGGTCGTTGCCGCGGCGCTTAACGCCAACGCGACACACAGCAGCGGCAACATGCGATGCGCCGAAGCAACCGTGCGATTCAGAAATTGCACAACATTCCTCTCCGTTGGGAACGGCGCTATGGGTGCGCCTTGATGCGTGTAACGTGGTTTATTTCAGTTCGCATTCTAAGGGTATTTGATCGATGGGATAGGGCAAGCATGCACATGTAGTTTGGGTTGTCTTGCGACGCTGGTTTGGTTTGCTTGTGGTTTTGCTGGCATCCGCGTGATGTTATTGGTTTATTAGCGTTGCCCCTGTGCGGGGCGGCACCTACTTTTCTTTGCCGCGGCAAAGAAAAGTAGGCAAAAGAAAGCCGCTGAACACCGCCAGTTCTTGTTCCCGCCTGAGGGCTCCCAACAGTTCCTCCGCTTCACACGGCAACCTGCCTTTCACTGCCCGTTGCCAGCGCTCTGAAAAGACGCCTCACCCACTTCATGCTCCCGCGTCACGGCACACCCCATCAAATCGCACACGTTCTATAGCGGCAAACTGTGTGTCGGCTATCGCAGCATATGCGCTCCACTCCGGACTGAAAAACAGCGTCACGGCTCGAAAGCACGATCGGTGTCGTACGAGCGCCGACGTGAGAAGTGCTACGACCTACACACAGTTTGCCACCTGGGCGGCCGCAATCATTCGCTGCCGTTGGCTGCGCTACGGGTGAGCGAAGTGGGTGAGGCGCCCATTCAAGGCGTTGGCAACGGGCATTGAATGGCAGAACGCCGTGTGAAGCGGAGGAACTGTTGGGGGCCCTCAGGCGGAGGTCAAGAACGGGCGGTGTTAGCCCGCTTTCTTTGCTTACTTTCTTTGCGGCGGCAAAGAAAGTAAGTGCCGCCCCGCACAGGGGCAACGCCTGAAGCAGGCAAAACAAAACGCGGATGCCAGCAACAACACAAGCAAACCAAACAAAACCAAAACCAAAAACCCAAAAAAAACGCCAGGCACTCACGCGCCCAGCGTCCACCAACATCAACAACACGGGCGCTCAAGACGCCCTTCTTCTTGGTTATTTGATAGCGAGCACGGTACCCACCAACTGACTCCAGAATGAAGGCAGATTCTTATAAGGATTCGGCAACCCTGTCGAAGTAACAAACACACTGCCCGCGCCATGCGTCACTGCATAAGACGCGATACCCGGCATCTGCGCATCCGGCGCGCCATACACCATATGCACAAAGCGTTTAGCCGGATAACCCGCCTGCCACTTCGCCGGCGCATAGCTCGCATAACGCTTCGCAGAATCTTCAAACACAACGAACTGATCGGCGGTAGGCAGACTCGCATACAGTTCGGGAATGTTGGTGCCCGGATTGCCCATCACCGAATACCCAGGCGAAAGCCCTTTGATGTAGTTATAGACAGACTGATAGAACTGGATATGCGACGTCACGCTATCCGACGTCATCTCGTCGATGAAGAAACCGTCTATCTTGTAGAACGCGATATAGCGATTGATGTCCGTCACGACCGCCGACAGCGAACGCTTCGTGTACGAAGAAGACACATAACCGATCACACGGCCGCCGGCTGCATGCACCTTCGCAATCGCCGCGATATACGTGGCGTCCGCGCTCGTGCCGGGACCGCTGTTGGGATTGAGAATGACCGTGGTCGGTACTTTGGCCGCCGTCGTCGCGAGATCGTTCCAGTAGCCGGCGCCCTTGCCGACAGGATCGAAATAAGCGGGAACAGTCAGCGGCAATACGGTCGCCGCAAATGCATTCGTGTGAACGGCAATGGCAAGCGGTGCCACTGCAAGCAACGCCACACGACGCAACCAGTGAATAGCGCGAGAACCCGAAATGGGCGTGCGAGCGTTGAACATTTCAATGCCTCCTGACGACGGCTTGAATCGCCGCCCGTCGATTGGCCCGCTGCGGATGCATCGGGCAACTGGCTAACTCCTGCGTGGAGTCCCTATAGCTTTGCGTCGCCGGATCGCTCCGGGTTTGCCTTTCCGTGTATATCGACGCGCAATT
Organism: Burkholderia sp. Ac-20365; assembly: GCF_017104715.1. Taxonomy (GTDB): domain Bacteria; phylum Pseudomonadota; class Gammaproteobacteria; order Burkholderiales; family Burkholderiaceae; genus Paraburkholderia. The sequence continues at coordinate 85,054 of NZ_JAAGPI010000008.1, forward strand.
GCCCGCCTTTAGGCTTTATCGAGGATATTTAAATGGGGAGAGAATGAAATGAAAAAGGATGATTTTGTCATCCTGATTATTTGAACGTTTGCGAGTAACGAAAGCGCAACTCGCAAACGTTTTCCTCTTCTTCATTTCGCGGCATTGCGCCGCGAAACATTTATTGCACGCTCGAACCGAACAGTCCGCGCGCCGCGAGATTCGCGTACAGCGCGCGCACGCCGAACGTCCATGGCGTGATCTCCGTGCACAGCCGCACCGTGTTGCGCAACGCGCCAAGTTGCGGCGTCGAGATCGTCACGATGTCGCCGAGATGATGCGTGAAACCGCTGCCCTTCGTGTCACGGTCCTTGATCGGCGAGAACATCGTGCCGAGAAACAGCATGAAGCCGTCCGGATACTGATGGTGCCTGCCGCAAGTCTGCGCGACGAGATCGGCGGGATCGCGGCTGATCTCGGACATATGACTCACGCCATCGAGCAGGAATCCATCGTCGACACCTTCTACGCGTAGCGCCACGCTCGTGCGTCGCACTGAATCCAGCGTAAATTCGCCGTCGAAGAGGCGCACGAACGGGCCGATCGCGCACGAGCCGTTGTTGTCCTTGCACTTGCCGAGCAACAGCGCCGAGCGTCCTTCGATATCGCGCAGATTCACGTCGTTGCCAAGCGTCGCACCCACCACCACGGCCTTGCTGTTCACGGCTAGCACGATTTCCGGCTCGGGGTTGTTCCAGGTCGATGCCGCGAGCAAGCCAACGTCCGCGCCGAAGCCGACCGACGACATCGGCTGCGACTTCGAAAACACTTCCGCGTCCGGACCGATACCGACTTCCATGTATTGCGACCACGCGCCACGCCGTTCCAGTTCCGCTTTCAGCCGCGCCGCGGCTTCCGAGCCGGGCTTGATCTTCGACAGATCGGTGCCGATCACCGCGGCGATGGTCTGGCGCACTTCTTCGGCCTTCGCGGGATCGCCGCCCGCCTGCTCTTCGATCACGCGCTCGATCAGGCTCACCGCGAACGTGACGCCGCAGGCCTTGACAGGTTGCACGTCGCACGGTGCGAGCAGTTGCAGGGCAGACGAAGCGTCGTTCGCAAGGCTCGTTGCGATCAGTTCGCGTGCGCTGCAAAGACGCTCGCCGGGCGCATTGCGCGCGATATCGACAGCGTCGTCGCGCTCGAAAAGATCTGCCGTGGTCGGCGCGCTCGCCGTGATGTCGAACACGTCGCCGTTGCGCACGGCCACGACACTCGGCCCTTCATACTCCGCCGTTTTGCGCCACACGCGGCCAACCAGCAGCGCGCGATCGAGATCGTCGGGAAGATAGTTGATTTCATTCGATGCAGTCATGAAGCAGTCTCCAATATTCGTTAGTCGATGCTGCGTTGCGTTCAATGCGAATGCCGCGGATTGCCACGCTCGGCAATCACCTTCAGATAAAGCGTCGCGGGCTCCAGGCAACCGCCCGTCGAAAGCTGTCCAACTGTTTGCCGATACAGTTCCTGCCAAGGCGTTTGCGCGGGCGGAATATCGAACTTCATGTTCGCGCGACGCAGTTCGAGTTCGTCTTCATCGACGAGCAATTGCACGCTGCGTGCATTGAGATCGACGCGGATACGGTCGTTCGTGCGCAACAGCGCGAGCCCGCCACCGACGGCCGCTTCCGGCGACATGTTGAGAATAGACGGACTCGCCGATGTGCCGCTCTGCCGTCCATCGCCCATGCAAGGCAACGATGTGATGCCTTTGCGCACAAGCTCAGCGGGCGGCGCCATGTTGACCACTTCCGCACTGCCGGGATAACCGACCGTGCCCGCGCCGCGAATCACAAGCATGCAATGCTCGTCGATTTGCAGCGATGGATCGTTGATACGCGCGTGATAGTCCTCGGGACCATCGAACACGATAGCCCTTGTTTCGAAGGTGTTTTCTTTGCCCGGCTCGCTCAGATACGTCTGCCGGAACGCATCGCCGACCACCGACATCTTCATGATCGCGCTATCGAAGAAGTTGCCGGAAAGCACGATAAAACCCGCGCCATGTTTAAGCGGCTCGTCAGTCGTGCGGATCACGTCGCGATCGTCAGTCGCGGCATGCGCAGCGATATCGCCAATCGTGCGACCCGACACTGTCATGCACGCTTCGTGTATCAACCCTGCCTGCTTCAGTTCGTGCATCACGGCAGGCACGCCGCCCGCGCGATGAAAACTCTCGCCCAGATATTCACCCGCTGGCATGCAATTGACGAGCAAAGGCACCTGCTCGCCGACGCGCTGCCAATCCGCAAGACTCAATTCAACGCCGATATGCCGTGCAATCGCAATCAGATGCGGCGGGCAATTACTCGATGCACCGAGCGCAGACGCGACGACGATCGCATTCTCGAATGCCTCTTTCGTCATGATGTGCGAAGGTTTCAGATCTTCGCGCACCATATCGACGATGCGCTTGCCCGTCGCATACGCCATCTGCCCGCGCTCGCGATACGCAGCGGGAATGCTCGCGCAACCCGGCAACGACATGCCGAGCGCTTCAGCGAGACTGTTCATCGACAGCGCCGTGCCCATCGTGTTGCAGTGGCCGATGGAAGGCGACGAAGCTGTCGTCAGTTCCATGAAGCCTTCGTAGTCGATCTCGCCCGCCGCGAGCAGATTGCGCGCATGCCAGATCACGGTGCCGGAACCGACGCGCTTGCCGTGATACCAGCCATCGAGCATCGGACCGCCCGATAGAACGATGGCGGGCATATCGACGGTCGCAGCCGCCATCAGGCACGCGGGCGTGGTCTTGTCACAGCCGGTAGTGAGCACCACGCCGTCGAGCGGGAAACCGTGGAGGATTTCGACGAGACCGAGATACGCGAGATTGCGGTCGAGTGCGGCCGTGGGACGGCGGCTCTGTTCGGCAAGGGGATGAACGGGAAATTCCATCGGAATGCCGCCCGCGTCGCGGATGCCCGCCTTCGTGCGTTCGGCCAGTTCGATGTGATGTCGATTACAGGGCGCAAGATCGCTGCCCGTCTGCGCGATGCCGATGATCGGCCGGCCTGATTGAAGTTCTTCGCGCGTGAGGCCGTAGTTCATGAAGCGCTCGACATACAGCGCGGTCATGTCCGCGTGTGAAGGATCGTCGAACCATTCCTGGCTGCGCAAACGGCGCGCGGGCGTCTTCTCCGTCATCTCGTGTCTCCGTGTCTGCTTGTGCTATCTCACGCATGTGTCATGCGTGGACGTTATCGGTAACATCGGGTCATGTTAGCACGGTCTCCTGCGACACGAAGGCCGCCATTGCACGCGCATCAGGCGCTTTCGCGCGCGATCACCGTGTAGTCGATTTTTACGCTCTTGCGCGTCGACACGCGCTCCGCCGCATGACGCGCGCCGCCGTCGTGTTCTTCGAGCGCGGCCAGGAGCATTTCGCCCGTGCGCGTGCCGATGCCGTATGCGTCGACGGAAATCGTCGTGATGGTGGGCGTGCAGCACGCGGAGACTTCGAAATTGCCGAAGCCCGCGACGGCGATATCGCCAGGCACCGACAGTCCGCGCCGATGGCACTGCATGATTGCGCCGAACGCGGACATGTCGCTCACGCACATCACGGCATCCGTGTCGGGCCATTGCTGCAACAATGCATCGAGTGCGGGCGCGCCGTGGCTCATCGTGATCGGCGAGTCGCCGAGGCGCACGACGCGCGGCTCGCCCAGACCCTGCGCTTTCACTTCCTGCAGATAGCCTTTGAGCCGTTCCGTCCCGCGCCGGTCGAGTTCGCTGGCACCGGCCAGAAAACCGATCCGCCGATAGCCGCGCTCAACCAGATAACGCACCATCTCGCGCGCCGCTTTCGCGTTGGAGAAACCCACGGCGGCATCGATTGGCGTCGTGGGCAAGTCCCACATCTCGACGACGGGCACGCCCGAGCGCAGCAGCAGCTCGCGCGTCGCGGGTGTGTGCTGTGCGCCCGTCAATGCAATGCAGCGCGGCTGATAGCGTAGCATCGACCGCACAAGCCGTTCTTCGCGGTCGAGATCGTAGTCGGTGTCGCCGATCAGCAGTTGCAGACCGTGCGGCTCGAGCGCGGCGGTGAGCCCGCGCACGGTATCGGAGAAGTTGGAACTGGCGAGCGACGGCACGAGCACGGCGGCGAACGCCGAGCGCCCCGACGACAGCGCGCCCGCTGCCGCGTCGGCGACATAGCCGAGTTCGTCGATGGCAAGCTGCACGCGCTCGCGTGTCGCGGGCGCAACGCCGCGGCCCGCCAGAACGCGCGATACGGTCATCTTGGATACGCCCGCGAGCGCCGCGACATCGGACATGCGCGGCGGTCCCGCGAGCGTGCTGCGTGAGGCGGAGACGCGCCTGGCTGTGCGTGGAGTGCTCGACATGCGGATGGATTTGGACGCGTTCGTGGACAGGCGCCTATGATACCGGCAGCGCCCTGTCCCGCTGCATCCGACACGACACCGCGAAAAACAGTCAGTCCGTCACGCGCAACGCGCTGCGTTTTTCGATCAGGCCGGGCACGAAGACACGCATCGCGAACACGCCGCCCGATTGTGGATACTGCGCGACCTCTTCGTCGGGACGTCCCTTGCGCGCCGTCGTCACGTAGAGCGTGCGCAGATCGTCGCCGCCGAACGCGCACATGGTCGGACAGCGCGCAGGCAACGGATGTTCTTCGACCACTTTGCCTTCGGGTGAAATGCGCACGACGCGCCCGCCTTCGTACAACGCGGACCAGTAATAGCCTTCGCTATCCACCGACGCGCCATCGGGCCGCCCGCGATCCGTCGGCGTCGGCTCGAACTTTACCCAGTCCTCGCGCGGCCCGACCTCGCCGCTGTCGATATCGTAGGGATGACGGTAGATCGTGAAGCGCGGCGTATCCGAGTGATAGCACCACTTGTAGTCGGGACTGAACGCCATGCCGTTCGACGTGAGCAGGCCCGCGTCGATTTTCGTCAACGCACCGTTCCCGTATCGATACAGCGACGCGGCATTGCCCGCTTTCGGCTCATCGAGCGTGCCAAGCCAGAAGCGTCCGCGCGCATCGCAGCGGCCGTCGTTGAAGCGGCTCGTCGCCGGGTTCTCGGGATTCGCGCACAGCTTGCGCACGACCTGCCCTTTCGCGTCGAGCAGAAAGATGCCCGTGCGCATGCCGGCGATAAAACCATCGTCCTCGGTCAACGAAAAACATCCGATGTTCTCGGGCATCGGAATGACAGTGTCCTCGCCAGTCTTCGGATCGAAACCATGCAGCGCGGGCGCCTGGATATCGACCCACCACAGCTTCGCGCGGCGCTCGTCCCAGCGCGGACACTCGCCAAGCGCGGCGGCGGCGGGCAGGACACATTCGAATGTCTGCATGATGACTTTCCTCTGCGATGGAGATGAGATGCGCGGCGCGAACCCGTCAACAGTAGCAGACATTCCTGCGCGCGGTCGCGCGTGGATCAACTCGCGCAGCGTGCCGCACGCGCCGGCCGGTACGCATCGCCGCGACGCATGCTGGCGCGTTTGCCGCGCCGGCTTCTCAGACGTTCGGGCCGCAGGCTCGCGCCATCACGCAAGCCATCGTCGCTCTGCGCCGGCGAATTCATCGACGCCTTGTCCCGCACAAGGAATTCGATCAACTTCGTGATGCGCTGCTTCATGCTGTCTCCTGATGTCGCTTGACGTTCGTCGCCTTGCGATGCAAAGCACGCTATAACCAAACGCAAACGGCGTCCCGACGGCCCGGTACGAAACCAGACCGAGGGGACGCCGTTGTCCAATTCGATGCTGCACAATCCTGCTCGGTGCGGCTTCGTCGTTGAAGCCGCGGCGGTTAGATGATGCAAGCGCCATGCCATCCGCGCAGAAATCTGTCCTTGCCTTTCTGGCGGGCGATTGCGCATCACCGGGCCCTTCGGCGCGTCGCCGCCACGATTCATCATGATGCTTCCCGGCACCCGCGTGGTGCGCCGCAGCACTGCGCGAGTGCGCGCATCGTACTGCGCGCTGCGCTGCCTGCTGACATGCCAGTGCGAATTCGCATCGCGCACAGCGAAGCCAGCCAAGCCTCACGCGCTCACGGCACGTCTGAGCCGAAAGCATTGGCCTCGAACTTGCGATACAACCTTCGCCGGCAAAGGCGCCGGCATCGAATCGAACGCGGGTGCGCAATATCGCGCGCCCGTTGTGAAAACACAGGCAGGATCAGTCAGGACAGCGGCGTCCCCTTCGTGCATGCACGGACGGGACGCCGTTTTGCTTTGGCGGCCACGACTGACGACCACGCGATGGAGAAAGGGATGAACACGGGCAAAGTCACACTCGTCAGCGCAGGACCGGGCGACCTCGATCTGCTGACCTTCAGGGCGGCCAAAGCCATCGCAGCGGGCGACGTGCTGCTGATCGACGATCTCGTGAACGAGGAGATTGCGACGCTGAAGGCGGCGCACGCGCGCGTCGTCAAGGTCGGAAAACGCGGCGGCTGCAAATCGACACCGCAAGCTTTCATCCAGCGCCTGATGCGCCGCTACGCGCTGCAAGGCAAGCACGTCGTGCGCATCAAGGGCGGCGACGCGCTGCTGTTCGGCCGCGCGGGCGAAGAAATCGCGGACCTGCGGCGCGCGGGCATCGACGTCGAAATCGTCAACGGCATTTCGTCGGGCTTCGCGGCGGCGGCCGGGCTCGGCGTGTCGCTCACGCATCGCGATCATTGCCAGGGCGTGATCTTCGTCACCGCGCATCTGCGCGACGGCAGCGAACCCGACTGGGCGGCGCTCGCGGCAACGGGCATGACGCTCGCGGTCTACATGGGCGCGAGCCGTATCGACAGCATCAGCGAAACACTGGGCAACACGCTGGCGCCCGATACGCCCGCGGCGATCGTGCAATGGGCGGGCACGTCGCGCGAGCGGCGCGTGCGCGCGACGCTCGGCGACATCGCTCAACGCGCGGCAGAAGAACAGATCGCGAGCCCGGCCGTGATCCTGATTGGCGGCGCGATCGGCGAGGCAATGGTGGAGGTGGCCACACGCAGCGAACCACTGCGCCGCTTGAGCGCGTAGGCCTGATTACACGCGCGCGGCCTGACCGTACATGATCTTCACGATATCGGCCTGCGTCAGCATGCCGACCACGCGTCCGCCCTCTTCCACCACCGGCAGATGATGATGGCCATTTTTCGTGAAGTACGGGATAACGTCCGTGAGCGGCGTCGTCGCGTCGACGGACTGCGCATGGCTCGACATCACGGTCGTGACGGGCCACTCGCGTCTTTCGCTCTCGGGCGCGGTCGTAGCGGAAGCGAACCTGAGAAAAGGCAGCACTTCGTCGAGCGGCTGCAGATCGACGTGCGTGACGACGCCTTTGAGCCGCCCTTGCGCATCGACCACGGGCAGCAGCTTGATATGGTGCGCGTCGAGCGTTTGCAGCGCGCCGCCGATTGTTTCGCTGACAGAGACAGTAACGGGCGGCTTGCGCATCACGTCTGCACAGGTGAGCCGCAGCAACCCTTGCAGATACGCCTGCCGCTGCAATTCGTCGAGTAGCGCTCGCCGTTCGCCGTCACCCGCACCGTTAGCGGGCTCGACATGGTGATGCTGCGTTCCGAAACACCATTGCAATACCGACGAAATCGACATGATGCGCCTCCACACTTTCAGCTTACATCGCTTTACGTCACTTTACATCATAACGTGAGATATTTGCACGCGGCGCGCCGTCGCGGATCCCGGCCTGAACGGAGAGAAACCAGCGTGCGATAATCGATCGATACGCCGCGCCGCGGCGGCTCTTCGCTCCTGACCGTGAACTCGCTTCTCGTCCCGCTAGACCGGATCGGCGACTTCGATGAAATCGTCGACGTCCGCACGCCGCTCGAATTCGCCGAAGACCACATTCCCGGCGCGCTCAACGCGCCCGTGCTCTCCAACGAAGAACGTGTGATTATCGGCACGATGTACGCGCAGGTGTCGCCGTTCGAGGCCACGCGCGTCGGTGCGGCAATGGTGTCGCGCAACATCGCCGCGCACCTGGAGACGACCTTTGCGGACCGGCCGCGCAACTGGCGTCCGCTGATCTATTGCTGGCGCGGCGGCAAGCGCTCGGCGTCGATGGCGACGTGGTTCAATCTGATCGGCTGGCGCGCGCGGCAACTGGACGGCGGCTACAAGACGTACCGGCGCAACGTTGTCGAACTGCTCGATACGCTGCCGCGGCAGTTTCGCTACATCGTGCTCGCGGGCCACACCGGCAGCGGCAAGACCCGCCTGCTGCACGCACTCGCAGGCGCCGATGCGCAAACGCTCGATCTCGAAGCGCTCGCCGCGCATCGCGGTTCGATTCTCGGTTCGCTGCCGCATGAAGCGCAACCTGCGCAGAAAGCGTTCGATACTGCGCTGGTCGGCGCGTTGCGCAGGTTCGATCCGCACCAGTCTGTGTTCGTCGAAGCGGAAAGCCGCCGCATCGGCACGGTCACGCTGCCCGCTTCATTGACGGAACAGATTCATCGCGGCTCGTGCGTCACCGTGGCAACGCAGCGCGACGAGCGAATCCGTCTGCTGCTGCAGGACTATGGGCACCTGTTCGACGATCGCACGTTATTCAAGTCGCAGCTCGCGAAGCTCGTTGAATTGCATGGACGCGCGCGCATCGGCGAATGGCACACCATGATCGATCAAGACCGGCGCGTCGAACTGTTCGAGCAGCTGATCGATCTGCACTACGACCCCGCGTACGCGCGCAGCACGGGCAAGCATTTTGCACGGCTGCCGGAGTCGATACGTTTCGCGCTGCGGCCTGTGGACGCGGACCTTTACGAGCAGGCCCGCGCACTGCTGGAACAGCTGCGCTCAGCCACGGGCGAACTGGCGTTACGCTAAGCCGTCGCGCTTTTCACCAGTGCTCGGCCGTGGGCCACGGCAAACGCTGCAGCGACCAGTCGAGTTCCGCGCCGACCACGCAACGCCCGACGTCCGACTGCAACGCGACGGTGACCGCAATGCACGGCCTGCCGCTCGCGAGCGACAGATACGGGCTGCTCGTAATCGGCACGCCTGGCCTCAGCACGGCATTGCGGAAATACGGCCGATGGTCCCAGCGCGCATCGCGCGGATTCGCGACAGGATGCAGCGAGCCACCGTCGATCACGGACGCCTTGCCTGTCACTTCATGACCGATCTGCCGGCCCGTATCGTCGAGCACGAAGCAGCTGATGCACAGTTCCATCTGCGCGAGATCGTAGAACGCGTCGTTGAGCGGTACGCCTCGCAGCCACGCATCGACGCCGACATCGAGCGCCCGCCGGTACGGCAGCACTTCGGATTCGAACAGCGCGTGCTGATGCGCGCGCCCTTCCGCGATCACATCGAATGCGTGGTCGATGCGCCGGTGCACGGCATCGGGCGGCGTGACGGTGGGCGCCGGACGTCCCAGCAGATAACCCTGTGCGAAATCGACGTTCGACTCGACAGCGAGAATCAGTTGCTCGGTCGTCTCGACGCCTTCCACGACCACCAGCATGCCCGCCTGATGCAGCAGCGACACGAGCTTCGGCAGAATCGGCTGATCCGCGCCGGGGCTCTTCGCGCGAATCAGTTCGCCATCCAGCTTCACGAGATCGGGCCGGATGCGCAGCAGGCGGTCGAGGTTCGAATGGCCTGCGCCAAAATCGTCGACGGCAATCAGGAAGCCGTGATCGCGATACTGCCCTGCCGCGCGCGACATGTCGTCGACGCTGCCGCCGTGCGATTCCAGCAGTTCGAGCACCACACGCCCGGGTGGAATGCCCGCGTCTCGCGCGATCTGCGCGAGCTGATCGGGATAACCGTCGGCGACGAAGGTGGCGGGAAGGATGTTCAGGAAGACCCATGCGTCGTCGGGAATCAGACGGCGCGCGTTGTTCAGATGCAGCGCGTGGCTGGTGCGATCCAGTTCGCCCTGATCGGTGAATGGCTTCGGCGAAAACAGCTCGGCGGGCGGCACCTGCGCGCCGTCCTCACGCTCACCGCGCAGCAGGGCCTCGAAGCCGACCTGCTTCTGATGCGACAGGCTGTAGAGCGGCTGGAAATGCGAGGTCAGCCAGAAATCGTCCCATTGCTGGCGGACCGGCTGCGACGCCATGCCGTCGTCCGCGCGAGCGTGCGTCCAGGTCAGGCGCACCGGGTCGACCAACGTTGCGCGCTCGGCGCACACGCGGTTGCGGCCCGAATACTTCGCGCGCAACAGCGCCTCGTCAGCACGGTCGAGCAGCGCCATCACGCTTTCGCCCGGCCGGTATTCCGCGACGCCGAAGCTCGCGCTCAACTGGCCGTCAGGGCGCGCAATCTTGCCGATCGCCGTGCGCAGCGTTTCGGCCAGTTGCGCGGCGGGGCGAAGCGCGGCGTCGTGCAGCAGCGCGAATTCTTCGCCGCCGATGCGGCTCACGATATCGCCCGCCGCCGTCATTTCTTTCAGCACGCGCGCGACATCCGACAGCGCCTGATCGCCGACCGCATGCCCAAACTGGTCGTTGAGTGACTTGAAATAGTCGATATCGAGAAAAATCGCGCTGGTCTTCGCGCTGCTATCGAGCTTCGACAGCCGCAGCGCCGCCTGCTCGAGAAATGCGCGGCGGTTTTGCAGGCCCGTGAGCGGATCGGTCGCCGCGAGTCGCGCGAGCCGGTCTTCGAGCAGGAAGTGATTGCGCCGGAACCAGTAGAAGCCAAAGTGGAACACCGCCGATGTCGGCACCGCGATCAGAATCCACATCCAGCACACGACGCTGACGTCGCCGCGCGGATGCGGCAGGCTCAGCAGAAACGGCACGCCCGCCGCGTAGAACAACGCCGTGCCGATCCAGAAGTGTGCTGGCGTGAGCCACAGCGGCGCCGCGCAGATGGAAATCACCACCATTGCGGGCAGCGCCCATAACAGCGGCTCGTCGAGTCCGGCCACGCTCAACGCAAGCCCGGACAACAGCACGAGCGTATATGCGACACCTATGCCGCCGAACACCCAGGTGCTCTTCGTGCGTGGTATGGCGACCACGAGCAGCGCCAGCACGAGCGCGCACGCGAGCCGCCACGCGATCGGCACGGCCGGCCCGGCAACGAGGCTGCGTGCGCACGCGAAGGTGATGTACGCGACGACGGTAAACGCCATCGTCACGGTCGAAAGGGGTCGCTGATGATCCAGCGAACGTCGATGAAACCGGCTTCTAAATCCGGCGTCGGACGTCTGTTCCGTCGGGGAGAAAAGCATTATCAACTCAGGCCAGTTCCAGTCACTCTGCCGATGTATAACGGCAGCAAAGGCCTGAGGTTAATACCTCACATCAATTCGCACAGACGGGCGGTGCATGCCAGCCCGTCTGCTTCGTTTGACATTTGACGTTTGACAGGACGACGAGTTTGCATGCGATGCAAATTCAGTTGCAGATGCAACCTTCTATTCCCTTTATGTGGGAAAAACTGCATGCCGCACGCATTAAAGTGGCGGCCGCTGCAATTGGACCCAGCGCTGCACGGAAGGCCTTTGCCATTGATGCCGCGCGTAGCTGGCCAGATGCTGCGGCACATCGTCGCCGTGCAGTACGAGCCGGTTGAGCATCAGCGCGAGGTCCACGTCAGCGATACACCAGTCGTCGAACAGTTGTGTCGCGCCTGGTGTCAGCCAGGCGTCGCACGCCGAGAAGAGCTTGTCGGCAGCCTTGTGCGCGTCGGCCGAGAGCGCCTCGCGCCGCGCGCCGTAGAACACCACTTCCGTCGGACGCTCGCTGCGGATGGGCATCAGGTCGCTGCGCAGCCACGCCTGAATCTGGCGCGCCCGCGCGCGTTGTTTCGTGTCAGCCGGATAAAGCGGCGTGCCTTCGAACGCATCGTCGATGTATTCGGTGATCGCCGACGACTCCGATAACGCGAACCCGTCATGCACCAGCGTCGGCACGCGCTGCGTTACCGAGGTGGCCGCATAGTCGCGTGCGTTGTTGGCGTGACAGCCGAGATCGATGGTGCGCAGGTCGAATGTCAGATGCTTTTCGTGAAGCGCGACGAACACCGACATCGCGTAGGGACTGGCGAATTGCGTGTCCGCATAAAGAAGCAGTGAGTTGGCCGACGACATAGACTCCTTGCAGGCGTGCGTGATGAAGGTGACGGTTCTGGAACGCGCCCTCTTCGACTACAGCACGAGTTCGAGAAAGCGCGTTCCCGGCACGGGATTCGCATAGTACGCAGCCGTCTCCGTGAAGCCGAGACGCTCGTACAGCCGTTGCGCGAAAGCCGTTTGAGGTACCGAATCTAGCACGAGCTTCGCGTAGCCGAGCGACTTCGCCTTGTCGATCACGGCCTCCATCAGTTTTTCGCCAAGCGCGAGCCCACGGTATGCGGGCCGCACATAAAGCCGCTTCACTTCGGCGACTTCATCCGAATGACGCAGCAGCCCGCCACAGCCTGCAAACTCGCCATCACCTTCGGCAACGAAGAACATGCCCGAGGGCAAGGTGTAGTTCTTCTCGAACGACTGCATTTCTTCTTCGAAGCCGCGATACGACAGGTCCATATCGAGCCACTTCACGTACTCGCGAACGATCTCGACCAGACGTGCCGTGTCGCCCGGGAAAGCCGCTTCGCGTATGTGCGGAAGCAGCAGAGGCCTGGCTGGAGTCATGGAAGTCGTCATGTCGCCCTCGTGCTGAAAACCGGATCAACCGTATGGCACCCAGCGTAGCGCGCACGGCAGCACGCGGTCTTGAACGTTTGTGCACGCGCCTTCTCTTTCACATTCTCACGAGCGCGCAACTTCTGGTAAGCAATCGGCTTTATCGCCCGTTGCTCGCCGGAATGCGCGCGCACGCGCCACCTATGCTTGCTCATCGAGATTATCTGCATCGAGGGGCCAATGCGCTTTACCACTGCTTCCATCCTGATCGCGGCCGTCCTGTGTCTGCAAGGATGCGCGACGTCGCTTCAGACCTTCATGCTGGGCGGCCTCGTCGGCGCGGCCGCGGGCATCAGCGCCGTTACCTGCGTCGTCGTTTGTCACTAGGTTTCCATGCGAATGAAGCTCAACCGTTACCTCATCGCGTCGCTCGGGATGCTGGCAGCAGCCAGCGCGCATGCGACCAGCTTCAACTGCGCAATCGCGCATTCGACGGCGGAAACGCTGATCTGCCACACCGAAGCGCTGTCGAAAGCCGACGACGAACTCGGCAAGCTGTTCAGGCTCGCGCAGAAACAGGCCGCCGACCGTCGCGCGTATAGAAAAGACAGCGACAGCAAATGGGCCTGGCGTGAAGAGAACTGCAAGGATGTCGCGTGCCTGACCGACTGGTACTCGACGCGCATCGACGAAATTCGCGAGCAATTGCACAAGCCTTCGCCCACTGAAGAGCGCGCCAAACCCGTCGATGCGGATCTGGCTGCCGTGAGCAAGCCCGCAGGCAAGCCAAAGACGCTCGATACGCAGGCGTTCAACCGCGACGACCAGCAATGCACGGCCACGACGCAAGACCTGGTGCCGCCCGTGCAATGCAATAACGTGCTGGAAAAGCGCACGCAATGGCAGGCGCGCGAGCCGGCATCGGATGGCTGGTTCTGCGGCGTCGCGATGATCGCGCCGCCTTCCGCTGAAAGCGGCGCATCGCAATAGCCGGTTCAAGCGCTACCGCACGAAACGAAGCCCCCAAAAAAAAAGCTCGAACGTCGAAACGTTCGAGCTTTTTTCGTTGTGCCTGCAACCGGATCAGAACTGAAGCGTCGCGCTCGCCACGGCCGTTCGCGTTGCGCCCGGCAACGCGTAGTAGCCATACGCGGACGTCCAGTAGTGACGATTGAACAGATTGTTGATGCCTGCGCGGAACGTCACGTCCTTGCCGCCGATGCGCGTTTCGTATTTGCCGCTCAGGTCGAACAGCGTGTAAGCCGGCACGAACTGCGTATTCGCCGCATCGACAGCCATGTTGCCGACATATTTGCCGCCGAATGCGAGCGTCAGCTGACGCAGGTACGACGGGTTGTATTCGACCCGGCCCGTCGCCGTGAAGCGGGGCGTTGCATAGATGCGCTTGCCTTCGATCGTCGTATCGTCGATATCGACTGCCTTCGCGTTCAGCCACATCACGCCGCCGAGGAAGCGCCAGTCGTTCGCCAGCTGCACCCAGCCGCTTGCGTCGACGCCCGTGTAGCGCTTCGTGCCGCTTTGCACGTACACGTTTTCCGTGTTCGTGTACTCGTAGCCCTGATCGACGCGGAACAGCGCGATATTGGCGCCCCACTTCTTACGATCCGTCTTGAAGCCCACTTCATACTGCTTGCTGCGCAGCGGCCCATAAGTCTGTCCGTAGTTCACGTTCAGATTGCTGGCCGCGCCGCCTTGCTGCAGCGATTCGACGTAGCTCGCGTAGACGGTCGAATACGGATCGGTCTTGAACATGACCGCGACGGTCGGCGTGACCGGGTTCGCGCTATAGCCCGCGCTGACCGTGTAATCCGTGTTGTACGAAGTCTGCTTGAACTGCGTGTAACGCAAGCCGAGCAGCACCGACAGCCGCGACGTGATGTCGACGGTATCGCTCGCGTACAACGCGCTTTGCGACGTGTACGACTGGCGATACATGTTCTCGCCGATATGCACTTCGTCGTTCGTCAGCAGCGTGCTGGTGTACAGATTGCCGATGCCAAGGCTATAGCCGTCGTTCCAGCCCGTGCTGTTGTCGTAGACGCTGGTCTGCGTCTGATAGCCCGCGCCGAACACGACGTCATGCTTGACGCTGCCGGTGTTGAACTTGCCTTCCACCATTGCATCGACGTTCTGGTAGAAGTAACGCGTGAGCGCTGCGTAAAGCGTGTTCGAGTAATCGCCCGCGTTGTTGTAGATGTACAGCAGGCTGTCGGAGTTGTAGCGGTTTTCCTTGGCGAAGCGGTACTTCAGGCTCGCGTGCCAGTTGTCGTTGATCCGGTAGTCGAGGCCCGTGCCGAACGACGCCATCTCCGTCTCGTAGTAGTTCTGCGGCTGCGTCAGGTTGCGGCTGATCGAGCTCGCATTGGGAATGCCGACGCCCGAACCGAAGTACATCGCGAACAGCGTGCCATTCGTTTTGCGCTTCTGATAGAACGCATCCATGCTCCAGACGAGGTCCGGCGTGATGCGGAAATCGAGCGCGACGGATGCAACCTGACGGCGCAGATGGCCGTTCGCTTCGGCCGTATTGCCGTCTTCGTTCACGAGGTTGAAGCGGTAACCGATGCGGTCGTCGGGGCCGAAGCGCCCGCCCACGTCGAGCTTTTCACTGAACACGCCCGCCGACTGATAACCCACCGACACGCTGCGGTACGGCGTATCCGTCGGACGCTTGACCACGTAGTTGACGATGCCGCCCGGCGAGCCGAAGCCGTACATGAAGCCCGACAGGCCCTTGAGCAGTTGCACCTGTTCGAACGGCTCGAGCGGAAGATCGGTGTCCCACGACGGAAAGCTCTGACCGTCGACCTTCACGCCATTGAGCTGGTCGATCTGCAGGCCGCGCACGCTGAACACGGAGTTCTCGGCCGTCGCGTTATCGCCGACGATCGTCACCGACGGGTCGTACTTGAACAGATCATTGGCCGTGTTGGCGAACAGATCCTTCGCGTCCTCGCTCGTCTTCACGTTGGTCGAGAACGGCGTGTCCACCTGCGCGCGCGTGCCCAACGCACCCGCGCTGATGTTTTCGCTGTCGGTTGCCAGATCGCGTTTGGCCGCCACCTTCACGGACGGCAGCGTCTTGTCCTGCTGCTGCGTCGACTGTGCGCTCGTGTCCGTCGAATCCGTCGCGGATTGCGCCCACGCCGCCGAACTCACCGACGACAGCGCGACACCCGCACTGACCAGAAGCGCCGCACCGAGCGGCAGGCGCGTCGCGCCCGGCAAGCGGCTGGCGCGGCGAACTAAAGCACGCGCGCCGGCGGCGCGCCCCCTGAAAGGCGTGTGGTCTGTCATGTCGTCGTTGTCGGTGCGGCGCACGAGGCGCGATTAAGCGGATTGAAAGCGCGCAATCTTAATAAGATTTATTCTCATTTGCAATACGCGTATGACATTTTTTCTTTCCGAGTCTTTCCGCCAGGCTTCACGCGACGACGGTTGCGCGCACGTATGAAGCCGCGACGGTAGACTTTTCGCCTGATCTAACCGAGGAGCGCCTCTTGAACACGCCCGACATCGTTTATCTCTTTTCATACGGCACGCTGCAGGACCGCAACGTTCAGCTTTCGAGCTTTGGCCGCGAACTCACCGGCCACCGCGACGCGCTGCCCGGCTACGCGCAGACGATGCTCGCGATCGGCGATCCGAAGGTCGTCGAGATCAGCGGCAAGACGCATCACCCCGTCGTGCGCCCGAGCAACAATCCCGCCGACGAAGTGGCGGGCACCGTGTTCGAAATCACCCACCAGGAACTCCTCGCCGCCGACGAGTACGAGGTGTCCGACTACAAACGCGTGCTCGTCAAGCTGAAGTCCGGCATCGACGCCTGGGTGTATATCGCCGCGTAACAGATACGGCCTTTTTGCTTACGCCGCCTTACCAGCCCTAAAGTTGTGCATGCAACCAGACGTTAGCGCCATCAGTGCAACTGGATTTCGCGACTGAAGGAGGCGTGCAATGGTAAGCAGTGTCGGATATGGGACGGCGTCCGCGCCGTCGACGCATCGCGCTTCCGTGTCCGGCGACGCATCGGCGCAAACTGCGCAATCGACGGATGTCAGCGCGGCGAGTGCCGTGCGGAACGACACGAAGCAGGACGCGGCAACGAAAGCTGCGCAACCCGGCGTCACCGTCAGCATTTCGCCCGAAGGCGCGGCGGCGGCTTCGCGCGCGCAGCAGGCAGAGAGGGTGAATCAGGCGGACCCGGACACGGCGGTGGCATCGACAGGCACGGACACAGATTCGCCGGCCTCGACCGACACCACGACCGAAACGGACGAAGCAGCGAACGGTACGGACGGCAGCACCGCAAACGTTTCACCCGTCAAGGCGTTTGCGTATGGTGCATTGGGACTGGAGCGGCCGGATCAGCCGAGGGACGAACAGAATGCCTTCTACACCGCGGGCAAATGGCTCGCGGCAGGCCTGACGGTCGGGGGATTGATCTCGCTGCTCGCGTGATGCGGGCAGCGAGTAAAACGCCAGATTAGCGCTGCGTTAGCGCTTCGGCGGGACGGGTGCGGGATGCTTGTCGAGCGTCTCGACATCTTCGTCGAGACTCTTGCGGATCGTGTCGATCGCCTGATCGACGTTGGCCGGCTTCAACTGGTTGCGTGCCAGCGCGAGATACACGTAGTGACGCAGCGCGGGGTCGTGCGTCTTCGTCAGCACGTCGTGATAGACCGCGTTCATTTCCGAGTCGCGCCCGCTCATGTCGTACAGACGCTGCAGATGCTCGAGGTCGTTGATGACCGCAAAACCGGGACCATGCGGCGGCGGGCCATCATGGGGCGGCCCGTCATGCATCGCGCCGTCGTGCGGAGGCGGAAGATCGGGCGAAGGCGGCACTTGCGCGTGCGCGGCGGACGTCAGCGCGACGAGCGCGGCGAGAAGAAAAATTCGTTTCAGCGAGATCATGGCGATCGGCAGGAACAACGCCTGCCCTTGCAGTAATGAAGACGCTGAAACGATATCAATGCGGCCCATGGGTTGGGAGGCTCGCCGCCAGGCGCCAGCTTACGCAGGCTTTCACGTATCACATGCGCGCTGGCTGGCAATTGCACGCTGACAGGCACTGCGCTCCGTCCGATCGGCCCACCTGGCCGCCGTGCGCCGATAACACGAGACAGAAGCGGAAAGGCGGTGAAAGACGAACTGTCATTCACCGCCACGGTCAGCGCATCGAAGACATCGTGAACACGCTTACAGCACGCCGAGCACCGCCTTCGGTTCGAGGAATGCTTCGATCCCGTACACGCCGTACTCGCGTCCAATGCCCGACTGCTTGAATCCGCCGAATGGCGCGGCAGGTTCATGCGCGAGCGTGTTGACGAGCACGCGCCCCGCGTCGATGCGCGACGCCACTTCGTGCGCGCGCGCCGTGTTCCGCGAAAACACGTAGGCCTGCAAGCCGTAGTTCGTATCGTTGGCGATCTGGATGGCCTGTTCCGTGTCGTCGTACGCGATGATCGACAGCACCGGGCCGAAGATTTCTTCGCGCGCGATCGTCATGTCGTTGGTCACGTCGCTGAACACGGTGGGACGCACGAACCAGCCCGCTTCGAGCCCATCGGGACGCCCTTCCCCGCCTGCGATCAGCCGCGCGCCTTCGTCAATGCCGATGCGGATGTAGCGCTGCACGCGCTCCCACTGCTTCTGGCTGACCATCGGACCGACAGTGGTAGCCGGATCGCGCGGATCGCCCGATTGCGCGCGCGCCACTTCGTCGCGCACACGCGCTTCGAACTCGGCGAGACGCTGGCGCGGCACCAGAATGCGCGTACCCGCGATGCACGCCTGCCCGCTGTTCATGAAGCCCGCGTTGATCGCAAGCGGCACGACCTGGTCGAAATCGGCGTCGTCGAGCACGATGGTGGGCGACTTGCCGCCCAGTTCAAGCGTCACGCGCTTGAGCGTATCGGCGCCCGTGCGCAGAATGGTCTTGCCGACAGCCGTCGATCCCGTGAACGAGATCTTCGCGACGTCCGGATGCGAGCTGATCTGCGCACCGACGGAATCGCCGCGCCCCGTCACGATGTTGAACACGCCCGGCGGCAAGTCCGCCTCGTGCAGCGCCTGCATGACGACCTGCGTCTGCAGCGCGCTCATCTCGCTCGGCTTGATGACGGTCGTGCAGCCCGCCGCCAGCGCGGCCGCGAGCTTGCCGCAGATGAATCCGGCGTTGCTGTTCCAGGGCGTGATCAATCCGGCGACGCCGAGCGGCTGCATCACCACTTCCGCCGTGCCCGCGCGGCGCGTGAACTCGTACTGCTCCAGCACCTTCGCGGCTTCGCTCAGCACGTTGCTCGCATGCTGCGCCATCCAGCGGCCGCGCGACACGGGCGCGCCGTATTCCTCGATGATCGCTTCATAAAGCTCGTCTTCCTTCGCGACGACAGCGGCATGCAGACGCTTGAGCATGTCGATGCGTGCACGCTTGCTGGTGCGCGAAAACGACGGAAACGCGCGCTTCGCTGCGGCGATCGCGTCGCGCGCGTCTTTCGCGTCGGCGAGACGCACGCGGCCGATCACCTGCTCCGTCGCCGGATTGAAAAGGTCGAACCACTCTTCGCCATGCGGCGTGACAAACGCGCCGTCGATATAAATCTGCTCAATCGTATGCATCTGTGTATCCCGTGACTTGCCATCCAGTGCCATAAAGATAGCGACGCGCGATTAAACCGACTAGTCGTACAATCGGACATGACCTATTGAGCAAAACAGGACAATGAAAACGACAGGCATGTCGGAACTCGAAGCGGTGCTGTCCGTCGCGCGACACCGCAGCTTTCGCGCCGCCGCCAATGAAATGGGCGTGTCGACGTCGGCGCTGAGCCATTCGGTGGCGGCGCTGGAAGCGCGCATCGGCGTACGGCTGTTCAACCGGACGACGCGCAGCGTGTCGTTGTCGGAAGCGGGTGCGCAGTTCGTGGACAGCGTGGCGCCCGCGTTATCGACGATCCGTGTCGCGCTCGAGCAGGCGGGCAGTTTCCGCGACACGCCGAGCGGCACGTTGCGGATCAACACGTCTGTAGGCGCCGCGCATCAGGCGATGCCGGTTTTTATTGCATTTCTGGCGCGCTATCCGGAGATGAAGCTCGATATCGTGACGGAGGGGCGATTGATCGATATCGTCGTTGAGGGCTTCGATGCCGGTATCCGGCTGGCAGAGACGGTGCCACAGGACATGATTGCCGTGCCGTTTGGTGACAAGCAGCGCTTTGCCGTGGTGGGCAGCCCGGGGTATTTCGCAGAGCATCCGGTGCCGCGCACGCCTGATGAGCTTTCGCAGCATCGCTGTATTCGTACGCGGATGCCTAGCGGGTCGATTTATCAATGGGAGTTCGAGCGGCACGGTGAAACGGTGCGGGTCGATGGTAAGGGTGCGTTGACCCTGGACGAGGCTGGTCTGATGTTGAGTGCCGCGCGGGCAGGGGTTGGGCTTTCGTATTTGTCCGAGTGGACGGTGGCTGAAGATCTCGAGGCGGGGACGCTGGTGCGCGTGCTTCAGGACTGGACGCCGCCGCTCGATGGGTTGTGTCTTTATTATCCTGGGCGCAGGCATGTGCCCGCAGGGTTGCGGGCGTTGATCGCGATGATTCGGGAGTCCGCTGATGCCCGGCGGTTGGCGTTTGCCGGGAAGGGGAAGGTTCGGTCGAGAGCACGGAAGTGAGGTTTTTTTGTCTTGCGATGCTGGGGTTGCTTTTGGTTTTGGTGGCATCCGCGGTTTGCTTTTGGTTTTGGTGGCATCCGCGATTTGCTTTTGGTTTTGGTGGCATCCGCGATTTGTTACTGGTGCTTCAGGCGTTGCCCCTGTGCGGGGCGGCACCTACTTTTCTTTGCCGCGGCAAAGAAAAGTAGGCAAAAGAAAGCCGCTGAACACCGCTAATTCTTGACCTTTACCCACGGGCCCCCAACGGCCCCGTCCTGTTCACGCCAGCGCTCTTCTCGATGCCCGCTGCCAACGCTTCGAATTGGCTCATCACCGGCTTCACACTCCCGCGTCGCCACACGCGCGACCAAATCGCCCACGTCCTATAGCGGCAAACTGTGTGTAGGCTTTCGCGGCGTATGCGCTTCACTCCGGACTGAAAAGCAGGATCGGTGTCGTAAGAGCGCTGAGGTGTGGAGCACTACGACCTACACACAGTTTGCCACCTGGGCGGCCGTAACCAGTCGCTGCCGGTTGCTGTGTCACGGGTGATTGAAGTGGGTGAGGCGCCTGTTCGAAGCGCTGGCAACGGGCAGTGAATGGGCAGAACGCCGTGTGAAGCGGAGGACCCGTTGGGGGCCCTCAGGCGGTGGTCAAAAACGGGCGGTGTTAGCCCGCTTTCTTTGCTTACTTTCTTTGCGGCGGCAAAGAAAGTAAGTGCCGCCCCGCACAGGGGCGACGCGTGAAGCACCAGTAACAAAACGCGGATGCCAGCAAAAGCGACAGCAAACGCAAACGCAACCAAAAGCGTCGCAAGACAAAAAAACTCTCTACTCCCGCTTACTCAAAACATTCACATGCGACCGCCGCAAAGCAAGCGTAAGCGCGCTCCCGATAACCATACTGACAGCAATCCCAACCACCCCACTCCCGGTCGACCCAGTCGATGTCTGCATAAACCCGATCACATACGGGCTAACAACCCCAGAAATCGACCCAACAGAATTGGCAAGCGCAATCCCACCCGCAGCAGCGGTACCTTGCAACACAGCCGGCGGCACTGTCCAGAACTGCGAGATCGTGGTAATCACGCCCATCGTCCCAACGGTCAAAGCAATCATCGCCAGCACAGTCTGATGCGCATAGACAACGCTCGCACACAACGCAGCAGCGCCAATCACGCCAGGCAACGCCAGATGCCAACGCCGCTCGCCATGACGGTCAGAACTGCGCCCAACCAGAACCATCGTAATGGCCGCCGCCGCATAAGGCACCGCCGACAACAACCCGACATTCAACGTCCCCGAAACACCCGAAGCCTTAACCAGCGAAGGCAACCAGAAACTCACTCCATACAGCCCCATCGTGAAGAAGAAATAGATCGCCGACAGCAGCAACACACGCGGGCTGGCAAGCCCATCGCGCAACGAATGCAGTTTGTGATGCCCACTCTCAGCCTGCAAGTCGGCTTCGATCAACGCCTTCTCGTCTTCACGCAGCCAGCGCGCATCCGATACCTTGTCGTCCAGAAAGAAGAACGCGACGATTCCGACCAGCACCGTCGGAATGCCTTCGAGCAGGAACAGCCATTGCCATCCGGCAAGCCCATGCGCACCGCTCATCGAATGCATGATCCAGCCTGATAGCGGTCCGCCAATCACGCCCGACATCGGAATACCCGTCATGAACAACGCCGTCACCTTGCTGCGTCGTCCAGCCGGAAACCAGTACGTCAGATACAAAAGAATCGCCGGGAAGAAACCGGCTTCGGCTACGCCCAGCAGAAAACGCACAACGTAGAACTGCGTCGGCGTCGATACGAACATCATCGCCGATGAAATCAAACCCCATGTCACCATGATCCGCGCAATCCAGCGTCGCGCGCCCACCTTCAGCAAGATCAGATTGCTCGGCACCTCGAACATCAGATACCCGACGAAGAATATCCCCGCGCCGAGCCCATAGACGGCATCGCTCATCCCGAGATCCTGCAGCATCTGCAGCTTCGCAAAGCTGACGTTGATGCGGTCGAGGTAAGCGCACAAATAGCAGAAGAACAGAAATGGAATCAGGCGCCATGCGACCTTCGCATAGACGCCCGCTCCCGAACGCTGCAGATACACGTCCTGGCTGATCGAACTCATGGGGATGTCTCCGTCGTGTATTGATCGTTGCAGCGGGCGTGCAATGCGCGCCGCCCGCCGCGTCGTACTGCAATGAACCTGCTTAATCGAACATGTCGGGCTGTGTCTTCACTAGCTGATCCCAGATCGTCTGGAAATGCAGCCAGCCGATGTACTCGCTGCCCACGTGTTCGCGGCTATAGCGCGCGCGCTCTTCCGTCACGAAGCGCGGCTTGATGCCAGTCGATTCGATCATCAGTTGCTGCTGGCAGCAGCGCTCGAGCGCAATGAACCAGAACGCGGCCGCTTCGATGCTGTGCCGGCTCGCCGTCAGCAACCCATGGTTCTGGTGAATGGCCGCCTTCACGCCCTTGAATGCATGCGCGACCTTGTGGCCCGCTTTCACTTCGACGGCGACCTGCCCCGCTTCCTCGCCGATCACGACGTGGTCTTCGAAAAACGCCGCGGCATCCTGACTGATGGGATCGAGCTTCCTGCCAAGCGACGCGAACGCGGTGCCATAGACGGTGTGCGCATGACACATCGCGACGATGTCCTGATGCATTTCGTGCACGGCCGCATGCAACACGAAGCCCGCACGATTGATTGCGTACTCGCCTTCGACGACATTGCCTTCGTGGTCCGCGCAGATCAGATTCGAGACCTTCACCTGCGAGAAGTGCACGGCCATCGGGTTGGTCCAGTAGAGACCGGGATTCTCCGGATCGCGCACCGTCAGATGGCCTGCGAAACCGTAATCGAAGCCCTGCAGCGCGAACGCGCGGCACGCGGCGACAAGGCGCTCTTTCAGATGCTGCCGGTGCTCAGCGTGGTTCTTGAAAGCGGGCAACTCGGGAAAGATCAGGCCGTCCTGCTCGGGCTGATAGATCGAGACGCGGCCCTTGAGGTCGATCGTTTTCGATGGGGCTTCCATCACTTCTGACATGTCGGCTCCTTTGAGCATGGGGTCATGGGGTAAGCACATGGTCGGTTCCGCCGATCGCGTTGACAAACGATGGTTGTTCATGAAAGCATGAATGACATTCACCTGAAGGGAAAACAGATGAGGCGAATGCCGAATTTCGTGCTGCTGCGCGCGTTCGAAGCCGCCGCGCGGCTAGAGAGCTTCGCGCTCGCCGCGCAGGAACTTCACCTCACGCCGTCCGCGATCAGTCATCAGGTGAAAGAACTCGAGGAGTACTTCGGGCGTCCGCTGTTTTTGCGCCGCAACAGGCGCATCGAGCCCACGCCCGAAGCGGTGCGCCTGCTCGAAAGCCTGAGCCGCGTATTCGATGTCGTCGAAGCGGCCTGCAGCGAAGTCACGCTCGCGCCGAACGCACAGGTGCTCGCGGTGCATTGCGCGCCGAGTTTCGCGGTGAAATGGCTCGGGCCGAAGCTACCCGAATTCAACAAGGCTTATCCGCACATCACGATTCGTCTATCGACGGGTGCAGAGCCGCTCGATCTCACGCGCGTGCAGGAAGTGGACATCGAGATTTCATACGGCAGCGCACTCGATCGTGCCGGGATCGAAACGATTCCATTAGGGCAGGAAGCCATCGTGCCTCTGTGCTCGCCCGGCTTGCTCGGCGACGGTGCGCCCGCTGCGCGCATGCGCGAGCTGACGCTGATCGACACGCAACTGAGCCGCGTTACGTGGGCCGACTGGTTCGCGGCTAATGGGCTCGATATGCCGACTACGCCGCGTCCTTCATTCGATCGCGCGGCGCTTGGGATTTCCGCTGCCGCCGACGGGATGGGTGTCGTGCTGGAGAGTATGCGGCTCGCGGAGCGTGAGATCGTGCGGGGTGATCTCGTCGAAGTGCACAGCGAAGCGTTTGTGCGCTTTCAGCGCGAGACGCATTTTTTGTCTTGTCGGAAGAATGAGGTTCGGGTTGAGAAGGTGGCGGGGTTTCGGGAGTGGTTGCTGGCGAGGGCTGGGGTTGTGAGTTTGCTCTGATTTTGTCTTTGCGACGCTTTTGTTTGGTTTGCTTGTGTTTTTGCTGGCATCCGCGGTTTGTATTGCCTGCTTCATGCTTTGCCCCTCTGCAGGGCGGCGCTTACTTTGGGTTGTCTTGCGACGCTGGTTCGGTTTGCTTGTGTTTTTGCTGGCATCCGCGTGATGTTTTGCCTTGTTCACGCGTTGCCCCTGTGCGGGGCGGCACCTACTTTTCTTTGCCGCGGCAAAGAAAAGTAGGCAAAAGAAAGCCGCTGAACACCGCCAATCCTTGTTTCCGCCTGAGGGCCCCCAACAGTTCCTCCGCTTCACACGGCAACCTGCCTTTCACTGCCCGTTGCCAACGCTCTGATTGAGCACATCACCCGCTTCACACTCCCGCGTGGCCACACGCGCGATCGCATCGCCCACGTTCTATGGCGGCAAACTGTGTGTCGGCTTTCCCGGTGTACGCGCTTCACTCCGGGCTGAAAAACACGGTCGGTGTCGTAAGAGCGCTGAGGTGTGAAGCACTACGACCTACACACAGTTTGCCACCTGGGCGGCCGTAACCATTCGCTGCCGTTTGCTGCGCTACGGGTGCTTGAAGTGGGTGAGGCGCCTGTTCAAGGCGCTGGCAACGGGCAGTGAAAGGCAGAACGCCGATTGAGGCGGAGGAACTGTTGGGGGCCCTCAGGCGGAGGTCAAGAACGGGCGGTGTTAGCCCGCTTTCTTTGCTTACTTTCTTTGCGGCGGCAAAGAAAGTAAGTGCCGCCCCGCACAGGGGCATTTTCCGGGGAAACCCTCATTCCCGCAAACCCTTGTCCAGCAAGGTTTTCAACTCGCTCTCCATATCCAGAGCAGATTTCACCTATTTTGCAGGACACCCACAGGACACATTCTGCGGGAGTTCTGCGACGTCCGAGTCATTGCACTCCCATCAACGAGCGGCGCGACCGTTGCCCCCCGGCGCTCCATTCACCCCGAATAAACGGCTTACGCTTGCCGTTCCATCCCTTACATAAGAACGATCGGGACGCGGAGGTGATCAGGGCCCATCACTCACAGGAGAGCAACGATGAAGGACATTGACTGTTCGAAACTTCGCTGTCACGGAGCGATACATACGATCGTGATTCACCCGGTAACAACCGATGCGGAAAGCCGCACCCGGCGTCGCGGCACTGGAGGGCGTGGCGCGCGCTCCTCCACCCAGGCGTCGCGCGTCGCCGCATCACTCGTCGCGGGATCGCTTCCCTGGCTCGTCGCTCAACTTGAACCAGGCGAATCGCTGCTGAGAGCCAACGCTGGCGAGTCAGCGCGGCGCGCATGCCTCCGTGCCATTGATGCCGTGTCGTTGCGCGCGCCAGCACGCAAGTTTGACCTGAGTCTGTGGTACGCGGTCCATCACACAGGCCGGGGGGAGACGTTCAGGATGCTCAAGCTCAAGCGCCGTGTGTAACGGTTTTCAGATATTTCTCATGGACTGACGGGGAAAGCCCGATCTACATTCCTCACCGACTGCGTGACCCGAGCGCAGTCCCGGCCGTTGACGATCATGTCTGGAATACACGGCCGCTTTCCAGCCCGCCATGAGCGGGCTTTTTTTCGCCTGCGCAATCAGATAAGACTGATTTTGCCGGTTCTGTTGTATTTGAATTTTCCTTGATGTTTGTTAACAACTTTTCAACGAGGCCTGCGATAGGTTTACCGCTCCAATAATAAGCAACACGAATAAAATGAATCAGAAGACCTACCGGCTCGTATTCAGCCGGTTGCGGGGTATGCTCGTGGCCGTCGAGGAAACCGCAACAGCAGCAGGTAAAGCAGGAGAGACGCGCGCAACGGGGCGCGCATCAGGAGCACAGGACATAGGTGCGTCGCTGCGTCAGCTTGCACTGTCTGCCCTGCTTGTCCTCTCGCCGCTCATGGCGGGCGCGCAGATCGTGCCGGGTGGCGGGCATGCGCCTGGCGTCGTCACGACGCAGAACGGCATTCCCCAGGTCAACATCAACAAGCCCGCTGGTTCGGGCGTGTCGATGAACACCTACAACCAGTTCGATGTCCAGAAGAACGGCGCGATCCTGAACAACTCGCCGACCATCGTCAACACGCAGCAGGCCGGGTACATCAACGGCAATCCGAACTTCGGGCCGAACGATGCCGCGCGCGTGATCGTCAATCAGGTCATCAGCAGTTCGCCGTCGCAGTTGCGCGGGTATCTGGAAGTCGCGGGCCAGCGCGCGCAGGTCGTTATCGCGAATCCGAACGGTCTGATGGTCGATGGGGGCGGCCTCATCAATACGTCGCGTGCAACGCTCACGACAGGTACGCCGAATTTCGCGGGCGATGGATCGCTTGCGGGTTTTAATGTCACGGGTGGCAACATCACCGTGCAGGGCGCCGGGTTCAACGGCACGAATATCGACCAGGTTGATCTGCTGGCGCGTGCGGTACAGGCCAATGCCGCGATCTATGCGAAGAACCTGAACGTCGTAACGGGCGCGAATGCCGTCGACTACAACACGCTTGCGGCCACGCCCATAGCAGGTAGCGGCGCTGCGCCGGGTGTGTCGATTGACGTGAGCAATCTTGGCGGCATGTATGCGAATCGCATCGTACTGGTTGGCACGGAGAACGGCGTCGGCGTGTCGAACAGGGGCGTGCTGGCGGCGCAGGCCGGTGACCTGATCCTGACGACACAGGGCAAGCTGGTGCTCGCCGGTCAGACCAACGCCAGCGGGAACATCACGGCGAGCGCGCGCGATCGCATCGACAATAGCGGCACGACCTACGCGCAGCAAAGCGTCAACACGAACACATCGGGCGCGCTCACCAACAGCGGCACGCTCGCCGCACAGCAGAACACCACTGTCAGCGCAGGTAGCGTCGCGTCAACGGGGACGCTCGGCGCAGGCGTGAACGGTGACGGCACGATTGCCGGTTCCGGCGACCTGTCTGTGACGGCAATAGGCGCCGTCACAGCGACGGGTCGCAATGCAGCGGGCGGCAACGCCTCAATCAATGGATCAGCGGTCAATCTCGCTGGCAGCAGCACGTCGGCCAAAGGCGCGCTCGCGCTTGCCGCCAATGGCGGCGACCTGAACCTGTCAGGCGCGACCACGACGGCAGGCACCACGCTCGACGCTCGCGCATCGGGCACGCTCACGAACGACAATGGCGCACTCTCGTCAGATGGCGCGCAGACCCTGGCGGCAGGCGCACTGTCGAACCGCAACGGCCAGATCGTTTCAGGCTCCACACTGACCACGACCGTCTCCGGCGCAGTCTCAAACCTGGGCGGCACGATACAGGCAGCGGGCGCGCAGACACTGCAAGCTGGCTCGCTCGACAACACGGGCGGCCATATCGTGTCGCTCAATACGGACGGACTCAAGCTGACGCTGTCGGGCCTTCTGAACAACGGCACGGGCGGCAGCATCGGCGGCAACGGCAACGTGACTCTTCAGGCGGGACAGATCGCGAACGCCGGTTCGATCACGGCGGTCCAGAACCTGATTGCATCGGCCGTGCAAAGCCTGTTCAACAACGGCACCCTCGCGGCGAACGACAACGCGACGCTGTCAGCCGGTACGACGCTAACGAACGCAAATACCGTTGCCGCAGGCAAATCGGCGGCGATTACGGCTGCGACGTTCGACAACAGTCAGGGCACCACGCAAGCGAGCCAGTTCACGCTACACGCCGCGAACCTCGTCAACCACGGCGGCAGCATCACGCAGACAGGCACGGGCGCAACGACCGTCGATGTGACGGGCACGCTCGACAACACGGGTGGCACGCTTCAGACCAACGCCGACAGTCTGGCACTCGGCCCTGCTGCGCTCACAAACGATAACGGCACAATTGCCAGCGCGGGCACGGGAACACTGTCAGTTGCAACGGGCGCGCTGTCGAACAACGGCGGCACGATTGCGACGAACGGCGCGCTCGACGTGCACGCAGGCGCGGTCTCGAATCGCGGCGGCACACTTGCTGCACAGACGGGCGCAACCCTGCTGGTCGCGTCCCTGGATAACAGCGCGGCGGGCTATATCGGTGCGCAAACGGTGTCGGTGACGGACGCGGGTGCACTCAACAATGCGGGCGGCACAATCCAGGCAGACGATGCGCTCGCAGTGTCGGCACAGTCGGTAGCGAACGACGGCGGTTCCATCGCCAACGGTGGCAAAGGCACGACGGGCGTCACGGCGACGGGCGCGGTCACGAACACGCAGAACGGCCTGATTGGCGGCAACGGCGGCGTGTCGGTCGCAGGTGGCAGCGTCGAGAATTCGGGCGGCACGATCACGGCGGGCGGCGCGGTATCGGTCCAGTCCGGCAGCACGCTCGGCAATCGCGTGGGCATGATCCAGGGTACGGGCAGCGCAACGATGTCGGCCCAAGGGGCAATCGACAACACGGGTGGGCAGATCGAGGCGGACGGCACCGGTTCAACGCTCACCGTCACGGGCGCGACACTGGACAACTCGAACGGGCGCATTGCCAATACAGGTTCCGGCGCGACCACGATCAGCGCCAGCGCGATCACGAACAGCAACACGGACGGCGTCTCTGGCGCGGGTACGATCGGCGGCAACGGCGATGTCACGCTCAATGCGCAGACACTATCGAACACCAACGGCGCGCAACTCGTTGCGGGCCATGACCTGATGCTGACCATCGCGCGACTTGCCGACAACACGAACGCCACGCTGTCGGGCGCGAACAATGTCACGCTCAATGGTCCGAACGCTGCCGTCATCAATGCGGGCGGCTCGATCCATGGCAATGGGGCAATCACGCTCACTACGTCGACGCTGGACAATACGAACGGCCGTATCGGCAACGACACAGGCAGCGGAGGCAGTATCGGCATCCGTACCGGCATGCTGGCAAACCAGAACGGTGCGGTTGGCAGCGACCAGAACCTGAGCGTCACGACGAACACGCTCACGGGCGACGGGCGCATTGTCGCGGGCAACGACGGCACCGTTACAGTCAACGGCGACTTCACGCTGACAGGCGCGAACCAGATTCAGGCGAACAACAACCTGACCTTCACAACCGCAGGCAGTTTCACGAATCAGGGCAAGCTCGGCGCAGTGAACGCGCTGACCTTGAACGCGGCGAACGTCGATAACCAGGCAGGCGCGGACATCAATTCGTCTAACACGACGGTCAATGCTGCGAACGCGATCACGAACGAAGGACGCATTGAGGGCGACAGCGTCACCACAAACAGCGCGTCGCTCCGTAACACCGCAACCATCATCGGCAACACCGTCACGCTGAACGCCGGTTCAATTGCGAACACAGGCGCGGCGGCAGTGATTGCCGGAGCATCCGTCGTCAACCTGTTCGGCTCTGACATCTCGAACACAGGCGGCGCGAACCTGTTCAGTCTCGGCGACATCCACATCGCCGCAAACGGCACACGCGACGGCAACGGCCTGCTCGCGAACCGCGCGAACACGGTGACGAACGACCAGTCGACCATCGAGGCCCAGGGCAACATCGAAATCGCGACACAGACACTGACCAACACGCGCCCCGCGCCCACGGTCGAGACGGTCACGACCGATGTCGAGACGGCGCATCAGACCAAGCGCGACAAATACATGGCCTGCACGCCAACCAATGGCGACAAGGGCTATTGCACGCAGGACATGTGGGACAACGGCTACAGGAACCCGCTGGACGCCACGTTCAGCAATGCCGATGTCGTGTCGACCGCCAGCGGCCCGAACGCCGTTGATCGCGTGCTTGTCGTCAACGTGAACGGCCAGCCGCAGACCATCTACTACAACACGCTCACGACCAACGGCAACGGGACAGTCTCAGTCAGTTACTGGGACGACTACGATCCGCATGTCAATTACGATCCGGCCACCGAATACCCCGGCGACAACCAGGCGCACCACGGTTATCAGCGCATCGAGTCGGCACGCGACACGACGACCACAACACAGCAGGATCAGGTGGCCGGCACACAGGCACAGCAGGCGCAGATCATGGCGGGCGGCAACATGGTGCTTGCCAACGTCGGCACGCTGAACAACAGCTTTAGCGCGATTGGCGCGGGCGGCGCGATCCAGATCGGCAGCAGCCAGGCGAGCGGCGACGTAGCGAGCGGCAACTATGGCGGGACGACCGTCAACAATACCGGGCAGACGCTGTACCAGTACCAGAAGCAGGACATCGTTTCGACCTACGCATGGAACGAGGACATCTCGCGCGACGTGGGCAAGGTCGTCCAGCCGTCGATCATCCTGACGCCGGTCGCCATTGGCGGCCTCGGCGGCACGATCATCGCGAACAACGCGGTGCAGATCAACGCGACCGACATCAACAACACGAACGTCGTCGCAGCGAACTCGGCGACGGGCGCGACGGGCGGCACGCTCGGTGCGAACGGAACGGCGGGCGGCATCGCGGGCGGCGGTACACAGACCGTGGATCTCGCAACGGGACAGACGAAGACCATCAACGCCCCGCAATCCGTCGCGGGGCCGACGGGATCGCTGAGCATCACGTTGCCGAAAAGCGGTCTGTACACCTTCAACACCGCGCCGGGTGCGTCCTATCTGATTGCAACCGATCCACGCCTGACCAGCTATACGAACTTCATTTCGAGCGACTATCTGCTCAAACAGTTGGGCTATGACCCGTCGACGGTCGAGAAGCGCCTGGGCGACGGGTTGTATGAGCAAACGCTGGTCCGCAACCAGATCACCCAACTGACCGGTCGCGTGTATCTGCAAGGCTATGACAGCAACGAGGACGAGTATCGCGCGTTGATGAACAACGGCGCCAACGTGGCGAAGGAATTCAGCCTCGCACCCGGTATGGCGCTGACGGCCGCACAGATGGATGCGCTGACAAGCGATATCGTGTGGATGGTCAACCAGACCGTGACGTTGCCGGACGGCAGCACGCAGACCGTGCTTGCCCCTGTCGTCTATCTTGCCCACACGCACGCGAACGACCTGCAACCGACTGGCGCGCTCATCGCCGCCGACGATGTCGAGATTCACGCGACAGGCGACGCGACGAACTCGGGCGTTATCAAGGGCGGCACGCAGACGGTTATCAGCGCGACGAATATCGTCAATCGCGGCGGCTCGATTGGCAGCAGCACCGATAACGGAACGACCGTGATCTCGGCGACGAACGATGTCGTCAATGCTTCGGGGCGCATCACGGGCAACCGGGTTGCCGTGCTGGCGGGTAACGATATCGTCAATACGACCCTTGTCGATACGGTCGGCGTCAGTT
Source organism: Burkholderia sp. Ac-20365 (assembly GCF_017104715.1). Classification (GTDB taxonomy): domain Bacteria; phylum Pseudomonadota; class Gammaproteobacteria; order Burkholderiales; family Burkholderiaceae; genus Paraburkholderia. The sequence continues at coordinate 116,690 of NZ_JAAGPI010000008.1, forward strand.
CGACGGTCGGCAACAGCAGGGTCAACCAGACGCTGATCGGCGCACAAGGCACGATTGCATCGACGGGAGACATGGTGATCGCGGCCGGTCACGATCTGAGCGTGCATGGTGCAGTCATCGACGCAGGCGGTAGCGCCCAGATCTCGGCAGGCCATGACATCAACGTCGATACGGTTCAGTCGAACACATCGCAATCGGTGACGAATGGCGCGAACCGGCATGCGAACGCCAGCAGCACGATCCACGAAACGAGCGCTATCGGCGCGGGCGGCAGTCTTGCAATGCAGAGCGGCAACGACATGACGCTCAAGGGCGCAACGGTCAGCGCGGGCGGCGATATGGCGGTTGTAGCGGGCGGCAACCTGACGGCCACGACGGTGACCAATACGGCGAATCGGGATGACGTCTATCTCGGCGACAAGACGCGTAGCGCGCAGAGCCATTCATACGACGAACAGTCGGTTGGCACGGCCTTTAGCGCGGGCGGCAATGCGACGCTTGCGGCGGTGAGTACCGACACGTCGAAAGGCAATGTGACGATTACCGGCTCGTCGGTGTCGACGGACACGGGCGCGGCGACCATCGCGTCCACGGGCAATATCACGATCAACGAGGGCCGCGAGGAACACGACAGCTATTCGCAGACACAATCGAAGCGCGGCAGCATCGTGCATGGCTCGACGACCGATGAGATGCAGGCATCGCAGGCCAACATCGGCATTGCGAGCACCGTCTCAGGCGATACCGTGAATGTCCGCTCGGGCAAGGATCTGACGGTTCAGGGCAGCAATGTCGTCGGCACCAACGATGTGAAGCTGGCCGCAGCGGGCAATGTCACCATTACCACCTCGCAGGATACGCAGAGCACGCAAAGCGACTATCAGAAGCGTGAATACGGATTCCTCTCGGGCCTGAATCCGCTGAACCAGCTTGACGGAGGCCTGCAAGGCTACAGCATCGGCTCGCGCAAGACGACGGACGCGCAGCAGGCGACACAGGTGACCAACAACGCGAGCATGATCGGCTCGCTGAACGGCAACCTGAGCGTAACATCGGGCAATGAACTGCATGTGACGGGCAGCACGCTGCATGCAGGCAATGACCTGAATCTGGCTGGCAAGACCGTCACGATCGATGCCGCGCAAAACCTCTCGACGCAGAACGAACAGCAGTCGTTCAGTCAGACGGGCATCACGGCTGGACTGAGCAGCCCGGTCATCGCGGCGATCCAGACCGCGAACCAGATGCGCAAGGACGTGAAGCAGACGAAGGGGGATGCGCGTCTCGATGCGCTGGCTGCGGCAACCACGGGGCTGGCTGGCAAGAACGCTTATGACGCAGTGGCGAGTGATCCGACGCATGCGGGCGGCATCGGTGTGAACGTGTCGCTTGGTACGAGCCACAGTCACAGCAACACATCCGAAGCGTCGGCTACGGCTGCTGGCAGCACCGTCAGCGCCGGTCATAACGTGAATATCGCTGCGGCAGGTGCCGGCGCGAACAGCAATATCAACGTGATCGGCAGCGACATCACGGCGGGGAACAATGCGACCCTGAATGCCCAGGGCAACATCAACCTCCAGGCCGCGCAAAACTCGGACAGCATGCGCAGCGAGAACAGCGGTTCGAACGCGAGCATCGGCGTCACCATCGGCGTGGGTCAGCAGAACGGCATCTCGTTCCAGGCGGGTGTGTCGGGGACGAAGGGTCACGGCAACGGCGACGATACGACGTGGACGAACGCACATGTCAATGCGGGTAACGCGCTCACGCTGCAATCCGGTGGCGACACGAATCTCAAGGGTGCGGTGGCGGACGGCCAGCAGGTGATCGCAAACGTCGGCGGAAACCTGAACATCGAGAGCTTGCAGGATACGAGCCATTATGACTCGAAGCAGATGAGCGGCGGCGTGTCGGTGAGCGTGTGCGTGCCGCCGATCTGCGCAGGCAGTTCGAGCGTGTCGGCGAACTTCAGCCAGGAGAAACTGAACAGCAACTATGCGAGCGTGACTGAACAGTCCGGCATCAGGGCGGGTGATGGTGGGTTCCAGATCAACGTCAAAGGCAACACCGATCTGAAAGGCGGTGTGATTGCGAGTAGTGATTCGGCGATCGACAATGGGCTTAACAGCCTGACGACGGCGACGCTGACGCATTCGGATATTGAAAACCGTGCATCGTATAGCGGTTCGTCGGTCGGTATCAGTGGCGGGTATGGTGGTGACATCGGCAAGACGCAGACAGGGACGGCGACAAACGTCAATCCGGTTCCGGGGACGACGTTGCCGAGTGCAGGCGGTGCGTCGATGGCACCGCCCGTCGTGATGGGTGCATCGGGTGATGCCAGTTCGACAACCCGAAGCGCGATCAGTGGTGGCGCGATTCATATCACTGACAGCGACAAGCAGCAGCAACTGACCGGGCAGACGGCCGACGAAGCCGTCGCGAGCATCAGCCGCGATACGAATGGCACGCAGGCGACGATTGCGCCGATCTTCGACAAGGACAAGATCGAAGCCGGTTTCGACATCACCAGCCAGTTCATCAATCAGGCTGGCACGTTCGTGAACAATCGGGCGAAGGAAGCCGATGCAGCCAAGGCCGCTGCGAATGATCCGAACCTGACGCCGGAACAGCGCGCGGCGGCACAGCAGCAGGCCGATCAGCTTAATGCGGAATGGGGGCCGAGTGGATCGTATCGGCAGGTGTTGACTGCGCTGACGGTGGCGGCGGGTGGGAATGTGTCGGGGGGTATGAGGCAGTTTGCACAGAGTGCCGCCGTGGCGTACATACAGGAAATTGGCGCGAACCAGGTCAAACAGATAGCCGATTCATTGGATAGCGATACGGCACGCGCTGCCTTGCATGCGATTGTCGGGTGTGCCGGTGCCGCGGCAAGCAGTCAGGCGTGCGGCGCGGGCGCGATGGGCGCGGCGGCAAGTTCCGTGATTGGGTCTCTACTCGGGCCGACCACGAACATGTCGGCGGCTGATCGTGAGGCGCGTGAAAATCTGGTGAACAGTCTGGTTGCGGGGATCGCGACGGCTGGTGGCGTAAATGCGGCGACAGCGACGGGCGCGGCACAGATTGAGGTGGAGAATAATCAGGTTGCGCTACCCATGTCTTCGGCCCCTTCCTGGTTGCCTGGACTCAGCAAGTTACCTGGCTTTAAGGGCGAAACCGCGAGTAAAGGCGACGGCGTAATCGCCGATCCGGCAACAGAGCTTGATCCAAGCATGAAGGCGGGGCAACTCGTAACGCCATTGCCGGGACCGGAGCTATTAGACAAACTCTTTACTCCGGTTAGTGACGCAATTAAGGGGTTGGTTGACCATGTTCTCACCGCTACTGATGTGTCGAAGTCTAGCGTTCCACCGTCAATATTGGGTGGAGATGGAGCACTACCTTCAGGTATCGGTGGTAAGGGCACGCCAATACCCATGCCACCGACGGGTAACCCGAATGCAACTGCTGAGCAATTTGCAAAAGACGCTTTCAACGGCCAGACTCCTGTTCGGATTGTCAACAATGTGACCGGAGAGGGAAGCTGGGTAGCTGTCCTGCCCGATGGAACGGCTGTTACGTACAGACCGGCAGGACAAGCGTCGTCCAAAACCGCTGATTCGACGGCCACAGTAGAGATCAACAATCAAGCGGTAAAAAACATCAACAACGGCAACGTTGCAAAATTCAAATTCCCTAACAAGTGAGCGAGACATGAACTCTGTCAATGAGATCGACTACCAAAGACAACTGATCGCGTCTTGTCTTGACGATTTTTCGCCGAACGCTGCGCTTCCTCATGTTTATGGAGGGCAATACGGCCAAAGTCCTGAAATGTGGAAGCGTGCAGTAGTTGAGTTTCTGTGCGTCAACGTTCGATGTGGTCTTTTAGAGGCCACCCACAGAAAGGACATCTCGACGGACGATGATAGCGTTCTCTCGCTTGAGAACCTACTGACTAACGGGGACACAGAGAATCAACTTGATGCGGAAATTGTGTGGAACGCCATGTACTTCAACTCGACCTGCAAATTGGACGAGATACTTGAACGTTTCAACTTGCGGACGTGGGACGCTTTGAATTTCGGGTTAAACCACGCGCTTATAGCCGAACTCAAAAAGCTTTACGCAAATAGTTGATGCGCTAGTTTTTCAAAATAAACCGCATGATGAATATTCGTAAGAGGCTGGCGGCGTTGCCGCTCTCAGCCATGGTCACACTCGCGTCTGCGCAAAGCGCACCATCACTGGCAGACAAGGCGGCAGCCGCGCGCGCGAATGCCGAACAGAACCAGCAGTTACAGCAACAACGCGATGCACAGCAGCGCGAGCAGGCCGTGAACGCGCCCGCCGTTCGCTCGACCGTACCGAACGCCGGGGTGTATCCCGAACTCCCTCAAGAATCACCGTGCTTTCGCATCGACACGTTTGCGCTCGACGTACCCGCCACGCTCCCCGATGTCGCGCGCAAGCATGGCGCGTCCAATCTCCCGCTTGATCCTTTCTGGTTCGGGCGCGAATGGCTCGACCACTACAAGGGCGAATGTATCGGCAAGGCCGGACTCGACCTACTCACAAAGGGACTGCAACAGACGATCCTCTCGCGCGGCTATGTGACGACGCGCGTGCTGCTACCCGAACAGGATCTGTCGACGGGCACATTGAAAGTTGCGCTCGTGCCGGGTGTCGTGCGTCATCTGCGTTTTGCCGATCCCGACACGCGCGGCACATGGAAGTCTGCCTTTCCCGCACGCGACGGCGACCTCTGAACCTGCGCGATCTTGAGCAGGGTCTGGAGCAGATGAAGCGCGTTGCGAGTCAGGACGTGGACATGAAGATCGAGCCGACCGACGCACCGGGCGAAAGCGATGTCGTTCTGAACGTCAAGCGTTCGAAGCCCTGGACGTTCGTCGTGTCGGCCGACAACTCGGGCACGAAGGCAACGGGCAAATGGCAAGGCAACGTGAGCCTCGGCATCGACAACCCGCTCGGCCTGAACGACGTGTTCACGGTCGGCGCGAACCAGGATCTGTCATTCAACAACAAGACACTCGGCTCGCACGGTTTCAACGGATCGTATTCCGTGCCGTGGGGCTACTGGACGGCCACGCTATCGGGCAACACAAACACCTACTACCAGAACATTGCCGCCGTGAACGATACGTTCGTTTCCAGCGGCAACTCGCAGACGGCGGCGTTCCGTCTCGCGCGCGTGCTCACGCGCAGCCAGGCCGACGTATTCGGCGCATACGTGCAGCTATCGAAGCGCTTCGGCGAGAGCTTTATTGAAGGCACGACCATCCCGATTCAGGACCGCAACAACACCTTCATCGAGTTAGGCGCGACCGACCGTCATTACTTCGGCGGCGCACAGTTCGACGGCACGCTCGCCTACCGTCAGGGCATTCACGGCCTTGGCGCGAAGGGCGACCCGAACCCGGACCTGTACAGCCCGACCGACCAGCCCGTGCAGCACCCGACCTATCTGTACAGGATGGCCGTGCTTGACGCGAACCTGTCGATACCGTTCGCCGTCGCATCGCAGAACTTTCGCTACGTGACGACGTTTCACGGCCAGTACACGAACGACCTGCTGTTCTATATCGACGATCTGACCATCGGCAGCCGCTACACGGTACGCGGTTTCGACGGCGAAACGATGCTCGCGGCAGAGAAAGGTTTCTACTGGCGCAACGAACTGCAATGGCCCATCTTCCAGACGGGACAGATGCTATACGCAGGGATAGACTACGGGCGCGTGTTCGGCCCGAACACGGCGATTCTGGCGGGCACCCAACTCGCGGGCGCGGTGATTGGCATTCGCGGCGGCATACCGGCGAAGTATGCGGGCCTGTCCTATGACCTGTTCGCGGGCACACCCATCTACAAACCGGCCGGATTCCCGACTGCGCGGGTCACGGTTGGCGTGCAGGCGACGATGCAGTTCTGAGATAACACGACAGGCGGATTTACCCGCCTGTCAGTGGGGCGATGTGTTTTACTGCGTGGCGGCTGCTTTGGTCTTCCGTTTCGGGCGGCGGACCCGAGTCAAGGCACGACTTGCGTTTGCGTCGGCGGTTGCATTTTTCGCACCCCTGCAACGGACATAGGCTGGAAGGCCCGGTCGCTTTATCGGCATTTTCGGGTCTGCCATCAGTTGCAACGATTCAGCCAGGTCCTTGTCTGGAAAGCTGTACCCGTTTGCGTTCATGCAAATAACCGTTGAGAAATGAACGAAGTCTTCGGCCTGGTTCTCGTAGACTTCGACACTCTTCCGCATCACTGACAGTATTGCGTCGGCGCGTTCCTGGTCAGCCGGGGTGATTGCCGGTCGACGATGAAGATCGTCAAGCAGAATGCGAATGGAGCGGAAGCGCGCGCTCATCTGCGCGCCACGCTGGAGCGTAGCCATCGCGAGCTTTTTATACTTCTCGTCGACCGTGAGCGCTTCGTCTGGATGATTTTCTTTCTGTACGGCGTTCTGCTGTTTCATTGGTTCGTCCTTCCCGATGCCTGAAAGCATGGAATCCATGTGTATCTGAATGGGCGTGACCGTGCCACCCGGCGCGGCCGATGGGCTTAACGCCGCGCTGCTGCGGCGTCGTTCCTGTTTCGACCACAGGTGCATGTATGGGTCACCGTCGTGCAGGACAAGCGCATCAGGCGACATGCTTGCGTTCGCCTTCACGCGGCGGTGGATCATGCCGTCGTCGCCGATGTACTTCTCGTAAATCTCGTTCGCATGTCCGTCGTTGATCTTCGCGTGCGCCAGTTCTTTCGCCTGTGGCGACGACTCCAGCAGCCTGACGAAATCACGCTTGAAGTCCTGCATGCCCGCGCGCCGCATCGCCACGTCGGTACGCTCCAGCACGTTATGCAGCGCGTTCTGTGACAACGTGCCTTCGCGCCCGGTTGCCTGTTTCGCTTTCGGTGACTTGAGGCTGACGGATGCCGAGCGCGACAGCGCATCCTCGGTTTCGTCCGGGTCGCCCGTGAGCGGCAGATACCACTTGTAATCAGGTCGCGCCTTTTCCATCGCGGGTGTGAGCAGGCCCGAATCGCGCAGTACCTTGTCGCGATGATCGAGCATCGGTTTCAGGTGATCGCGATAGAGCTTTTCGTAGAACTGTTCGAGTCCTGGGGCGTGCTTCGCCAGGTCGCGCTGGATCGCGTCGATTTGTTCGTCGGTGCGACCGGACCCCGCCAGGTCATTGCCCTGTGTCTTTTCGGCAATAACCTTGTTGCGCTCCTTGCCGTGCTTCACGTAGTTACCGACAGAGCCGATGTCCTCAAGAAACTGCTGATAGCCATGTTCCCTGTAATACGGCATGTCCTTGTATTTTGTTTTCCACGCGTCGGCGAGCGTCTTCATCATCGGCGTGACGTGTTCGTGTTCGAAGTCTGCAATGTTTTTCTGCGTCTTCGCTTCGAACATACGCATCGTATGGATAAAGTCTTTTCCTGCTGCCGTGTTACCGCTGCGGCGCACGAGCTGGACGAGCGGGTTCCTGTGGTCGAAAAAATTCGTGACGAAGTTTTCAAGTGCTTTCGGCTGCGGTGCTTCGCCACCTTTCGTCGCCATGCGCGCGGTGTTGCGTGCCGCCGAGCGGGCGGCAAACTTCGGGTTCGCACGAATGTCCTGGATGCGCTCGCGTAGCGTCTGCTGCCGTTCGACACGCGGGATGGACGTACCGGGTACGGTCTTGATCGCGGGCGCGGGCCGCGAAAACATGGCGCGCGCCGTACGGTCAACCGGTTCCGCGATGCTTCGCCCACGGTCACGCAGATACACCTGTGTGTCGCGTAGCAGTTTCGCGACTTCGGCATCCGACAAGTCGCCTTTCGTAAGTCCGATCTTCCTGAGAAACGTCCTGACGGCATCGAGCACGCGTCGCGCGAAACTGTTCTGCATGTTCCGTTCGGCCATCATCGCAACCATTTCCCGCCCACGCCGTTCAGCGGACAGTCCCGCCTGACGTGCATCGACTTCTGCGCCAATCTTTCTAAAGGTGCTGTTTCCCGCGTTTTCGCCTGCTATGACTTTTTTCGCCAGATCGTCCATCAGCTTCGAACCGACCATGTTTTCCAGGCCGTAGTGACCGATAAGTTCATGCCGCGCGACTTCGCGAGCGCGTTCTGGTGTGTCGATGTTTCCTGCTATTAGTGCAACCTGGCCGGTTTTAGGATCGAAAACACCTTCCACGTCATTTGCGCCTTCGGCCTTCGCCTGCTTTTGCAGATGTGCCGGCAGGTCGTCGACGGTGTCATAGACCTGTACGTTGTGGTTGTAGTCCTGATACTCGCCGGTCAATCCTGCCTTGTCGATCTGCTTCTGGAGTGCCGTTTCCGTTGCATAACGGTCGGGTTCGGGCCTCGCGCCGATCTTCGCCATCTCGCGTGCGTAGTCTTCGGCGAGCCAGTCGGGATTTTCGCGGGTCTGTGCTTCCAGACGCTTCGCACGATCCGGCATGTCCGCGTCGGTATAGTCGGCCTTGCGTGCCTCTAGCGCCAGCTTCTGGAACGCTGGATCGCGCTTCATCGCCAGATAGTCCGTCTTGCCGAAATGTGGCTCGAATCCCTGTCGTTTCAGCCGTTCGACACGTTGAGGGCTGATGCCTTCCTTCATGGCGATGTCGGGCTTGACGCCTTTATCCATTAGAAAGCGCGCCATGACCTGCGGGCGACGTTCGAATTCCTCCGTGCCCTGACGCTGCACTTCGGATGCGTCCAACTCGCGGTCGGCGGTCATTTCGCGCGCTGCGTCAAATTCCTTCCTGAGCCGGTCAAGTGCGCCAGGTTTGAAATGGTGTTCGACGGACGGATAGCGCGGCGAGTAGATGTCGGCCCCGAAAACTCTAGTGCGTGCTGCGCCTTTTGGATCAGCAAGTTCGCGTGAGCCAAGCAGCGAGATTTCGCCGAACCCGGTCGGAGTGTGTTGCTTGCGCGTAACAGCAAGTGAAGGGACGGGAATGCCGCCCATCCTGAGTGCGTGCATGAGATTTCGCGCACTCAGGTTATGCGTCAGCATCAGTTCAGGTACGTCGGGTTCAGCAGCCTTTTTTCGCGTACGCGAAAACATTGCCTTTTGGCCGTGCGCCGCCGCGACATCGGCGTCGCGGTCGCTGCCCGTCAGCCGGAAGTCACCGCGTTCGGCGTCGGCCTTTGCGCGTTTCTCTGCTTCGTCGATGCGCTTCTGTTCGTCCTGCTGCACCTGACGCTGGCGCGCATCACGCTCGCGCAGTTCGTCAGGCGTCGGCTGCGTCAGTAGCGGTTCTTCTGACGCTGCCGGTTCTTCCTTTACGGCTTGCGGCCTGCGTCCGGCTTCGGCGCGTTTTCCGCCAGCATCGCGCGGTCGGGCGGTCCCGACTGTTTCAGCAGGTTCACGGTCTGCTGGTCCTGCTCGTCGAGTGGTTTGCCCCTCAACAGTTTGTGCAGAAGGCTCACGCCCTGAGGCGATTGCCATATCTTGCGGCCTTGTGGCGTCATTCAATTTCTCCAGTATTTGCGAGCGTCCGGCGCGTTCTACAGGCCCGAACATATCTTCATTTGGTTTGGATGCCTCACTATAGGCGAAGTCCGCAACGCGCTGCAACGCTTCACCAATCTTCTTTGCAGATCGCGAATTTTCCGCAAAAAGCCGGACGATTTCCTGCGTGTCAGGCGACATTGCCATATCGCCCTGTTTGGCGAACTCATTCAGCTTCACGCCTTGCCTGCGCGCATTGACGGCCAGTTTCGCTGCGTCGGTCACGGCAGCGCGTATATCGAAATCGCCCATACCGTCGAGCCGTGACATCGAACCGGCCGCCGTTGCCATGCCACCTAGCACGGTGCGCGCTTCCGGGTCGGTGGCCTGCGCATACAGGCGTACCAGTTCGGGATCGTGATACGCGCGTGCGAACGTCGCCGCCATCAGCCGGTCAACGGCCTGAGGTGTGGGCGAGCCATCGGGATTCAGCAGCCCGACCTGTTCACTCACGGGCATCGAGCGCACGAATGCGCGCACGGATTCAGGTGACGGCTCGCCGTTGTCATCGAAGTCCAGCGCATCCATATCGATGCGAGCGGCGTCGTTGTGTGCCTGTTCGACGGCGGACAGTGCAGCCGTGCCCGACGTGTTCGACACGTCGCCAATGTCGCGTGTGACCTGGTCGCGCGGCATCATGCGGACCAGCACGGGTTGCTTCATGTTTTCAATCGTGCGTGCCGGTATGCCGGTGAGCGCGGCGTCCTGCGCGATACCGGCGCGATAACCCGCCGTCGTGCCACGGTCATACGCGGCCTGCAAACCTGCGACGCGCCCGTTGCCTGCAATCGCGCGCAGCATGTCGGGCTGGCCTTTCTCATATCCCGCGACGGTCGTGCCGTCCGCACGGTTGGACGGCAACAGGGTATCCGCTTCGACCACCGCATACTGCACGGGAATCTGCCGGCCATCGGCGGCAACACTCACGTCCTGGCGTCCAAGCTGTCCGGCCGGTATGTCCATCGACGGATTCGCTTCGACGACAGGCGCACCGTTCGCGAAGTCGCGAGAAAAGCCGAGACGGTTCGGGTCGGGATTCGCCGCGATGGTGTTCATCTGCTGGATTGCGGCGGCGGTCGAGCGGTCGCGGTTCTGCAAGACAGCCGGTTCGGCCTCGGCAGGCGGCTGTGCTTCTGGCGCCGCTGTCGATGGTGTCGTTGCCGCCTCAGTTCGAGCGGATTCGAGCGGTGTCCGTGCTGTCGCCGGTTCCGGCCGTGCAGTCTGTGCGGCCTCGTCGGTGGGCGGCTGGTCGCGCATGCGTTGTGCGCGCAGAACGTCGGGCGAGAGGCCAAGGTCTTGCGAGCGCTTCTGTGCGACGCGTGTACCTGCAATATCGCCATAGGTGGCCGGACGCACAACACCGTACCTATCGACGGTGTAACCAGCGCCAGGCGCGGCATGCTCGGGCGATGGCAAGGCTGGCAGTCCGGCTGGTTCAGGTTGCGTTGAAGGTGCAGTGTCGTCGGCGGCTGGATTGTCACGCGTGCGTTGTGCGCGCAGCACGTCGGGCGAGAGGCCAAGGTTCTGCGTGCGATCCTGAACGGCTCGCGCGCCCGCCACGTCGCCATAGGTGACCCTTCGCGCCTTTGCCGCCATGAAGTGTCGCAATGTCGTACTTGTTACCGTAGCCGAGCCATTGCATATAGTTTTTCATGTCGGCTATCTGTTGCTGCGTGTCTGCTCGACCAGATAGGCCCGAATGCGGTCGGTCTGCTGCCCGATGGAAGCGGCAGTTACCGGCGCAAGGAAGTCGCCCGCAAGGGATACGAAGTCGCGCCGACAACGTACATGGACTTCCGTTTCGTGAAACCCAAGGGAGGAAGCGATGAATGAGTTGCAGGTTGTTGACGACAAGCCGCCTGACCTGTCGCCGCGCAATTTCACCGAACTGATGGAGTTTGCCGAAATACTCGCAAACTCGAATCTCGTGCCGAAGGATTACATCGGCAAGCGCGACAACATCATCGTCGCGATGCAATGGGGTAGCGAACTCGGCCTCAAGGCATTGCAGTCGCTTCAGAACATCGCGGTCGTTGGCAACCGTCCGTCAATATGGGGCGACGCGATGCTCGCACTGGTGCTCGCTTCGCCAGTGTGCAAAGACGTAGTGGAATATTTCGAGGGCGACGGCGACACACTGACGGCCGTCTGTGTCGCACAGCGGCACGGGCGCGGGGACAAGAAGGCCATGTTCTCACTGGCCGACGCACGCACGGCCGAACTCACGGGAAAAGATGTCTGGAAAAAGTATCCGCCGCGCATGCTCCAGATGCGTGCGCGTGGCTTTGCGCTGCGCGACCAGTTCGCCGACGTGCTGCGCGGCATGCCAATGGCCGAACTGGAGATCGAACGCGTTCGCAACATGGGACCGGTCGATGAAGTGCCACGCGAGACGCCTGAATCCGCATCCGGTTCGCGTACAGACGCGGTCAAGCAGAAGCTGAGAAAGCAGCAGTCGCCAACGCTGGCCGACGTGCTGAAAGAGATCGACGGGGCACAGGACGCGGCAGCCATGCGCAAGGCTGGCGAACGCGCCGCGCAACTCGTCGACGAAAAGGAGAAGGCGCAGGCCCGTGAGCGCTGGCAGCACAAGCTGGAAACATCGCGAGCGCCAAAAGCGCCCGCGCAGGACGGCACAACCGAACCGGTCGTGAACTATGCAGAAGTCGCCGACGCCATCAGGAACGCCACCAACCGCGATGATCGAGCGGCAGCGGCCGACCTGATCCGTCACATTCCATCGGAAGAACAGCGCGTTGAACTCGGCGAACTGTACGGGCTGGTTGCGCGCGAACAGGGAGAAACGCCATGAACGAACAGCCGCAGGCTGACGAGAAAATCAATGGAGACATGCCGATACCGACGATTTTCGACATGTGGGAGCGCCATTCCCGACACCTGATCCCGTCCAGTGCCGGACGAATGCAGTTGCTGATGACGCGCGCGGCCTTCCTTGCGGGCATCTCCGCGACCCTGCATCTGTTCGATCAGATCGCGGAAAAGCTCTCTGAGGAAGACGGCGCAACGGCAATCGCCAAGTTGCACGAGGACGCGGACAAGTTTTCCGCCGACCTGCTGGTTGACGGCATCGAGTACGCGCTGAACCGCGCTGGCGCGAGGCTGTGACCATGTTCACGCTACAGCACCATCCGGTGAAGATTACGCATCTGAACGTGAGAAGCGAATCGCACGGCGACCAGGAGCGCACCGCTATCGACATCAAACTGACGTTCGACCTGCCGTGCGAGGCGCTCGACAGCATGAGTCCGCAACTGCGTACGTCGCTCTATCTGCTCGACGGCAGGAAGCCGCCAGCGCTCAAGCACCCGCGCCTGGGACCGCTGCGCTGGACGGGCGAATACAAACATGTCTCGTTGCACCTTCACGCGTGCGACCTGTTGAGTGATGACGTGGTGATTGGCGACACGCGATTCTGCAAGATCGTCGCGTCACCCAGGGAAGGCGGTACATGCGCGTTCACCTGTCAGGTGCAGGCGCATCCACAGGAGGACGACGCGGGCAAGCTGCTGATGCTACTGAAACGCCAGGTTCCGGCGACAGTCGACGCACTCGACGAAAACGACGGTACGGAAGCCCATCAATCCTGATGCGACGGGGCGCATCGTTCAGGGAGCGCTGTCATGGACGAACCCAAGACCATCGGGCAGTTCTGCGCGATGGTCGAAATCAGCCGATACACGTACTACAGGATGCGCAGGCGCGGCGAAACCCCAAGAGAGACACGCGTGACCGCGCGCCGCACCGTGATCCTGCCCGAGTCGTTGCGCGCGTGGTTCATCAAGCGGGACCAGGAAGCGCTACAGAAAGCCGAGTCGACACCGAAGCCCGTCAGAAAGCGCAAGCCGAAGAAGAAGAAAGAAGCGGACGAGCCGTTACCATAGTGCACTACGCGGCGCATCGCGCGCCGCTATTGCTTAGCGTACAAAAACCTTTAACCACGCCCGCATGCTAGGTTCTTGGCGCATTGGTTTCGTGTGAAAACCTGAATGATGCGGGATTTGCCGGATCTTGTGCGAGGCCGACCCGCATCATTGATGGATCACTTGGGTGACGAACCGTTGTATATCCCGCTTCCATTAGTCCCGTCGGCAACTGCCTGATCTCTTGCACCAATTGCTGATGGGAGTAGATAAACGCTTCCTTTACGTCACCATTAAGCACGTAATTGTTGGCAATAAGCCGCGCATCCCTTGTGCGATTCAACACTTGATACTTCGTCTCTCGCTCGCCGTCATTGAGAACAAAGCTCGGCTCAATCAATGCCACCGCTCCGTCAAGCTCTGCCAGAAACTCCCGCTGCGCAATCACGATGTTGTAGCCAACAGCGAGTTGGTCGGTGTACCGCAGGTCATACGACTTTTTGCACAATTGCAGGAAGGCGGGGTTGATGCTGTCATACAAGCTCTTGTTGATGCCCCGTACTGCGTTCCAATGCGCTGTTTTTAAATGGCCGTGGCTTTCCATCCCTCGCGACGCCATGATCGCCTTGAAGTATTTCTCGATTGCCGTACTTGCCAACACCGCGCCCTGTGTCAACAGACCAGCATTAAGTAAGACTCTCGCTCCGATGTAATCATCAAAAGCGACTCCGAGGAATTGCACCACTTTTTTAACGTGATCCGATTTGACCAGCTTGCCTTCACTCTTCCCCATCGAACGCCCCCGTGTAGATCAATTTTAGTTGTGTCGCCAAAATCAAAATTTGCGACACGGGGAAGGATAGCTGAATCCAGATTTGGATGTCTCGACGCACATTGGTTCAGAGGGGAAAGACCTAGCAAACCTACGCAGCCGCCGCGACAAGGAGGTTATTCGCCGAAGCGCGGCCAAGCGACACCGCATTGATCGCGCGCGAAGCAAACTCTGGCGAACGGTGCGCGTATCGCATCGTCTGTTCGATCCGGCTATGACCGAGCCAGCGGCTGACGACATCAAGCGGTGCGCCACCCGTTACGGCCCACGTCGCGAACGTATGTCGCAGATCGTGCCAGCGCAAGTTCTGGATTTTTGCCGCGCGTCGAATTTCTACGAAAGCCTTGACTTCCCGCAGCGCTCCACCGGACTCGTTTGGAAAGACCAGCAAGGGGTGAACATTCCCGCTGAAACACTGCGCGCGCCATGCCGTCAGCACGGCAAACAGTTCGTCATTGATCGGCACCACACGCGAGCGGTTCGTCTTGCTGGTGCGAACAGTGATTTCGCGGCCGTACATGTCGATGTCGGTCCAGTACAAGGAAAACTGTTCCTTGCGGCGCAAGCCCGTATTGAGCGCTGTCAGCACGGCAGGCTTGACATGGTCCGCGAACTCCTGACGGGCGGTCGACGTATCGTCAGCCCACAGCCGCGCCTCGCGTGCGTCCAGCGCCTGGTGCAGTCGCTGTGCCTCGTCCCAATGAAGCCAGCGGACCCGCTCCGGTCCTTCGTCCGATTTCGTTACGTTCTCTGCCGGGTTGGTGGATATGGTTTTATTCTCGACCGCATGGCTGAAAAGCCCCTTGATCTTGTTGAGCTTGCTGTTCATCGTCGCAGGCTTGACGCGCTTTTCGGGCGCACCGTTCGTGGCAGGGCGAAGCACTCGGGACAGTTCGGCCGTTTTCCAGTCGGAAAACTCTTTGGTCGTGAAGCCGTTCAACGGGCGGTTCAGCCACGACATAAACGTTTTTTCGATGTCCGCGACGATCCGCGCGCCGGTCGACCGTTCAGCCCTGACGAACGGGCCGTAGGTGTCGGCCAGGTACTCCCCCAGCGTCGGGACCACCTTGACCCGTTCGGCTTCGTTCGCTCGCTGCTCACGTTTCGCAAGAATGGTGCGGCTGTCGTCGGTGCTATGCTCGACCGTCGCGGCGAACTTCGCGGCCATGTCGCGCGCCTTGCCGGGTTCGGTTCCCGGCCAGTTGGCAATGAACCGGCTGCCTTGCTGGCGTTTGCCGTCAGCGGTGCGTGGCTTGTCCCAGCGGTAATAGAAAGCGACCGAGCCGGTCGGCGATACCTTGATGCAAAACCCGCGCAGCTTTTCGTCCGGAATGTAGCGCGACTTACCGTTACCCTTGATGGTCAGCAGGTAATCGCGATTGATGTTGACGCGTGCCATTTTTAGCCCTCTCCCTGGGTCGTTGATCGACCGTCGCACAGGGCAGCGTAGGACACATAGAGGACACTTTCCGTATGACACTCTATGCAACCCTATGCAACCCTATGCAACTCTATGCAACTCTATGCAACGTAAGGGTTTGATTTTTATGGCTTATGACACTCTAAGCAACTCTATGCAACAGTAGAAATGCCCCGCACAGGGGCAACACTAATAAACCAATAACATCGCGCGGATGCCAGCAACAACACCAGCAAACCAAACCAACCTCCCCCAACTGCGTTGCAAAAATCTGTAACCAACCCACCTGCCCCTTAACCCGCATAAATCCCCTGATTCATTCAGAATGAATTTCCATCAACAGGGGCAGTCATTGAAGAAATTGAAAAGCAAACCGCGCCACCGCTTGAAACGGTTGCTACTGGCGGGCGCGGCCTGTTTCGCACTACTGTCGCGCAGCGCGTCGGCGCAGGAAATCGCGCTGTACGGCGGCTTGCTGAAGGGTGCGGACACCAACACCTACGCGTGGGCGATCGACTATACGGAAGGCTTTGGAAGATACCTCGCGGGCAGTATTACCTGGTTGAACGAAGGCCACATGCCCGACCATCATCGCGATGGTCAGGCCGTGCAAATCTGGGGCCGTCTGCCCCTCGCGCAGAACCGCTTCGTGTTCTCGCTGGGCGTCGGGCCGTATCGCTACTTCGATACGGAAGCCGCCTCGCAAGGTCAGGGCTATTCGAATACCCACGGCTGGGGCGGCCTGTTCAGTGCGCGCGCAACCTGGTACACGTCGCGGCGCTGGACCACGAGCCTGCAACTGAACCGCGTGCAGGTGTCGCACGGTCCGTCGACGACAGCCGTGCTGCTCGGCGTCGGCTATCAGCTCGACGCGCCCGACGAACCGGGCCCGCGCGCGTGGGCGCTGCCGCGCACACACGACGTGACGAACAACGAAGTGACGGTGCTGGTTGGCAAGACCATCCTGAACAGCCTTGAATCGCAGTCGTCGGTGGGCGAGGCGATCGAATACCGGCGCGGGCTGACGCACTTCGTCGACGGCACGATCGGCTATCTGCATGAAGGCGGCGGCCTGAAAGCGCGCCGCGACGGTCTGACCGCGCAGCTCTGGCTCACGCGCGCATTTTTCGACGATCAACTGACGCTCGGCTTCGGCGCGGGCGCCTATGCCGCGATCCATCACGGCGAAGATCCCGATGATCGCCCAACGGGCGACGGCATCCTCTCGGGCATCGTGTCGGTGTCGGCGTCGTATCGCTTCACGCAGCACTGGGCCGCGCGCGTGACATGGAACCGCGTCGTCACGCGCTATAGCCGCGATACGGATGTGCTGATGGGCGGTATCGGTTACCGGTTCTGATTCTCCGCAGCCTTCATACGAGCGCCTGCTCCACGCCGAGATCGGCGAGCGGATGCGCCTGCGACCGCCACGGCGACGACAGGAAATGCCGCACGCGCTCGGGCCGGACTTCGGCGAGCGTCGCGGGCGCCCAGCGCGGCTTGCGGTCCTTGTCGACGAGATGCGCGCGCACGCCTTCGCTGAAATCGCCCTCTTCGATTGCGCGCGTGACGATACCCAGTTCCATCCGGAAACATTCGGCAAGCGTCATCTGACGGCCGCGCAACAGCGCGTCGCGCGTCACGTACAACATGGTCGGCGAATGTGAGGTCAGCGCGTCATACGTGGCTTGCAGCCATTGGCGCACCTCACGTGGATGCTCGCGCTCCAGATCCTGGCGCAGCGTCGCGACGATCCGCTCGATGCCCGAACGCCGATCGAAGTGACGCAGAATCAGTTGCGTGAACGCGCCGAGCCCCGCATGCGGCACGATGTTGCACGGCGGCTCGAACACGGTGCGCAACGCGCGCAGCAGATCGTCGGCGGCGACGTCGGCGGTCGCGATGCGCAGCAAGCGCTCTTCGAACGTATCGAGCCATTCGGACGGCACGCACAGATCGGCCAGCTGGAAACGTAGCGCTTCCGCGCCCGTCAGCGTCACGCCCGTCAGTCCGACATACAGTTCGATCTCGGCGGGCATCACGCTCAGAAAGCGCGTCGCGCCGACATCGGGCAGAAAACCGATGCGCGTTTCCGGCATCGCGATCTTCGTGCGCTCGGTGACGATGCGCAACCGCGCCGCCTGGCCGAGCCCCATGCCGCCGCCCATCGTGATGCCGTCGAGCAGCGCGACGACGGGCTTCGGAAACGTGTGCAACGCGTAATCGAGCCGGTATTCGTCGATGAAAAACTGCTGCCAGCCTTTTTCGTTGCGCTGACGCATGCCATACAGCGCGCGCACGTCGCCGCCCGCGCAAAAGCCTTTCGCGCCCGCGCCGCGCAGCACGATGGCGGCGATCTCGCTGTCGGTGCGGCAGCGTTCGATCAACACGGCCAGTTCGCGCACCATCTCGTGCGACAGCGCGTTCAGCGCAGCGGGCCGGTTCAGCGTGACGATCGCGACGCGATTGACGACGCGAAACAGCACATCCGGCTCACGCACGCTTTCTTCGTTGAGAACAGCGCTCATCGCTGCGACTCCTTCGCCTGCGCGCCCTGCCATTTCGGTGCACGTTTTTCGAGGAACGCGTTGACGCCCTCGCGCTGATCCGCGCCATCGAACAGATCGACGAAACGCTCGCGCTCCACGGCGAGCGCGGCCGAACGCGGCACGCCGTTGCGCGTCTGCTGGATCAATTCCTTGCTGAACGTGACGGCTTGCGGGCTCAAACCCGCGACACGCGCGGCCATCTGCAATGCGAACTCGCGCGCCGCGCCCTTCTCGACTACTTCTTCGACGAGGCCGATGCGCAGTGCCGTCGCCGCATCGACGCGCTCGCCGGTCAGCACGATGCGTTTCGCCCAGCCTTCGCCGACCAGCCACGGCAGCGTCTGCGTGCCGCAGCCACATGGCAGCAGACCGACCGCCGTTTCCGGCAAGGCCATCACCGCGTGCTGCTCGGCGACGCGGATATCGCACGCCAGCGCGCATTCGAGCCCGCCGCCCATTGCATAGCCGTTGATCGCCGCGATCACGACGGGCCGCGCATTTTGCAGCGTCTCGAAAGCGGCGCCGAAGCGCGCGGCAGCGATGCGTGCGACTTCCTTGTTGCCGTCGGCGAAAGTATTGAGATCGGCGCCCGCGCTGAAGAACTTCGGGCCGTCGCCCGTGATGACGATAGCGCGCACTTGCGGTTCGCCGTTCAGCCGTTCGATAGTGTGTTGCAACTGCAGCAGGCCATCGGGCGTGAATGCGTTTGCGGGCGGGCGCTTGAGGGTCAGCAACGCGACGCTGCCGTCGTGCATGTAGTCGAGTTCGATCATGATGCGTCTGGGTCCTTGCGATACAGCTTGATGACGGCTGAGAAGTCGAGCTTGCCGGCGCCTTTTGTGCTCATCGTCTGATAGAGCTGCTGGGCGAGCGCGCCGAGATAGACGGGTTGTTGCGCCTGTTTCGCGGCGTCGGTGGCGAGGCCGAGGTCTTTGAGCATCAGGTCGGTGCCGAAGCCGCCGGTGTAGCCGCGCGTCGACGGCGCGGTTTCGATCACACCGGGGAACGGGTTGTAGGTGTCCGAGCTCCAGCAACGGCCCGTCGATGTATTGATGATGCCGCCGAGCACTTTCGGGTCGATGCCGAGTTTTTCGCCGAGCGCCATGGCTTCGGAGACGCCGGCCATCGTGATGCCTAGCACGAGGTTATTGCAGATTTTTGCGACCTGGCCGGTCGAGGTGTCGCCGCAATGGACGATGTTTTTGCCCATTGCTTGCAGGATGGGTTTGACCTGTTCATAGGTCTGTGTCGTGCCGCCGACCATGAACGTGAGTGTGCCGGCTGTGGCGCCGCCTGTGCCGCCGGATACCGGTGCATCTACGAATGTGTTGCCGGTTTTGTTTGCCAGTTCGGCGAAGGTTTTTACGCTGGCGGGGTCGATGGTGCTCGAGTCGATAATCGGTACATTCTTCGCGATGCCCGCGAGGATGCCTTCTTCTCCTGTGAGTACCGCTTTTACGTGCGCTGCCGCTGGGAGCATTGTGACGACGCATTCTGCGTCGGTTGATGCTTCCTTTGGTGTTTTTGATGCTCGCGCGCCGGCTGTTTTTAGTGCTTCTACTGCTTCCGCGTTCAGGTCGAAGACGTTTAGTTGGTGCCCCGCCTTCAGCAGGTTTAGCGCCATCGGCGCGCCCATGTTGCCCAGTCCTATGAAGCCGATTTTCATTTGATACGTCTCCTGTGGTTTGCTGTGCTTTTGGTTTGTCTTGCGACGGCTTTGGTGGTTTGCTTTTGTTTTCGCTTTTGTTTTCGCTTTCGCTTTCGCTGGCATCCGCGATGAGCCTTCGTACTTCACACGTCGCCCCTGTGCGGGGCGGCACTTACTTTCTTTGCCGCCGCAAAGAAAGTAAGCAAAGAAAGCGGGCTAACACCGCCCGTTCTTGACCTCCGCCTGAGGGCCCCCAACAGTTCCTCCACTTCACACGGCAACCTCTCAGTCCCCGCCCGTTGCCAACGCTCCGAATAAACGCCTCACCCGCTTCGCACGCCCGCGTCCCCACACGCGCGATCAATTTGCCCACGTTCTATAGCGGCAAACTGTGTGTAGGCTATCGCGGCTTATGCGCTCCACTCCGGACTGAAAAGCACGAGCGGTGCCGTAAGAGCGCTGAGGGGTGAAGCACTACGACCTACACACAGTTTGCCACCTGGGCGGCCGTAACCATTTGCTGCCGTTTGCTGCGTTACGGGTGATTGAAGTGGGTGACGCATTCATTCAAAGCGCTAGTAACTAGCATCAACAAGAGCGTTGTCGCGTGAAGGATAAGAACCGTTGGGGGCCCTCAGGCAAGAATTAGCACTGGCGGTGTTAGCGGCTTTCTTTTGCCTACTTTTCTTTGCCGCGGCAAAGAAAAGTAGGTGCCGCCCCGCACAGGGGCGACGCATGAACAAGGCAAAACACATCGCGGATGCCAGCAAAAGCCAAAAGCAAACCACCCAGCGTCGCAAGACAAAACCAAACCAAAAACCAAACCCAGACCCTTACTTAAGACTAATAGTGGTATTCACCCCATCCCCCACAGTGGCATCATCAAACCACCGCGCGGTAACAGTCTTGGTCTGCGTATAGAACTGCACAACCTGTTTGCCGTATGGCCCCAGATCCCCAAGCTTCGATCCACGGGAACCGGTAAAACTAAAAAACGGCACCGGCACGGGAATCGGAATATTGATCCCAACCTGTCCAACATCGATCTCACTCTGAAACTTCCGCGCGGCAGCGCCGCTCTGCGTGAAGAGCCCCACCCCATTGCCCATCGGGTTGCTGTTCACCAACGCGATTGCATCGTCCAAAGTGGGAACCGTCATCACACACAGCACCGGCCCGAAGATCTCAGTCCGGTACACATCCATCTCAACATTGACATCACTAAAAATCGTCGGCCCAATGAAATTGCCGGCCTCGTAGCCCGGCACACTAACACCACGTCCATCCAGCGCGAGCGTTGCGCCCTCTTTAACGCCAGCCTCGATCAATCCAAGAACCCGCTCTTTCGCAGCTCGCGAAACCACCGGCCCGATATCCGTCTTCGGCTCATGACCGGCATTCACCTTCAACGTCTTCGCCTTCTCCACAAGCTCCGGCAACCAGTCCTTCGACGCCCCCACCAGCACGACGACAGATGTCGCCATACACCGCTGCCCTGCAGCACCAAAACCGGCGCCAACCAGCGCATTCAAGGTCTGTTCGCGGTTCGCATCGGGCAACACGACCGCATGATTCTTCGCGCCCATCATCGATTGCACACGCTTGCCGTGCTGGCTGCCCAGGTTGTACACATGCGTGCCCACCGCCGTCGATCCGACAAACGAAATCGCCTTTACCAGCTCATGCGTGCACAACGCATCCACCACATCCTTGCCTCCATGCACGACATTCAACACGCCCTTCGGCACGCCCGCTTCGATCGCCAGTTCGACCAGTTGCATCGTCGATAGCGGATCCTGTTCCGAAGGCTTCAGCACGAACGTGTTGCCGCAGACGATCGCCATCGGGAACATCCATAGCGGAATCATCGCGGGGAAGTTGAACGGCGTAATGCCGGCGCACACACCGACCGGCTGGCGCAACGTGTACGTATCGACGCTGCCCGCCACGTTCTCCGCGAATTCGCCCTGCTGCAACGTACCGATCGAACACGCATGCTCGACCACTTCGAGACCGCGGAAAATGTCGCCCTCGGCATCGGGCAAGGTCTTGCCCTGCTCGGCCGTCAGCGTCTTCGCAATGCGCGGCATGTGCTCGCGGATCAACGCCTGATACTTCAGCATGATGCGCATGCGCGCACCGATCGGCGTGTTCTTCCAGGTCGCGAACGCCGCGTACGCCGAACGGATCGCTGCGTCCACTTCCGCCTTCGTCGCGAACGGCACGCGTGCGAGTACCTCTTGCGTCGCGGGATTCACGATGTCGCGCCATTCGGTCGCGTTCGACTCGACGAACTCGCCATTGATCAACAGCTTGACGGTGTCGACCTTGCGGCCGGCCAGAGTCGAAGGATTTGCGCTCATGCTGGATGTCTCCTGAAGTAGGTATCGGTGGCTTGACTGATGCTTACGTGCCGATCAGTTGCCGCTCAGTTGCCATTTCCGTTGCGAAGCTCGGGGAAGTCCTCTTCCCAATACTCGTCCGGCATCCGTGCCGGCTCGGCGGTGCGTTCCAGTTCGCGCCGTCGCAGTTCGACGCGGCGGATCTTGCCGGAGATCGTCTTCGGCAGATCGCTGAATTGCAGGCGGCGAATACGTTTGTACGGCGCGAGTTTTTCACGCGAAAAGCGGAATACGTCGCGCGCCAGTTCGGGGCCGGCTTCGAAGCCGTGTCGCACGGTCACGAACGCTTTCGGCACGGACAGCCGCAGCGGATCGTTGCTCGGCACGACGGCCGCTTCCGCAATCGCTTCGTGCTCGATCAGCACGCTTTCCAGCTCGAAGGGACTCAGCCGGTAATCGGAGGACTTGAACACGTCGTCCGAGCGGCCCACGTACACGAGATAACCGTCGTCGCGTCGCATCGCGACATCCGACGTGTGGTAGTAGCCGTTGCGCATCGCCTGTTCGGTCGCCTTCGCGTTGTTCGCGTAGCCCGTCATCAACCCGAGCGGACGATGCGCGAGCGGCAATGCAATTTCGCCTTCCGTCACGGGATGATCGTCGGCATCGACGAGTTCGACCCGATAGCCCGGCAACGGCCTGCCCATCGAGCCCGGCACGACCGGCTGTCCCGGTGAATTACCGATCTGGCAGGTGGTCTCCGTCTGCCCGTAGCCGTCGCGGATCGTGATGTTCCATGCATGCCGCACGCGCTCGATGATTTCCGGGTTCAACGGCTCGCCCGCACCGACGATCTCGCGCAGCTTCACCGCATACGACGCGAGCGGCTCCTGCACGAGCATGCGCCACACGGTAGGCGGCGCGCACAGCGTCGTGACATTGAAGCGCACCAGCACGTCGAGCGTTTCCTTGGGCACGAAGCGCGCGAAGTTGTAGACGAACACGCACGCCTGCGCATTCCACGGCGCGTAGAAGCAGCTCCATGCATGCTTCGCCCAGCCGGGTGAACTGATGTTCCAGTGAATGTCGCCGGGTTGCAGGCCGATCCAGTACATGGTCGACAGATGGCCGACGGGATAGCTCTGATGCGTATGTTCGACTAGCTTCGGTTTCGACGTCGTGCCCGACGTGAAATACAGCAGCATGGGATCGGCAGCGCGCGTAATGCCTTCGGGCGTGAACGTCGCAGAGCATTCATACGCGGCGGCGATATCCGTCCAGCCTTCACGCGGCGCGCCAACCGAGATGCGCCTGACCGGCGTATCCAACGTATTCAACGTGTCGAACTTGCCCGTCTCCGCGCTATCGACCACGACGAAATTCGCGCCGCCAATCTGCACGCGGTCGCGCACATCATCCGGCGACAGTTGCGTCGTAGCGGGCAGCACGATCGCGCCGAGCTTCATCGAAGCGAGCATCACGTCCCACAACTCGACACGATTCGGCAGCATCAGCAGCAGCCGGTCGCCACGCCCCACGCCCAGCCCGCGCAGAAAATTCGCCATACGCGACGAACGCTCCGACATCTGCGCGTACGACAGTTTCAGCCCTTCCTGCGCGGGATCATCGACGATCCATAGCGCCGGGTTGTCGTTGCCTCTCGCGACGACGTCGAAGTAATCGAGCGCCCAGTTGAATTCGCCGAGCGCCGGCCATCTGAATTCGCTGTACGCGCGCTCATAGTCCGTGCGATGGCGCAACAACAGGTCGCGCGCGTCGATAAAACTTTGGGCTGCTGTCATCGTTGTCTCCAGTCCCTCTGGCGAGTGAGGCGCGTCATGCGCTCTATTGGCCGATTATTCTGCGCTCAAACGTGCCGCGCGATAACCATTCTTTGTACTTCGCTCGTTCCTTCGTAAATCTGCGTAATCCGCGCGTCACGATAGTGCCGCTCTACAGCGTAATCCTCCAGATAACCATAGCCGCCATGAATCTGGATCGCCTTCGAGCACACTTCCTCAGCGACTTCCGACGCATACAGCTTTGCCTGCGACGCTTCCGACAGACACGGCTTGCCCGCGCTACGCAGCCGCGCCGCGTGATGCACGAGCAGACGCGCCGCGTTCAGACGCGTCGCCATATCGGCGAGCATATTGGCGATGGTCTGATGCTCCTTCAGCGCCTTGCCGAACTGGATGCGCTCGTTCGCGTAGCCGCGCGCTGCGTCGAACGCTGCACGCGCAATGCCGAGCGCTTGCGCCGCAATGCCGATGCGTCCGCCTTCGAGATTCGACAGCGCGATGCGCAAGCCTTCGCCCGGCGCGCCAAGGAGATTTCCTTCCAGCACAGCGCAATCGTCGAGTGAAATCGGGCAGGTATCCGACGCGCGAATGCCGAGCTTGCTTTCAGGTCGCCCGACGTTGAAGCCGGGCGTATCCGTCGGCACGATGAAGGCCGAGATGCCGCGCTTGCCGGCGTCGGGATCGGTGACGGCGAACACGATCGCGATACTCGCGCGCGCGCCGTTCGTCACGAACTGCTTGCTGCCATTGAGGATCCACTGACCGTCGCGCAGCACAGCGCGCGTGCGGAGATTGTTCGCCTCGCTGCCCGCGTGCGGCTCGGTCAGGCAGAACGCGCCGATGCGCTTGCCCGTCGCGAGGTCGGCAAGATAGCGGTCTTTCTGCGCGTCGGTGCCGAAGTTCAGAATCGGCCCGCAGCCGACGGAGTTGTGCACGCTCATCAGCGTCGCGCACGCGGCGCAGCCGGCGGCAATTTCTTCGAGCGCAAGCGCGTAAGCGGTGTAGTCGGTGTACGAGCCGCCCCATTCGGGCGGCACGATCATGCCGAGAAAGCCGAGTTCGCCCATCTGTGTGACGACGTCCGCGGGCAACTGGCCGTCGCGGTCCCATTGCGCCGCGTTTGGCGCCAGGCGTTCGAGCGAAAAATCGCGTGCGGCGTCGCGGATCATCCGCTGCTCGTCGGTATAGAACTCGTCCATGTGTGTCTCGCTCCATGTCTTCTGCGCGCCTGCTGCACTGCACATACGGCGCGTCTGCTGGAGCCCAGTGTAGGCGGCGCGAACGCGGGATTCGATGCCGGGTCCGCTCAATCTGCGTGAGCGCATTTGCCATAACGGGACACCGGACGCCGTCGCAATGCGGCAGAATGGCGGTACCGACGGGCACCCACGCCGCACGTCGTGAGCGCATTTACCAGAATCCACTGAACACGATCTCGCGAGAATGAAAGCAGAAAAAGGCACGATCTCCGTCAGTCTCGTCGAGGAAACGCTGGCGCTCGCCCGCGCGCGCGGCGTCGACGTGCTGCCGATCATCGATGCAGCAGGCATCGCGCCGCCAATGCTCGCGAGCCCGAAAAGCCGCGTGACGCCGGCGCAGTACGGCGCGCTGTGGGCCAACATCGCCCGCGCGCTGGACGACGAATTCTTCGGCCAGGATTCCCACGCGATGAAAAGCGGCAGCTTCATCGCGATGACGCAAATGGCGCTGACGGCGCGTAACGGCGGCCAGGCGCTCACGCGCGCGGTCAACTTCATGCGTCTCGTACTCGACGACATGAGCGTGCAGATCGTCACGCACGACGACCGCGTGCGGCTCGCGTTCACGCAACGCGACGGCACGCCGCAACCGGCGATGTTTGCCTACGCAACGTACTTCATCCTCGTCTACGGCCTGGTGTGCTGGCTGGTCGGGCGGCGCATTCCGCTGATCGAGGCACGCTTTCGCTGCACTGAACCGGCCGACGCGCACGAATACCGGCTGATGTTCTGCGACGATCTGTCGTTCGGACAGAGCGAGTCGTATGTCGATCTCGCGCCGGACTTCCTGGAGCTGCCCGTCGTGCAGACCACGAAGTCCGTCAAACCCTTCCTGCGCGACGCGCCCGCGAGCTTCATCATCAAGTACCGCAATCCCGGCTCGCTGGCGGCGCGGGTGCGCAAGACGCTGCGCGCGCTGCCGATGACCGCGTGGCCCGGCTCGGACGAGATGGCGGAGCGCCTGCACGTCGCCGAAGCGACGATGCGGCGTCATCTGAAGCAGGAGGGCTATACGTATCAGGCGATCAAGGACGATCTGCGGCGCGACATCGCGATTGCACAGTTGCAGCGCGGCGGACAGCCGATTGCCGATATCGCGGCGATGCTCGGCTTCGCCGAACCGAGTGCGTTTCACCGGGCGTTTCGCAAGTGGACGGGGATGCGGCCGGCGGACTATCGGGCCGTCAACGCGCACGCGGCGGGCGCGGGTATCTCCCGCCGCGCGGAACTCGCGGAATCCGACTAAGCTTAAGACAGGCCAGCTCTTTCAGGCCAGGCGCACCGCCACGCGAACGCGATCCGTCGCGGCGCAGCGCGCCGGCCGTCGACGATGGGAACGTACCGGCTTCTCCCGATCCGGCTAGCGGGTTCGCAATGCGCGCGCGGTCGTGCGGGCGGCGCTTTTCTCGCCGCCGATGGCCGTGCTGCGCGGGCTAGCCTCTCACGCGTCATTTTTAACGCCGCGGACAAGCTGTTGCGGCAGGCGCTGACGCTCGCTTGCATTTTCTTCGCCGCCACACAGCTCGCCCCTTGCGCACGCGCCGAGCAATCGCCCATCGCGCCCGGCAGCGTGGTCGTGATTCCCGTCGCGGGCGCAATCAGCCCCGCCACCGCCGATTTCATCGTGCGCGGCCTCGCCCGTGCAGCCGAAGAGCACGCGCAACTCGCCGTCCTGCAACTCGATACACCGGGCGGCCTCGACACGTCGATGCGGCAGATCATCAAGGCGATCCTCGCGTCGCCCGTGCCCGTCGCGACATATATCGCGCCAGGTGGCGCGCGCGCCGCGAGCGCGGGCACCTATATCACCTATGCCAGCCACATCGCGGCGATGGCGCCGGGCACCAATCTCGGCGCGGCATCGCCGGTGCAACTGGGCATCGGCGGCCAGGATGCGCCCAAGCCCGGCCAGCCGCCCGCGCTGCCGGGTGCGACGCCCGGCTCCAGCCCGGCCGCGAAGGACAATGCGGCCTCCGGCGCGCTGCCGATGGACAGTCAATCGACGGAACTGCGCAAGCAGCTTCAGGACGCGCAGGCGTATATCCGCGGCCTCGCGCAATTGCGCGGCCGCAACGTCGACTGGGCCGAGCGCGCGGTGCGCGAAGCCGTGAGCCTGTCGGCGCACGACGCGCTCGAACAGAAGGTGGTCGACCTGATTGCGCGCGATCTGCGCGATCTGCTGCGGCAGGTCGACGGCCACACCTACGACACGGCCGCCGGCCCGCAACGTCTGACGACCGCGCACGCGCCCATCGTGACGCTCGAGGCCGACTGGCGCAGCCATTTCCTCGCCGTCATCACCGATCCGAACGTGGCCTTGATCTTGCTGATGATCGGCATGTATGGCCTCTTCTTCGAGTTCGCGAACCCCGGCTTCGTCCTGCCCGGCGTGGCGGGCGCAATCAGCCTGTTGCTGGGCCTGTTCGCGCTGCAGTTGCTGCCCGTCAACTACGTGGGTCTCGGTCTCATCTTTCTCGGCCTGGCGTTTCTGATCGCCGAAGCCTTCCTGCCGACGTTCGGCACGCTGGGTTTCGGCGGGATAGTCGCGTTCGCGATCGGCGCGCTGATGCTGATCGACACCGACGTGCCCGGCTACGGCATTCCACTGCCGATGATCGCCGCCGTCGTCGTATTCAGCGTGCTGTTTATCTTCGGCGTGTCGGGTCTCGTGCTGCGCTCGCGCCGGCGGCCCGTGGTGACGGGCGCGGAGGCGATGATCGGCAGCGTCGGCGTAGTGCTCGACGACGGCCTCATCGCCGACGACACCGATCAGCCGCGCGCCGACAGCCCGCAGGACAGCCTGTTGCACGGCGAGCCGCAGCGCGTCGGCTGGGCGCGCGTGCATGGCGAACGCTGGCGCGTGTGCAGCACCGCCCCGCTCGCGGCCGGTCACGCCGTGCGCGTCACGGGGCGGCGCGGCCTGATGCTCACCGTGGTTCCCGCCAGCAATGCATCACAACAGGGAGAACGCACATGATCGGTTTCACTTTCGGCTTTGGCAGCATCCTGATTCTTATGGCGATCATTCTGGTCGCGTCCTCGGTGCGCGTGTTTCGCGAGTACGAGCGCGGCGTGGTGTTCATGATCGGCCGCTTCTGGAAGGTCAAGGGGCCGGGGCTCGTGCTGATCATTCCCGTCGTGCAGCAGGTCGTGCGCATGGATCTGCGCACCGTCGTGTTCGACGTGCCGCCGCAGGACGTGATTACGCGCGACAACGTGTCGGTCAAGGTAAATGCCGTCGTCTATTTTCGGGTCGTCGACCCCGAGCGCGCGGTGATTCAGGTGGCGAAATACTTCGAGGCCACCAGCCAGCTTTCGCAGACCACATTGCGCGCGGTGCTCGGCAAACATGATCTCGATGAATTGCTCTCCGAACGCGAGCAGCTCAACACCGACATCCAGCGCGTGCTCGATGCACAGACGGATGCGTGGGGCATCAAGGTATCGAATGTCGAAATCAAGCATGTCGATATCAACGAGACGATGATTCGCGCGATTGCGCGTCAGGCGGAAGCCGAACGCGAACGGCGCGCGAAGGTAATTCATGCCGAGGGCGAGTTGCAGGCGTCGGAGAAACTGTTGCAGGCAGCCCAGATGCTCGCGCAACAACCGCAGGCAATGCAATTGCGCTATCTGCAGACACTGACAACCATTGCCGCCGACAAGAATTCGACTATTGTGTTTCCGCTACCTGTCGATCTGTTGACGGCCGTGCTCGACCGCATGGGCAAACCGTCTCAGCATATGGGCTAGCGACACCGCATGGATGAGGAATGCTTGCGTGCGAATCTCTCTCAAACGTTCGATCACGCAAGCGTGCGGAGCATGCATGAACCACGCCGCTGGCACTTCATTGGACGCAAAGTGAGCAACGGTTCATTTCATTTACGATCCTTACCCATTGCGAATACAGAACCTAGAATAAAGGGGTCATCCTAATCTTTCAGGCCCTAGCCATGAAGCTGATTCCTCGTATTGTTGTCGGTGCGCTCGGTGCGCTTATGGGCGTCGCAGCTGTTTCGTCTGCATTTGCGCAAACATCGCGCGCCTATGATCAGAACACGCCCAAGACCCGCGCCGAAGTGAAAGCGGATCTCGTCGAATGGCGCAAGGCAGGCTACGATCCGCTCGACTGGATCAATTATCCGGCCAATGCGATTGCGGCGGGCCGTATCGTCGCGCAGCATCGCGCGCAGGCGCAAGGCACGCAACAGTAATACCGGTCGGCCGAATGCATGACACGCGGGAATCGCGCGTGTCATGGCTTGCATTGCGCAACGTCAAGTCTGACGTGATACTGCGCGCCACCTTTGCGATATCGCAAAGCGTTTTCCCTGCCCTGCCTTTCTTCCCGTTCCCCTCGTAATCCGGCCTGATGCGCCGCGTCAGGTATCATCACGCCCCTTCGCCAGCAAATTCGCATCGATGCGCCGCCTGTCGCTGCGGCGGACCGTGCTCGCGCGCCGGGTGTTGCATCGGCTCAACGCGCGGGCGGGTCAAATGCGGTATTTGCTGACCAATCGTGATTAAATCCGCCCGTGGCGTCACGATCACACGGATGCGGCATAAGTAGCAAACAAACGCTTACGAACGACATTTCAAACGACGAGAGACTCGGCTCATGGACTCCGTAAAACGGTATTTCGGCTTTGACGAAGCAGGCACGACCCTGCGTGTGGAAGTGCTGGCAGGGCTCACCACCTTCCTCACAATGGCCTACATCATCTTCGTCAATCCGGCGATCCTCGGCGATGCGGGCATGCCCAAAGAGTCGGTATTCGTCGCGACCTGCCTGGTGGCGGCGCTCGCATCGCTCATCATGGGCTTCTACGCGAACTATCCGATTGCCTGCGCCCCCGGCATGGGCCTGAACGCGTACTTCGCGTACACGGTCGTCAAGGGGATGGGCTTCACGTGGCAGGCGGCGCTGGGCGCCGTGTTCATCTCGGGCTGCCTGTTCATGATCGTCACGCTGTTCCGCGTGCGCGAGGTGATCGTCAACGGCATTCCGCATTCGATCCGCGTCGCGATCACCGGCGGCATCGGCCTCTTTCTCGCGATCATTTCGCTGAAGACGGCGGGCATTGTCACGGGCAATCCGGCGACGCTCGTCACGCTCGGCAATCTGCATGACCCGCACGTCGTGCTGGCGATCATCGGCTTCTTCGCGATCGTGATGCTGGATGTGCTGCGCGTACGCGGCGCGATTCTGATCGGCATTGTCGGCGTCACGATTCTGAGCTTCTTTTTCGGCGGCAACGAGTTCCACGGGATCGTATCCGCGCCGCCCTCGATTTCGCCGACGCTACTCCAGCTCGACGTCAAGGCTGCGCTGTCGACAGGCGTAGTGAATGTGATTCTGGTGTTCTTCCTCGTCGAACTGTTCGATGCGACGGGCACGCTGATGGGTGTGGCGAATCGCGCGGGGTTGCTGGTGCACGGCAAGATGCATCGGTTGAATCGCGCGTTGCTGGCGGATAGTACGGCGATTCTCGCCGGGTCTGTGCTGGGTACTTCGTCGACGACGGCTTATATCGAGAGTGCTTCGGGTGTGCAGGCTGGTGGGCGTACGGGTGTCACCGCTATTACCGTTGCCGTGCTGTTCCTGCTTGCGCTGTTTTTTGCGCCGCTGGCGGGGGTTGTGCCGGGTTATGCCACGGCGCCGGCTTTGCTGTATGTGTCCTGTCTGATGTTGCGTGAGATGGCTGATCTGCCTTGGGATGATGCTACTGAGGTTGTGCCCGCGGCGCTGACCGCTTTGATGATGCCCTTTACGTATTCCATTGCTAATGGCGTTGCGTTTGGGTTTATTTCTTATGCTGGTTTGAAGTTGCTTACGGGTCGTGCTCGTCAGGTCAAGCTCGTTGTCTGGATTATTGCTGCTGTGTTTTTGTTTCGGTTTTTTTATCTGGGATCAGAGTAGGTTTTTTGGTTTTGTGTCTGCGACGCTGGTTGGTGTTCTAGCTTTTCGCTGGCATCCCGTGGGCTTGGGTTTGTCTTGCGACGCTGGTTTGGTTTTTCTGGGTTTGCGGTGGCATCCGCGATTTGCCGTCGTGCTTCACGCGTCGCCCCTGTGCGGGGCGGCACCTACTTTTCTTTGCCGCGGCAAAGAAAAGTAGGCAAAAGAAAGCCGCTGAACACCGCTAATCCTTGTTCCCGCCTGAGGGCCCCCAACGGGTCCTCCGCTTCACACGGCGTTCTGCCATGCAATGCCCGTTGCCAGCGCTTTGAACAGGCGCCTCACCCACTTCATGCTCCCGCGTCACGGCACGCGTTGTCGAATTGGACACGTCCTTTAGCGGCAAACTGTGTGTAGGCTTTCGTGGCTTACGCGCACTCACTCCGGACTGAAAAACACGAGCGGTGTCGTAAGAGCGCCGACGCGTGAAGCACTACGCCCTACACACAGTTTGCCACCTGGGCGGCATCAACCATTCGCTGCCGCAGGCGGCACTACGGGTGATTGAAGTGGGTGAGGCGATTATTCGAAGGCTGGCAACGAGCGTGGACTGAGAAGTTGCCGTGTGAAGGATAAGAACCGTTGGGGGCCCTCAGGCGGTGGTCAAGCACGGGCGGTGTTAGCCCGCTTTCTTTGCTTACTTTCTTTGCGGCGGCAAAGAAAGTAAGTGCCGCCCCGCACAGGGGCAACGCTTGAAGCAGGCAAGACAAAACGCGGATGCCAGCGCAAAGGCCAGAAGAACCTGAACAACCCAGCCCAGCCCTGCGCAGCAAAAACCCTAATTCCGCCAATTAGCCTCATAAAACCGCACATACCCGCTACGCAGCACAACACACTGCGCGCGCGTCTCAGACAAAAGCCGCCGCGTAGCGGCTTCGATCCTCTCGCGGTGCGTAGAAAACGCCCCCACCATGTCTTCGAGTCGCGGCGATGCCGCCCCGAAGTGATCCTCCAGAGCCTCGGCGGTGATCATGCATTCCACCCTCTGCCCATCGACCATAGCCGGAAATGCCAGTGTGAGCTCGCGCCCCGAGTACTCAGGAGCTTCTTTCGGGAAATTGATCTGCATGGGAACACCTTGGTCGAACGGACACCACCGAGGACCGCGCGTGCCCCTGTTCACACCTCCGTTATGGATCGCAGCGCGGGCTGTCAGCCACGGACACACGCCGTCATCGCGCGTACCGCAACTGATCTCAACACTGTAGACGACTTCCGGCGCGCCGCAAGTTTTGTTTCGCCACACGCCAGCATGGTGCCGCCATGCACCCGGAAACAGCACCAATCAATCCGACACCCACCTCACATCAAGGGCAATTGCCTACGCACAAGCCCTCGAAAATGCGGCACCGCAGCGTAATGTCGCGCGTACGGACGCGTCTAGAACTGCGTCGGCAGATGATGATGATGTTCGTGCGGCCCGACGTCGTCGGCGGGATGCCCGGGCGGCGTCTTGCCTGGCAGATCGTGCGGCCACAGCGTGAGCATCGTCACGCAACCGACGATGCCGATCGCAATCGCAATCACGCCCGCCCAGATCTCGTTGTCCAGATAGTTCAGCGAACCGTGGATCGACAGCCCGATACCGCCCAACGCAATGAACACCGACAGCGTGGCGAGGACGACTCTCAACTCCGTGCGCACCATGACGTTCTCCTCGAAATGGCGCTGGCCGGGACCGTGATGGACGTAGTCCCAGTGCCGGCACGCGGCGCGAACGCGTGCCTGTCTACGATCATTGCACTTCTGCGCCAGAAGGCAAGCGGAACACGCGCTACGCGTCCTCCTGTAAGATGGTTCGGCATGAGCCGGCACAGACCGGCTGCGTTCCCTGTCGTCACAGCTTTCGTCGGACCTTCAGTGTTGCAGCGCGCAAAGTCGCCAGTGCGCAGTCCACCTTAGAAAGCCGCGCGCAAGACGCGCACAACATCGGAGACATGCAGTGACCCAACGTTCCGTCACGCCGTCCGTCACGGTTCGCGCCGACGTGCTCGCGCAGGCGCATGCGCGCTCGCGCGACTTCGGTCTGCGCGCGTCCGAGGCGCCCGACTTCCATCCGCTGCGTCCGCTCGCGCTGCGCGATCTGGTCGAATGCAACCGCTCGCTGTATGCGCATGCATTGCCCGTGATGGAAACGCTGCATGCGCAGATCGTCGACACGGAAAGCATGGTCCTGCTCACCGACAGCAACGGCGTGATCCTGCACAGTCTCGGCGACAGCGATTTCGTCGAGAAAGCCAAGCGCGTCGCGTTGTGTCCGGGTGTGTCGTGGTCCGAAGCGCATCGCGGCACGAACGCTGTCGGCACGGCGCTCGCAGACGGCCAGCCGACCGTCGTGCACGGCGGCGAGCACTTTCTCGAAGCCAACCGCATCCTCACCTGCTCGTGCACGCCGATTGCCGATCCCTATGGCCGCACGATCGGTGCGCTCGACGTGAGCGGCGACCCGCGCGCTTCTCACAAGCACACGCTGGCGCTGGTGCGCATGTCGGCGCAGATCATCGAAAACCAGCTGTTCGCGAACCAGTTCGGCAGTGCTGTGCGCATTCGCTTTCACGCGCGTAACGAGTTCATCGGCACGCTGTTCGAAGGGCTCGCAGCTTTTGGCGGCGATGGCATGCTGCTCGCCGCGAATCGCAGCGCCCTCTTCCAGTTCGGCCGGCCGCTCGACACGCTGCTCGGCCAACCATTCGAAATGCTGTTCGGCACCGCGTTTCCCGTCGTGCTGCAACAGGCGTCGCGCGCACCCGGCGAATGCCTGACGCTGATGTTGCCCAGCGGCGTGCGCGTGCTCGCACGCGCCGAATATCCAGCACGTCCCGCGTTTTCCGCCGATTCAAGCGGCCCGCGCGCGACCACGCCCGCCACGTCCGCCGCGGCCGTTTCGGTGCCGCTCAAACCGCGCGCCGCCGCAATCACCTTCGCCACACTCGACACCGGCGACGCCCGTATGGCCGCAGTGCTCAGCCGCGTCGAGAAAGTGCGCGGCCGCGACATTCCGCTACTCGTGCTCGGCAAGACAGGCACCGGCAAGGAATGGCTCGCGCGCGCGATGCATGAAGAATCGCCGCGTCGCAATGCGCCGTTCGTCGCGGTCAATTGCGCGTCGCTGCCCGATACGCTGATCGAAGCGGAACTGTTCGGCTACGAAGACGGCGCGTTCACGGGCGCAAAAAAACGCGGCAACGTCGGCAAGATCGTGCAGGCCGACGGCGGCACGCTGTTTCTCGACGAAATCGGTGACATGCCGCTCGCGCAGCAGGTGCGTCTGATGCGCGTTTTGCAGGAACGCAGCGTCGTGCCGCTCGGCGGAACGCGTGCGGTGCCGGTCGATGTGCGTATCGTCTGCGCGACGCACCGCAACCTGCGCGCGATGATCGAGGAAGGCACCTTCCGCGAAGACCTTTATTACCGGATCAACGGCCTCGTCGTCACGTTGCCCGCGCTCGCCGAGCGAACAGACTTACCCGTGCTGGTCGAGCGGATTCTGGCGCGTCTGCGCAGCGACGAACCCGACAGCGAGCAGATGCCCGTCCGTGTATCCGAGGAAGTGCTCGTGTGCTTCGCGCGCTGCCGCTGGCCGGGCAATCTGCGGCAACTGGCGAACGTGTTGCGCACGGCGGGCATCATGGCCGAAGGCGCCGCCGAAATCGATCTCGAACATTTGCCCGACGATTTCCTGCACGACTGCGAGCCGCTCGGTCACGGTATGCACGGCGAGCCGCCGCGCGCGCTGGCGACGGTGGGCTCGCCCTCACCGGCGCAGCCCGCGCGCATGGAAGAACTGCAGGCGACACTGATCGAGCAGACGCTCGCGCGCAACAACGGCAACATCTCCGCGGCGGCGCGCGAACTGGGCCTCGCGCGCAATACGGTCTACCGCTACATGCGGATGCGCACCACTCACTGAACACATCTGTCACGCCGTGGCCCGCAGCGCGCCGGGCCGCGCTGCGTTAAGCTTCGTCCTGACCCCACCACATCGCTCCCGTCGCGCATCAACGGATGGCTTCCCGGCACGAACTCAAACGCTTTCGCACCAATCTCGCCGACGAACTCGACAGCGCCGCGCTGTACGAGACGCTGTCGCGCGTCGAAAAAGATCCGAAGCGCCGCACGCTGTTCACGCAACTGGCGAGCGCCGAACGCGTGCATGCAAATGTGTGGGCCAACAAGCTGCATGCGAATGGCGTGCGCGTGCCGCCGCATCGCTACAGCCTCAAGACGCATCTGATGCGCGGCCTGATCCATACGCTCGGGCCGACGTTCGTGTTGCCGTCGCTGGCCGCCGCCGAATACGCGGACCGCGACAAATACGCGAACCAGCCCGATGCCGCGCAACTGTCGAAGGACGAGCAGCATCATGCCGCCGTGATGCAGCAGATCGTCGAAGACGTCAAAGGTCGCAAGGAAGCGCCGTCGAAAGGTGCGCAGATCGCGGCCGCCGAGTCGTGGCACCGGAACGTGACATCCGGCAACGATCTGCGCGCCGCCGTGCTCGGCGCCAACGACGGGCTGGTGTCGAACTTCTGCCTGATCATGGGCGTCGCGGGCGCGGGCACGAGTAACAAGGCGATCCTGCTGACGGGGCTGGCCGGGCTGATCGCGGGCGCGTGCTCGATGGCGCTCGGCGAATGGCTGTCGGTGACGAATGCGCGCGAACTGGCGCGCACGCAGATCGCGAAAGAAGCCGACGAGATCGAACACACGCCCGAAGCCGAGGAGCATGAGCTGGCGCTGATTTTTCAGTCGAAAGGTATCGATGCGGACGAGGCGAAGCGTGTCGCCGAACAGGTGATGCGCGACAAGCAGAAAGCGCTCGATACGCTGACGCGCGAAGAACTCGGCCTCGACCCTTCGGAACTGGGCGGCAATCCGTGGACGGCGGCGGGCGTGTCGTTCTGCCTGTTCTCGCTGGGCGCGATCTTTCCGGCGATGCCGTTTCTGTGGTCGCACGGCACGCCCGCCATCGCGCAGTGCATCGGGTTGAGCGCGTTCGGGCTGGCAGCCGTCGGCGTGTTCACGTCGCTTTTCAATGGACGCAGCGCCGCGTTCTCGGCGTTCCGTCAGATCGTGATCGGGATGATCGCGGCGGCGTTCACGTTCGGCGTCGGAAGACTGCTGGGCGTATCGCTGTCGTGAATGCCATGAACGATAAAGAGACCTGCCGCAGCGCGCCCAATGAAGGCGAAGAACGGACTTTCACGGTACGCGTCGAGCCGCTCGGCCACACATTCGAGGCGCCCGAATCGCTCACGGTGCTCGAAGCCGCTGGTTTCGCAAATCTGAATCTGCCGCGTATGTGCCGCAACGGGACGTGCCGAACCTGCCTGTGCCGGCTGGAATCAGGCAGCGTGCGCTATACGATCGAATGGCCGGGCGTGAGCCCGGAAGAGAAGGCGCAGGGTTATATCCTGCCGTGCGTGGCCGTCGCGCAAAGCGATCTCGTGCTCGACGTGCCAGACGCCGAAATCGCGCCGGCGCCGAGCGCGCCGCCCGTCAGAAGGTTCTAGTTGATCGGCGCAAAACGCTGCACCGTCTGGCCTTCGTGCTCGATCATCTCGAAGAACACCGACGCCGGCCGCGTCCAGATGCTGCCGTTGTCAGCGCGATAGACGATCATCGTCACGCTCGGATCCGATTCGAGCGTCGCCTCGCAGATGAATTCGTAGATGCCGCCTTTGTAATGTCGATAACGCACGGTCACGGTCGTTTCCTCACAGATTCCTGAATGAACAAAGCAGTCGCTGAAGCAGCGCGCGGCCAGCTTCAGCTCGCGCCCTCTTTCATCTGCTTCAGGTGCTTATAGACCGTTGCACGCCCCATGCCAAGCACGTTCGCGACATAGTTCGCCGAGCTCTTGCCGCGAAACGCGCCTTCCGCGTAGAGCGCTTCGACGAGTTCGCGCCGATGCTCGCGCGTGAGCCCGTTCAGGCCGATCTGCCGCTCGCTCAGCCAGCTGTGCAGGAACGTGTTGATGCGCTCCTGCCAGTCGTCGCGGAACAGCTCTTCCGGCTGGGCGACGATGCCCGCGCCCTTGATGAACAGGTCCAGCGTGGAGCGCACATCCTCGAACACGGCGAT
Source organism: Burkholderia sp. Ac-20365 (assembly GCF_017104715.1). Classification (GTDB taxonomy): domain Bacteria; phylum Pseudomonadota; class Gammaproteobacteria; order Burkholderiales; family Burkholderiaceae; genus Paraburkholderia. The sequence goes on from NZ_JAAGPI010000008.1 coordinate 153,995, forward strand.
GTTGAAGTTGATGCACAGCATGCCCGCCGGCTGCCCGCTATCGTCGAACAGCACGTTGCTCACGCAGCGCATGCGGCGGCCGTCCCAGTTGAGCTTTTCGTATGGACCGATCACGCGCTCGCGGGCCGAATGTTCGGTTTCTTCCAGCGCGGAATCGTCGCCGATTTCCCGCTTCGACAGATTGTTCGCGAGATACAGCACGGTCTGATCATGCAGATCGTGAATCACGACTTCCGCGTACGGGAAGAACAGCGCGGCGATGCCGTCCGCGATGGGCGCGTAGCGGGTCAGCAGCAGATCCTTGACGGGAGACGTGTTCTTCTTGCGCATCGGCGGGCTTGGCGGTCTTTGCAGAGTCTTCTTCGTGGTGCCGCTGGGTCTGGTTCACTCGACGTGCAGCGGCGGCTGATCGACATTGTATCTATTGTGCCTGGCCTTCACGATTCGTCAGAAAGCGGTAAAGCTCGCTGGCAATCGCCACGTCTTCGAGGCCGAGGCCGATCGAGCGGAAGAACGCGTGGCGCGCGTAGGTCGGGTTCTCACAGGTGCCTGCGAGCAGCGACGGCAGATCGCCCTTCACCTTGTCCGCCGACCAGCCGTGTTGCGCGGCGAGCTTCATTTCGCCGGCGCTCGCGGGCGTCGTCGCGCGATAGTCGCAGTAGACGTCCAGCTCGGGCAGCCATGCGGGATCGATCTCATGCGCGTTCGCGGCGTTCGTGCTGATCGAGGTGATGAGCGCGGGTTTCGTCAGCGCGTCGCGCGGCAAGACTGGCGTGCCTGACGAGGTGCACAGCATGACGACGTCTGCGTCCTTCACGCAGGCTTCGATGGTTGCGCTGATCGTCGCGCGCGAGTCGGCGGCCTGGACGGCGGTGCGCTTTTCTTCATTGGCGGCGAGATCGCGCGAGTAGACCTGTATCGATTCCCACGCGCGCAGCGGCGCGACATGCCGCAGATGCGCGATACCAACAGCGCCCGCGCCGACGATTGCCAGCCGCTTCGCATCGGCGCGCGCAAGCTGGTCGACGGCGAGTGCCGTCGTGCCCGCTGTGCGTTCGGTGGTGAGCAGGCCGGCGTCGCACCACAACAGCGGCTGGCCTGTTTCCATCGACATGAGTGCTGTCCACGCCGTGATGATCGGCTTGTCGTTCGTCACGATGTATGGCGACAGCTTCGCGCCGAATACCTTTGCGTCGGAGAGTGCGCCGAGATAGGTGATGAAATCGCCTGCGTTGTTCGGGAATAGCGTGAGCGTCTGCGGCGGCTGCACGGCTTCCGATCGCGCGAGTGCGCGGAACATCGCGGTCAGCGCACGGCTTGTGTTGAGTGCCGGGAGCGCCCGGCGGACGGCCTGTTCGTCGGCGACGAGTGGTAAGGCAGTGGTCATTGATTCATCTCCTGAGTCGGTCGGCGCCAGGCGCAATTGGCAGAATGTAGACTTATAGTCTACCTGAGACTTTTCTATTCTGGACGGAAAAGTCTCATATCGAGGGGGAGGTTTATCTGCGATGCTGGGTTGGTTTGCTTTTGTTTTCGCTGGCATCCGCGATTTGCTTCTGGTTTGCTTTTGTTTTCGCTGGCATCCGCGATGCGCCTACGCGGCGCAGGCGTTGCCCCTGTGCGGGGCGGCACTTACTTTCTTTGCCGCCGCAAAGAAAGTAAGCAAAGAAAGCGGGCTAACACCGCTAATTCCTGTTCCCGCCTGAGGGCCCCCAACAGTTCCTCCGCTTCACACGGCGTTCTGCCATTCACTGCCCGTTGCCAGCGCTTCGAACTGGCTCATCACCCGCTTCATGCTCCCGCGTCACTGCACGCGTTGTCGAATTGGACACGTCCTTTAGCGGCAAACGGTGTGTAGGCTTTCGCGGCGTACGCGCATCACTCCGGACTGAAAAGCACGACCGGTGTCGTAGGAGCGCTGAGGTGTGGAGCACTACGACCTACACACAGTTTGCCACCTGGGCGGCGGTGACCATTCGCTGTCGCTGGCTGCGCTACGGGTGATTGAAGTGGGTGAGGCGCTCATTCAAGGCGCTGGCAACGGGCATTGCATGGCAGGACGCCGTGTGAAGTGGAGGAACTGTTGGGGGCCCTCAGGCGGAGGTCAAGAACGGGCGGTGTTAGCCCGCTTTCTTTGCTTACTTTCTTTGCGGCGGCAAAGAAAGTAAGTGCCGCCCCGCACAGGGGCAACGCCTGCGCCGCGTAGACGCATCGCGGATGCCAGCGAAAACAAAAGCAAACCACTCAAAGCGTCGCGAAGACAAAACCCAACCAAACCCTGCCCCAAAAACAGTATTTTTGACCACTAGACTCAAATAGTCTATAAAGTCCATACTAGACTTTAAATCCACAAACACCCCACGCAGCGCGTGGCCTAACCGACAGGAACCGTCATGACCCTGAAGCTCTCCTTCGCCGCCGCCGTCCTCGCGATGACAGCGGGCGCCGCCTGCGCGCAATCATCCGACACGCTGCGTTTCGGTATCGAAGCCGCCTATCCTCCGTTCGAAAGCAAGACCGCGACGGGCCAGCTTGAAGGCTTCGACATAGACGTCGGCAACGCTGTCTGCGCAAAGATGAAAGTGAAATGCGTATGGGTCGAAAACGCGTTCGACGGCCTGATCCCGGCACTGCAGGCGCGCAAGTTCGACGTGATCAACTCGGCAATGAACATCACGGCCAAGCGCAAGGAAAGCATCGCGTTCACGCCGCCTATCTACGTCGTGCCGATCGTGATGATCGCGAAGCGCGGCTCCAGCCTGAAGCCCGATGTGAAGAGCCTGCAAGGCAAGCACGTCGGCGTGCTGCAGGGCTCGTCGCAGGAAGACTTCCTGAAGAAGTACTGGGCCAACGCGGGCGTGCAGGTCGTGTCGTATCAGGACCAGGATCAGGTCTACGCGGACCTCGTCGCAGGCCGGCTGGACGCCGCCGTGCAGGAAGCACAGACGGCACAGGACGGTTTCCTGGGCAAACCGGCGGGCGCGGGCTACGAGATGGTCGGCGAGCCGCTGAAAGATCCGGCGACGCTCGGCGAAGGCACGGGCTTCGGTCTGCGCAAGGGCGACAAGGCGCTGCAGGCAAAGGTCGATGCCGCGCTCGCCGACCTGAAGAAGGACGGCACGCTGACGGCGCTCTCGCAGAAGTACTTCAAGCGCGACATTATCGCGAAGTGATACGCTGCTGGGCCGGAGCCGCCGGCTTCGACCCGATGCGCGAGCGCGTGGCGACACGCGCTCGTTGCGCTTCCGAGGCATCAACACACAGAGTTTCGATCGTTATGGATTTCGACGTTATCGTGCTGGGCGCCGGCATCGTCGGCGTGTCGTCGGCGCTGCATCTGCAGGATCGCGGACGGCGCGTTGCGCTCGTCGACCGGCGCGCGCCAGGCGAGGAAACGAGCTTCGGCAATGCGGGGTTGATCGAGCGCTCGTCGATCGTGCCGTACGGTTTTCCGCGCAAGCTCGGCACGCTGCTGCGTTACGCGCGCAATCAGTCGACGGATCTCTATTGGGACTACAAGGCGCTGCCCGCATTCGCGGGGTGGCTCGCGCGCTTCTGGTGGGAATCGTCGCCGCAGCGTCTCGCGGCCGCCGCGCGCGACATGATGCCGTTGATCGGCGCGTGCGTGGACGAACACGACAAGCTGATCGCGCGCGCGGGCGTCGGCGCGCTCGTGCACGACGGCGGCTGGATCGAGGCGTTTCGCACCCGCGAGGCGTTCGAGCGTGAAGCGAAGCTGTCGGAAGACGCGATTCGCGAACACGGTCTGCACGTGCGCGTGCTCGACACCGCTGCGCTGTGTGCGCAGGAAGCGTCAATCGGTGAAGGCATTTGCGGCGCGATTCACTGGAAAGATCCGAAGAGCGTGATGAATCCGGGCGCGCTGGTGAAAGGCTATGCGCGCCTCTTCGAAATGAACGGCGGCACGTTCATCCAGGGCGATGCGACGAGCCTGCGCGCATCGGGTGATGCGTGGACGGTTGAAACGCAACAAGGCACGCTCAGCGCAAAGGAAGTCGTGCTCGCGCTCGGGCCGTGGTCCGATACGGTATTCGGGCCGCTCGGCTATCGCATTCCGCTGCGAGCCAAGCGCGGTTATCACATGCATTACCGGCCCGCACGGCAGATGTTGTCGTTACCAGTCGTCGATACCGAACGCGGCTATGTGATCGCGCCGATGGACGGCAATCGCCTGCGCCTGACGACAGGCGTCGAGATCGCCGAACGCGGCGCGCCGCCGACAGGCATTCAGCTCGAACGCGTCGAACCGCTCGCGCGGGCGACGTTTGGGCTGGGCGAACGCGTCGATGAAAAACCGTGGCTCGGCATGCGGCCCTGCACGCCGGACATGCGGCCTGTGATCGGTCCGGCGCCGCGTCATCGCGGGCTGTGGTTCGCGTTCGGGCACAACCATCATGGGCTGACGCTTGGGCCTGTGACAGGACGGCTGCTCGCGGAGATGATGACGGGCGGGCAGACGTTCACCGATCCGCGGCCTTATCGGGCGGAGCGGTTTGGGTGAGCGCCCAACTCACGCCAACACCTCCCCCTCCACCCTGAACGCCGCCGTCAGTTCACTCAACCGCTTCGCCTCATCCGCCAGCGCGGCCGCGGTCGCCGCGTTCTCCTCGACGAGCGCGGCATTCTGCTGCGTCACTTCATCCATCTGCGTGACGGCGAGGCTCACTTCCTTGATGCCGTCGCTTTGCTGCTGCGACGCCGTCGCGATCTCGCTGACGATCTTCGCGACACGCGATATCGCCGCTTCGATCTCGCGAATCGTTTCGCCCGCGCCGTTCGCGATCTGCGCGCCATGCGCGACCCGCGCGGTCGAATCCGCGATCAGCACGCCGATCTCCTTCGCGGCCGCCGCCGAGCGTTGCGCGAGACTGCGCACCTCGCCCGCAACGACCGCAAAGCCGCGCCCTTCCTCGCCCGCCCGCGCCGCCTCGACGGCTGCGTTCAGCGCCAGAATGTTGGTCTGAAACGCGATCCCTTCGATCGCCGTGATGATGCCCGTCATCCTTGAAGAGCCGGCGTCGATCGCATGCATCGTCTCGACGAGACTGCCGACGGCTTCGCGCCCGCGCGCCGTCATCGACGACGCATCTTCGGCCAGCTGGTTCGCGTGCTGCGCATTCTCGGCGTTCAGCTGCACCGTCGACGTCAGTTCGTCCATCGCCGCCGCCGTCTGTTCGAGCGACGCGGCCTGCTCTTCCGTACGCTGCGACAGATCGAGATTGCCTGCCGCAATCTGTTGTGTCGCGGCCGCGATCGAATCGGAGCCTTTGCGCACCGTCGTGATCGTCGCGCCGAGCTTGTCCTGCATCGTCGCGAGACCGTGCAGCAGCGTGCCCATTTCATCCTCGGAACGGATCGCGACGCGCGTGCGCAGTTCGCCCGATGCAATCGCGTCGAACTGGCCGAGCGCATCGCGCATCGGCGACATGATCGCGCGGCGCAACGCGCGCCAGCTCAGAAACGCGACGCCCAGCCCAACCACAATGCTCGCGATACACGCCGTCAGCAGCGCCTTGAAGGTTGCCGTCGAATGGTCAGCGGCCTGCTGCGCGGCATCGTCCAGATACTTTTCGAGCGCGCCCTGGCTCGCGTTCATTGCCGAATACAGGCCGATCAGATGATTCGCACGGCTTTCGTCCATCCAGCTCGTGTCGCCGCTGCCAATCGCCTGGATCAGCTGGTCGATGCCGTCGCGCAGCACAGCCGTGCGTCTGGTATCGAGATCGTCGGTGAGTTGCTGCAGTTCGGGCGTCTTCGGCAGTGCGCGGAACTCGGACCATGCCTTGTCGGCGTCGCCCAGCAGGCGCTTCGCGCGGTTCAGCTGTTCGGTGAGTTGCGGCGAATGCGGATTGCTCATCGCCCAGTCGAGGCCGAAGCGCGCCCGCGACATCGCCGTCCCCGAGCGGCCGAGCGCGACCACCGACGCGAAATTGACCTCATAGGCTTCGCGCTGCGCCCGGTTGCTTTTCGCCATGCCGAAAATGCCGAGCGCGCCCGTCGCGATCAGCAGCACGCCGAGAAACGCGATCGTCGTCGCAATCCGGGCGTTGATGGTCAAGGTCTTCATGTCGTCTGGTCTCTCGCAGTCTGCGTGTTTTCGCCGTCGCCTTTCTGGCTCTCGGCTTTGTTTTGTTCCATATATAAAACGTTAATCTTTATATGGAACTTCGAGCGAGTGTAAGACGAAAAAAATGAGCAGACCACTGCTCATTTCGGCGCGTTGCGAGACCGCGACAATCGATCAGCCGGCGGGTGTCAACCCGGTGCGTGCATATAAAACAGCAGCAGCGACAGCGAAACCAGCGAGCCGAGCGTCGACAGCAAAATGGTTTGCGACGTGATGTGCGCCTCGCGCTCGTAGAACTCGGCGAGCATGTACGGCCCCGTGCCCGTCGGCAGCGCGGCGAGCAGCACGGCCATGTCGACCATCGGCGCGGGCAGCGCGAACACACGCGCCGCGATCCACCACGCAAGCGCCGGCTGCGCGATCAGCTTGATGGCCGTCAGCACGAACGACGTGATCGGCTCGGCCGCTTCTTCCGCAGCCGGGCGCTTCGCGGCGAGAAACAGCCCGAGGCTCACCAGCGCGCACGGGCTCGCCGCGCCGCTCAGCAGCTTCAGGAAGGTCTCGACGCTCTGCGGCATCGTCAGATTCGCGCTCGCCGCGAGCACGCCGAGAATCGGCGACGCGATCAGCGGATTCTTCAACAGCCGCCACACCACTTTCGCGCCGAGCTTGTGCGGCGTGCGCTCGGTCTGCAAACCAATCTCAATGAGCACGATCGCAAACGCGAACAGCACGCACGCGACGATGATCGTCGCGATCGTCGTCGGTGTGAGGCTTGCCTTGCCGAACGCCAGCAGCCCGAGCGGAAAGCCGATATAGCCCGTATTCGGATACGACGCCGCGATCGCGTCGACGCTCGCATCGGCAAGATGACGGCCGCTGACAAGACGCACCAGCAGCACGACGACGAACACGCCCGCACAGGCAATCGAAAACGTCGCGATGAACGCAGGCTGATCGAGCTGATGCCAGGTGGAATGCGCCATCGTGTCGAACAGCAGCGCGGGCAGCGCGAGCCAGACGACGAAGCGGTTCAGTTCGGAAGCGGCCGTCGGACCGAGCAGATTGCGGCGACGGCAGAAGTAGCCCGCGAAGATCAGTGCGAAGACGGGCAGCAGGATTTCGAGCGTAGACAGCATGAAGTTGCGGCAACGAAGGCAAAGATGACGGAAACGCGCAAGGGTAAGCGTTTACACCTATACAATCCAATGCCGAATCAATCCCTCGACAATACCTTTTTTGCATCATGATCGACGTGAAGCCGCTTCGCTACTTCGTCACGCTCGCCGAAACCCGGCATTTCGGGCGCGCGGCCGCGCGGCTGAACCTGTCGCAACCGCCGCTCAGCCGCCAGCTGGCTGCGCTGGAGGCGTCGCTGGGCGTCACGCTGATCGAGCGCAATCCGCGCAGCGTCACGCTGACGGCGGCCGGCGAGCGTTTCTACGAAGACGCGAAGGCCATTCTTGCGTCGATTGAACAGGCGGCGAAGCATGCGCGTGCGGCGGCGATCGGCGATAGCGGGCAGTTGACCATCGGCTTCACGATGTGCGCGACCTACAGCGTGCTGCCCGCCTACGCGCGTGTCTATGGCGATGCGTTTCCCGATGTGGCGCTCAACCTGCGCGAAGTCGTCTCGAACGATCTGGCCTCGCAGGTGCTGAGCGGCCAGATCGATGCGGCGATCATGTTTCCTGGCGCGCCGAACAAAGGTCTCGATACCCGCGCGATCTTCACCGAGCCGCTGTGCGTCGCGCTGTCGCGCGATCATCCGCTGGCGCGCGCGCGGCAAATCGACGTTGCACAACTCGCGCGCGAGCCGTTCGTGATGGCATCCGAAGCGGTGTCGCCGAGCTTTCGCGCGACCATCGTCGACCACTGCGCGCAGGGCGGCTTCGCGCCCGACGTGCGTTTCGAGGTGCAGTTGCAGCAGACGGTGCTGAGTCTGGTCGATGAAGGCGTCGGGATTGCGCTGGTGCCGGAGTCGATGCGCAAGGCGAAACTGGCGGGCGTCGTGTTCAGGCCGCTCGCCAACGCGCCGACCATTTCGCAGATGCTCGTGTGGTCGCCATCCAACCGCAATCCGTGTCTGGCGCGGTTTCTGGAAATGGCTGCGTGAACTGAGGAAGGCGATTCGCCCGCGCATACATACGCGGGCGAGCACAAGAAGCGTTACAGATAAGCCGACTTGCGCGCCGCCGCATTGGACGCACGCGCGATACGCTCGCTGCGTTCGACCAGCGCGCCGAACAGCAGCCCGATCACGGCCCACATGATCGCCTGCATGCCGAGCGCCGTGACGCGGAACTTCCACAGCACGGTAGCTGGGAACGCGTCTGGCACTTCGTTGACCGTCGGCAGCGCGATCTGGATCGCGGCGATGATCGCGACGAACACCACCCCGCCCGCAATCGCCGCATTCCAGTGGCCGAGGCGCGGCACCAGATGCTTGCGCACTTTCATCGAGAACACCATCACGACGAGCGATGTGACGATCATCAGAAAGAACAACCCGGTGCGCGTGCCGATCGTATCGGGATCGCCGACGGATGGCGGATTCGCCGGATACTTGATGGTCGGCACCAGCACGACGGCCACATAAGCACCGAGCGCGAGCCACGCAGACAATGCGCGCGCGCTCAACTTGCCCGCGCGTCCATGCAGATACGCGAAGGTCAGCGCGAACAGCCCGCCGAACGCCATGCCATACGCGACCACGCCCGTCAGCAGCCCGAGGCCTGCCTGCGTGCCGCGGCTGACGAGTTCCTCGTCATGATCGTGACCGCCGGCGCCGGCTTCATCGTGTTCGTGCGCGGCGTGCATCTTTTCTTCGAGCGCGATCGCGGTATCGACGAGCGGTTCGCCCGCGACGCGCGCGAACGCGAACGTCAGCAAGCCCGCGACGATGCCTGCGAGCATCCCTCGCATCAACAACTTCCCAACCATGGTGATGACTCCCCTACGCGATCAGTGGCAAGGAAAGCCGAGCAGATGGCGGCCGTCGTGCACGAATTCATGCACGTACATGCCGGGAATCAGCGACGTCGCGCCCTGTTCGGCGCCGACGAAATAGAGGGCGAGCAGCATCAGCAGGCCACCGAAGACGATCCACGGCAGCAGCTCGCGCAGCGGAATCGGCGTGATGGCGGGTTGTTCGGTCTGACCGGCGTGGTCGAGAACGGCGTCGTTCATGACGGACATCTCCAGGGGGTTGCGCGCCCCGATAGTCGATTGATGAGGGAAGTCGAAGCTTGGGTCTGGCTTCCGGCTTGTGTACTGCATGTTCGTGTACGCACTGCCGATTACAGTGGCGCGACCGCGCCGGGCTTGCACCGGCTTCCGCGCTTCGAGTGGCGTCTATTCTACGGCTAAACTGCGAGACGTTCTCTTCTTTCTTCCCGCTTCCTGTCTCCCGGACCAAGGCTCTCGATGCGCACACGCCTGTTGTTGATCAGCCACCCGGCGACAGCCGCGCAGCGCAAGGGCACGTTCCCCGCCGACGATCCGCTCGATGCGCGCGCCATCGACGAAGCTTCTGCGTTTCGCGCATCGCATGCCGGGTTGCCGGCGGCCGATGTTGTCCTTGTCAGTCCAGCTCTCTGCGCTCTGGAAACAGCGAACGCACTTGGGTTTGCCGCCACTGTCGCGCCCGCTCTCGCCGACGTGGACGTGGGCCGCTGGCGCGGGCGTCGCCTGCTCGAAGTAGCCAATGAAGAACCCGAGGCGCTCGCCGCATGGACGCGCGAGCCATCAGCCGCACCGCACGGCGGCGAATCCTTCGATGCATTGGTCTTGCGTGTCGGTAGCTGGCTCGATGCGTCTGCCAACTTCGCGCGGCACGACACGGTGATCGCCGTCACGCATGCAAGCGTGATCCGCGCGGCACTGATCCATGTGCTGCAGGCGCCCTCCGCATCGTTCACGCGCTTCGAGATCCCGCCCCTTTCCATCGTCGAACTCCAACGCGGCGAGCGCGGCTGGACATGGTGGCCCGCCAAAGGCTAACGGCCGCTCACAGCGCCGGGCACGACACAACCTGCTGCGGATTGAGCGTGGTGCCGGGCATGCCGTCGGTGGCGGGCGAGCCTTGCGCCGGTGTGGCGATCAGACGCACGGCGTCCGTACCCGCATTCGCGAGCACGTAGCGCTCGGGGCGCCCTTGAGGCTGCCAGTACGCGCGATAGACGCCACCATCCTTCAACACATGCAAGGTGCCGCGCACCGTCTTGCCGCCCGCGATGAAATCGACGGGCTCGCCGTCGCGCAACGCAAAGCCGCTTGCGGCCGACACCCCTGACACGCCCGACGCAGCCGCCGCACCCGCGCCCGACAGCACGCCGCAAGACGCATCGCCCGACGCGGCAATCGCCAGCTGGGTGACCGTCCATAGCGCGAGCGGCGCGATTGTTTTCAGTGCCATGAAGCTCCTCGAGTCGTGTGGAATCGCCTGGACAGCGAGCGCCATGCACGTCGCAAAGCGCATACCCAGCGCGGCGCACCTGTCAGCGAGCGCGAATTTTGTCGGCGTGGCAGTGCGCTTTTTGATGTGCGATAAAAGACAGGTCTATCACAAGCGTTTACCGACAAGAGGCAACCGATGGCTACGCTCGAAGCGTTTCGTTCCGTGCTCGACGATGCACGCACGCCCGAGATCATTCGCAATCACATCATCGATTCGCTGCAATATGCGCTGCGCAATCACGGCCAGATTTTCACGTCGAAGGAAGTCGAATGGCTGGCCAAGTGGGACGACGCGCGCATTCCGCTCGCCGCCACGCGCGAGCTGCAAAAACGCATGACGCAAACCGCCGACTGAACGCCCATGGCCGCCGCGCCACGCGGCTGCGCCCCGCACGCGTATGCTTCACGATGGCAGCGCGATGAAAGTTTCTGCTACACAAAGCCCTGTTTTTAGGGCATAATATATTCAACGCAGCGCTCTGCCCGCTTCATTCAGCATCAATCGTCAACTGCCTGACTGCAACGCGTCAACGTCTGTTCGTTTTAACGTGTTGCACTGTTTGCGTTGCATCCCATCCGTCCCGTCGTCGCGCAACTTCATGCTGCGGCAACCCGGCGGCCACGTTACTCCGGTTAATCTGCTGCGCGTCTGAACCAGACCGGGTGACATTTGCTACGTTCGGTGCCTGCGCATCAGCGTATTTTTCTCCAATCGTTCCGCGTTGATCGCGGTTCCGTTCGAGCCAGCGCTTACGGCTCGCGCGAGACTTTTTCCATTGCGGCGCGCCTCATGGTGCTGCGCCGCTTGCCGCCATTTCGCCGCGCCTGCTCGTTGCAGTGACGCGCGCTGGCGGCCGCATGACAGGATTTTGCATATGACGACTCAAGGCATCAAAACCTACAAGGGTTACGAAATTCACCCGCTGATCTATCCGCGCCGCACCGCCAATGGCGTGCCGAGCCGCAATTCGATCGATAGTGGCTACGACGCATCGGTGCGCATCTGCCGCGTCGGCGCCAATCCCGCTGCCGATGGCCGCGTGTTCCGCCTCGCGTATTTCCGCCCGTTCGAAGGCGCGGGCAAGGCGCGTATCGCGTGCATGGAGCACGCAGCGCAAGTGATCGACGGCCGCGTCGACGGACAAAGCGTCACCGATCTTTGATCGTGTGCGCCGCGAGGCGCGCATCACAGCTTCACACGCATCGCCGCGGCAGCGTTCGCTCTGCCGCGCAAGACTGGCTGCGCGCCGCGCGCGGCACCCTTCCCTCATCGACCAGGAGTAGTGCATGGCGAAAGAAGAACTGCTTGAACTAGACGGTATCGTCGACGAAGTACTGCCCGACAGCCGCTATCGCGTCACGCTGGATAACGGCGTCGTGGTAGGCGCGTATGCATCGGGCCGCATGCGCAAGAATCACATCCGTATCCTCGCGGGCGACCGCGTCACGCTCGAACTGTCGGTCTACGATCTGACCAAGGGACGCATCAACTTCCGTCACAAGGACGAACGCAGCAGCGGTCCGCGTACTGGCGCGCCGATGCGCCGCCGCTAACGTAGCCGCTTATGTAGCTGCTCAGCCATGTGTCTCGCCGTGAGTCGGGCGGGATGCTGCGAATAAATCGACGACGCGCAACGCCGTTGTCGATCGCAAGAAGATGCGGCATGTGCAACGCATGCCGCGCGACTCACCTTCCAGATTCACCCTCGAAACACCATCCCCATATCGTCGCTCGCGCTCGTCTGCATGCGCGTCACGACACGCTCTTCCAGTTCCGCCAGATGCGCGCGCATCGCTTCGAGCGCGGCGTTCAGGTCGCCTGTGTCGAGCGCGTCGATGAGTTGCGCGTGTTCGTCGGCGGCGCAGGTCGTGCCCTTCGACGGATCGTAAAGCGCCTTGTACAGCTCCGTCTTCGCGACCAGTTGCGCGACGAAGCCCTGCAACTCCGCGCTGCCCGCAATCTCGGTCAGCAGCACATGAAAGTGCCCTGCGAGCCGCACCTGTTCATCGAGGCGGCCTTCCTTCAGTGCCTTCTTTTCGCTGGCGACGTGTGCCTTCAGCACGCGCTTGTCCTGCGCCGACAGCGCGCCGCATAGCGCAGTCATGATCCCTGCCTCGACGATCTGCCGCGCGCGATAGACCTGACGCACGTCCTCTTCCGACGGCGACGGCACGAACGCGCCGCGATTGGCCTCCAGCACCAGTTTGCCCTCGAACCCGAGCCTCGCGAGCACCTTGCGCAGCGCACCGCGCGTGCAGCCGAACGCGGCCGCGAGATCGCGTTCGACGAGCTGCGCGCCCGGTCGCAGGCGGCCTTCGAGCAACGCAAGCGTGATCGATGCGTAGATGCGGTCCTCGACGTTGTCGTCGTCGGTGGCGGGCGGGGTGTTCGGGCGAGTGGCCATGTTGTGCGAGTGAGAAGGATGCGGCTGGCGGCCGTATTTTAGCGGCGCGCCGCCTCATCCGCATGTGCGCCGAAAACATCCGCGCGAATACCGGCGATAGCAGATTCGAATCTAATGGTTAACCATTTTACGTTACTATGGTTAACCAAAGATTTCGACTCACCCGCAGGAACACCCGTGAACCAGACGCCCGGCATCGACACTCCCCGCATTGCGCAACGCCCGAGAACATCGGCCTTATCGTGGCGGGACGTGCTCTGGCTCGCGGTGGTCGTCGCAATCGGCGTCAATCTGCGGCCGCTGCTGACGTCCGTCAGTCCGTTGATGGCGACGATCCGTGCAGCTACCGGGCTGAGCTTTTCGGGCGCGTCGCTGCTGACCAGCCTGCCCGTCGTCGCGATGGGGTTCGGCGCGTTCGGCGCGGGGCTGCTCACGCGCGTGGTCGGCGAGACCCGCGGCGTCGCGCTGGGTCTGCTCGCGATTGCCGTCGCGTGCAGCGCGCGTCTTGGCGCGTCGAGTGGCACGGCATTGCTGGTTACGGCGCTCGTGGCGGGCATCGGCGTCGCGGTGATTCAGGCGCTGCTGCCCGGCGTGATGAAACAGCGTTTCCACTCGCGCGTGCCGCTTGCAATGGGCCTATTCTCCGCGTCGATCATGGGCGGCGGCGGCCTGGGCGCGAGCCTCAGTCCTTACGTCGCGCAGACAACGGGGTCATGGCATGCGGGACTCGCGATGTGGGCCGTGCCTGCCGCCCTCGCCTGCGCGTGCTGGTTGGCGTTACAGCGATTCGCGTCGACGGACAACGGACACGCCGCTGCGCATGCCGCCACGCATCTGCCGCATGCGTCGCGCGTCGCGATGTGGCGCAAGCGCCGCGCGTGGGCGCTCGGTCTGCACTTCGGCCTCGTCAACGGCGGCTACACGACGCTGGTCGCATGGTTGCCTGCGTACTATCAGCAGCGCGGCGCAAGCGTCGCGCACAGCGGCTCGCTGCTCGCGGCGATGACCGTCTTCCAGGCAGCGTCCGCGCTGCTGCTGCCACTTGCGGCGGCGTCGTTCCGCGACCGCCGGCCGTGGCTCGTGGCGGGACTGAGCGCGCAACTCATCGGGATCGTCGGACTGCTCGCGTTGCCGGACACGCTGCCGCTCGCGTGGGTCGCCATTGCGGGCGCGGGGCTTGGCGGCACGTTCTCGCTGACACTCGTGACGGCGCTCGATCATGCCGACGATCACCGCATCGCAGGAAAACTCGTGGCGTTCGTGCAAGGCGTCGGCTTCATCGTCGCGGCGATCTCGCCGATCGTGGCGGGACGCCTGCGCGATCTGACGGGCGGCTTCACGGCTGCGTGGATCATGCTCGCGGCTTGCATCGCGGCGATGATCGCGCTGACCTTCGTGTTTTCGCCGCGCAGTTACGCACGCTGGCTCGGCTCCAGATAACGCGCTTTGTGAGCTAGCCTGCAGTCGCCGCAGGGCTCACGCGCTCACCTACATTGCCGCGCCAAACAGGTGCAACATACGGGGGAACGCACTGCCACGGTGCAGCGGCGAGACGCGCTCATACCCACTTCCGGCTTTGCGCAGCAACTTGATGGCCGTCGCGACGGATGGCACATAAGTTGCAGAGTATCTGCCGCTTTCTGCACGATCACGGCCACGGGCAACCGCCACCGTCACTTGCCGCAAAGCGAATTGCAGAACCCGCAATCCGACGAATGAAGCTGCGTAACCCCCAATACTCCATGCCGGGCAATCCATGCTGCGTGTTTTGCTCGTAACCGATACTGACAAGCCGATTGGCGAGTTGCGCGACACGCTCGCCCGGCTCGGCTATGACATGCTCGCCGCCACGGCTTCGCCGCAGGCGCTGCATCGGGCTGTCGAAAGTCAGCGGCCCGACGTGATCATCATCGACACCGAGTCGCCTTCGCGCGACACGCTCGAACAGCTTGCCGTGATGAACGCGACAGCGCCGCGCCCGGTGCTGATGTTCAGCAACGACGCGAACCAGCAGTTGATACGCGACGCCGTGGGCGCGGGCGTGACCGCCTATCTCGTCGAAGGACTCGCGACGGAGCGGCTCGCGCCAATTCTTGAAGTGGCGCTCGCGCGCTTCGCGCAGGAATCGCAATTGCGCGAGCGGCTCGCCCAGGCCGAGAACGAGCTTGCCGAGCGCAAGCTGATCGACCGCGCGAAGCGCATGTTGATGGATTCGCAAAAGATGACCGAACACGCCGCCTACGCGACGATGCGCAAGCGCGCGATGAACCAGGGCGTGAAGCTCGCCGAAGTTGCGCGCCAGATCGTCGCCGCAGCCGACTTGCCAGATTGAAGCGCTGCTCATGAACTCAACTGTCCACACCCCTTCCCCCGACGAATCCGGCAAGCTGGAGAAGACGCACCTGCGGCTGGGTTTTGTCGCGCTCAGCGATGCCGCGCCGCTCGTCGCCGCAAAGCTGCTCGAATTCGGCCATGCGCATGGCCTCACGATCGAACTGCTGAAGCAGCCGTCGTGGGCTGCGATACGCGACAAGCTGATATCGGGCGATCTCGATGCCGCGCATTCGCTTTACGGCCTCGTCTACGGCGTGCAGCTCGGCCTCGGCGGTCCGCAAACGGACATGGCCGTGCTGATGGTGCTGAACCGCAACGGTCAGGCGATCACAGTATCGAACCGGCTCGCCGCCGCGCTCGACGAACACAAGACGCTGCCTGCCGCGCTCGCGACGCTGGGGCGCAAGCCGGTTTTCGCGCAGACCTTCCCGACGGGCACGCATGCGATGTGGCTGTATTACTGGCTCGCGTCGCAGGGTGTGCATCCGTTGCGCGATATCGAGAGCGTGGTGATTCCGCCGCCGCAGATGGTCGACGCGCTTGCGCAGGACCGGCTCGATGGCTTGTGTGTTGGCGAGCCGTGGAATGCGGTGGCGCAGGAGCGCGGCGTGGGACGAACGGCGGCTTATTCAAGCGAGGTGTGGCCCGATCATCCGGAGAAAGTGCTGGCGAGCAGGCGCGATTTTGTCACGCGGTATCCGAATACTGCACTCGCGCTCGTTCAGACCATGCTGGAAGCGTGCCGATGGCTTGATGATGATGTGCATCGGGTGGAGATTGCTCGCAGGCTCGCGGCTAGTGAGTTTGTTGGTGTGTCTGCTGATCTTGTTGCTCCGCGGCTCGTTGCTGCCGGGTGCGATGACAAGAGGCGGCCTGTGCGGTTCTTTGAAGACGGTGCTGTGAATTATCCGCATCCGGCGGAAGGGGTCTGGTTTTTTATGCAGTATGCGCGGTGGGGGATGACTGCCTGGCGTGATGACTTTTCACGGATCGCTGGTGAGGTTAATCAGGTAGAGGTTTATTGCCGTGCGGCCGCTAATGTTGGGGTGGCTGTCCATGCTGATGTGCCGTCTTCCTTGTTGATCGATGGCAAGAGGTGGAGTGGCGATGCTGGGTTGGATTACTTGCAAGGGTTTTCGATTCGGGCTTAGGGGTTTCGTCTTCGCGACGCGTTGAGTGGTTTGCTTGTGTTGTTGCTGGCATCCGCGCGATGTTATTGGTTTATTAGTGTTGCCCCTGTGCGGGGCGGCACTTACTTTCTTTGCCGCCGCAAAGAAAGTAAGCAAAGAAAGCGGGCTAACACCACCCGTTCTTGACCATCGCCTGAGGGCCCCCAACCGTTCTTACGCTTCAAACGGCATCACATCGAGTCGTTGCCCGTTACCAACGCATTGAATGAGCGCCTCACCCACTTCAATCACCCATAGCGCGGCCAGCGGCAGCGAGTAATTTGCGCCGCCCAGGTGGCAAACTGTGTGTAGGTCGTAATGCTTCACACCGCGGCGCTCTTACGACACCGCTCGTGCTTTTCAGTCCGGAGTGGAACGCATAAGCCGCGAAATCCGACACACAGTTTGCCGCTATAGAACGTGGGCGATGCGATCGTGCATGTGACGACGCGGGAGCGTGAAGCGGGTGATGAGCCAATTCGAAGCATTGGCAGCGGGCATCGAGAAGAGCGATGTCGGAAACAGGACGGGGCCGTTGGGGGCCCGTGGGAAACCGTCAAGAATTGGCGGTGTGAGCGGCTTTCTTTTGCCTACTTTTCTTTGCCGCGGCAAAGAAAAGTAGGTGCTGCCCCGCACAGGGGCGACGCGTGAAGGGGTAAGTCGAATCGCGGATGCCAGCGAAAACAGAAGCAAACCACCCAGGCGTCGCCAAGACAAAAGCAAAACCAAAACTTCAGTGCGCAGCAATATAAGCCTTAACGGCCGGCAAGCCGTCTTTGCCATCAATAGTCTGCACACCCGATAGCCACTTATCCAGCGCCTGCGGATTAGCCTTCAACCACGCCAGCGCGGCCTTATTCGCGTCTTCCTTATTCATGATCGGCACCATCACATGATTCTCAATCGCCGTCGTGAACTGCAGATTAGAAACAAGCTTGGCTGCATTCGGACAACGAGCAGCATAATCAGGCGGCGTAGCGGTAAACACTTTGGCCTCACCATAATTAGGCCCAAAAACATCATCCCCGCCGGCAAGATAATCAATCTTCATCTGCACATTCATGGGATGCGGCTCCCAGCCGAGAAACACAATCCACTTCTTCTCCCGAACCGCGCGATTCACTTCGACCAGCATGCCCGCCTCGCTCGACTCGACGAGCTTGAACTTACCCAGCCCGAACTGATTGCCGTCGATCATCTTCTTGATCAACGCATTGCCATCATTGCCGGGCTCGATGCCATAGATCTTTCCATCCAGCTTGTCGGCAAACTTCGCAATGTCGCTAAAGTTCTTCAGGCCTCCGGCATACACATAATCCGGCACAGCAAGCGTGTACTTCGCACCCGTCAGATTCGGCGTCGCCAGTACTTTAATCGTCCCCGACTTCACGAACGGCTGGATGATCGGGTCCATCGTCGGCGCCCAATAGCCGAGAAACACGTCGATCTGCTTGCTCTTGATGCCCGCAAACGTGATCGGCACAGATGCAATCGTCTTCGTCGGGTTGTAGCCAAGACCCTGAAAGATCGTCGATGCGAGGCCCGTCGTCGCAGCAATGTCGGTCCAGCCGACATCGGCGAAACGGACGTTGCGGCATACGGCAGGGTCGGCGGCGTGCGCGGTCGCGGCAGCCGTCGCGCATAGCGCGGCCGCCATCATCAGCTTGCGTTTCATCAGATTCTCCTCGGAATAATTCTGGCCCGGACGCGTACGTCCGGTTCGACTGCCTAAGCCGCCTGGCGGCGCTCGACGCTCGGCGCATGGCCGAACTGCGCGCGATAAGCCTTGCTGAAATGACACGGCGAATGAAAACCGCATACGGCTGTCACCCGCGCGATCGATGCGTCCGTCGTGCGCAACAGATCGCGCGCGCGACGCAATCGCAACGACAGGTAGTAATGCGTCGGCGATACGCTCAGATACACCTTGAACATCCGCTGCAAATGGCGTTGCGACAATTGCACGAGCCGCGCGAGTTCTTCGAGCGACAACGGCTCTTCGATGTTCGCCTCCATCAGCCGCACCACTTCGATCAGTTCGGCACGCGAGAAACCGACGCGTGCATCGACGGGAATCGGCTGCTGATCGCTCGCGCTGCGAATGCGCTCGAGAATGAACTGCTCGGATACCTGCGCGGCAACGTTCTGCCCGAAGCGCGAGCCAACAAGATCGAGCATCAGGTCGAGCGGCGCCGTGCCGCCCGTACACGTCAGGCGATCGCGGTCGATCACGAACAGTTCGTCGGCGAATTGCACATGCGGATACTCCTTGTGCAACGCCGACAGATCCTCCCAGTGCACCGAGCAGCGATAACCGTCGAGCAATCCCGCCGCCATCAACGCATACGCGCCCGTGCAGATGCCGCCCAGCGGCACGCCTTGCGAGGCGGCATCGGCAAGCAGCGTCTTCACGTTCGTATCGACGGCATTGCGTATCTGCGTGCCGCCGCACACGATCAGCACATCCGGCATGCCCGCCTCTTCGAGCGTGCGCGTCGGCTTGACCGTCAAGCCATTGCTCGCCCGCACGGGCACGCCATCCGGCGTGATCACCGACCAGCGATAGTGCTGTGCGCGAGATACATAGTTCGCCATGCGCAGCACTTCGACCGCGCTCGTGAACGCGATCATCGAAAAACTGGGTAAAGTCAGAAAACCCACATGCGCAAGATTCGACAACGGCGCTTCAGCCCGGGTAGACGTCACGTCGCGCTCCGTGAGGCACAAAGAAGAATGTGTTTGGCCACCGCAAAAGCCCGAAGGCTTTCGCGGGACGACCACTATTGGTTCTATTGCAGTCGCGCCAGAAATTCAGCGCTTGATCGAATACGACAGAGAGTTAGCTTTGCGCGACAGCCGGTTGCTCGCGGCGCACACGCATCACGTTGCGCAGACCGGCAAAGCGCGGTGCGGTAGCGGTACCCGGCGAACGGCCAAAGCTCTCGGTGATACGGTCCAGAATGATCGCGAGCAACACCACAGAAAGACCGCTTTCGAAACCGAGTCCGATATCGAGCCGCTGGATACTCGCGAGCACATCGTTACCGAGGCCGCCCGCACCCACCATCGACGCAATGATCACCATCGACAGCGCCATCATGATGGTCTGGTTCACGCCCTGCATGATCGACGGCAACGCATTCGGGAATTGCACCTTGTACAGCAGCTGCCACGGCGTGCAACCAAAGGCCTGCCCGGCTTCGACGATTTCGCGGTTCACGTGCTTGATACCGAGGCTCGTCAGACGCACAGCGGGCGGCATCGCGAAGATCACCGTCGACAGAATGCCCGGCACGCGGCCAAGGCCGAACAGCATCGCAGCGGGAATCAGATAGACGAAGGCGGGCATCGTCTGCATCAGGTCGAGAATCGGCCGTACGATCATCTGCACATGCTTGTTCTTCGCGGCCCAGATGCCGAGCGGAATGCCGAACACGAGGCTGATCAATGTCGACGACAGTGTGAGGCCGAGCGTGATGACCGTCTGGTCCCAGAAGCCGGTTGCGTAGATCAGCAATAGCGAAGCGGTAGCGAAAATCGCAAAGCGCCAACCCACCCGCCACAAACCGATTGCGATGAAGAACGCCATCAACGCCCACATCGGAATGGCCTGCAGGCCATGTTCGATCATCGCGGCGAAGCTCTCGATTGCCTTGCCGATCGAATCGAACGTGCTGGCGTCATGATCGAGCAGATAATGGACGCCCTGGTCGACCCAACGGCCGAGTGGAATCATCTCAGACATGGGCTGCACCTCTGTTGCGTGTAATGACCTTTAGAACCGCAGCCTGATCGACGGAACCGCAATAGCGGTCTTCGTCGTCGACGACGGGCAGAGCCGTCGCGCTCGCGCAGACGCGCGATACGACGTGTTCGAGCGGCGCACCGCGCGAAATGCATTCGACTTTCTTGAGCGACGGAGAAGCACTGCCGATCGCATCGCGCGTCACGAAGCCGCGAATACGACGCTCGGCATCGAGCACGAACGCGTATTCGGCGCTGCCATTCAACGACTCGGCGACGCTCGACTGATCCAGATTGCGCACGAGCGGCACGCCGTTCGCCTGCATCAGATCGCCTGCTGTCAGATAGCGGCTCGTATCGACGCCTTCGAAGAACGCGCGAACATAGTCGTCAGCCGGGTTCGCGATGATGTCCTGCGGCGTACCGATCTGCACCACGCGTCCGCCTTCCATGATCGCGATGCGCGTGCCGATACGCAGCGCCTCTTCCAGATCGTGGGACACGAACAGGATCGTGCGTTGCTGGTTCTTCTGCAGTTCCAGCAGCACGTTCTGCATTTCCTTGCGCTTGAGCGGATCGAGCGCGGAGAACGCTTCGTCCATGATCATCAGCGACGGGTTCACGGCCAGCGCGCGCGCCAGACCCACGCGCTGCTGCATGCCGCCCGACAGCTCCGAAGGCAGCTTACCCGCGAAGGTGGCGAGACCGACCTGCTCGAGCACTGCGAGCGCGCGCTTCTCGCGCTCCTTGCGCCCCACGCCCGCCACTTCGAGACCGAACGCCGCGTTCGACAGCACCGAGCGTTGCGGCATCAGCGCGAACGACTGGAACACCATGCTCATGTCGGTGCGGCGCAACGACGTCAGTTCCGAACGCTTGATGGCAGCGACATCGCGGCCATCGATGATGACCTTGCCGGCCGTCGGTTCGACGAGCCGGTTGATGAGACGGATCAGCGTGGACTTGCCGGAACCCGACAGGCCCATCAGCACGAAAATCTCGCCTTCCTGTACGTCGAAGGAGACATTGTGGACGCCCACCACATGCCCCGTTTTGGCGAATACCTCGTCTTTCGACGCGCCTCGCGAGAGCATGTCCTGCGCCACTTTCGGGTTAGGCCCGAAAACCTTACATAAACCTTCGACCACGACCTTTGGGGATTTCATTGAGTCCATCTCCTCGTGGTGCAGGCGCCGGCCTGCACATGTGTGACTACATAGTTGCCAGAAAAAACCCCGCCTAGCCGACTAATTGCGACAGACGCTTGAGGAAATGCGACACGGGCAAAAACGAACGGGCGTTAGTGGATACGTGCAACCCTTGTCCAGCAAGGGTTGGCGACGATGCTGCAGTGCGTGATGCAGCGCTGCGCGTGTCGCTTATTGGATGGTCTGCGTCCAATGAGGATGCATACGCTGCACAATCCCCGCCGACCCGCGCAGAGCCTCTGTCGGCGACGCTTTCCGGGGTTCGCACAGGCTGTGTTCTGTTGCGCTGCAACGATATCGGCCGTCGATCGTCGCATGCCATTGCGCGAGCCCCATCTCGCGCGATGAATGGGCTAAGCTGCTTTGAAACGACGTACGAAAAACGAAGCACGCACAGGAGACTCCATGCGCAAACTCCGCTCGCAAAGCTGGTTCGGCCGTAACGACAAGGACGGCTTCATCCATCGTTCGTGGATGAAAAACCAGGGCATTCCGCACGACGAATTCGACGGCCGACCGGTGATCGGCATCTGTAATACGTGGTCGGAACTGACGCCGTGCAACGCGCATTTCCGCGAACTCGCCGAGTACGTGAAACGCGGCGTGCGCGAAGCAGGCGGCCTGCCGCTCGAATTCCCCGTGATGTCGCTAGGCGAATCGAATCTGCGGCCAACGGCCATGCTGTTTCGCAACCTTGCTTCGATGGATGTCGAAGAGTCGATACGCGGCAATCCGCTCGATGGCGTGATCCTGCTGGTCGGTTGCGACAAGACCACGCCCGCGCTGCTGATGGGCGCCGCGTCGTGCAATCTGCCCGCGCTGGCCGTATCGGGCGGGCCAATGCTCAATGGCCGCTTTCGCGGACGCACGATCGGCTCGGGCACGGGCGTGTGGCAGATGTCGGAGGAAGTGCGCGCGGGCACGATGACGCAGCAGGAATTCATCGATGCCGAATCGTGCATGAACCGCTCGCGCGGCCATTGCATGACGATGGGCACGGCATCGACGATGGCTTCGATGGTCGAATCGCTCGGCATCGGCTTGCCGCACAACGCGGCGATTCCCGCCGTCGACGCACGCCGTCAGGTGCTGGCGCATCTCGCGGGACGACGCATCGTCGACATGGTTCGCGACGACGTGACGATGGACAGAATCCTCACGCGCGAGGCCTTCGAGAACGCGATACGCACGAACGCTGCAATCGGCGGATCGACAAATGCCGTCGTGCATCTGATTGCGCTGGCACGGCGCATCGGCGTCGATCTCTCGCTCGACGACTGGGAACTCGGCTCGAACGTGCCGTGTCTCGTGAACCTGCAGCCATCGGGCGAGTACCTGATGGAAGATTTCTACTACGCAGGCGGCTTGCCCGCCGTATTGCGGCAACTGGGCGAGCAAGGACTGTTGCATCGCGATGCGTTGACCGTCAATGGCAAAAGCATCTGGGACAACGTCTGCGATGCGCCCAACTACGATCAGAAAGTCATCACCACGTTTGCCGAGCCGTTCAAGCCGCAAGCGGGCATTGCGGTGCTGCGCGGCAATCTCGCGCCCAATGGCGCGGTGATCAAGCCGTCAGCGGCAACGGCTTCGCTGCTGAAGCACCGCGGCCGCGCCGTGGTGTTCGAAAACGTAGAAGAACTGCATGCAAAAGTGGACGACGAATCACTCGATATCGACGAGCATTGCGTGATGGTGCTCAAGGGCGCCGGGCCGAAGGGCTATCCGGGCTTCGCTGAAGTCGGCAACATGCCGCTGCCGAAAACGGTCCTGCAAAAAGGTATCACCGACATGGTCCGCATCTCCGATGGCCGCATGAGCGGCACGGCGTACGGCGCCGTCGTGCTGCATGTGTCGCCTGAAGCAGCGGCAGGCGGACCGCTTGCGCTCGTGCAGACGGGCGACATGATCGAACTCGACGTCTCCGCGCGACGCCTGCATCTGGACGTAACCGATGAAGAACTGGAACGCCGCCGCGCCACATGGCGCGCACCCGAATTGCCCGCGCGCGGTTATTACCGGCTGTACGTCGAGCATGTGTTGCAGGCCGATCAGGGCGCGGATCTCGACTTCCTCGTAGGCGCGAGCGGCGCACCCGTACCGCGCGATTCGCACTGACGATCATGGCGCAACCCTCGCCCTTCTCACCACGCGGCATGTGGCCCGTGCTCTATGCGTACTTCGATGCGAACAACGCATTAGACCGGGGCGCGATACATACGCAGATCGACATGACGATCGCGGCAGGCGCAAGCGGTATCGTGATTCTCGGCCTCGCAACGGAAGTGAACCGGCTGTCGCTCGATGAGAAGCATCGCTTCATCGAATGGACAGGCGCGCATATCGCCGGACGCGTGCCGTTTGCCGTCACCGTGACGGGCGATACGCCAGATACGCAGCATGCATTGGCACACTATGCTGTGGATCGCGGCGCGTCATCGCTGATTCTTCAGCCGCCTTCTGTCCGCGACCGGCCCGAATCGTTCTATTTCGATTTTTTCGCGAATGTCATGCAGCGCGTGCGCGTGCCTGTCGGCATTCAGAACGCACCGGAATATCTGGGTGTCGGCCTGTCAGTTCAATCGCTCGTCGCGCTGGCCGCGCAGTGCGGGCAATTTCAATGGCTAAAGGGCGAAGGGCCGGCCACGATCATTCGGGCGACGATAGAACGGCTGCGCGAGCAACGCAGTGCTTTACCCGTATTCAACGGACGCGGCGGCCAGGAGTTGATCGACAATCTGCGCGCAGGCTGCGCGGGACTGATCGTCGCGCACGATTCGTTCGACTGGCAAGCGGCGATCTATCACGCGTTTATCGAAGGCGACGAAACGAAAGCCCAAACGCTTTACGAACGCATCCTGCCTTCCATCGTATTCGTGATGCAATCGCTCGACGCGTTGACCTGCTATGGAAAACGTATCGCTGCGTGGCGCATGGGCTTCGATGTCGCGCACGATCGCGGCATGCGTCCAACTGCATTCGGCCTCGAGTGTGCGCAGCGTTTCGCGGCTTCGCTCGGTCCATTCCAGCACCAGCGCACGACTGGCATCTGACAAAAAAAGAGGAAGCCGGACTCGGAGTCCGCACTTCCTCTTTCGACATCAGCGTGAACCGCTAATTACTCGGCAGCCGATGCTGCTTCGTCGGAAGCCGCCTTTGCGGGCGCTGCCTTCTTGTGTGCGTGTTTCTTCTTTGCGTGGTGCTTCTTCGCATGATGCTTCGCAGCCGGTGCCGATGCTGCGGCCGGGGCTGCATCCGTTGCTTCGGGAGCCGATGCCTGCGCGAAGGCGGCGATCGAGAACAGACCGGCCAGAGCAGCGGCGATGATGTGCTTGTTCATTGCTTGAATCCTTAAACCTGTGTTGATGACTTGACGGCGCAATGGCCGTCGACCTGATTGGGTCATCGCTCTAAACGCATCGCCTCGCAAAGCGTTGACGCCTCTCCTTCCGTCGCTCGCATTCTTAACAGTTCTTTACACGAGATGCATCCAGCACGCGTTTTAATGCGCCGTTTTGTACCTTTTTGACAAGCCGTATTGCAGGCAATCGCTATTCGCCAGCATGCAATGTCGGATTTCTTCGAAAGTCGTATCTGCTCGCATCAAAAAGCGAGTCAATCCTCTTTCCGTTCGTTATCCTTACGCGATCCTATAACGCTTCTTTCGCAACGCAGGACACGCTCTCTGCATAGATCAGAATTGGCGTTCATCGCGTCATCCCTTTTCCGACGCGCATTGTCCGTTCTGTAGAAGTTGTCCAGTCTTCTCACCATGAATGTGATTCGCGACTTTCGGATTGCCATTGCAGATGATCATCCGGTTATCCGGCATGCCGTGATCAATGCGTTGAACAGCATCCCTGGCTTCAAGGCCGACGCTGCCGCCAGGTCTGGCAACGAGTTGCTTGCGCTGTTGCAGCAGGGCAAATGGGATCTCATCATCACGGACTTCACGATGGGTAGCGCGCAGAACGAAATCGACGGATTTGCGCTGATTGGCCGCTTACGCAAGCAGCATCCGCATATTCCCGTGCTCGTTTTCACCATGCTCAATAACGACGAAGCATTGGTGCGTCTGTCGCGCTCCGGCGTTGCAGGAATCGTCGACAAAAGCGAAGGCATCGAGGAATTTCGCGCAGCCGCGCTTGCTGTCACACGCTATGGCCAACCGCATTTCTCTGCCAGAATTCGCGCGCGGCTTCAGCGCCGACGAGGCGGCGACGAACACGAAGACTACGGGCCCATCCTGACAAGAAAAGAACTGGAAGTGATCCGGCTGTTCGCAACAGGTACTTCGCTGACTGAAATTGCGCGGCAGACCAACCGGTCTATCTCGACGATCGCGACGCAGAAGAGCAGCGCCATGAAGAAGCTGAATCTGCGAACGAATGCGGATCTCGTCAAGTACTCACAGGAAAACGGCTTGATCTGACGCAAGCTGCACGATTCAGCGAAGCACACAAAAGAAAGCCGCTCGCGTAATGCGAGCGGCTTTTTCTTTGGAGAATGCGAAGCGCGTCAGAAGTTGAAATTGTCGATATTGCTCGCGTCGAACGTGGTCGGCGGTCCGAGAATGATCTCGCCTTGCGCACCGATCGTGCGCTTGCCGAGCTTGCCTGCGTCGAACGATTCACCCTCCTTGCCCGTGATCGAACCCGACGCGAGACTCGCCGCTGCATATGCGGCGAGATAACCCAGTTGACCCGGATCCCACAACTGGAACGCCTTCACCGTGCCGTTCTTCACGAACGCGCGCATCTGGTTCGGCGTGCCGAGGCCCGTGACGGCAACCTTGCCCTTGCTCGACGATGTCGAGATATAGCGCGCCGCAGCCGCGATGCCGACGGATGTTGGCGCAACGATCGCCTTCAGGTTCGGGTACGCCTGCAGCAGACCTTGCGTCTCGACGAACGACTTCTGGTCATCGTCATTGCCGTACGCGATCTTCACGAGCTTCATCTTCGAATACTCGGGCTTCTTCAATTCCTCCTGCATCCACTTGATCCATGTGTTCTGGTTCGTCGCATTTGGCGTCGCGGAGAGAATCGCGAATTCGCCCTCGCCGCCCATCAGTTTCGACACGAGCTGGATCTGTCCGCGGCCAATGCTTTCCGCGTTCGCCTGGTTCACGAACAGCTGGCGGCCTTCGGGCGCCGTATCGGAATCGAACGTCACGACCTTGATGCCTTGCGACATCGCCTTCTTCAGATACGGCACGAGCGCGTTGGCGTCATTCGCGGCAATGACGATCGCGTCCTGTCGCTGCGTCGTCAGCGTGTTGATGTACGACACCTGCGACGACGCGCCCGCGTCCGACGGCCCCACCACCTTGCCCTGCCCCTTGAACTCCTTGATTGCCGCCATGCCGCCGTCATCGGCGATCACTTCGTACGGGTTGTTGATCTGCTTCGGCACGAAAGCGATTTTCAGATCCGGCTTGAGGCCGGCTGCGGACGCGGCGACGCTCACGCCCAGCAAGGCCGCGCAGAGCATCATCGCTCCCGCGTGACGCAGTGGTTTGTTCATCTGTTGTCTCCTGGTGGTGGATCGGACTGTTGGCGTCCGGTTGGATTGAACGACTTTACATACGGCGTTATGACGTTGTCGGTTTCGTCAGCGTTTGAGCGGCGATCAGCTTGCGGTCGCGCATTGCACGCCAGCGCGCGACGAGATTCGGAATCAGCACGGATGCCAGCAGCAGCGCGCCCGTGACGATGGTCAGCGTTTCGCTGGAGACGTCGTCAAGCGTCAACGCGTTCTTCAGCACGCCGATGATCAGCAGCGACAGCAGCACGCCGACCATCGATCCGCGTCCGCCGAAAATACTCACGCCGCCGAACAGCACCGCCGCAATCACCGACAGTTCGAAGCCCTCGCCGTTGTCGCCACGCGCGCTCGTAAAACGCAGCGTGTAGACGATGCCCGCCAGCGCGCTCATGAACCCGGACAGCACGAACAGACGCAGCCGCACTTTCGCGACCTCGATGCCCGAGAACGCGGCCGCCGTCGAATTCGCGCCGATCGCATAGAGGCTGCGGCCGAACGCCGTCGCCTGCAACAGCACGGTGAACAGCACCGCACACACGATGACGATCACGAACGGCAACGGAATGAAGGTGCCGAACAGCGTGTCCATGCCGAAGGCCGTGTAGCCTGCCGGAAAATCCGCGACGGCCTGATCGCCGAGCAGCACATACGAGAGCCCGCGAAACAGCGCGAGCGTGCCGATCGTCACCGCGAGCGACGGCAGATTCAGCTTCACGATCACGAGCCCGTTGAAGAGGCCGGCAATCATGCCGAACAGCAGCACCAGCACGATCAAGACGGGCATCGGCAGACCCATGTGCCAGAGCACGCCCATCAGCGCGCTCGATGCGCCCAGCACCGACGCCACGGACAGATCGATCTCCGCCGCGACGATGATCAACGTCATCGGCAACGCCATCAGCGCGATCTCCGTCAGATCGGCGAGCACGTTGCTGATATTGGCGCCCGTTAGAAACACGGGCGACAGCACGCGCCCCAGCACGAGCGACAGAACCAGCACGACAACCAGCAAGGTTTCCCAGCGCAGCGGCGTTTCGCGCTTGCGCGTGAGCAGCGCGGAATCGGGTTTAGCCATGATCGCGTTTCCTCATCATGCGTTTGGCGACGGAGCGTGCGAGCAGCGTGTCGGCCGCAATGGCCGCGACGATCAACGCGCCTTCGATGGCCTGCTCCCAGAACGGCGACACGTGCAGCACGACGAGCGCGATGCTGATCACGCCTAGCACCAGCGCACCGAGCGTCGCGCCGAGTATCGTGCCGACGCCGCCCGTGATCGCGACACTGCCGACCACGGCCGCCGCCACGACCTGCAGTTCGATGCCCTTGGCGGTGCTCGCATCGACGGTGCCGAAACGCGCCAGCCACAACGCGCCCGCAAAACCCGCAATTGCGCCCGACAATAAAAAGCCCGACATCACGCGCCGCTCGACGTTGACGCCCGCAAGGCGCGCCGCCTCGGGGTTCGAGCCGATCGCGTAATGCTCACGGCCCGCACGGAAATGCTTCAGATAGAACGACAGTGCGAACAGCACCACGGCAGCGATCAGTGCGAGCGTCGGAATGCCGAACACGACGCCTGTCGCGAGACGCGAATACGCCTCGGGGAGACTTGTCGCGTTGATCTGTCCGCCGTGCACCCACGCGTAGTCGGCGCCGCGGAAGATGTAAAGCGTAGAGAGCGTCGCCACCAGCGACGGCACGCGCCCAACCGCGATCAGCAACGCATTGATACCGCCTGCTATGAGCCCGATCGCGACGCCCGCAACCAGCGCCACCAGCACGGGCATATGAGGAAACGCGACGTACAGACTGCCGACGGCATACGCGCTGATGCCGACCGTCGAGCCGACGGACAGATCGATATGACGCATCAGGATCACTACCGTCATGCCCGCCGTCAGCAAGCTGATGATCGACACGTTGAGCAGCACGTCGCGCAGATTCTGCAGATTCAGGAACTGCGGCCTTGCGAGCGACGTGCCGAGTATCAGCAGGATCAGCACGACGAAAAGTGTCGTTTCGCGGCTTTTCGCAATCGTGCCAACGATACCGCCCGGCCCTGAACGCGTGCGCTGCAGCGGCGGATGCTCGATCGATGCCGCGTGTGGATGTGTCGAATGCCGGATCATGCTGCGCGCCCCAGTAGTGCCGCCGATTGCCCGAGTGCCGCACTCATGATGCGCTCCTCGCTCGCGTCGGCGCGTGAAATGTCCGCGCTGATACGGCCTTCGTGCATCACGAGCACGCGGTCCGCCATGCCGAGCACTTCGGGCAGTTCGCTCGAAATCATCAGCACGGCCATGCCCTCCTGCACGAGTTCGCTGAGCGCGCCGTACACTTCCGCTTTCGCGCCGACGTCGATGCCGCGAGTCGGTTCATCGATGATCAGCACTTTCGGGCCTGTTGCAAGCCATTTTCCGAGCACGACTTTCTGCTGGTTGCCGCCTGACAACGTGCCGACGGGTGCGGACGGATCGCTTGCTTTCAGCCGAAGCCGCGTGCCCCAGCGTGTCGCGAGTTGTGTTTCGCTGCGTGACGAGATGAGACCGTGGCGCACCAGACGCCCGAGCACCGTCATCGACGCATTGCGCGCGATGCTCAATTCGAGCGCCAGCCCTTGCTGGCGGCGATCTTCGGGCACCAGCGCAAGGCCCGCACGCACGGCGACAGCGGGATTACCGGTTGCGAGCCGCTTGCCCGCGATATGCACTTCGCCCGAATCGATCGGATCGATGCCGAAGATCGCACGCGCCACTTCGCTGCGGCCCGCGCCGACCAGACCCGCGAGCGCGACGATCTCGCCCGCGCGCACGTCGAACGAGACGTCCTTGAACACACCGATGCGCGTCAGGTTGCGCACCGACAGACGCACATCGCCGGGCTTCACATCGGCCTTCGGATAGAACGTTTCCAGATCGCGGCCCACCATCTTCGCGACGACGGATTCCGTCGTCATTTCCGAGGTCGGCGCGTCGAACACCTTCGCGCCGTCGCGCATGATCGTGACGTGCTGCGTCAGTGCAAACACTTCATCGAGCCGGTGCGTGATGAAGAGGATCGCGACATCGCGCTCGCGCAGCTTGCGCACGATCGTGAAGAGCCGCTCGACTTCGGGCAGCGACAGCGCCGCAGTCGGCTCGTCCATGATGAGCACGTTCGCGTTCAGCGACAGCGCCTTCGCGATCTCGATCACCTGCTGATCGGCAATCGAGAGCCCGCGCACGAGACGATCCGCGCGCAGATCGACACCGAGCGACGCCAGCAGGCCATCGACTTCCTGGCGCATCGCATCGTGCTGGATGCGGCCGAAGCGATCGACAGGTTGCCGTCCCATGAAGATGTTCTCGGCAATCGACAGATCGAAGAACAGCGTTGGTTCCTGATAGATGACCGCGAGGCCCGCATCGCGCGCTTCGGCGGGCGTCGCAAAGCGGCGTTCCACCCCGTCGATGCGCAACTCGCCTGTATCGGGTTGATGCACGCCCGCGAGGATCTTCACGAGCGTCGATTTGCCCGCGCCGTTCTCGCCGAGCAGCGCATGCACTTCGCCCGGCCACAGCGCGAGTTCGCCGTCCGAGAGCGCACGCACGCGCCCGAATGTTTTGCTTGCGTGCCGCAGTTCCAGCCTGGGCACGGTTTCAGTGTGTTGCTCCACCCTGTTCTCCTTCATGCTGCGACGGCGCGTTATTCGAGGTTGCTTCAGATGCCGCTTCAGATACCCCTTTAGATCCGGTAGAAACGTTCCGCGTTGCGCACGAAAAGCGCGTCTTTCTCCGTATCGCTCGCTGCGCCGACGATCGACGCATACGCACGCCACAAGTCGGCATACGAGCCGAACTGCCTGTCTACCGGAAAATTCGATGCGAACATCGCGCGCTCGACGCCAAACGTATCGATCGTTTCGAGCACATAGGGCCGCAGGCTTTCGACGGTCCATTGGTGATCGAACATCGCAAGTCCACTGATCTTCACTGCGACGTTCGGGCATTGCGCGAGCGTCTTCATCCCTTCGCGCCATGCGCGATAGCCCGCCACGCTATTGCGGTCGACGAACATGCCTGTGTGATTGACGATGAATTGCATGTCGTGATGCTGCGTGGCAAGCGCAGCCGCTTCTTCCATCTGCGACGGATAAAGCTGCATGTCGAACGACATGCCGTGCTTGCGCAGCAAGCTGAAGTTCTCACGCCATGTCGCTTCGCGCATGAAGTGACGCGCGCCATAGTCGTATAGCTTGTCGTGATGTACGTTGAGGATTTGCCGCACGCCGCGCGTGTTGGCGAATGCCGCGTGTCGTTCGAGTACTTCGGCCGCGTTATCGGCGGAGAAATCGACAGCTGCGACGATACCGTTGGGCATCGACCGCGAGCCTTGTGTGTCGGCAACCGATTGCAGCCAGCGCGTTTCTTCGACGGGATCTTTCGGATCGTGATTCGCCTCCACGTGCACGCACTTGAGCAGTTCGATATCGCCTGCGTCCTCGAGCAGATCGGCGATCAGATAGTCGTGCTTGAGCGCGCGTGCATCGCCGACAAACGACACGCCAGGATTGGCGAGCCACGGGTAGTGATGCGTCTTCAGATCCCACAGATGCATGTGCGGGTCGACAACTTTCATGGCGCGTCCTTCGTCGCCGGCGCGCGTGCGCCGCGAGCGTTCGCGAATCAGTGGAAGGGATGCTGCAGTTCAAATACTGGAACGAGCGCCTGCTGAAACGGCGTATGGTCGGGCGCCGTCTGCATGATGTCGGCCATGTAATCCCACCATTTGCGCATCACGGCGAGCTCGGGCAGACGCTCCATCGAATGATCGACGCTGCGCGTCAGTATCGCGAACAGATGGTGCGTGGTTTCGTCGAGAAAGATCCGGTAATCGCGCACGCCTGCGTTGTGCAGTGCATCGACCAGTTCCGGCCAGATCTCGCGATGCCGGCGCTCGTACTCGTCGCGCATGCCGGGGTTCAGGACCATCCGGAAAGCGATTGTCTCCATGCCGGGCTTGTCTCCAGTGTCTTCGATCACTTGTTCTTGCCGCTCTCTAAGGAAGCGTCTTGATGCGACTATAATTCGGGCGTCGATAGCATCTCAATCCGTTGTTGGGATTGGGCGATACTCAAACCGAATCGCACCGCCATCCGCTCATGAGCCAGAACGCTGCCAGCATTGCCCTCGTCAACCGGCTCAAGTTCAAGCATCTTGCGCTGCTGGTCGCGCTCGACGACGCGCGCAACGTCCACCAGGCCGCCGATGCCATCAACGTCGCGCAGCCCAGCGCGAGCCGCATGCTTGGCGATATTGAAGAAGCATTAGGGTTTCTGCTATTCGAGCGCAACGCACGCGGTATGCAGCCGACACCGCTTGGCGTTGTCACACTCGCCTATGCGCGGCGAGCGCTTGCCGATCTGACGCGTTTTGCCGAAGACCTTGATGCGAAGCGCAAGGGCGGGCATGGGCAACTCACGGTTGGCGCGATCATGGGCGCCGCGCCCGATCTGCTCGCAATGGCTGTGGCTGCGCTCAAGACTGAACGGCCGTTGTTACATGTATGCATTCTCGGCGAGACGAGCGATCAGGTCGTGCAATTGCTGCATCGCCGCGAAGTGGATCTGGCGCTTGGGCGCTTGACGGATCCCTTGCAGCACAATGTGTTCAGTTTCGAGCCTCTGGCGCGGGAGACACTTGTTCTGGTTGTGCGGGCCGTGCATCCGCTGGCTGGGCGGTCTTCCGTTTCGCTGCGCGAGTTGATGGAGTGGCCCTGGGTGGCGCAGCCGATTACGAGTCCGGCTCGTGTGTTGTTTGAGGAAGAGCTGGCGCGAGCTGGGTTGGGGACGCCGGCTAATCTCACCGAGTGCGCTTCCATATTTGCTACGTTGCAGTTGCTTGAAAATTATGATGCTGTCGCGATGTTGCCTGAGTCGGTGGTTCGCGATCATGTGCGCGGGCGGCTTCTTACGGCGCTGCCTGTGGAGATTGGCAAGAGCCTTGCCGGGTTTGGCATTCTTACCCGCAAAGGAGAGGCTCTTGCTGAGCCTGCGCAGCGGTTTGTTGAGCTTTTGCGGTTGCATTCGCAGCGGATTGCTGGGGTTGATTCTTTGGTTGTTGCTGGTTAGGGGTTTTTGTTTTGTCTTGCGACGCTTTGTGTGGTTTGCTTGGGTTGTCGCTGGCATCCGCGTTTTGTTTTGCCTTGTTCACGCGTCGCCCCTGTGCGGGGCGGCACTTACTTTCTTTGCCGCCGCAAAGAAAGTAAGCAAAGAAAGCGGGCTAACACCGCCCGTTCTTGACCTCCGCCTGAGGGCCCCCAACAGTTCCTCCGCTTCAAACGGCAACCTGCTCTTCACCACCCGTTGCCAACGCTCTTACTGAGCGCCTCACCCACTTCAATCACCCGTTGCGCCACCGGCGGCAGCTAATGGTTTGCGCCGCCCAGGTGGCAAACTGTGTGTAGGTCGTAGTGCTTCACACCTCATCGTTCTTACGACACCGACCGTGTTTTTCAGTCCGGAGTGAAGCGCATATGCCGCGAAAGCCTACACACAGTTTGCCGCTATAGAACGGGAGCGATTTGATCGCGCGTGTGGCGACGCGGGAGTGTGAAGCGGGTGAGGCGCTCAGCAAGAGCGTTGGCAGCGGGCATCGAGAAGGGAGATGCCACGAACAGGACGGGGCCGTCGGGGGCCCGCGGGCAAACGTCAAGAACAAGCGGTGTTCAGCGGCTTTCTTTTGCCTACTTTTCTTTGCCGCGGCAAAGAAAAGTAGGTGCCGCCCCGCACAGGGGCGACGCGTGAAGAACCGATAACAAAACGCGGATGCCAGCGAAAACAAAAGCAAACCACCCAAGCGTCGCCAAGACAAAAAACTACTGCAGATTCACAAACAACCCACCATCCACCAACAAGGCGGCGCCAGTAACATACCGAGCCCGCTCGGAAGCCAGAAACACAACACAGTCAGCCACATCCTCAGGCTGCCCCAGCCGCCCCAACGGAATCCGCTTCTCGAAGTAAGCCTTCTTGGCCTCATCGCCGAGGTCTTCGGCATTTAAGTCTGTGGCAATAGTGCCAGGCATCACAGAGTTACACCGAATCCCATAAGGCCCAAGCGCAATAGCGCATGACTGCATCAATGAATGCACACCCGCCTTGGTAGGCGTGTAATGCGTCTGCATCCCACCGCCCACAAGGGCACTAATAGAACTCGTCGCAACGATCGCGCCACCCGTGCCCTGAGCCTTCATCTGCTGCGCCGCAGCCTGCGTGACAAAAAACGCCCCGTTCAGATTGACAGCGACTGTCGTCTCGAGAACATCGGCCGGCATGTCGAGAAACGCATGAAACGGGCAAATGCCCGCATTGCTTGCAAGTACATCGACCTTGCCGAACGCCTCGACCGTGCGGCGCACAAGCTCACTACCCGTTTCCCGCGCGGCTACGTTGCCCTCGACGGCAATCACCCGACGTCCCAACGACTCGATCTCTCCAACCACTTCTTCGACGGCGGAACGCCGGTTATAAGAAGCATCGTTGTCGCCCCAGTAGTTGATCGCCACATCGGCGCCCTCTTTCGCGCACGCGATGGCAATCGCGCGTCCGATGCCGCGCGAGCCGCCCGTCACGATTACCGCCTTGTCTTTCAGCAGCACTTGCTTCTCCTTATCGAAGCGTCGCTATGTTCAATGTTGATATGGCCGCTCGAGCTTGCACTCCGGGTTCAGCCGAACACCGAAGCCCGGCGTATCGGGCACCTTCATGCGCCCATTAACGGGCACCGGCTCATCGAGCAGCAGCGGCGTGAACATCGGCACGACCTGGTCGGCCTTCGGCGCCATCATCAGAAACTCCGCGAACGGCGAGTTGTGACGCGTGACGACGAAGTGATAGCTGTACACCGACGACCCATGCGGCACCACCAGCACATTGTGCGCGTCGGCAAGCGCCGATATCTTGATCAGTTCGGTGATGCCCCCACACCAGCCCACGTCCGGCTGGATCAGATCGCAGCACTCCATTTCGAGCAGCATCCTGAAGCCCCAGCGCGTCGCCTCGTGCTCGCCCGTCGATACCATCATGCCCCGCGGCACGTTGCGGCGCAGTTCGGCGTATCCCCAATAGTCGTCGGGCGACAAGGCTTCTTCGATCCACTTCAGCCCATACTCGTGCGCGGCCTTCGCGAGCTTCGTTGCATACATAACATCGAGACTCATCCAGCAGTCGTACATCAGCCAGAAGTCGTCGCCGACGCGGCTGCGCATCTCCGCAAGCTTCTCGATGTTCTTCTTCAGCCCTTCCTCACCCTCGGCCGGATTGTGCTGCAACGGCAGCTTGCCGCCGATAAAACCCATCTGCTTCGCAAGGTCGGGCCGCGCACCCGTCGCATAGAACTGAAGCTCGTCGCGTACCGGACCGCCCAATAGTTGATACACGGGCTCCTTGCGCACCTTTGCGAGCAGGTCCCACAGTGCGAGATCGACGCCGGAAATCGTGTTGAGCACCACGCCCTTGCGTCCGTAGTAAAGCGTCGAGAAGTACATCTGATCCCACATCTTCTCGATGTCGGTGACGAGTTGTCCTTCCAGAAAACGCGCCAGATGTTTCTCGACGATGAACGCGCCGATCTCGCCGCCCGTCGTCACCGCGAAGCCGACGGTGCCGTCGCTCGCCTCGATTTCGACGACCAGCGTCCCCAGCACGTTGATGCCGAACGATTGCCGGCTTTGCCGGTACTCGGGGTAACGCGCCATCGGCGTCGAGATGTGGTCGTCGATCCAGTGTCCGTCGGCCTGATCGTGATAGTCCGCGCCGCCGCCGCGGACGACGAAGGCACGCACGTGCCGGATAGTGGGCATCGCCATGTTCTAGAGCTCCGTTCGTGGGTTGCGCGCGCCGCGCGTGTCAGCGGGCGCGATGAATGGGTTGCGGGAATGCGGGCGTGTCGCGCGCGGTATCGCGTCGCACCAGCGTGCCGATCAGCAGCGCCGCCAGCAGGCTTGCCACGCCCAGCAGCAGCAGACCCGCCGAAGTGGACTGGAACGCATGCTCGGCACTCGTGCGCAGCGTCGGCGCGATGAAACCGCCGAGGCTGCCAAGCGAGTTGATCAGCGCGATACCGCCTGCCGCTGCCGCGCCCGTGAGCAACCGCGTCGGGAAAGTCCAGAACAGCGGCTGCGCGGCGATAAAGCCGCTTGCCGCGCAACACAGCGCGAGCAAGGCGACGAGCGGACTATGCGCGAGACCCGATGCGCCGATCCCGCAGCCCGCGAGCACCAGCAGCACGACGGCCCAGCGCCGGTGCGTGCCCGTCGCGTCGGCGCGGCGCGGCACGAACCAGGTCAGCGCGAGCGCGCAGATCCACGGTACGGCGGCGACCAGCCCGACCTTCAGGCCAACCGACTCGCCCATCAGCGCCGCGACCTGCTGCGGCAGATAAAAGATCACGCCGTACACGCTCATCTGGATCAGCAGATAGATCGCCGACAGCAGCAGCACGCGTTTGTCGACCAGCGCCGCGAGAATGTTGCGCGGGCCGTGTGCGGACGCGGCACGCGCATCGTCGTCGAGCGCGGCGCTCAGTGTCTTGCGCGCCTGCGGCGTGAGCCAGCGCGCGTCTTCGGGCCGATCGTCGAGATAGAAGAACGCCCACACGCCGACCACCGACGCCAGTCCGCCTTCGATCAGAAACAGCCACTGCCAGCCGGCAAGGCCAAATGCGCCATGCAGATCGAGCAGCAAGCCCGACAGCGGACTGCCGAACATGAACGCGAGCGGCGCGCCGAAATAGAACACGCCAACGGCGCGCGCCCGCGCCGATTGCGGAAACCAGCGCGTCAGGTAATAGATCACGCCGGGGAAAAAGCCCGCCTCGGCGACACCGAGCAGGAAGCGCAGCGTATAGAACGCCGTGGCCGTGTGCGCGAGGCTCATCGCCGCCGACACGAGGCCCCATGTGACCATGATCCGGCACATCCACAGGCGCGCGCCGACCCGATGCAGCAGCAGGTTGCTCGGCACTTCGAAGAGCGCATAGCCGATGAAGAACACGCCGGCACCGAACGCGAACGCGGCATTCGAAATACCCGTATCGTGCTGCAAAGCCTTTTGCGCAAAGCCGATATTCGCGCGGTCGAGAAACGCGAGCACGTACATCAGCAGCAGGAACGGCAATAGCCGCCGCATGACCTGACTGACGATGCCGTCGAGGGTATCGGATGAAGTCCCGTTCATCTTGTCTCCGTTTGGCCTTCGTGCGAAGGCGCGGGCGGCATGCGTGTGCCGCCTTTTTGTGTTCGTGATGGCGCGACTGATCAGTAAGTCGCGCGGCCGCCCGACAGATCGAACACGGAACCCGTGCTGAACGCACAGTCTTCCGATGCCAGCCACAGGATCAGCGACGCCGCCTCATCGGGCAGCAGGAAGCGGTTCATGGGGATTTTGGAGAGCATGTAATCGATGTGTTCCTGCTTCATCGAATCGAAGATTTCGGTTTTTGCGGCGGCGGGCGTGACGGCGTTGACGAGGATGTTTTTCGTCGCCAGTTCCTTGCCGAGCGATTTGGTGAGGCCGATCAGCCCGGCTTTCGACGCGCTGTAGTGCGACGCGTTCGGATTGCCCTCTTTACCTGCTACGGAAGCGATATTGACGATGCGTCCATAGCCTTGCTTGAGCATCTGCGGCACGACTGCGCGGCATGCCAGATATGGGCCGATCAGGTTGACGTCGATGACCCGGCGCCACACTTCGGGATCGAGTTCCCAGGTCGTGCCATTGCCGCCCGTGATGCCTGCGCAATTGATCAGCACGTCGATCGCGCCGTGTGTGGCGAGTGTCTTGCTGACGGCATCGTTGATTTCGGATTCGCGGGTTTGATCGACGGTGATCGCCGAGACTTTGCCGAGTTCGCTGAGTTCGCGCTGGCTGCGCTCCAGCCGCTCGGCGTCCACGTCCCAGAGCGAGACGGATGCGCCTGAGTTCAAGGCGCGCTGCGCGACCGCGTAGCCGATACCCCGCGCGCCGCCTGTAATGACGACCACGCGGCCCTCCAGATCGATTTTGTTCATCGCTGCGCTCCTGTGCGTCTCATGCGCGGTGTTGCCTTCGCGCGTTTTTTCGTTATCGTTGCCGCGGGATGAATGCGGCGCTCCATGTGCGCAATATAAATCGATGACCGATTCGGGAACAATTCGAGTGTTGGATGGGGTGATAACAAATGTGAATCAGTTGGGGTTGGGGTTGGGGTTGGGGTTGGGGTTGGGGTTGGTGTTGTTGTTGTCTGCGACGCCTGGTTTTGGTTTTTTTTGGGTTTTCGCTGGCATCCGCGAGGGGCCGGCGCGGCGTAAGCCTTGATTCGGTTTGCCCAGGTTTTCGCTGGCATCCGCGATATGACTTACCCCTTCACGCGTCGCCCCTGTGCGGGGCAGCACCTACTTTTCTTTGCCGCGGCAAAGAAAAGTAGGCAAAAGAAAGCCGCTGAACACCGCTAATTCCTGTTTCCGCCTGAGGGCCCCCAACAGTTCCTCCGCTTCACACGGCGTTCTGCCATTCACTGCCCAATGCCAACGCTTTGAACAGGCGCCTCACCCACTTCATGCTCCCGCGTCACGGCACGCGTTGTCGAATTGGACACGTCCTATAGCGGCAAACTGTGTGTCGGATTTCGCGGCGCATGCGCTCCACTCCGGACTGAAAAACACGGTCGGTGTCGTAAGAACGATGAGGTGTGGAGCACTACGACCTACACACAGTTTGCCACCTGGGCGGCCGTAACCATTCGCTGCCGCTGGCGGCACTACGGGTGATTGAAGCGGGTGAGGCACCGGTTCAAAGCGTTGGCAACGGGCATCAACCGGAGCGGTTGCCATGTGAGGTGGAGGAACTGTTGGGGGCCCTCAGGCGGTGGTCAAGAATTGGCGGTGTTAGCCCGCTTTCTTTGCTTACTTTCTTTGCGGCGGCAAAGAAAGTAAGTGCCGCCCCGCACAGGGGCAACGCGTGAACCAGGCAAAACATAACGCGGATGCCAGCACAAAAAACCAAAAACACCACCCCAAGCGTCGCAAGACAAAAAAACCAAATGTGCTCTCCCGAACGCTTCAAACAAAAACCCCCTCCCAACCGCAACGCTTGACCTACCCTGAGTGAACGTGCCGCACACAGGCACACCCAGTCGAGGCCCATCCGCGTCCCTGCCGACGCAACCGTGCCACGACCCCAATCACCCCACGCCCGCCCCATCGCCCGACTGATCTCATTGCCCACGGGAGTCTCATCATGTCCACTCCAACCGCCGCGCAAGCGGCCGCGTTCGTGACCGACGCCGAATTGCCCACCGTGCAGCGCCGCCGTGGCGCCGAAACCGATACGGCCAATCCCCCGCCCGACTTCGACGCCGCCAAAGACCAGGCGATCGTCGCCGGCTCGGGCGTCGTGTCGTTCAAGGCGGGCATTCCCGCCCCGCGTCGCCAGGCTGTCGCGGACTCGCTGTTGCTCGCGCAACTGATCCTCAAGCACAAAGGCATCTCGCCCGACGATACACAAAACTGGTATCACGGCTACGGCAGCGTGCTCGCGAATCTCGGCTGGCTGGTCGAAACCTGCGAGATGACCGACTACGTCTCTGGCGAAGCGGGTCTCGATGTGCACGAGGCAATCATGGCCGTCGCCGCCGTGCTGCTCGGCCCGGGCGCCGTCGCCGCCGCGCCGCTGATCCAGGCAACCCTCAAGGCGCTGCAGTCGATGGATACGTCCACGCCGTGGATCACCCTCTTCAATCGCGAAAGCCGCCGTGCGAATACCGCCAGCTTCCAGATCGCGCTCGCGGAGCCGGACGACAACGGCGACCTCACGGTATCGCTGATGGCGTTCTCGCTGGCCGCGAGCATGACCGTCACGCAAGTGCTGTTCGTCAAGGTGAAAAGCAACGAGGCCAACCTGAAACGCTTTTCGACGACGGCCAGAATCAACCTGTCCGTGCTCGATTCCGTGCAAGGCACGCTGCAACAGAAAGTGGCGGCCTTCACGAGCAGCTATCTGAGCGCGCTGCCCGATCTGTCGTGACGTCAGCACCCGGCCGCGCGGCGCCTGACGCGCGGCCGGGTTTGCGACAATTCA
Organism: Burkholderia sp. Ac-20365; assembly: GCF_017104715.1. Lineage (GTDB taxonomy): Bacteria > Pseudomonadota > Gammaproteobacteria > Burkholderiales > Burkholderiaceae > Paraburkholderia. Next base: position 194,044 of record NZ_JAAGPI010000008.1, read on the forward strand.
TTCAGCGCCGCGTCAGTCCACCCATTTGCCGAGCATGTCCAGCAACTGCGCGACAGCTGCCTTCTCCGCATCGCTGGCGGAGGCCTGAGTCACGTACCGGTGCAGCACGAAATCGCACTGATCGAGCACGGAACTCCAGTTGCTTCGAGACGGCACGCGCGTGTGCAAGTCGTCGAAATTCGCGCGAATCGCGCCCAGGTTCGTGTCGAGCTGCTTCGCCGCAAGGCTCTCATAGATGCGCAACTCGGTGCCCGCCGAGATGTTCCAGAAGTCGGGATCGTCGTGCGCCTGCTGTTCGAGCATGCGCCTCAATCGCGCAACGGAATCCGCGTCGAACCCGCTGATGCTGTCCGCACCCATGCCGAGCATCAGTTCGGCCGCGAGCCGGTTGATGAGCGGATAGAAGGTCGCCGCGCTGCCCTGCGCGTCGCCGAGCTGCTCGGCTTCACGATACAGCGCGAGCATCGTGCCGATCGCGGTGGATTCCGCATCGGCGTTGCATGCGAGCCGCTCGACGAGCGCGATGCGCTTGTACGCCGCCGCGCAGATGCTCAGGCGCTCGACCGTGCGCCGCACGGCCAGCAACGATTGCAGCAGGCGCAGGCTGGCTTCGATCTCGCCGCGCGCGCCGTCGATATCCGCCGCCGACGCGCCGCCCGGCTGCACCGCCTTCGCCTTCAGTGCGGTCCACGCGATCTTGCCTTGCAGGTTCGCGAGCTGATCGGTGGCGGCAAAGGTCGTGCGGCCATCGCCGAGACTGACCGCCTGCTGGAGCCACGCGACAGCCTTGTCGTCGTCCTTCCATGCCGACCACGCGCGGCCGTACGCTTCGGCGACGTCGCCCTGCGCGCCCCAGCGCCGGCCAAACCGGTCGTCGAGATATTGCAGCCGCTGCGTCGAGCCCGTTGCCTCGAAGCGCGCATTGGTTTCGAGTTCTTCGAGCGCGAGCATCAGCGAAACGGGCGACGCAATGCCCGCATAGCGCTCTTCCGGCGCACGCTCGCGCCCGCTCGTGCTGCCTGCCGCTGCCTCCAGCGTCCAGTTGGCGTCGCCGTAGCACTGGTACGCGGCCCACGTGTTGCCGCCGCACAGCCACGCGGCATCGCGCGCGGCGGCCACGGCATCGAGAAAGCGCTCGCCATCCAGCAGCCTCGCGTAGAACGTGGTGGCGAATTTCTGCGCGGGATCGTCGTCGACGGCCCAGCCTGCCGCGATCACGCACTTCACGCCGATACGGATCAGCGCCTGGGCGACGTTCGCGGCATAACGCGGCCGGTCGTACGCGGGCTGACTGGCGTCCTTCAGCAATTGATCGCCGCTGCGCGCGGCCAGATAGCAGCAGTTGACGAACACGAGTTCGGGCGTGCGCTGCAGCATGCCGATCTCGCGCGGCCCGAGATAGATGCCGTCCGACAGCACCACGCCGCGCAAGCGGTCGTCGCCCGCGTTGATGGGCGTGGTGTCGTCGGCGGGCGGCTCGCCGTGACCCGAGATGTGCAGCACGCGCCAGTCGTGCTCGAGCAGCGTGCTGACGATCGTGCGCGCGTCGGGGCCGCGCTCGCCGTCCGAACGCGCGACCAGCCGCGTCACGCTCGCCGCACCGTTGCCGCCGATCAGCATCTGCGCGACCGCGTCGGCTTCCTGGCGCGCGCCCGGCAGCGCGGGATAGTGCGGATCGTTCACATACGGCTCGCCGATCACGAGTATCTGCGCCTCGCGACTCGCATCGTCGACGCGATGCCGGAAATCGCCGATACGCAGCTTGCGCAGCAGCTTCGCGCGTATCGCCCACGGACGCGGCGAGTCGACGTTGCGCTGCGGCGCGTTCGCAGCGGTGTCGAGCATCTCCCACGGAATGCCCGCCGTGCCGCTGTCCACTTCGATCTGCATCTCGGAGCCGCCCGCGAGAAACGGCCGCATTTCGCGCGGCACGATCAGCTGATAGAGCACCTGGCCGATGTTCGCGTCGTCGTTGTCCGCGCTCGATGCCGCCTTCACGAGTTGCGCCAGCAGCCGCCCTTGCGTCGCCGTCGCGCGAACCTCGGTGCGTGCGCGGCGGGTGTCGAGCGTATAGACGATGTTGGTCTCGCCCGTTGCGTCGATCTGCGTGACGGCGCTGATCAGGTCGTAGTCCGCGCCGCGATAGCTGCTGTCGAGCGGCCGTTTCAGGCCGCCCGTGCCCTCGCTCACCGCGCCGTCGATGTCGTAGCAGTCGGGGCTCGTCTGCTCCAGTAGCTTGAGCGAGCGCCACGCTTCCGTCGAACGGTCCATGTACAGCTCGATCAGCCGCAGATGACCGACGCACGGCCAGTCGGTGCGCGCGAGGCGCAGGTTCGCATCGCGCACGCCCTCGGCAACCAGCCGCGCCGCCTGCCCGGCCGCGATGCCCGAGCCGCCGCTGCCGATCAGCGTCGCCGCGAGCACGAACGGTGCCGCGCCCTGCGGCGCGTTTTCTGCGAGCCGCTGCGACCACGCGATCACGCCGAGCCGCACGGTCGTGACCAGATCGCTCGCACGCAACTGCCCTTCGCTGCCGAGCCCGACCACGATCAGACCGGCGGGACGCGGCAGCCGGAACGGATGCGGCGAACGGAAGCCCGCGTTGACGAACACCTGCTGCGTGCCGATCAGTTGCGGATAACGCCCGAGGCGTATCGACGTGCTGAGCGCGCCGCCGATCAGATCGTCGACCACGCGCTCGACGCCCGTCAGCGACGCATCGCGATAGTGGCCGAGCAGCAGCGCTTCCTGCACGAACTGCAGGTTGCCGTTGACGACGCTGACCTTGAGCGGCTTCGCGTCGCACGCGTCGTCCGCATTGCCTGCCGTGGGTTCCGTTTGCGGCTGCTGCGGAAGTCCGGCAAGCACTTCGGGCGGCACGGTCGTTTCGATGCTTTGCACGCTTCACTCCGTCGGGCGAGGCGCTCGACCAGACGCGCCGATGGGGGTTCAGCTAATGAACGAATCAGCCCAGCCCTTCTTCGAACAATAGCGCTTCCAGTTCGCGCCGTCGCACGAGACCTTGCAGGTTCGGCTGGTTGGCCCACAGGCGTTTCATCGATCGGAACTGCGTCGGGATATCGGCGAGATTGCCATTGGCGACGTCGGCGGCGATCGCGCGCATTTCGGTGTAACGGTCGCCCTGCGCGCCGAACGAAGGACCGCGGTTATAGACCAGCGACACCAGCGCGCCAAGGCAATCCGGCTTGAGCTGATCCGCTTTCGGCAGCGCAGCGATGGTTTGCGCGATCGTGCGTTGCAGCGTGACCTGCCGGAACACCATGTTCGCGCCCGCGAACGGCACGCTCGCCGACTTCACGCGCGGCAACGCCTGTTGCGCTGCCGCGCCCTTCAGACCGCACACGCCCTGCAGCAAGGCGACGTCGGCGGGCGCGAGTTGCGCTGCGCTCCAGTCGGCGCTCATGCGCTGCGCGTTCACGTAGCCCAGGTCGTAGCCGAGACCGATCGTGCAGCCCGACTGCCCTTGCGGCCACACAGGGTGCACGTAGAGCCGGTTGTAGGTCGCTTCGCTGGTGACTTCGAAGGTGATGATCAGCTCGATCGCCTTGTCGGAGATCGGCGGCAACGCAGCGCGGCGCACGGGCAAAACCGTTGGGTTCGCGTCGTCGTACTCCTTGCGCTCTTCGTTCAGATCCGTGTCGGAAACCAGTTCGGCAGACGAGATGGTCTGCGCAAGCAACGTGTCGAATGCACTCATGGGGGAACTCCGGACATGCGCAATCAAAGCGCGGTCAATCAGGCGCGTGTACGCCAATAGATGTGCGCCTGAGAGATTGGCCGGTTCGTCCAGGCATCAATGAGGATAGCAAAGCACACTGCAATGCCAAGACGAGTTTGTGCGCACTGCGTGGTGCCGAACAGAAGGCGATTTATGTCGATGCTGATTCCGTCGCTCACATGCCCGCTGCACGGAGCAGTTCGTTGGTGTCGATTCTGCGCACTTCGCCATGCAGCGCCTCGATGGCTTTCACGAGATCGTATGTGCCGCCCGGTCCATCGCCGCGTTGCCCATCCCAAACGCACAACAGGCGGAAGGCGCTGGCGCGGATTGCCCGAGCCTCCGACAGCATCAACCAGTTGTTGCGCGTGAAGGAGTCGACGCCTTCGGGCAAAGCGCCCGTTACATCATCTGCAAGAATGGTCCCCGTTGTTTCAGTCACGCGTCGATATACCGCGACCCAATGCTCGCCGCCCGGCGCGACGGATTGCTCGATGAACCTGCGTTCGTCGAACGGCAGATAGATGCGAAGCGTCATTTGCCGTTCAAGCGCCGCGCTCGCGAACAGCAGATCGCTGCCGCACGCGCCGCTGCACAGTCCGATATCGCGCGCGCCCACACCGAGCGCGTCCAGTTCACGCGCGATCGCCTGCGCGACGGACTTTTCGAGCCGCGCAGGAAACCGCTCGGCGCCACGATCCCGCGCGTCGATCATGTGACCGCAAAAGAGCACGACCTGATTGGCGCAGTCGGGCTTCATCGGTGTTCGCCTCGTGATGCGTGACATTGCGCGCCATGCGCGACGATGACACGGGTACGTGCTTCGGATCGCGCGGTCGGTTGGCGCGCGCACATTCCTTCTTCATTGCTCGCAGCATGACGCTAACAGGACGCAGTTTGCTCTGCTTTAATGAAAGAGCATTTGAATCGCAGCATAGGCTCGCCGTTCAACCCGTGAGGGAGGAATCGTTCAATGCGGCCCATCTTCATCAGTTACCGGCGCGACGATACGGAAGGCCAGGCGGGTCGCCTGTTCGAGTCGCTGCGCGAAATTTTCGGCGAACACATGGTGTTCATGGACGTCGCGACGATCGAACCCGGCGCCGATTTCCGCCGTGCGATCGAAACGAACATCGACAAGTGTGCGGTGCTGCTATCGCTGATCGGCAGAAACTGGCTCACCGTCATGGATCGCGAAGGCAAACGGCGGCTCGACAATCCGAACGACTTCGTGCGGCTCGAAACGTCGTCGGCGCTCAAGCGCGGCGTGAAAGTGATCCCCGTGCTGGTGCAAGGCGCGACGATGCCGCAGGAAGCCGACCTACCCGCCGATATCAAGGATCTCGCCTACCGCAATTCCGTCGAGCTGACGCACGCGCGCTGGGATAGCGACGTGCAGCTGCTGATCAACGCGCTGCGTGTGCATGCCGGCGATGAGTCGACAGATCCGGCGGCGCCAGCCGGAAACGGCCGCTCGCGGCGTAACGCAAATGCGGACGGAGGCGGCGGCAGCCACAAGCGCATGTGGACGATCGGCGGCGCAGTAGCGGCCGTCGCGCTGATGGGCGCCGTCGTGCTGAAAATGTCGGGCCCCACGCACGAGCCGAAATCGGACACGGCCTTTGCATCGGAAACCATGCCGGCAGCACCGGCATCGTCGGTGACTATTCAGGCCAATAACCAGGCCAATAACCAGGCCAACAATCCGACCGGAAATCAGAACGGCGACCAGATGGTATCGAAGAAGGATTTGCAGCGCGCCGCGCATGAGCGCGGCGCGTGCGTGAAGCCCTTTGTCTGGCGGCAGGCACAACCGCGCGACAAGGTGTGCGTGTCGCCCGACACGCAAGTGCGCATCCTCGCCGAAAACCGCGCCGCCAGCGACAACCGCTCGCCGACGGGCGGCAACTATGGCCCCGACACCTGCAAAACCGGCTTCGTGTGGCGCAACGCATTCGACGGCGACACCGTGTGCGTGTCGCCCGAATCGCGCGACCTGACGGCCGAGGACAACGCAAAAGGGCCGTCGCGGATCGTGAAGCTGCCCAACTAGCCAGGCGGACACGCCCCAGCCGTTTCTTCAGCAGCAAAAAAAGCCCCGGATTCTTGCGAATCCGGGGCCAATCCCATGTCAAGGAGTTTTCATGGAGGAGACGGTTTCATGTTAGCGCCGCCTCGCCCACCCGCCAACGAAGCCTTTTGCACAAGCAATCCACGCCGGCGCGCGCAGCCGATAACCCTTACGCCGTTATATCGTTAGAACAAAAAGTCGTTTCCCGCTGGTACGATCGGTCACTAACATGGCGGTTCAGGTCCAATGGCCGTTCGCATGGAAACAGACGCATCCGTCGCACATGCATCCGGCCGGCCGCCACTGCAGCAAGGAGCTTGAAGTTGACCCGTTTCGACCAGAACCGCCGTCCGCTCGTGATCGGCATCGGCGGCACCACGCGCGCTGCATCGTCCACTGAACGCGCGCTCGGCTTCGCGCTGCGCGGCGCGGAACACGCCGGCGCGCGCACGCGTCTCTTTGGCGGCACGTTCCTGCACAGCCTGCCGCACTACGCGCCCGAAAGCACGCAACGCACCGACGAACAGATCGAATTGATCGAAGCCGTGCGCAGCGCCGATGCGCTCATCATCGCGACGCCCGGTTATCACGGCGGCGTGTCCGGCCTCGTGAAGAACGCACTCGACACACTCGAAGAACTGCGCGCCGACGAGCGCCCGTATCTCGACGGCCGCGCCGTCGGCTGCATCGTCACCGCCTATGGATGGCAGGCAGCCGGTTCCGTGCTGACGTCGCTGCGCTCGATCGTGCACGCGTTGCGCGGCTGGCCGACGCCGTTCGGCGCGGGCATCAATACGCTTGAAACGCGCTTCGAATCGGCCGATACGTGCTCGGATCCGAAGGTGGTCGAGCAACTGGCGATGGTCGGGCAGCAGGCCGCGCAATTCGCGCTTGCATTTCGCTCGCAGCACGCGGTTGCTTCGTCGGTGAATGAAGCCGATGACACTGACGCAGCGCGGCCCAAGCGGATTCTCGCGCTGGCGAACTGACGTTTCTGTTTTTTGCGCCCCCGGCACGCATTCCGTGCCGGAAGCCGGCACGCGTTTTCAGAACATCTTGCGCAAACCGATGGCCACGCCCAGCTGGTTGGTCCGGCCGACAGTGTTGGTCGGAACACCGGCCGAGTCGGTGCCGCCCGGATAGTCGGCGGAAAAGGCACCCGTGCCGCGCGCCCAGTCCGTGATCGCGTAGACCTCCGACTGCCTCGAAAACGAGTATTCGGCGAGCACGGTTGCCGACTGGTTCACCCCGACGCCGAGCGAGCCGTCAAGCCGTTCAGCATTGCGCGCATGCCCGTAGTAATAGGCAAACGTGAACAGCAATGCTGGCATCGCTTTCCAGTTCGCGCCGAGGTAATACGTGTCGTCGATTCGATTGGGGCTCGCGCCCGGCAGCTTCGGCGAACCGGATTGCTGCATGTTGCTGTCGGTCAAACCCGTCTGATCCTGCGCGTGCAGCCAGCCGGCCAGCAGGCGGATATCGTGCGTCACCTGATACGCGCCGCTGATGTGCAGGAACGTATTCTTCGCGCCATTGATCGTGCTGCCCACGCTCGTGCCCGTCGCGGTACCGAGCGCCGACGTCGGCACGGAGACCTGCTGATAGCCGGCGTTGAGCATCGCCGGGCCGAGCGTGTAGGTCAGTTCCACCGCGTAAATCGAGCCGATGCCGAGCGCGCCCGCCTGATTGCTGAAACCGTACGCGGCATCGATTGCGAGGTTGTAGAAGGTGCCCTTGTACTTGACCGCATTGTTGATTTCCAGGTAGCCGCCGATGCCGTTGTACGGCCAGCTGTTCTGCCAGTAATTGCCTACCGTCAACGGATCGAAGATATCGCCTAGCGTGTCGTACGCGGGTGCATATTGGTGGCCGAAGGTCAGCGCGCCCCACTTTTCGTTCGACAGCCCGACGTAAGCTTGCCGGCTGAACAGTGTATCGGGTACATGGAGCTGGCCGTCGAATGCTTCAAAGCCGTTTTCGAGGTGGAACACGGCAGACCAGCCATCGCCCAGATCTTCACTGCCTTTCAAGCCCCAGCGGCTGTGGGTTTCCGGACCGGACGTCATGGAAACCTGATCCTTGCCACCGGGACCGGCATTGGTCTGATAGCGGATCGCTTCATCGACAATGCCGTAAAGCGTGACCGAGCTTTGCGCAACGGCCGGCGAGATGGCGACACCAAACAATGCGCCAGCCGCACTCGAAAGGACGATTTTTTTCATTAGCGATCCACAGTAAAGGGTGAGCCGACTGGATCATTTCTTCCGCGGGATCGAACAGGCAAGATCGTGAACGGCAGCATAGCCCGTCACTATGTCGAAGCCTAGCGTTACGTCATCGAGTGTTGCTTATTTGCTGTGCCGTGTAGCGACGTGTGAATCGACGTGTGAATCGTCTGGTGATTCAGTACTTGAGGTGAACTTTTCTTTGTATAAAACCGGGCTGCAAATGGCAAGTTCCAAAGCAAAAGAAACCTGGCTTCGTTGATGCCAGAAGATGCGATACGCAGCCCGTCGTTGCACAATCACACGAGGCGATACACGTTGCTCACCGTGCCTCTAAACAATGCTTCGCGTTCGTCGTGACCCGCCTGCGCAGTGAGCCGTTTGAACGCATTCCATCCGTTGGCGTACGGATAAGAACCTTTGTCCACCGGGAAATTGCTTTCGAACATGCAGCGCTTTGCGCCGAACAGTTCGATGCACGTTTGCATCCATGGCTTCCATGCTTGCGCAAGCTGTATCGATGACGGCGGACGCTCGCCCTTCTCGAAGTCGAAGCCGTTGATACGCATTCCGAGCCCGCCCACTTTCACATACACGTTAGGCAATTGCGCCAGTTCGCGCATCGACCGCGACCAGCTGTCGAATACTTCCTTGCGCTTGTCCTCATAGCTCGCGATACGCACCACACCGCCGCAATGATTGATGATGACGGGCATGTTGGGATGCGCCTTCGCGAGATCGAACAGCTCCGGTAATTGCGGAAAAAAAAGCCACGCATCGTATGACAGACCGAGTGCATCGAGTTGCGCCACACCCGCGCGATAGTCGCGATCGAGCAGCAATCCGCGTGGACCCGCTGAAAGTGGATTGACCAGCGTCGGGTCTGCATCCCAGGTGACCAGATGGCGCACGCCGCGGAACCGGCCTTGTCCTGCCTGCAAGTGCGCTTCGAGCACTTCGCGCACGGCTGCGCCGCGACGCAGGTCCGCATAGCCGACGATGCCCTTCGCAACCTGCGGTCGACCCGTTTGCAGCGGCCCGGTCACGCCGCTCACGTACTCCGTCTCGCCGACAGGGCGCATGTCTTGCGGCCCGGACTGCCGGTAATGACTCAACCCCTGCATGAACACCGATGCCGTGATGTTGTGGCCCGACTGTGCATCCTGAAGATACTCGTCGAGCAGATACGTCCATCCCGGACGATCATAGAAATGATGATGGGCGTCGATAACCGGCATGTCGGGCTCGAGCGCCGCTTCCGTGCCGGAGGCGAGCCAGTCGGCTCGAACGGGCAGATAGTTACTGGTCGCACTCATGGAACGCGTCTCTTCTTTGGCGAAGGCTTGTGTGGCAGCGAAGGCAGGCATGGCAAGCGATGCAGCGGCTGCCTGCAACAGCTGGCGTCGGCGGAGTGAATGCAGCGTAGCCGTCATGGTTGCTCCCGATTGAACGCATAAAGCGAGAGCGTCAGCAACGTCGTCAGGCCAAGCACGATGGCAAGACCGAACATCCCCGCCGCGTAGGTGCCGAAGCTGTCCTTCAGATAGCCCACCAGATACGGACCCGCGAAGCCGCCCAGCGCACCGATCGAATTGATCAGCGCGAGGCCGCCCGCGGCTGCCTGGCCGGACAGGAATCGTGCGGGCAGCGTATAGAAAATCGTGCGCCCTGCAATCGTGCCGATCAGCGCCAGCGTGATGCCGACCATCGCGGGCAACAGTTGATGAAAGTAGGTCGAGACGCCGAGCGCGATGGCACCCACCAGCAAACCCGCGGCGAGATTCGCGATATGTCCGCCGCGCGCGTCGACGCGTTTCGCCCACCAGAGCAATGCGATCGTCGCGAAGAAGTACGGCACGGCAGACACCCAGCCCGTTTGCGTCACGCTCATGCCGTGCGCTTTCAGCATCTGCGGCAACCAGATGCCGATGCCATACGAACCCATCGTGAAGCCGAACGAAATCATCGCGAGGATATAGACGCGCACATCCTTGAGCGACGCGCGAAAATCCTTCTTCTTTTGCGCGGACGATCCTTCGCGGTCGAAGGCGTCCTGCAACGCGAGGCGTTCTTCACGCGACAGCCATTCGGCATCGGCGGGCTTGTCGGCAAGCATCTTCAACACGAGGTAGCCGAGCACACACGCGGGCAGACCTTCGACGATGAACATCCATTTCCAGCCCGCGAGACCGAGCACGCCATCCATTTGCAGCAGCCACGACGACAACGGCCCGCCCACCAGCGACGACAGCGGCGTCGACACGGTGAACCAGGCGAGCACACGTGTGCGGTAGCTGGCTGGAAACCATACCGCCAGAAAGAAGATGACACCCGGAAAGAACCCGGCTTCACCGATACCAAGCAGCAGACGGATGACGTAAAAGCTGGTCGGCCCGACAGCCAGCGCCGTAGCAGCCGCCATCACGCCCCACGTGATCATGATGCGCGCCAGCCAGCGCCGCGCGCCGAAACGGTAGAGCGCGAGGTTGCTCGGCACCTCGCAGATGCAATAGCCCGCGAACATGATGCCCGCGCCCCAGCCGAACTGCGTGGCCGTCAATCCCAGATCGCGGTTCATCGTCAGCGCGGCGAAGCCGACGCTCGTGCGATCCAGATAGTTGAAGAAATAAGCGAGTGCAAGCAGCGGAATGAAACGCCACGCGGCTTTTCTGACTGCCTGCTGTTCGAGTGTGGCGGACGTATCCGCCGTCATGCCCGAGGAAATAGATGTCATTGTCGTCTCCAGACAACTCATGGTCCGAGCCTGACCGTGTCGGCTCAGCGTCGTGTTGCTTGTGCGGTGATGGCGTGCGTCAGGCGCTGGCCAGTTCGTTGGCCGATGGACTCGATGCGTCGCCTGCTTCACGGTGCTGACATCCGACGACACCGGCATCGACCAGTTGCCTGAGTTCGTCATCGGAATAGCCGAGCTGCGACAGCAGCGCCTGCGTGTCCTGTCCGAGCGCGGGCGGCGCCGCGCGCACGTGCAGGCGTTCACCGGCGAGCGTCAATGGCAGCAGCGCCGTTCGCGTGGAAACGGGCTTGCCCGCGCCGCTGGCATCGGGCGGCAAGGTCACGTCGGCGAGGCCGCCCGTTGCGAGCAGATGCGGATCGTCGAACAGATCCTGCGGCTTCGTGATCGGCGCATAGGGCAAGCCGATCCGTTCGAAGGTCGATGAGATGTCGGCTGCGCTGAATGCTTCCATATGCGCACGCAAACGCGGCAGCAGCCAGTCGCGGGCCTGCACACGCTGGTTGTTGGTGGCGATGCGCTCGTCCGCCTTCAGATCGGCGAGACCGAAGGCATCGCAGAACAGGGCCCATTGCGTGTCCGACACGACGGCCAGAAATATCTGTTCGCCGTCCTTGACGGAAAACACGTCGTAGACGGCCCAGGCGGAGATACGGCTCGGCATCGGCGCTGCAGCGTTGCCCGTCACCGCGTACTGCATCATGTGTTGCGCAACGAGAAACACGTTGTTTTCGAACAGTGCGCTTTGCACTTCCTGCCCGCGCCCCGTGCGCTCGCGCTGCGCGAGTGCCGCCATCGCACCGATCGCGCCGAACATGCCGCCCATGATGTCGTTGACGCTCGTGCCCGCACGCAGCGGCCGTCCTTCCGGGCCTGTCATGTACGCGAGGCCGCCCATCATCTGCACGACTTCATCGAGCGCCGTCCGATGGTCATAAGGACCGGGAAGAAAGCCCTTGTGCGACACGTAGATCAGACGCGGATTGAGCTTCGACAGCGCTGTAAAACCGAGCCCGAGCTTGTCCATCGAACCGCTCTTGAAGTTCTCGCTGAAGATGTCGGCATTCGCGAGCAGCTTATGAACGATCTCGATGCCGCGCGGATCCTTGACGTCGACGGCAATGCTCTTCTTGTTGCGGTTGAACGTGCCGAAAAAGCCCGCGCCCGAGCCGCGCAAGGTGCGCGTGCTGTCGCCCGAAATCGGCTCGATCTTGATCACTTCGGCGCCGAGATCCGCGAGCACCATGCCGCACGTCGGCCCCATCACCATGTGCGTCATTTCGATCACGCGCACGCCGCTGTACGGCAGCGATTGATTCGGTTGCATCGCGCTCATTGCGCTTCTCCCAACAGACACCCTTCCGGTTGCGGCGCGCTCGGCGCACGTCCGTCGGCATAGCGGAAACCCTTCGGCAGACCCGCGTCCTGCACGTGACCGTATTGCGCTTCGCCCGGCAGCGCTTCGGCGAGAATCGCGCGCGCGGCGATCAGCGCATCGATATCGATGCCCGTGTCGTAGCCCATCGCTTCGAGCAGAAACACGAGATCTTCCGTGACGATGTTGCCCGTCGCGCCCGGCGCGTAAGGACAGCCGCCGAGACCGGCCTGGCTTGCGTCGATGGTCGTCACGCCGGCTTCGAGCGCGGCGACGACATTGGCCAACCCCTGGCCACGCGTGTTGTGGAAATGCGCGCCGCCCGCCTTGCCGCCGAGTTCGGCCTGCAGGCGCCGGAACAGGCGGCGCACCTGCGTCGGATTCGCGTAGCCGCTCGTGTCGGACAGCCCGACTTCATCGACACCGCATTCGGCCATCGCCAGACACATGCGCATGGTCTGGTCGTCGCTGACGGCGCCCGCGATCGTGCAGCCGAATGCGACCGATACGCCCGCTTCGATCTGCACGCCGGGAAAGCGCGCGTCGCGCAACGCGACGATCTCGCGCACTTCATCGATCATCTGCGCGGTCGTCTTGCGAATGTTCGCCATCGAATGCTCGTTGGTCACCGACACGGGCAGCGTGAGCTTGTGCACGCCCGCTTCGAAGGCGCTCTGCGATCCGCGCAGATTCGGTGCAAGCACGGCGACATGAAGGCCCGGGATGGTCAGCGCATGCGCGACGACTTCACGAATGTCGGCCATCTGGGGAAGCAGCCTCGCGGGCACGAACGAGCCGACTTCGATCTCCTTCAATCCCGCGGCGGCGAGCGCGGAAATCCAGCGGCACTTCGCATCCGTCGGCATGACGCTTTTGATGCTCTGAAGTCCGTCGCGCGGGCCGACTTCGCTCACGCGCACGGACGGTGTCGGGGAAATATCCAAAATGAACTCCTTGGCTTCGATGTTCTATCTGAGAGAATGATGTTCTGTTAGATGGAACTATAGGATCGAAATCGAAGGAATTTAAGGTGGGTAAACCCGCCATTCAGGTGATTTTGTGAAGCTTGCGTTCTACGTGGCAGAACGGTACAGTCGTTTCGATATCAAAAAGGATGAGGAAACGCAGTGTCCACCGGGATGCATGAAGACTTGCCTTCGGAGCCGGCTGCCCAGAGCGACGCGTCGAGCGGCGTCGCGGTACTCGATCGCGCGTTTGCGATTCTCAACGCGTTCGGCCCGACCGACGACAGCCTGTCGCTCGCCGAACTGTCGCGCCGGACGGATCTGTACAAGAGCACGGTGCTGCGGCTGCTGGGCGCGCTGGAGCATGGCGGATTTATCCGCAGACTGAATGACGGGCAGTACGCAATCGGCCCGCAGCCGCTGCGGCTCGCGGCGCTTTATCAGCGCTCGTTCCAGGTCGGCCCGGTGATCGAGCCGATTCTTCAGCAACTGAGCCGCGATCTTGGCGAGACGGCTTCCCTGTACGTACGCCAGGGCGAGCGCAGAATGGTGCTGTTTCGCGTCGAGCCCGCGCGGGCCGTGCGGGTATCGATACGCGTCGGCGAAGACTTTCCGATCGACAAGGGCGCTTCCGGCAAGGTGCTGCTGGCGTTCACGGACACGCTCGACGATCCGCGCTGGAACGAGGTGCGCGAACGCTTGTGGGCGGTCTCGCACGGCGAGCGCGATCCTGAAACGGCGTCGGTATCCGTGCCGGTTTTTGGGGCCACAGGAGAACTGGTGGGCGCGCTTGCGTTGTCGGGGCCGCGCGCGCGATTCGACATGGCTTCGACCATCACGAACGCGCTCGTCGCGTTGCTCGAATGCGCGAAGCGCGCGACGGTCGCGCTAGGCGGCACGGGCGCGCGCTACGACGCAACCATCGAAAAAACCCGGCGGGAAGGATTTGCCTAGCCAGGCAATCCACTCGCCGCTGCGCGCTATGTCCGCGCCTCAGTGATTCGAGCCGAATCCGTTCTGATCGCGCGCTACCGAACCGCAAAACGGCATGCGGTACGCGTGCTCGTCTTCATCGACCTGACGCATGCGGCGTTCGAGATCGGCGAGATCCATCGACGACGCGAGATACGCGTTATGCGCGGAACAATCGCGGCCGGAAACCATTTGTCCAAACAGGTGGGAAAGACGTGCAAACATGATCTGCTCCTTGTCGTGTAAGAGGCGGTGTCCGCTAGTTTGCGTCGCCACCTGAGACAGTGCGCATGACAGGGAGTGGTTGAACCCGCTTCACATGCGCTGCTGATGTGAAGCAGATTAATTTCCGTTAATTAGCTTCGAATGAGCACGGCAAAAGACCGAAATCTTTTCGCCGATGCACGTTTCCTTGAACCGATGTGCCCTCACCCAGCGCTAATTCTCATATCCGATCATGGACACAGATGGGCGATTGCAGCGACAGCGCCCAACCGTGACCTTGATTGGTATGACAAAGCAACTCGGAGACACATCAAATGAGCACTCTCGCCGGCAGCACCGTCCCCACCCAGACGAAATCCAGACGTTATGGACTCTTCGTCTGCCTCATGGCAGCGCTCGCGGGCCTGCTGTTCGGCCTCGACATCGGTGTGATCTCGGGTGCATTACCTTTCATAGCGAAGCATTTCGTACTGACCGATCGCTCGCAGGAATGGATCGTCAGTTCGATGATGGTCGGCGCGGCAATCGGCGCGCTGGGCGCCGGCTGGCTGTCGTGGCGGCTCGGGCGCCGCTATGCGCTGGCGCTGGCCGCTGTGCTGTTTATCGTGGGATCGCTGTGGTCGGGACTGGCCGGCAGCCCGATGCACCTGATTGGCGCCCGTTTGCTGCTGGGGCTCGCCGTCGGCATGGCGTCGTTCACCGCGCCGCTGTATCTGTCGGAAGTGGCGCCGAGACACGTGCGCGGCGCGATGATCTCCACGTATCAACTGATGATCACCGTCGGCATTCTGGCCGCGTTCCTGTCGAACATCGGGCTTTCGTACATTGCCGACTGGCGCTGGATGCTGGGCGTGATTGCCATTCCCGCCGCGTTCTTCCTCGCTGGCGTGCTTGCGCTTCCCGACAGCCCGCGCTGGTTGCTGCAGCGTAACCGTAAGGCCGAAGCACGCGCCGTATTGCAACGCCTCTACGGCAACTCCGCTGAGGTCCAGGCCGAACTCGAACAGGTCAACGAAGACAACACGCGTCCCCAGCGCGGATGGAGCCTGCTGCGCAAGAACTCGAACTTCCGCCGCTCGGTGCTGCTCGGTGTCGTGCTGCAGGTGTTCCAGCAGCTTACGGGCATCAATGTGGTGATGTACTACGCGCCGCGTATCTTCGAACTGGCCGGCTATGCGACGCATGAGCAGCAATTGTGGGCGACGGTGATCGTCGGCCTTGTGAATGTGCTGGCAACGTTTGGCGCGATTGCCTTCGTCGATCGCTGGGGCCGCAAGCCGATTCTCTACGCGGGATGCGCGGTCATGGCATTCGGAATGTGCGCTCTTGGCTTCATCCTGCATGCCGGTGTAGTCGGCCTCACGGCACAGGTTCTGGCGGTTGCGTCGCTGCTGCTGTTCATCGCGGGCTTCGCGATGTCCGCAGGTCCGCTCGTGTGGATTCTCTGCTCGGAGATTCAACCCCAGCAGGGACGTGACTTCGGTATCGCTGTCTCGACGCTGGTCAACTGGGTCGCCAATATGGCAGTCGCGGCGACGTTCCTCAGCTTGCTGTCGACGGTCGGCGAAGCGAATACCTTCGTGCTCTATGCCGCTCTCAATGTGATCTTCGGGATCGTGGTGTTCTTCTATGTGCCCGAAACGCGCGGTGTGTCACTCGAGAAGCTCGGTAACGATCTGATGGCCGGCAAGCGGTTGCGTGATCTGGGTAAGGGCAATTGATGGCGCAGCACCAGTGATCGATTCGAGCGGGCTGCCTGTCACCAGGCAGCCCGCTCGTTTGCATAAGGCCTGCCAGGTCGGTCATTTGACCGATGCCGCCAGCGCCAGCCCGGTGCGAACATCCTTACCGGTAAGTTCATCAGAAACCGTTAGGGAGTTGCAATGGATCACCGCCATGACGACATCAATCGAGCCGAAGAAGAACGATGGCTCAAGCGCTACTACTTCAGCCGGGCTGCGTTTTCCATTGCATGGGTTGTACTGGCATTTTCGGTCGGACGGCATAACGCGGCGATCGCCGCAGTACTGCTCGTCCTCTATCCTGCATGGGACGCGCTGGCCAATCATATCGATGCGTCGCGCACGGGTGGACTCGCAAACAATCGCACCCAGGCCATCAACGTCGCCATCAGTCTCGCGACAACGGTCGCGGTGATCGTCGCATTGAAACTGGACTGGGTGCTCGGCGTATTCGGCGTGTGGGCCATTCTGTCCGGATTGCTCCAGCTTGCCACCGCCGTCCGCCGTTGGCGGCACCTGGGCGCGCAATGGGCAATGGTCCTGAGCGGCGGACAGTCGGCGCTGGCAGGGATATTTTTTCTGGTTCAAACCCGCGCGCCCGTGCAACCCACAATCGACACCGTGGCTGGCTACGCAGGCGTAGGCGCTGCCTACTTTCTCGTTTCCGCGATATGGCTTTCAGTCGGCCAGATGCGTCGCAAGGCTGTCCCGTCGTCCTGATCGGAACCGGGCCGGCTAACGGGAGAGTCCGCCGTTGAGATACTCGACGACGGGCGCCGTCAGCGCCATGCCTTGCCATTCCTCCGGCGACACGAGGCGCGCAGCGACGATCTCCCGGTTATCGAGTTGCAATGGCGGCATCGAATCGAGATGCAGCTCGAAGAAATGCACCCGGTCGCGTCGCCCTTCATATGTCCCGCTAACACTGCCCGCAGGACGTAAGGCGGGCGAGGACAGACCAATCTCCTCCACCATTTCGCGGCGCGCCGCCGCATCGGGCGTCTCGCCGCGATGGATGCTCCCACCGGGAAAATTCCATTCCTTCCGGTAGGATGACTTCACGAGCAGCAGTGACTGCCCGACGTAGATCGCCACCAGCGCGCCTTCATGGCGAGTCTGTCGAAATTGCCACCAGACGCGAGCGAGCCGGAAACCGACGCGCAGCACCACGCGCCAGACAGCGTCGATCAAAGTATCCGGTCGCGTGTTCACAACACCCGGCATCGGGTTCTCTCCTTTCTGCTCACGGCCAGCAGATATCCGGGGTTGCTGCGTCGGTGTGGTTTCCGTCATTCAGTGTCTTTTACACATCGAAATGAAGCCCGTAGTTTAACCAGCGTCCGTCCCGGCTCGCAAAAGCGGTTGCCAGCTTCGCGGACATGGGGATCGCAACGCATGCTCACAGAAAATCAAACACAAGCGCAAGAGAAATGGCGTTTCGAAGCGAATGAACGGCAGTGACGGCCAGGAAAGCTCTACCATGCCGTGCCTGCACGACGACGAACACGTAACCGAATATCACGCCAACAGGAAACGTGCTCAGTACATATTTCCAGCTATAGAAATGCAGCGATGCAAACAGCGCGGCCGAGATCATGATTGCCGGCCAGGGCCGTACGTTCAGTTTCTTCTGCAGCAGTGTCAGGCATCCCCATTGCGAGGTGAGCGTTTCGACCAGAGGTGCGATCACACAAGCAAATATGAATGCCAGAACGAAACCATACTGACGCAGATTCGGGCCGCCCGTGGGTTCGTCTGGAAGAAATGGATAAACGATATAGGCGAACAGAAACGGAAAAAGTTCCGTCGCCAGCAGCGCCAGAGGAATGATCAGCCATGTCGGCGTGACAAGTCCAAACTGGAACAGCTTGCCGTTTACCGGCGATGGTTGCGTCGGCTCTGAAATGTCCATGGGCCCTCATATTCGTTATTGTTCTTGAAGTGCCGTATGTCGTTCGAAACCAGACAAGGCCAGCCACTATGTTTCGTCGACCGATGATTGTCAACAATACCGTGCCTTGCCCGAAGGTCTCGAATTGAACAGGCCACGAGCCCAACGCAAACTCACCGCCATCGATACCTTTCAATAAACGGGTGAGTACGCAACCGAACGCATATGCGCAACCAGATCACCCGGTCGCTCGACCCGTGCCAGACCATGATCGAAGATGTAGGCCGCCACGGTGGCCGCCACATGCATCGACGCCTCGAAGATACTGCTCTGCGGCGGGTAAATCAGGCCTTTATCGAGGCTCTCGTCGCTGACCTGCTCGGCAACGGCCTTCGCGGCGACGATGAACATTTCCTGCGTCACGCGCGTCGCTTCTGTGGCAAACACGGCCATGCCCATCGCGGGAAAAATATAGACGTTGTTGCCCTGCCCCGGCACGAAGTGGCGCTCTTCGATCTGAACAGGCGGAAACGGACTGCCGCTCGCGAAGATGGCCTGCCCTTTCGACCATCGGTACGCTTCCTCGGCCGTGCATTCGGAACGCGACGTCGGATTGGAGTACGGAAAGATAATTGGCCGCTCGTTGAGTTCGCTCATCGCTTCGATCACCGGCTGATTGAATAGCTTCGGCACCGTGCTCACACCTATGATGCCTGTCGGCTTCAGCGCGCGGATCGCATCGACGAATACGTCGACGGGCGCGTGATCGATCGCGAACACTTTCTGGAAATCGGCCAGATCGGTGCGAGACTGCACCATCAGACCGTTGACGTCGAACAGGTTGTTGCGCTTGCGCGCCGAATCGATGTCCAGCCCTTCCAGCACCATGGCCTCGCTGATCAGTTCGGCAATGCCGGTTGCCGCCGACCCGCCGCCGAGAAACAAAAAACGCTGATCCGTCAGCTTCTGCTTCGAGATACGCAGCGCGGCGTAAATGCCCGCGAGCGCGACGGCAGCCGTGCCCTGAATATCGTCGTTATACGTGCACACCTTGTTCCGAAAGCGCGCGAGTAGAGGCACTGCATTGAAGTTGGCGAAATCTTCCCACTGGATACAGCACTTCGGATAAACCTCCTGCACGGCATCCACGAATTCATCGACGAACGCGTGATATTCGTCGCCACGCACGCGTTCATGTTTCAGGCCGAGATACAGCGGATCTTCGAGCAGAGACACGTTGTTCGTGCCGACATCGAGCATGACGGGCAGACAGTACATGGGCGGCACACCGGCGCAGGCGGTGTACAGCGCGAGCTTGCCGATCGGAATGCCCATGCCGCCGACACCGAGATCGCCCAGCCCGAGAATGCGCTCGCCATCCGTTACAACGATGAACCGCACGTCCGGTTCGGGCCAGTTGCGCAACAGCTCTTTCACGCGGCCGCGCGTGTCGATTGGAATGTACAAGCCGCGTGTCGCCCGGAACACGTGATCGAACTTCTGGCAGGCCTCGCCGACCGTCGGCGTGTAAACAATCGGCATATACGTTGCCGGATCGGACATCAGCAACGCATAAAAGAGCGTCTCGTTGCGCGCCTGCAAATCGGAAAGAAACAGATAGCGCTGCAAATCATTGTCGAGATGCGCGAGTTGCGCATGTGTGCGGGCAATCTGCAATTCCAGCGTGCTCACAGCCGGCGGCAGCAGTCCTTCAAGCCGGTATTTCTGGCGCTCTTCCCGCGAAAACGCGGAACCGTGGTTAAGACGCGGATTGTGCAGAACGTCATAGCCATAGACCTGTGTGGACATGATCGTTTCCTTACTGACGTAAGCGGACAGTTTCACGAGGACGTCGATTCAGACCACTTGCGTCATGACCGACGTGACAGTGGTGAAGCGTGGCGGGCATGGGCGCGCTGACCGTAAGTGTAGACACGCTTTATGAATTGTTCCGTGAATGTCCGCCGTCGCGATGGGAAAGCCATTCGTCTGTGTAATAGACCATCACGCCGAGACCGCCTCAAAGCCTACGAAAAATCAGTCGAACGGCTCACGCCCTCCCACGCGTCGACGACCGAGCGCATCGATGAAAACTTCTGCCGCACGAGACTTAATGCGTCGCTGCCGAGCACCAGATGCACCGGCGGATCGGGATGATCGACGAGATCCAGCAGCACTTTCGCCGCCTTCGCGGGGTCGCCCGCCTGTCTGCCGTCCTTTGCCTGGCGCGCGCGCCGAACGGGGCCGAAGACGGCGTCGTAGTCCGCGATGCTGCGCTCGCTGCGTACCATCGAGCGCCCGGCCCAATCGGTGCGAAACGAGCCCGGCGCAATGGCCGTGACCTTGATGCCGAAACCGCGCACTTCCTGCGCAAGCGACTCCGAAATCCCTTCGAGCGCGAACTTGCTGCCGCTGTAGTACGCGATGCCCGGAAACGTCACGAGCCCCGCCATCGACGTCATGTTGATGATGTGGCCCGTTCTGCGCACGCGCATCGACGGCAACACCGCCTTGGTCATCGCGACGGCGCCGAACACGTTCACATTGAACTGGCGCAGCAGTTCGTCGAGCGACGATTCTTCCAGCGTGCCTTCGTGGCCATATCCGGCATTGTTGATGAGCACGTCGACGGGGCCGGTCACGACCGTTGCCTCTGCAACGGCAGCGTCGATACGGTCGAAATCGGTCACATCGAGCACGAGACCATGCGCACGTTCCGCATGCAACTGCTCGAACGTCGCTTTCGCCGCTTCGCTCCTGACCGTGCCGATCACGACATGTCCGGCCGCCAGCGCCGCTTGCGCAAAGGCACGGCCAAAGCCGGAGCTTGCGCCGGTAATCAGGAATACGCGTTGCACGGATTCGCTCATGATGATGCCCTCGCCGGTTTATCCATTGACGACACTCTACTGGCGCGTCGCCGGCGGTTGCATCGAGCGCCGATCACATCAATTTTTCCCGCGCGGAACAAGTCGCGCGAAGTCCAAAGCCCTCACGTCGCGTCAGCCGCCGTAATCTTGCTGCGCACTGTACGAGAGCGCACGCGGAAAACGCGCCCGCGCGCGGCAGAATAGGCCGTAACTGGCGGTTCCCAGAAGCAGACTCTCCCGCGAAAACTCAAAGCTTCCCCGGTCTGATTTGCTTTCGACGAATCGTTAGTTCAGTCGTCGAACGGGGTCGCTTACGCTTTGCGGGACGATCAGTAGCAGGGAGCAGTCAAGATGGCACAATCGAACAGATTCCGGACCAGTTCAGACCATCCGAAGCCCGACAAGGCGCTTCGGGCGAACCGGCACATCCGCTATAAGGGCTACGAAGTAGCGCCCGCCGCGCAGCGGCTGCCCAACGGGCTATTCGCCGCCAATCTCACCATCGAGAAAGCCACCGCTACCGATGGCGCACGCGCGTACTCATTCGACGCGCTCGACTACTTCTTCGACGAAGAGCACGCGCTGGCGTACGCATTCCGATGGGGCCGCCTGTGGATCGACAGCCACCAGTAAGCGCAGAGCTGTATTGCAATTTTTGACGGCATGCAGCGGGGAAACGGCGTGCGGCAGCACGGCGCATGCCCGCTCGACGCCACAAAATGACGGGGTATGCCAGAATAGGCGGAATAACTAGCCAATGTTCCGCCTGACATGTCAGACACCCTGGTAACAGAAGCAGAAGCGGCTCACGACTATGCGCTGCGCAACTGGACCTTTGACGGTCACGCGCGCATGCGCGTCGGCTCCGACGAACACAAGCAGATGTTCTGCCGGATGCTTCTCGAAACGCATAACCCGTACAAGCCGGCTGTCATCGACTGGCCGCAATTGCCGCCCGATGCGCTCAAGCGCATCACCTCGCTGCCCATCTGGGACATCGCCGTGCAGACGGAAGGCCGCGCGTCGATCCGCGTCTCCACGTACGCCGCCCAGTTACAAGACCCGCTGGTGCGTGAAGCCATCGAAATGGACGCCGCCGAAGAAGCGCGTCACAAGCACGTTCTGTCACGCCTCGTGGCCGCGTACGGCATCGAACTGGCGCCCGAACCGGAGTATCCCGCCCCGCGGGACGCCGAATGGGCGTGGATGTTCACGGGTTACAGCGAATGCATCGACAGTTTCTTCGCGTTCGGCCTGTTCCGCTCCGCGCAGCTGTCGGGCTATTTCCCCGAAGAGCTGGTCGAGACCTTCGAGCCCGTGATCCAGGAAGAAGCGCGTCACATCCTGTTCTTCGTCAACTGGGTCGCGTGGTATCGCCGCAATATGCCGTGGTGGCGGCGCCCGTGGCACTCGCTGCGCGTCGGCGCGATCTGGATCAAGCTGATCTGGGACCGCGTCGCCATCGCGAAAGGCATCGACTCGAACGGCGTCGCGCACGACTCGAACTTTCTGCCCGCCAACAGCGCGACAATCGGCCAGGCGCTCTCCACGCGTCAATTGATCGAACTCTGTCTACAGGAAAACGACCAACGGATGGCCGGCTACGACAAGCGGCTGGTACGTCCGACGCTCGTGCCGAAACTCGCGCGCCTCGCGTTGCGGTTCATCGGCAAGTAAAACGTTAAAGAACGGGTGCGGGCGTTGCGCGCATGGACGCGCCGCGAGCCCGCGCACGCGGGCGTTTTCACGACACGTTTCGATCGAGGGAGACAGATCACATGCAATGGACCGTCGATGAGCAACTCGCGCTGACCGCCACGCAAGCCGTCGCCGCCATCCAGTCGGGGCGCCTCAGCGCGACCGATTATGTCGCGACCCTGCTCGCGCGCGCCGCCGCGCTCGCCACGCTCAACGCGTTCACCGCCATCGACATGGAAGGCGCGCTGGCCGCCGCTAAACGCATCGACGCACTTCCCGCCGACGAAAGAGCCCGCTTGCCGCTCGCGGGCCTGCCCGTCGTCATCAAGGACAACATCAACACGGCAGGACTGCTGACCTCGGCGGGCACGCCCGCGCTCGAAGGCTTCAAGCCGAAGACGGACGCGCCCTCGGTGCGCAAGCTGCTCGACGCGGGCGCGATCGTGCTCGGCAAGACCAACATGCACGAACTCGCGTTCGGCATCACGAGCGCGAATCTGGCCCCGCACGCGGGCGTCGTGCGCAATCCTTATGATCCATCGCTGATCGCGGGCGGCTCGTCGGGCGGCACGGCCGCGGCGGTCGCCGCGCGCGTCTCGCCTGCAGGACTGGGCAGCGACACGGGCGGCTCCACGCGCATTCCCGCCGCGCTCACGGGCATCGCGGGCTTCCGGCCGTCGGTGGGCAACGGCGGCGCCGAGCGGCGCTATCACGACCCCAATGCCGTCGTTCCCATCAGCCACACGCGCGATACGGTCGGACCGATGGCGCGCACCGTCGCGGACATCGCGCTGCTCGACGGCGTGATTGCGGGCGACGCCGCGTTGCCCGATGTCCAACTGCCTGCGCTGCGCATCGGCTTGCCCGAGCCGCTGTGGGCCGATCTCGAACGCGCGACGCAAGACGTCGCGTGCGCCGCAGTGAAAAAGCTCGAAGCGGCGGGCGTCACCTTCGTGCCCGTCGCGATGCCCGATCTGCTGCGGCTGAACGAAGAGACGGGCGGACCAATCGCGATCCACGAAGCGCTCGACGACGTGCGCGACTACCTCGTCGCCAACGATGCACCCGTGCGGACGGTCGGCGAAATCGCCGCGCGCATTGCGAGCCCCGACGTGCGCAATATCTACGACGTCGTGCTGGCTGGCGCGCTGACCCAGCACTATCCCTCCGCCATGCACACCTGGCGCCCGCAATTGCAGCAGCATTACGCCGACACCTTCGCGGCCGAACGCCTCGACGCGCTGCTTTTTCCGACCACGCGCCTCGTCGCCGTGCCGATTGACGAAGTGAACGGCTCGTCCGTGGTGTCGATCGACGGCGCGCCTGCCATCGACGAAATGACGGCCTATTTGCGTAATACCGACCCGGCCAGCAACGCCGGCATTCCGGGCCTGTCGCTGCCCGCCGGGCTGACGCAGGATGGCTTGCCCGTGGGCATCGAACTGGATGGGCCGCTCGGCAGCGACCGCCGGCTGCTCGCCATCGGCATCGCATTCGAAACGCTGCTCGGCACGGTGCCCGCCCCTACTCTCTGACACTTCATGATCCGACCCCGCCTCAGGCACCTGGCGGCGCTTGCCGTCGCGCTGTGCACGTCCGGCTGCGCGCTCATCGCGTCCGCCGATCCCAATGCGCTCTGGAACATCGTCGACCATCAGTGCGTGCCCGTCGCCCGCACAACGGGCGGCGCCGGCTTCTGCACGTCCGTCAATCTGCCCGGACGCTACGCGATACTCAAGGACATCAACGGCAATACGCAGTACCTGCTGATTCCGACCGATCGCGTGGCAGGCATCGAAAGCCCGAGCGTGCTCGCACCCGATGCGCCCGATTACTGGGTCGACGCATGGGCCGCGCGGCAATACGTGGGCTCGCGTATTGGTCTGACATTTCCGCCGAATCAGCTGGGCCTCGAAATCAATTCGCAATTCCGCCGCACGCAGAACCAGCTGCATATCCATATGGATTGCATGCACGACACGATCATCAAGGATCTCGCGCGCTTTCGGACTGTCGAGCCGGGTCAGTGGCACTGGACGAAGCTCGACGGTAATTCATACCGGGTAATGCGCGTGCTGTCGCTTGCTGGCGACGACAACCCGTTTCGCGTCGTCGCCCGCGACCGTCAGGGCAGCGATCTGATGGCGCAGCAAACCATTCTGGTGACGGGCGCCGGGCCCACCGACGCCGACGGCTGGCTGATCGTCAATAGCGGGCTGGAACTCGACGACGGCAGCGGCACGGCCGAACCGATGCTCGATCACGCGTGCATGATCGGCATGCACGGGTAACGCCGCTGGGCATTTGTTCAGACGACGCGCATAAATCCACGCTAAATCCGCTTTACTCAAATGCTTTGCCGAACAAATTGGTTCGGCGGCGGCGCCCTCGCCTTTAGGATCGGTTGGACTGCAATACGACCGATCCGCCGATGTCCTTCTATCTCGACGACGCACAACGTCACGCGCTCACACAACGGCGCAACAGCTTCACCTGGCGCACCGAATGGCCGACGTGGCTTCTGATCGGGACCATTTACGGCGGCTGTTTTTTCATCGCGAGCCATGCGCGCGGCCTTGGCCTGAGCGTCGCGGTTCCGCTGCTCGCCGTGTTCAGCGCGTGGTACATGTCGCTGCAGCATGAATTGCTGCACGGGCATCCGACGCGTTCCGCGTTCGTCAACGGCCTGATCGGATTCGCGCCGCTCGCCGTGTGGTTTCCGTATCGCGTGTATCGCGAGTTGCATTTGCAGCATCACGACGATCCGCATCTGACGCATCCCGAGATCGATCCCGAGAGCTACTTCGTCAGCCGTGACGCGTGGCGCCAGGCGGGCGTGCTGATGCGCGTGCTGCTGATCGCGCGCAATACGTTTGCCGGACGGCTTCTGCTCGGCCCCGCGTTTTCGATTGCTGCGACTGCGACGCAGGCGCTGCGCAAAGTCGTGCGCGGCGACTGGTCCGATGTGCCCGCGTGGCTCGCGCATCTCACGGCGCTGGCCGTGCTGATCGCGTGGCTCGATCGGGCATGCGGGATTGCGCCGTGGCTCTTTATTGCAGGTGTCGGCTATCCGGCGCTGGCGCTAAGTGCGGTGCGCTCGTTTCATGAACATCGCGCGGCGGCTTCGCATGAGCACCGGTCGGTGATCAACGAGGCTGCGTGGTTCTGGCGTCTGCTGTTTCTGAACAACAACTTCCACCTCGTTCATCACGATCTGCCGCATGTGCCGTGGTTTGCGCTGCGCAAGGTTTATCAAAGCTCCGCACAACAGTACCGCGAGCGCTCGGGCGGATTTCTGGTGAAGGGTTATGGCGAGTGGGCGAGGCGTTACGCGTTCGCTGCCGTCGCCAACCCCATGCATGGCGAATCGTCCACTTTCGTTCGCCCCGCACCGGCTGCTTCCTTCGTGCTGGAACGCAAGCCCGTCCGCTATACGCGCAGCCGCTGACATCCCTCTGTCGCGCCGCCCGCAGGCGAGATGACCGAAAAGAGCGGAACCTCGGCGCTTTTGCACGGCAGCAACCCGGCACAATCGAATGCATGCCGGTGGCCTTGTGCGCGAAGAGGGAGCGATTCATGGGTTGGAAAAATCTGCTGGTCGAAACGCCCGTCTGGCTAGCCAGCCGGTTCCATCCGGCGCGCTTCGATCCGCGCCGCGACACGCCGCGCGAGATTCTCGTGCTGCGGCCGAACGACTTCGGCGAACTGCTCTCCACTACGCCGCTGCTCGAATCGCTACGCAAGCAGTTTCCGGCGACGCGGCTAATTGCGGGCATCGGCAGCTGGGGTCGGCCGATTCTGGAGAACAATCCATATATCGACGAAATCGTCGAACTGGATGCGCCCTGGAACAACAAGATCATCGCGGACCGCTCGCAGAAGAATGTGATGCGCTTTCTGTGGGCGTCTCCGCAGGTTGCCGCGCTGCGTGCGCGCGGCGGCTTCGATGTCGCGATCGACGTGCTCGGCAGCTATATGGGCGCGCTGCTGATGATGCGGCTCGGCGCGCGCTATCGGATCGGCGTGCGCGGCTATCGCGGCGGCTGGAGCGGATGCCAGGCGTATATCGAGTACGCAAGGCGTCAGGCGGGACGCGCGGCGCTCGCGCAAGGTGAACTGCTTGGCGCGACGGCGCTGCCCGAAGTGCGCCCGCAACTCTTCCTGACCAGCGACGAGCGCGAACGCGCGACGCAAGTCTGGACGACGCATCACGCAGCCACTGATCGACGCACGATCCGTCTCGTTGCCGGCGTCAGCGCCGGCGTGTCAACCAAGGCGTGGCCCGCTCGCGAAGTGGGCGCGGCGCTCGCGCGGATCGCGCAGTCGCTGGAGCAACAGGGACACGCGTGCGAGATTCTTATTGTCGGCAGCGAGGCCGATCGCTCGCGCGCGGCCGAAGCGATTGCGGCGGCCGGTGCAGGCGTCAATGTGCGCTCACTCGCGGGCGACGTGCCGATGCGCATCATGTTCGCAGTCGTCGAGCAGGCGGACGTCGTGCTGACCAACTCGACGATGCTGATGCACGTCGCGGCGGCGTTCCACCGTCCGACGGTTGCCGTGCTCGGCGGCAGCATTACGAGGCCGGAAGTGCACGACGCGATCTGGGGCTATCCGTCGTCTTATGTGAGTGTTGCGCCGGAGAAGTCCGCCGATGGTCAGCGGCTACAGGAATGGCCGGAAGTCGCGCGCGTGGTGCAGGCCGTGTTGCAGTCCGTTGTCGTCAGAGCCGACGAGCCCGGTTCGCGCCTGGATGCCGCGGCCTGAGACGTTCACCTGGCGGCAGGCTGATCGCCTTTAGAATTGCGTGCATGAACAAGATCGCCGCCCTGCCGATGTACAACGTCTCGCCCGCACTCGCAGCCGACTGGCATGCGCTGCTCGCCGACGTGCTGCGCCGTGTCGAACCTTCTGCCGCGATCGTCGAACCGGAAGATCTGCACGCGTTCTGGCGGCGTCCCGATCTGCTGCTGTCGCAGACCTGCGGCTATCCGTACGTGCTCGGTCTGCACGAGCACGTGCAACTGATTGCGACACCGCAATTCGATGCGCCCGGCTGCGAGGGCGCGAACTATTCGAGTGCGCTGGTCACGCGCAACGACGCACCGTTCGATTCGCTCGAAGCATTGCGTGGCACGCGCGCCGCCTTCAACTCCACCGATTCGAACAGCGGTTATAACGCGTTGCGTCACGCAATCGCACCTCACGCAATGAACGGCCAGTTTTTTAGCGCAACGCTGGAAACAGGATCACATCTCGGCTCGATGCGCGCAGTCGTTGAGGACCGCGCGGACGTTGCGGCGATCGACTGCGTGACATTGGCTTTCGCTCGCGATGCGTATCCCGAACTCACTGGCCGCCTGCGCGAGATCGGCTACACGCGTGCATCGCCAGGATTGCCGTTGATCGCGTCGAACCTCGTTACGCCTGAGACAGCAGACGCATTGCGCGATGCTCTCGACGAAGCTCTCACCGCGCAACCTGAACGCGCGCAGCGACTCAAGCTCAAAGGCTTCTCACACCTGCCGTCCGAAGCATACGAAAGCATCCGCCATATGGAAAACGAGGCGCGCGTAGCGAACTACGCGCGCCTCGCATGACGCCAAACGCTTGTAAAACCCTGCGTCTTATTCGACGTCCAGCACCAACAGCTGCGCACCATCGGCGACCTGATCGCCCACGGCATACAGCACCTCCGCCACCTTGCCCGCTGCAGGCGCACCGATCGTGTGTTCCATCTTCATCGCTTCCATCACGATCAGCGGCTGGCCTTTCTCGACCACCGCGCCCTGCTCGACCAGCACCGCGATCACCTTGCCCGGCATCGGCGCAGTCAGTCGCCCTTCGCCATGCTCGGAATCGGCCGCATGCGCGAGCAGGTTCTGCCATTCGAACGCGAGCGCCTCGCCGCGACAGAATACATAAAACGTATCGCCGTCGATAAACACGCGGCCCGTCACATGCGCATCGCCAATGGTCGCGCCGTATTCATGCTCGCCCGCGCCGCGCCACCATTTGAACGGCTCGGTCTGGCTATCGTGCGTAAGCGTCTGCGCATCGCCATCGCGTGAGAAAACCGCTGTAAATGCAGACTCTTTCTCGACATCGCGCCAGTTGAGCGTCTGCGTATAGCCGCCGTTCAGGCGCCAGTGCGACAGCGCATCCCACGGCGACGCGCCGTGCGCGACGCCGCCTTCGCGCGTCATCAATGCGCCGCATGCGAGCGCCAGCGCTTCCAGGAACGGCTTCTTGACGGGCGCAAAGAGCGCATCATGATGACGCTCGATCAGACCCGTATCGAGATCGCCCGTCGAAAACGGTACGCTCGCGACGATACGCTGCAGAAACTCGACGTTCGTATGCGGCCCGACCACTTCGCAGCCGCGCAGCGCCTGGCTCATGCGCTTCAACGCTTCTTCGCGGCTCGCGCCGTGCACGATCAGCTTCGCGATCATCGGATCGTAGAACGGCGTGATCGTATCGCCTTCACGCACGCCGCTGTCGATACGCACGGGCGCACGCTCGCCGTTCGCGCCAATCGAAAATTCGACGCCAGCCGGCATGCGCAGATGCTTCAACGTACCTGTCGACGGCAAAAATCCGCGCGCCGGATGCTCGGCGTAGATACGCGCCTCGATGGCGTGGCCTTCGACTTTCAGCTGATCCTGCGCGAGCGGCAGCGGCTCGCCCGCCGCGACACGCAATTGCCATTCGACGAGATCGAGCCCCGTCACCATCTCCGTCACGGGATGCTCGACCTGCAGACGCGTGTTCATCTCCATGAAGTAGAAGTCGCCGCCTTCCGTCATGATGAACTCGACGGTGCCCGCGCCGACGTAGTTCACCGCGCGCGCCGCCGCAACAGCCGCTTCGCCCATCGCGCGGCGCACGTGCGGCTGCAAGCCGGGCGCGGGCGCTTCTTCGAGCACTTTCTGATGGCGACGTTGCACCGAGCAGTCGCGGTCGAACAGATAGACCGCGCCGCCGTGCTTGTCGGCGAATACCTGGACTTCGACGTGACGCGGACGCATCAGATACTTTTCGATCAGCACGCGGTCGTTGCCGAAGCTGCTCGCCGCTTCGCGCTTGCACGATGCGAGTGACGCAGCGAAATCTTCGGTGCGCGTGACCACGCGCATGCCCTTGCCGCCGCCGCCCGCGCTTGCCTTCAGCAACACGGGATAACCGATCTCATCGGCCTGTCGATGCAGCAGATCCGCGTTCTGATCGTCGCCGTGATAACCCGGCACGAGCGGCACGGCAGCCGAGTGCATCAGCGCCTTCGCGGCGGCCTTCGAACCCATCGCGGCAATCGCCTCGACGGGCGGTCCGATGAACGCAATGCCGGCCTTCTCGCAAGCCTGCGCAAAGTCCTCGTTCTCCGACAGAAAGCCGTAGCCCGGATGCACGGCCTGCGCGCCCGTCGCAATGGCCGCTTCGATGATGCGCTCGACGCGCAGATAGCTTTCCGCCGCCGTCGAGCCGCCGATGTGCACGGCCTCGTCACATGCGGCGACGTGCTTCGCGTTTGCATCGGCGTCGGAATAGACCGCGACGCTCGTGATGCCGAGCCGCTTGCAGGTCGCAGCGACACGGCAGGCAATCTCGCCCCGGTTCGCAATCAGGATCTTGTTGAACATGAGGTGTCTCGATGAGTTTTGTTCTGTGCGGTGACGGTCATGCGCGTTCAAACGCGCCACGAAGGCGAGCGCTTTTCGAGGAACGACGCGACGCCCTCGCGCCCTTCCGCGCCCGCGCGTGTCTTCGCAATGCGCACCGCTGTGTCTTCGATCAGCGCCGCGCTGATCTCGCGGCCGGCGATGTCATGTACAAGCTGCTTGCACGCCTTCACCGCCTGCGGGCCGTTCGCGCACAACGTGGCCGCGAGCTGCTGCACCGTTTCGTCGAGCTTGTCGGCGCTCACGCATTCGGCGACGAAGTTCAGGCGCTGTGCTGTCGCGCAATCGAAGGCTTCTGCCGTCATGAAGTAACGGCGCGATGCCTGCTCGCCGAGCGCGCGGATCACATACGGCGCGATCGTCGCGGGAATCAAGCCGAGGCGCGCTTCGGACAGGCAGAACTTCGCGCTATCCACCGCGACGACGATATCGCACGCAGAGATCAGGCCCATGCCGCCCGCGTAGGCATCGCCGTTCACGCGCGCGATCACCGGTTTGTTGCAGCGATAGATCGACGCGAGCATGTCGGCAAGCCGCAGCGCGTCGGCGCGGTTCTCGTCGTCCGAGTAACCGGCCATCTTCTTCATCCAGTTCAGGTCCGCGCCTGCGCAGAACGCCTTGCCGTTCGCGGCGAGCACGACGGCGCGCACATCGTCGCGCTCGTTCAGCGATTTGAACACCGACGTGAGTTCCGCGATCATCGCTTCGTTGAACGCGTTGCGTACGTCCGGGCGATTCAGCGTAACGGTGGCCACCTGGTTGTCGAACGCGACGATGAGGTTTTCATATTGCATGGGCGAAGCTCCTTTCGCTGCGTCGACGTTACATGCGGAACACGCCGAAGCGCGTGTCTTCGATCGGCGCATTCATCGCCGCCGACAGACCGAGGCCCAGCACGTCGCGTGTCTGCGCGGGATCGATCACGCCGTCGTCCCACAGACGCGCGCTCGCGTAATACGGATGCCCCTGATGCTCGTATTGCTCGCGGATCGGCTGCTTGAATGCTTCTTCCTGCTCCGGCGTCCACGTGCCGCCCTTCGCTTCGATGCCGTCGCGCTTGACGGTGGCCAGCACGGATGCTGCCTGTTCGCCGCCCATCACCGAGATGCGTGCGTTCGGCCACATCCACAGAAAGCGCGGCGAATACGCGCGGCCGCACATGCCGTAGTTACCCGCGCCAAACGACCCGCCGATGATCACCGTGAACTTCGGCACCTTCGCAGTGGCAACAGCCGTCACCATCTTCGCACCGTTACGCGCAATGCCTTCGTTCTCGTACTTGCGGCCCACCATGAAGCCCGTGATGTTCTGCAGGAACACGAGCGGAATCTTGCGTTGCGCGCACAACTCGATGAAGTGCGCGCCCTTCAATGCGGACTCGGAAAACAGAATGCCGTTGTTCGCGACGATACCGACGGGATGACCCCAGATATGCGCGAAGCCGCACACGAGCGTCGTGCCGTAACGCGCCTTGAATTCATCGAATGCCGAGTCGTCGACGATACGTGCGATCACTTCGCGGATATCGAAAGGCTTGCGCGTATCGACGGGAATCACGCCGTAGATGCTCTTCACGTCGTAGCGCGGCGGCTTCGGCTCCTGCATCGTGACGGGCACGTCCTTGCGCCGGTTCAGATTGCCGACAATGCTGCGCGCAATCGCCAGCGCATGCGGATCGTTTTGCGCGAGGTGATCGGCCACACCCGACAGACGCGTGTGCACGTCGCCGCCGCCCAGATCTTCCGCGCTGACTTCTTCGCCCGTTGCCGCTTTCACCAGCGGCGGGCCGCCCAGAAAGATCGTGCCTTGATTCTTGACGATGATCGATTCGTCGCTCATGGCGGGCACATACGCGCCGCCCGCCGTGCACGAACCCATCACGACGGCGATCTGCGGAATGCCTTGCGCCGACATGTTCGCCTGGTTGTAGAAGATGCGGCCGAAGTGATCGCGGTCGGGGAACACGTCGTCCTGATTCGGCAGGTTCGCGCCGCCCGAATCGACGAGATACACGCACGGCAAGCGGTTTTCTTCGGCGATTTCCTGCGCGCGCACGTGCTTCTTCACGGTCACCGGATAGTACGTGCCGCCCTTCACCGTCGCATCGTTGCAGACGATCACACATTCCTGGCCCGCGATCCGCCCGATGCCCGTGATGACGCCCGCGCCCGGCGCGTCGTCGTGATACATGCCGAACGCCGCGAGTTGCGACAGTTCGAGAAACGGCGTGCCCGGATCGAGCAGTTGCGCGATGCGATCGCGCGGCAGCAGCTTGCCGCGCGACACGTGCTTGTCGCGCGCGGCGGGACCGCCGCCTAATGCAAGCTTGCTGATCTTCGCTTTCAGGTCTTCGACGAGTGCTTCGAGCGCGGCCGCATTGGTGCGGAAATCGTCGGAACGGGGGTTCAGTTTTGATTCGATGATCGGCATGTTGGTGTTCTCGATGTGTCGGCGAGAGTTGGCGCTTTAGTGCCTTACTCTCGCACCATGGCTCTTACATCGTTTCCGCAAACAGCTCGCGGCCGATCAGCATCCGGCGGATTTCGCTCGTGCCCGCGCCGATTTCATACAGCTTCGCATCGCGCCACAGACGACCAACCGGATACTCGTTGATATAACCATTGCCGCCGAGAATCTGGATCGCCTCGCCCGCCATCCACGTGGCCTTTTCCGCCGTATAGAGAATCACGCCCGCGCAGTCCTTGCGCACCTGGCGAACGTGCGCCGTGCCGATCGTGTCGAGCTGACGGCCCACCGCGTACAGATACGCGCGGCACGCCTGCAACGTCGTATACAGATCGGCAACCTTGCCCTGGATCAGCTGGAATTCGCCGATCGACTGGCCGAACTGCTTGCGGTCGTGGATATACGGCACGACGGAATCCATCACCGCCAGCATGATGCCCGTCGGGCCGCCCGCGAGCACCGCGCGCTCGTAGTCGAGGCCGCTCATCAGCACCTTCACGCCGCCGTTCAGTTCACCGAGAATGTTCTCTTCCGGCACTTCGACGTTATCGAACACCAGTTCACCCGTGTGCGAGCCGCGCATGCCGAGCTTGTCCAGCTTCTGCGCAACCGAGAAACCCTTCATGCCCTTCTCGACGATGAACGCCGTGATGCCGCGCGGACCGGCTTCGATATCCGTCTTCGCGTAGACGACGAGCGTGTCGCAGTCCGGGCCGTTGGTGATCCACATCTTCGTGCCGTTCAGCACATAGCGGTCGCCCTTCTTCTCGGCGCGCAGCTTCATGCTGACCACGTCGGAACCGGCGTTCGGCTCGCTCATCGCCAGCGCGCCGATGTGTTCGCCCGACACCAGCTTCGGCAGATACTTTTCCTTTTGCGCCTTGGTGCCGTTGCGGTGAATCTGGTTCACGCACAGATTCGAATGCGCGCCATACGACAGACCCACCGACGCCGACGCGCGCGAAATCTCTTCCATCGCGACCATGTGCGCCGTGTAGCCCATGTTCGCGCCGCCGTATTCCTCCGACACCGTCATACCGAGCACGCCCAGATCGCCGAACTTCTTCCACAGGTCCATCGGGAACTGGTCGGTGTGATCGATCTCGCCCGCGCGCGGCGCGATCTCCTTCGCCGCAAACGACGCGACGGTGTCGCGCAGCATCTCGATCTCTTCACCAAGCGGGAATTGCAAACCGGGCAAGTTGCTCATTGTGTGTGTCTCCAGGAGTTCGTCGCGCGCGGATCGCGTGTGCCGTGCCGCGCTGTATCAGGCAATTTTTCTGAGCCGGGCTCAGGTGGTTCGTCGGCCGCGGGACGGTTTGACAGCAGATTCATCCGACATATCCAGACGCGCGGCAGCATAGAGCGCATTTCACTCCAGATTTACGTAAGCGTCAATCGGTATTTTTGAGTGTCACTCAAAAACCGTGAAGTACGCGCTGAATGGCCTGACAGCGTGGTAGTATCGGCCGCAACGGAGCCCTTCCCGCTCCGAAATCTGAACTGGACTCATATGATGGGCGTAGCAAGGGCCGAGGTGCCGGGATCGCGCCGCCAGCCGGCGGGCCGCAAGTCGCAACAGCGCGTGAAGGAGATTCTTCAGGCGGGCCGCGACGTCTTTTCCGAAAAGGGCTACGACCGCGCGACGACGGCGGAAATCGCGCAGCGGCTCGGCATTTCCGAGGCCACTGTGTTCAGCTACTTTCGCGGCAAGCGCGAACTGTGTGCGCGCGTGATCGGCGACTGGTACGACGAGATCATCGAGGCGATCGAATCGGGCCTGCCGCGCGACGGCAGCATCCGCCAGCAGTTCGCGTTCATCGTGCGCACGCATCTGCGGCTGATGCTGGTCAATGGCACGGGCTTGTGCGCGCTGGTGCTGTCCGAAGGCCGTACACGTCAGCACGAACTCAGTGAGGAACTCACCGCCCTGCAACGGCGCTACACCGCGCCGCTGATGCGCGTGCTGTCGCAGGGGCAACAGACGGGCCAGATCCGCTCGGACATGCCGCTGCGCCTGCTGCGCTCGCTGGTGTTCGGGCCGATGGAACACGTGCTGTGGGACGCGACGCTCGGCAATCGCCGCACCGATATCGACGCCACCGCCGACCGTCTGATCGATGTGCTGTGGTCCGCGTTGCAGCCGCCCGACGCGTCGCTCAGCGCGCTCGTGCAGTTCCGCCAGGAAGTAAGCGAGGCCACGCGCCGTCTTGCCGAAGCGGAAGCGGCGCACAAGCACGCCGCGCCCGCTCGCATCGATACCGGCGACGACGCCTGAAGCGACGCAGTAAATCACGCGCGCCGGCCGGGTGCGCAACTTGCTGACGATCTTGTTGCCAGCAACGAAACCCAAGGAGGACCGGCCATGTCGACCATGCCAAACGAAGGCGAAAACCCGATCCGCCCCGATCAGTCCGATGTCGTGCAGACCGATCTGCCCGATGTCGGTCCATCGCAGGACCCGGACGCGCCACCGCTCGATCCCGACGTCAATCCCGATTACGAGGACGACAAACCGTAGGACAGGCGCCGTCCGTCGAAAGCATCCAATAACAGGGAGGGAGGATCATCGTGCAGCAAGCATTTAACAGAACATACCGGATGGGCATTGCGGGGCTCATTGCAGGTCTGTTAGCGGCGCTTGTTTCGACAACAGCGCTCGCGCAAGGCGCGCCGCAATCCATCACCGAGCGTCACACGGAAGTCATGCAGACGGGCAGCGGTTTTCGCGCGTCGAAACTGTCGGGCGCGAACGTCTATAACCGCGACAAGGACAAAATCGGCACCATCGACGATCTGGTCGTCTCGCCGTCCGATCACACGGCCTTCGCGATTCTGTCCGTAGGCGGCTTTCTCGGCATGGGCAAGCACTACGTTGCCGTGCCGTTCAGCGATCTGCAGATCACGGCCAAACAGGTGACGATGCCCGATGCGACCAAGTCGTCGCTCGAAGCGTTGCCGGAGTTCAAATACGCGCCGGATTGAGCGGCGACTTGCAAAGCCGTTCAGGTAAAAAGCCGCTTCACGCATATGAAGCGGCTTTTTTTCATTCTTCGATCAGCGCGGGAATCTCGGCGACTAACGCATCGATTGCGCAACGCACCTTCGACGCCATGTAACGCGTCTGCGTCCACACGACATTGATCTCCTGTGGCGGCAGGCTGCAGCGCCCCTTCACCAGCACGAGTTCGCCCGTCTTCACATACCGCGCGAGCAGCCACGACGGAATGCGCGCAAGACCGAAGCCGGCAATTGCCGCCGACGCGATCGCCTGCACATCGTCCATGCTCAGCTGCGGGTTGATCTTCACGCGCTTCACCTGCCCTGCGTCGTCATGCAGATCCCACGGCGCGAGTGCACCGCCACGCGCATACACGATGCCGTCGCGGCCATTCATATCGTCGAGCGAAACCGGCATGCCGTGTTGCGCGAGATACGACGGCGCCGCGCCGATGCTCGTGTACTGCACGCCAAGCCGCCGCGCAGCGAGACTCGTACTGTCGCGCAATTCACCAATCCGCACGGCAAGATCGAAACCTTCCTCGACGAGATCGACGAAGCGGTCGGTGAACGACATGTCGATCTGCAGCTTCGGATGCCTGCGCGCGAGATTCATCAGCACGGGCGCGACGCACAACTGGCCGAACGCGAGCGGCAGACTCACGCGCAACCGTCCGCGCGGCGCGCGCCGCCCGCCTTCGAGTTCGGCCTCGGCCGCTTCCAGTTCGGCGAGCGCGCGCACGCAGCGCTCGTAGTACGCCTGGCCGTCTTCCGTGAGGCTCTGGCTGCGCGTCGTGCGATGGATCAGGCGCACGCCGAGCCGCGTCTCCAGCCGCGCGATCACCTTGCCGACAGCCGAGCGCGTCAGATTCAGCCGCTCGGCCGCGAGCGCAAAACTGCCCGCTTCGACGACCTGCACGAAGGTCGCCACGCCTTCCAGCCGGTCAGTCATGGGTGCGCCTCATTGGTTCCTTCATGGAATCATTCATTGGAATTCAGTTCGACAATCGGGACTATCGTTCCCGATATATTAGCTGCACATTCATTTTCCGGGGTCATGCCATGCCCGTGCTTCGCCCGCGCAAGAACACACTCGCGCTGCTTGCCGCCTGCCTTTCGTCGTTGATGTTCGGCCTGGAGATATCCAGCGTGCCCGCGATCCTGCCAACGCTCGAACAACTGCTACATGGCGACTTCAATGATCTGCAATGGGTGATGAACGCCTACACGATCGCCTGCACGACCGTGTTGATGGCGACGGGCACGCTCGCGGACCGCTTCGGCCGCAAGCGCGTGTTCATCGTCAGCATTGCGCTGTTCGGCATTACGTCGCTGCTGTGCGGGCTCGCATCGAACATGGCCGTGCTGATCGCCGGGCGCTTTCTGCAAGGCGCGAGCGGCGGCGCCATGCTGATCTGCCAGGTGGCCGTGCTGTCGCATCAGTTCCAGCAGGGGCAGGCGCGCGTCAAGGCGTTCGCCGCGTGGGGCATCATCTTCGGGATTGGACTCGGGTTCGGTCCGATCATCGGCAGCGCGACGGTGGCGCTGACGGGCTGGCAATGGGTATTTCTCGTTCACGCGCCGCTCGCGCTCGCGACCATCGCGCTCGCCGTCAGCGGCGTGAGCGAATCGCGCGATCCGCACGCGCGCAAGCTCGACGTGTGGGGCGTGGTGAGTTTGTCGCTGGCCGTGTTCGGGGTAGCGTTTTACATCACACAAGGCGCGGATCTGGGCTTCACGAGTTTGCCTGCGCTTTGCATCGTCGCGGCGAGCGCGCTCTGCCTGATCGCATTCTTCGTCGCCGAGAACAGGAACGCGCACCCGATGTTCGACTTCTCCGTGTTTCGCATCCGCAAGTTCTCGGGTGCGCTGATCGGATCGGCGGCGATGAATTTCAGCTTCTGGCCTTTCATGATCTATCTGCCGGTGTACTTCCATAACGCGCTCGGTTACGACGATCTGCACGCGGGTTTCGCGTTGCTCGCCTACACGCTGCCGACGCTCGCCGTGCCGCCCGTCGCGGAACGGCTTGCGCATCGCTATCAGCCGGGCTTCGTGATCCCCGGCGGCCTCTTCACCATCGGGCTGGGATTCATGCTGATGCGCATCGGCAGCGGCGCGGAGCACGCGAGCTGGCTCACGATGCTGCCGGGTTGCATCATCGCCGGCGTGGGACTGGGCCTCACCAATACGACCGTGACAAACACGACGACGGGCGCCGTATCGACCGCGCGTGCCGGAATGGCGTCAGGCATCGACATGAGCGCGCGGATGATTTCGCTCGCGATCAACATCGCGTTGATGGGGTTCGTGCTGATGGCAGGCGTGGAATCGTCGTTGTCGCACGCGATGCCGGATGTGGCGCAGCTTCACGCAACAGGCGCTGCGATTGCAGCCGGCCACGCCGTGACGCTCGACGCGAAGATCGCGCACGACGCCCTCGTGCATGGCTTTGGCTGGGTGATGCTGTATGGCGGGATCGGCGTGTGGCTGCTCGCAATTGCGAGCTTCATGACATTCGGCGTAACGACAAAACTCAACCGCTCGAAGCTCGAAGAAGCGCCCGTGACGACATGCGCGCAATGCACAGACTGATACAAAAAAGCGTGAGCGCGGATATCGCGCTCACACTTTTCGAGGCGTGCAGATCAATAGTAAGGATACGGTGCGTAGACCGCGGGCGGCGGGCCGTAATAGTAAGGACGCGGACGCGGCGCGTAGTACACGGGTGCAGGCGCATAGTATGCAGGCGGCGTCGCGTACACGGGTGCGGGCGGCTGCTGAATGGTGTTGCCCTTGGCAGTCATGCACTGCGCGTATGCAGCGTCATAGCGGCCCTGAAGGCCATACGCCGAATACGACGCGCCGTTCGCGCCCGCCGCACCGCCGACCAGCAGGCCGCTGCCCGCTCCAATTGCTGCGCCCGCGCCAGGATTACCCGCTGCCGCACCGATCAGCGCGCCGACAGCCGCGCCGCCCAGGGTTCCGACGGCTGCGCTGCCCACCGCGTTGTTAGTCGCCGCTTGCGACGCACCATTCGCGTCCGTGCTGCGATAGGCGTAGTCGCGGCACTGATAGTCTTCCTGCTGGAACTGCTGGAGCGGCTCGCCCGAGCGCGGCAACGCCACGATGCTCGGCCCGCTGGGCGGCACGACCGCACAACCGCCCAACGCGAGCAATACCCCGACGGCGAGCGCCGGCGTTGCGACTTTTTTTGCGACCTGAGTCTTGTTCATGTTCGTCGACCTGCCAATGAAAAATGCCAATGTCCAATACAGAAACAATAGTCCAACAGACTTAGGCTTGAGTTACGAATGCGTTACTGGATATTTCTGCGCGAAGCATAAGCCATGCGACTACGCAAAACGTTGAAAACCATTAAAAAGGGCCAGCGGGATTCACCTTGAAATCGCAGCCTGATATGTGCACTATGCACATATGCACGGTGCACATATCGAGGTGCCGCAATGACCCAGCGCACGGAAAACCTGCTCGGCGTGCTCGCCCTTCTGGTGACCGACGAACTGAACGCACAACCCAGCATTGCCGCGCTGGCCGGACCGACGGCACGCGCGATGCTCAACGCGATCGGCCAATATCCCGATTCCTCTATCGAACTGCTGCGCGATGCCGTCGACCTGTCGCATCCCGCTGCCGTGCGAGCGGTCGCAGGACTCGTCGATGCGGGCCTCGTCGAAAAGAAAGCGGGCAGCGACAAGCGCTCGGTGGCTCTCGCGCTCACAACCGCAGGACGCCGCGAAGCGAACCGCTTGCGCACCGCGCGCGGGCGCATGCTGGAAAGAATCGTCGCACGACTCGACGACAACGAGCGCGACGTATTCGAAAGCCTGCTCATCAAGATTCTCTGGAACGAAACGCGCGATTCGCCGCACGCGATGCAGCTTTGCCGCTTCTGCGACGACAAGCCGTGCCTGAAAGCAGGCTGCCCCGTCGAGTGCCGCGAACAGGGTCTGCCGATGCCTGAGCGGAGCGCATCATGAGCACGCAGGATACCGTCGCGAGCACGACCGTCGATCCACCCGTTCGCTGGCGCGCAGTGGCCGCGCTCACCGCCGTGTCGACGCTCGCACAGATCGGCCAGTTCGGCATCGGCTTCATGGTGTTGCCGGTCTGGCTCGCGCATCAGGGACTCGACGCGCCGCGTGCCGGGCTGTTTGCCGCCGCGCAATGGGCTGGCATGTTCATCGGACTGCTGTTCGCGCCGCGTCTGATGGAAGGCATCGGATCGAAGCTGACGGTTACGTTGGGGCTCGCCGCGTCGCTGATTGCGTATGCGTCGTTTGGTCTGTTGTCGTGGCCTGCGTGGATGTTGCCGGGCATGCTGACGGGACTCGGTATCGGCTTGCGCTGGATCGCAAACGAAACCTGGCTCTACAGCCTCGTGCCAGCGGACAAGAGCGGCAAAGTGGTCGGCGTGCACGAAACGCTGATCGCGTCGGCGGGCGTGCTGGCGCCGGCGCTTGCGGTGTATGGCGGCGTGAGCGGAACACTCGTATTCGTGTCGGGATCGGTACTGACGCTTGCTGCCGCCATTCCC
Source organism: Burkholderia sp. Ac-20365 (assembly GCF_017104715.1). Lineage (GTDB taxonomy): Bacteria > Pseudomonadota > Gammaproteobacteria > Burkholderiales > Burkholderiaceae > Paraburkholderia. Next base: position 234,269 of record NZ_JAAGPI010000008.1, read on the forward strand.
CTGTGGCTTACGCGTGCGCCTGCGCGCCCGTCCGTATCGGCTCGCGATAACGCTCGAGGCAAGCGCTTCGAACTCGGGCCGATCGTCTGTCTTGGGCTTGTCACGATCGCAGTCGGCGGCATCGGCGACGGCGCGCTCTACGGGCTGTTTCCGCTTTTCGCCGACGGACGCGGCCTCACCACTGCACAGACCGCAACCGTCCTCGCGTGCTTCGGCATCGGCGGCATGGTGCTGCAATTTCCCGTTGGATGGCTCGCGGATCGCTTCGGACTCGCGGCAACCGTGATCGTCTGCGCGTTGGCCAGCACGGCGGCTATCGTCGGATTTTCTGTTGCGGCACCGGCTTCCATTGCGTATATCGCGGCCGCGCTGCTGCTAGGCGGCATGAATAGCGCTTACATCACGCTCGGTATGTATGCAGCCGCATGCAGCGACAAGCAGGCGATCACGCGCAACATGCGCCTGCTGTCGCTCGCATTCACCGCGTGCTCGATTGCAGGACCGCTCTTTGCAGGGACCGCGATGAAAGCACTCGGCAACGACCTGTTGATATGGCAACTCGCGATCATGAGCGGCGCGCTGATGATCTACACGCTCGGCATGCGCGAAGGGCATCGGCAGGCGCGACAGCGCGCGCCTGCGGCCTCTTCATCGTAATCACGCGCCGCTTGACGGCTAGCGCAAACGCACCAGCGTCGACTTCAACTCCGTGTACTTCTCGAGCGCATGCAGTGACTTGTCGCGACCGTTACCCGACTGCTTGTAGCCGCCGAACGGGAAGTTCATGTCGCCGCCTTCGTCATAGCAATTGACCCAGACAGTGCCCGCGCGCAAACGCCGCGATACTTCGTGCGCCGTGGTCAGATTGCCGGTCCAGACAGCGGCCGCGAGGCCGTAATCGCTGTCATTGGCGATCTGCACGGCTTCGTCGATCGTGTCGAATGTAATCACCGATAGAACCGGCCCGAAGATCTCTTCACGCGCGATCTTCGCGTCGGGCTTCGGCACATCGAACACAGTCGGCTCGATGTAGAAGCCGCCGCTTTCCTGCTGCACGCGCGCGCCCCCATGCAACAGTTTCGCTTCTGCGCGGCCCGCTTCTATGTAGCCGAGCACGCGGTCCATTTGCACCTGATCGACGATCGCGCCCATCGACGTCTTCGGATCCAGCGGATTGCCCGGCGTATAGCTGCGCGCGGCAGCGACGAGCTTGTCGAGAAACACCTCCTTGATGTCGCGATGCACGAGCAGGCGCGAACCCGCCGTGCACATCTCGCCCATGTTGTAGAAGATCGCACCCGCTGCTGTTTTTGCTGCGCGATCGAGATCGGGACAATCGGGCAACACGATATTCGGCGACTTGCCGCCCAGTTCCAGCCATACGCGCTTCAGATTCGACTGTCCCGCGTATTGCATGATCAGCTTGCCGACATTCGTCGACCCCGTGAACGCGAGGCAATCCACGTCGTGATGCAGCGCGAGCAGTTTGCCCGGCTCGCCACCGCCCGGCACGACGTTGAAAACGCCCGCAGGAATGCCAGCTTCGTGCGCGAGTTGTGCGACGCGAATGGCAGTCAACGGCGATTTCTCGGAAGGCTTGAGCACGACGCTGTTACCCGCTGCAAGCGCAGGCCCGAACTTCCACGATGCCATCAGGATCGGAAAATTCCACGGCACCACGGCTGCCACGACACCGATCGCCTCGCGCGTCACGAGACCGACGAGATGGTGATCGGCAGGCGCCACTTCACCGCCTATTTTGTCGATCGCTTCCGCGAACCATTCGACGCAATACGCCGCGCCCGGCACATCGACTGTGGTCGTGTCGCCGATCGGCTTGCCTGCGTCGAGTGTTTCCAGCAGAGAGAGTTCGTCGAGATGCTCGCGCATCAGCGCGGCCCACCTGAGCAGCTTCGCCTTGCGCTGACGCGGATTGAGACCGGACCACACGCCTTTGTCGAACGCATGCCGTGCGGCACGCACGGCCGCATTCACGTCCGCCTCGCCGCAATCGGCGACTTTAACGAGTACCTTTCCGTCTATGGGACTCACACAATCGAACGTGCGCCCACTTTCTGCCGAGCGGTACTCGCCGTCGATAAACGCGCGCCCTTCGATTGCGAGCGTCGCTGCCTTTTCCTTCCAGTAAGCCAATGTCGTCTTGTCCATCAGGATGCCTCAATGTTATGCGTTGATCGCAGTGCATCCGGCATGCGCGATGCAGTGCTGCGTTAAACGCGTTGACGCGAAGCGGCGTGCAAAAGAATCAGAACGTGGGCGGCGAATTGGCCGACACGACTTCGCACACCTGCTGCGCGCTGGGATTGCGAAAACGATGTGGTAAGCGGCTTTCGAAGTAATAGCTGTCGCCGGGGTCGAGCAGCCACGTCGTGCCATCGACAGTCAATTCGAGCTGACCGCTGACGACGACGCCGCCCTCGTGCCCTGCGTGCTGCAGCATTTCCGGGCCCGTATCCGCGAGAGGCTGATACACCTCGCGCATGATGCCCATATTGCGATCCTTCACGCTCGCGCCCGCCAGATAGAACTCGATCTGCTCGTTGCCGAGATTGGGCATCTCCGCGCGGCGCGACACCACGTTGCGGTCGGCCTCGATTTCAAATGTGAAGAATTCGGCGAGGCTCATCGGAATACATTCGAGCAGTTTCTTCAACGAGCCGACGGAAGGACTCACGCGGTTCTGTTCGATCAGCGAAATCGTGCCGTTCGTCACGCCCGCCCGTTTCGCCAGCTCGCGCTGCGAAAGACCGTGCTTTTTGCGGATGTACTGCAGGCGGGTTGCAACTTCTATAGACATCGATGCACTCATGGGAGCGGTAAGAACGTCATAAAGAGAGCGCCGTTCGAATAGCACGCGCGTGTGTTGAATATTCTAATCACTTTAAATTAAACGCCGCTGGGGAAAACCCTGAAAGCGAAACGAAATTATTACGCATCTACCGGCTTCAAAGTGGACTGGAATGCCTGTAGATAGCTCAGGGAAAGCCCTCATCAAAGATTCGTAAAAAGACTTTGACGGCCTTTTTGACTCGTATATGCTGATCTACAGGTTGATGTTTCCTGATTCGATTACCCGGTGCAACAGCACGATTCATCGCCGTGCAACGGGTAAAGAATGCAGATCGAATAACAATCTGTCGTCTCGTTTCTTTAAACGCACGATGCGTTTTCCAGAGCGAAGCGTTCAATACTTTCAACGTGCCAGTCGAGTGTAATCGTGAGAGTCCGAGGCCCTTTGGTTAGGTGGGATCGTAGTCAGTTCGCGAGGTGTCTTCGCGCTGACCACGCCATCGCCGACGGCAGCAACGGCAGGCTTGCGTTTCGCCGCTTTCTGTCCGTCTTCACGATCCTGTCGCGCCGTTCCGTTCGACGTCATAACTCCATTTCAGCGCGTGCCTTCATCGCGGTGCATACCGACGAAGTCGCCTCGCTGTTGCCCTAGCGCCTCTCCTCCTGCTGCAGTCCGGCCCGCTTGCGGGTCAGTGCTTCGCGTGCGTTATCGCGCCGCGTCTACGGTTGCGCTCGTCCCTACGCCGGACACGCGCCGTTGTACGCCTGCGATTGCGCGCAGCGGAGCGAACCGGACCGCCTATATGTTTGCGACGCGCGGCGCGATCCGCTGACGACGCTGCCACGCAAGCACCCTTCCAGTAGCTTTGCGCATTTGCGCATGCTGCGGAATCGTGCCGCGCATACACATAGCGATATTTGCCGCGTTCCCGCAGTCAACGACGAATACCAGTTAGTCATGCAAACGAAACCTTTGGTCGGCATCACAGCCGACAGAACGATGATGGGTGCGCATGCGTCGCACGTGGTCGGCGAAAAGTACATCGCGGCCGTGGCCGACGGCGCGCAGACGCTGGCGATGGTGCTGCCCGCACTGGGCGACAAACAGGTGCCGGAAGAACTGTTCGCACATATCGACGGGCTCCTGTTTACAGGCAGCTATTCGAATGTCGAGCCGCATCGATACGGCGGTCACGCGAGTGCGCCCGGCACCTTGCACGACGCCGCGCGCGACGCGACGACGCTGCCGCTGATGCGCGCCGCCATCGACGCGGGCGTACCCGTTCTCGCGATTTGCCGTGGCTTTCAGGAAATGAACGTCGTGTTCGGTGGAACGCTGCATCAAAGCGTTCAAACGGTGGACGGTTACGACGACCACCGCGAGAACAAGGAAGACGACCTCGACGTGCAGTACGCACCTTCGCATGCGCTGCATCTCGTGCAAGGCGGGCTGTTGCAGAAGCTCGCTGGCGGCGCGAGCGAAGTGCGCGTGAACTCACTGCACGGACAGGGCGTCCAGCGGCTCGGCGACGGCCTCACGGTCGAAGCCCGCGCGCCAGACGGATTGATCGAAGCAATCAGCGCAACGCATGCGCGTGCCTTCGCACTGGGTGTGCAATGGCACCCGGAATGGAAGCATGCGAGCGACGCGCTATCGACGGCGATCTTCCGTGCATTCGGCGCAGCTTGCCGCGATCGAATGCGCATCAGGACGGGTTCGGCAGCGGCTGCAAGCGCACATGCCTGATCCCCGTCTGCGCAAAAAACAGAGAGAACGATCATGCAAGACATTGATGAATTTCTGAAGAAGCACCACATCACCGAAATCGAAGCGATCATCCCCGATATGGCGGGCATCGCGCGCGGCAAGATCATTCCGCGCAGCAAGTTCGAATCGGGCGAATCGATGCGCCTGCCGCAAGCCGTGATGATCCAGACGGTGACAGGCGAGTATCCCGAAGACGGTTCGCTCACGGGCGTCACCGATCCCGACATGGTCTGCGTGCCCGACCCATCGACGATTCGCATCATTCCGTGGGCCGTCGATCCCACCGCACAGGTCATTCACGACTGCGTGCATTTCGACGGCACGCCCGTTGCGATCTCGCCGCGCCGCGTGCTGCGCCAGGTGCTCGATCTGTACAAGGCCAAAGGCTGGAAACCTGTCATTGCGCCCGAACTCGAGTTCTATCTGGTCGATATGAACAAGGACCCGGATCTGCCCTTGCAGCCGCCTGTCGGACGTACGGGCCGGCCCGAAACGGGACGCCAGGCGTATTCGATCGAAGCGGTGAATGAATTCGATCCGCTCTTCGAAGATATCTACGAGTACTGCGACATTCAGGAACTGGAAGTCGACACGCTGATTCACGAAGTCGGCGCCGCGCAGATGGAAATCAACTTCCTGCATGGCGATCCGTTGAAGCTCGCCGATCAGGTGTTCCTCTTCAAGCGCACGGTGCGTGAAGCGGCATTGCGTCATCACATGTACGCGACGTTCATGGCGAAGCCGATGGAGAACGAACCAGGCTCGGCAATGCACGTGCATCAAAGCCTCGTCGATGAAGAGACGGGACAGAACCTGTTCACGGGCAGCGACGGCAAGCCGACGCAACTCTTCGACGGCTATCTCGCCGGCCTGCAAAAGTACACGCCCGCGTTGATGCCGATCTTCGCGCCGTACATCAACTCCTATCGCCGCCTGTCGCGTTTCATGGCCGCTCCGATCAATGTGCAATGGGGTTACGACAACCGCACGGTTGGCTTCCGTATTCCGCATTCGGGCCCGCAGGCACGTCGCATCGAGAACCGCATTCCGGGTGTCGATTGCAATCCGTATCTGGCGATCGCGGGCACGCTCGCAGCGGGTTATCTCGGCATGACGCAACGGCTCACGCCGACAGAACCGCTCACCAGCGATGGCTATGAACTGCCGTATCAGTTGCCACGCAACCTCGAAGAAGGGCTCACGTTGATGGGCGGATGTGAGCCGCTCGCCGAGATCATGGGTGAAAAGTTCATCAAGGCGTATCTCGCGCTGAAGGAAACCGAATACGAAGCGTTTTTCCGCGTGATCAGTTCGTGGGAACGCAAGCATTTGCTGCTGCACGTCTAAAGCCTGGCGTCATCCGCAAAATAATTGGAGGCAACATGAGTTTCAGAGCAGAAGAAATCGCGTACGTGCAGCCTGCGCAACCGGCCGCGAAAGCATCGCAACAACAGCGCAGCACGGCGGAATACCGCGCGCTCGATGCCGCGCACCACATTCATCCGTTCTCGGATACGGCCGCGCTCAACCGCGCTGGCAGCCGCGTGATCGTCAAGGCAGAAGGTGTCTATCTGTGGGATTCGGATGGCAACAAGATCATCGACGGCATGGCGGGCTTGTGGTGCGTGAACGTTGGCTACGGACGCAAAGAACTCGCGGACGCCGCGTACAGGCAATTGCAGGAACTGCCCTTCTACAACACGTTCTTCAAGACGACGCATCCGCCTGTCATCGAACTGTCGGCGCTGCTCGCCGAACTGACGCCCGCGCCGTTCAACCACTTCTTCTATTGCAATAGCGGCTCGGAAGGCAACGACACGGTGCTGCGTATCGTTCACCAGTATTGGGCGACGCAAGGCAAGAAGCTGAAGAAGTTCGTCATTTCGCGCAAGAACGGCTATCACGGTTCGACGATCGCGGGCGGCACGCTCGGCGGCATGGGTTATATGCACGAACAGATGCCTTCACAGGTCGAGCACATCGTGCATATCGATCAGCCGTACTGGTTCGGCGAAGGCGGCGACATGACGCCGGAAGAATTCGGTCTCGCTCGTGCACGCCAGCTCGAAACGGAAATTCTCGAACTCGGTCCGGAGAACGTTGCTGCGTTCATTGGTGAGCCTTTCCAGGGAGCGGGCGGCGTGATTTTCCCGCCTTCCACGTATTGGCCGGAAATCCAGCGCATCTGCCAAAAGTACGACGTGCTGCTCGTTGCGGATGAAGTGATCGGCGGATTTGGCCGCACGGGCGAATGGTTCGCGCATCAGCACTTCGGCTTCGAGCCCGATCTCATCACGATGGCGAAGGGCCTGACGAGCGGCTATATCCCGATGGGCGCAGTCGGCCTGCATGACCGCATCGCCAAAGCGATCATCGAGAACGGTGAGTTCAATCACGGCCTCACGTATTCGGGCCATCCGGTTGCGGCTGCTGTCGCCGTCGCAAACCTGAAGCTGTTGCGCGACGAGAAGATCATCGAGCGCGTGAAAAACGAAACGGGCCCGTATTTCCAGAAGTCGTTGCGCGAAACGTTCGCGAATCATCCCATCGTCGGCGAGATCGCGGGCGCGGGTCTGGTTGCGGGCATTCAACTCGCGCAGAACCCGAAGACGCGCAAGCGCTTCGCCAACGGCGGCGATGTCGGCACGATCTGCCGCGACTTCTGTTTCAACGGCAACCTGATCATGCGCGCCACCGGCGACCGCATGCTGCTCTCGCCGCCTCTCGTTGTCACGAAGAGCGAGATCGACGAGATCGTCACGAAGGCCAAAAAGGCCATCGACGCAACCGCACAACAACTCGGCATTTCGTAACGGCAGTCAGACCACCGGCGCGGGCGCCGTGACGCATCGACAACGCGACACACGCTCATGCCGGACTTTTACCTTCAAGGGAAATCAACATGAGCGTTTGTCATCTTCGTCATGCGGTCGCGGGGGCCGCACTGGTAGCCGTGACGGGCATTGCCGCACTGTCGGGAACGGCAGCGCAGGCGGCCGATACCGAACTGAACGTCTATAACTGGTCGGACTACATCGCGAAGGACACTATTCCGAACTTCGAGAAACAGACGGGCATCAAGGTCAAGTACGACAACTACGACAGTGACGACACGTTGCAGGCCAAGCTGCTCGCCGGCAGCTCGGGCTACGACATCGTCGTGCCGACGTCGAACTACATGGCCAAGCAGATTCAGGCCGGCGTCTACCAGAAGCTCGACAAGTCACAGATGCCAAATCTGAAGAACCTCGATCCCACGCTGATGAAGATGATTGCCGACGCCGACCCGGGCAACCAGTACGGCGTGCCCTGGGCATACGGCACGGACGGTATCGGCTACAACGTGCAGGCCGTGCAGAAAGCGCTCGGCGCGAATGCACCTGTCGATAGCTGGGCGCTCGTGTTCGACCCCGCCAATCTTTCGAAGCTGAAGAGCTGCGGCGTGTCGTTCCTCGATCAGGCTGTCGATGTCTTTGCGGCAACGCTGCAGTACATGCACAAGGACCCGAACAGCACGAACCCCGCTGATTATCAGGCCGCCTTCGAAGTGTTGAAGAAGGTGCGCCCGTACATCACGCAGTTCAACTCGTCGGGGTACATCAACGATCTCGCGAACAATGACGTCTGCGTGGTGGTCGGCTGGTCGGGCGACGTCGGTATTGCACGCCGCCGCACGCAGGAAGCGAAGCGTTCATACGAAGTCAAGTTCTCGAACGTGAAGGAAGGCGGCCTGTTGTGGTTCGACGTGATGGTCGTGCCGAAGGACGCGCCACATCCCGAAGCTGCCATGAAGTGGATCAACTTCATTTCGGATGCGAAGAACAACGCTGAAATTACCAACGAAGTTTTCTATCCCACCGCCAACCGCGCCGCGCGCCAGTTCGTCACCCCGGCTGTCGCGCAGGATACGACGGTCTACCCGGCCGACGACGTACTCTCGAAGATGACGCTGATGAAACCGATGCCGACGGATATTCTGCGGCTCGAAAACCGCCTGTGGGCTCAACTGAAAACCGGTCATTGACACTGTGATGTAACGCCGGTTTTCAGGGACATAAAGGGAACTGAACGAGACGGCAGAGGGATCGCTCGATCCCTCGCCGTGGAGCAGTAGCGCAGTCAGCCTGCGCCTTGCGCGCAGCCCCATGTTTCCCCGATTGCAGCATGACGCCTGCGAGCGCTTCGCGCGCCTCGCCAGGGCCCGTTCGTGCCTGCGATCCGCAAAGAACGGTCACACATGAATACGATGCACACCACGCAAACAGCGAAAGCGGCTACGCAGCCCTCGACGACGAAAGCGAAAACGGACGAGTTCGTTCGCATCGAAAACGTCGTGAAGAAGTTCGGCGACAGCACAGCTGTCGACAACGTCAACCTGAGCATCGCGAAGAACGAGCTGTTCGCGCTGCTCGGCAGCTCGGGATGCGGCAAGTCCACGCTGTTGCGCATGCTGGCGGGCCTGGAGACGGCCACGTCCGGCAAGATCTATGTCGACGGCGAAGACCTCGCGCAGATGCCGCCGTACAAACGCCCCGTGAACATGATGTTCCAGTCGTATGCGCTCTTTCCGCATATGTCGGTCGAATCGAATGTCGCGTTCGGTCTCAAGCAGGAAGGCACGCCGAAGAACGAGATCAGGGAGCGTGTCGCCGATGCGTTGAACCTCGTGCAGATGAGCAAGTACGCAAAGCGCAAGCCGCACCAGCTTTCGGGTGGCCAGCAGCAGCGCGTCGCGCTTGCACGCTCGCTCGTCAAACGCCCGAAACTCTTGCTGCTCGATGAGCCGATGTCCGCCCTCGACAAGAAGATCCGCCAGAAGACACAACTCGAACTCGTGAACATTATCGAGAAAGTCGATGTCACCTGTGTGATGGTCACGCACGATCAGGAAGAAGCGATGACGATGGCGAGCCGACTCGCTGTCATGAGCGAAGGCCGCATCGTGCAGATCGGCTCGCCCTCGCAGGTGTACGAGTTCCCGAATAGCCGCTTCTCCGCTGAATTCATCGGCTCGACCAATCTGTTCGAAGGCGTCGTCGTCGAAGACGAGCCGGATCATATCTTCGTCGAGAGCGAAGACCTCGAAGCGCGGATGTACGTGAGCCACGGCGTGACAGGACCGCTCGGCATGCCTGTGGGCATTTCGGTGCGGCCCGAACGCGTGCGCGTGTCGCGCGAGAAACCGGGCGCATCGAACAACTGGGCGCGCGGCGTCGTCACGGATGTCGCGTACATGGGCAGCTATTCGCTGTACCACGTGCGCCTGCCGAGCGGCAAAACCGTCGTATCGAATCTCTCCAGCTCGCACCTGATGAGCGAAGGTGCGCCCGTCTATAACGACGACGTGTTCGTCTCCTGGTCGCCCTCGAGCGGCGTGGTGCTGACGCAATGAGAAATCCCGCCCAACCCTCCGCGGCGCAGATCGGCGCCGCGTCGAATGCGAGCCCTGCTCTCGCGTCGATCAAACAGAGCCTCGCGAAGCTGCTGCCTTCGGGCCGCAGCACCGTGATCGGCATTCCATTCATCTGGCTCACGGTGTTCTTCGCGCTGCCATTCGTACTGGTGCTGAAGATCAGTTTCGCCGATCTGCGGCTTGGCATTCCGCCTTATACGGAACTCGTCAGCATCAAGGACGGCGTCGTACATTTCGCGCTGCAACTTAGCCACTACGCTTTCCTGCTGCAGGACAGCCTGTACGTGGCGACGTATCTCAGCTCGCTGAAGATGGCGGCGATCTCGACCATCTGCTGCCTGTTGATCGGCTATCCGATTGCGTATTACATCGCACGTTCGGCGCCCGCCACGCGCAACCTGCTGATGATGGGCGTGATGCTGCCGTTCTGGACGTCGTTCCTGATCCGCGTGTACGCGTGGATCGGAATTCTGAAGGACGACGGCCTGCTCAATCACACGCTGATTGCACTCGGTGTGATCCATTCGCCTTTCCGTCTCTATCACACGGATATTGGCGTTTATATCGGCATGGTCTACTCGTATCTGCCGTTCATGGTGATGCCGCTATACGCGCATCTCGTGAAGATGGATCTGACGCTGCTCGAAGCCGCATACGATCTCGGCGCGAAACCTTGGACGGCCTTCACGCGCATCACGTTGCCGCTGTCGAAGAACGGAATCATTGCGGGTTCTCTGCTGGTGTTCATTCCGGCTGTCGGCGAGTACGTGATTCCCGAACTGCTTGGCGGCGCAGACACGCTGATGATCGGCCGCGTGATGTGGGATGAGTTCTTCAACGATATGGACTGGCCGATGGCATCCGCGGTGACGGTGGCCATGGTGCTGCTGTTGCTCGTACCAATGGCCGTATTCCAATACTACCAGGTCAAGGAACTGGAGGGCGCGAAATGATCAAGCCGAACAAGCCTATATCGGCGTCGGTACTGACGCTCGGTTTTCTCTTTCTGTACATCCCCATCATCAGCCTCATTGTGTTCTCGTTCAACGAGTCGAAGCTCGTGACTGTCTGGTCGGGCTTCTCGCTGAAATGGTATGGCGCACTGTTGCACGACGACGAACTGCTCACGGCCGCATGGCTGTCGCTGAAGATCGGTCTGATGACGGCGTGTGCCTCTGTCGTGATCGGCACGTGGGCGGGCTTCGTGCTCGCGCGCTTCGGACGCTTTCGCGGCTTCACGTTCTTCGCGGGCATGATCAACGCGCCGCTCGTGATTCCCGAAGTGATCCAGGGCATTTCACTGCTGCTGCTCTTCGTCGCACTGGAGCAGATGATCGGCTGGCCCAAAGGGCGCGGTGTGCTGACGATGTGGATCGGCCACGTGATGCTGTGCGTGTCGTATGTCGCGATCATCGTGCAATCGCGCGTGAAGGAACTGAACAAGTCTCTCGAAGAAGCGGCACTCGACCTCGGTGCAACGCCGTTCAAGGTGTTCTTCGTCATCACGCTGCCGCTGATCTCGCAGGCCCTGCTGTCCGGCTGGCTGCTGTCGTTCACGCTGTCGATCGACGATCTCGTGCTCTCCGCGTTCCTGTCCGGTCCCGGCTCGACGACGCTGCCGCTCGTCGTGTTCTCGCGCGTTCGCCTCGGCCTGAACCCGGAAATGAATGCGCTCGCGACGCTTTTCATCACGGCAGTGACGATCGGTGTGATCGTCGTCAATCAATGGATGTTGATGCGTGACCGCAAGCGCACGCGTGACATGCAGATGGCACTGGCAATCGCCGATGCAGCCGAATCCGCCTCTAAAACCACACGCCCTGCCGTGGCGACAAACACACTCGATACGGCCAACGCATAAGAAGTTCTTCGCAATACGACAAACAAGGAGAAAATTGCATGAGAAAGAAACTCATCTGTCTGCTGGTAGCGGGGGCTCTGCCGGGTGCCGCGTTTGCGGACTCGACCAGCGCACAGATCAAGGCGCTTCAACAACAACTCAATGCGCTGCAAAAGGAAGTGAAGGAACTGCGCGCGCAGGTGGCTTCCGCGCCGACGGCAAAATCGGGTACGGCTGTTGCGGGCACAGCGGCTGCGCCTGCACTGGCCGCCGCGCCTGTCGATATCACTTCGCCCGATTACGGCAAGGCACCCGCGAGTATTTCCAACGACGACCTGACCACGATCAAGCAACAGATCGCGAACCAGCAGTTGAAGGTGGATTCGCTCGAGGATGCGGCGCAGACAGGTCCGATCGCGGGTCTTTCGGTGACGGGTTATATCGACCCGACCTACATCTATAACCGTGCGCAGAGCTCGTCGTCGTTCCTGTTCGCGAACCACGAGAGCGCGTACAACTACTACAACAGCACATTTGGCGATCTCTACCTCGACATCAAGAAGACGTTCGGTGTCGGCCCGATGGCGCCGTCGGCGGAAATCACCTTGATGCCGAACCGCGGCAACGGCATTACGCTGCTGCAGAACTCGCACGGCGATATCGGCAACAACATTCTGAACACGGCGGTGATCAATGTGCCGTTGACGGGATCGACGACGTTCGTTGCCGGTTTGATTCCGAGCTTCGGCGGCTATGAAGTGCAGCAGTCGAACCAGATGCTGACGCTTACGCACAACCTGCTGTATGACTTCTCCGATCCGGGCAGCTATGTCGGTGTCGGCGCGAACTATACGGCGGGCAACTGGGCGTGGAAGTTCTTCCTCGGCAACGAACAGTACCGCACGTATGGCGCCGTCACGCAGACGGGCACGAATGCATTGGGCGATCCGATCACGACGAGCAACAAGATTCCGACGTTCACGGCACGTGCCGACTACACCTGGTCTAGCGCACTCGATATTGGCGGCTCGTTCAATATTGGCCGCCAGACGCTGCCGAGCGCGGTCGATCCTGCGACGGGTAATGTCACCTATGGCATCGGCGGTCAGTCGCCGAGTTCAGGTGGCACGTTCTTCTTCGGCGAAGTCGACGCGACTTACACGCTTGCGGACATCCAGTACAACGCCGAGTTCGACTACGGCCAGCAGCAGAACGCCGCGTATAACGGCGGCCAGGCGCAATGGTATGGCCTGTCGCTGCTGGCGCACCGCAAGTTCAACATGCCTGTTGTGGGGCGCATGGGTGCGACTGTTCGGTATGACCTGCTCGTCAATAGCAAGAATGGCGGCGGCGGCGGTGGGATTGCGCTCAATTCCAATGGTATGGACGTGAATAACGGCTTTGGCATTGGCGCTGATTGCCGTGCTAACTCGTTGGCCAATGGTGGCCTTGGGTTTGAGTGCAAGGGCGCGAATCGGCAGGATGTTGCGCTTGATCTGTTGTTCTTCCCGACCCAGCAGATTACTGTCAAGGTGGAATATCGCCATGACTGGGCGAATCAGAATGTGTTCCTGAGGAATGATGGGTCGTATAGCAAGTCGAATGATTTGCTGGCAACGCAGTTTATTTACTCATTCTGAGGTTTTTGGTTTTTTTGGTTTTTTGGTTTTTTGGTTGTCTGCGACGCTCTGGTTGTTCGGGGCGTCGCTCGTATTCTCGTTTTGTTACTGGTGCTTCGTGCGTTGCAGGTTTGGTTTGCTTGGGGGTTTTGCTGGCATCCGCGTGGTGTTTTGCCTGGTTCACGCGTTGCCCCTGTGCGGGGCGGCACTTACTTTCTTTGCCGCCGCAAAGAAAGTAAGCAAAGAAAGCGGGCTAACACCGCCCGCTCTTGACCACCGCATTAGGGCCCCCAACGGGTCTTCCGCTTCAAACGGCAACTTCTCAGTCGCCGTCCGTTGCCAGCGCTCCAAACGCGTGCCTCACCCGCTTCAAGTACCCGTAACGTAGCAAACGGCAGCAAATGGTTACGGCCGCCCAGGTGGCAAACTGTGTGTAGGTCGTAGTGCCTCGCGCGTCGGCGCTCTTACGACACCGATCATGCTTTTCAGTCCGGAGTGAAGTGTGTACGCCGCGACAGCCTACACACAGTTTGCCGCTATAGAACGCGGGCAATGCGATCGCGCATGGGGCGACGTGAGAGCGTGAAGCGGGTGATGCGCTCAATAAGAGAGTTGGTAACGGGTAATGAAAAGCAGGTTGCCGTTTGAAGCGGAGGAACTGTTGGGGGCCCTCAGGCGGGAACAAGAACGGGCGGTGTTCAGCGGCTTTCTTTTGCCTACTTTTCTTTGCCGCGGCAAAGAAAAGTAGGTGCCGCCCCGCACAGGGGCGACGCTTGAAGCGGGCAAGACAAATCGCGGATGCCAGCGAAAGCCAAAAGCAAACCAAAACCAAAGCAAAACCAAACCTTTTTCCTATGCCAGAAAAACTCTCAAACCAACCACACATCAACTCCTGGTACGCAGCAACAGCCAACGACCAAACCACCCATCCACCCCTGGATGAAAACACAACGGTAGATGTCTGCGTGATAGGCGCCGGCCTGACGGGCATCTCAACCGCCCTGAACCTGGCCGAACGCGGCCACAACGTAGCCGTACTGGAAGCATCAAAAACCGGCTGGGCAGCAAGCGGCCGAAATGGCGGCCAGTTGATAGGCGGCTTCGCCTGCGACATAGACACATTTGCGAAGTACATGCCCGAACCCGATGTCCAGCGCATCTGGCAAATGGGCCTCGAAACGCTCGACATCGTAAAAGACCGCGTCGCGAAACACCAAATCGACTGCGATCTCACGCTAGGCTATCTGACAGCCGCCAACAAGCCGGGGCACGCAGACGCCCTGCGCACCTGGCGCGACGACGCAAAAAAACGCTTCAACTACGACCGTTTCCGCTACGTCGAACGTGCACACATGGACCAGTACGTGCAATCGTCGCGCTATCTCGGCGGACTGTTCGACCCCGATAGCGGACACCTGCACCCGCTGAACTACACATTGGGCCTCGCACGCGCAGCAGTACAGAATGGCGCGCGGATCTACGAAGACAGCTGCGTCACCGCACTGCGCACCGAAAACGGCACCCATATCGTCGAAACAGCGCGAGGAACCGTGCGCGCAAAATTCGTGGTGCTCGCGTGCAATACATGGCTCGGCGGCCTCGCGCCGCAAGTGGCCCGCAAGATCATGCCCGTCGGCACCTACGTGATCGCCACCGAGCCGCTCTCCCCCGCCCGCGCCGCCGCGCTGATGCCCGCGCGCGCCGCCGTGTGCGATAGCCGCTTCGTGCTCGACTACTTCCGCCCTGCGCCCGATAACCGTCTGCTATGGGGCGGCAAGGTCAGTTACTCGACCTTCACGCCACACAATCTCGGCGAAGCCATGCGCCGCGATATGCTGAAGACCTTCCCGCAACTCGCCGATGTCAAAGTCGACTACGCATGGGGCGGCTTCGTCGATATCACCATGAACCGTGCTCCGCATTTCGGCCGCATTGCGCCAACCATCTATTTCGCGCAAGGCTTCTCGGGGCATGGCGTCAACACGACGGGACTCGCGGGCAAACTGATCGCCGAGGCCATCGACGGTCAGGCGTCGCGCTTCGATCTGTTCGGTAAAATCCGCCATCGCGACTTTCCCGGCGGCGCCATGATGCGCACGCCCGCACTCGTGCTTGCAATGGCCTGGTATCGAATGAAGGACTGGCTCTGATGGAAACACTCGACCGCCGCGCGGATGCGCTCATCCGCAACTCATACTACGAAGCCACCGTTTCGCGTCCGCTCGCGGATGACCCGATGCTCGAAGGCTCGATCGATGCCGACGTCTGCGTGATCGGCGCGGGCTTCTCCGGTTTGTCAGTCGCGCTCGAATGCCGCGCGCGTGGGCTGTCCGTCGTCGTGCTCGACGCGCATCGTCCCGGCTGGGGCGCATCGGGCCGCAATGGCGGACAGATGCTCGCCGGTTTTGCGAAAGACGAAATCATCGAGAAACAACTCGGGCTCGAAGGTGCGCGCGCAGCGTGGGCGCTCTCCGTCGATGCAGTGAAGCTGGTGCGCGAGCGGATTCAGCGCTACGGAATCGATTGCGATTTCACGCCGGGCTTCATGACGGTTGCGACCAAAGCAAAGCGTGTCCCCGATCTGCGCGCGTGGATGGAAGCGGCAACGAATCGCTGGGGTTATCCGCATCTGTCGTGGGTCGACACGGCGGAAATACGTGAACGTATTGCGTCGGAGCGTTATCTGGCCGGCGTCTACGATGCACTGTCCGGGCATCTGCATCCACTCAAGTACTGTCTCGGTCTCGCCGAAGCGGCACGCCGCGAAGGCGCGCAACTCTTTGCGCATTCGCCCGTGCTCGAAGTCGTGCGTGGCGCACGCCCTGTTGTGCGCACCGCAACGGGTGAAGTGCGCTGCCGCTTCGTCGCCGCGTGCGGCAACGCGACACTCGGGAATGTGCTGCCCGCTGCGATAGCAGCGCGCATCGCGCCCATTGCGTCGTATATCGTCGCAACGGAATCGCTCGGCAAGGCACGCGCCGACGCGTTGATCAAAGAGCGTCCCGCTATCTGCGACAACAATTTTTTCCTCGATTACTTCCGCGTGTCGGCCGATCACCGCGTGCTGTTCGGCGGCCGTGCGAGTTCGACGGGCGCGTCGCCAACGCAACTCACCGACGCGATTCGCCAACGGATGCTCACTGTTTTCCCGCAACTGGCGGATACGAAGATCGAGTACGCATGGGGCGGTTTCGTCGATATCACGCGCAATCGCGCGCCCGATTTCGGCGCAATCGATCCGAACTATTTCTATGTGCAAGGCTTCTCGGGTCACGGCGTCGCGTTGACGGGCATTGCGGGGCGCGTCATTGCGAAGGCCATTGCAGGCGATACGGCCACGCTGGATCTGTTTGCGCGTATCAAACACGCACGCTTTCCCGGCGGCCCGGCGCTGCGCGGGCCAGCGCTCGAACTGGGGATGCTTTATCACCGCATTCGCGAGCTATTCTGAGCCGCGCTGCAACACGGCTCGTACATGACAGAACGGGCCCACTAAAGGCAGAATGTGCACCTCACCCTCAATGCACCACACCAGACGCATTGAAGGCTTACCGTAACCCACTACCCGTTACGACGAGGCGTCGATGACTGCCGTACTCACTTCTGAAATCGCATCGAAATTCGCGAGTCTCGCGCTTGCCCACCTCACGCGCGAGTACCCGAACAAACTCACACATGCGCTCGCCGGGCCGCAGGACGTGCAAGGTCCGCGCGAGCTTCACCCTATCTTCTATGGCAGCTATGACTGGCACTCGTGCGTGCACGGCTACTGGTTGCTATTGCATCTGATCGAACGCTTCCCCGAATTGCCGGAAGCACCGCAAATCGTTGCCGTTGTCGACGAGCATTTCACCGAAAAGAACGTAGCGGGCGAACGCGCGTATCTCGATCTGCCGCATAACCGCGGATTCGAGCGTCCTTATGGTTGGGCGTGGCTGCTGGCGCTGTCGGGTCAGGTCGCGTCTCTCAAGCTGCCGCAAGCCGAGCGCTGGACGAAAACGATCGCGCCGCTGACGGACGCGTTCGTCGAACGTTTCGAAGAGTTTCTGCCGAAAGCGACCTATCCGCTGCGCGTCGGCACGCATTTCAACACGGCATTCGCGCTGGCGCTCACGCTCGACTTTGCGCATCGCACGCAACGCGATTCGCTCGCGCGCCTGATCGTCGATACGTCGAAGCGCTGGTATCTGAACGACGCAGGATGTCAGGCGTGGGAACCGTCGGGCGACGAGTTTCTGTCGCCTGCGCTGATGGAAGCGGAATTGATGCGCCGCGTGCTGCCGCCTTCGGAATTCGACGGATGGTTCACGCGCTTCCTGCCCGATCTCGCGCAACGTCAACCCGCAACGCTGTTCGTCCCCGCGACGGTCACGGACCGCAGCGACGGCAAGATCGCCCATCTCGACGGGCTGAACCTGAGCCGCGCATGGTGTCAGCGCTCGCTGGCGCGTGCGCTCTCCAGTGACGATCCGCGCCGCTCCAGACTCTTCGAAGCAGCGGACGTTCATCTGGAAAGCGCGCTGCAGCACGTCGCAGGCGACTACATGGGCGAGCATTGGCTCGCCACCTTCGCGACGCTCGCACTCGAAGCGTAAAGACCGCGAGAAACGTCCGGCGTAATGCAAATGGCCAGTGTCCGCAAAGACACTGGCCATTTTTTTATCGAGTCCGTTAGCGCGAGATTTCTTCGAGCGCAACGCCTCGCGTGCGTGGCCCCATGCCGCCGATTACCAGCATCACGATTGCCATCGCGCCCGCGATAAACACGAACACGCCCGTCGATCCGAAGTACTTCAACACGGATGCAATAAAGAACGCCGTGAAGATTGCGGAGAAACGGCTCCATGAATAGACGAAACCCACCGCACGCGCCCGGATGCTGGTCGGGAACAATTCTGCCTGATAGGCGTGAAAACTGTACGACATGATGTTGCTGCCCAACGTCAGGCCCACGCCGAGACAGATGAGCAGCACGGCCGCCGTCGTCTGGCTGAACCACAGCCCGCATACGATGATCAGCGCCGCCATCGCAACGATCACGCTCTTGCGTTCGTACTTGTCCGCGATAAAGAGCCCAATGATGGGACCAACGGGTGCGGCAAGCGCGATGATGCTCGAATAGGCAAGGCTCGTCGTCACGGTAATGCCCTGTTTGATCAGCAGCGTCGGCACCCAGTTTGCAAAGCCGTAAAAGCCCACCGTCTGGAAGATGTTGAAGATGGTCAGCATCAAGGTGCGGCTGCGATACGGCGGCACCCACATATCGCTGAAACGTCCGCTTGGCGGCACGGGCACAGACGGCGCAGGCGAAGGCAGCGGCTTGCCATACTCGGCTTCGACCTTCGCTTCGAGCGCGCGCATCACGCGGTCCGCTTCATCGACGCGTCCCTGTTGTGCGAGCCAGCGCGGGCTTTCGGGCAGATTGCGCCGGATCCACCAGACGAACAGCGCGCCATGCGCGCCGATCAGCACGACCCAGCGCCAGCCGTCGAGCCCTAGCGGTGCGCGCGGCACCAGCAGCCACGCCAGAAACGCGACGACGGGCACCGCCGTGAAGCCCACCGCCTGCTCGCATGCGAAGGCGCGGCCGCGAATGTGCTTCGGGACCAGTTCGGAAATGTATGTGCCGATCGTCACCAGTTCGACGCCGATACCGAGCCCCGCCATGAAGCGCCAGAAGTTCAGGCCCGTCGCCGTCTCCTGGAAGGCCATGATGACGTTCGCGACCGTGTACCACAGCAGCGAGTACGTGAAAATCGCGCGACGTCCGAAACGGTCCGCGAGAAAGCCGCACGCAATCGTACCGATGAACAGGCCGAGAAACAGCGTCGCGATGAAGCTCGCGATCCCTGTCGTGCCGAACAGGCCATGCGTGGTCGACGTCAGGATGCCGCTCTTCACGATGCCGGGGGCGATGTAGCCCGTGTACAGCAGATCGTAAAGCTCGAAGAAAAAGCCGAGGCTCAGCATCACGACGAGCTTCCAGACGGAGCGCGTCGCGGGCAAACGGTCGAGACGCGCGCTGATCGCGCCGGCGTCGATGGCGGACGGCGAGGCTGCCGATGTGCTGTGCTGCGTGGTCCCAGGCCGCGGGATGCCCGCCTGGTCTTGCGGTGTCATTGTTCTGTCTCCTGTGTCGAAGGCTTGCCGCGACTTCGAATGCAAGCCAAGGCACGCATTGTAGCCGTGCCTCGGCTTGCGGGCGTCAATGGTCCTGCAGCACGACGCTGGCGTCGGCGCGTTGCAACAGGCGACGGTTGCGTGCCGAGAGATTGATGAGCCGCAGACGCTTGCCAAGCTTCGCGTAGCGTGCGTGCAATGCTTCCAGTGCCGCGATCGCGGAATGATCCGCGAAATGCAGATCGCGGCAATCGATCGCCACGTGCGCCGGGTCGTTGTGCGGCTCGAACAGCGCCTGAAAATGCGCGGTCGATGCAAAAAACAGCGTGCCGCGCGGCGCATGCGTGGTTTCGCCCGATCCGTCTTCGATCGTTTCGCTGCGAATTTCGCCCGCGTGCTGCCACGCGAAACTCAGCGCCGAAATGACGATGCCGCACAGCACGGCCGTCGCGAGATCGGTGAATACGGTAATCACGGTGACGGCGACGATCACTAGTGCGTCGCTGCGCGGCACCTTTTTCAACGCGCGCAGCGAGCCCCAGGAAAACGTCTGTTGCGCGACGACGAACATCACGCCGACCAGCGCCGCGAGTGGAATGCGCTCGATCAGCGGCGACAGGAACAGGATGAAGAGCAGGATCATCACGCCGCTCGTCACGCCCGACACACGCGAGCGTCCGCCCGAGCCCAGGTTGATCACCGTCTGGCCGATCATCGCGCAGCCGCCCATCGCGCCGAACAGGCCCGACACGATATTCGCGGCGCCGAGCGCAACGCACTCGCGATCCGGCTGTCCGCGCGACGACGTGAGTTCGTCGGTGAGATTGAGCGTGAGCAGCGTTTCGAGCAGACCGACCATCGACATCAGCGCGGCATACGGAAACACGATGCGCAAAGTCTCGAGATCGAACGGCACGTCCGGAATGCTGAACGCGGGCAGGCCGCCCGCAATGTGCGCCATGTCGCCGAGCGTACGCGTCGGCAGATGCAGCAACTGGCTCAGCACGCCGACGCCGAGAATCGCCGCGAGCGCGGGCGGCACGGCTTTCGTGATGCGCGGCAAGCCGTACACGATTGCCATCGTCAGCGCGACGAGCCCGCACATCAACCACAGCGAGGGACCGTGCAGCCAGACACTGCCTTGCGGCGACGCCTCTTTGAAGTGTTCGAACTGCGCCATCGCGATGATGATGGCAAGCCCGTTGACGAAGCCGAGCATCACGGGATGCGGGACCATCCGGATCAGCTTGCCGAGACGCAGCGCGCCGAACAGCATCATCAGCAGACCGCCCAGCACGACGGTCGCGAACAGATACTGCGGACCGTGCTGCACGACGAGCGCGACGATCACCACGGCCATCGACCCTGCCGCCCCGGAAATCATGCCGGGACGGCCGCCGAACAGCGCCGTGATCGTGCAGATGAAAAAGGCGCCGTACAGGCCCATCAGCGGATTGAGGTGCGCGACGAGCGCGAACGCGATGCATTCGGGTACGAGTGCAAACGACGACGTGAGGCCGGCGAGTACATCGCCACGCAGCGAAGCAAAGCGGGAAAGGTTGGAGCGACGGTCTTGCATGTTTGTTGTTTGAACGCGATGGACGCAAAGCCGGGCGGCACGCATACGCACGCGCAAATGAACGCGTAGCGTGCGATGCACCCGGATTGGGCATGACGGCACGATGTACGCCGATGCCGTGTGCCGGCCGGTCCGCGAGCCATGCGGCAGGCGGCTGGGCGCAAGAATGAACGGGATGGAAAAACAGGAGGCTCGTGGCAACGTGCCCGAGCCGAACCGCGTAATGTGCGCGGCTCTCGCGCAGCGCACGCGATTCTACATGGTCAGAGGCTCACGCGCATTGGCGCGGGCAATGTGACCCGGGGGCTTTAGCGGTAATCGAAATCGTCTGCCGTAATCAGCACGTGCGTTGCGCCCTTCGCGAGCGCCTTGCGCTCCGCGACAGCCGCGATGCGACGTTCGCCGTTGCCGAACGCCTTCGTGAGATGCGAGTCGTCTGCCCCGCGTTCCAGCCAGAAATGCCGCTCGAGCGCGTCGCGCGTAATCGCGCACCCGATAGCACGCTTCTGCACGACGATGTCGAAAGTGACGGACTGGCCGTTGGTCGAAAGGGCTAAGTTGCGTACGGACTGTTCCATTTTCAGCCTCTCGTGAACTGCGATCTACCTGTGTTTCGTGTTGCTTTCATGAACCATGCATCGATTTTCCGCACTCAAACTATCGCATTCCGTTCGGCATCGATCAGTTCGGGCGAACCCTCGAAGCATCCCAATGCAAACGTTTGGTGCGCCCGCGTGCGTGTCATCGCTAACACGCAACGAAGAAAACGTGTGACATGTTCTCATTTTGAAGGTCCACGTGCAGCCGACCTATCGCCTTAAGACATGCGCTTTCGCGGACAGTTTCGCGTGCAACGGCACGACGTGCGTCGCGGCGTTTCCGTCTGAAGAAACTTTGCGCACGAACGAACGGGGCTCAAGGAGACGCGCGACATAGCGACGACCAACCCGCGTTGCCAAGCATACAACGCAATCGTTTGCGCCATATGTCACATTGCATGTAAAGGAGAAATCCATGCAACGGCAGAACCCCGTATGATCGAGCCTCTCCGAAGAACTCATACGAATCGCCGATGAAGCATCCGCGCTGGACGGGACTCATCTATCTGCTGATCACGGCAACGGGGTGGGCGCTCAACTGGCCCGCCATGAAAATACTGCTGCGCGAATGGCCGCCGCTCTTTTCGCGCGGCGTCGCGGGCGTGACGGCGTCGTTACTGCTCGGCGTGGTTGCCGTTTGTGCCGGCGAACAGGTGCGCGTGCCGCGCCAGTACGTGCCGCGTCTGCTGCTCGCGGCCTGCACCAACGTATTCGCGTGGATGGGCTTCTCCACGCTGTCCATGAAATGGCTGAGCGTGAGCGAAGGCGCGCTGCTCGTCTACACCATGCCGATCTGGGCGATGCTGCTGGCGTGGCCCGTCCTGTCGCGCCGCCCCTCCGCGATGGAATTTCTCGCGCTGCTGCTCGGACTGGCGGGCGTGGTCGTGCTGCTCGGCGGGCGCGGCGTCGCGTTCGACGCCGGCAAGATCGCCGGCATCACGTTCGCACTGCTGGCGGCCGTGCTGTTTGCGCTCGGCACGGTGATCGCGCGCACGCCGATTCCCGTCGCGCCGGTCAGCCTCGTTGCGTGGCAGGTGGGGCTTGGCTGTGTGCCGATGATCATTGCGGGCCTGCTGATCGAACATCCGACGCTCGCGTCGCTGCACGCGGACGGCTGGGCCGTGCTGATCTACATGACGCTCGTGCCGATGGGCGTGTGCTATCTGGCGTGGTTCGCCACCTTGCGCCATCTGCCGCCGCAGATCGCGTCGATCGGCATGCTGCTCGTGCCGATCATGGGCATCGTCGCGGCGGCGCTCGCGCTCGGCGAGCCGCTCGGCTGGAAAGAAGCGGTGGCGATGGCGCTCACGCTGAGCGGCGTCGCGCTGGCGTTGCGGCGCAAGGCGCCGCAGACAGAAGCAAAGTGAACTAAGGCTTCAACTAAAGCTTTAACTAAGGCTTCTCGAGCACAGCCTTGAGCCGCGCGACGGCTTCATCGGACTCGGCCTGAATCTTCGCGCGCAGCAGCACGGCGTTGAGCAGGGCGAACCAGAGCGTCGGAGAACGGTACGTGAAGGTGCGCTCGAACCGCGTGCCCTGCGCGTCGGGCGTCAGCGCATAGCTGACCGTGCCGGCGGGACGGCCATCGATCGCGCCGTCGATGGTCCATTTTTCAGGGCGTTTTCTTTCGACAACCGTCCAGACCACCTGCCCGCGCCGACCGGCGACGCGAAATTCTTCCGTCGTCTGCTCGCCCATTTCGAGCGAATGATCGGTCGCGCCCGCAACCGATAACGACGACGGATGCCACGCGGGCCAATGCGCGGGCGTCGTCACGTAGTCGAACACAGCCGCGTTCTCGCGTGCGATCGGCACGACGGAGACGATGCGCGTCGACAGATCGAATGCACGCGGCAGCGGGATGAATAACACGCCGATGACCGCCGCGACGCATGCCACGATGACGATTGCCCGCAGTAGCGTTTTCATTTTCATGAGCGCGGTGTCCGCGCGCGTCCATCTGACGTAGGGGATATTCGTTCGCTTGCACACACGCAACTGCGGCTGGCGGGTCGTCCTCACTGGTACTGTATGTTAGCAATGGCATCGCGCCAATGAGGATCACGGCGCGCTTTCACACCATGTCGTCACGTCTGACGGAACCCGACCGATGCAAGCCCACCCTCTTCGACTTCAGCCCGGCCAGGATCTGCGCGACGCACTCGAAGGCACCGTGCGCCAGCTCGGCGCGACGGCGGCGTTCGTCGTTCAGGGCATCGGCAGCCTGAGCGTGGCGCAGTTGCGCTTTGCGGGCATCGACCAGCCCACCGAACTGCGCGGCGATCTGGAGATCCTGACGCTCGCGGGCTCGCTTGCGCCCGACGGCGCGCACCTTCACATGTCGGTATCCGACGCCGCGGGCCGCGTGTTCGGCGGACATGTGGCGCGCGGGTGCATCGTGCGAACGACCGTTGAAATCCTGCTCGCATTGCTACCCGATCACGCGTTCTCGCGCGAGCCCGATGCGCAGACAGGATTCATGGAACTGTTCATCCGCGAGCGGCCACGCGACCTGTAGACCCTTATGCGAACGCATGTTCGCAAACAGGCTGGAACGCTCTTCGCTTGTCTGTGTGACTGGCCACAGTCCGCGCGCGGTAGGAGCATGCGCCGCAATGCCTTACACTTGTCGGGTCGGAAATTGGCATGCTCATCAATCAGTTGTTCAAGGAGGGAAACGTCCGTGGCAAATGAAAAAATGTTGGCGCAGATGTCTGACAAGGCGGGTTTCATCGCCGCGCTCGACCAGAGCGGCGGCTCCACGCCTGGCGCATTGCGGCAGTACGGCATACCCGACGACGCCTATAGCGGCGACGCCGACATGTTCAAGCTGATCCACGACATGCGCGTGCGCATCATCACCGCCCCTGCATTTACGGGCGACAAGGTCATCGCGGCAATCCTGTTCGAAGCCACGATGGACGGACAGGCGCAAGGCAAGCCCGTGCCTTCGTTTCTCTGGGAAGACCGCGGCGTCGTGCCGTTCCTGAAGGTCGACAAGGGGCTCGAAGCTGAAAGCGACGGCGTGCGCCTGATGAAGCCGATTCCCGGGCTCGACGCCTTGCTGGAACGCGCCGGTAAGCTCGGCATCTTCGGCACGAAAATGCGCTCGGTCATCGATCAGAACTCGGCTGCGGGCATTGCTGCCGTCGTCAAGCAGCAGTTCGAATACGGCGCGCAGATCGACCGCGGCGGCCTGATGCCGATTCTCGAACCCGAAGTGTCGATCAAGACACCGGACAAGGCCGGCGCAGAGAAAACGCTGCGCGACGAGATCATCAAAGGCCTCGACGCGCTGCCCGCCGACAAGCAGGTCATGCTCAAGCTGACCATTCCCGACGTCGCCGATTTCTACAAGCCGCTGATCGATCATCCGCGCGTGTTGCGCGTGGTGGCGCTGTCGGGCGGCTATACGCGCACGGAAGCCTGCAAGCTGCTCGCGAAGAATCACGGCATGATCGCGAGCTTTTCGCGCGCGCTCATCAACGATCTGAAGAAACCGATGAGCGACAGCGAATTCGACGCGAAGCTGGGTGAAGCGATCGACGAGATTTACGACGCTTCCGCTAACAAGGTCTGAGCAGCGTTAACCGGAACGAAACGAAGCGAAACGAAGCCGCGCATCGACGATGCGCGGCTTCGCAAGCTTGCTTTAACGCGTTTGACGCGTCAGGTCAGTGTGCAGTCGGCGGAACGTCGGGATCGACGTAGTCGCTGCGCGAGACCCAGTACGGATCGCGGTTGTAATAGGTGTGCAGCGATTCGCCCCATCTTGAATCGGCCATGCTCGGCCAGTGATCCTTGTCGAAGCCCGGTTCGTCCTTTAGCTGCTGCGCAGTGATATCGACGTGGAAGCATTTCTGGTTGGTATCGAGCGTGAGTGCGCTCCACGGAATGGCGTGCAGATTCGCGCCCATGCCGAGAAAGCCGCCCTCCGACAACACCGCGTAGGCAATGCGCCCGCTGCGCACGTCGAGCATGATGTCGGAGATCTTGCCGACATGTTCTGCATCTGACGAATACACCTTCGTGCCGTTGAGCGTCGCGGCCGCCATCACTTCCGGCCCCGGACCTTCGCCGACGCCGCCGCCGACGATGTCAGCCCCACCTGTCCTGCGCGTTTGCGGATTGATTGAGCCCATGGTTCACCTCCTATGAAAGTGAGCGATTGAAAGTGCGCAATGGGCGTTCCCGCATGGGCCGATAACATACCGGCGACGTACTTATTACTTATCGAGAAGGACGTAAGTCATTTTTCCCGCATGCGCAATTGCGGGTGCGACAGCCGGCCACACGCCTGCTACCCCGAAAACGCGCGCAACTGCTTCTTACGCTCAAACCCGCACCCGCCTACGATAGCCACATGAAAACGCGTAACTGACGCGAGTGGCAGGAGAACGAAAATGGCTTTGCTGAACATGATGCGCATGGTGTTGTGGAGTTTCTTCGGCGTGCGGCGCGGCGCCGGACACGAGGCCGATCTCGCGACAGTCAAGCTGCCGCTGCTGCCCGTCATGGCCGTCATCCTCGCGCTGTGCTTCGGCGGTGTGCTGTTTGCATTCGCCAGAATTGCCGTCACCGTCGCACATTGACACGCGCTTCGCGGTTAAGCCGCCTGCGCGATCAGATCGCCGAGTACGCGCACGGCGCGCTCGATATCCGCATTCCACGGATGCCCGAAGTTCAGCCGCACGCAATGTCGGAAATTACGCGACGCCGAGAAGATCGGCCCGGGCGCGACGCTCACGCCCTGCTCGATCGCCTGCCGGTGCAGCGCCAGCGCATCGACATGCCCGGGCAATTCGAGCCACACGAAATAGCCGCCCGAAGGACAAGTCCATCTGACGCCCTTCGGCATCGAGCGGCGTAGCGCGAGATTCATCGCTTCAAGCTGCGCGCGTAGTGCAGCGCGCAGCTTGCGCAGATGCCGGTCATAGCCGCCATGCTGCAAATAATCGGCAATACCCGCCTGCACGGGAATACTCGCCGACAGCGTCGTCATCAGTTTTGCGCGCTGAACTTTCTCTGCAAACTTCCCGGCCGCCGCCCAACCGATCCGGTATCCCGGCGCAAGCGTCTTCGAGAAAGAACTGCAATGCATGACCAGCCCTTTGCGATCGAAGGCAATTGCGGGCAATGGATAATCCGCCTGGAAATGCAGTTCGCCGTACACGTCGTCTTCGATCAATGGCACTTCGTGCCGCGCGAGCAATTCGACGAGTGCTTTCTTCTTTTCCACCGGCATCGTTGCGCCTGTCGGGTTCTGGTAATTCGTCATAAACCAGCACGCGCGAATGGGATGCTTGTCCAGCGCTTGCGCAAGCGCGTCCAGATCGAGACCGGTTTGTGGATCGACAGGTATTTCAATCGCGCGCAAATCGAGTCTTTCGATAGCCTGCAAAGCCGCATAGAAACCTGGCGACTCGACGGCCACGACATCGCCGGGACGTGTGACGGCCATCAGGCAAAGATTGAGTGCTTCGAGCGCGCCATTGGTGACGACGATCTCATCGAGCGGTTGCGACAGGCCCATGCCCAGATAACGCAGCGCAATCTGCTGACGCAGTGCCTCGTTGC
Source organism: Burkholderia sp. Ac-20365 (assembly GCF_017104715.1). Lineage (GTDB taxonomy): Bacteria > Pseudomonadota > Gammaproteobacteria > Burkholderiales > Burkholderiaceae > Paraburkholderia. The sequence continues at coordinate 261,595 of NZ_JAAGPI010000008.1, forward strand.
CGGGCGGCAAATCCACAACCGTACTCCACGGGTTCATGGTCCGCGACGTTTGCGCGAGCGATTTGGCGAGGCGCGGCAGTGGGAATAGCAGCGGCGAAGGAAAAGCCGAGCCCAACGGCACCACGCCCGTATGTTTCGCGGCCTCGAGCACGCTGAACACAAGTTCGCTGATATCGACTTTCGCGGACTCGGTTAATGCGCGCTTTGCCGTTGCTTCGCGTGTGTCGCGCACCGCGGCACCGGGCGCGACGTAATAGCCGGAGCGCTCCTGAGCGCGAATGAGGCCCCACTCTTCGAGCAGATAGTAAGCACGAAACGCCGTCGACTGACTGACGCCATGTTGTGCAATGACCTGCCGCAACGAAGGCATGCGCGCCCCGACAGCCAGACTGCCGGAGCGTATTTCGGCCGCCATCGTATTGGCGAGTACTTCATATCGGTTCATCGAAAATGGCGCGTCGCGGGGCGCTCATGACACAGAGCTTTTTATACTAATCGGTACACGCCCGCGCGAGCAACCGCGATCAACGCTTCTTGCGCTTCATAGACACACACACGATCACGGCGGATACAGCCGCGACCATAGACGCGCCGGCAAATGCGCGCGCAAAGCCTTCGCCGTAACTCGACCGTGCGATATGAACCAGCATGTCCATCGAATCCGGCGGATACAGCGCAAAAGCACGCGCGAAATCGCCCGCCATCACGCGCTCCGCAAAACCTTGCATGAATGGCAAGTGCGTTTGATTCATCTGTGCCGTCAGCGCGGAACGCACGCCTTCAGCCAATACCGCGCCGAGTCCCGAGAAGCCGAGCAGGATGCCAGTGAAGCGCGATGTGGTGCTGATGCCGGACGCCATGCCCGCGCGATCGCGCGGCACGGTGCCCATGATTGCCTTCTGCGTCTCGCCATTCAACAGGCCGCCACCGCTGCCGAGCAATGCCATCGCGACGATCAGCCACGCGTGAACGCTGCTCCGCGCGGCGTACATCATCGCGAGATTGCCGCACGCTACCACCGCGAGACCGAGCGTGAGAATCTGCCGGGAATCCAGATACGCGGCGAGCTTGCGGCCCAGTTGCGGCAGGATCAGCATGGCGAGCGCAAACGGCAGCATGCCCGCGCCCGCAACGAGCGCAGTCTCGCCGCGCGCGTTTTGCAGGAACAGCGGCAACAGCGAAGCCATCACCTGCGCCGACGATGCATACGCAAACATCGCCACGATCGCGCCAACGAACGGCAGCGAGCGGAACAATGCGAGGTCGAGCATCGGATGCGCGCGCCGGCTTTCCACCCACGTGAACAAGGCGAACAGGATCACGCCGGCGCATGTACGCGACAGCGCCGCTGCGCTCAACCATCCTTGGTCAGGGCCGAGAATCAGCGCCCACGTCAGCGAGAACATCGCCGCAGCGAAGAGTCCTATGCCGGGCAGATCGAGCGAGCGCGGCGTCGGGTCGCGCGATTCGTCGACGATACGCACGACGCCCGTCGCCAGCAGCGCGCAGATCGGCACGTTGATCTCGAAGGCCCAGCGCCAGCCCAGCCACGCGCTGATCACGCCACCGATCAGCGGCGAGAGCACCATGGTCAGCCCCATGATGCCGCCCCACACAGCCCAGGCTCGCGCGCGCTCGCGTTCGTCATGGAACGCGTGCCCGATGATCGCCAGCGCTGGCGCGAGCAGAAACGCGGCGCCCACGCCTTGCGCGGCGCGCGCGACGTACAGAAGCGCGGCGCTCGGTGCGACCCCACAGGCAAGCGAGGCCGCCGCGAACACCGCAATGCCCGACAGAAACACGCGCTTGCGCCCATAACGGTCGGCCAGCGAGCCCGCGGGCAATAGCAGCGCGGCAAAGCACAGCACGTAGGCGCTGATCACCCATTCGATATCGGCAAACGACGCCTTCAGATCGCGCGCGATAGTCGGCAGCACGATGCCGACGACGTTGGTGTCGAGCACCGTCATCGCGCAGCCCATCGATGCAATGAGCAGCAGCGGCGTACCGCGAGAGGCAGAGCGGGAAGCGGTAATCGAACTCATCGTGCTTACCTGGCGAGGATGCTTGCAGGAAGAAAGCCTGCATTTCACCAGCTTTCGCTATTCCGTTCATTGCCCGGTTTGTTAAATATAATTAGGCTGAAACTAATACACGGAATCCGCACTTATATGGAGCTGAGGCATCTGCGCTATTTCATTGCCGTCGCCGAACGCCTGCATTTCGGACAGGCCGCGGAAGCGCTCGGTATCGCCCCGCCCACGCTCACCGTGCAGATTCAGGAGATGGAGCGCGCGTTGCAGGCGCAACTCTTTCGACGCACGCGGCGCTCCGTCGCGCTGACGCCAGCCGGCGAAGCCTTTCTCGCGGAAGCGCGTGAAACCGTCGCACAGTTCGAACGGGCGCTCAACGTCGGCCAGCGCGCCGGGCGTGGCGAGCTGGGACGTATTCATATCGGGTATGTCGGGTCGGCGGCTTTTTCGGGCATTTTGCAGAAACAGTTGCGAACGTTTCGCAAGGCACGGCCTCACGTGCTGGTGCAGGTCAGCGAGCACCCAATGAGCCAGCTTCCTGCGCTGGTGGAAGAAGGCCGTGTCGATGTCGCTTTCGTGCGCATGCCCGTGGAATTACCCACGTCGCTGCGCGCACACGTGCTGGTGCGCGACGCATTCTGCGCGGCGCTACCCGCTGAGCATCCCCTCGCGGCTGCGGCGGGACCCATCAAGGCGCGTTCGCTGGCGGGCGAAAGCTTCGTCGTGCCGGAGCAGGAACTGGGCACGCGGGAAGTGGCGCGGCGCGGGCGGTTTACACCGCGCATCGTCAGCGCGCCGGGCGGGCTGATCGCCGTACTGACCGAGGTTTCCGTCGGGGTCGGCGTCGCCATCGTGCCGAACGTGCTGACGCGCGTGGTCAATCTGCCCAATGTCGTCTTCAAGACGCTGGCGGGCGAGCCGGTCGCATCGGAAGTCGCGGCCGTGTTCCGCAAATACGAGCATTCGCCCGCAACGAAGAAGCTGATCGCGCAGATCACCGGGGCGCCGGATCAGTAGTTTCCCGGGCTTTTACGCCGCACGCGTCCTATCATTGGAGAACGACTCCGTCTCTCGCGGCCCTCCGACGTTGCGCCGCGATCGGACTGGATCGGTCCTTGCTGCACAGCACCGAAGCGAACGCCCCACGCCGGGCTGCCAGGCCCGCAAACGCGAATCTATCGCCCGGAAGGCCAGCGCCAGCGAGCGTTCGTGAATCTCATCTGGCACTCACGGAGAAATCAAATGACCATCGAATTCACCAGCCGCCGGCACGTCGTGGCCGCATCGCGAGTCGCATTCGAAGCGACCGTCGAAGGAAAAGAGGTATGGTGCAGCGTATCAATCGACGCCCTGAACAACCACTTCGGTAATACGGGCACGTCGTCGCACGATCTGATCGCGGCGTTCGAGGGTAATCGCAAGACAATCGAGGATGCAGCGCGCCGTGTGCTGCAACGCAATGGCGGGCAGTCGGTCGAACTGGAGACGCTCGACTTTCACTAGGCGATGAGCCAGGCACTGCGTGCGCCGAATGGCAAGGACGGCGTGTGCAGTGCCTGGGGCAACAGGATTGCCCATCAGGAGCAATTGAACTGGAATGATCGGCGCATAAAATGCCTTGGCCGCCGACCGTATTCAGTCGAACTCAGCATCCGGCGATTGCGGCGAGCTTCAGCAAGCGCCTCCGGCATCACCACCACGCAACATTCTCATTCGGCGAATTAATTGTCGAAACAGAGGCGAGAATATCGCCCGCCTCTGCCGGACGTTTCCACCGCTGTTATGCGCGTGCCTTTCTTCCCGCCTTTTTGGCGGCAGTCTTCGGTTTCGCCGCGCCATTCATGCCGGACGCTTTGGCGCCTGCAATCAGGAACTTGCTGCGGTCTTTTTCGCCAGCCAGCCATGCGGGTGCAGGGCCACGACCGCTCCACGTAGCGCCCGTATCAGGGTGACGGTACTTTGCCGGTTGCGGTCCCTTCGGCTGGCCAGTGCCCGTGCCGTGCTTGACAGCCACATGCGTGGCAACGCTTGCCGAGGCGCCTGCCACGAGGAACTTCGAACGGTCTTTGACGCTCGCGATCCATGCGGGCGCACGGCCATGCCCCGTCCACGTCGCGCCCGTTTTAGGATTCTGATACCTGGCTACGCCTTTCGTCTGCACACCTGCCGACTTCAACGAAGGACGGCCACGCTTTCTGCGGCCGGAATGCGCGTCGATATCGGCCGTGGTCAGATTGTGCTTTGCCATCAATGCACGAATACTTTCGAGCGCCGATGCCGACTTCTTGCTCACAATGGCTTCCGCTTGCGCCTGAAGCTTTTTTATCTTTGCCTGGAGTGCTTCGAGTGTAGCCATATTGAAACTCCTGATTGAAGATACCGGCACTATGCCATGGACCAGTCATATATGGCTAGAGTTCATCTATTACATGAAAAGACAGACGAGACTCATTGCACTGCCTGAGTCTGCGATAGACGCCCCAATTGCCAGGATTCCTCTGGAGTACCGTGGATGTCAAATAGCTTGCATCGATGTTGAACGCTCAATTACTCACGCTATCCATAAGACTTTAAATCCGTCGTCTGAATGCACTGACACGCTAATCGGAAACCACGTAGGTGATTTCCATTGAACGGATCGCCCTTTGTGCATCTCTTCGTTTGCTTGAAAACACATCCGAAAGAACAGGAAATAAATTCACTTTTTATACTTCTTTTTACAGATTGCCTGTACTCACACGCGCCAATCCATTCGCGGAGGCAATCGGTCGACCCATACCGCATCACGACTATCATTGGACAGCCAATGAAAAAAAGGCCGGAACCTGTGCATGAACAGGTTCCGGCCTTGTGCTTTAAACCGAATTGATTCGAATGGTGGGTGGGCAAAACCCACCCATCGGCATTCGACGCAAACGTTTAGTGATGTTTGAACGCAATGCCGTTCGCATCGGCGCGCACGCCAGCCTGCGAGACGCCATTCGCCGCGCCGCCATACCCGGTTTCATTCGATGAGGCGCCGCTCTGTTGCGCGGCAAGACGCGCTTCAGCAGCCTGAATATGTGTGGGATAGCTATTGCGATCGTCGAGCGGGCTATACCCGGCGTTATGCAGCTGCACGAGTTCCTCGCGGACCTGCGCGCGCGTCACGGGCTGATTGTTTTGCGCGAACGCGGCGAGGGGTGCGCTGACGACTGCTGCAACGATAAGGAATTGACCGAGCGATTTCATGGCGACTACCTCCGGATCTGTCTATTGGGCTGCTCGAGAACCTGTGTTCTGCAACCGTTGAACAGAGTGTAGAGTCGCGCCCGCCACGGATAAATACGTGAGCCTCGAATAGATCTTTCAGGGAATCGCTACAATCCGCGAAAAAATACGGGCCGGCGCGCCCCCCGACGCGTCGGCCCGTCTTTGGCGCAAAACAGCCTTCAGCTGGCCAGCTTGCGGAACGTTTCCAGCACTGCGTCGCCCTTGAACGGCTTCACGATCCAGCCCTTCACGCCCGCCGCCTTGCCGCGTTCCTTCATCGCCGGGCTGCTTTCCGTGGTCAGCATGATGATGTTTACGCTTGCATTGGCGAGTTCCCCGCGAATCTTTTCCGCCATCGTGAGACCGTCCATGTTCGGCATGTTCACGTCGCTGACCACGAGGCGAATGCCGGGCGACGCCTTCAGTTTCGCGAGCCCATCCTTGCCATCCACAGCCGTATCGACGTCGAGGCCGTTCTTCCTCAGAAAGCCCGCGACTTCATCGCGCACCGTGCTCGAGTCGTCCACTACCAGTACTTTTGCCATTGCTTACCCCGTAGCGCCTATTACGTGGCGCATTGATTGAAAATATTCTTTCCGCGCTGCTTACGCCCGAACTCAGAAAAGTTCGAGTTCGCCCGAGCTTTCCTCAGCTTCGTTCACGTGCGCGACAAAATCGACGGGCGCGCTTGCACACACGCACAGCGTCGCGCCCAGTTGTACGTTTGCGCCGACGCTCAGGCGAAAAGCCGCGAGATAGTCAGGCTTCAATTCCGTCAGGTGCGGCACGCATGCGCCGCTCAACTGATAAGGCGTCGACATGCCAAGATCAGGAAAGAACTCGACCATCTTCTGATTGATCGCACCACAGCACAGATTGCCGACTTCCATTAATGCTTCCGACAATGAACGCTCTTCCGAGTCGCGCAAATAGTAGTCGCGCGTCGCCTTGTCGTCGTCGAAATGCAGTACGAGCAAAAAGCGGAATGTAATCGACGAAATGGTCAGAACGACGATATGGCTCGCCAGTGCGCAATGTGCCTGCTGCGCGTCGAGCGCAGTGATTTCGCACGCGTCGCCGGAATCGATGGGCAAACGCGTGCACGCGGAATGAAAAAAGATCCGCTCGATACTTTCTTTCGCTTGCTGACTGATCACGTCGTCGCCTGCTCTAACCGGGATTGAATCTGACCGGCAAGCGCCTCGACGCTCGCCAGCGACGCCGCAATCATCTTGCCGCCCGCCTGAATGTCCTGAAACGTGGCCGTCGTAATGAGGTCGTTGCGGTTCAGACTGTCGTGATAGCTCTTCGACAGTTCCTGCGAACGCGCTGCGAGCGCACGCACTTCGCTGGCGACAATCGAAAAACCGCGTCCCGCCGTACCCGCACGCGCAGCTTCGATCGACGCGTTCAGCGACACGATCAGCACATGCCGCACGATCGACGACAGCTCATTGTTCTTGTTATGCATGTCGTGGTTCTGCGCCATTAGCGAGATCATCTGCTCGTGCCAGCGCTCGAAGGTGGCCGACAGATGCCGCAGACGGCCCGCTTCTGTCGAAAGACGCGTCGCCTGCTGCAGCCATTCGCCCTTCTGCGCCTGCAGCGCGCTCAGCGCCGCGCGCGCCTCTTCCGCCGACAGCGACTGCTTCGCGAGATCGTCGCGCAACGTGTCGACGAGTGCATGCAACTCACGCGCCTGCTGTTCGTGCTGGCGTATTTCCGCGGCGTGACGCTCTTCGGCCTGAGCAAGCAAAGTACTGTGAGATTCGAACGCCGTTTGCTGGCGTGCCGCCGCCCGTTGTTTGTACCACCAACGCTGCGCGAACACCGCCGCCAGCGCGCCCCACGCGACACCTGCCAATGCTGCCGCAATTACATACTGATCGACCACAACCTGCCCCCGTCGTGCTATTCGAAATGTGCGTTCGCCTGAATCGAACTCACTGTCTTCGCGGCGTCGTGCATCGACGTGCCGACGCTATCGACCGCGCAGTTCTCCGGCAGATAGACGATCGTCTGGAACTGGCGGAAGTCTGTGCCTGCGTGATCGTCGGTGAAGCGCAATTCGATGCGGCCGCCTTCGCGATGGATGAAATCGCGCACGGCATCCATGCCCACGCCACGTCCCGATACTTCCGTCACGTTCTGCGCAGTCGAGAAGCCTGGACGGAAGATGAACTCTGCCACCGCTTCGTCGCTCAATTGCGAATCGGGCAGCAGCCAGCCGCGCTCGGCGGCGATGCCGCGAATGCGCGACAGCGCAAGACCACGTCCGTCGTCGCTCAACGTGATCTGCAGGGCACCTTCCGCCACACCCACTTCGATATCGATCACGCCTGCTTCCGGCTTGCCGAGCGCCGCACGCTGGGCTGAAGACTCGATGCCGTGATCGACGGAATTGCGCAGCAGGTGCATGAACACATTCTTCAGCGTCGTGCCCGCCTGGGTGCGAACGCGATAGCCGTTGTCGTCGATGCGCACGACGGGCGTGGCCTTACCAAGTTCGGCCGCCAGCGACGGCAACGAATGCAGCACACCCGCAAGCGCATCTTCGACTTTCTCTGTACCGAGCAGGCGCAAGGTTCTGCGCACCGAATCACGTGCCATCAGCAGATCGCGCATGTCATCGGGATTGGCCGTGTCGAGCAGACGCAGGCTTTCCTGAATATGCTCGCGATCGACCATCAGATAGCGCTCGGCGCTGCCGACACGGCCCGCCTTGCGGCGGCCAAGGCTCACTTCGTTGATCGTCGCGTAGTGCTGCAGCGCTTCCTTCACGCGCGCGAGTTCGGCCATCAGTTGCTCCTGATCCCACTCGTGCGCCGATTCAGGCTGACGCAATGCATCGTAACGCTGCTCGGTTTCGTGCACGACGCTGGTCAGATGCTGGAGACTGTACGTACGCGCATTGCCCTTGATCGTGTGCATGTTGCGGAACAGCTCCGCCACAGCCGAGCCGTCCGCCTGTTCATGCTTGCGGATGATGCGTTCGTTTTCGTTGATAAAGCCCGTGGCGCTCTCAACGAAATGATGGAACTTCTCTTCACTCACCGCGAGAATTTCGCCGATCATTTCAAGGCGGCGCTTCTGCTCGCCCGCTTCGGCGGCAAGCTGTCGCAACTCGGTGACGTCGCGCACGCACAGCATCAGACGCATGACCGTATCGGTTTCATCGGTGATTGCGGACCAGCTCAGATCGAGCGTTTTCGCGCGGCCATCCGGCATGTTGCGCGTCAGTTCGTTGACGAGCAGATGCTGGTTGAACTCGAAATTGATGCTGTCTTCGCCAATACATGCGAATACGGCTGCTTCGACTTGCGATACGGCATCTGAGCCCAGTTCGCTGTCACTGAACACGAGGTCCATCAATGCACGCCCGGCGATATCCTTCGTTTCGAAGATCTCTTCCAGATAGGCCGAGTACTCCGAGTGAATCATCGCGCCGTCGACCACGGTCAGAATGCCCTGCTGCATGTTCTGCAACATCGCCTGAATGTCGGCCGTCTTCTGCTTCAGTTGCGCAGAGCTTTGCTGGATTTTCTCGATCATGCCGTTGAACGCGACGATCGAATGGCCGATCTCATCCATGCGACCTACCGGCACGCGGCGAGTAAAGTCCTGGCTCGACGCGATCTCACTCATCATTTCCTGCATATGCGACAGCGGCCGCGTGATCTGGCGATACAGCAGCAGGCCAATGGCGATCAGCACGAGAATCGCTGCACCCGACGCACTGCCGATCGCCGTCGTCGTGGTCGCGAGGCCAGCGTTGAGGGCTTCGATGGCTTCGTCTTTCTGGCGGTTCTTTTCGATACGCAGCGTTTCGACGATGCCTTCCAGTTCGTCGCGGTACTGCGCGACGTTCGCAAACAGATAGGCCTGGGCAAGATCGTTCTTGCCCTCGGCCTTCATTTTCGCGGTGTCGTTAATGGCCGAGAAATAATTCGCAAGGCTGTCGCGCGCCTGCGTGACGAGGCCTTCCTGCGCGTGACTCGCGGCTGCTTTCGCCTGCACGTCGAGTGCCTCGCGCAGTGACTTCTCTTTCGCTGCGAGTTCTTTTTGCGCCTGCTCGACCATGTTTGCATCGGGCGAATAGACGAGCGTCATGGTCGCGAGTTGCACGTCCTTGACCTGCGACACGAGATCGGCGGAAGCGAGCGCGCTCGGCACGACGCCCTGCGTCACTTGCCGGACGTCGGCGGCGCTGCCGCGAGTCTGATAGACGGCGTATCCGCCGATCGCCGATAAGGCGACCAGCATCAACACCACGAGTAGAGTGATGCGGTGACGAATGGTCATGTGGTATTCCCCGTGGTCTGTCACTGCACAGCGGCAGTGCTGCCCGTTCTGAATTGTCGATTTGACGGGCGACGGGATTATCGTCGGCGGGTCATGACGAAGCTGTGACCGCCACGTATTCTTCTGCGGATTGGAAGGCGAAATAGAACATGTATGCAAACAGGGCTAAAGTTTGCAAATTCGCTGCCGTTAACTTCATCGCCTTATTTTCGATGCATTCGCAACATGTTCTTCAGTTTCACGCCTAACCTGTGACAAATGGCTGTGCGGCAGGCTCTTTCGCAGCTGAATTGAGACGCTCGTATTCTGCTATCAATTGCGCGCCGAACAGCATCAGCGTGGCCAGCGCTTCGAGGCTGAACAACACGACGATGGCCGTCGTCAGCGAGCCATACACGACACTGACCTGCGACAGCGTCGCGAAGTACCACACCAGCACGCGCCGCGTGATCTCCCACAACACAGCGGCGGCGACCGCGCCGAATAGCGCATGCCAGAGCGTCGTGCGCCCGGCCGGTATCACGAGATAGATGGCTGTCAGCACGAAGATCTCGCCAGCAAGACCGAACAGATAAAGCACGATGCGCGTCGCGCCCGTCAGCGATATCGCGTGGCCGAACAACACGATGCTGTCGCTGGCAACTGCCTGAAGACCGCTCGATACGAGCGTCACCAGCAATACGCCGATGCCCAATGAAAGACTGAACAGATAAGGCAGGATCGCCGAGAACAGAAAATGCCTGCGCCGTATCGCGACGCGATGCACGAAGATGATCGACAGCGCGTTCTCAAGCACCGTAAAGGCGAGCGAACTGAAGAAGATCATCGTGATGACGAGAAACCAGCCGATCACCGAGCGATGCGCAAGAAAGTTGGACAGTTCCCTGACGATCGCACGCGACTGCCCCGGCGTCAGCCATTCGAGCAGACGCGCGAGCGTATCGAGCAACAGCTTTTCGCCGACGAAGTGGCTGAACGCAATCGCAACGAGAATCAGCAGCGGCACGATGGACAGCAACGCGTAGTACGCAATCGCGCCCGCGAGCAGCAGCCCCTGGTTCTTGCGAAACGCCTTGACGACCTGCAGCGCGAAGCGCGCAGGATGCATCGCGACGAATTGCAATGCGCGGTTGTGCGTCCTGTCCACGTCGAACCTCCGCTCGCGTCAATCATGGCGCCCGGCTCCCGGAATCGATTGAGCAAACGACGGTCCTGATATGGATAACCCGCGTGCGCATCCGAGCATTTGCCCATTAAGCGAACAAAAGAACTTAATCGACCGGGCGGCGCACTCCTGATTTACCCCAATTCGAACGGCTTACAGTATCTTTTCATCTTCGCTCAAAGCCTTATCCAGAAAGGACTTCACTCCCATCGTTCAACCGCGCCCGGTCGCACCGCAGCAAAACCCGGCCTTGATTTTTGAGAGGCTCGCTGCTGTACTAACTAAAACAACTTGATTTAGTAAGGCCCGCGTCGCCGGATATCGACTGTCCGGCGAGCGCAGAAAGAAGGCGCGATCAGCGCACACCCAGCCGCTGAATCGACTGCTGATCACAACGTCGTTGTTAATCATCTGGAGGAGCGTCCCATGAACCCGATTTCCCGCAGGCAACTGCGCCGCACGTCCCGCACGCAACCCATCATCAAGGGCGTCGCCGCAGCTTGCGTCGCCGCGTCGACGCTATGGTGCGCCGGCGCGAGTCTCGCCGCCGACCAGCCCGTCGTCGGCCTGATCACGAAGACAGACACCAACCCGTTCTTCGTCAAGATGAAGCAAGGCGCGGAATCCGCCGCGCAGAAAGACGGCGCGAAGCTGATCTCCGCGGCCGGCAAGTTCGACGGCGACAACGCGGCGCAAGTCACGGCAATCGAGAACATGATCACGGCGGGCGCGAAGGCCATTCTCATCACGCCGAGCGACACCAAGGCGATCGTGCCGAGCATCAAGAAAGCACGCGCGGCAGGCGCACTGGTGATCGCGCTCGACACGCCGACCGACCCGCAGGACGCGACCGACGCCCTCTTCGCCACCGACAACTTCAAAGCCGGCGTGCTGATCGGCCAGTACGCAAAGGCTGCGCTCGGCGGCAAGCCCGCGAAGATCGCGACGCTCGATCTCGCTCCCGGCGTCTCCGTCGGCGTGCTGCGCCATAACGGCTTTCTGCAAGGCTTCGGCGTGAAGGAAGGCGATCCGTCGGTAGTGTGCAGCCAGGACACGCGCGGCGATCAGGCGAAGGGTCAGACGGCGATGGAAAACTGCCTGCAGAAGTCACCCGACATCAACGTCGTCTACACGATCAACGAACCTGCTGCAGCGGGCGCCTATCGCGCGCTGAAGAACGCGGGCAAGGACAAGAGCGTGATGATCGTTTCGATCGACGGTGGCTGTGAAGGCGTGCGCAACGTGAAGGCAGGTGCCATCGCCGCGACTTCGCAGCAGTATCCGTTGAAGATGGCCGAGCTTGGCGTGCAGGCCGGCGTCGACTACGCGAAGACGGGCAAGAAGGTCTCCGGCTATCACGACACGGGCGTCACGCTGATCACCGACAAGCCGCAAGGCGGCGTCGACAGCAAGGATACGAAGTTCGGCCTCGACAACTGTTGGGGCAACAAGTAAGCGCGCAACGCATGTATTAACGGAAGGCAGCACAGGAGACGCGCACCCGCGCGTCTCCCAGGTTCTCCAGCGTGAGCCCGGCGGGCGTCATTGCCCGCCGCGTGCCGATCACGCAATGCTTCGAGGAAACACATCATGTCGACTCCCACCGCTCCCGCCCACAGCCACCGCCGGTTCACCGAACATCTGCCGACGCTCGCCGAAGCGGGTCCGCTGATCGCACTCGTGATTGCGTGCATCTTCTTCATTTCGCAAAGCAACCGTTTTCTGTCGTTCCAGAATCTCTCGCTGATCCTGCAGCAGACGATGGTCGTCGCCGTCATCGCGATCGGCCAGACGCTGATCGTGCTGACGGGCGGCATCGACCTGTCCTGCGGGATGGTGATGGCGCTCGGCTCCATCGTGATGACGAAGTTCGCCGTCGTGATGGGTGTGCCGCCTGTGATTGCGATCATCTGCGGCGTCGGCGCAAGTGCGCTGTTCGGCCTGCTCAATGGTGTGCTGATCACGCGCATCAAGCTGCCCGCGTTCATCGTCACGTTGGGCACGCTGAATATCGCGTTCGCCGTCACGCAGCTCTACTCAAACGCGGAGAGCGTGTCGAATCTGCCCGACGCGATCATGTTCTTCGGCAACACGTTCAATCTCGGACCGGCCACCGTCACCTACGGCACCGTGCTCACGCTGCTGATGTATCTCGCGACATGGTTCGTGTTGCGCGACACCGTCCCCGGCCGCCATCTCTACGCGCTCGGCAACAACCCGGAAGCTGCACGTCTGATGGGTCTTTCTGCACAACGCATTCTCGTCACCGTCTATACGCTGTCGGGCGCGATTTACGGCGTCGCCGCGCTGCTCGCCGTGTCGCGTACGGGTGTTGGCGATCCGCAAGCAGGTCAGACCGAAAACCTCGACAGCATTACTGCGGTTGTACTCGGCGGCACGAGTCTGTTCGGCGGACGCGGCTCGATTACGGGCACGCTGCTGGGCGCACTGATCGTCGGCGTGTTCCGCAATGGCTTGACGCTGATGGGTGTGTCGTCGGTGTACCAGGTGCTGATTACCGGCATTCTCGTGATTCTCGCTGTCGCCGCCGACAAAATGTCGCGCCGTGGCGCTCGTTGACCCGCTCGTTGACCCGTATTTGAAGGAGACTGTCATGTCGACCATCCCCTCTTCCGCCAACGGCACGACGCCCGTTCTGCAAGCCCGCGGTCTCATCAAGCGTTATGGCCAGGTCACCGCACTCGACGGCTGCGATTTCGAAGTGATGCCGGGTGAAATCATGGCCGTGATCGGCGATAACGGCGCAGGCAAGTCGTCGCTGATCAAGGCGCTCTCAGGCGCGCTCGTGCCCGATGAAGGCGATCTGCTGCTCGACGGCAAGTCCGTCAAATTCCGCAGCCCGATCGACGCGCGGCAACAAGGCATCGAAACGGTCTATCAGGATCTCGCTGTCGCCCCGGCGATGAGCATCGCCGAGAACCTCTTTCTCGCACGCGAACTCGTGAAGCCCGGCTGGCGCGGCAAGATCTTCAAGATGATCGACAAGCGCCGCATGCTCGAAGAAGCGACCAACGCGATGAAGGACCTGCAAATAGGCATCCGTTCGATGCGCCAGGCAGTCGAAACACTCTCGGGCGGTCAGCGCCAGGGCGTCGCGGTGGCACGCAGTGCGGCATTCGCGCGGCACGTCGTGATTCTCGATGAACCGACAGCGGCGCTCGGCGTGAAGGAAGGCAACATGGTGCTGGAACTGATCCGGCGCGTGCGCGACCGCGGCTTGCCCGTGATCCTGATCAGTCACAACATGCCACATGTGTTCGAGATCGCGGATCGCATCCACATCCAGCGGCTCGGACGGCGTGCGGCGCTCGTCAACAAGAACGACATCCATATGTCGGATGCCGTCGCGATCATGACGGGCGCGAAACAGGCCGACGTGCGCGCCATCGCGTGACGAACGACAACAACGCGTAACCGGAAACCGCCGATGGATACGGGCACACGCTCACCGCTCAAACGCACGGTCGGCTCGAACCAGGTCGGCATGCGGCAGTTCAACGAACGCATCGTGTTGCAAGCGATCCGTTTGCATGGACCCCTGCCGAAGGCCGACGTGGGACGGCTCACACGTCTGTCGATGCAGACTGTGTCGATGATCGTCGAACGGCTGATCGACGATGGTCTGCTCGAAAAGCAGGCGCGCGTACGTGGACGCATCGGGCAGCCTTCCGTGCCCATCGCGTTGCGCGCGGAAGGCGCTTATACGATCGGCGTGAAGGTCGGGCGACGCAGCCTCGACGTGCTCGCGATGGATTTTCTCGGCCGCGTGTGTTGTCGCGAAGTGCAGGAGTATGCGTATCCCGATCCTCGCACGCTGTTCACTTCACTTGAAAGTAAGCTTGCGCGTATCAACGAAGCGCTCGGCGCGCGGCGCGAGAAAGTGGTCGGTGTCGGCGTGGCGGCTCCGTTGTGGCTTGGCGGCTGGCGCGATTTTCTCGGCGCGCCTGGTGATGCGCTCGATGCCTGGAATGACATCGACATCCGGGCGCGTATCGGCGGGATGACGGGCCTGCCCGTCGAGTTCGCGAAGGACACCACGGCCGCCTGTGCCGCCGAACTCGTGATGGGTCAGGGGCGCGGCATCCACAACTTCCTGTATCTGTTCGTCGGTACGTTCATCGGCGGCGGGCTGGTGATCGACGGACGGCTGCACGGCGGGCCGCACGACAACGCGGGCGCGGTCGGCTCGATCCCGATCATGGGCGGCAATGCGCGTCAGCCCGCGCGGCAACTACTGCACGCGGCGTCGGGCTTCGTGCTCGAAAAAATGTTCGTCGATGCGGGCGCGCCGGCAACTGCCGCGCACGATCATCGCGCGTTGTCGGCGGATTTGTGGCGGCTTACCGAACAATGGCTCGACACCGCTTGCCCCGCCATTGCAGGCGCATTGACGAACGCAGCGGCGCTGCTCGATCTCGAAGCGGTAGTGATAGATGGTGAAGTGGACCGCCAACTGGTGCGCGAAATCATCCGGCGCACGGAGCGCGTGCTGGACAAGTTCGAATGGGAAGGTATCGTGCGGCCGCAACTGCTGGAAGGCACGATCGGCTCAGACGCGCGCGCGATGGGCGGCGCAATCCTGCCGCTCTACGCGCACTTCGCGCCGATGCACGAACTCTTCCTGAAGCCCGCGACTGAAGTCGGTTATTGAACCTTCGGCGTCGTATTCGCTGCTACTTTCGGCGTGTCTTTGGTAGCAGGCTCATCGAGCAATGGCTGCAACTCGGGCGCCATCGACTTCAGCAACTGCACGGCGAGCGCGCTCGTAAAGTCATAGCGCTTTGCATACGGCTCGTGCACAACCGCCGTCAGCGTGCCGAAGAAACGGTCGCCGATAGCGAACACGAAGGTCGCCGTGCGATTGACCTTGCGCGACTCGATCAGCCTGCGACCCTTCGCGTAGATGTTAAGACGCTGATCGCCCGTCCCCGTCTTGCCGTAGACCTCCAGCGTCTTGCCGTTCGGGAACGTCATGCCGCCAGCGAGACGCTTTGCCGTGCCACCCGCGACGACGTCGCGCAACATCGACTGCACGACGCGCGAAATCTCGGGCGAAACGGCTTCCGTCGGTTGCGGCGTCGCGCGCACGAAGCGCGTTTCGTACGGCGTGCCTTTCGCGAACTCCAGTTCCGACAAGCTTTGCGTCGGCGCCTGATTGCCCTTGTTCACGATCACGCCGATCAGTTGCGCAAGCGCCGCCGGACGGTCACCCGATGCGCCAATAGCAGCCGCATACGAAGGCGTCAGATGCGCGAACGGATAGCCGAGCGCCTGCCACGAACGGCCGATCGCATCGTACGCATGCTGCTCGACCATGCGGCGAATGCGCCGGTCCTGGGTCGCGTGATAGCGCGTCTTGAAGAGCCACTTGTATGAATCGGCGCGCACGTCGCGGCTTGCGTCCATTACGTCGTTCGCACTCGCGTCGGGATGCTCGCGCAGATAATTGACGAGCCACAATTCCAGCGGATGCACACTCGAAATGTACGCGCGGTCGTTCAGATTGAATTTATCGATGCCGTACTTTTCGTAGAGGCTCGCGAGCGCATCATCGGGCGGATTGGCTTTCGGTGTGTTCTTCAACGCGGCGCGCATCTGGTCGTTGAACCACGCCTGCGGAGCGTCGGGCCGCACGCTGCGCAACACGGTCGCGATTTTCGGCGGCGACTTGCGCACGGTGCGCAACAGGATCGCGAGCATCTCGTCCTGCGACTTGCCGTGATACTTCGTGTAGAAGCGGTTCATATACACGCGGCTTTCCTGATCGGCGAAGCGCGTCAGATACATGTTGCGTGTCGCAGGATCGTCGAGCCATTGCGACGACGGACCGGACGTCTTGATCGTTTCATAGTGAACGATGTCGCGCATCATCCGCACGAACACGAGGTTCACCGAATGCTGGAAGGCCTGATGCACAGTGAGGATGCGCGAGTTCTCGTCGGCTTCGAAGTTCGTGAAGGTCTGCGCGCCGCCGCCTGTGTAGAACGTTTCGCCTGCATTGGCCGAGTATTTGCGCTCCACCGCGGCATTGAGCATCGCGCCCAGCGAGCGGTCGTTCGTGTGCATGAAGTAATCGACGGCCCAGCGCGTCAGTGCGTCTTCACGTTCAGGCTTCACGGCGTGCAGTTCGTCGACGCTCATCTGTCCATAGCGCGCATGCAGCTCCTGCATGATCTGCAGATACGTGATGATCGTGCGCAGCTTGGCAGTCGATCCGAGATTCAGACGCGCGCCGGAGTTGATATCGAACGGACGGTTCACGCTGTCCGTTTGCACGCGCAACAGGTTCGCGCCGTCGCGCTTTTCGAACAGCGTGAAGCTGAACGCGATCTTCGACGGATCGTCTTTCGGCTGCAGCATGTTGAAGCCATAGAGGCCGGCCGCCTGCGCGCCGTCTTTCGTCGTCGCGGCGGCGAGCCGGTCGCTGATGTCCTGCTGGACCTTGTTGTTCATCGTCGACGTGACGCGCAAATCGAGCCGGTCGAGGTCATATAGCGTCGACACGCCGAGCGACGACAGCAGATGCGTGCGCAGCGACGTCACCGCCTTGCGCTCGATATACGAGCCTTCGGGCGGCACGAGCTTCGCGCGCGTCAGCACGAGTTGCTGCGAAAGCGCGGCGTCGCGCAGTTGCGGCGTGATCACACCGTTCGCCGCGAAGAGCCGCAGATAGCTTTCCGTCAGAGCATTGAGATCGTCGTTCTTGCGCAGCAGGAAGTGTGACGGCCCGCGCTGCGCGATCATCAGCGACAGTACCTGGCGGAACGCGAGGCCCTGTTCGGGCAGATTCTCGGGTGTGGGCGGCGCTTTCAGCACGCGGTTCACTTCGGCGAAATCGCGGCCGTACCACGCTGCGAGACCGTCGCCAATCCCGCTGATTTCGCCGATACCCGGCTGCGCGGCCAGCGGCACCGAGTTCAGATAACGTACGACGATCTGCTCGCGCGCGGGCATCGTGCGCGGTCCGTCGAGATACGCGCGCACCGACGCCGAGCCGATCTGCCGCAGCTTTTCCTTCGGCGTCGCGGTCCGCCCGCCGGGCGAATGGCGGAACTTCTCGATCTGCGTGGCAAGCGTACTGCCGCCCGGCTGCGCCTGACCGTGGTTGAAGACACGCAGGCCCTGATCCATCAGCGCGCGGCTAAAACGTCCCCAGTCGATGGCGGGATTGCGGTTGGGTTGATCGGCGTCGAGCAGATGCCGGTCTTCGATGAACAGCAGCGCCGACACGATGAGCGGCGGCACCGACTCGAAATCGTCATACACGCGCGCGGGAAATACCGAGCCGAACAGGCGCGTGCCCGTCGAGTCGTACAGCATCAGCCCTGCCTGGTCCTTTTCTTCGTAGGGAATGAAGAGGCCGTCGTCGGCCAGCGACGCCATGCGTTCCGAATCGCGCGCCTGCGATGCGACCGAGAAGCCGCGCTCTTTCAAACGCCGTTCGAACGCAGGCAGCAGCGCGTAGCCGAGGCGGATGTCGTAGGGACCGTCGGTGGGGAAACGGATGCTGTCGCTCGGGCCTTCGGAAACGGTAAACCCGACGTCGCGCGTAAGTTCGGACAGGTAGCGCGCCTGCAAGCGCGACGTATCCATTTCGATCTGGATGAAACGCACGCCAAGGGCGACGGCCACGAGAAACGCGGCGAAAAAGAGCCACTTGAACCACTTCCAGGCGGACGTGGTGCCGATTGCGCGTAGCGGAAACCGTAGTGGCCGATTCATGGCGGCGTCTCCTTGCAGATGCCTAACCACATTAACCTCGACTGATGTCAGTCTAACGCGTAAAGCCAGCTTGCGAGGGTCAGAAACGTAAGGACTTGAGTAGCTGAGTACGGCGCGCAACACAGCTGTTGGATCGAAGCAGCAAGGCGGCACCTTTTGCCGCTTCCCGTGGCGTTTTCCGGGTCTGCGCGGGCAAGGATGGCCGCCCTTCGATGCCGACGCAACCGCCGCCGCGCCCTTCCCGCCCGCGCCGCCACCCTGGAATACCGAATACGACACGCGCGCGAACTTGAGTAACATAGCCGCGCGTTTCAAACATCACACGCCACTGCGCTGGTAGAAACCGGCAGCGGCGCGCCGCCTGACCT
The DNA here is from genome assembly GCF_017104715.1 of Burkholderia sp. Ac-20365. Taxonomy (GTDB): domain Bacteria; phylum Pseudomonadota; class Gammaproteobacteria; order Burkholderiales; family Burkholderiaceae; genus Paraburkholderia. The sequence continues at coordinate 280,458 of NZ_JAAGPI010000008.1, forward strand.
GATGGAACTTATGCAAAGCTACTACGAAGCGACTGTCGAACGGACCACGCGCCCAGCGCTGGAGGGAAAACTGAGCGCCAACGTCTGCATCGTCGGCGGCGGGCTGGCCGGCCTGTCGACGGCGCTTGGACTCGCCGAGCGCGGCGTGCGCGACGTGGTCGTCGTCGAAGCGAACCAGGTTGGGTACGGCGCGTCGGGGCGCAACGGCGGCTTCGTGTTCGGCGGCTACAGTCTCGATTGCGCGGACCTGCTGAAGATCCTCGGTCCGGTGCGGGCGCGCGAGCTGTACGCGTTGACCGTCGACGCCGTCGATCTCATGCGCACGCGCATCCAGCGCTACGCGATCGCCTGTGACGCCACGGACGCGGGCGTGATTCTCGCCAACTGGTTCGACGATCCGTCGCGGCTGGATGGTCAGCGCCGATTGATGAAGGCATCGTTTGGCGTCGAATGGGAGCCGCTCAGCGCCGCCCAACTCGCCACCCGCCTGAAAACCACGCGCTATTGCGGCGGGTTGTTCGAGCGCAATGCGTTTCACTTTCATCCGCTGAAGTACGTGCTCGGTATCGCGCGTGCCGCGGAAGCGGCCGGCGTGCGCATTGTCGAAAAGTCGCCGGTCGTTTCGCTTCGCCGGCAAGGTGAAGGCTTTGTCGTCGGGACAGCGCAAGGTTCCGTGGAGGCCCAGCACGTCGTGATGGCGGGCGGCGGTTACGCACGCAACGTATACCGCCGCGTCGAGCGTGCGGTGCTGCCGATCGCAACTTATGTGATGGCGACCGAACCGCTCGGCGCACGGCTCGCCGACGCGATCGACTGTCGCTCGGCCGTCTACGACACACGCTTTGCGTTCGACTACTACCGGCCGCTACCCGATACGCGCATCCTCTGGGGCGGGCGCATTTCCATTCTCGAACGCGAACCCGAAGCAATCGCGCGACTGCTGCGCCGCGATCTGCTGAAGGTGTATCCGCAGTTGCGCGACGTGCGCATCGATCACGCGTGGGGCGGCCTGATGAGCTACGCGCGGCACAAGATGCCGCAGATTGGCCAGAGCACGGACGGCGTCTGGTATGCGGTCGGTTTCGGCGGACACGGGATGGCGCCGACCACGGTGTCGGGTGAGTTGCTGGCGGCGGCAATCTCCGGCGAAAGGCCTGTGCCGGAAGCGTTCGCGTCGTTCGGCCTCACGCATACGTTCGGGGCGTTGGGTCTTGCCGCCGCGCAGCTGACGTACACCGCAATGCAAACGCGCGACGCGCTTGCGGATCGCTCGCGGCGTGCGGGCTGAGCGCAACAAAGACGCTTGCGCGCGAGCGCCGCGCAGCGTGGCCGGGCATGCCGCCGAGCCGCGCCGGGTGGGCTTTTCGGCATGCTAGAATAAAACGTCATCGCCGCCGGAATACACAATGAAAAAGGGAAGCCGAGCTATCGCGCCCGAGCATAAAGACACCCCGAACGAAACCTCCGAACCACGGCGCAAATACGATCCCGAAGAGACGAAGCGCAACATCCTCGAGGTGGCAACGCAGGAGTTTTCGTCGATGGGACTCACGGGCGCGCGCGTCGATGCGATTGCGGAGCGCACCAACACCACGAAGCGCATGCTGTACTACTACTTCGGCAGCAAGGAAGGGTTGTACGAGGCCGTGCTCGAGAAGGTTTATGGCGATATTCGCGCACTTGAACAGGATCTGAAAGTCAGCGACATGAGTCCTGTCGAAGGGCTGCGTAGTCTCGTCGAGTTTACGTTTGACTATCACGACAAGCATCGTGATTTCGTGCGGCTCGTGACGATCGAAAACATTCACGGCGCGAAGTACATCGAGCAGGTGAAGACCTTCAAGAATCGCAATGCGACGGTGATTCACACGATTGAAGATCTGCTTGCACGTGGGATCGCGTCAGGTGAGTTCCGCGATGATATCGATGCGATTGATCTGCATTTGCTGATTAGCTCGTTGTGTTTTCATCGGGTCGCGAATCGGCATACGTTTGGGACTGCGTTTGGGCGCGATCCTTCGCACGCAAGGTTGCGTGCACGGCATCGGGCTATGATTGTTGATGCTACTCTGAGGTTTGTTAAGAAGTAGGTTTTTTTGTCTGCGACGCTTTGTTTGGTTTGCTTGTGTTGTCGCTGGCATCCGCGTGATGTTTTGCCTTATTCATGCGTCGCCCCTGTGCGGGGCGGCACTTACTTTCTTTGCCGCCGCAAAGAAAGTAAGCAAAGAAAGCGGGCTAACACCGCCCGTTCTTGACCACCGCCTGATGGCCCCCAACAGTTCCTCTCCTTCAAACGGCAACTTCTCAGTCGCTGCTCGTTGCCAATGCTTCGCACAGACGCCTCACCCACTCCAATCACCCGTAGCGCAGCCAGCGGCAGCGAATGGTTGATGCCGCCCAGGTGGCAAACTGTGTGTAGGTCGTAGTGCTTCACACCTCACCGCTCCTACGACACCGATCGTGCTTTTCAGTCCGGAGTGAAGCGTGTATGGCGCGAAAGCCGACACACAGTTTGCCGCAATAGGACGTGGGCGATTTGATCGCGTGTGTGGCGACGCGGGAGTGTGACGCGGGTGAGGCGTCTGCCAAGAGAGATGGCAACGGGCATTGAAAGGCAGATTGCCGTGTGAAGCGGAGGAACTGTTGGGGGCCCTCAGGCGGAGTTCAAGAACTGGCGGTGTTCAGCGGCTTTCTTTTGCCTACTTTTCTTTGCCGCGGCAAAGAAAAGTAGGTGCCGCCCCGCACAGGGGCGACGCGTGAAGAACCAGTAACAAATCGCGGATGCCAGCGAAAGCGAAAGCGAAAGCGAAAGCAAAACCAAAACCAAAACCAAAACCAAAACTCACCGCCTGGACTTCAAAACCTCCGCCATCCTCTCAATCGCGAGCACATACCCTTGCGTCCCGCACCCACAAATAACAGCCTCAGCGACAGCGGAAACATAAGAGTGATGCCTGAACGCCTCACGTTTATGAACATTCGAGATATGCACCTCAATCACAGGCTTATCGATAGCAGACAATGCATCTGCAATTGCCACTGACGTATGCGTATAAGCCGCAGGATTAAAAACAATCCCCTGCTGCGTCGTGCGCGCTTCATGAATCCAGTCGATCAGTTGATGTTCCGCATTCGACTGGCGAAAATCGATCGCAAGATCAAGCCGCTCACCTGCCTCGCGGCAGCGACGCGCAACGTCGTCGAGCGTTTCCGCTCCATAGATAGTCGGCTCCCGCGTGCCGAGCAGATTGAGATTCGGCCCATTCAGGACCAGCACCGACGCAGAACTCATGAACAAATACCCCACAATAGTGACTGCGCGCCGCGCAAAGAAAAACACACGTCAATGCACGTCATGCAACGAAAGCCGAAGTGTGCCCGTCATGCCGGCATGCGTCTTTTGGGGTTTTCACTAAATTTGTACGAACTAGTTAGTTTTATTAAAAAATACATAGCTATCCATCGAGCAAACAAGCTAACGAGGCGGCACATCAAACCCAAAAATCTGAACCCCACGCAGCATAAAAAAATCGTTCAACCGACACCGGATCACCCCGGCGCATGCCGGCCAAAACCCGGGCATATCGCTTGCACCGATATAATTTCCGAATGTTTTGCGGTTTCGCGCCGTCTCGCGCCCCGCCGCCAACCAGAAGGAGACTTATGAGGAAGCTAGCCGTCACCCTGTCCATCCCGGTGTTTCTCGCCGCGTGCGCGCAATATCAGGCGTCCCACAACCCGGATGCCGGCGACCCGATGAAGGACAACATGACGAGTCGCCCCGTCAACGACGTCATCCAGTGCATGACGCAAGCAGCGGCAAAACACGATTCGCCTGTCAAGACGACGCCCATCCCGCAAGGCCAGATGCTCGATTTCGGCGATTCCAATATCGTCAAGATCCGCGCCGACAACGGCGGCACGACGTTCCGCTACTACGCAGGCAAGCGCAGCACGTCGAACCTGTGGATCGAAGGCGCGAGCAAGGAATGCGCGCCCTGACGCCACCTGCGGGCATCGGCGTAACCACATGTAACAACTTTTGCGGTAACCGGAAAGGTTGTCGGCGGCTGGTTTAAGAATCGTTTAAGTCTTCGCCGTCACGATTCGTCTTTGACACTGACCTGCATTCGCCCAAGGTGCCAAAGATGGATTACTACAAAGACCGCAACGACCTGACAACGCGCATCGCTGCCGACACCCCGGCCGCACCCGCGCAAGCCGCCGCCGCGAAAGCCGCGCCCGCAAAAATGACGACCATTCTCCGCCGGCTCCTGAGCCCGCACGAAATCGCAACGCTGCTGCTGTTGCTGCACGCGCCGATGGCTGCGTTCGCCAAGCCGGAGATCCCGACGCTCCAGGAGGCAGGACTCGTCGAAAGCATTGCCACGGATGCCGGCGAATCGCACATTCGCCTGACGCCGGAAGGCAACGCGATCCTGCGCGGTCTCGGCATCAAGTAAGGCATCCGTCGCCCGGACCGCGCATTTCGCGCGTCTCACCCGCTTACAGCGCCGTCCCGCGCTGCACACCTACGCCTGCCACACGGCATATCCCGCTTCACGCAAGCCGATCGCCAGTTCGACTTCCATGTCGCGCGCGCCTTCGTATGGCATCGGGTTGTAGACCTCGTATAGTTCCGGCACCAGCCGCAAGCCATAGTCGCGCACATAGCGATTCGACTGGATGCCCGCCTTGTGCCGGTCAAAGCGCAAATCCGGGTCCAGGCCCGTCATACCCACATACACGCACGGCCGTTCGAACCGGTAATCGGGATTCGCGCGGCGAAAGCGCGCCTCGTTCCAGACGGTATCGTCGAGCGCAACCACGTAAACGTAGTAGCGGAGCTTTGCACGACGGATAGGCATTGTTTTCTGCTGATCTTTGACTGGCTTGCGTCCGCCAACCGTGGCTGACCGCTGCATTTGCTTTTCGTTGCGCCCGCTGGCGGAGGTTGACGGTTAGTTGCGCGAGGTGCCGTGCAACAGCATCCGGTACTCGGTCGGCGTGACGCCGACGGTCGCCTTGAATTGCCGCGTGAACGCGCTGTGGTCGGTGTAGCCGCACAGCGCGGCGACATCCGTGACCTTGTCGTGCGATACGAGCAAAGCCGTCGCTGCGTCGAGGCGCGTCTTCAGCAGCACCTGACGCGGCGTCAGGTGAAACACCTTGTGAAAATACCGTTCGAGCTGCGCCACCGACATGTCGGCCATCGCGGCGAGCTGTTTCAGGTTCAGCGGCTGCACGTAGTTCTCTTGCAGATACTGCACCACCGTCGCGAGCCGGCTATACGCGGGATGACTGCTTTCATCCGCGCGCAGATCGCGCGAGATGCCCGCCAGCCCGACCACACGCCCGTCTGAGTCGCGCAACGGCTGCTTGCAGGTCAGACACCAGCCGGGCTGCCGGCCGGGATACAGATGCAGTTCGAGCTGATCGACCATCTGGTTGCCGACGTGGATCACGGCCTTGTCCTGCGCCGTGTAGATACGGCCGAAGCGGCTCGGAAACACGTCCTCCGCCGTCTTGCCGAGCAGCTTCTCCTTCTCCTTGAAACCGCAGCGCGATACCAGCGTGCGATTGACGAGCGCATAGCGCGCCTGCGCGTCCTTCACGAAGAACACGATATCGGGCATCGCGTCGAAGACGGGTTCGAGCAGCGCGAAATGCGAGAGCATTCCGGCCAGCGACGCCTCGCCCGAATCGAGCGCGTCGAGCGTAGGTGCGAGCGTGTTCATCGTGCGGGTTCCGTGCATGGGCTGCGAGGGGCGTGGAGTTGGCCCCGGCGTGCGTCCGCGGGGCTGATCGATTATAGGGCGGCGCGGAGTCGCCGAAAAAATCACGCGTGATCGGATTCGCGTCCGGCCGTTTCCGGGCGACTGATGCGACTGATGGGATCAATGCCCGGGCGGATCGGTATCGGCGTCGCCGGCGAGCATCAGCGTGCCGATCTGCGCCGGATGATTGGGCGGGCGAACCTGGGTCACGTCCCAGCCGAGCAACGCCTGCGCCGCACCGCCGCAGACGCGCCCCTGACACGCGCCCATTCCGCAGCGCGTATGCAGCTTCGCGTCGCGCCAGCTCGCATGCGCGCGGACCTCACCGACCGATACGTCTTCGCAACGGCATAGCAAGGTGTCGTCGGCGGGTAACTGGCGTGCGCGATCGCTCAACGCGAATGCCGAATCCACGCGTGCTGCGAAACGCTGCCAGCGCGCCCGTTCGCGCGTCAGTCGTTCAATCGTCTCGCCGCGCTCGATGCCAACAGCCGCCAGTCCCGCAATCCGCCCTTCCACGCGTGCCAGTTCCATTCCGCCGACGCCCGCGCATTCGCCCGCCGCGAAGATGTTATCGACGGATGTGCGCTGCGCGTCGTCGACAACGATCGCGTCGTCGGCGCGTGTCGCACAGCCCATCGCGCGCGCCAGCGTCGAGTTCGGCACGAGGCCGTAGCCGCACGCGATGCGGTCGCAATCGAAGGTCTGCGTGCGCCCATCCGCGTGTTCGACGAGCGCTCGCTCGACGTGCCCGCTACCCTGCGCCGCGCGCACGACGCTCGATGTCAGATAGCGAAGCCCCGCGAAACCGCGCGTGAGTTGCGCGGCCTGCACGAGCTTTGCGGGCGTGGCGGCGAGCGACACACCAAAACGCGCCACCAACGCGAACGATGTCTGTTCGACCACGGCCACGACCCGCGCGCCCGCCGCGCGGGCGGTCGCCAGCGACGCCAGCAACAACGGACCGCTGCCCGCGATGACGATGCGCTCGCCGCGCACAGGCACGCCGCCCTTGATGAGCGCCTGCAAACCGCCCGCGCCCGTCACGCCCGGCAACGTCCAGCCGGCAAAGGGCAGCAGTCGCTCGCGCGCGCCCGTGACGAGGATCAGGCGGTCGTAGCCGATGCGCGCTCCGCCCTGTTCCGCCGATTCGAGCAGCAGACGTTTGCCATCGAGCGGCGCAATGATCCGCGTCCCCGTCGCGAGCGTTACGTTGCCGCTCGCATCGATTCCATGCAGAAGCGCGGCCAGCGCACCGGGCGTTGGATGCGCGGGACCGTTACGCCACACCTGGCCGCCCGCGCGCGGGTTGTCGTCGAGCACGGCAATGCGCGCGCCCGCGGCTGCCGCCTCGCGCGCCGCAGCAAGACCCGCCGGCCCCGCGCCCACGATGACGATATCGAAATGCTGGCCGTTCATCGCGGCCTCGTCGTTTGCACGATCTGGCCGTCGCGACACAACGTCTGGCATGCGAGCACATGCATGCGTCCATCGACGCTCACGCGGCATTCCTGACACACACCCATTCCACACAACGGCGCGCGTCGTTCGCCGGTGACGGACAGGCGTGCGCCATATGCGCTCGCGCCGCAGACGGCGAGCGCAGCGGCAAGCGCAGCGGCAAGCGTCGCGCCTTGCTCGACTTCGACGGAAACACCGTCGATCGTGATGCGAACCCGGGAAAGCGCCGCTTCAGACATGACAGGCTCCGACTTCGAAACGCGCGGGCAGGAATGGATCGACAGCAATCTCAGCCGAGGTCTGCGTGATCTGTGCGGCAAGCAGTTTCGCGGTGGCGAGCGATGTCGTCACGCCCAGTCCCTCATGACCGACGGCGAGCCACACGCCGGACGCCGCGCCGCTCGCGGGACCGATCAACGGCAAGCCATCCGGCGATGCCGCGCGAAACCCCGTCCACGCGCGAATGCCATTGAGCGTCGGCAATTCGGGCAGATAGCGCGCCGCGCGTTGCAGCATCTGCGCGAGCACGGGCAGTTCGACGGCGGGATCGGTCGTGTCGAACTGGCGCGACGAGCCGATCAGCAGCTGCCCTGTCGGGCGCGGCTGCGCATTGAAAGCGACCGAGGTTCCCGTCGCGTGATGAGCGCTCTTGATATAGCCGAGTTCGAGCAGTTGATGGCGGATGAAACCAGGATAGCGGTCGGTGATCAGCAAGTGGCCTTTTTTGGGCTGCAATGGCAGGCCGAGCACGAGTTCGCGCGCCTGCAATCCGTTCGCGACGACCACATGCGCGCCGCCAATGCGCTCGCCATTCGACAGCGTGACCTGATGTTTGTCGACGGCTACCGCTTGCGCGTTCAGACGAAGATCGATCCGCGCCGCGCCCGGCGACTGCGTGAGCAGCCATTGCGCGGCGGTCGGCGCATACACGATGCTGTCGTCTTCTATTAGCAGACCGCCCGCCATGCCCGGCGCGAGCGACGGCTCGCAATCGTAGAGCGCGTGCTCGTCCAGCATGTGCGCTGCGACGTCTTGCGCGGCGAACGCTAGCTGCATCGCGCGTGCGGCATCGAGTTCTTCGGCATCCTCCGCAACCCAGAGCGTGCCGCAGCGCGCGAAGGCGTCGCGCGTGCGCAACTGCGACGCAAGCGCGAGCCACAGGTCGCGCGAATAACGGCACAGCGCGAACTCCGCGGGCGAGTCGTTCATCACGACGATATGCCCCATGCCCGCCGCCGTCGCGCCGCCGCCGATACCGTGCGTGTCCAGCACAGTCACGCGGAGTCCGCGCACAGCCAGCTCCGCCGCGCACGCCGCACCGACGATGCCCGCGCCGACGACCACGACATCCGCCGTCATACCGTGCGGATGCCCCATGCGAACGGATCGCGCTCGTCGAAGCACAGCCGGCTCTCGGCCATGATGTGCGCGTGGCCGGTGATGGTCGGGATCACAGTTGCGATGCCGTCCTGCGTGCCGCCTTGCGCATAACTCGCTTCGAACACGCTGCCGATGACGCTCTCCTGCCGCCACACCTTGCCGGCGGCGAGCTTGCCGTCGGCGGCGAGGCACGCGACCTTCGCGCTCGTGCCCGTGCCGCACGGCGAGCGGTCATACGCGTTGCCGGGGCACAGCACGAAGCTGCGGCTGTCGAGGTCATCGCGCGAGCCCGGCCCGAACAGTTCGATGTGGTCGATCAACGCACCGTTCGCACCCGTGATATCCGCAGCGATCAGCGCGTCGCGGATCGCCGAGCTGAAGTGCGTGAGTTCGGCAATGTTCGACGCGTCCAGTGAACGCCCATGGTCCGCGACAAGAAAAAACCAGTTGCCGCCCCACGCGATATCGCCCGTCAATGTACCGAAACCAGGCACGTCGACACTCACGTCCTTGCGATACCGGTACGCGGGCACATTGCGCACCGACACGCTGAGATCGTCATTGAGCGTCGCCTCGACGATCCCGACGGGCGTGTCGATCAGATGCCGGCCCGGCCCGATGCGTCCCATATGCGCGAGCGACACGACGAGGCCGATCGTGCCGTGCCCGCACATGCCCAGGTAGCCGACGTTGTTGAAGAAGATGACGCCCGCCGCGCATTCTTTGTGATCCGGCTCGCACAACAGTGCGCCGACGACCACATCGGAGCCGCGCGGCTCGGTGACGATGCCCGCGCGCCAGTCGTCGTAGCGCGCGCGAAACGCGTCCAGACGTTGCGCGAGCGTGCCGTCGCCCAGTTCGGGGCCACCGGACACCACGAGGCGGGTCGGCTCACCGCCCGTGTGCGAATCGATCACGTTCAAGGTTTTCATGTCGCCCATGGTAGAAACGCGGCCGCGCGCAGTCTTGAAGCGGCTGCGCGTGGATTATGACGATTTCGGCATAGCTCACAACAAGTGGGACCGGCTCGCTCCGGGCCAGCCACCGGACTGCCCGCCTCGACGTGCCGTGCTCGCGTGCGATCTGAGCGAAGGTCGAATCAATTCAGCCGCGCTCGACAGCGATACGCCGCCCAAAACGGCCAACAAACATTGAAAGCATCGCAAATAATGGATTCCCCTCGCACAGACGCTATGCCGAAATCGTCACGCGAAACGCGCGATTCACGCAAGACACCCGATTATTCCCTGCTTACACTGCACTCGACTCATCACTTTCAGGAGAGCAGTCGTGGCGCATATCTGGGAAGGCGTATTGCCCGCAGTCACCACCAAGTTCAACGCGGATTTCAGCATAGACCGCGCGGCGACGGGAAAGAACATCGAGGCGCAGATCGAAGCGGGCGTCGACGGCATCATCGTGTGCGGGTCGCTCGGCGAGGCGTCCACGCTTTCCCTCGATGAAAAGCTGCAGGTGCTCGACGTGGCCGTCGAGGCGTCGCGTGGCCGCGTGCCCGTGCTGCTGACAATCGCCGAAAACAGCACGCTCGACGGCTGCCGCCAGGCGGAAGCGGGCGCAAAGCACGGTGCCGCTGGCTATATGGTGCTGCCGGGCCTGCGTTATCTGTCGGATCGCCGCGAGACGCTGAACCACTTCCGCATGGTCGCGAACGCCAGCCCGCTGCCGCTGATGATCTACAACAACCCGCTCGCGTATGGCGTCGACATGACGCCGGAGATGTTCGTCGAGATCGCCGACGAGAAGAAGATCGTCGCGATCAAGGAATCGTGCGGCGACGTGCGGCGCGTGACGGATCTGATCAACGAAGTCGGCGACCGCTACGCGATCCTGTGCGGCGTCGACAATCTGGCGATGGAAGCGATCCTGATGGGCGCGCACGGCTGGGTCGCGGGCCTCGTGTGCGCGTTTCCGCACGAGACGGTTGCAATCTACAAGTTGCTGAAGGCGGGACGGCTGGAGGAAGCGCGCGCGATTTACCGGTGGTTTGCGCCGCTGCTCGCGCTCGATGTGTCGGCCAAGCTGGTGCAGAACATCAAGCTGGCGGAAGCGATCGTTGGGCTCGGCACGGAGCCGGTGCGCCCGCCGCGTCTGCCGCTGGCCGGTGACGAACGCAAGGCCGTCGAAGCATTGATCCGCCGGTCGATCGAAACGCGTCCGGCGCTGCCGAAGCTTTAAGTACGCAAAAAAACGGCGGCTCCCTTCGTCTGGGAGCCGCCATTGAGACGTTCACGCGTTGCGTGAGCGTAGACCATCTGCTTAAGCCGCTTCAGCATGCGCCACAACGGTATCCTCGTTCGATCGCAAATGCAGCAGCCGATAGCCACTCTTGTACACGGGCTGCAGACGGAATTCGTTATGCGGCTCGATCTGCAGCAACAGACGAAGACGCGACACGTGGCTGTCGATCGTGCGCGTGACTTCGCGGAACTCGCGGCCCCACACCATCGCGAAGATATGGTCTCGCGACAGCACGCGGCCGATATTCGAGAAGAACAGCGACGCCAGCCGATACTGCGTGCCCGACAGTTGCACCGGCGCGCCGCGCAGCGTAACGAGTTGACGGCGGGTGTCGAAATGATACGGGCCGACGTCGAAGCTATCTTTGCCGTAGCGTTCCGGATAAGCGCGGCGCAGCAGCGCGAGCAGGCGCTCGCGGAATTCCGCATGCCGCACGGGCAACGTCGCGTAATCGTCCGCGCCCAGCACGAAGGCGCGCACGACGCTCTCCTCCGAACCATCCGTCGACACGAACATCACGGGCATCCGCTCGCCGCCGACTGAGCGCACCGCCTTCAGCACGTCGGTGCCCGACAGACGCAGCGCGTGCCAGTCGAGGATCAGCAGATCGACCGTCGAGCGGGCGAGCACCTTGGAAAGCGTCAGGCCGTCTTCGTAAAGAGCGCAACTGTGACCGGCCTGAACGATGATTTTTTCGAGCAATTTCCCCTGCACGAGGTCACGCTGAAGAATGGCGATACGCATAAATGGTTTCCCGACAATTGGTCCAGGATCGCGATTCTGTTCAGGCAGCCCTGTTAAGCCCATCAGACTTGTCCGAATTTGCAAAGATTCTGCGACACTTTCGATCCTGTAAAATCACGGGTTGGCCAGAATCGTCATCACGCCGCCCTATCCGGACCGGCGTGCCGTGTCCCGTGCGCTACCCCGCACTGCCGCACTCCTGCCTGACGAACGCCGTGCTCCGCGCGCAACGCGCGGCTCTTCTATTCATACAACGACAGGCAATGCAAGCAACAGAACTGGGTAGACCACACGCCCGGGACGGCGCGCACGCGCGTCCCCTCACCGGTAACGACTACAAGACGCTCAGCCTCGCCGCGCTCGGCGGCGCGCTCGAGTTCTACGACTTCATCATCTTCGTGTTCTTCGCTCCGGCGATCGGACAACTGTTCTTTCCGCAGTCGATTCCCGACTGGCTGCGCCAGCTGCAGACTTTCGGCATCTTCGCCGCGGGTTACCTGGCGCGGCCGCTGGGCGGCATCATCATGGCGCACTTCGGCGACCTGCTCGGCCGCAAGCGCATGTTCACGCTGAGCGTGCTGCTGATGTCCCTGCCCACGCTGATGATGGGCATGCTGCCCACCTACGCCAGCATCGGCATCATGGCGCCCGTGCTGCTGCTCCTGTTCCGCGTGATGCAGGGCGCGGCTGTCGGCGGCGAAGTGCCGGGCGCGTGGGTGTTCGTCTCCGAGCACGTGCCGCAGCGGCACGTCGGCTATGCGTGCGGCACGCTGACGGCGGGTCTGACCGCCGGCATTCTGCTCGGCTCGCTGGTTGCGTCGGCGGTAAACCGCCATTTCGCAGCCGCTGAAATCGCCGATTTCGCGTGGCGCATTCCGTTCCTGCTCGGCGGCGTATTCGGCCTCTTTTCGGTGTATCTGCGCCGATGGCTGCACGAAACCCCCGTGTTCGCCGAAATGAAGCAGCGCAAGTCGCTGGCTGCCGAAATCCCGCTGAAGGCCGTGCTGCGCGATCATGGCCGCGCCGTGATCGTGTCGATGCTGCTCACGTGGATGCTGTCGGCGGCAATCGTCGTCGTGATCCTGATGACGCCGACGCTCCTGCAAAAGCAGTTTCACATCGCGCCCGCGCAGGCGCTTTTCGCCAATAGCGTCGCGACGCTGTGTCTGACGATCGGCTGCGTGCTGGCCGGTTCGCTCGCGGGCCGCTTCGGCGCAGGCCGCACGATTTTCGTCGGCTGCGTGGGCCTTGGCATCTCGTACTACGTGCTGTTCCAGCAACTCGCCGTCGATAGCGCGATGCTCGTGCCGCTTTACGCGATTGCGGGCCTGTTCGTCGGCGTGATCGGCGCGGTGCCGTTCGTGATGGTCAACGCGTTTCCGCCTGTGGTGCGCTTCTCGGGCATCTCGTTCTCGTACAACGTCGCGTACGCGGTGTTCGGCGGTCTTACGCCGATCGTCGTGTCGCTGATGCTGAAGTCGAATCCGATGGCGCCCGCGTTCTACGTCGGCGCGCTGTGTGTGATCGGCGCACTAACGGCGTGCTGCGTGAAGAAGGACGCCGCGCAATAACGCAGTTGCAGTGGCGTGCGAGGGCACGCCACTTGCCGTTCTGGACCGGCCGTCGCATCGACACTTCAAGCCGGTCCGAAACGTCGCAGGGCAGGGCCGCCCTATCATCGACGCATGAATACCTCTCCCGCACCCCGCTTCACGCCGGCGCTCGCGCGCGTCCTCGCGACGGTGAGCGTCGGCTTCGTCGTCACCCAACTCGACGTGACCATCGTCAATATCGCGCTCGCGAAGATCGGCGCGGATCTGCGCGCGAACGTCACCGGCCTGCAATGGATCGTCGATGCGTACACGCTCGCGTTCGCCGTGCTGATGCTGTCGGCGGGTGTGCTCGGCGACCGCTTCGGCGCACGGCGGATGTTCGCGTGCGGCATCGCGCTGTTCGCGGCGGCGTCGCTCGTGTGCGGGCTGGCAACCGACGCCACCATGCTGGTCGCCGCGCGCGCCGTGCAAGGCATGGGCGCGGCGGCCATGCTGCCCAATTCGCTTGCGCTGCTCAACGAGGCGTGCCGCCACGACCCGAAGCTGCGCGCCCGCGCCGTGGGCCTGTGGACGGCGGCAGGCGCGATTGCGATTGCGGCTGGGCCGGTGATCGGCGGATTGCTGATTGCCGGGTTCGGCTGGCGCGCGATCTTTCTGGTGAATCTGCCGATCTGTGTGCTGGGACTGGCCGCGACCTTCGCGTGGGTGCCTCAGCCGCGCGACGCTGCCGCATCGCATCCGCCTTCCGCGACTTCAGGCGTGCGCGGCATCGATCCCGCCGGCCAGTTGCTCGCGATCGTCGCGCTGACGGCCTTCACGGGCGCCGTGATCGAATGGCGTCCGCTCGGGCTGATGCATCCGCTGGTTGGCGGCGGCTTCGTGCTGGCGCTGATCGCCGCGGTTGCATTCGTCGTCACCGAACGGCGCGTCGATTCGCCGATGCTGCCGCTCGCGTTCTTCGCCAACCGCACGTTCAGCGCGGCCGTGCTGTTCGGCATCTGCGTGAATCTGACTTACTACGGCGTGGTATTCGTGCTGAGCCTGTACCTGCAGCACGCGCGCGGCGAGACGCCGCTCCAGGCGGGTCTCGCCTTCCTGCCGCTGACGGGCGGATTTCTCGTCTCGAACGTCGCGAGCGGCTGGGTCGTCGGACGATTCGGCGCGCGCGTGCCGATGATCGCGGGCGCGATCACGGCCGCGCTCGGCTATGGGCTGTTGCACTTCGCGCAAGCCGCCTCGCCGCTCTGGATGCTGCTCGCGCCGTTCCTGCTGATTCCGTCCGGCATGGGCCTCGCCGTTCCGGCGATGACCACGGCCGTGCTCGCTTCCGTCGACGGACCGCGCGCGGGCACGGCGTCGGCGGTGCTGAATACGGCGCGTCAGGCTGGTGGCGCTATCGGCGTAGCGGCGTTCGGCGCGCTTGCGAGCGCGTCGGATTCAACAGGCGCAGCGCACGTGGTGGCTGGCCTGCAATTGGCGACGCTGATTTCATCGTGCGTGCTGCTGTGCGCGCTCGGACTCGCGTGTCTCGTGCATCCCGACGCGCACGCGCGCAATCAACCGAACAATCGCCCGTGCGAAGAGCGCAACGGCGCCCGGCCCGCGAACGCGAGCAAATGACGCCTGCGTGACGCAACAAAAAGCGCTACAAAAAAGCGCCACAAAAAGCACAACACCCACGACGCACGCGGCGTCGTGGGTGTTGTCGTTTGTTCAAACGGGAAGCAGACGTTACAGCGAGGTTTCCTGAATTGCGCCCGTATCGAGCGCCTTTTCGATCAGACCTTCGTTCTGCACTTTGCGAATCGCGTCGGCGACGAGCTTTTCCGGCTGTTCGATTTCCGCCTTGATCGAGCTGATCAATCCGGCTGCGTCGAGGATCACCAGCGTTTCGGCCGAGTCGGCCCGGCTGATGATCACGCGATGCGGCGTCGGCCCCTCGCCGAGGCTGGCGCAAAACTGCATGACCGTGCCGTTGATCGTTTGGTCAAAAGCTTGAATCATCGCGTGCTCCTTATGGTCGAACTGGCTTGCCCAGCGGTTGCATGACGTGTTGCATCCGGAATGCTGCACGAATGATGCCCGCTCTTTCGGCAGCCGCGCAACGCAGGGCGCATGTCATGCCGCTGCGCGCACAACGATCAAAGGCTGCTGCCAAGCCCGCCGCGCGGCGCCCGCGCGCCATCGATGCTGAAGCGGCCCGCGCCCGTCACGAACAGCAGCAGGAAACCGCCGGCAATACCGACGTTTTTCCAGAAATGGATGATCATGTCGCGCTGCAAGGCGGCGTCGGTGATATTCCAGAAGTCGTGTCCGAGGACGGCCGTCGCGATCGTGTACACGGCCATGAACAGACCCAGCGCGCGAATCCTGAAACCGACCACGAGGAAGATGCCGCCGAGTACCTCGACAGCCGTCGCAATCGGCGCGGCGATCTGCACGAGCGGCACGCCCTTCGATTGCAGATACCCGACGAAACCCGCATAGCCGAGCAGCTTCATCACGCCGCCCCAAAGAAACAGTACGGCAAGCGCGAGGCGGGCAAGAAGAATTACGCCGGAATCGACGGGACGCGTCATGGATGTGGCTCCTGATTTGAATTAAGCAGAAGACCGGGCCGCACGTCATCAGTTCCCGGGCGCTGAAATCAGCATAAGTGGAACGCACCGCTTTTCCAAGGCGATCGACGCAAGCCCAACCCGACGCGCCGCTGCGGGTTTTCCTCGGTCGATCATGCATATCGACGCCAATGCCTGCACATTAAGCAAATTCATCGGCCGATGCATGCACAGGTTTGTTATAATCTTCTCAGGAAATCGAACAAAATCTAACGCACCGTTTCCGTACAACATCGCTGCTCACTATCGCGTTAAAGAGACCATCCCCATGTTGAAAACTGAACGTCTGCGCATGCTCGCCGATGCTCTGGCCAAACAGAGCGTGATGCGCCTGCGCGATGCGGCGACACTCCTGGGCGTGTCGGAAATGACGGTACGCCGCGACATTGCTGCGAGCCCTGGGCATTTCACGTATCTGGGCGGCTATATCGTCAGTGCGACGGATGTGCCGAACACGGCGGGCTATTCGCTGGAGCAGGAAAAGGACCATTTCGCGCAGGCCAAGGCGGAGGCCTCTGCTGTCGCGGCGAAGCTGATCGGCAACAACGAGACGCTGTTCATCGACTGCGGGACGACGCTGACCACGCTGGCGCGGCTGATTCCTAACGACATGCATGTCACCGTGGTTTGCTACTCGCTGAACGTCGCGGAGATTTTGCGGCGCAAGCCGAATGTGCGGATGATCTTGCTGGGCGGCGTATATGTGCCTTCTTCGGATTCTTTTTCTGGTGAAGAGAGTATTGAAGTGCTCCGGCGTATGGGGATCAATAAGGCGTTTATTTCAGCTGGTGGCGTGGATGATGCGCGCGGTGTGACTTGCTGGAATTTTCACGAAGTGGCATTGAAGCAGGCTGCCATGGCGGCGGCTGTTGAGAGTCATCTCGTTGTGGATAGCAGTAAGTTTGGTGTTGTTAAGGCTGTTCGGTTTTCAATGATTGAAGAGTTTAGTTCTGTTATCACTGAGAAAGGGCAGAGTAAGCGGAAGTGATTTTTTTGTCGTGCGACGGCTGGTATGGTTTGCTTGTGTTTGCGCTGGCATCCGCGATGTGTTTTGCCTGTTTCATGCGTTGCCCCTGTGCGGGGCGGCACTTACTTTCTTTGCCGCCGCAAAGAAAGTAAGCAAAGAAAGCGGCCAACACCGCAAATTCTAGTTCTTGCCTGAGGGCCCCCACAGGTTCCTCTCCTTCACACGGCAACCCCTACGCTCAATGCCCGTTGCCAGCACTCTTAATGTGCGCCTCACCCACTTCACTCGCCCGCAACGCAGCCAGCGGCAGCGACCGCTTTGCGCCGCCTAGGTGGCAAACTGTGTGTAGGCCGTAGTGCTTCACACCGCGGCGCTCCTACGACACCGATCATGCGTTCCAGCTGCGCCAGTATTCCCGTCTGGAGTGGTACGCATACGCCGCGATACCCTACACACAGTTTGCCGCTATAGAACCGATGCAATTTAATCGCACGTGTGGCGACGCGGGAGGGTGAAGCGGGTGAGGCGCTAATTCGAAGCGTTGGCAGCGGGCAATGATAGGAACGCTGCCGTGAACGGCACGGGGCCGCTGAGGGCCCGTGGGTAAGTGGCAAAAGCTTGCGGTGTGAGCGGCTTTCTTTGCTTACTTTCTTTGCCGCGGCAAAGAAAGTAAGTGCCGCCCCGCACAGGGGCGACGCATGAAACACGAAAGCATGACGCGGATGCCAGCGCTAACACGAGCAAACCAAACAAAGCGTCGCGAAGACAAATCCCGTTACGTTTTCCGCTGAAGAGCAAACAACGTCCCAGCAATCAAAATAAACGCCCCGATAATAACTTTCTGCCAGGTACTAGGCACCCCAACAAGAATAAGAACGCTATTAATGAGGGTAACGAGCACAACTCCGAGCAAGGTGCCCGCAACAGTCCCGGTCCCGCCGGTAATCCGGGCCCCGCCCAGAATAACAGCAGCAATCACATCAAGCTCAGTCCCAACAAGATCGAAGGGATTGGCAAGCCGGTTATTCGACACATGCAGAATGCCGGCAATCCCGGCAAGCATCCCGGTATACCCGAACACAAAAAGATGAATCGCCCGCAGGTTATACCCAAGCCGCTCGGCAATAGCGAGACTGCCACCCATGGCATACACACCACGCCCCATCATCGTGCGATTCAGCAGCCACCAGGTCACCACCGCTGCAAGCACCAAAGCCACAACAGAGACAGGCAAGACGGCCCGCAGTCCGTCGGCAGTGTGATAGAAAAACAGCGGAATACGCCCGAAATGATCCATGCTATGCGGGATATTCATAAAGAACGTCGTGCCGACAAACGTCAGCAAGATCCCGCGATACAGATACTGCGTGCCAATTGTCACGATCAGCGAAGGCGCTTTCAGCCGATGCACCAGCACGCCATTGATCACCCCGAGCACAATGCCGCCCACGGCACCCACAACAAGAATCAGCGCAAACGGCGCATCCGGCCACCAGGCAAACACGGCCTTGGTAATCGCATACATCGTCAACGCGCCGATCGCCGTGAACGACACATCGATCCCACCCGACGCGAGCACCACGAGCGTACCCAGCGCAAACAACGACATCGTCGTCGCCGAATGCAACAGATCGAACAGCGTCGCAAACTGGAAGAAGCGCGGATTGATCGCACCGACAATCACACAGGTCACCACGATCAACGCCCCAGTGAACCACTCCGGGTTGCGCGAGAGTTTCGCGCGCCACGTAGGCGGTTTCACCTCGGGCGCGATTTCGACGACGTTGGGTGTAGTCACGGTCCGGTTCATGATTGACGACATCTCATGCTGCCTCTGACAGCAGAGCGTGATACAGCTCCGCTTCGTTCAACTGATCCGCGCGGTACTGGCTTGCCACGCGGCCCTTCTTCATCATCAGAATGCGATCGCAGTTCTGTAACAGCTCGGGCAGGTCATCGCTGATCAGAATGATGCCGATGCCGCGCTGCGACAGCTTCTGCATGATCCGATAGATGATGTCCTTCGAGCCTACATCCACACCGACCGTCGGTCCATGCAGGATCAACACGCGCGGATCGATAGCAAGCCAGCGGCCGATCAGCACGCGCTGCTGGTTGCCGCCCGATAGCGACTGCACCGGCTTGTCGACACCCGGCGTCGCGATCTGCAGATCCTTCACCGTCTGCTCGGCAAGCTGCGTCGCACGCGTACGGTCGATCTGGCCGAAGCGGTCGCGCAGGCTCGAGATCATTGCGGTGATCACGTTGTCGCGAATCGGCTTGTCGAGGAATAACCCTTCGTTCAGGCGGTCTTCGGGCACATAGCCGATCCGATGATCCTTCGCATCCGACGGTGTGCGCAACACGACATGCTTGCCTTCGAGCGTCACTGTGCCACTCTCCGCCGGCGCCACGCCCGCCAGCGCACGCGCCAGTTCGTTGCGCCCCGAATCGAGCAACCCCGTCACGCCGAGAATTTCGCCGCGATGCAGTGCGAACGACACGTCGCGGAACTGCGTACCACGCGTGTAGCCTTTCACATCGAGCACGACTTCCTTGCCGACTTCACCTTCGCGATAGCGTTCGCTCGACAGATGACGGCCCGTCATCAGCTCGCTGATCTGCGCTTTCGTGTAATCGACGATCGGGCCTTGTGCCATCTTCTGCCCATCGCGCAGCACGATTACTTCGCCGCCGATTGCATAGCATTCGTCGAGCTTGTGACTCACGAACAGCACCGTCACGCCCTGTGCTCGCAGATTGCCGAGCACCGCGATCAGGTTGTCCACTTCTTTCTGCGTGAGCGACGTGGTCGGCTCGTCCATGATGACGAACTTCGCTTCGCTTGCAATCGCACGCGCAATCGCGACCAGTTGCCGTGTTGCCAGCGGCAACTGTTCGATCAGCGTCGATTGAAATTCTGCATCGCCGGGCAAGCCAACGGCTTCGAGCGCTTTCGCTGCCGTGCGCGCGAGCGCCTTGCGGTCGAACGTGCGCGTGAGGCGCCCGTTGTGTTCCGCCAGTTCGGATGTGAGCGCAACGTTCTCTGCAACGCTCATATTCGGCAGCAGCGACAGGTCCTGATAGACCGTCTCGATACCCGCTGCCAGCGATTCGAGCGCAGACAGCCGCGCGTGCGAAACGCCTTCGATCACGAGTTCGCCTTCATCGGGCGGCTGCGCGCCGGAGATGATCTTGATGAGCGTGCTCTTGCCGCAGCCGTTTTCGCCGAGCAGGTGATAAATCTGCCCGCGTTCGAACGACAGGCTCACGCCGCGCAATGCATGCACGCCCGTGAATCGTTTGTGTACGCCGACCACTTGCAGGAACGGCGTGGAGGAAACGTTTTGATTCATGCTGAAAAGCCGTGCTCCAGATGAATGTCAGAGCGTGCGGATCATCACATCGACGACATGAAAACCCGCACGCGGTGATGCCACGATCAGAAGTTGTATTGCTTGTAGTTCGTCTTGTCGACGTTCACCCAGCCCTGGCCGCGCACGATGATGCCCTTGCCCGGACCCTTCTCGACCGTCACCTTCGTGTAGCCCGGAATGCCGAGGTCAGCACCGTTCTGCACGGTCTTGCCGTCGACCAGCATCTGCGCGACCTTGTTCATCGCCAGACCTGCCAGCTTCGGATCCCAGAACGCGATGCCGTTTACTGCGCCGCTTTCGAGGAACTTGCCGGCTTCCGTCGGCAGACCCGTGCCGTACACGCAGATCTTGCCTTGCATGCCAGCCTCTTCAACCGCGCGGCCAATGCCGATCACATCCAGCGAAGACGAGCCCTGGAAGCCCTTCAGATCGGGATGCTTGCGCAGCACTTCCTTCGCGACTTCATACGCCTTCTCGCCGTCGTTGTTCGTTTCGAGCTTCGGCTCGACGAGGTTCATCTTCGGGTACTTGGCCTTGGCATTGTTGATGCCGCCGTCGGCCCATTGCACCTGCGAGCGGCTGCCCAGCGAGCCGACCAGCACGGCCCACTTGCCGTCGTCGTGCATGCACGAGGCGAGGCGCTCGTTCAGGCCCGCACCGTATGCGCTGTTATCGAAGGCTTCGATGTCGACCATCGTGTTCTTCGCGTTGTCCGCTTCATGCGTGACGACCTTGATGCCGCGATCCATCGCCTTCTTCAGCGCGGGTTCGAGCGTCGGCGGATCGTACGGAACGACGGCGATGGCCGTCACTTTCTTCGCGATCAGGTCTTCGATGATCTTCAGTTGCTGCGCGGCATCGGCGCGGCCCGGGCCCGTCTGATACGCCTGCACGCCGGGGTTGTCCTTCGCGAACTCCTTGACGCCTTCGTCCATCCGGTTGAACCAGTTGATGCCCGTCACCTTGACGACCGTGACGATCGTTTCGTTGGTCGCGGCCTGCGCAGCGGCGATCACGCCAAGCGCGAGTGCGCCGGTTGCGATGGCGGCGCTCAGTCGGGTCAGTTTCATGCGTGTGTCTCCTATGTCTTTAGTCGTTTGGTTCAATGTCGCCCCTTCATGTGCATGTCAGCGGAAATCCAGGGCACCGATGTCCGCTAAAACTCTTGCAGTGCTAACGCCGCTGGTTCGGCTGCGCGAAACCG
The DNA here is from genome assembly GCF_017104715.1 of Burkholderia sp. Ac-20365. Lineage (GTDB taxonomy): Bacteria > Pseudomonadota > Gammaproteobacteria > Burkholderiales > Burkholderiaceae > Paraburkholderia. The sequence goes on from NZ_JAAGPI010000008.1 coordinate 301,798, forward strand.
AAGATCGCGCGCACGCGTTCGCCACCCGCAAATGCAAGCGATGCCAGCAACAGGAAACCCCACGCGCAGTCGCCAAAGAACTGCGACACGCCAAGCAGATTGAAGAAGCTCGAAAGGAATTGCAGCACCGTCGCCGCGAAAAACACGCAGATGATGCGGCCATAACCACCGGCAGGATTCACGCCGCCCATCACGGCTATCAGGATTGCGATCAGCAGATACGAATTACCGTAGTCCCATTTCGCGCTCGACGTATGCGTCACGCTGATCAAACCCGCGAGCGACGCGAGAATGCCGCACATCATGTACGTGAGAATCAGCATGCGCGCACGCGGAATGCCCGTATAAAACGCAGCTTTCGGATTCGTGCCCATCAGATACAGACGCAGGCCGAACGGGCTGCGGCGCAGCAGCCAGCCGAGCACGACGACAGCCGCGATAAAGATCACGAACGAAACGGGCACCTGAAACCACGTGCCGTTGCCGATATCCGACAACGGCTCGACATAGTCGACGTGCACCGACGCGCCGTTGCTCAACACGACCGCACAACCCGTGAACAGCAACTGCGTGCCGAGCGTGCAGAGAATCGGCGTGAGGCGCAGACGCGCGATCACGACACCATTCAACAGCCCGCCGATTGCGCCCATCACAACGACGATCGCGCAAAAGACGCTCGTATAGAGCATCGGCGAATCGTCACCGCTGATGAACTTCGGAACAATCAGCGCGGCGACCATGCCCGACAGGTTCGCGAGGCCCACACCCGACAGGTCGATGCCGCCATTACCCGACACCATCGACAGCATGATGCCGAGCGCGAGTAGCCCGAGTTCGGGCAACTGGCCGCCCATCGATTGCAGGTTGTCGAGCGAAACGAACTGGCCATGCGAGATCCACGTCGCGGCGAGCACGACGAGCACGTTCACTGCCAGCAGAAAATTCAGTTGCCGGTCGCGAAAGAGGCCAGCGGAAAGCGAGGACTTCATGTCGGAACGAACTCCTTCATGCTGTGCGCCGCATCGCGCGGCGCACGCGCTCAATGCGTTGAAAGCGGATGACCGGCCTGTGCGAGCACGTCGTTGACTTCAGCGAGTGTCGGCATCGACGGCGCGGTGCCGGGACGCGTGACAGAAATGCCAGCAAGCGCGCAACCGAAGCGTGTTGCTTCGACGGCATCCGCGCCGCGCGCAAGCGCTGCCGCAAAGCCGCCTGTGAAGCCATCGCCTGCGCCCGCTGTTTCCACTACGCGACCGCACTGGAATGCCGGCACGAACACCGACTGTTCCGCCGAATGCAGCAACGCGCCCGCTTCGCCGAGCGTCACGATCACGTTGCGCACGCCCTTTTTCAGCAGCACATCAGCGGCGCGGCGTGCATCGTCGACATTGCTGACTTCGATGCCCGTCAGCGCGGCCGTCTCCGTTTCGTTCGGCGTGATGTAGTCGCACAACGGGAAGATGCTGTCGTCGAGCGGCAATGCGGGTGCCGGATTGAACACCGTCGTCACGCCATGTTTGCGCGCGACTTCGAGGCCGCGTTTTGCAGCCGCAACCGGCTGTTCGAGTTGCGTCACGAATACGCGTGCCGATGCGATGTCTGCTTCGATAGCGTCGACGTCGCCTGCATTCATCGTAGCGGCCGCACCGGAGGCGACGATGATCGCATTCTTGCCCGTCGTGTCGTCGACGAAGATATGCGCTGCGCCCGTCGATGCGCCGTCGATCGTCGACGCACGCGCCGTGATCCCTTCTGCTTCCCACGTGGCACGCGCAATCTGGCCGAACGCGTCGTTGCCCAGACGCGTGCAGAACACGACGTCAGCACCCGCGCGCGCAGCAGCGACCGCCTGATTCGAGCCCTTACCGCCCGGCCCCATCTTGAACGCATTGCCCGCGATCGTTTCGCCGATCAGCGGCATGCGGTCCGCGCGAAACGTCAGATCCGTTACGAAGATGCCGAGAATGACGACACGCCCTTCTTTCTGTTGCGTAGCCATGGCGTCAGTCCTTCGGTGCGTCGGGCGCGAGCAGCACGCCCTTCTTGAAGATGAAGCAGCCGTAGCCGCGCGTTTCGCCCGTGGCGATCACGCAGTACGCCTTTTTCGCACGCGCATAGAACGCAAAGCGCTCGATACCGGCGAACGGCACGTTGCGCCCTTCGGCGTCATTCACTTCGGCTTGCGCTTCGCGCTGCACGGCAGGCAGCGTATCCGGCTCGCCGACCACTTCCATGCGCGATGCAGGATCGTCGACGAAAGTATCGAGCGGCAATACCGACAGCACCGCGCGAACCGCGCGCGGTCCGTCGACGCCGTCGAGCCGCAAGAGCTTGCCCGTCACGGTTTCCCGCGCGACCGAGTCGCCCGGGAAGTTCGCATCGCAAATCACCACTTCGTCGCCGTGGCCCATCGCACGCAGCGCGTGCAGCACATCGGCGTTCAACAGCGGGTCCAGATTCTTCAGCACGTTGTCTCCTCCGTTATTCGGTTGGCGCGCTATCGTTCTGTCATGCCCTGTCAGGCGATCAGAAAGCGATCAGTCGCCGTACGGTATCCAGATGTTCTTGACTTGTGTTGCCTGGCGCAGGAACGCCGGGCCTTCGCTCGACGGGTCGAACCAGTCGAATGCGCGGCCATGGTCGACGAAGGTGCGCTTCAGATTGCCCACCGACTCGCGTTCGGCCAGCGCCGAATCCTTCGCGGAGCCGAAGCACCAGAGCGCATCGACATCGTCGTGCTTCGCGAGCGCGGGCAGCAATGCACCGCGTTCGCCCGTGACGATGTTGAGCACGCCCGCGGGCACATCCGACGTCTCGACCACCTGATAGAAGTCGGTCACTGTAAGCGGACTCGACGAACTCGGCAACACTACAACACGATTGCCCATCGCCAGTGCAGGGGCAATCAGCGAAATGAAAGACAGGAGCGGCGCTTCGTCGGGGCACGCAATGCCGATCACGCCGAGCGGCTCGTTCATCGCGAGCGCGACGCCGCGCAGCGGCGGCGTATGCACCGCGCCGTCGAACTTGTCGGCCCATGCAGCGTACGTGAAGAGACGCGTCACCGATGCATCCACTTCGCGGCGCGCTTGCGTCTCGCTGACGCCCGTGCGTCGAACCAGTTGATGCGCGAATTCATGCGCGCGCACCGCGAGATTTTCAGCGAGGTAATAGATCACCTGCGCACGGTTGTGCGTAGTAGCCTGCGACCACTTCTGCGCGCCGCGCGCCGCCGCGACGGCATTGCGGATGTCCTTGCGATTGCCCTCGCCCACTTCGCCGACGACGGTGCCATCGGCGCCATAAACGGGCAGCGTGTAGCCGCTATCCGGCCGCGCCTGCTTGCCGCCGATAAAGAGCTTCGCGGTGCGGTCGATTGCAAATACATCGGCACCTTGCGGCGCGTCTTGTGTCTGCGTCGACGCATCCGTCACACGATGCACCGGGCGGCGCTCTTCGAGTTCGAGCCATGCCTTCGGCTTCACGTATTCGTAGATGCCTTCGCGGCCGCCTTCGCGTCCATAACCCGACTCGCGATAGCCGCCGAAACCGACTGCGGCATCGAACAGATTCGTCGCGTTGACCCACACCACGCCGCTTGCAAGGCGCGGCGCGATATCGAGCGCGCGGCCGATCGTCTCACTCCAGATGCTCGCGGCAAGGCCATAACGCGTGTTGTTAGCGAGCGCAACGGCTTCGTCGGGCGTGCGGAACGTCATCGTTACGAGCACGGGGCCGAAAATTTCTTCCTGCGCAAGCGTCGACGCGGGCGCTACGCCTGTGACGAGCGTCGGCGGATAGAAGCAGCCGTCGGCGGGCACCGTCGTTTGCGTCGACTGATAAATCTCGCAACCTTCGAGGCGCCCCGCTTCGACGAGCGATTCGATGCGCTCCAGCTGCACCTTGTCGACGATCGCGCCGATATCGATGCTCTTGTCCAGCGACGGGCCAACGCGCAGCGTCGCCATGCGACGCTTGAGCTTGTCGATGAAGCGCGCCGCGACGCCTTCCTGCACCAGCAGACGCGAGCCTGCGCAGCACACCTGGCCCTGATTGAACCAGATCGCGTCGACGACGCCTTCGACTGCACCGTCGAGGTCGGCATCGTCGAACACGATGAACGGTGACTTGCCACCCAGTTCCAGTGTCAGCGATTTGCCCGTGCCTGCCGTCGCCGCGCGAATCTGGCGGCCCACTTCCGTCGAGCCGGTGAAGGCGATCTTGTCGACGCCCCAATGTTCGACGAGCGCGGCGCCCGTGCGCCCGTCGCCCGTGACGACGTTCAGCACGCCTTTGGGCAGGCCCGCGCGATGCGCCAGTTCCGCGAACAGCAGCGCCGTGAGCGGTGTGTATTCGGCCGGCTTCAGCACGACGCAGTTACCTGTTGCGATAGCAGGCGCGATCTTCCACGCGAGCATCAGCAATGGGAAATTCCAAGGCACGATCTGGCCGATCACACCGAGCGGCGCGAAGTCCTTGAACTCGCTGTCCTGCAGCTGCGCCCAGCCTGCGTGATGCAGAAAGTGCCTTGCTACAAGGGGGATATCGATGTCGCGCGTTTCGCGGATGGGCTTGCCGTTATCGAGTGCTTCGAGCACGGCAAAGAGTCGGCTGTGACGTTGCACCATGCGCGACAGCGCATACAGATGACGTGCGCGCCCGGCGCCGCCCAATGCCAGCCAGCCCGGCTGCGCGGCGCGCGCTGCGGCGACGGCGGCATCGACGTCAGCGGCATCGCCTTGTGAAATGTGCGCGAGCAGTTCGCCCGTCGCGGGTTCATGCGATGCGAAACGCTCGCCCGCTGCGGGCGCGCGCCATCCACCGTCGATGAAATGGCCGAACGTCGCGTCATGCTGCGCGAGCCATGCACGCGCGGGTTGATCGTCCTCGGGTGCGGGACCGTACTCCATCGATGAAAAATACTCGGCTACGCTCATGGGATCGGTCTGCTCAGGCAACAGGGTGACGGTTGAAGGCGGAATAACGGCCAGTCGCATAGTATTCGAGCTGGCGTTCGATATCGGCGAGAAGACTGGACGCGCCGAAGCGGAACAGTTCGGGTTCGAGCCACGCGCGGCCCAGTTCTTCTTTCATCAGGATCTGAAACGACAGCGCGGTCTTTGCGTTCGACACGCCGCCCGCCGGCTTGAAACCGATCAGCATGCCCGTGCGCGCGTGGTATTCGCGGATCATGCGCGCCATCACGAGCGACACGTCGAGCGTCGCGTTCACGCCTTCCTTGCCCGTCGACGTCTTGATGAAATCGGCGCCTGCCATCATGCAGATCATCGATGCGCGCGCAACGTTCGACAGCGTTTGAATATCGCCCGTCGCGAGGATCGCTTTCAGATGCGCTTCGCCGCATGCTGCGCGGAAGTCACGCACTTCGTCGTAGAGCGCCTGCCAGTTGCCCGTCAGGACATGCTCACGGGTGACGACGATGTCGATTTCCTGCGCGCCGTCCGCCACCGATGCTTCGATTTCCTTCAGTTTCAGCGGATGCGGAATCAGGCCAGCCGGGAAACCCGTCGATACCGCTGCAACGGGAATGCCGCTGCCGGCGAGTGCATCGACGGCGGCCGCGACGAAGCGGTGATACACGCACACGGCGCCTGTCGTGATGCTATGCGGCGGCACGCCGAGCGCGGCGAGGATGTCGGCGCGTACCGGCTGACGCGCTTTCGCACACAGACGCCGCACACGGCCTTCCGTGTCGTCGCCATTGAGCGTCGTCAGGTCGATGCAGGTGACGGCTTTAAGCAGCCACGCGGCCTGCGCATCCTTCTTGACGGTGCGTCGCGTGCCGATGGTCGCGGTGCGCCTTTCGACAGCCGACTGGTTCACACGCAGGCCATCGAGCCATGCGAGATCGAAAGGCACGCCCGGATTGCGGGCGGGATGAATGTGGGCTGCGCGCCGCAGCGCGACCACCGACGAAGACTGCGTAGGAGCTTCAGGCATAGACGTCCACTGGTTTGTGCGATGCACAACAACGGCTGATGGTTTATTTGCAGCCATCCTACATCGGTTGATAGAATTCTAACAAGTGTCGTTATGATTGTTTCCAGATTTCACGCTTGCGCTTGCGCCTGAATATGCCGGTTGAGGCCTTGCCAGGTAAGGGTTTTGTCGGTGCCGACAGCAGGGATTGGTGTTTTCACCAGGGGTGTGATGGTGTGCTTCTGATTTGTCTCGTGACGCTGGTTTGGTTTGCTTGTGTTTTTGCTGGCATCCGCGTGATGTTTTGCCTGCTTCAGGCGTTGCCCCTGTGCGGGGCGGCACTTACTTTCTTTGCCGCCGCAAAGAAAGTAAGCAAAGAAAGCGGGCTAACACCGCCCGTTCTTGACCTCCGCCTGAGGGCCCCCAACAGTTCCTCCACTTCACACGGTAACTTCTCAGTCACCGCCCGCTGCCGGCGCCCGGAATAAGCGCCTCACCCATTTGAATCACCCGTAGCGTAGCTAGGGGCAGCGAATGGTTACGGCCGCCCAGGTGGCAAACTGTGTGTAGGTCGTAGTGCTTCACACCCAGGCGCTCCTACGACACCGATCCTGCTTTTCAGTCCGGAGTGAATACGTGTGCGCCGCGACAGCCTACACACAGTTTGCCGCTATAGAACGTAGGCAAATTGATCGCGCATGTGGCGACGCGGGAGCGGGAAGCGGGTGATGAGCCAATTCGAAGCGTTGGCAGCGGGCGTTGAGAAGAGCGATGCCGCGAACAGGACGGGGGCGTTGGGGGCCCGTGGGCAACTACAAGAACTGGCGGTGTTGAGCGGCTTTCTTTTGCCTACTTTTCTTTGCCGCGGCAAAGAAAAGTAGGTGCCGCCCCGCACAGGGGCAACGCGTGAAGCGGGCAAGACAAAACGCGGATGCCAGCGCACAAGCGCAAGCAAAACAAAAAACCAAAAACCAAAAACCAAAACGCCATTTGCGGGCACCGCAACCCCTTTTCAACAGCCCATTTTTTGCAAAATCGGCACTTGAAAGTTTCCACAGGCTTCCTATCTATCGACACATCAGCGCAGCAGCCGCACCAACCTATCGGCTCTGCATATATCCACTTCGTTTGTCGCGGCACGACGGGCACATCGGCATACTCAGGCCGGCGCGCTTCGCCGCTCAGAGGAGAGAGCGACCATGAGTGACTTCTATTTCGGCACCGACCTGTTCAGCGAACTCGACCGCTTGCAGCGGCACGTGTCGGGTGCGTTCGGCGGCTTCCCTTCGAGCCTGCGTTCGAGCCGTTCGGGCGCGTTCCCGAACCTCAATATCGGCAGCACCGAAAACACGATCGAAATCGTCGCGTTCGCACCCGGCATCGATCCAGCGAAGCTTGAACTATCGATCGACAAAGGTCTGCTGACCATCGCCGGCGAGCGCGCCGCTGCTCGCCCAGCGCGTGACGAAGGCGCACGCGCCTATGCGCAGGAGCGTTTCAACGGACCGTTCCGCCGCGTCGTCGAACTGCCGCAACAGGCCGATCCCGACAACGTACAGGCACGCTACGTAGACGGCCTTCTGCTGATCACGGTCGGCAAGCGCGAAGCGTCGAAGCCGCGCGCAATCACGGTTCAATAATTCGAGGTGAAATCATGAGCGACAATACTCAAGTGACCCAGCGCGGAGACAGCACAGCGAGCAGCACAGCGAGCAGCGCAGCAAGCCGCAATAGCGCGCGCGAACAGGAACGCCGCGTGACCCTCACGCCGCCCGTCGATATCGTCGAAGACAGCAAGGCAGTGACGCTATGGGCGGATCTGCCCGGCGTGTCGAAAGAGAAACTCGACATTCGCGTGCATGACGGCAGCCTGTCGATCGAAGGCGAATCGGCGTTGCCCGCGCCATCTGCGGTACGGTTCTCGCATGCCGAAGTGCGTGCACCGTTCTTTGCGCGACGATTTACGATCAGCGACGACTTCGATACGTCGAAGATCGAAGCGAACCTGAAGGATGGCGTGCTCAAGCTCGTCATTCCGCGACGCGAACAGGCGCAGCCGCGGCGAGTCGAAGTGAAACTCGGCTAAGCGTTTGTTCAATGTGAAAAAAGAGCACCCGTGATTGCGGCGTGCTCTTTTTTTGTCCGCGCTAATTCAGTTGATCCAGCGCGCTTCGCAAGTTCTTTATGACGTCGCTCCAGTCATTGCGCTTCGACTGACGGAACAGACGCATGTACTGATACCACGGACTGTCGTCGCGCTTCAGTTGCCAGCGCCAGTCGGGCGTGAACGGCAGCGCGATCCACACCGGCTTGCCGAGCGCGCCGGCAAGGTGCGCGACGGCGGTATCGACGGTAATGACCAGATCGAGTTGCGCGATCAGCGCGGCTGTTTCGGCGAACGTGTTCAATCGCCCGGACACATCACGCAATACACCACGCGTCATCAGCTCATCGACTAACGCGCGATCGCCTTCGCGCACATCTTTCACCAGCGACACGAACTGCACATTCGCGTCGAACAACGACATGCACTGCGCAAGCGGTATCGAACGATTGTGGTCGTTCAGATGCGTGCGGCTACCCGACCATACAATGCCAACACGCGGCCGCGTATCGTCTTGCGCGAACACATCCGCCCATTGCGCAAGCCATTGCGAATCCACCTGCAAATAAGGGCTTTCGACACGCAGGTCCGCCTCGCGCACCTTGAGCGCAAACGCAAGACTGAGCATTGGAATGTGATAGTCGAATGCAGGCAACGGCGCAGTGTCGCCGATCACTTCAGCCGCACCGGGATAATCGCGCAGCAGCGGCAGCAACGCATCCTGAACCCGCACGACCACGCGCGCACCCATCGCGCTCAAACGTCCGACAAAGCGAATGAACTGCACCGTGTCGCCGAAACCCTGCTCGCCATGCACGAGTACCGTCTTGCCAGCAAGCGTCTGCTTGCCCGTCCACAGCGTCGCGTCCGGCAAGCCGTGACTCATCGTGCCGTCCAGCCAGCGCCATTCGTACTCGCGCCAGCCATGCTCGAATTCGCCTAGCAGCAGGTTGGTCTGCGCGCGGTTGGTCCGTGCGCCGGCGTCGTTCGCATCGATCGATATTGCCTTCTTGAACTGCTGCAACGCTGCGTCGAAGCGATGCAGGTCGCGCAACGCAACGCCCAGATTCACGTATGCACGCACGAAATTCGGCTTGAGCGCGATTGCCTGGCGGTACGCCGCGAGTTCTTCGTCATAGCGCTCCATCTGACCGAGCAGCGTGCCGCGGTTGTAATGAACCTCGGCCGATTGCGGATAGCGCTGTGCGAGCCGCGCGAGATATTGCAGCGCGCGTTCGTGATTGCCCGTCGCAACGAGTGACATCGCCACGCCATGCAGCGATTCCGCATGATCGGGATACGAGGCAAATACACGCTCGTACAGCGCGACAGCATCCGTATGACGCGCTGCAAGCTGACAGATGTGCGCAGCGAAATGAAGCTGCTGCGGGTTCGTCGATGCGGGCTGCGCCGCGCGCATCGCATAGTCGGCAGCGCGCGCGTAATCGCCCTGCTTCGCCGCGACGTAGCCGAGTGCTTCGAGTGCTTCGTTGTGGTTGGGATCGATCGACAGGATGCCGTGCAACAACACGGCCGCGTCGACGTATTGGCCGGCAGTGAACTTCTGCTGCGCGTCAGCGAGGGTTTGGGCGATATCGTGATTCATGATGCAGCGGATCGGCGCAACGCCGCGTCGCGCCCGGAGAAGGAGGAACCGATTGTACGCGAGCCCTCACCCTGTTTCCGTTCCGCTACTGTCATGCCGTCCCGCGCCGCGTCATCAAACTGACACGCGGATCTTGCGGTCTTTCTGCATTTCCTCGAGCTGCTTCTGCGCGTCGAGCTCCTTCCTGATCATTTCGCGGACTTTCTGTATGACCTTTTCACGCTCGTCAGGCGGCATGTTCTTCAGATCTTCTTCCGTGATGCCGAGTTTCGCGAGGATCATTTTCTCGATCCGCTCGCCCGTCGAACCTTTCGTGTAATCGGTCAGCTGATCGAGCAGTTCCTTGAAACTCGGCTTGTTGCCCGCCTGCGCGCCGGCGCTGCTACCAGGCACGCTATTCGTGCTGCCCGTGCCCATCGTGCCGATGTTGTTCGTCGTCTGCATGGTTTGCGTTCCCCGAAGTCTTGTTGATATTCGAATCTGACATCTGCATTACGCTTTGCGCAGCACTTTAGTCACGACGAACGCGCACGTCAACGGTTGTTCGATGACACATTCGGACACAAACAACACCTGATCCAGCCGACCAGCGCGAGCAGCATGAGCCCCGCGCCGCCGAGCACGGGTTCACGCCACGCGACGAGCGCGATGAACGTGAACGCGCGGGCGCCTGCCAGCAGCGCGAATCCGGCGATAGCGCCCGAAGCCATATCGATTGCGTCCTGCACGCGTGCGTACGCGGCAGCGTTCAGCGCGACGGCGGGCTCATGCATGATGGTTCTCCTTATCCTCGTATGTGGGATCGCTGGCGATGCGTCAGGCGGCGCCCGGCGCTTCGTCGAGAAAGCCCGTGACGGATTGCAGCCGCCCGCGCGTATCGATCACGCCGAAGTCGGAACCCTTGACGATCGCAGCGCCCGACGGCGTCAGCAGTTCCCACGAAAAGCGCAGGCGGTTTGCGAAGCCGTCGACGTCCGTCGTGCGGCGAAACGTGTGATGCGGAAAGCGTTCATGGACGGCGCGGATCATCGCGTCGATGCCGTCATGTCCGCTGCCGGACAGAAGCGGATCGAGATAGGCAGCGTCGTTCGCCCAGGTCGCCGAGATCAGTTCGCGGCGGCGGCCGGCGTCCGTCTCGTTCCAGGCGTCGAAGTAACGGCCGATCAGTGCGGTATGCGCGTTCATCGCGGACTCCTTCAGTGAGTGGATGGTCGAGATGTCCGCCGCGTACTGCGTGTTTGCGGCGGCCTCGGACTGAAGATTCGTCGATGAACGTCTGCGGGTCGATTACGCGGGAGGTAATGATCCGGCAGCACGCGCGCGCTCAGCGAACGCGCGTGCCGGAGAAAAAGGTAGGCGGAGTCGCTTCGCGAAGTGCGTGCTACGCCTTCGCGGTGCTGATCTGATCGGCGAGGCGCCGGCCTTCGTCATAGCCCGCTTCGCGCGCCTCCTCTTCGCTATGGAACGTCGCGACAAGTTGCTGGAAGCGGCGGCTTTTCCCTTCGATATGCGCGTCGGCGCCGTGATGGCACACGTAGCCGATGTAGTGCCACAAGGTCTCCGGCACGGGCGGCCCGTAGGCCGTGACAGGAAGCACCCAGACTTCCTGGCCGTTGTGCTCGATCTTGTCCCACATGTTCGCCTCCGGAACGGTCGCAAGGGTCTTCAGTATGAGCGCGTTTGGCCGTGGCGCGTTGCTTTACCTCCGAGGTAATGGAATCGCGGCGAGGTTTGGCTATCATCGACGCCATGAACACGCTCACTGCCACCTTGTCCGCGCCCTCGGGCGCCCCTTCGATGAGCCGCACGGTCGGCGACATGCTGCGCGAATGGCGGCAGCGGCGCCGGATGAGCCAGTTGCTGCTCGCCTCCGAAGCCGAGATTTCGACGCGCCATCTGAGCTTCGTCGAATCGGGCCGCGCGCTGCCGAGCCGCGAGATGGTCATGCATCTGGCCGAACGGCTCGAGGTGCCGCTGCGGGCGCGCAACGCGCTGCTCGTCGCGGCGGGCTATGCGCCGCTTTATCGCGAGCGTCAGTTGAGCGATCCGCAACTGGATGCGGCACGCGCGGCCGTCGATCTCGTGCTCAAAGGCCACGAACCGTATCCCGCCGTCGCCATCGACCGGCACTGGACGATCGTCGCCGCGAACAACGCGCTGGCGCCGCTGCTGAAAGCAGCAAAGCCTGCGTTACTGGAAGCGCCCGTCAACGCGCTGCGGCTGTCGATGCACCCCGACGGCATCGCGTCGCAGATCGCCAACTGGCATGCGTGGCGTGCGCATCTGCTCTCGCGCCTGCAGCGCCAGGTCGACGTCAGCGCGGACCCGACGCTCGCCGCGCTCTACGACGAGCTCGCCGCGTATCCGACGCCGCCCGACGCCGATCCCGCCGACGACAGCCACGCGTCGCCGCTCGACCAGATCGCGGTGCCGCTGCGCCTGCGCACCGAACTCGGCGTGCTGTCGTTCTTCAGCACGACGACCGTGTTCGGCACGCCTATCGACGTGACGCTCTCGGAACTCGCGATCGAAGCGTTCTTCCCCGCCGATCCGCAAACCGCCGATGCCTTGCGCAAGTTCGCGGACACAAGCGCGGCGTCGGCCGGCGCGAACAACTGAGGGCCGCGCATGGCTGAAGACATCCTGATCCGCACACTCGAACTCGCCGACCGCGACGCGTTTTTCGCGCTGCGTTTGCGCGGCCTGAAAACCCATCCCGCCGCGTTCGGGCAAAGCTATGAAGAGGCCGTCGAGCGCGGCCCGTCGCAACATGATGCGATGCTCAGCGGCACGCATGCCGCAATTGGCAACGTCCTGCTCGGCGCATTTTCATCGACGGATGGGGCTTTGGTCGGCACTGTCGGGCTGATGCGCGAGACGCGGCACAAGGAACGCCACAAGGGCCATGTGATCGGCATGTACGTCGCCGACGAGGCAGCCGGGCGCGGCGTCGGACGGGCGCTGCTGACGGAGTTGCTCGCGCACGCTGCGCGAGTCGACGGCTTGCGGCAAGTTGGGTTGCTCGTCACGAACGGGAACGGCTCGGCTCGCGCGTTGTATGAATCGCTCGGGTTTCGCGTGTATGGAACGGAGCCGGATGCGATGTGCATCGACGGCGTATTTCACGGCGCCGATCTGATGGTGCGGTTTATCTGAGCCTTCGGCGAATTGAAGAGCAACTCCCGGAGTGTGCGGGCGCCAGAGGCTGCGTAGACTGGGCTGCATCGAAAACGCAAACGCCGCTACGGAGCCGCTCATGCAAGATTCCGCACTCGACACGCAAGCTGGCCTGTTCGACAGGGAAGAACAACCGCACAACCCGCGCAAAGGCCGGCGCGAGTCAACGCCCGTGATTGCCTCGCCGCAAGCCATCGCTGAACGTGTCGATGCAATCGACTGGTCGCGCGCCGCCTCCGAACTGGACGCACACGGCTGCGCATTGCTGACAGGCTTGCTGAACGCCGAAGAATGCAACGCGCTGAGCGCGCTCTACCCGCGCGACGATCTGTACCGCAGCCGCGTCGTGATGGCGCGGCATGGCTTCGGGCGCGGCGAGTACAAGTACTTCGACTATCCGCTGCCCGATGTGGTCGGCGCGTTGCGCACGGCTGTCTATCCGCATCTCGCGCCGCTCGCGAACTCATGGAACGAGACGATGCGCATCGACGTGCGCTTTCCTCCGATACACGCTGATTTTCTGCGACGCTGTCATCAGGCGGGACAATTGCGCCCGACGCCGCTGATCCTTCAATACGCAGCCGGCGATTTCAACTGTCTGCATCAGGACCTGTACGGCGAACACGTATTTCCGATCCAGCTCGCGATCCTGCTCTCCGAGCCCGGCAAGGACTTCACAGGCGGCGAGTTCGTGCTGACAGAACAGCGCCCGCGCATGCAATCGCGCGCGGAAGTCGTGCCGCTGCGCAAGGGCGACGCCGTGATGTTCGCGGTGCATCACAGGCCCGTGCAGGGGACGCGCGGCGCCTACCGTGTGAACATGCGGCACGGCGTGAGCCGGCTGCGTTCGGGGCATCGGCATACGCTCGGCGTGATCTTTCATGACGCGAAGTAGGTTTGATTACCTTGCGGCGCGCTTCTGACGCGCTTCTGACGCGCTGCTCGCCCGTGGCTCACACGACTACGAGGGCAGCAGCCCGGCCGTCCGATACGTCTCGATCAACGCATCAAAGATGCTTGATGTCCGACCGGCTTCGCGCCATGAGTTGTGCACCGGCCACCGCCGCGAATATGGCGCGTGCACGTTTCTTCGCGTCCTTCGAACTGACGACTCCTGCCGCCACAAGCATCTTTCCAAGCCACGCGACGTTGACGTCGGCAAATGCCTGAACCTCGTTCTTCACGACCTCGGGCAAATCGTCGTATTCGGCCGCCATGAAGCTCGCCAGACACATCCGGTTGTCATTCTCGAGCGCCACACGAAACGTTTCCGGGAATCTCCGCAGGCACTCGACCGGGTCGGAAATCCTCGCCGACATCTCCTCCAGTGCCCCGGCCGCATCCTCCCAGTAACGCTTCGCGACGGCGGCGGCAAGGTCGGCCTTGCTCGGGAAATGGTGATAAATGCTCCCGGCCTTGATGCCAACCTCTTGCGCAATCGCCCGAAGATTCAAGCCTCCGTAGCCGTGAGCCTGCGCAATTTTGTGAGTCGCCTTCGGGGCCCGCCCGACATGTCGAATCGACGTCGCGTGTTGGCCTTACTGGAGTTCTCACACGAACGCCGCCGCTCCCGCGTCGTCCGTTACACGCGGTGTAACGAGCGTAATGGGGGCCGGCATCGTCCGCGGCGCAATGGCTGCTGCCGCGCTTGCGGGCCGCTACGCGCCCGCGCGACGCATGCTCATGCGACCGCTCGTCACCGCCGTCGTGGGCGGCCTGCCGCCCGGCTACAGAGCCCGGCTGGCCTATGGTTGTAACATCCGCGCGGATTTCAGCGGAATGGTGTCAGGCAGCCTGCACGCCCGGACGTGGCTTGCGGCCGCGCTTGCCGGCAAATGTAACCGGCACCCGGCCGGCCGCCTTTTCGGCCTGAAAGTAGAACCGATCCGCCAGATCGTTCGCTGACCCGTTACAAACTTCCGGGCAGGTCTGTAACAGCCTCGCCCGAAGTAGTTACAAATCCCTACCGGTTTGTAACTCCTTTTCGTTACATCTCGGGTTATCCCGGATTCCCTGACCGGCGGCGTATTTTTTACCTGCCGGCTTTTTGTTTTCTTTCTCCCGGCTTTCTGAACTCATATGATTTTCGCATAAGCCAACACGCATGCGGAAACCGGAAACTATTGCGTCAACCCTTATTTTATAAGGGTTTCCCGGTACCCCGTTGCAAACGTTTTCCGTCTGCCTGGCGATTATGACGACGCCATGAAAGAGTTACCGAAATCAGTGTTGTTTTATCGTATCTTTTTTTTGAGAAAGGTATTGATTTCTGGAAATCGTGTTCATACAATTCCGCCCAAGCTGTTACGAAATGTAACGGCTTGTATCAAAGGTTGGCTGGTTGTATCTGTGCACCAACTTGACGCCGGAAATCAACAGTGTCCGGCGGGGCATAAGACCAAAACGGCAAAAAATGCCGACATAAGTAATTCGGGGCTTCGGAAACAGAGAAAATGGACCGTAGCAGCGAGACGCTGGATTCTATCCGCGAAATTAATTTGTCTTACATCATGCTCGCACAACGTATGTTGCGCGAGGACAAGGCGATCGGCATGTTCCGTCTCGGCTTGTCGTCGGAGCTGGCTGATATTCTTGCCGGGCTGTCGCTCGCGCAGATCGTCAAGCTGGCCAGCTCCGATCAGCTTTTGTGCTTTTTCCGCTTCAACGACCACGCGATGTTGTCGGCGTTGACGCACACGTCCCGTCACGCGGAAGTGGCATCGACGCATGCCGCGATCCTGCTGGCCGGACAGCCCGCAGAGCAGTTCGCTTAAAACCGGAGAGGACTGCCATGCTGAAAAAGAGCCTTACCGAAGACGCGCAGGAAGTGTTCCGCGCGATCGCGCTGATTGAACTGGGCGCGCGCATGCAGGTGCTCGAAAGCGAGCTGACGCTGTCGCGCGACCGCATGATCCGCCTGTACCGCGAGGTCAAGGGCGTATCGCCGCCCAAGGGCATGCTGCCGTTCTCGGCGGACTGGTACATGACGTGGCTCGCGAACATTCACGCTTCGCTGTTCTACAACACGTATCTGTTCCTGAAGAACGAAGCGCGCTGCTCGCATCTGGACGCGCTGACCAAGGGTTATCGTCTGTATCTCGAACATTGCCGTCATAGCGAGACCGAGCCGGTGCTCGATCTGACGCGTGCATGGACGCTGGTGCGCTTCTTCGACGCCGACATCCTGCAACTGACGCCCTGCTGCCGTTGCAGCGGCAAGTTCGTCGCGCACAAGCACGACCTGCAGCACAACGTCGTGTGCGGCGCGTGCCAGCCGCCGTCGCGCGCAGGCAAGACGAAGAAGGCCGCCGCCGCGAAGCGCGATGCCGAGAAGGAAATCGTTTCCGTGCCGCAGGTTGCGGAAGAAGTCGAAGTACTCGAAGAACAGATGCTCGAGGAAACTGCGCTGGCGGCCTAGCGCCGCGCATCGCTCTGTCCATCCGAAGCTACGCAGTATTTTGAAGCCGGTCTTTTCAGACCGGCTTTTTTTCGCCTGCGATTTTTGCGCGTATATCTTGAGCGCTTCGGGTATCAGCCTGCGAAGCCGAAGGTCTGCACCACGAGCCAGAGATTCGCCGCGCTGATCACGACGAACAACGACCACGCGATGATCCGTGTCGGCAGCCGGTTGGCGAACTCGCCCATCAATTTGCGGTCGTCGGTCATGCGGATCAGCGGATACAGCGCGAACGGCAATTGCAGGCTCAGCACCACCTGGCTCGCGACGAGCAACTGGCCGACCGCACCATTGCCGAGCATCTGCACGCCGACCAGCGCGGGAATGAGCGCGAGCGCGCGCGTGATGAAGCGCCGCTGGTAGCAGGGAATCTTCAGTTGCAGAAAGCCTTCCATGATGACCTGCCCGGCCACGGTGCCTGTGAATGTCGAGCTTTGCCCCGACGCCAGCAGCGTGATCGCGAACAGCACCGCCGCGAAGCCCGTACCGACGATGGGCGCGAGCAGGCGGTACGCATCCTCGATTTCGGTCACTGCGGTGTGTCCCGTCGAATGAAACGCGGCGCCCGCGAGAATCAGGATTGCCGCGTTGATCAGCAGCGCGAGAAACAGCGCGACGATCGTATCGATACGCGACAGCGAGATGGCTTCCGCGATGCCCTTGTGGTCGCGCGTCACGGCGCGCGTCTGCACGACGGACGAATGCAGATACAGGTTATGCGGCATCACGGTCGCGCCGAGAATACCGATGGCGAGATAGAGCGGCTCGCGTTCGCTGACGGCTTGCCACGAAGGCACGAGCCCCGCGGCAACGGACGGCCAGTGTGGATGCACGAGCGCGAGTTCGATGATGTAACCGACGCCGATGGTCGCGATCAGCCCGAGCATGATGGCTTCGAGATCGCGGAAGTTCTTGCCCTTCAGGCCGAGCACGATGAGGGTATCGAACGCAGTGAGAATCACGCCCACTGTCAGCGAGCATTTGAACAGCAGGTGAAACGCGAGCGCGCCGCCGAGCACTTCCGCGAGATCGCAGGCGATGATCGACAGTTCGGCGAGCAGCCATTGAATGCGGGCGACGCCTGGCGAGTAACGCGTGCGCGACAGTTCGGCGAGGTTGCGGCCCGTCGCGATGCCAAGACGCATGCTCAGGCATTGCAGCACCATGGCCGCGAGACTCGACAGCACGACCACGAACAGCAGGCTATAGCCGTAGCGCGAGCCCGCTTCGATATCGGTGGCCCAGTTGCCGGGGTCCATGTAACCGATGGACACAAGGAGACCCGGACCTGCGAACTGAAGGATCTTTTTCCAGAAAGGCGCGGACTGTGTGACGGTGACAGAGCCCTGCACCTCGGATGGGCAGAACGGCGCGGTTGCTGTGGTGGGAAGTTTGAACGGCAAAGCCAGGAACCCTCGAGGTGATTTAACTCGCAGTGCGCTTTGGTTGGCGATGGCTGGCGCCGCGGAATGGGGTCAAGTGTACAAAGAAATTTGGGGACGTGGTCTGGTTTGGTCTGGTTTGGTTTGCTTGTGCTTTCGCTGGCATCCGCGTTAGCGCCTACGCGGCGCAAGCGTTGCCCCTGTGCGGGGCGGCACTTACTTTCTTTGCCGCCGCAAAGAAAGTAAGCAAAGAAAGCGGGCTAACACCGCCCGCTCTTGACCACCGCCTGAGGGCCCCCAACAGTTCTTACACTTCACACGGTAACTTCTCAGTCACCGCCCGCTGCCAGCGCTTCGGCCAGGCGCCTCACCCGCTTCAATCACCCGTAGCGCAGCCAGCGGCAGCGAATGGTTACGGCCGCCCAGGTGGCAAACTGTGTGTAGGTCGTAGTGCTTCACACGTCAGCGAACCTACGACACCGATCATGTTTCCCAGTCTGGAGTGGTGCGCATATGGCGCGAAAGCCGACACACAGTTTGCCGCTATAGAACGTGGGCAAATTGATCGCGTAGGCGGCGACGCGGGAGTGTGAAGCGGATGAGGCGCTCAATAAGAGTGTTGGCAGCGGGCATCAAGAAGAACGATGCCGCGAACAGGACGGGGCCGTTGGGGGCCCGTGGGCAGAGAGAAGAGCTGGCGGTGTTCAGCGGCTTTCTTTTGCCTACTTTTCTTTGCCGCGGCAAAGAAAAGTAGGTGCCGCCCCGCACAGGGGCAACGCTTGAAGCAGGCAAGACAAATCGCGGATGCCAGCGAAAGCAAGAGCAAGAGCAAAAACGCGAAAGCGAAAACAACCCACCCCAAGCGTCGCAGACAAAAAAACCTTACTGCTTTGCGACCTGCTGCGCCACCCCATCAGCATTACCAACGTCAGTCTTCACCTCACCCCACCCCCCGCCGAGCGCGCGAATCAGATTCACCGTCGCCACAGCCTGCGTCCCCGCAAGATGACTCAACTGCAACTGCGACTGCAACGTCTGCCGCTGCGCATCAATCACATCAAGATAAGCAACCTGCCCTTCCTGATACTGTGTCTGCGACAAATGCTCCGCGCGCTTCGACGCATTGACGGCATCATTCTGCTCACGCGTCTGATCGGTCAACAAACGCAGATCCGACAGGTTGTCCTCGACCTCACGAAACGCCACAAGCACCTGCTGACGATACTGCGCCACATCCTCGTCATACTTCGCGCGCGCATTGGCAAGATTCGCCTTGCGTCGTCCGCCGTCGAAGAGCGGCACCGTCAGCGCCGTGCCCGCAAACGGTCCGAGCAGGAACGCACGGCTCGACCACTGGAACAGATCGCCAAGCGTCGTCGACTCGTAGCCAAACGCACCCGTGATATCGAGCTTCGGGAAGAACGCCGATTTGGCGAGACCGACCCGCGCATTCGCCCCCGCCATCGCGCGCTCTGCCGCCGAAATATCCGGGCGACGCTCCAGCAGCGCAGACGGCAATCCTGCAGGCACGCGCACCGTCACGGGCGCGAGCGGCGTCTCGGGGAACGAGAAGTCCGCGGGCGCCTTGCCGAGCAGAATCGCAAGGCCATGCTCGGACGCCGCACGCTGACGCGCCACGCCAACCGCATCGGCGCGTGCCGTCGCCAGTTCATTGCGGGCACGCGATACATCCAGTTCGTTGATGTCGCCTTCCTTGAAGCGGCGCTCGACGAGCTTTAACGCGTCTTCACGCAAGGTCACCGTCTGACGATACAAGCTCAACTGTGTATCGAACTCACGCAACTGGAAGTAGTTCTGCGCGACGTCCGCCTGCAACGCAAGCTGCACCGAGCGGAACAGCGCTTCGCTCTGCGCCTGGTCCGCACGCGCCGCATTCACGTTCGAGCTGACGCGGCCGAAGAGATCGACTTCATACGAAGCGGTCACCTGTGCACGCCACAGCGTTTGCGTCGGCACGTGCGTGTCGTTCGGCAGGAATTGCGATGCCGGTGACAGACGCTCGCGCGTCGGGCCGAAGCCCGCGTCGAACGACGGGAACCAGGAGGCGCGGGCCTGTTGCGTCAACGCGCGCGATTCCTGCACGCGCGCAGCAGCGGCTTTCAGGTTCTGGTTTGCATCGGCGGCCTGTTTTTCAAGGTCGTTCAACGTCGAATCGCCGAACACCGTCCACCATTCACCACGATGCGCTTCTTCCGCGGGCTCGGCCGTCTTCCACGTACCTGCCTCGCTGGCGGGAAGCGGCGCGTTGGCCGCGTCCGTCGTCGAAGCCGTTACGGGCGCTTCCTTGAATGCCGAGGGCGTCGGCGCGTCGGGTCGCTTGTACGTCGGCTCGACCGAGCACGCCGCGAGCAGCAACATCAACAGCGTGCTCGCCGCCGCGCGCCCGAGGCCGCCCATCTGTGCAAAGCTTTTCATTGTCATTTTCTCCATCAGGCGTCCGTTGTATGCGCAACGAGATGCGGCGAGTCTTTCTGCGCGACGTGAATCTTGCCGCCCGCCAGCGTACGCAGCACCACGTAGAACACGGGGGTCAGCATCAAGCCGAACAGCGTCACACCCAGCATCCCGAAGAACACAGCTATGCCCATCGCGTGGCGCATTTCGGAACCCGCGCCGCTCGACAGTACCAGCGGCACCACACCCATGATGAATGCGATCGACGTCATCAGAATCGGGCGCAGACGCATGCGGCTCGCTTCGATTGCGGCCTGCAACGGCGTGCGTCCATCGTGTTCCAGTTCACGCGCAAACTCGACGATCAGAATCGCGTTCTTCGACGCCAGCCCCACCAGCACCATCAAGCCGATCTGCGTGAAGATGTTGTTGTCGCCCTGCGTGAGCCACACGCCCGTCAGCGCGGACAGCACGCTCATCGGCACGATCAGGATCACCGCGAGGGGCAGCGTCAGGCTCTCGTACAGCGCAGCGAGCACGAGGAACACGAGCAGCACGCTGATCGGGAACACCCACAGCCCTGCATTGCCAGCGAGAATCTGCTGATACGTCAGGTCGGTCCATTCGAGCTTCACACCCTTCGGCAACACTTCCGCCGCGATGCGTTCCGCTGCACTCTGCGCCTCACCCGACGAATAGCCAGGCGCCGGTCCACCGTTGATGTCCGCTGCCGTATAGCCGTTGTAGCGCACGACCATTTCCGGACCGTAAGTCGGCGTCACCGTCACCAGCGACGACAACGGCACCATGTCGCCATTCACGTTGCGCGTCTTCAGTTGCAGGATGTCGTCAGCCTGTTGACGGAACGGCGCATCCGCCTGCACACGCACCTGGTACACGCGACCGAAGCGGTTGAAGTCGTTCACATACAGCGAGCCGAGATACACCTGCATCGTGTTGAACACGTCTGTGACAGGCACGCCCAACTGCTTCGCCTTCACACGGTCCAGATCGACGTTCAACTGCGGCACGTTGATCTGATAGCTCGAGAACGTCGGGCCGAGTTCAGGCGTCGTCGCAGCCTTCTTGATGAACGCTTCCGTTGCCTTGTTCAGTTCCGCGTAACCAACCGCGCCGTGATCTTCCAGCTGCATCTTGAAGCCGCCGAGCGTACCGAGACCGAGCACGGGCGGCGGCGGGAACACGGCGACGAACGAGTCCTTGATCGCACCATATTGCTGGTTCAGCGCACCCGCAATCGCACCCGCCGACAACGCCTTGCCCTTGCGGTCATGGAACGGCTTGAGCGTGACGAACACGATGCCTGCACTAGAACTGTTCGTGAAGCCATTCACCGACAGACCCGGGAACGCCACCGCGCTTTCCACGCCCGGCTGCTTCAGCGCAATCGCGCCCATGTCGCGGATCACCTTCTCGGTGCGGTCGAGCGAAGCACCATTCGGCAACTGCGCGAACGCGATCAGATACTCCTTGTCCTGCGCCGGTACGAAGCCGCCCGGCACGATACGCGACACGAGAACCGTCAGGCCCAGCAGCACCGCATACACCACAAGCATCGCGCCCTTGCGCTTGAGCACGCCGTTCACACCACGGCCATAGCTTTCCGAGCCGCGATGGAACACCTTGTTGAAGCCGCGGAAGAACGGTCCCAGCACGCGGTTCATGCCGCGCGTCAGCCAGTCTTCCTTCGCGCCGTGACCACGCAGCAGCAGAGCAGACAGCGCGGGCGACAGCGTCAGCGAGTTGAATGCCGAGATCACCGTCGAGATCGCGATGGTCATCGCGAACTGCTTGTAGAACTGGCCCGTCAGACCCGTCATGAACGCGAGCGGCACGAACACGGCAACCAGCGTCAGCGCGATAGCGATAATCGGCCCGCTCACTTCCTGCATGGCCTTGTAGGTCGCATCTCTCGCGCTCAATCCGCTTTCGATGTTCCGCTCGACGTTTTCCACCACCACGATCGCATCGTCGACCACGATACCAATGGCCAGCACCATCCCGAACAGCGACAGCGCGTTGATCGAAAATCCAAACGCCAGCAGCAGCGAGAACGTACCGACAATCGACACCGGCACTGCAATCAACGGAATGATCGACGCACGCCACGTTTGCAGGAACACGATCACCACGATCACGACGAGCGCAATCGCTTCGAGCAGCGTGTGCACAACGGCTTCGATACTCGAACGCACGAACTGCGTCGGGTCATAGACGATCTTGTACTCGACGCCAGCCGGGAAATCAGCGGCGAGTTCCTTCATCGTCGCGCGCACTTCGTTGGAAATCTCCAGCGAATTCGCACCCGGCGACTGGTTGATCGCCATTGCGACCGCAGGCTTGTTGTCGAGCAGCGAACGCAGCCCATATTCCGACGCCGCGAGTTCGACGCGCGCAATGTCCTTCAGGTATGTCACGGCACCGTCGGGCGCCGTCTTCACGACGATGTCGCCGAACTCGGCTTCCGTCTTCAGACGGCCGCGCGCATTCACCGACAGTTGCAGCGGCGTGCCCGGCACAGAAGGCGATGCACCGATCACACCCGCCGCCACCTGAATGTTCTGCTCGCGAATCGCGTTGACGACTTCCATCGCCGTCAGATTGCGTTGCGCGACCTTGGCGGGGTCGAGCCACACACGCATCGCGTAATCGCCCGCGCCCCACAACTGCACCTGCCCGACGCCCTTGATCCGCTCGAGGCGGTCCTTCACGTTGAGCAGCGCGTAGTTGCGCAGATACGTCATGTCGTAGCGGTCGTTCGGCGAGATCAAATGCACGACCATCGTCAGCGTCGGCGAGCTCTTGATCGTCGTCACGCCGAGACGTTGCACGTCTTCCGGCAGACGCGGCAGCGCCTGATTCACGCGGTTCTGCACGAGCTGCGTCGCAAGGTCGGGATTCGTGCCGAGCTTGAACGTGACGGTGAGCGTGAGATTGCCGTCGCTATTCGCTTGCGACTGCATGTACAGCATGTTCTCGACGCCGTTGATCTGCTCTTCGAGCGGCGATGCAACCGCCTCGGCGATCACTTTCGGGTTCGCGCCAGGATACTGCGCGTGCACCACCACGGAAGGCGGCACCACTTCCGGATATTCGGAGATCGGCAGCTGGAATACGGCGATCAGACCTGCGAGCAGAATCAGGACCGATAGCACGCCAGCAAAGATCGGCCGATCGATAAAGAATTTGGATATGTTCATGTAAAGCTCTTGATGTTGGAGCGCTTACGTCTTGTGCGCATGCATCGAAGGATTGCGTGTGGGCGTGAAGCGGTTACGAATCCTTGCGCGCCTTCGTGCGCGGCTGCGCCTGTGCCTGCGTTTGCGGTTCGCTGTGCTTCTGCTTCGCGCCGTCGAGCTGTGCCTGCTTGTCTGCCTGTGCATCGTCGGCAACGGGCGCGCTGTTCGCATCGCCGCTTGCATTGCCGTCACCCATCGGCACCATATGCGCGCGAATCTGCGCGCCCGGCCGCACGCGCTGCGTGCCGTTCACGACAATGCGGTCGCCCGCGTGCAAGCCGCCCTTCACGACGCGCAGATTGCCTTGCAGGTCGCCCTGCTGGATCTCGCGATAGGCAATCTTGTCGTCCTTGTCGACGACGAACACAAACTTCTTGTCCTGGTCCGTGCCGATTGCGGCGTCGTCGATCAGCAGCGCCGAATGCGGCTCGCTGCCGCCCACTTTCACGCGTGCATAGAGACCGGGGACGAGCGAGCCGTCAGCGTTGTCGAAACGCGCGCGCACGCGGATCGTGCCCGACGACGTATCGAGGCGGTTATCGACCGACTGGATCGTGCCCTTGCGCGAATAACCCGTTTCATTCGCGAGGCCGAGTTCGACGGGCACCTTGCTGTCGTTCTTCACCTGGCTGATGTATTGCAGGTACGTCTGTTCGTCGGCGTCGAACTCTGCGTAGATCGGCGAGACGGACACGAGCGTGGTCAGCGGCGCAGCGCTCGCACCCGCGTTCACGACGTTCCCAAGCGTGATTTCCGCACGCGACACGCGGCCCGCTACTGGCGCGACGATCTTCGTGTAGCCGAGATTGATCTGCGCGGCTTCCAGTGCGGCTTGCGCGGCCTTCACGTTGGCACTCGCTTCGCGCGCATTGTTCTGCTTCTCGTCGTAATCGCGTTTCGCGATTGCGCTATCGCCGATCAGGCGTTGCGCGCGCTCCCAGTCGCTTTGCGCGTAACCCGCGCGCGATTGCGCAGCAGCAAGCTGTGCGGCAGCGCGATCGACTTCGGCCTGATACGGACGCGGATCGATGACGAACAGCACGTCGCCCTTCTTCACCAACGCGCCGTCCTGGAAGTTCACGGAGACGATAGTGCCCGACACGAGCGGACGAACATCGACCTTTTCGACGGCCTGCAAACGGCCCGAATAGGTTTGCCAGTCAGTGATGGTTTTCTGCACGACAGTGGCGACGTCGACTTCCGGCACGATGGTCGGCGCGGCTTGCGCAGGCGCGCGTGCATCGACGCGAATCGCGCCGAACGTGCCAAGCCCCGCAATAACAAGTACCGCCAGCGTTGCTACCGCCAGCTTCGAACGCGAGAGAGGAAAAACAGACATGACAGACTCCGGAATTTAGTTGAGAGATTTGTTTATCGGAGTGCGCGCTCGTCGAAGCGCCACTGGAAGAATCGAACCGCCTCGAGCAACGCGGCCGGATGATTGGCCAGCGCCGCGTGCGATACGCTCGGATATCGGACCACCTGCGTCTGCACGCCCGCGTCGATCAGATTGCTCGCGTACTTCTCCGCTTCGACGTGCAGCACGTCGTTTTGCGCGGTCGCAATCAGCGTGGCGGGCAAGCCCGCGAGCCGCACCGATTCGAGCGGTGCCGCATACGGGTGCATGCGCTGCGATGCCTGCGGCAGATACGCGCGGTAGCACGCCGCGCATTCGCTTGCCGTAATGTCCGAGCTCAAACGCTTCTCGTCGCCGAGGCGCGTGAGACTCGGATCGAGCATCGGTCCGAACAATGCCTGCGCATCGATCCGCACATCCCCGCGATCGCGGCCGATGAACGCCAGGCAATTCGCGAGCGAGCCACCGGCATCGTGGCCCGCTACGCCAATCTTTTTCGTGTTGCCGCCGAACGCCCGTGCGCGCGTCTGCACCCAGAGCGCGGCGCGGTGCGCGTCTTCAGGCGCGGCCGGAAACGGAAACTGCGGCGCGAGCGAGTAGCCAACCGACACGACGAGTGCCGGCGTGTGCTGCGCGAAATAACGCGCGGCGTAATCGGCTTCCTCGATCGAGCCACGCACGAAACCTCCGCCGTGAAAATAGAGCAGGATCGGCAGACCGCTTTTCGCGGCCGCTCGCCGGTAAAGGCGCAATGTGATGTCCTGCGCGTACCCTTCTACCCGTACGTCGGTGACGTCGAGCAATGACGCGTTTTCGCCGAGGCTGGTGCCGGGCGGAACAAAGGTGTGGCGCGGGTTGAATGCATCCATGTCGAACAGCGCAATGCGCGAAACTATCGAATGGTGCGAATTGTGGGACCAGCAGAGTTCCAAATAAATGCCTATAATCCGGCAACACAATTCGGTGCACCTGAACAATCGAATGCCTTTATTCGGCGCGTTAGCCAAACGTTAAATGGCTGATGCGACTGCTTCACCAGTGCTCCGGCTCTTTCGGAGGTTTGCAATGGACCGGCTCCAGGCCATGCAAGTGTTCACCCGGGTCGTCGACACCAACAGCTTCACCCGGGCTGCGGAAACGCTCGATCTGCCCCGCGCTTCCGTCACGACGATCATCCAGAATCTCGAAGCGTTTCTCGGCACACGCCTCCTGCATCGCACGACACGCCGTCTTTCGCTGACGCCCGATGGCGCCGCGTATTACGAGCGTTGCGTGCGCATTCTCGCGGACGTCGAAGAAACGGAAGCGAGTTTCCAGAGCGGCAACAAGAAACCGAGCGGCAAGCTGCGCATCGATATGCCGGGATCGATCGGACGTCTGCTCGTGATTCCCCAGCTGTGCGAATTCCACACCAAGTACCCGGATATCGATCTGCAACTCGGCTTGTCTGACCGCCCGGTCGATCTGCTGCAGGAAGGCGTGGATTGCGTGGTGCGGGTCGGCGCGCTGCAGGATTCGTCATTGGTCGCACGCAGAATAGGGTTATTCGAGGGTGTGACGTGCGGCGCGCCCGCGTATGTCGAGCGCGCGGGTATTCCTCAGACACTCGACGATCTCGAGCAGCACAAGGCCGTCAATTACTTTTCGAGCCGCACCGGCCGCGTTATGGACTGGTCGTTCCTCGTAGACGGCAAGGAAGTCGAAGTGAAAATGAAGAGCGTGGTGTCCGTCAATGATGCGGACGCTTACGTGACGTGCGGCCTGGAAGGCTTCGGCCTGATCCAGCCGCCGCTCTTCATGGTGCTGCCGCATCTGCGTTCGGGCCAGCTCGTCGAAGTGCTGCCCGACCTGAAACCGCTGCCCATGCCAATCTCCGCGGTGTATCCGCATAGCCGGCATCTGTCGTCGAAAGTGCGCGTGTTCGTCGACTGGATTGCGGAGATTTTCGACCGCTGCCCGTTGCTGAGCGGCCGCGCGAGCCTCGACAAGACCTGCACGCAACGCACGTTCGAGGAAAAAGAATCGGCACCGGACTTCAGGACGCCGGTAATGACGGAATGGGTCGCGTAGGCTTCTGAGCCTTTATTCAAGGGACGATCGCGGCATCGCGCCGCGATTGTTCTGAAATTGCGACAATTCATTTCACGAAAGCCGGGTTTATCGCCCGCGCGTCAAAGCCTACATTTCACCCTGTCGCAACGCCGGACTACCACGGCGTAGCAATCGAATCGAATGGACAGGAGTGAATCATGAAACGCAATCTGCTGGCAGGTCTTGCTCTCTCGCTGCTAGTCAGCGCACCGGCATTTGCCGGCGGCGGCGGTGGCATTGGCCGCGCGGGGTCGTACAACGATCAATGGTGGCAACACTCGACTAGCGCATCGGCGCCGAAAACGCGCGCAGAAGTTCGCGCTGAAGTCGCCGATTCGTATCGCGACGGCACGCTGCCTTCGCTGAACAAGACCTCGTATCCGGAACAGGGCCTGATTGGCCGCACGCAAGCCGAGCGCCTCGAAGCGCAGAGCGATGGCAGCGTGCGCGTCGCTCGCGGCCAGTAAGTGCCAATCTGTTATTAGTCGAAGGAGCTGAACATGAGCCCATCGGAACTCGATGACTGGGCAGCAGACATTCCCGTCTGGACGCCCTATCGTGCGCACTGAGCGCGCGAGGAAACATAGTGAAGTTGTAGTGCTGCGCTCAATCGCGTGAAAGCGATTGAGCGCTTTCGCATGGGTGCAGATCAAGTGATTAGCGCTGCGGCACGCCGTTACGCCATTCACCCCAATGCGAAACGATATCCTGAACCAGCGGATTGCCCGCGCGATACAGGTTTTCAAGGGCGATGGTAAAGCCGCCTTGCGCAGCGTAATTGAGCAGATTATCGGCGCTCGTCTGTCCATCATAAGGACGATCGAAATCCGAACCCGCACGCAATACAGCCACGCGACTCAAATCCACACGATGCACACTCGCCGCGCGTTTCAGCGCTTCATACGTCGAGTTGTCTTCCTGCTGCGTCGTGCAATAGACGCCTTTGCCGTCGGTGAGAATCTTCGTCCAGTCGCGCGCGCGTTCGCCGAGCTTGGTGCCGGACCACCACGTATCGCCGGCTAGCGTGTCGCACTGAATGACGGTAGGCGGCCGATTGGCGGGCGCATAGGTGTATTTGGCGCGCGCCGCTTGCGCCTCGGCGTTGTCAGACAAGACCACGTTACGCGACAGTGCAAAAGCTGTATTGGCGAGGCGTGTATTTAGCTGGAACACTTCCGTGCGGTAATCGAGCGGCGGCTTTTCCGTCGGGCTTTTCGTATTGATGCCGAGATAGCCGGTTGTCCAGCCCGGCGGAATTTCGCGCCCGTCTATTTCCCACTGAATACCGAAGTCGACGAGGTATTTGGCCCACGCGGCTGAACCGACCGTACCCTGAATCGGATCGATGCCTGCAATGCCTGCGACCATGAAGTACGTGTGCCGCAAATCGAATCGAGGAGAGAACGCGAGCGCCATCGTGGACGCAGCGGCATTGGTATGGCCCATGCCGGTTGTCATCACGCAGACGTCCTGTTTATTGCAATGAATGTCTGGATAGTCGGGGGAGAGACCGGCGACGGGAATGTCTTGCCACGGTCCGAGTTTGTCGAGCCACACCTGCCCTTCCGGCCCGAACATCGAAATGATCATCACCTTGACCTGGCGTCCATGCGATTCGCCATTGCCTTGCGCGAAGTTATCGTCCTGCGCATTCGCCAGCGGCGATATTGCCGTGCATGCGGCCAGTGCCAAAGCGGTCAATGCGCCTACCGTGCGAGTTACCATGACAAGTCCTTTCTTTGAGCTCGTTAAAAGATTGGAAATGGAATGCGTGCCCTCGCGGAACAGGGCGGAGCTAAGTATAGGTGGGGTTGAATTGTTTTCCATTAAGGAATTTGGATTGTGTGTTTGGATAGTCGAATTGCATAAAAAGGGTTTGTTTTTTGCTGCGCAAGCGGTTGTGGTTTTTGCTGTTGCTTTGCTTTTTGGTGGCGTTTGCTTTTGATTGTCTCGCGACGCTTTGTGTGGTTTGCTCTCGTTTTTGCTGGCATCCGCGTTTTGTTACTGGTGCCTCAAGCGTTGCCCCTGTGCGGGGCGGCACTTACTTTCTTTGCCGCCGCAAAGAAAGTAAGCAAAGAAAGCGGGCTAACACCGCAAGTGCTTGACCACCGCCTGAGGGCCCCCGACGGGTCCTCCGCTTCACACGGCGCTCTGCCTTTCACTGCCCGTTGCCAGCGCCTCGAATACACGCCTCACCCGCTTCAATCACCCCTAGCGCAGCAAGCGGCAGCGAACGATTACGGCCGCCCAGGTGGCAAACTGTGTGTAGGTCGTAGTGCTCCACACCTCAGCGAACCTACGACACCGATCATGTTTCCCAGTCTGGAGTGGAGCGCATACGCCGCGATAGCCTACACACAGTTTGCCGCTATAGAACGTGGGCAATTTGATCGCGCTCGCCGAGACGCGGGAGTGTGAAGCGGGTGATGAGCCAATTCGAAGCGTTGGCAGCGGGCATCAAGAAGAGCGCTGGCGGGGACAGGACGGGGCCGGTGCGGGCCCGTGGGCAAACGTCAAGAACGGGCGGTGTTCAGCGGCTTTCTTTTGCCTACTTTTCTTTGCCGCGGCAAAGAAAAGTAGGTGCCGCCCCGCACAGGGGCAACGTGTGAAGCAGGCAAAACAAATCGCGGATGCCAGCAATAACAACAACAGCAGCAACAGCAAACAACAACAAACAACCCCTAATCCCGCGAATCACGATCCCGAACCCGAGGAACATCGGGCTCAAAAAACACCCACCGCACTTGCGGAAACGCATCCTGCAAATCGGCTTCAACGATATTAATCGCATCGACCATAGCGCGACCGCTATCGTAATCGATCATCTCCGCCTGCACGGCAACAACCACATGCCGCCCCCACTGCAAGGTAATCAGATTGATAATGCTGCGAATCTCACTACGCGCACGCAGATGCGCCTCAATCGCTCGCCGCACTTCCGGGCTCGCGGATTCGCCGATCATCATCGACTTCACTTCGCGCGCCACCAGAAACGCAATCACCATCAGCAACACACCGACACCGATCGAACCCCACGCATCGAATGCCGTATTGCCCGTGATCATCGTCAGCAGCACGGCAACGAAGGCAATCGCGAGACCGAGCAACGCCGCTACGTCTTCACCCGTGACGACAAGCAACTCCGATTCGCGCGTTTCGCGGAACCAGCGCCACATCGATTTATTCGTGTTCGTCTTGCGGATCTCGCGGATTGCGCCCATCAGCGAAAACGCCTCGAGCACCACCGACACCCCGAGCACAGCAAGCGCAATATAAGCATGCGACAACGGCTCATGCGCCATCAACCGATGCACGCCTTCATACACCGAAAACGCGCCGCCAACGAAGAACAACAAAAGCGCAACCAGCAACGAATAGAAATAGATCGCCCTGCCCGCGCCGAGTGGATGCAGGACGCTAGCGGGACGGCGCGCCTGTTTCAGGCCGAACAGCAGCAAAACCTGATTGCCGCAATCGGCGGTCGAGTGAATGGCTTCGGCGAACATCGCGCCGGAACCCGTAAAGGCCGCAGCAGCGAATTTGCACACTGCAATGCCGAGGTTCGCTGCCAGCGCATAAAAAATGGCCTTCGGTGATTCTTCTGTCATAGGCTCTTCGATTTGATTTGTCTTGATGCGGAGAAGTAAAGGGAAGTCAAACCACTTCGACGCGCGACGCGCCTGAGTACAACTCGCCAATCACCGCCGCATGATCGAAGCCGTCCGCGCGGAAAATCGCCAGTACATCGTCGACGGCCTCGGGCGCGCACGATACGAGCAAGCCGCCTGAGGTCTGCGGGTCGGTCAGCAATGTGCGTGCCGTGTCGGGCAACGCATCCGCAAGGCGCACGTCCTCGCCGTACGACGCCCAGTTGCGGCCCGATGCGCCGGTGAACACACCCGCGGCAACAAACGCATCGACGCCCGCAATCCACGGCAAATCCGCGTAGCGCACGCGTGCAGTCAGTTGCGCGCCGCGCGCGAGTTCGAGCGTGTGGCCGAGCAGGCCAAAGCCCGTGACGTCCGTCATCGCGTGCACGCCATCGAGCGCAGCGAGGTCGGCGCCCGGACGATTGAGCTTCGTCGTCGCCGCGATCATTGCGGCATAGCCGGCTTCGTCGAGCTGATTCTTTTTTAGCGCCGCCGACAACACGCCGACACCAAGCGGTTTGCCAAGCACAAGCACATCGCCTGCCTGCGCCGACGCATTGCGCTTCACGCGTTTCGGATGCACGACACCGAGCGCTGCGAGACCATAGATCGGCTCGACGGAATCGATCGAATGACCGCCCGCGACCGGAATGCCCGCCTGCATGCACACGTCTTCTCCGCCGCGCAGCACAGCCGCGATCACGTCGTGCGGCAGCACATTGATCGGCATGCCGACCAGGGCAAGCGCGAGGATCGGCTTGCCGCCCATTGCGTACACATCGGAAAGCGCGTTGGTCGCAGCGATGCGGCCGAAGTCGTAGGGATCGTCGACGATCGGCATGAAGAAGTCAGTGGTCGCGATGATCGCCTGCTCGTCGTTCAGGCGATACACGGCGGCGTCATCCGAGGTTTCCGTGCCGACCAGCAGGTCCGGAAACGACGGCATCGGCATGTTGCGCTTCAGCAGATCGGACAGCACGCCGGGCGCGATCTTGCAGCCACAGCCGCCGCCGTGCGAA
This sequence comes from Burkholderia sp. Ac-20365, assembly GCF_017104715.1. Taxonomy (GTDB): domain Bacteria; phylum Pseudomonadota; class Gammaproteobacteria; order Burkholderiales; family Burkholderiaceae; genus Paraburkholderia. Next base: position 333,256 of record NZ_JAAGPI010000008.1, read on the forward strand.
AGGCTCGTGAGGCGCGGCACGTTTGAACTGACAGCGGGTTCGCTCATGATGGTGAAGTGTCAAATGATCGATAACGACTATTATCCGGCAATCCGCCGCCGCGCTGTCGGGTCGGGCCGGGTCGCGTAAAGAAAAACGCGCCATCGTCCTCGAGACGATGACGCGTTTTGAAGAAAGCAGTCGACCGGCAACTAGCGCCGCTCGAGCGTCGCCATTTCCCGCACGATCACGAGCAGCATCGACAGGCTCGCGCCACCTGCCGCACGCAAGTCCGTCAGCAGTTGCGCATAACGCGCGAGTGCGCTCTCGCGTTTTGCACGCCATGCTTCGACGACACCTTCTGCCGTAGTTGCCTCGGGCGCTTCCGTCAACGCACTCGTCGTGAGTACGCGCTTGAGCCGCGCGAGTTCGGCTAGTGCGGCCGCGCGCGCCATCACGTCCCAATGCGTCGCGGTGGGCAACGCCTCGGCGCGCTCCCCGATCCAGCCGTAGTTCAACTGTGTGCCCAGTGCGAAATACACGCCTGCCACGAGTTCGAGCCCACGCTCCGTGGTCGCCGACACTTCCGCGATATCGAGCAGCGCAGCCGGAATGTCGCCGCTCGCAACTCGCACCGCGAGTTCGCTATCGACGCCCGCATCGACCAGCACACGCTGCCGCTCGGACAACGCTTCGAGTTCCGCGGAAGGCAACAGCATCGGCAATTGCGGCGCGAGCCGTTGCGCCGCGTCGCGGCAACGCGCGATCAGTTCCGTCACGCCGCCGTCCTTCACTTCGCCCGATTGCAGATGCCGCAGGAACCACAACGCCGCGCGCTCCAGCAGCTTCGTGATCTCGACGAACATGCGCGCCTGCACATCGTCGGCAACACGATTATCTAGCGCGTCGATATTGCGCCACACGTCGTTCAGATCGAACACGTCGCGCGCGATCATGCATGCGCGCACGATGTCTCCCGGCTTCCCGTCGGTCTCCTCCATCATCCGGTGCACGAACGCACAACCGACGCGATTGATCAGCGCATTCGTCAAATGCGTCGCAAGAATCTCACGGCGCAGCGGATGACGATGCATCGGCTCGCTGAAGCGCTGACGCAACGGTTTCGGGAAGTACTCGGTCAACATGCCCGCCACCAACGAGTCTTCCGGCACGTCGGTTTCGAGCAATGCATCGTAGAGCCACATCTTGCTGTACGCGAGCAACACTGCGCGCTCCGGTGAAGTCAAACCCTGCTTCGCGGCCAGGCGTTCGTTGATCTCGTCTTCAGACGGCAGAAACTCGATCACGCGATTCAACCGTCCCGCGCGTTCGAGATAGCGCATCAGGCGCATTTCGGCGTCGAACAATTCGGCGGCATAGCGGCCTGCAATCGACAATGCCTGTGTCTGGTAGTAGTTGTCCTGCAACACGAGCAGACCGACTTCCTCAGTCATCTCTGCGAGCAACGCATTGCGCTGCTTCTCCGTCATCTCGCCATCGGCTACCACGAGGCCGAGCAGAATCTTGATGTTCACTTCATGGTCCGAGCAATCGACGCCCGCGGAATTGTCGATGGCATCCGTATTCACGCGGCCACCGCGTTGCGCGAACTCGATGCGCCCATGCTGCGTGAGGCCGAGATTGCCGCCTTCCGCGACGACCTTGCAGCGCAGATCGCAGCCATTCACGCGCACGGCGTCGTTGGCCTTGTCGCCGACCTGCACATGCGTTTCGTGACTCGCTTTCACGTACGTGCCGATGCCGCCGTTGTAGAGCAGATCGACAGGCGCCTGCAGAATCGCGCGTACCAGTTCATTCGGCGCAAGCGCGGCGGCTGTGATGCCTAGCATCGACTGCACAGCTTGTGAAAGTGGAATTGTCTTCGCGCTGCGCGCGAACACGCCGCCGCCCGCCGAGATCAGCGCGGGATCGTAGTCGGCCCAGCTCGATCGATCGAGACCGAAGAGCCGCTGACGCTCGGCGAAACTCGTCGCGGGATCGGGGTTCGGGTCGAGAAACACATGCCGATGATCGAACGCCGCGAAAAGGCGAATATGCTGCGACAACAGCATGCCGTTGCCGAACACATCGCCAGACATGTCGCCGACACCGACCACGGTGAAATCCATCGTCTGCGTATCGACGCCCATTTCGCGGAAGTGGCGTTTCACCGATTCCCACGCGCCGCGCGCGGTGATGCCCATTTTCTTGTGGTCGTAGCCGACCGATCCGCCCGACGCGAATGCATCGTCGAGCCAGAAACCATATTCCTGCGAGATCGCGTTCGCGTAATCGGAGAACGTGGCCGTGCCTTTATCGGCGGCGACGACGAGATAGGGATCGTCAGGATCATGCCGCACGACATCGGGTGGCGGCACGATGTCGCCACCCACCCGGTTATCGGTCAGGTCGAGCAGACCGCGCAGGAAGGTCTGATAACACGCAATGCCCTCGCGCATCCACGTTTCGCGATCGGTTGGCGGCGGTGGATTCTTCACGACGAAGCCGCCCTTCGATCCCACCGGCACGATCACGACGTTCTTCACCATCTGCGCTTTCATGAGGCCGAGCACTTCCGTTCGGAAATCCTCGCGGCGATCGGACCAGCGCAAGCCGCCGCGCGCAACGCGCCCGCCACGCAGATGCACGCCTTCCACGCGCGGCGAATATACCCAGATTTCGAACATCGGCTTCGGTTCAGGCAGACCCGGCACTTTCGCCGGATCGAACTTGAACGACAGATACGGTTTCGGCTTGCCGCTCTCATCGCGCCGATAGTAATTGGTGCGCTGCGTCGCGTTGATCACGCCGAGGAACTGCCGCAAGATGCGGTCTTCGTCGAGATTCGGTACTTCGTCGAGCGCGCCTTCTATAGTCTTCAGCAGCCGCTCGACACGCGTTTCGCGCGTCGTGGCGGGCGCGGGATCGGATCGCGCGATGAACAGTTCGACCAGCATGCGCGCGATAGCGGGATTGCCCGTCAATGCGCGCTCGATATACGCGTCGCTGAACGTCGAGCCGACCTGCCGTAAATACTTCGCGTAAGCCCGCAAGATGATCACTTCACGCGCGCTCAGTTGCGCACGCAGCACGAGCCGGTTGAAATTGTCGTCTTCGATATCGCCCGTCCAGACGCGCTCGAACGCATCTTCGAACAGGCCTTTTACGCGCTCGATGTCGAACTCGGCGTCGTCGGCCAGTTCGAGCCCGAAATCGTGAATCCATGCAGGTGCGGCGCCCGGTGCTTCGATCAGATAGGGCCGCTCTTCATCGACGCGCACGCCCAGATGCTCGAGCATCGGCAGGCTGCGCGACAGCGCGATCGGGTCGCCCGCGCGATACACCTTGAAGCGGAACGCGCGCGGACCCGCTTCGATCGGCCGGTACAGGTTCATCGCAATGTGCTCGGTGCCCTGCACGCGTTCGATCAGTTCGATATCGCGCACCGCCGTGCGTGCCGGATAGTCGTCGCGATAGCCCGCCGGGAACGAATCGGCGTAGTGCTGCAACAGACGGTTGCCCTGCTCTTCGCCGAACGCGTCGAGCAAGGCATCCGCGAGATCGTCCTGCCAGCGGCGCGACACCTGAATGAGCCGCGCTTCCAGTTCGCGCGTATCGACCTCGGGCATCGCGCCCGGCTCGGCATGCACGACGAAATGAATGCGCGCGAGCGTCGACTCGGAAAGCAGCGGCGTGAACTCGACGTTCGTACCGTTGAACGCGCTCATCAGCAGCCTTGCGATGCGGCGGCGCAGATCGGTGTTGTACTTTTCGCGCGGCACGAACACGAGGCACGATACGAAGCGGCCAAAACGGTCGCGCCGCACGAACATCCGCGTGCGCTGATGTTCCTGCAAACGCAGCACGCCGAGCGCCGTATCGTAGAGTTCGTTTTCGTCCGCCTGGAACAGTTCGTCGCGTGGATACGTTTCCAGTACCGTCACCAGCGATTTGCCGAGATGCCCTTTGGGCAGAAAGCCCGCGCGCCGCACGATGTTCGCGCATTTGCGGCGCACGATCGGAATCTCCGTAGCCGACGACGTATAAGCCGTCGATGTATACAGCCCGATAAATCGCCGCTCCCCGTTGATCTTGCCGTCCGGCCCGACCAGCTTCACGCCGACATAGTCGAGATAACCAGGGCGATGCACGGTCGCGCGCGAATTGGCCTTGGTCAGAAAGATGGGCGTCGCGCCCGCGATGATGTCGGCGGCAGCGGCCGGCAATGGCGTCACTTCGGACGTGCCCTGCGGCCGCAACGTTTCGCGCAGGATGCCGAAGCCGGATCTCGCCACGCCGCGCAGGCCATACTGACCGTCATGCGCGACGAGTTCGTAGTCGCGCTGACCGAGAAACGTAAAGTGGTCCGCGACCATCCATTCGAGGAACGCGCGCGCCTCCACGCCTTCCGGGCTGGTTTCGCGCGCGGCCATGTCGCGGATCGTCGTGCGTGCTATCTCGACGATCTTCGGCCAGTCTTCGACCGCAGCGCGCACGTCGCCGAGCACCTTCGCGATCTCGTTGCGCAATGCATCGAGCTTCGCCGCATCGCCGCAGCGGTCCACTTCGAAATGAATGAACGACGCGAGTTGCGACTGGCCATCGTCGCTTGCTGCGCCGCCCGGCGCGATGCGCTCGATGCCGCCGTCCTTGCCGCGCCAGATGCGAAATACCGGGTGCAGCACGGAGTGCAGCGAAAGACCGAGCCGGTTGACGGCCATTGAAACCGAATCCACCAGAAACGGCATGTCGTCGTTGACGATCTCGATCACGGTGTGATCGGAATGCCAGCCGTGCTGTTCGAGGATCGGGTTGTAGACCCGCAAGCGTTCGCTGCCAGGCACGAAGCGCTGTGCGGTTTGCCAGTGCGCCATGGCCGCGCCGTAGAGATCGGCAATGCCCCGGCTATGCAGATCATCTGCATCGGCGAAGTCGTAGTAGTGACGCAGGAATGGCTCGACGGCTGCGAATGCGGGCTCGGGCAATCGTCCTCGTGCGAATTCGACGACATCGTTGAGCAGATGGGCAACGGCTTCTTCGTTCTTCGCTTGCATGACGTCCTCCACGGCGGGCGACAATCTTCTGCATCGGCTGAAGCGCATTATGCACCCGTTGCGCAGAAACGGATTGTGCACGCGCACATCGACGATGCTTGCGCGCGCCTGTGACAGTAACGTGTCCAGCGAAGCCACCGACAGCGATGACAAGGCCTTTTAAAAAACATGAAAACGCTTCGTTCTGTTGGCTAACCATCATAGGCCAGGGTTCTTCTTATTAGCATACGAACCATTGATGCGTTAGGCTTTTAAGGTCCGCAATCAAGCCGCAGACGATCATCTTTAAAGGCTTTATTGCGGATGCATGAAGACAGGTACGAAATAGATACCAAAAGCGAATTACGGTTTCAATACCGATTCCATTCGCCAGCATGGAGACACTCTTGAGTCGCGCAATGCGGTTATACGAAGGGGTTGCTTCATGCCCAGCACAACGACTGGACGTGTCGATGCCGCTGGCCTGTTGTCGAGGTGTACCGGGGTAGAACCTGCAAGCCTGACATGGAGAACAGACCCATGAAGCGCGAGCCATTTCGACATGTGCGGACGATCAGTTACGCGACAATGCTTCTTTTCTATGTTGAAGCCCATGCGCAATCGCTACAAGATCAAACCGCACAGGAAAATATCGCAACCCTTCGCCAGGAACTGAATAACCGTATCAAGGAGCTAGAAGCACTCAAGCGCAAACTCGCCGAAGAAGAAGCGCAATTCCAGCAGTTAAGCAAGGCACTCGATTCACGCATGCTCGACGCGACGCGCGGCACGGGCCAGCCGGGTTCCGGCTCGGGCACCGCCGCGGGCATTGCGCAGAGCGACGCAGGCGCCGCGCCCAATGCCACGGGTGGCGCAGCGGCAACCGCCGGTGCGACGGCAGGCGCCGCAACGGGCGCAGCACCTGCACCCGTCATCAACATGGCGCAAAACTCAGGCGGCGATCAGGGACAGCCGACGCAACCCGTCGGCCAGGCGCCTATTCCCGACACCGCGCCGCCGGCTGTCGCGCCGATCTTCGATCAACCAGGCGTGCTCACGCCGCGCAACAAGTTCGTGATCGAGCCATCGTTCCAGTTCGGCTATTCGTCGTCGGACCGCGTGGCGCTGGTCGGCTACACGATCATCCCCGCGCTGCTGATCGGCCTGATCGACGTGCGCGAGATCAAGTCGAACGTACTGACAGCAGGCATTGCCGCGCGCTACGGCATTACGAACCGGATGGAATTCGAAGTGCGCGTGCCGTATGTCTATTCAACTAACGACACCGTGAGCCGCGAAATCTTCACGGGCACTGCGCAGGACAACGTCTTCAATAGCAACGGCCACGGTATCGGCGACGTCGAAATGACGATGCGCTACCAGTTGAATGAAGGCGGCCCGGACAAGTTCTATTACATCGGCTGGCTGCGCTTCAAGACGGCCACGGGTAAAAGTCCGTTCGACGTCGTCACCGATTGCGTGACGCGCTGCATCGGCAACACGACGGGCACGGGCCTGCCGCTCGAACAGCCGACAGGCACCGGTTTCTATGCGATCCAGCCGGGGCTCACATGGCTGTTCCCGAGCGACCCGGTGGTGTTCTTCGGCAACTTCAGCTACCTGCACAGTTTTGGCCGCAGCGATCTGAGCCTGCACATTCTCGATGGCGAGACCGAATCCGTCGGCCATATCCAGCCGGGCGATATCTGGGGTTTCAATATCGGCATGGGTCTCGCGCTGAACGAAAAGGCTTCGTTCAGTATCGGCTACGACCAGAGCATCGTGCTGCCGACCAAGCAGAACGGCTCGACCGTTCCGGGTTCGGTGCGCGTGATACTCGGCACGCTGCTGGTCGGTTATTCGTATCGCCTCACGCCGAAGACGACACTCAACTTCTCGCTCGGTGCCGGCCTCACGCGCGACACGCCGGATCTCACACTGACGTTCCGCATGCCGATCCAGTTCTGAGTTCCGCTTTTCACTTTAATTGAAACAAAAGCTCGCGACGCCTTTAAAAGCGCCGCGAGCTTTTTACTTATTGAATTGCTTATCGTGGCCTGATCGAATTCAGCAATGCATTGTTCAATGTATCGCCCAGATTCATGTTCTTGAAGAAGCCCAATGAATTGACGGTTGCGTTGATTGTCGTCAGTGCCTGAATATTCTGGTTATTGAGTGTGTTCTGGATAACCGCGCCCGACAGCCCCTGCACGGAGCCTTGCTGCGCGATATTGCCGCCGCCATTCTGCAAGATCGATCCCATGTTCGCCGCCGCGAGCGCCTGCGCCTGCTGCGTCGTCATGTTGCTCAGGTCCGGAATATTGAAGCTGGTCTGCGTGACGAGATTGCCGTTCACGTAAGCCACCCTCGACAGGCCGAACGAGACCTTCAGGCCGTTTGCCACATCGAAACCGCCGCGCATCGAGTCGAGTTTTTCTTCGCTGATGGCGACGATCGTTTTCGACGACCAGTTCGGATCTTCCGTGTCCACTCGCGCATCGACTTCGCGCACGCGCGCGGGGGGCGTGTCGTTGCGCGCAGCCTGCGGCACGGCAATGGGCACCGCATACGACACGGGCGCCTTGATCTGTTGTGCTGGCGGCTGTTCTGGCGTTTGTGCAAATGCATGTGTCGAAGCACGCGCATCGTTTTGCACGCTCGTTGCCGCACGCGCCGCCGGCACGGCAACCGGCCGCGCATAAGAGACGGGCGGCTTCACGCTCTCGCGCACATTCGCAAGCGGATCGGGATGCGCGGGCGACACGGGGGGCGGTGTCGGCGTGGCATCGAGAGTCAGTTGCTCATGTTGCATCGAGCGCGGTTGCGCGTGTTCTTCCATGTTTTTTTCGCGTGGCGCTTCGACTTGCTGGGCTTTACGCGCGGGAACCGCGATCGGTGCCGCATAGGACACCGGAAGCGGTTCTACGTGCGCTTGAGCCTCTTGTGCGTCAACGGGCACTGCTGCTGTTGCGTCAGGCGCGTCCTGGTGTTCGACTGCATCGCGCTGCGCGAGCACATCGCTTTCGCTTGAAGACGGGGACGAAGACACAGACGGCGTCGCAGATGCATCGACGGCGTATTGCGCTTCGTTGACGACGGCTTCGTTCGTCGCGTGAATGGCTTCGTTATTGGCTTCGTTACTGGCAGCAACCTGTTGCGCTTCGTTCTCCGCTTCTTCAGCGGCCTCCCTGCGTGGCAAGACAACAGCAATGGGCGCCGCATACGACACGGGCGCCTCGCGAATGCCTTCGCTGTCTGCGGAAAATGCGCGCGGCGTTTGCGCCGGGAACGCATCGACGACGGCTTGCGTGATGGCATCCGTCGCCGCCGAAGGCGCGGCATCGCGCAGCACGAGCGGTTCGATCGATCCACCCATGACATCCGGCGCCGCCGCCGAAGCCGCGGCCGGCGCACCCTGTTCGAACGCATGCGCGCCGAACGTCACCATCGAGCCACATAACATCGTGGCAATACTGGCGAGTTTTCGGGTCTCCGTTCTCATGATGGCCCTCAGAAGTCACTCGCGCCGTGCTTCGGCATCACGGTGAAGAACAGGCCGTCGCGATTGACGCCCGTATAGAGCGGCGCGGGCGGTGCGACTCGCCAGTCGACGGGATCGTTGAAGATCCCGACGCCAGGTTTGTTATGGATGACGAACAGGACCTGGTCTTCCCATTTCGTCCTGAAACTCTTCAGCGGCACGGGCCGCGTCCCCGTCGCGGGATCGCCGATCAGCACGCGGTCGTTCTTCAACCCTTTCACCACGACAAAGTGGTGATAGCCGCTTTCGCTGATCAGCACGATCGCGGGCGTATTCGTTTCGACGAGCTTTTCGAGCGGCAGCTCATAGCCATCCGCGATAAAGCCGCGCCGTTCGAGAAAGTGCTTGATGTCGAGCAGCGAAAACCCCTCCGTGCGGATCTTCGCCTGATCGCCGTTCTCGAACATCTCCTGAAATGCGGTCTGCTCGCTCACCGGATAGTTGTACTGAAACGTGAGCAGCGTCGCCACGGCTGCCGACCCGCAACTGAAGTCGAACTGCTGCTTGATGGTGCGCTTGAAGCGGGCCTCTTTCAGGCTCGTCACGTGCATCGCGTAACCCGCGCCCGACGGCTCGTAGATCGTGATCGGATCGGCGCGCGCCGCCGTTGCCGCCGTCAGCGCGCACGCTAGCAACCACATGGCTCCCTGGCGTTTCATCGCTCATTCCCCAAAGCGCACGTTGACGATCGTCGCGTTCTGGATCAGCACGTTCGCCCCCGTGTTCTGTATCACGGTGGGCAAGCCGCTCGCATTCGAGAACGAGCCGCCCGCAATCACATTCGAGCCGGTGTCCACGCCGCGCGCGGTATTGTTCGCGACCGTGCCTTGCAGGTTCATGTCGTTGAAGACCGCTTCGCCGCCGCGATGCGCATCGAGCTGCTCGGCCGTCATCGCGACACCGAAGGTCGCGTCGGCCGGGACCACCGGTGCGGGCGATGCGGTGCCGGGAACAGTGGCAACAATGGGTGCGACCGACGTATCCGCTTGCACGGGAGAACGCAGTTCGCCGGCATAAACATGGGCTGCGAAGCCCGGCAGTCCGATGACGACAGGCAGTACCACCTTCGCAATGCGTTTGAACGCCTGCATGGTTGTCTCCTGGTGCTTCGCCTGACCGCGCGACGACGCCTTGCAGCGCGTAGAGCGGCGTGCGGCGAAGTACGATTTGTGCGACCTTCGCCCGGCGCGGCAACCCCGTGCGCCATGACGATGGAACAGAAGCCGTGGAGCGCGAACGCCCCACGGCACATCACACAACGACTTGTCGACGCTAACTGTCCTGGTGGACGGTTAGTGACCGACAGTCAGGTTCGCCTGCACAGTGACTGCCTGCTGCACGAGCGACGCCATGCCGCTGTTCTGGTTCAGAACCATCACGCCAGCTGCCGATTGAGCTGCGCTCGCCATGTTGTTCGACATGTCGAATGAGCCCGTCGTCATCGTGACCGTTCCGCCAGCACCGCCAGCACCGCCTGCGCCACCCGTGCCTGCGCCGCCCGCTGCCGCCGTCGCCGCTGCTGCTGCACCTGCGCCACCTGCACCGCCTGCGCCACCCGTTGCGTTGCCGCCGTTGCCGGCC
>NZ_JAAGPI010000100.1 GCF_017104715.1 Burkholderia sp. Ac-20365
GTCGGGGACGGCGGCGCCTGATGCCAGACCGGATACGCGCCGGCGACGAGCCGCACGATGGACAGCAGGAAATCGCGCTGCCAGACGTTGAGAATGTTCATCGGCGCTGCGCCTCCTGCTTGCCTGCATGGCCCGCTGCGCGTGAGCGGCGGGCGGGACCCCGGAATGCCGGCGCGGCAGGATGCGCGCCGGACGGCCCTTGTTTAAATTTTTTCAAATTCGTGGCTGCCTGTCGCAGGTCCGCGATAATCGGACGGTTCGCCGTCACACGCTGTTGCGTCGCGGCGAATGCGCCGTTCGGCGGCGTGATAATCGGCTGTTGCACGAGTGCCCGTTTGCAGTTCGAATGGATCTCGCAGCGATCGGGCCAGCGGATTATCGCGAGTTTCCGTCAAGAACGCCAGATTGGCGCCGCGCGTGCGGGCCGGGCGCGCGCTTGACGCATCGGGGCCGCTCGGCGACGATTAGGGCCGTCCATGGAAGGCCGTCCAAGGCCGTTTCGCCGCCCGGGGCATGGCGGCGGGAAATGTATCCGACTGTGCCGCGCAAATTAAAACGATGAGCCTCTACGCACTCAAACCCAAATTCCAGAACACGCTGCGCCCGTTCGCGAACTCGCTCGCCGAGCGCGGCGTGACGGCCAACCAGGTCACGCTGTTCGCGGCCGGCGGCTCGATCGTCGTCGGCGCGCTCGCCGGCCTCGGCGTGTTTGCCCGCGCGCTGTTCCTGCTGATCCCGCTGTGGCTGTTCGCACGGATGGCGCTCAATGCGATCGACGGGATGCTCGCGCGCGAGCACGGCCAGAAGAGCACGCTCGGCGCCTACCTGAACGAGCTCGGCGACGTCGTGTCCGATGTCGCGCTGGTGCTGCCGTTTCTCGCGATTTCCGCGTTCGCTCCGGCAGACGTCTGGCTGTTCGCGCTGACGGCGGTGATCGTCGAATGCGCGGGGCTGATCGGCCCGCTGGTCGGCGTTAGCCGCCGCTACGACGGCCCGTTCGGCAAGAGCGACCGCGCGCTCGCGCTCGGCGCGTTCGCGCTGTGGATCGGGCTCGGCTTTCCGGTTGGCGGCGTCGCCGTCTGGCTGTGGCGCCTGCTGATCGTGCTGTCGATCGTGACCGTGGTGCGGCGCGTGCAGGCCGGCATCGCGGAAAAGGGCGGTTGAAAGGGCAGTTGAAGCAGCGGTTGAAACAGTCGTCAACACAGTTGCGGTACCGGGCGCCGGAGGGCGGCGCACCAAGATTCGAATAACGAAACGAGAGAGAAACGCATGAGCGCACGCATGGCCCGCGAGG
>NZ_JAAGPI010000101.1 GCF_017104715.1 Burkholderia sp. Ac-20365
GGCGGCACATCGCCCGCCTTCTTGGCCTTCTTCTTCTCCGAGCGTTCCGACATCGTCTCCAGCACGTAGAAGAACATCGGAATAAAGAACACGGCAATCGCCGTCGCCCCGAGCATCCCGCCGATCACGCCCGTGCCGATCGAATGCCGGCTGTTCGCCGACGCCCCTGTCGCGATCGCCAGCGGCACGCAACCGAGAATGAACGCCAGCGACGTCATCACGATCGGCCTTAACCGCTCTTCGGCCGCCGTCATCGTCGCGTCGAACACCGACTTGCCCGACTCGCGGTTGAGCACCGCAAACTCGAAGATCAGGATCGCGTTCTTTGCCGCGAGCGCGACCAGCATCGTCAGGCCGATCTGGAAGTACACGTCGTTGTTCAGCCCGCGCAGGAGAATGGCGAGCAGCGCGCCAAAGAGCGCGAACGGCACCGCCATCAGCACGCCGAACGGCAGGCTCCACTTCTCGTACTGCGCCGCGAGAATCAGGAACACCATGATCAGACCGAACACGAACACGAGGCCCGAGGTGCCGCCCGACTGCTTCGCCTCGAACGCCTCGCCGCTCCACGCGATGCCGTATTCCGACGGCATCTGCGAGGCCACGTCCTCGAGCGCGCTGATCACCTGGCCCGATGCATAGCCGGGCGCAGCGTTGGCGGTGATCTTCACGGCCGGGAAGTTGTTGAAGCGCGTGATCAGGTCCGGCCCCGTCACGTAGCGCGAGGTCACCACCGATTTCAGCGGCACCATGCTGCCGTTCGCGCTGCGCACGAAGATCTGCGTCAGATCGTCGGGCTTGAGCCGATAGGACGGCTCGGCCTGCAGGATCACCTGCCACAGCCGGCTCGAGCGGTTGAACTGCGACACGTACAGCGAGCCGAACATCGTCTGCATCGCGCTGTAGACGTCCTGCACGGGCACGCCCAGTGTCTCGGCCTTGTCGCGGTCGACGTCGACCAGCAACTGCTGCGAGTTGGCATTGAAGGTGGAGGTCACACCCGTCAACTCGGGGCGCTGCTTGGCTTTGGCCACGAAGTCATCCACCACCGCCGCGAACTGCGCGGTCGTCGCGTCGCCCTTGCTCTGGATCCACATCTCGGTGCCGCCCGTCGTGCCGAGCCCCGGAATCGATGGCGGATTCAATGGAACGACGATCCCTTCCTGGACCTGCGACAGCGCCTT
>NZ_JAAGPI010000102.1 GCF_017104715.1 Burkholderia sp. Ac-20365
TCGGTGATCTCTCGATTGATGGAGCGAGAATGGGGGTTAATTCTTCGTCGGGTTGACCTAACTCCTCCAGTCGCTCTAGCGCTACGAGTCGTGTTGCATTCGCCGGGCATCACACCGAGCAAGTTGGCTAGAGCGCTGTTCATAGAGCGGTCAAGTGGAACTCGGGTGATCGACATTCTTCACAAAAAGAAACTCGTATTCAGGCGAGACAGTAGAGATGATGCTCGTGAGTACCATATCTTTCCGACGAAGCTGGCGCTTGAACTTGTGGCTGAACTCGAGAGCGCAGACGAAATTACGACTGAACTCATAGTCGATAAGCTCGGTGAGACCTTGGTCGAATCCGTAGTCTTGGACATGGAAAAAGTTGTTATCGCATTCGGCGGAAGATAGAAGATTTTTCTCGAGATGGGTTGAGAATATTGAGTGGTAAAAAAGCGGCCTTTAAGGAGGCCGCATCAGAGGTCCGAGTCGCTTTCGTCGCAACGAAGCAACGGGAAATCGATTTCAGTTCTAGTAACGGAATTCAGTAGGTTTGTCATCGTTGCCATCGTGGCTGCGGATACGATAGCGATGATGTCGGAGTCGTTGAAGCCGACAGAGCGAATTCTTCCCAGATCGTCGTCTTCGATGTGCCCCCGCTTTGTTGCGACGACGAGAGCAAACTCAATGGCAGCGGCCGCTTTCGCGTCGATCGACGTGCCTTGGCGATTTAGCTCAATTTCCGCTGGCATGATCCGAGCGTGATTCAATGCCAGATAGCGATGTTTTGAAAGATCATAGTCAGAGCCGTTTAGCTGTGATACAGCGAGACTGATTTTTTCGACGAGTTTGTGGCCGAACACCTTAGTTGCTGAAACTACCATCGACATATAACCGTCCATCACCTCAGAATTCGTACCGATTAGCCGGTATTCGTTCGGAACTTTACCCATAGCTTGGTGAATCTTGTCCAAAGCTTCTCGCGACGCATCAGGCACATCGTCGCGTCCGGGGATTGCAAGGCGGGGCATCCAATTCTCCTTGAATTCGATAGTCATCGCTATGATTACTCCGATTTGTAAATCATTGAATGTGTAAAGATTGAATTTATCTTTCTCAGATTCGAGTGATAATTCAGGATGAGATTGTTTTCG
>NZ_JAAGPI010000103.1 GCF_017104715.1 Burkholderia sp. Ac-20365
GGGCGGTCTCAAGATGCAAGCGCAACACTTCCGGTTAGGATATGTTGCATGGGAAAGAACTATAAACAGCTGAGCGCCGAAGAGCGCGGTGTGATCTTTGCAATGAAGTTTGAGGACAAGAGCACACGCGAGATCGCGCGTGCTCTTGTGCGCTCGCCAAGTACGATCAGTCGCGAACTGAAGCGCAATGAGTGGAAACCGGCTCACGAGCGCTCAACGATGGGACGACCGCCGATCGCGGGCGGTTACAATCCAAGGCGTGCGGGTTTGCGGGCAGGCAGACTGCGGCGCAAGCCGCGTCGGGAGCGCAAGCTGCGCGTCGATGGGCCGCTGTGGCCGCAGGTGCGAGAACTGTTGGCTAAATTCCATTCACCCGAGCAGATCAGTGCGCAACTGGAGCGGGTGCATCCGGATGAGCCCACCCTGAACGTGTCTCACGAAACCATCTATCACGCCATCTATGCCATGCCTCGGGGCGAGCTCAAACGCGAACTGATCGCGCTGCTCAGACGGGGACGCAGCACCCGCAGACCCCGCTCGCGCGGCGAAGACCGGCGTGGCAAGCTCACTGACATGGTCAGCATCCACGTGCGTCCGCCCGAGGCGAACGAGCGGGTGCTTGCCGGGCACTGGGAAGGCGATCTCATCAAGGGGGCAGGAAACCGCTCGGCGGTGGGCACGCTGATCGATCGCAGCACGCTGTTCCTGATGCTGGTCAAGATGGATGACAGCACAGCGGAAGCGGCGTTGCGGGGCTACAGCGCAGCGTTTGCGCCGCTCGACCCGGAACTGCTCAAGACGCTGACCTACGATCAGGGCAAGGAGATGGCACTGCACAAGGAACTGGCCAAAGCGACAGGCATGCGCATCTACTTCTGTGATCCACACAGCCCGTGGCAGCGCGGCATCTGTGAGAATACCAACGGTCTATTGCGCCAGTACCTGCCCAAGGGCGCGGACCTGTCCGTGCTCTCGCAACGTCAGCTCGACATGATTGCGATCGAGATGAACAACCGTCCGCGCAAGACGCTCGGCTGGAGAACCCCCGCGCAAGCCTTTATTGAAAACTGCAAGAAACAGGGAATCGAAATCAACCCCGCTGTTGCACTTGGTCTTTGAAACCGCC
>NZ_JAAGPI010000104.1 GCF_017104715.1 Burkholderia sp. Ac-20365
TCGGGGAACACAAGGCTATGCATGCGAGTACGTTTCTTGCCTGCGCGCGACGGGATGCCGCGTTCCTCGTCAGGCGCGGTATGGATTTGGTTCTGGTCCGTCATTTCGAGTGCTACTTCGTGATACGCACCATTCCCGGCACCGTCGACCCGCTCGCGTTGTAACTCCCGTCCGCCGGACCGTCGTTGCGAATACCCATCAC
Organism: Burkholderia sp. Ac-20365; assembly: GCF_017104715.1. Lineage (GTDB taxonomy): Bacteria > Pseudomonadota > Gammaproteobacteria > Burkholderiales > Burkholderiaceae > Paraburkholderia. The sequence continues at coordinate 203 of NZ_JAAGPI010000104.1, forward strand.
GGCATTACCGAGGCGGAGCAGCCATTCGCGGCCGACGCCGTGAACTACGAGCGTGTCCCCGTCCATGTGGACGTTCGCGAGCGCTTCGGAACCGTCCGGCAGGATCGCGAAAACGCGCGGCAGGTCGCGCCCCGTGGCGTATTGGAGGTACGTCAACGTACCGTCGTCCCACATCGCCGTAGGCGAAAGCGCGTCATCGCCACGTTTCATGTACGACTCGTTGCGGTGCACCGATTGCGCACTGGACGCCGCCGCAAGGCCGCGCGCCAAATCCTGCTTACGCGCCAGTTCGGCCGCGTTCTTCGCGCGCGTGTCCGGGTAATCGAATCGGAGCATCCACGTCGTCGGCTCGCCCCGCTTCGCCGTCACCAGCGAAAACACATACGTCCGCTTGTTGGTCACGACGAGAAAATTGGTGTCCGGCTTGATCTTCGTCGGCTTGAACTGCACCCAATTCTTGCCCTTGGACGCCGACCACGCCTTGCCGTCGCCCATGCCGGCGCCGTTGTCCGCAACTTCCTCACCGTCCTCGAGCATGAGAAGAACAGCCTTGCCCGGTGCGGTTGCGATCTCGTACTTCTCGTTCTTGTCGTAGACGGCGCACTGCACATTCGGATCCGTTCCACATGGGCCAGGAATCACCGTCGCGACGGCCGGCAGCGACGCCACGGCCAGCATTACCATCATCGAAAGCCGTTTCATCGTGCACCCCCTACGACAACACCCGACG
>NZ_JAAGPI010000105.1 GCF_017104715.1 Burkholderia sp. Ac-20365
ATGCTGCGACCGCCCGTGCCGAGCGTCTGGCCGTTCGCGCGCTGATACGCCTGCAACGCGTACAGGCCCGTGCGCTTGGACAGCGAGTAGTACTCGGACAGATTGACCTGCGAATACGACGCCGAACTCGTGATGCCGTTGGCCTTCGTCGCGCGCGTGTACGCGTAGCCCGTCGCGAAGTCCCATGCAGCCGTCGGCTTCCAGTGCAGCACGATGCCACCCGAATTCCAGATCGATTCGTCGTGGAAGCCCGAACCGATGCCCGGAATGTACTGCACGTTCGAGTACGTCGCGGTGATGTCGAACTGACTGTTGAACGTGTAGCCCGCGCCGACCGCGAAACGCTGCTGTGCGCGCGCCGACTGGTAGCCGTTCGTCACGGCCGACACGCCTGCCTGCGCGCCCGCATTCGACGTCGTCGTGTCGGCACCGAACGTGCCGCCGTTCTGGTTCGAATTATTGATCTTCGAGAAGCCCACCGCGATGCCGATCGGACCTTGCGCGTACTGGACCGCCGTGCTCCACGTCGAGCCCTGATACGCACTGCCCGGCACGCCTGCAAACGAATACGAACCGCTGAACTTGAAGCCGTAAATCTGCGGCGACATGTACAGCAGCGTGTTGTTCGCGCGATAGATCGTATCGAGACCGTCGACGTCGCCCGCGTGCGCGCCGTAGAAACCGGTGAGCCACGTCGTCGGGCTATACGGCGACAGCAACTGGTAGTACGACGCATACTGACGGCCAGCCGTCAGCGAACCGTACGTGGCGTTCGATACGCCGACGAACGCCTGGCGGCTGAACATCAGGTTGCTCGTGGACATCGCGCCGTTGTTCGCACTGAAGCCCTCTTCCAGGGTGAAGATCGCCTTCGTGCCGCCACCCAGGTCTTCTGCGCCCTTCAGGCCGAAGCGGCTGCCCGCCCACACGCCCGTGACCATCTTGAAGGCCGAGTGGCCGCCTGTAGTCGAACCCAGCGACGTCGAACTCGACTGATAGCCGATGCCGTTATCGATAATGCCGTA
>NZ_JAAGPI010000106.1 GCF_017104715.1 Burkholderia sp. Ac-20365
CCCCCAGGCGACGGGGTCGGACAGGATGCGCCCGTACGACGCGAACGATGCGATCACGGCCGCGCTCTTGCGCCGCTCCTTCGGCCAGGTTTCGGGCACGCGCAGGTACGCGGTCGCCGCGCATACCGCGCCGAACACGGCCAGCACGACGAACACGCCGCGCCAACCGGAGAAGCGCAGGATCTGCCCGCCGATCAGCGGCGCGAGCAACGGCCCGACCGCGGTGACGATCGCCACCATCGACAGCACCTTCGCCGCGTCGGTCGGCTCGTGCGCGTCGCGGGCGATCGCACGCGACAGCACCGACGCCGCGCCGGCGCCGAGCGCCTGCAGGAAGCGCACGAGGATCAGCATGTCGATCGACGTCGACACGAAGCAGCCAATGCTGGCGAGCGTGAACAGCGCGATGCCGCCGAGCAGCACGGGGCGGCGGCCCCACGTGTCGGACAGTGGGCCGTACAGCAGCATGCCGACCGAGAAGCCGGCCATGAAGCTCGTCAGCGTGCGCTGCGCGGCGCCGGGGCTGACGGAGAAGCCGGCGGCGATCGACGGCAGGCTCGGCAGGTACATGTCGGTAGCGATCGGCCCGCAGGCGGCGAGCGCGCCGAGCAACAGGATCAGCCGGGCATCGGGCCGGCGTCGGATGACGTGAGACATGGGTATCCGGAATGGAGCCCGCGCGCATCGGGGCGCGCGTGGCGGTGAAGACGGGAGGCCGCGCCGCGAACGGCGCGCCCAGGCCCATGATTGTACGCGCAACTTTTTTGCGTGCTGGCGGCCGCGTGCGCGGCTGGCGGGAAAACACCGGCGCGACGGCCGCCGCGCGGGATCGAGCACCGGGATTCGATTAAGCTTGCAGCTTCCCGCCCCTCTTGTCTGACCAATTCGCCGCACGACCGAACCGATGACCGCTTTCCTGCTGATCTGGAGCCCCAAGAAATGGCCGTGGCCCGAACTGCCCGACGTCGCCGCGCGCGTGAAGGCCGGC
>NZ_JAAGPI010000107.1 GCF_017104715.1 Burkholderia sp. Ac-20365
GGCCGGCAACGGCGGCAACGCAACGGGTGGCGCAGGCGGTGCAGGTGGCGCAGGTGCAGCAGCAGCGGCGACGGCGGCAGCCGGCGGCGCAGGCACAGGCGGCGCAGGCGCAGCTGGCGGCGCGGGCGGTGCGATCGGTGTCGGCACGGGCGACTTCAACATGGCCAACACCATGACGAGCGTCGCACAGTCGGCAGCGGGCATCCTGGTCGCGAACCAGAACAGCGGCATGGCTTCGCTGGTGCAGCAGGCCGTTACCGTTCAGGCGAATCTGACCGTTGGTCACTAACCCGATAGGAGGCTTTCATGCGTAAGACACTTTTGGCATCTGCAGCCATCGTCGCGCTGGGCTTCAGCGGTTATGCGATGGCCAATCCTTGCGCCAATGGCGACTACTCGTGCAACCAGAAGGCGAGCAATGGCGACAACAACCTGTCGAACTCGGCGTCGTCGAATCAGACGAGCACGACAGGCAGCAACGCCAACGAAGTGACCGGGTATGCGAAGGTCACCCAGGACTCGTGGAACAGCACGAAGGCGGTCGCCGTCAGCAAGCTTGACGGCACGGTGAGCCATGTGAGGGTCACGGGCATCGGCAATGTCGCGACCAACTACGGCAACGTCAATGGCGGCAAGGGCGGCGACGGCGCGAGAGGCATCGGCGGCAAAGGCGGAAGCGCTGCAGCCGGCGGTGGCGATGGCGGCTACGGCGGCAACGGCGGCAAGGCCATTGCCGGTGACGGAGGCTGGTCGAAGGCGTCGGGTGGCGACGGCGGCTACGCGAAGTCGTCGGGCGGTGACGG
>NZ_JAAGPI010000108.1 GCF_017104715.1 Burkholderia sp. Ac-20365
CAGACGCGTGTACTTTTCGCCGTGCGTGTTGGGCAGCATCGGCAGGCCAGCTGCTTCGTAGTCCTTGCGGCGGTACAGCGCGAGCGCCCAGAAGTGCGGCGGCGTCCACACGAAGATGATCAGCACGAGAATCCAGGCGTCGCCGGGCACGTGGCCGGTGACGGCAGCCCAGCCGAGCGCAGGCGGCATCGCGCCCGACGCACCGCCGATCACGATGTTCTGCGGCGTGGCCGGCTTGAGCAGCAGCGTGTAGATGATCGCGTAACCGATGAAGTGCCCCAAGGTCAGCCACATGGTCAGCGGGTTGCAGAAAGTGTACAGCACCCACATGCCGATGCCGCCGATCACCATCGAAAACAGCAGGATCTGCCGGCTCGTGATCTCACCGCGCGCGGAGGGACGCCACGAAGTGCGGCGCATACGCGCATCGACTTTTTGTTCGACCAGACAGTTGATCGCGAAGGCCGCGCCGGCCGTCAGCCAGATGCCGACGGTGCCGCCGATCAGTTGCTGCCAGGGCACCATGCCCGGCACTGCGAGGAACATGCCGATGACCGCGCAGAACACGGCCAGCTGAGTCACGCGAGGCTTGGTGAGGGCCAGATACTGCGAAATCCGGCTGCCGGGCGACTGGGGGAGGGTTGTACTTTCCATAGGGCGGGATCACACCGCAGCGGTGTCGCGCGCAGGGAGAACGGCGCGGCCGGGGCGGCTACAAGCAATTCGAAAGTTTAGCACGACGAGCAAAAGCAGCAGGATCGCCGCGCCACCGTTATGGGCCACCGCGATGGGCAGCGGCCATTGCAGGACGATGTTAGAAAGTCCTGTCAGAAACTGGATTGCGATCACGATCAGAACCCAGTTCGCGGGGCGGCGCAACGAGGCATAGCGCCGCATTTTGAGGGCGAACCATACCAGATATGCGATGACCGCGAAGGCAAACGTGCGGTGCGTCCAGTGAATCGCGACGAGCGCGTCCT
>NZ_JAAGPI010000109.1 GCF_017104715.1 Burkholderia sp. Ac-20365
AAGGTGCCCGCGCTGAACGCGATACCCATCTGCGATACGGACAGCCCGAATTCGCGCGCCATGCGCGGCGCGGCGACGCCGACCGACTGCAGGTCGAGCCCTTCGAGAAGTGCGATCGCGAAACACAGCGCGAGCGTGGTCGCGACCGTGGGTTTTTCGGCAACGTAAGTGTTCATCCTGTCTCCAGTCCCATGTCTTGTAGTCGGTCGGCCCGCTGACGGCCGCCGCGCGCCGTCGCCGGCCAGTGGCGAAGCAGCGCGCAAGGTTTCTGCCGAACGGCCGCCTTTATCAGGCAGCCTGATTCACTGGCCGCAAGCATGCCTGCCGGTATCGTGGCCGGCAGGTCGTTGTGCGTGCTTGTTGATGCTTACTGCTCGCGCTTACTGCTTACGCGTAAATCACGTCGGGATCGCGCCGCGCCGGGTCGTACAGCGCGTCGATCGTCGCCGCGCGATGCTTCTGCACGGCCGCCTGGTTCAACGAACCCTTGTCGGTCACTTCGCCGAGGTCGAGCGACGGCGGCGTGTCGATCAGCCGGATGCGCGCGACGAACGTCGAACCGCCGCTCGCCTGCCGGTGCAGCACGACGAGCCATTGCTCGAACACCGCGCGCACGGCCGGCGCGCGCAGCACGTCGGTCACCGAAGCATCGGCGGCGAGCCCCGCCAACGGGCGGCACGCGTCGACACGCGGAACCCCCAGCAGCCCGATGTCGTCGCGATTGATCCCGGTGACGCCCACGTCCTGCACATACGGCGCGCCGGTCGACACCGCGTTCGCGCGCAACGGCCCGACGCTGCCGTAGGTGCCGCTGCTCAGCTTGCAATCCTCGGTCAGCCGCCCGTCGAACAGCAGCCCGCGCTCCGGCCGCGCCGGCTCGGCGAACACGCCCGCATCACCGCTGCGGTAATCGCCTTCGTCGTCGAACACGTCGCGCGGATCGACGTCCGCGTGCCAGTAGCCGCG
>NZ_JAAGPI010000009.1 GCF_017104715.1 Burkholderia sp. Ac-20365
GCGGGGCGGCACTTACTTTCTTTGCCGCCGCAAAGAAAGTAAGCAAAGAAAGCGGGCTAACACCGCCCGTTCTTGACCTCCGCCTGAGGGCCCCCAACGGGTCCTCTCCTTCACACGGCAACCTGCTATTCACTGCCCGTTGCCAGCGCTTTGAACAGGCGCCTCACCCACTTCAAGCACCCGCAACACAGCCAGCGGCAGCGAATGGTTAGGGCCGCCCAGGTGGCAAACTGTGTGTAGGTCGTAGTGCTCCACACGTCATCGCCCTTACGACACCGATCGTGTTTTTCAGTCTGGAGTGGAGCGCATAAGCCGGGACAGCCTACACACAGTTTGCCGCTATAGAACGCGGGTAATCTGATGGCGCGAGTTGTGACGCGGGAGTGTGAAGCGGGTGAGGCGCTCAATAAGAGCGTTGGCAACGGGCAGTGATTGAGAGGTTGCCGTGTGAAGCGGAGGAACTGCTGGGGGCCCTCAGGCGGGAACAAGAATTAGCGGTGTTCAGCGGCTTTCTTTTGCCTACTTTTCTTTGCCGCGGCAAAGAAAAGTAGGTGCCGCCCCGCACAGGGGCAACGCTAGCAAACCACTAACAAATCGCGGATGCCAGCACAACAGCAAAAGGCAGAAGCGACAAACCGGCGAGAAACCAACGAGAAACCAACCCCATCCCCGCCGGAGGCAAATAAACCTCAACCCTTAACGTGTTTCGCTTCGATATTCGGCAAGAACACAGTCAGCACGCCCAGCAACGGCAAGAACGAGCAAACCTTATAGACATAGGCAATGCTAGTGGCATCAGCGAGTTGCCCGAGCACAGCAGCGCCGATCCCGCCCAAACCGAAGGCAAAGCCAAAGAACAGCCCAGCCACCATCCCGACCTTGCCAGGAATCAGCTCCTGGGCATAAACCAGAATCGCCGAAAACGCCGAAGCCAGCACGATCCCGATAATCACAGTCAGGACGCCAGTCCAGAACAGATTCGCATACGGCAACAACAGCGTGAACGGCGCAACACCCAGAATCGACACCCAGATCACATACTTGCGGCCGATCCGGTCACCCACCGGCCCGCCGATCACCGTACCCGCCGCAACAGCGGCAAGAAACACGAACAGATGCACCTGCGCGGCCTGCACGGGCAGATGGAACTTGTCGATCAGATAGAACGTGAAGTAGCTGTTGATGCTCGTCAGATAGAAGTACTTCGAGAACACCAGCAGCACCAGGATGCTCATCGCGAACATCACCTTGCCGCGCGACAGCGTCGGGTGCACGGCCGCGCCGCTACGCGCCTTCTTCGTCGCAGGATGCGCCTTGTACCAGCGGCTGATGTGCGTCAGCACGAGAATGCCGATCAGCGCCGCCGCCGAAAACCACGCAATGCTGCGCTGGCCATGCGGAATCACGATCAGCGCCGCGAGCAACGGCCCGAGCGACGAGCCCGCATTGCCGCCCACCTGGAACAGCGACTGCGCCAGACCATGCTTGCCGCCCGACGCCATGCGCGCCACGCGCGACGACTCGGGATGGAACACCGACGATCCGCAGCCAACCAGCGCCGCCGCGATGAGCAGCACGCCAAAGCTCGGCGCAACCGACATCAGCAACAGCCCCGACAACGTAAAACCCATGCCGACAGGCAACGAATACGGCTTCGGATGCTTGTCCGTGTACAGGCCAATCAGCGGCTGCAGTAGCGACGCCGTGATCTGATACGTCAGCGTAATCAGGCCGATCTGTCCGAACGACAGAGCAAAGTTGGCCTTCAGCATCGGATAGATCGCAAGGATCAACGACTGGATCATGTCGTTCATCAGATGCGAAAAGCTGATCGCGCCAAGAATTGAGTAGACGGTTTTCGCTTGCGGCCGGGGGGCGGCCGGGGCGGAAGCTGAAGCAGCGGCGCCAGCCAGGGCGCCTTTGTCGAGGCTGGTTTCCATGAGGTCGGTCAGGAGAGGGTGGCTCGGGAGCCAACGCCGGCAGTCGGGGGGAACCGTCGGCGGCAGCAGATGTTTTTAGCGTTTGATGAAGTGTAGTGTGTCTCCCACTAATTGTCCGGCCAAGTTTTGTCGCGATTCGGACATCCATTGATGTGCAAAGCTGCCGTTTGTGCCTGTTTTTTGTGCGACGGATACGCCTGGCGGCACCGCGATGGCGCGATTTTGGGGCGATTTAGAGTGGAGCAACGGTGCAAAAGGTGGGAAAACGCGCCCGGCGAATTTTGGTCAATGTATAAATCCCACGCGGCGCGTCGCCCACGAGGCAGCGCGCGCAGGACCGGGACGACAGCCGGAAGGACGGCCTCAAGAATGCCGCTGGCGGTGCCGTCAACCCGGAGAGAAAAGCAGCAATGCCGGAACCGACCTTTCCGGCAGCACGACAAGCGGGGACGATAACGATGAAAGCAGTTTCGCTGGGTAGTCAGCCGGGGGCGGCGTTCGCGCCGGATAGCGAGTCAGCCGGAGGGCCGGCGCGCTCGGGCAAGCGGGCAGCGGGCGGCACGCGTAGCTGGTCGGTGAAAACGACCTTGCGGCTCGCGTTCGCGGTGCTGCTGGTGGGCACTTTGGCGGTCGGTGTGTTTTCGCTTGCGCAGATCAGCCGGCTGAATGGCCAGATGCGCTCCATCTACGAGCAGGGCCACATTGCGAGCCGGGCCGCCGAAGAGGCGCGCGGCTATCTTCTGCGCGCGAGCCGCGCCCAGAAGATGCTGCTGACGGCGACGACCGCGAAAGAACGCGACGAGCTCGGCGCCGATATCGACAAGGGCCTGGCGGGTCTGTCGACCGAACTCAACACGCTCCAGCAATACGCGAATTCCGCCGACGCCGCCGTGCAGCAGAAGAAGTTCGCTGCGGCGATCGGCGTGTGGAGTGGCCACCTGCGCGATTTCGTGACGCTCGTGAAGGCGCAGCCGCTCGACCTGTCGCAGATGAACTGGCAGGTCGGCACGATGGACGTGTCGCTGCTGGTCGAGACGGGCAAGCTGGAGAAGCTCGTCGACGAGCAGGTCGCGCAGCGCGGCACCGCCGCGAAGGCGACGATCGACGCGTCGTCGTTCATTTATCAGTCTTCGTTCGTGATGATGGCCGTGATGACGATCGCGCTGATCGTGCTCGCGTTCGTGATCAGCGAATGGGTGGTGCGGCGTTTGGCGCGGCAACTGGGCGGCGAGCCGGTGTACGCGAAGGAGATCGCGAGCCGCATCGCCGCGGGCGATCTGTCGAACGACATTGCGCTCGGCAAGCGCGACAGCGGCAGCATGCTGTCGGCGCTGCGCGACATGCAGAACGGGCTGTCGTCGACGGTGTCGCATATTGCGGCGAGCGCGGAAGCGATCGCGGCCGCATCCGGTCAGATTTCAATGGGCAATCTCGATCTGTCGCAGCGCACCGAGCAGCAGGCGATGGCGCTCGAACGCACGGCGAGCAGCATGGAAGAGCTGACTTCGACGGTGCGTCAAAACGCGGACAACGCGAAGCAGGCGCGCACGCTGGCCGACAACGCATCGGCGATCGCGGAGAAGGGCGGCGACGTGGTTGGCCGCGTGGTCGCGACGATGGGCCAGATCAACGACAGCGCGAAGAACATTGGCGACATCATTGGCGTGATCGAAGGGATTGCGTTCCAGACGAACATCCTCGCGTTGAATGCCGCCGTCGAGGCGGCGCGCGCGGGCGAGGAAGGGCGCGGCTTTTCGGTGGTGGCGGGCGAGGTGCGCAACCTTGCGCAACGCAGTGCGGCCGCGGCCAAGGAGATCAAGGGGTTGATCAGCGCTTCCGTCGAACGCGCGAGCAACGGCTCGCAACTCGCGCAGGACGCCGGGCAGACGATGGACGAAGTCGTCAAGGCTGTGAAGCGCGTGACAGACATCATGGGGGAGATCTCGGCTGCTTCCGCCGAGCAGAGTTCCGGGATTGAAGAGATCAATCTCGCTGTGTCGCAGATGGATGCTGGTACCCAGCAGAATGCAGCGCTTGTTGAGCAGGCTACTGCGGCGGCTCGCGCGCTTGATGATCAGGCTCAGGCTCTTAAATCCGCTGTTGCGAAGTTTTCGTTGTAGTAAGGGGTGGTTTGTTCTGCGACGCTGGTGTGGTTTGCTTGTGTTTGCGCTGGCATCCGCGATTTGTTAGTGGTTTGCTAGCGTCGCCCCTGTGCGGGGCGGCACCTACTTTTCTTTGCCGCGGCAAAGAAAAGTAGGCAAAAGAAAGCCGCCGAACACCGCTAATTCTTGTTCCTGCCTGAGGGCCCCCAACGGGTCTTCCGCTTCAAACGGCGTCCTGCCTTCCACCGCCCGTTGCCAACGCTCTTATTGAGCGCCTCACCCGCTTCACACTCCCGCGTCGCCACACGCGCGACCGCGTCTCCCAGGTTCTATAGCGGCAAACTGTGTGTCGGCTTTCGCGGCGTATGCACATTACTCCGGACTGAAAAACACGATCGGTGTCGTAAGAGCATTGAGGTGTGAAGCACTACGACCTACACAGAGTTTGCCACCTGGGCGGCCGCAACCATTCGCTGCCGCTGGCTGCGCTACGGGTGATTGACGCGGGTGAGGCGCCCATTCAAGGCGCTGGCAACGGGCAGTGAATAGCAGAACGCCGTTTGAAGCGGAGGACCCGTTGGGGGCCCTCAGGCGGTAGTCAAGAGCGGGCGGTGTTAGCCCGCTTTCTTTGCTTACTTTCTTTGCGGCGGCAAAGAAAGTAAGTGCCGCCCCGCACAGGGGCAACGCCTGAAGCACCAGTAACAAACCGCGGATGCCAGCGAACAAACCGCGGATGCCAGCGCAAACACAAGCAAACCCACCAACGCCGCAGCAAAACAAAAATCACAACGACGGCGTCACAACAACCGTACAGGTAGTCCCAGCAGAAAGCAGCACACCATCAGGCACCGAGTCAATCTTGACTCGCACGGGCACACGCTGTGCCAACCTAACCCAGTTAAAAGTCGGATTCACATCAGCCAGAAGCTCCCGGCTCTGGGGATTATCGCGATCATAGATGCCGCGAGAGATGCTTTCGACGTGCCCCTTCAGCGTGCCACCGCTCATCAGGCGAATATCGGCCTTATCACCGACGCGCACATGAGGAAGCTTCGTCTCTTCAAAATACCCATACACCCAGAACGAATTGCTATCCACAACAGCCAGCTTCGCCGACCCGGCAATCGCATAGTCACCGCGATAAACATTCAGGTTAGTAACATACCCATCAACCGGCGCCACCACCCGCGTGCGTTCGAGATTGAGCTTCGCGGCATCCAGCGCGGCCAGAGCCTGCTGATATTGCGCCTCGGCGGCCGACGCCGTATGCGTCGCGTTCTCGCGGTTTTCCTTCGACACAACAAGGCTATCCATATCCGCGCGCCGCTGCGCATCGTCGCGCCGCATCTGCAACTCGGCCTTGCGCGCGGCAACCGCAGCCTGCGCCTGCTCGACCGCAATCTGATAGTGCGACGGATCGATCTGCATCAACAGATCGCCCTTATGCACGAACTGGTTGTCACGCACGGGCAGTTCGACCACGGCGCCCGAGACATCGGGCGCAATGTTCACGACTTCGGCGCGCACGCGGCCATCGCGCGTCCACGGCTCGTCCATGTAGTGCACCCACAGCGCACGCCCGATCAAGATCGCAATGACGAACACAATGGCCGTCGCGATAAACCCAATGATGTTTCTGATTGTCATGATTCGACTCTGATCAACGATAAACGGCGAGACCCAGCACGCCGCACACACACACGAGCAAACTCGCGCGGAACAGGGACGGGTGCCACACGACGCGGTACAGCCCCGTCCAGGCTATCGCGCGATCGAGCAGCCACGTGATCGCGGCACCCGCGATGAACAGCAGCACGATGGCAGGCACGTACGCGTCGAGGACGGCAATCTCACGTGGCATGGCGAACTCCTTGTGGCGCGTCGTTGTTCGTATCGCTCGCGTCGCTGGCTTGCCCCAGCGGCGATTGCGGATCGAGCAGCGCGCTCCGAATGAAATGCAGATGACTCAAAATGCGTTGCAACTGATGACGCTCGTCCCGCGGCGGCGTGAAGGTCGACAGCATCTGTTGAACGGCGGAGATCGAATCGGCCGTTGCGGCCAGCGCGCGGTCCAGGCGTTCGGCACGCGGGCGCTCGAACAGCCGGCTCACGGCGGCGCCCGTCGCGCGCAGACTCACGCGCCACGGCATCGACGGTGCATAGCGCGCGTCGCGCGGCAACGTCGCGATTTCGCTGCGCAAATCGATCACGGCATTGCCGATCTCCAGCACCGCGAACATCCAGCGCATCGTGTCGCGCTTCACACCCGGCTCGCTCGCCGCCAGCGCGTTGATCTGATGCATCAGATCGCGCGCGCCGCTTTCGAAGCGCGTGCGCAGCCTCCACAGACGGCCGATGCGGCCACGACATGCCAGCACCACCTGCGCGCGCAGATCGGCGAGGAGCCGGTTGCGCAGCCACGGCGTCGACGGCGGCAGCAAGACGGCGAAAGCGATCGCCACGACCAGCATCGACAGCGCGAGCGCGATCGCATCGTTGATGAAGTTGCTCGGGTCGTAATGAATCACGTTGTCCGGGCCGGCGAGGAAGCAGAAGAAGATGCAATAACCGACGCCGTAGCCCGCCAGCTTCGGCCGAGTCGTCATCCACACGCCGAGCGCGAGGAACGGCGTGAGCGCGGCGCACAGCAGCGGGAATCCGTCGATATGCGGATAAATGCCGAACGTGAGCACCATCGCGAGCGTCGATGACAGGATCGTGCCCGCCGCCATCTGGAACGCCGTGCGCGTCGGCGTCGGCGACGAGGACGCGAGTGCGCAGACGGCCGCCGCGTTCAGCGTGAGCGTCGAGCCGCTCGGCCATGCCGTCGCGATCCAGAACACGCCGAGAATCGACATCACGATCGCCGCGCGCAGTCCCGCGACGCCCACCGCGATGCCGTTCGTCTTCGGCTCGTATCGCTCGATCCAGCGCTCGCGTTCGTGTGTCGCGACCGCGAGCGATGCGTAAGTTGCCGCGTAGGCGTGCAGGTCGTCAACGAAGCGGTAGAGCAGTTCCGCGCCCGTGTCGAAATCGAGCAGCGGCACGTCGGCGTCGCGTTCGAGCGCGGCGCGGCTTTCGCGCATGCGCTTCGGCAATTCGGCCTTGAACCTTTCGAGTTGCGCCGCGGCGTGGGATGCATCGGCGGCTGTCAGCACGGGCTCGCCTGATTTGCTCAGCAACGGTGCGATTTCGCGGAAGTACGGTTCCAGGGCATCGACGGCGGCCGTCGCGCCTGCCGCGCCGGACGCGCGCAGACGGTTCATCAGCTGATGCAGCGCGTGAAAGCGCGTCGATGCGGTCATGAACTCGCTGTTCAGCCGCGACAGGCGGCCGTTGCGCATCCGCGAATCGGGGCTTTCGAACACGGCGACACTGCGCACGGCCTCGAAGCCGACGATATCGGCGACGAACTTCGCATTGGTCGCCTCGATGCGCGCGCGGTCGACATTGCCCGACAGCGCCGCACACACATAGTCGACGAACGACGAAAAACGCGCGCGCACCGTACTGCGCATCTGCTCGCCCGCATGCTGCGGAAACACCAGCGCGCTGACGAAGCCCGAGCACAGAATGCCGACCACGATTTCGGCCACGCGCGTGAGCGCCGACATGAACGCGCCGTCGGGATGCTGCGCAGCGGGGATGCCGATCAGTGCCGCCGTGTAGCCCGCGAGCACGAAACCATACGAGCGGAAATTGCGGTTGCGCGCGGCGCCGGCCGTGCAGATGCCGACCCAGATTGCCGTCGAGATGATGAACAGCTCCGGCTGCTGCGAGAACAGGCTGATCAGCGTCATCATCACGACGAGGCCGATCAGCGTGCCGCAGATCCGGTAGAAACTCTTCGCGAACACCATGCCGCTTTGCGGCTGCATCACGATGAAGACGGTGGTCATCGCGGTGCGCGGCTGCGGCAGGTCGAGCTTCATCGCGACGCCGAGCGCGAGAAAGCACGCGGCGAGCGCCTTGAACAGATAGATCCACGTGCGGCCGTCGGTACGCGCCCAGTCGACGAACGCGGCGTAGAGCGCAGCCGGTGTCGGCGGCGTTCGGGTGGTGAAAGGGTTCGAGGACATCGGCGGCGTTCCTGTCAGTGGACCGCCGGCGTGCCGGTCGATGCGCCGCTTGTTGCACCCGTGATTGCACCCGTCGTTGCACTGACGGCGGGCTTGCCTGCAATGGCATTGTGGTCGGATCTCGCGGTGCTATCGGCAGGGTCGGTTTTCTTGCCCTTGCCATGCGCGGGCAACACATCCTTTTGCGACGGACCATCGGCGGGATCGATCACGCCGCCGCCCAGCGCCGTCACGAGCGTCGCGTGCGCCTGCAGCTGTCCGGCCTGCACCTTCGCGACGCCTTCCTGCGCGCGCAGCAGTTGCGTCTGCGCGATCAGCACGTTCACATAATCAGTCAGACCACGGCGGTAGCCTTCACGCGCCAGCTGATAGCTCTTGTTCGCGGTCGCGACGGAGCGCTGAGCATCCTTCAGTTGGGTATCGAGCGAACGCATCCGCACGACCTGATCGGCGATTTCCTTCAGCGCATCGACGATCGACTGGTTGTATTGCTCGACAGCCACGTCATAGCCTGCCGATGCCGCGCCCAGTTGCGAGCGCAGCCGTCCTCCCGTGAAGATCGGCAATGACAGCGCCGGGCCCGCGGTCCAGCCGCCCGATTGCGACTTCAGGAAGCTGAAGAGCGGCCCCATCGCCGCATAGCCGCCGACGGACGCCAGCAGATCGATATTCGGATAGAAGTCGGCTTTCGCGACGTCGATGCCGCGCGCCTGCGCGGCAACCGTCCAGCGCGCCGCGACGATATCGGGGCGATGGCCGATCAGCTCCGCAGGCATCGTCGACGGCAGGCCGGCGAAGCCGGACAGCGCCAGTTGCGGGCGCGTGATCGTGTCACCCGCGCCGGGGCCTTTGCCGGCAAGGGCAGCGAGTTGATTGCGGCCGAGCGCGATTTCTTCTTCGATCGCGTCGATCTGGCGTTCGTATTCGGGCAGCGGCGCTTCCGCCTGCGCGACTTCGAGCTGCGTGCCGATGCCGCCTTTCAGGCGTCGGTTCGCGAGCGCCGCGACCTGTTCCTGCTGTTCGAGCGTCTCTTTTGCGATATCGAGCAGCGCGTAGTTCAGCGACATCCCGATATAGGCGCGCACGATATTCGACTGAAGTTCCAGTTGCGCCGCGCGATAGTCGGCGGCGCGCGCGTGCGCGAGATCGAGCGCTTCTTCCGCGGCGTTCTTGTCCTTGCCCCACAGATCGAGGTGATACGACAGGCCGAGTTCGGCGGTGTTGTTCCACGACTGCTGGCCAGCCAGCTCGCCCGGACCGTAGAACACGTTGTCGGGCCACTGCTTGCGCTGGATCTGCATATTGCCGTTCACCTGCGGCAGCAGCGCGGACTTCGCGACACCAGCGACCGACTGCGCCTCACGCACGCGTGCCTGCGCGGCCGCGAGCGTCGGGCTGCCGGCCTGCGCCTGCTCGATCCACGCGTTCAGTTGCGGGTCGTTATAGGCGCGCCACCAGTCGGCGGCGGGCCATTGCGCGTCGGTATTGGCTGCGCGGATCGCGGCGCCGACGTCGAGCGAGGCGGGCTCGGTGCTGGTCGATTGGGGCGCGATGTGTCCCGTGCTCGCGCAGCCGGCGATTATCAACGAGATCGTAAGAACCGACAGCGCGGCGATCCCTTTTCTTACCGGAAACTGCACGATTTGCTCCCCAAATGGCTAAAGAACCTTGGGGCTAATTATATTTTTCGATCAATTAGCGAATAACCCGCAAGGACGTAACGCATACTTACGGAGAATGAGATAATCGTCTTTCCAAATCGTGCAACAATCCTTCCCATACAGAAAGATTGGATGTAAACCATGGATACGCTTCAGAACATGCGCGTATTTGTCCGCGTCGTCGAAGCGGGCAGCTTTACCGGCGCGGCCCAGCATCTCAACACGACGACCGCCTACGCGTCGCGCGCCGTGTCCGATCTGGAGGCGCATCTGCGCACGCGTCTGCTAAACCGCACGACGCGCCGCATCGCCCTGACGGAAGCAGGCGAGCGCTATCTGCAGCGCTGCGAGCAGATTCTCGCGTACGTCGATCAGGCGGAAGCCGAAGCCAGCGACGCGCACGCGCGTCCCTCGGGCAAGCTGAAAGTTCATGCAATGACGAGCTTTGGCCAGCACTATGTCGTGCCGGCCGTCGGCCGCTATCAGCAGAAATATCCCGACGTTCACCTCGAATTGACGCTCGCGCAGCGCATGCCGGATCTGCTCGACGAAGGCTACGACGTGGCCGTCGTGCTCGCGGGCAGCCTGCCCGATTCGGGTCTCGTCTCGCAGCGCCTTGGCAGCGCGTTCAGTATCACCGTCGCGTCGCCGGAATATCTGGAGCGCAATGGCGTGCCGCAGACGCTGTCCGATCTGCGCGGCCATACCTGCTTGCAGATGATCACGCCCGTGATGCCCGCCGACGAATGGACCTTCGACGGCCCGAACGGCCAGGAAACGCTGCATCTGGGCGCGTCGACGTTCCAGATCAATGTTGCCGAAGCGATGGCCGTGGCCGTGCGCGAAGGCATGGGCGTCGCGGTGCTGCCCATTTATTCGGCGATTGCAGGCCTGCGCAGCGGCGAACTCGTGTGGATTCTGCCCGAGTACATTTCTCAGGAAATGAACGTGTACGCGCTGTATCCGTCGCGCCAGTATCTGGACGCGAAAATCCGCACGTGGGTCGAGTTCCTGCGCGACGAACTGCCCGCCACGCTCGCCACCGATCAGGCCGAACTGCGCAAGTTCGCGCGCACTTGAAATAGCGCAGACGCGGCGCGATATGGGTTGGACAGGTTTTGACTTACTGTTACATCCCGCTGCCGCGCCGCAACACTTGCTTACTTTCGCACGGCATCGGGTTTGCTAACGTGTCGTCAAGGCCGGGATGTTTCGGCACGCAAGCACATCTGGAATCGAAGAGGACAACATGGATACGCATCTGCTGATGATCGGCGTCGCCGTCATGGTGGGACTGATTGGCATCGCCGCATCGCGCGATCTGGTGAAGCGTTTGCGGCCGCAACCGCGTCTGGTACCCATTCGTGTCGAGCGGCCGCAGCGGCGCTCGCGCGATATCTGAACGATAGCTGAGCGTCAGATTTCGACCACTTTGTCCCACGCGAACGCCGCGTTTTCGAGCGCGCGCGTGCGGCGGTCGAGATAACCGCGCGGGTTGCACACCACGCGCGTGCCGTTTTCCACGTAATCGAATGCCGTGTGCGTATGGCCGTGTATCCACAGGTCCACGGGTTCGCGCACCAGTGACGGCAGATGATTCACGAATCCCGCTGACACGAGATCGTCCGCGTAGCGCTCCGCAAGACTGCGACGATGCGGCGCGTGATGCGTGACGACGATCGTCTTCCCCGCGAACGGTTTCGCCAGTTCGGCTTCGAGCCACACGCGTGCGTGGACGTGAAGCGCGAGCGTATCGGCGGCTGTCAGATCGCGCGGTGTGTTGTCCGGCAGCGGGTCCTGGTCACTCGCATCGTTGCCCGCTGTCCACGTCACCTGAATCAGCCCGCGATAATCCAGCATCACGCGCTCGGCGGCGGCAATCGAAGCTGCCCGCGATTCCTCATCCGAACCGTAAAGATCGAAATCAGTCCACAGCGTCGTGCCGAGCACGCGCCACTGTCCGCCCGGATCGACGAGCGTGGCGTTGTTGAGAAAGTGCACGTTATCGACGCTCGCGGCAGCATCGCGCATGGCCGTTTCCAGCGCGCCCAGTTCGCCGTCGTAGTACTCGTGGTTGCCCGGCACGTAGACGACGGGCACTGCGCCGTCGAACGTTTCGGCGGCCCACCGCAGCCCTTCGGCGTGATTGTGGATGTCCCCGGCGAGCACGACGAGATCGGCGTCCGCATGCGGGATGATCTCGGGCGCGTCGTTTTCCAGATGCAGATCGGACAGCACGCGAACTTTCATGGACGCCTCTCGTCGATTCCGATGCTCTTAGCGTAGCACCTTGCCGGGATTCATCAGGTTCAGCGGATCGAGCGCGGTTTTCAAGGTTTTCATCAGACGCACTTCGACATCCGACTTGTAATGCGCGGATTCGTCGACCTTCAACTGACCAATTCCATGTTCCGCGCTGATGCTGCCGCGGTGGCGATGCACGCTGTCGTAGACGATCTCATTCATGGTGCTCTGATATCGCGCCAGAAACTGCTTCGCATCGACGCCTTCGGGCGCCTGCACGTTGTAGTGCAGATTCCCGTCGCCGAGATGGCCGAACGTGACCATCCGCGCGCCGGGCACCGCCTTCGCGATCGCCGCATCGGTTTCTTCGATGAAGTGCCCAATGCGCGAAATCGGCACCGCGATATCGTGCTTGATGTTCAGCCCTTCCTCGGCCTGCGCGAGCGGAATGTGCTCGCGCAGATTCCAGAACGCCTTCGATTGCGCGAGATTCTCCGCGACCACGGCATCTTCGACGACACCTTCTTCGAGCGCCGTTTCCATCATCGTTTCGAACAGCGCGCGGGCGTGTGCTTCGCTTTCGCTATCCGACAGTTCGAGCAGCACGATTTGCGCGTGCGGTTCGGCGAACGGATAGCGCATCTGCGGATAGTGCCGGTTCACGAGACGCAGGCAGAAGTCCGACATCAGTTCGAAGCCGGTCAAAAGCGGCCCCGCGTGGCGTTGAGCTAGCGCCAGAAAATCGAGCGCGGCATGCGGCGAGGGCAGCGCGGCAAGCGCTGTCACGCGCACAGCTGGCTGCGGATGCAGTTTCATCACGGCGGCTGTGATGATGCCGAGCGTGCCTTCCGCACCTATGAACAGGTCGCGCAGATCGTAGCCGGTGTTGTCCTTGCGCAGACCGCGCAAGCCGTCCCACAACTCGCCTTGCGCCGTCACCACTTCAAGCCCGAGACACAGCTCGCGCGTGTTGCCATAGCGCAGCACGCCCGTGCCGCCCGCGTTGGTCGACAGATTGCCGCCGATCGTGCAACTGCCTTCGGCCGCGAGGCTCAACGGGAACAGTCGGCCCGCCGCTTCGGCGCGCGCCTGCACGTCGGCGAGCACGACGCCGGCTTCGACGGTGATCGTGTTGTTGTGCGGATCGACATCGCGCACGCGGTTCAGGCGCTCCAGGCTCAGCACCGCCTGTTCGCCGCTCGCGTCGGGCGTCGCGCCGCCCACGAGGCCCGTGTTGCCGCCTTGCGGGACGATCGCGACGCGATACTCGTTCGCGAGCCGCACGAGCGCGGCGACTTCTTCAGCAGTAGACGGACACAGCACCGCGCACGCGCGGCCCGTGTAGCGGCGGCGCCAGTCGGTCAGATAGGACGCGGTATCGTGCGGATCGGTCAGGACGTGTGCGGCGCCGATCGCGTCGGCGCACGCGGCGATGAAGGTCGATGAAGCGGCGGAATTCATGGTGGTCGGTCAGAACGGGTAGGGCGTATTCGTCTTGTATGGGATGAGACGCTGACGGTTGATACAGGATGCTGCTCTCGATGCACGGCGCGGCCGGGGCTGTGGCTGCACTGCGCATGATCTTGCGTTCAGACGGGGCCGCTGGCCGCGCCGTTTTCATGGCGCGCCTGACGCTTCGCCGCGCGCTTGAACGGCGCGACATAGACGAGCGCGCAGACGAAGAACACCGCAGAAAGCGCCACTTCGCACCAGCCGAGTTGCGCACTCAGGCCGCGATCGGACATGCCGCGCACGATGCCTTCCATCAGATACAGCAGGCTCAGCATCGACGCCCACTGCAGCGTGTACAGCCGCTTGCGCCACACGCCGGGCAGCGCGAGCAGTAGCGGCACGGCTTTCAGCACGAGCAGCGAGCCGCCCGCGCGCAATGGAGCCAACTGCCACTCCCACGCGATACACAGCGCAATCAGTGCAACGAGCGCAAGCAGCGCACCCGCAGCGGCCGCGCGGTTGCCCTGCACGCCATCACGGGAAACTGCGTTGCGCTCTGGGGTCATGGGCGTTCGCTCATCGAAGCGGCCGTGCGCGCGATCCGTGCGCCGAGTGCAATGGCGAGCGTTTTCTCGTCGGCGGAAATGCCGTGTCCGGCCGAGTCCGCGCGCGCAAAGTGCGACGCGCCGTAGGGCGTGCCGCCGGTTTGCGTGGTCGTCAGCGTGCTTTCGGTGTAGGGGATGCCGAGGATCAGCATGCCGTGATGCAGAAGCGGCAGCATCATCGACAGCAGCGTCGATTCCTGGCCGCCATGCAGGCTGCCTGTCGACGTGAACACGCAGGCCGGCTTGCCCGCGAGCGCGCCCGAGAGCCACTGCGGCGTGGTGCCATCGAGGAAATACTTCAGTGAGGCGGCCATGTTGCCGAAGCGGGTCGGCGAACCGAGTGCGAGGCCCGCGCACTCTTCGAGATCGCGTAGTTCCGCGTAGGGCGGGCCTTCGGCGGGAATGTCGGGCTGCGTGGCTTCGCAGACCGTCGAAACGGGCGGCACCGTGCGCACGCGCGCCTGCATGCCGGGAACGCTGTCGACGCCGTGCGCGATGGCCAGCGCGAGTTCGCGCGTGGCACCGTGCCGGCTGTAGTAAAGCACGAGAATGTCTTTCATAGGCAAGGGCAGTGAACGGGTATTATAGGGGTGGGTTCGCTGGCGGTGCCGCGAGATTGTCGGCGCGCTCGATGCTGGCGCGTGCACTGAAGTGAAGGAGGTCGGTTTGTTGTCCAGGTTGCGAGTCGATCTCGACACGCTCAAGCGTCTCGCGGAATTCGCCGCGAAGCGCAGCGGCGAAGATCGCGTTCCGCAGGTGGCGGGCAGTCTCACGTTCACGACGATGTTGTCGCTAGTGCCGCTCGCAACGGTCGCGTTTGCGCTGTTCACTGCGTTCCCGATCTTCGCGCAGTTCCAGGTGTCGCTGCAGACCTTCCTCGCCGACCACCTGATGCCCGATCAGGTCAGCAGCCAGATCTTCAAATACCTGAACCAGTTCGCATCGAAAGCGAAAGGGCTGACTACCGTCGGCATGATCATCCTGTTCGTCACGTCGGTGATGACGATGATGACGATCGAATCCGCGTTCAACGTGATCTGGCGCGTGCGCAAGGCGCGGCCGTTCGCGCAGCGCGTACTGGTCTACTGGTCGATCCTGACGCTCGGGCCGATCCTGATCGGCGTGAGCCTGTCGCTCTCGTCGTATATGTTCACGCAGTCCATGACGTACACGGCCGCGCAGCGCATCACACCGCTGATCGACTGGGCGCTGGCGGGCGCCGCGTTGCCGTTGACGGTGCTCGCCTTCACGCTGATGTATGTGTTCGTGCCGAATTGCCGCGTGGAATGGCGCGATGCAATCGTCGGCGGCGTAACGGCAGCGATTGCGTTCGAACTGGCCAAGCGCGGCTTTGGCTTCTACATCCGGCGTATTCCGACCTATACGGCCGTGTACGGCGCATTCGCCGTCGTGCCGCTCTTTCTGCTGTGGATGTATCTCAGCTGGTTCATCACGCTGGCGGGCGCGATGATCGCGTCGGCGCTGCCCGCGATACGCACGGGGCAATTTCACCGGCCGGATTTTCCGGGCAGCGATCTGCTCGACTCGCTCGAACTGCTCGCGCGGCTTGTCGAAGCACGCGATGCGGGCACGCACGGTTATACGGTGCAGGAGCTTGCGCGTGCGTTGCGCCGGGACATGGAAACGACGGTGCGCCTGCTGCAGCAGCTCGAAGCCATCGACTGGATCGTGCAACTCGACGAAAACGGTCAGCGCCCGCGCTTTTTGCTGCTGGCCAACCCCAGCCAGATCACGGTCGAGCGCCTTTTCAAGCTGTTCGTGATCGATCGCGACGAACTCGCGTATCAGCTGAATCTCGACTCGACGCGCGTGGATAGCGCGACGCTGCTCGGTGCGCTCGACAATGACGCGCTCAAGGTGAGTCTGGCGAGTCTGCTGGCGGCGCGTGCCGTTGCGCGCGGTGCAGGGCAGCAGGATCCGGCAGGGGTGGAAGGCGGGACTGCGTTGCCCCAGCAGACGGCCTGAGCTTGCATCCGGCCGCCATGGCGTTCGAATCCTATCCCACAGCGTGCGGCCTATAACGAAATACGCCCCGTGCAGATGTCCTTGAACATCACCCAGTCGCCCATCAGGCTATAGATGGGATGCCGGAAGGTGGCCGGTTTGTTCTTCTCGAAGAAGAAATGGCCAACCCACGCGAAGCCGTAACCGCATACCACGGCGGCTGGCAGCCACCACCAGTCGCCCGTCGCGAGCGCCATCGCGACAAAGCCGATCACTCCCAGCGATCCGATGAAATGCAACCTCCGCGACACCGCGTTGCGATGCTCGGTCAGATAGTACGGATAGAACTCCGCGAAGCTGGCGAAATGTTCGTCGTGCGTGGTCTGATGGCTCATGATCGCCTCCATTGCCTGCCTGCGTGAGCGCCGTGGCGCGGGCCGAAACCGCTCAGGCATGGATTCATTGTGCTGCTATCGGCAGACGCGCGCAACCTGGCCATCCGGCATATGGTGCGCGCTTTTCGCCGCGCTTAAAGTGACGGCTGTGAGCGATTCGCGGCGTGGGTTTTAGCGAACGCGTAGAGCGCGTCGAGCGTGGCGTCGGGCTGTTCAGACATCAGCGCGTGACCCGCATCGAGCGTGATCGTGTCGACGGGTACGCCGGCACTGCGCAGCGCGTCGGCGAGCGCTTTGGCCGCGCGTGGCGGCGTCATCATGTCGCGTTTGCCGACGATCAGGCGCGTCGGGCAGCTCACGTTAGCGGCGCGCGCGAGGCCATCCGTGTACGCGTTGCAGGCGCTGAAATCGGTGTGAAAGAGTTGCGGTTCGCCGGTTGCCGAGATGCGCTCCATCAGCCGCTGGTTCATCCCGTGCAGCCAGAAGCCGGGCGCGGGGCAGGATGGTTTGGCGGCGAGCGTCGAATGCGACCACTGGTTGACCATGTCGATGGCCTCCGGCTCGCGCTCACGGGCGGCGTCGAGCAGCGTGTCGGAGACAGCCATCGGTACGGCTGTCGCGAGCAGCGCGAGGTGCGTCGCGCGCGCCGGGTAGCGGGCCGCGAAGTCGAGCGCGATGAGCGAGCCCATGCTGTGGCCGGCGACGAACGCGCGCGCCACGCCCACTGCGTCGAGCAACGCGGCGAGCCAGTCGGCCATCGCGCCGACGCTGGTCAGCGCGGGGCCAGCGCTGCGGTGGTGGCCCGGCAGGTCGACTGCCAGCACCCCGAAGCCGTGATGCGCAAAATAGCGTGTCTGCAGGGCCCAGACGCTGTGATCGTGCTCGGCGCCGTGAATGAAAACGGCGGTGGGCAACGCGGCATCGAACGCCTTGCCGCCCGTGTAGACATAGGCCGGTTTGCCGTTGACGTCGACGATCATGCGGACTCCTTGCGCGCGGCATCGGCGGGCTTTGCAGCGGATTGCTGTGATCCGCCGCCCGCGGATTTCTGCGCGGCCTTCAGCGCACGCTTGAGGTCATCGATCAGATCGTCGGGGTCTTCAAGGCCGATCGAAAGCCGGATCGTGCCTTCCGCGATGCCGGCTGCGGCGAGCGCGGCGGCATCCATGCGGAAGTGCGTCGTCGATGCCGGATGAATGACCAGCGAGCGCGCGTCGCCGACATTCGCCAGATGCGAAAACAGCGACAGCGCTTCGATGAACGCGCGGCCGGCGGCGCGGTCGCCGCGCAGATTGAAGCTGAACACGGCGCCCGCGCCGCGCGGCAGCAGGCGCTGGGCGAGCGCGTGGTCCGGATGCGTCGGCAGATCGGGATACGCGACCGACTCGACGGCGGCATGGGCGACGAGGAATTCGACCACCTTGCGTGTGTTCGCGACGTGGCGCTCCATGCGCAGCGGCAGCGTCTCGATGCCTTGCAGCAGTTGCCACGCCGCTTGTGGATGCAGGCACGCGCCGAAATCGCGCAAGCCTTCGCGGCGGGCGCGCAGCAGGAACGGCGCGACGGTGCTTTCCTCGGCGAACACCATGCCGTGAAAGCCTTCGTACGGCTCGGTGAATTCGGGGAAGCGGCCCGATGCGTCGAAATCGAACGTGCCGCCGTCGACGAGTACGCCGCCGATCGTCGTGCCGTGGCCGCCGAGAAATTTGGTCGCCGAGTGGTAGACGAAGTCCGCGCCGTGGTCGAACGGCTTGAGCAGATACGGCGTCGTAAAAGTCGAATCGACCAGCAGCGGCACGCGGTGCTCGTGCGCGATCTGCGCGATGGTCGCGATGTCGAGCACGTCGAGGCCTGGATTGCCGAGCGTCTCGCCGAACAGCAGCTTCGTGTTGGGGCGCAGCGCCGCGCGCCACGCGTCGATATCGCCCGGCTTCACAAAGGTCGTTTCGATGCCGAAGCGGCGCAGCGTGTAGTTGAGCAGGTTGTGCGAGCCGCCGTACAGCGCGCCCGACGCGACGATGTGCGAGCCCGCGCCCATCAGCGTTGCGATGGCCAGATGCAGCGCGGCCTGGCCGCTCGCCGTGCCGATCGCGCCCGCGCCGTTTTCGAGCGCGGCTACGCGCTCTTCGAACACGGCCACGGTCGGGTTCGAAATGCGCGAGTACACATGGCCCGCGCGCTCCATATTGAAGAGCGCGGCGGCGTGGTCGGAGTCGCGGAACGTGAACGACGTCGTCTGGTAGATGGGTGTCGCGCGCGCGCCCGTTGCAGGGTCGGGGGCGGCGCCCGCGTGCAGCGCAAGCGTGT
The DNA here is from genome assembly GCF_017104715.1 of Burkholderia sp. Ac-20365. Classification (GTDB taxonomy): domain Bacteria; phylum Pseudomonadota; class Gammaproteobacteria; order Burkholderiales; family Burkholderiaceae; genus Paraburkholderia. The sequence continues at coordinate 18,751 of NZ_JAAGPI010000009.1, forward strand.
CGAAACGGTTGGCGGACATCGTAGGCGGCCAGGCCAAGGCAGCCCGGCAAAGGTGGGAGTGGCGGCCATCGTATCATCGCGGGGCACGCGATCCACTCCGTTTTCGCCCGGATGAGTTCGTACGCGCAGGCGTCGCGGCGGGTCCGCGGGCGTCGCTGTCAGGCCCGCGGGCATTGGCCGCCGGACGTTCGCTGGCGCGCGATCTGGGGCGCCTGTGCGCTTCCTTTTTGCAGGCCTTTCCGCTAGGATCGAAAGTCAGTCATGCCTTTTTGTGCTTTTTTCGTGCTTTAGAAGGCTTCATCCGCAACCAGATTGCATGGGACGCAGAGTAGGGCGCTCAACGCCAACTCCCGTCGACAGGAGACAAATCATGCGCGTTAGCGACATTCTCAAGCTCAAGGGCAACACGCTGTTTACGGTGACGCCCGACAGCCCGCTCAGTGAGGCTGTCATCACGATGGCCGAGCACGATATCGGCTCGCTGGTCGTGATGGAGTACGGCGATCTGGTCGGCATGCTGACCTTCCGCGAAATCATTCTCGTGCTGAGCAAGAACGGCGGCAGCGTCGGCGGCAGCACGATCCGCAAGGTCATGGACGACCACCCGCTCACCTGCACGCCCGAAACGGACGTCAACGAAGTGCGCCGCATGATGCTCGAGCATCACGTGCGCTATCTGCCCGTGATGGAAAGCCGCAAGCTGATGGGCGTGATTTCGTTCTACGACGTGGCGAAGGCCGTCGTCGAAGAGCAGGGTTTCGAGAACCGGATGCTGAAAGCCTACATCCGCGACTGGCCCGCCGAAGACGAGCCGCAGCAGGAGCAGCCGTCGCGCTGAGCGCGGCTCGCTGCCGGCTTACGACTCCCGTTTCCGGGCGAAACCTGCCGGCATGCCGCATCTGCATGAACGCACCATCCTCGAAGCGCGCGCAACCAGCGAGCGCTTTTTTTATGTCCGCCGATCCCGCGATCCGGCGCCCGGCAAAGCGGCTGTGAAGCCGGGCGGAACCTGCCTGATATCAACGTGCCCATGAGCGACCGTCCGTTGTCTGCTGCCCAACGCGCAAGGCGCACCGAGCGCGAGCACGGCTCGCAGTTCCGTCTGCTGCGCGAGCGCCGTTTTGCGCCGTTCTTCTGGACGCAGTTCCTCGGCGCGATGAACGACAACGTGTTCAAGATCGGCTTCACGTCGCTCGTCACGTTTCAGGCCGCGCGCTTCTCAGGCGTCAACGCGGATACCGCCGCCTTTCTGATTTCCGCGATCTTCATTCTGCCCTTCGTCCTGTTCTCGGCGACCTCCGGCCAGGTCGCCGACAAGTACGACAAGGCGATGCTCACGCGCTTCGTGAAGACGTTCGAGATCGGCGTGATGCTGGTCGGCGGCGCGGGTTTCTGGCTGCACAATGCCACGCTGCTGTATCTCTGCACGTTCCTGATGGGCGTCCATTCGACAGTGTTCGGTCCCGTCAAATACGCATATTTGCCGCAGCATCTGGAAAAGTCGGAACTGGTGGGCGGCAACGGCATGGTCGAAATGGGCACGTTCGTCGCGATTCTGCTCGGCACGATTCTGGGCGGGGCGGCCGCGGGCTCGAACGTGCATGGCGCGACAATCCTCGCGTTCAGTTGCGTGGCGATCGCGCTGATCGGGCGTGCAGCGTCGGGCTTCGTGCCGCCGTCGACGCCGTCTCAACCCGACCTGCGCATCAACTGGAATCCGGTTAGCGAAACCTGGCGCAATCTGAAACTCGCGCATCAGAACCGGACGGTGTTTCTGAGCCTGCTCGGCATTTCCTGGTTGTGGTTCGTCGGCGCGACGTTTCTCTCGTCCTTCTTTCGCTTCGCGAAAGAGGTGCTGTCCGCCAATCCCGACGTCGTGACGGTGCTGCTCGCGACGTTTTCGATCGGCATCGGCACGGGCTCGCTGCTGTGCGAGCGGCTGTCGAAGAAGCGCATCGAGATTGGGCTTGTGCCGCTCGGTTCGATCGGCATTAGCGTGTTCGCGATCGATCTGTTTTTCGCGAGCCACTCGCTGCCGGGCGTGGGACATCTGCAGACGGTCGGCGAATTCATGGCGTTGCCCGCGCACTGGCGCGTGCTGGCTGACCTGTTCCTGCTCGCCATGTTCGGCGGGTTCTACAGCGTGCCGCTCTACGCGCTGATCCAGAGCCGCAGCCAGCCGAGCCATCGCGCGCGGATCATCGCGGCGAACAATATCCTCAACTCGCTGTTCATGATCGTGTCGGCGCTGATGGCTGTCGCGCTGACGTCGGCGGGTGTGGGCATTCCGGGGCTGTTTCTCGTCACGGCGCTGCTCAACGTGGTCGTGGCCGTCTACATCTATTCGCTCGTGCCCGAGTTCCTGCTGCGCTTCGTCGCGTGGCTGCTCGTGCACACGTTCTACCGGATCCGCCTCGTGCACGCCGAGCGTATTCCGGAAGAGGGCGCGGCCGTACTGGTGTGCAATCACGTGAGCTTTGTCGACGCGATCGTGATCATGGCAGAGAGCCCGCGGCCGATCCGCTTCGTGATGGACCACCGGATTTTCCGCACGCCATTCGTGGGTTGGCTCTTCAGACACGCCAAGGCGATTCCGATTGCGCCCGCGCACGAAGACGCCGAACTACTGAAGCGCGCCTACGACAGCTGCGCGAAAGCACTCGACGAAGGCGATCTCGTCTGTATTTTTCCCGAAGGCAAGCTGACGAAAACCGGCGAGATGAATCCGTTTCGCCACGGCGTGACGGAGATTCTTCAGCGCAAGCCCGCGCCCGTCGTGCCGATGGCGCTGCGCGGCCTGTGGGGCAGCTACTGGTCGCGCAACACGGATGCGCGCTTTCCCCGGCCGCTCCAGAAGGGCGTGATGAGCCGACTGACACTGGCGGTCGGCGAGCCGCTCGAACCGGGCGACGCGTCGCCGGAACACCTGCAACAAATCGTGACGGAACTGCGCGGCGCACGAAAGTGACGCGGCCCGCGCTCGCCGGTCTGCAGAGGGCGCGACGCTTCGTCCATCCGTCCTATCACCTCCGGCCGGCCCGCCGCGCGCCACGCCAGTGCGGCCGGGCTGGCATAATGACGTTCTCCCCGCATTTCTTTGGACGACGCCCATGTCCGGCAATACCCTCGGTACGCTCTTCACAGTCACGACCTTCGGCGAATCTCACGGCCCGGCTATCGGCTGTGTAATCGACGGCTGCCCGCCGGGCATGTCGCTCGTCGAAGCCGACATCCAGTTCGAACTCGATCGCCGCCGGCCCGGCACGTCGCGCCACGTGACGCAGCGCCAGGAAGAGGACAAGGTCGAGATTCTCTCGGGCACGTTCGAGGGCAAGACGACGGGCGCGCCCATCGCGCTTTTGATCCGCAACACCGACCAGCGCAGCAAGGACTACGGCAACATCGCCGACACGTTCCGTCCCGGTCACGCGGACTACACCTACTGGCAAAAATACGGCATTCGCGACTATCGCGGCGGCGGGCGTTCATCCGCACGACTGACGGCGCCGACGGTGGCAGCGGGCGCCGTCGCCAAGAAATGGCTGCGCGAGAAGTTCGGCACGGAAGTGCGCGGCTATATGGCGGCGCTCGGCGAGATCGACGTGCCGTTCGTCGACTGGCAACAGGTGCGCGAGAACCCGTTCTTCGTGCCGAATGCGGATATCGTGCCGCAGCTCGAAGAATATATGGACGCGCTGCGCAAGGACGGCGACTCGATCGGTGCGCGTATCAACGTGGTCGCTTCGGGCGTGCCGGTGGGTCTTGGTGAGCCGCTGTTCGACCGGATCGACGCCGATATCGCGCACGCCATGATGGGCATCAACGCGGTGAAGGGTGTCGAGATCGGCGCGGGTTTCGAAAGCGTGCGGCAGCGCGGTTCCGTGCATGGCGACGAACTGACGCCGGAAGGCTTCGTCGGCAATCATGCGGGCGGCGTGCTCGGCGGCATTTCGACGGGGCAGGACATCACGGTATCGATCGCGATCAAACCGACTTCGAGTATCCGTACGCCGCGCCGTTCGATCGACAAGAACGGCCAGCCGGCTGTCGTCGAAACGTTCGGACGTCACGATCCGTGCGTCGGCATTCGCGCAACGCCGATCGCCGAAGCGATGCTCGCGCTCGTGCTGATCGATCACGCGCTGCGCCACCGCGCGCAATGCGGCGACGTTGCTGTCGATACGCCGAAGATCGCTGCCAGCGCACCGTAAGGTCGAATGCCATCCGGCGGGTTCGCCTGTTTTCGATGCGGCGGTCAACATGAACGATAACGATCCGATCACCGCCGACCCGCTTGCGCCGCTGCGCGCGCGCACGGCGCTACCCGATGCCGTCGCGACCGACTGGTTCGCGCTCGGCAACGCGCTGTTACAAGGCGCGAACGGCGACAAGGCGCGCCTGCGCGAAGCCCTCGATGCGCTTGTGCGAGCGTACCGGCTCGACGCGAACTGCAACGCGAGACTTTTGCACGACATCGCGCAGACGGCTTTCATTCTGCGCGACTGGGCGCTCGTCGAATCCTCCACCGAACTTCTGCTCGCGCGTGACGCGAACGACGCGAATGCACTTGTCTGGCGCGCGGCTGCCGCTCAGGATCGCGACGATTTCGCGGAAGCACAACGTCTGCTGCACGAAGCCGCACGCGCGGCGCCAGGCAACCACGTCGTGCTGCACAAGCTCGCGTTGTGCAGCAAGGAGCAGGGCCGCGTCGGTGAAGCGGAAGCGTTACTGCGCCGTGTGCTCGAGCTAGCGCCGAACAACGCGCATGCGCTGTTCGATCTGTCGGAACTGGAAGTGCGCTCCGGCCGTTACGCGCAAGGCTGGCTCGACTATGAGGCGCGCATCGCTTTTGCGCACGATTCGAACGCCGCGAGGGCCGCGCTGTCGGCACTCAGTCCGAACTGGCGCGGTGAATCGTTGGCGGGCAAGACGCTCATCGTCTATGGTGAGCAGGGCAATGGTGACTGTCTGTGGTCGGTGCGTTTTCTGTCGTTGCTTGCGGAACGGGCGCAACACGAAGGCGGGCGCGTGATCTTCGGTTACGCGGGGCCGATGCAGCACCTGTTTGAGCGCATGCTACCCGATGGCGTCACGATTGAGACGAGCCTCGACACGAAGCCCGACTATCACTGCGGGCTGATGAGCCTGCCGCTGCGCGTTGGCATCAACGATCCTTCTGTCTGGGGGCGGCCGTATCTGAGCGCCGATCCGACGCTCGCAGCGGCGTGGCGTGATCGCGTCGAGGCCGTCACCGTGGCAGGAAACAAAAAGGTCGGGCTGGTGTGGAACGGCAATCCCGATCACATTCGCGACCGGCGGCGTTCGATCCCCGCTGGCGAGATCGCGCAGATTCTCGACGTGCCCGGTGTGTCGTTCTTCGCGATCTCGCCGGGGCGTGAGCAGACGGTCGGGCAATGGCGCGGACAAGGCATGGACATCGCTGATCTGACGCCGCAATTCACCGGGGGTTTCGACGATGTCGCCGCGTTGCTCGTGAATCTCGATGCGCTCGTCACCATCGACAGCGGTCCTGCGCATCTGGCGGGCGCGCTCGGCGTGCCGACCTGGCTGATGCTCGATCATGTGTCGGCGTGGTTCTGGGGCGACGAGACGGAGCGCACGCCGTGGTATCAGACGGTCGAGCTGTTTCGTCAGCCGTCAGTTGGTGCTTGGCCGCCCGTGCTCGAACGCGTGCGCGCGCGGCTGGAAGCGCTGGCGGCGTAGGCCGGCGTGCATTGCCGGGCCTGCAAGCGAAAACGCCGCTCAACGAGCGGCGTTCTGCTTTACAGGTGATGCGACGAGTATCACATGTTCGGATAGTTCGGGCCGCCCCCGCCTTCAGGCGTCACCCACACGATGTTCTGCGTCGGATCCTTGATATCGCAGGTTTTGCAGTGCACGCAGTTCTGCGCATTGATCACGAGGCGTTCGCTGCCGTCGTCGTTCTTCACGAACTCGTAGACTGCGGCGGGGCAGTAGCGGCTTTCGGGGCCTGCGTACGTCTGCAGGTTCACCTTCACGGGCACCGTCGGATCCTTGAGCGTCAGGTGAGCCGGCTGATTCTCTTCGTGGTTCGTGTTCGAGATGAACACGGACGACAACCGGTCGAACGTCAGCTTGCCATCGGGCTTCGGATACTCGATCGGCTTGCACTGCGACGCAGGTTTCAGCATCTGATGGTCCCAGTGCTGGTGATGCAGCGTCCATGGCACGTTGCCGCCCATCAGCTTCTGTTCGATACCGACCATCAGCGTGCCGAGATAGAGGCCCTTGCTCATCCACTGCTTGAAATTTCGCGCGCGGTAAAGCTCGGTGTGCAGCCACGACGTCTTGAACGACTCGGGATACGCGGTCAGTTCATCGCTGTTACGACCAGCCTGCACGGCGTCGAATGCGGCGTCGGCGGCTAGCATGCCTGTCTTGATCGCCGCGTGCGAACCCTTGATCCGCGATGCGTTCAGGAAGCCCGCATCGTCGCCAACCAGTGCGCCGCCCGGGAAAACGAGCTTCGGCAGCGACATCAGGCCACCTGCCGTGATCGCGCGCGCGCCGTACGACACGCGTTTGCCGCCTTCGAGGAACTTGCGGATTTCCGGATGCGTCTTGTAGCGCTGGAACTCTTCAAACGGCGACAGATACGGATTCGAGTAGCCCAGACCGACCACAAAACCAACCATCACCTGATTGTTGTCGATGTGATACAGGAACGAGCCGCCGTACGTTTGCGAGTCGAGCGGCCAGCCAGCCGTGTGGATCACGAGCCCCGGCTTGTGCTTCGACGGATCGATTTCCCACAGTTCCTTGATGCCGATGCCGTAGACCTGCGGATCGGCGCCGTCGCGCAGCTTGAACGTGTCCGACAGCTGACGGCCCAGATGCCCGCGCGCGCCTTCGCAGAACAGCGTGTACTTGGCATGCAGTTCCATGCCGAGCTGGAAGTTTTCCGTCGGCTCGCCGTCCTTGCCGATGCCAAGATTGCCCGTCGCGACGCCCTTGACCGAGCCGTCGTCGTTGTAGAGCACTTCAGCCGCCGCAAAACCCGGAAAAATCTCGACGCCCAGCGCTTCGGCCTGCTGACCCAGCCACCGCGTCACATTCGCCAGCGAGATCACATAGTTGCCGTGATTCTTGAAGTTATCCGGCAGCGCCCAGTTCGGCACCGATTTCGCGCCCGTTTCGTTGAGGAAAAGGAAGCGGTCTTCCGTCACCTCGACGTCCAGCGGCGCGCCTTTTTCCTTCCAGTCCGGGATCAGTTCGTTGATGGCGCGTGGGTCCATCACGGCGCCCGAGAGGATATGCGCCCCAATTTCCGAGCCTTTTTCGAGCACGCAGACGCCGATTTCGACGCCTTTTTCCGCGGCACGCTGCTTCAGGCGAATGGCCGCCGACAGGCCCGCCGGGCCGCCGCCGACGATCACGACGTCATATTCCATCGACTCGCGCGGGCCGAATTGCTCGATCAGACTTGCGGGGGTCATTGATGCTCCTCTTACCGTTAGAATGCTTTTTTCGGGATCGTATTGTCATTGAACGATCCCTGCACTGCAACACAATGAGGCAAGATTAGCACGATCGTTCTATTATTGTGAACTGGGATTTCAACCGATGTCAGGCGCTGCGCGCCGGCCGGCCGTCCCCGTCACATCCACGTACCAAGGAAAACGACAATGGGCCGTTCGATCAATCTGGAAGGCAAGGTCGCGCTGATTACGGGCGCCTCGAGTGGACTCGGCAAGCGGTTTGCCATGGTGCTGTCGCAGGCGGGCGCCAAGGTCGTGCTGGCAAGCCGACGAATCGAACGCCTGAAGGAATTGCGCGCCGAGATCGAGGCATCGGGCGGCGCGGCGGCGGTCGTGTCGCTCGACGTGACCGATTACCAGAGCATCAAGTCGGCCGTCGCGCACGCCGAGACCGAGGCGGGCACGATCGATATCCTCGTCAACAATTCGGGCGTCTCGACCACGCAGAAGCTGACCGACGTGACGCCCGCCGACTTCGAATACGTGTTCGACACGAACACGCGCGGCGCCTTTTTCGTCGCGCAGGAAGTGGCCAAGCGGATGATCATGCGGGGCGTCGGCGGGAACAAGCCGCCGTACCGGATCATCAATATCGCGTCGGTGGCGGGCTTGCGGGTGCTGCCGCAGATCGGGCTTTATTCGATGAGCAAGGCGGCCGTCGTGCATATGACAAAAGCGATGGCGCAGGAATGGGGCCGCCACGGCATCAATGTGAACGCGATCTGCCCGGGCTATATCGATACCGAGATCAATCATCATCACTGGTCGACCGATCAGGGGCAGAAACTGGTGTCGATGCTGCCGCGACATCGCGTCGGCAAGCCGGAAGATCTCGACGGGCTGTTGCTGCTGCTGGCCGCTGACGAATCGCAGTTCATCAACGGCTCGGTGATTGCTGCCGACGACGGCTTCGGGCTGTCGTAACCCGATCCGCCAGGCGTTTCGCGGTGTTCACAGCAGAAAATCGCGAAACGCGCGATCATTGACAGCCGTGTGCAACGTCCGCGTCACGCGGCAGGTTGCACGATCCAACATGGCTGCCGTGCCTGCGGGCGCGGCGCCGGCTATCCTGTTTTTCCCGATTCAAACCGTAGAAGAAGTGCAATGAGCGCAATGAGTGATTACCACCCCGTTTTTGAGATGTCGATGCCGATCCGTTGGGGCGACATGGACGCGTTCGGCCATGTGAACAACACGGTCTATTTCCGCTACATGGAGCAGGTGCGGATTTCCTGGTTCGAGCAACTGGGCATTGCCGGCGGCAATGGCGAAGGGCAAGGGCCCGTGATCGTCAATGCGTCGATGGAGTTTCTGAAGCAGCTGCACTATCCGGGCGATGTGATTGGCCGCATGACGGTCGGCACGCCGGGCCGCAGCAGCTTCGACACCGGCTTCGAACTGTTCCGCGCCGACGATCCGAACACGCTGTACGCACGCGGCAATGCGAAATGCGTATGGATCGATTACGCGGCCGGCAAGTCGGTGCCGATTCCCGATCTGCTGCGCTCGACGATCGAACACGCGCATCTCGTGAAGGCCTGAACGCCTTCCGTCATATAGCGAAGACCTCGCGCGTCGGCCTTCCGTGCCGGCGCCAAAACGCTTCAGAAGTCAGTTCCCCAGCAGCCGCTGCAGCAGTTCCGTCGCGTTCCCGGTGCCGTATTTGCGCATCAACCGCGCGCGATACACATCGACAGTGCGCGAGCTGATGTCGAGAATCCGCCCGATCTGCTTGCTCGTTTTTCCCGTTACCAGTTGCGCGGCAATTTCGCGTTCGCGCGGCGTCAGTTCGACGGCGACCCGCCGCGTCGCGCTCAGGTCCTCGAAGGTCCAGACGCCCGCTGCGTGCGGGATCGACAGATCGAGCGAGCGGCCCGTCACGTGGCACCAGAACAGCTCGCCATTCGCGCGCTTCATGATGCGGTCGTCGGCGTAACTGCCTTGCGCCGTCATGATGGGTGGAATGCGCGCGCCGATCCGCTCGAACTCGTCCGGCGACGGATACAGCACGGCGAACGATTGTCCCAGCAACGACTCGCGCGAGCGGCCGAAGATCGCGGCCAGCTGGTCGTTGCAGTCTTCGATGATCCGTTCGCGCGACAGCACGAGGCCGATTGGCGCGAGGTGAAAGGCGGTTTGATAATCCAGAGCAGGCATGAATTCAGCGAAGGCGGCGACGGGATGCGGTACGAATACTTATGTATTTTTGCGTATTGTGCCGCAAGGCCGTCGCATCGTACCCTTTCGGCACATCACAAGATGCTCGGCTGGCGTGCTCGAGCACCTGTTCGCAAGGTTTTGCACGAGTCGCGCCACCATTCGCCGCAGATGACTAGAATGGCGTTTCGGGCCTCGCCCGCAGCGCCCAGTCGACATAAGAACGGCGTCGCACCAATCCGTATTTCGGAAATCCAGTCAAGGAAGGGACACACTGATGAATAAAGTCTACGCAAGCGCGGCGGCCGCGCTCGAAGGCATCGTCAAGGACGGCCAGACGTTTGCCGTCGGCGGCTTTGGATTGTGCGGCATCCCCGAAGCGCTGATCGCGTCGCTGCGCGATTCGGGCGTCAAGGGCATCACCTGCATCAGCAACAACGCGGGTGTCGACGGTTTCGGCCTCGGCCTGCTGCTGGAAACGCGCCAGATCAAGAAAATGATCTCGTCGTACGTCGGCGAGAACAAGGAATTCGAGCGCCAGTATCTGGCGGGCGAACTCGAACTGGAATTCACGCCGCAAGGCACGCTGGCCGAAAAGCTGCGCGCGGGCGGCTCGGGCATTCCGGCGTTCTTCACGAACACGGGCTACGGCACGATCATCGCGGACGGCAAGGAAACGCGTCAGTTCGGCGAAAACCATTACGTGCTCGAACACTCGCTGACGGCCGACGTCGCGCTCGTCAAGGCATGGAAGGCCGACAAGTCGGGCAACCTGATCTATCGCCGCACCGCGCGCAACTTCAACCCGATGTGCGCGATGGCGGGCAAGATCACGGTGGTGGAAGTCGAGGAGATCGTCGAGACGGGCGAGCTCGATCCGGACGCAATCCACACGCCGGGCATTTTCGTGCAGCGCATCGTGCTGAACGCGAACCCGGAAAAACGCATTGAACAACGCATCGTCCGCGCGAAAGGAGAATAACCATGGCTTGGAATCGTGACCAGATGGCCGCGCGCGCGGCGCAGGAACTGCAGGACGGCTTCTATGTGAACCTGGGCATCGGCCTGCCGACGCTCGTCGCCAACCACGTGCCGGCCGGCATGGAAGTGTGGCTGCAATCGGAAAACGGCCTGCTCGGCATCGGCCCGTCGCCGTATGAAGACGAAGTGGACGCCGATCTCATCAACGCCGGCAAGCAGACGGTGACGACGCTGCCGGGCTCGTCGATTTTCTCGTCGGCCGATTCGTTCGCGATGATCCGCGGCGGCCACATCAACCTGGCCATCCTCGGCGCCATGCAGATCAGCAAGAAGGGCGATCTGGCGAACTGGATGATCCCCGGCAAGATGATCAAGGGCATGGGCGGCGCGATGGACCTCGTCGCGGGCGTGAAGAAGGTCGTCGTGCTGATGGAGCACGTCGCGAAGGGCGACCAGCACAAGATTCTCGAAGAATGCACGCTGCCGCTGACGGGCGTGGGCGTGGTCGATCGCATCATCACGGATCTGGGCGTGATCGACGTGGTCGATGGCGGTCTGAAGCTGGTCGAACTGGCCGACGGCGTCACCGTCGACGAGATCAAGGCGAAGACGGGTGCGCCGCTCGATACGAGCGCTGTGGGCTGATTTTCGCGGTCCAGCGTCTGGCTGGATTCGATGATCGTGAAACGGGTGCGATGCAGGTCGCACCCGTTTTTCTTTTTGGCGTTTGTGATTTTGTCCTATGCCGTTCGACCGATGAGCCGTGGCGGCGAAGCGGTTTAGAATCGATCGTGTTCCGTGCAGCGTTGCACGCCGCTTGACTTCGATCGAGGGAATCCTGATGACCGCCACGCCTGTCGCCACGTCTGTCGCTGCTACGCCCGCACTCGATTCCGCCACGCCCCGTCAGCGCTACGTGCAATGCGCGAGTCCTGCGGGCCTGCACCGCATCGCGTACACCGAATGGGGCGCGCCAGACAACCCGCGCGTGCTGGTCTGCGTGCATGGCCTCACGCGCTCGGGGCGCGATTTCGACAGGCTCGCGGTGGCGCTGTCGTCGACGTATCGCGTGGTGTGCCCGGATGTGGTCGGGCGAGGCTTGTCTTCGTGGCTCGCCAACCCCAGTTACTACATGATCCCGCAGTACGTGGGCGACATGGTCACGCTCGTCGCGCGGCTCGGCGTGGAATCGGTGGACTGGTTCGGCACGTCGATGGGCGGGCTGATCGGCATGGCGTTCGCCGGGTTGAAGGATTCGCCCATCCGCAAGATGATCGTCAACGATGTCGGCCCGCATGTAGAGCCTGGCGCGATCGAACGTATTGGCAGTTATCTGGGGCAGCCTGTGTCGTTTGCCACGCAGCAGGAGGCAATCGATCACGCCGCGCTGCTCGCGCAATCGTTCGGTCCGTTGACGCCGGAAGAGTGGCGCGAGATCAATACGCCGCTCGTGCATGAGCGTGATGGCGCCTGGCGCTTTCGTTACGATCCGCGCATCGCCGAGCCGTTCACGAAGACCACGCCTGAAATGGTGGCGCTTGGCGAGGCGGCGCTGTGGCAGTCTTTCGCCGCCATTGAAGGCCCCGTGCTCGTCGTGCGCGGCGCGCAATCGGATCTGCTCTCGCCCGAAACCGTCGTGCAGATGAAAGAGAAGGGACGTAACGTGTCGAGCGTCGAAATCCCCGGGGTGGGCCATGCGCCGGCGTTCCTTTCTCCTGATCAGATCGACATTGCGAAACGGTTCTTTCTCGGGGGCGGCGCTGACGCGTCATAATATGAGATTGGCGCGGCGGCGTTGGGCAGAACTCCAAAGTGGGTTTGCCCGCGTGAGTGGATGCAACACGCATCGTTGCGCAGCGTCGTATTTTTTCATTCTCAACGGACAGGAATTTCCATGGCAGTCATTCGTCACCACGTCGGCAAGCGTCTTTCGGAAACGGCTGTGCACAACGGCACGGTTTATCTGGCTGGCCAGATTGCCGAAGACACTGACCAGGACATCGTCGGTCAGACGCGCGAAGTGCTCGGCCACATCGACCGCCTGCTCGGTGAAGTCAACAGCGACAAGTCGCTGCTGCTGTCGGTGCAGATCTATATCTCGGACATGGTGCATTTCGCCGGCATGAACGCCGCGTGGGACGAGTGGGTCGCGCAGGGCAACACGCCGCCGCGTGCCACTGTCGAGGCGAAGCTTGCTAATCCGAAGTGCCTCGTCGAAGTGGTCGTCGTTGCTGCGCAGCGCAGCTAAATACATCACTCGCGTTTCAAGTATTCGCCAGACTCGCCCGCGCGTCGCGCGGGCCGCCGCATGATGAACACCGATACTGTCACGACCGCTCCGCATCCGACGCCGTCCTTTGACGACGCGCTCGCGTTCGTGCGTGAGCACGCGGGCGACGCACGCCTGTCATCGGGCGAATTGCTCGCGGATCACGCGGCGGGCACGGCGTCCATTATGCGCACGCTCAACGTCGATCCGTCTGCTGTCGTGGCAGCGGCACTGTTTTCGCTGACGCCGCATCTGGAGAATCCCGAGCAGACCATCGCCGACAACTTCGGTGAGGAAGTCGCGCAACTGGTCGGCGACGTGCGCAAGCTGCTGCGGCTAGGCACGGTGAGCATGCGCGCAGCGCAGAATGCAATGCCCGAAGCGGGCCGCGATGCGCAGGCCGCGCGCCGCGCCCAGGTCGAAGCGCTGCGCAAGATGTTGCTCGCATTCGCGCAAGATATTCGCGTCGTGCTGATCCGGCTGGCTTCGCGCCTGCAATCGCTGCGCTATTACGCTGCGGCGAAGATCACGCCAACACCCGATGTCGCGCGCGAGACGCTCGATATCTACGCGCCGCTCGCGAACCGGCTCGGCATCTGGCAATTGAAGTGGGAACTCGAAGATCTCGCGTTCCGCTTCGAAGAGCCGCAAACCTACAAGCGCATCGCGAAGCTGCTCGACGAGAAACGCGTCGAGCGCGAAACATATGTGTCCGAGGCGATCGCGCGGCTGCAGAACGAGCTGGCTGCGGCGCATATCAACGCCGAGGTGAGTGGCCGGCCAAAACATATCTACAGCATCTGGCGCAAGATGCGCGGCAAGGAGCTCGATTTCTCCGAGCTTTACGATGTGCGCGCATTTCGCGTCATCGTGCCGGACATCAAGGATTGCTATACGGTGCTCGGCATCGTGCACAACCTGTGGCAGCCGGTGCCGAAAGAATTCGACGACTACATCTCGCGGCCCAAGCCGAATGGCTACAAGTCGCTGCATACGGTGGTGATCGGCGACGACGGTCGCGCGTTCGAAGTGCAGATCCGCACGCAGGAGATGCATCAGTTCGCCGAGTATGGCGTGGCCGCGCACTGGCGCTACAAGGAAGCAGGTGCGCGTGGCTACGGCGGGCAATTCAGCGCCAGCGAGAAGTACGACGAGAAGATCGCGTGGCTGCGTCAACTGCTCGCCTGGAAAGACGATGTTTCCGAAGGCAAGCCGGGCGAGAAGGGCATAGTCAAGCCGTGGGAACAGCTTCGTCAGGCCACGCTCGACGACGATCATATCTATGTGCTCACCCCGCAGGCTCGTGTGATTCCGCTGCCGCAAGGCGCGACGCCGCTCGACTTCGCGTATCACCTGCACAGCGAGCTGGGCCACCGTTGCCGTGGCGCGCGCGTCGATGGCGCGATGGTGCCGCTGAATACGCCGTTGCAGAACGGGCAAACGGTCGAGATCGTTGCGGTGAAAGAGGGCGGTCCTTCACGCGACTGGCTTAATCCGCAGCTTGGTTATCTGCAAAGCAATCGCGCGCGCCAGAAGGTGCGCGCGTGGTTCAACGCGGTCGACGTGCAGGAGAACATCGCCACGGGCCGCGCGATGGTCGAAAAGACCTTGCAGCGCGAGGGCAAGACTTCGGTCAATCTCGATCAGCTGGCTGCGAAGCTCGGCTTCAAGTCCACCGACGATCTGTTCTCGGTGGTCGGCAAGGAAGAGTTCAGCTTGCGGCTCGTCGAGCAGGCGCTGAGCGATGCGCCGCCGGCCGAGCCTGTCGTCGAAGCGCCCGAGCAGTTCGAGAAGCGCAGTAGCGGCGCGAGCGTCGCGCATGGCGCGTCGACGGGCGTGCTGGTGGTGGGCGTCGACGCGTTGCTCACACAACTCGCGCGCTGCTGCCGCCCGGCGCCGCCTGACGACATAGCGGGTTTCGTCACGCGCGGCAAAGGCATGTCGATTCATCGCAGCGACTGCCCCACGTTCCTGCGCATGGCCGAGCGTGCGCCCGAGCGCGTGCTGCAAACCGCGTGGTCCGCGGATGTGATGAGTGGGCGAGGCAAGTCGGTCTATCCCGTTGATCTGTCGATCGAAGCGACCGACCGTCAAGGTCTGCTGCGCGATATCTCCGAAGTCTTCGCGCGCGAGAAGATGAATGTGGTCGGCGTGAAGACGCAGTCGCGGCGCAACGCGGCGTTCATGCAATTCACTGTCGAAGTATCGAGCGCGGCGCAGATCCAGCGTGCGTGCGCGATGCTCGGCGAAGTGACGGGCGTCGTCAGGGCCATGCGCAAGTGAAGGTGTAGGCTCTTGCGCGGAGGCGGCATCGGAATTTTGATGTCTCCGCATAAAAACACTTGCCAACTTTCTGTGGGCTCCATATAATCTCGTTTCTCTAGGCTCGTAGCTCAGCTGGTTAGAGCACCACCTTGACATGGTGGGGGTCGTTGGTTCGAGTCCAATCGAGCCTACCAACGAATCAGAAGCTTCGGTTTGCCGAGGTTTCGCAAACGCGAGTTGCAATGAGCGCCTCGGCGCAAAGAGCGAACAAAGCGAACATGGTTATGACACCGCGAACGTTGACCGGAACAGTTTCGGAGCGACGCTAGTCGAGGACCAATTTCGCCCTTGTGTTTGCAGTAGTTAGCAGGAATACGAATGCGGCCCCTCGAAAGCGGGGCCGCATTTTTTTTGGTCGATTTTTTTAATGGCTTGTTGCCTGTGCCGCCGCCGGCCGGCATGACGGAGAACGCAATGGTTTCGATACGACTGCCCGATGGTTCTGTTCGACAGTACGAGCATCCCGTGACCGTCGCCGAAGTGGCGGCCTCGATCGGCCCCGGTCTCGCGAAGGCGGCGCTCGGTGGCAAGATCGACGGTGAGCTCGTCGATATGTCCGCGCTGATCGATCACGATGTGTCGCTTGCGATCGTCACGGACAAGGATGCCGATGGCCTCGACATCATTCGCCACTCGACGGCGCACCTGCTCGCGTACGCGGTGAAAAATCTCTTCCCCGAAGCGCAGGTGACGATCGGGCCGGTAATCGATAACGGCTTTTACTACGACTTCTCGTATAGCCGTCCCTTCACGCCCGAAGATCTCGAGAAGATCGAAAAGCGCATGCAGGAGCTCGCGAAGAAGGACGAGCAGGTGTCGCGTCGCGTGGTGTCGCGCGACGAGGCGGTCGAGTACTTCAAGAGTATCGGCGAGAAGTACAAGGCCGAAATCATTGAATCGATTCCCGCCAGCGATGACATCAAGCTGTACTCGCACGGCGGTTTCACCGATCTCTGCCGCGGCCCGCACGTGCCGTCGACGGGCAAGCTGAAGGTCTTCAAGCTGATGAAGGTCGCGGGTGCTTACTGGCGCGGCGACTCGAAGAACGAGCAGCTGCAGCGTATCTACGGCACGGCCTGGACGAAGAAGGAAGACCAGGACGCGTACCTGCACATGCTCGAAGAGGCGGAAAAGCGCGACCACCGCAAGCTCGGCAAGCAACTCGACCTGTTCCACATGCAGGATGAGTCGCCCGGCATGGTGTTCTGGCATCCGCGCGGCTGGACGCTGTGGCAGCAGGTCGAGCAGTACATGCGCCGTCGCGTGAACGACGCCGGCTATCTCGAGATCAAAACGCCGATGATCATGGACCGCTCGCTGTGGGAGGCGTCCGGTCACTGGCAGAACTATCGTGAAAACATGTTCACGACGGAGTCGGAAAAGCGCGACTACGCAATCAAGCCGATGAACTGCCCGGGTCACGTGCAGGTGTTCAATCACGGCCTGCGTTCGTACCGCGATCTGCCGCTGCGCTATGCCGAGTTCGGTTCATGCCATCGGAACGAATCGTCGGGCGCGCTACATGGTTTGATGCGCGTGCGCGGCTTCGTCCAGGACGATGCGCATATTTTCTGTACCGAAGATCAGTTCATCAGCGAATCGATCGCGTTCAATACGCTGGCAATGAGCGTGTATAAGGACTTCGGCTTCGATAACGTCGAAATCAAGCTCTCGCTGCGTCCGGACGCACGTGCAGGTACGGATGAAATTTGGGATCGCGCCGAGCAAGGGTTGCGTGATGCGCTGACCGCGTGCGGCGTGACCTGGGAAGAGTTGCCGGGCGAAGGCGCGTTCTACGGTCCGAAGGTCGAGTACCACATCAAGGACGCGCTCGGCCGTTCGTGGCAGTGCGGCACGCTGCAGCTCGACATGGTGCTGCCTGAACGCCTCGGCGCTGAGTACGTCGCGGAGGACAACAGCCGCCGCCGTCCGATCATGCTGCACCGTGCAATCGTCGGATCAATGGAGCGTTTCCTCGGTATTCTGATCGAGCACCATGCTGGTGCAATGCCCGCGTGGCTGGCGCCGATGCAGGTTGTCGTGATGAATATCGCGGAAAGTCAGGCGGAATACGCACAATCTCTGGCCCAATCGTTGCAAAAACAAGGGGTTAGAGTGGAGGCCGATTTGCGCAATGAGAAGATTAGCTATAAAATACGCGAGCACACGCTGGAAAAGGTCCCGTATTTGCTGGTCGTCGGTGACAAGGAGCGTGATGCACAAACGGTAGCCGTGCGTGCCCGTGGCGGCGTCGATCTGGGCGTGATGTCCCTCGATGCCTTCAGCGAGCGTCTGCGTCAGGACGTACAGACGTTCAACTAACCACCAGGCAGCGCGGCTCGTTTTTTTAATTTTTAGAGGAAACGTAACATCGCTACTGATAAGTCTGCGCATCGCATCAACGGTGAAATCACTGCACCTGAAGTGCGTCTGGTCGGAGTCGACAACGAACCGCTCGGCATCGTAAAACTCGCTGATGCTTTCCGCCTGTCGGAACAGCAGGACGTGGATCTGGTAGAAATCGCGCCGCAAGCGGTTCCGCCGGTCTGCCGCCTGATGGACTACGGCAAGTTCAAATACCAGGAAGCGAAGAAGCAGCACGAGGCCAAGCTCAAGCAGAAAGTCATCCAGGTCAAGGAAGTCAAATTCCGGCCGGGTACGGATGACGGTGACTACAACGTCAAGCTGCGCAACCTCGTCCGCTTCCTCGAAGATGGCGACAAGACGAAGATCACGTTGCGTTTCCGTGGCCGCGAAATGGCTCACCAGGAAATCGGCATGCGCATGCTCGAACGTCTGCGCACCGATCTGGATGAAGTCGGTCAGGTCGAGCAAATGCCGAAGATGGAAGGTCGCCAGATGATCATGGTGCTGGCGCCGAAAAAGAAGAAGTAAGCAGACGCTAGCCGCGCGTTTCAGAACGCACGGCACGGTTGTCGGAAAGTTTGAAGCGCATGCCGTCACAGGCGGCATACGCGAAGCAGGTTTCGGAATGACGTCCACGGAAATGTTGATGTGGACGCATTTCCCGAAAAGCAGCGGCCAGCAGTGCGGGCCGTCTGCATACCAAGTGGAGTGGGTTTCGAAGGGCGGGTGAGGGCTTTCTGAGCCAACCGCACACCCATGTCCATCAAATAATGGAGTTGTCTGTCATGCCGAAGATGAAGACCAAGAAGAGCGCTGCAAAGCGCTTCGTGGTTCGTCCGGGCGGTACCGTCAAGCGCGGTCAAGCCTTCAAGCGCCACATTCTTACCAAGAAGACCACCAAGAACAAGCGTCACCTGCGCGGCGCCACGGCAGTTCATGATTCCGATCTGAACTCCGTACGCGCGATGCTGCCGTTCGCCTAACCCTTAACCGACACTCATAGGAGCGAAACATGCCTCGAGTCAAACGTGGGGTTACCGCACGGGCCCGCCACAAGAAGATCATCAATCTGGCCAAGGGTTACCGCGGCCGCCGCAATAACGTCTATCGCATCGCCAAGCAGGCGGTCATGCGCGCTGGCCAATACGCCTACCGCGATCGCCGCAACAAGAAGCGTGTGTTCCGCGCACTGTGGATCACGCGTATCAACGCGGCGGTGCGTCAGCACGACATGACGTACAGCGTGTTCATCAACGGCCTGAAGAAGGCGTCGATCGAACTCGACCGCAAGGTGCTGGCCGACATGGCTGTGTTCGACAAGGCTGCTTTTGCTGCGATCGTCAAGCAGGTGAAAGCCGCCGTTGCAGCCTGAGTGCGCTGTTAGCATCTAGTACTGCGTGGTTCGTTGCAGCGAAGATCCGGTAGTCTCGGTGACGCTGCAACAAAAACGGGGCTCCTCACCGAGCCCCTTTTTTGTTGGTCGAACCAGTTTTACTTCGATTGAATACTGACGTTGAAAAGATGGGATCAATGGATCTGGACCAGATTGTCGCCGACGCAAAAAGCGCCTTTGAACAAGCCTCCGACGTCACCACGCTCGAAAACGAGAAGGCCCGTTTTCTCGGCAAGTCGGGCGCATTGACGGAACTGTTGAAGGGGCTCGGCAAGCTCGATCCCGAAACGCGCAAAACGGAAGGCGCGCGGATCAACATCGTCAAGCAGCAGGTCGAAGCCGCGCTGACGGCGCGCCGCCAGGCGCTGGCCGATGCGCTGCTGAACCAGCGTCTCGCCGCTGAAGCCATCGACGTTACCTTGCCTGGCCGCGGCACCGGCACGGGTAGCCTGCATCCCGTGATGCACACGTGGGAACGCGTCGAACAGATTTTTGGCAGCATTGGTTTCGACGTGGCCGACGGCCCCGAAATCGAAACCGACTGGTACAACTTCACGTCGCTGAACAGCCCGGAAAACCATCCGGCGCGTTCGATGCAGGACACGTTCTACGTCGACGGCAAGGACGCCGAAGGCCGTCCGCTGCTGCTGCGCACGCACACCAGCCCGATGCAGGTCCGCTACGCGCGCACCAACACGCCGCCCATCAAGGTGATCGTGCCTGGCCGCACGTACCGCGTGGACAGCGATGCGACGCACTCGCCGATGTTCAACCAGGTCGAAGGCCTGTGGATCGACGAGAACATCAGCTTCGCCGACCTGAAGGGCGTCTATACCGACTTCCTCAAGAAATTCTTCGAGCGCGACGACATTCTCGTGCGCTTCCGTCCGTCGTACTTCCCGTTCACCGAACCATCAGCCGAAATCGACATGATGTTCGAGCAGGGCAAGAACGCCGGCAAATGGCTCGAAATTTCGGGCTCGGGCCAGGTTCACCCGACGGTGATCCGCAACATGGGCCTCGACCCCGAGCGTTATATCGGCTTTGCATTCGGCAGCGGCCTCGAGCGTCTGACGATGCTGCGCTACGGCGTTCAGGACCTGCGTCTGTTCTTTGAAAACGACCTGCGCTTCCTGCGCCAGTTCGCCTGAGGCGAACTAGCAGCGTCATAGCACGCGACGAGAGCATGACGGCGATCAGCAAAGATATCAGCCGTCATGCAAACAGCGCCTCCAGTTCGATACCTGCGTATTGACCGGATGCGGACACAACCTGTTTAGAACGTACAGAACCATGCAATTCCCGGAATCCTGGCTCAGAACCTTTGTCGATCCGCAACTGACGACGGCCGAGCTGTCGCACGCCCTGACGATGGCTGGTCTCGAAGTGGAAGACCTCCGTCCCGCGGCGCCGCCGACCTCGAAGATCGTCGTGGGCCGCGTGCTCGAAGTCGTCAAGCACCCGGACGCGGACAAGCTCAACGTGTGTCAGGTCGATGCCGGCACGGGCGCGACGCTGAACATCGTGTGCGGCGCGCCGAACGTGGCGCCCGGCATCAAGGTGCCGGTCGCGCTGGTGGGCGCGCAACTGCCGCCCGCTGAAGAAGGCGGCGCACCGTTTGCCATCAAGCTGTCGAAGCTGCGCGGCGTACAGAGCGAGGGCATGCTGTGCTCGGCACGCGAACTGAAGCTGTCGGAAGATCATAGCGGGCTGATGATCCTGCCGGAAGATACGCCGATCGGCCAGGATATCCGCGAAACGCTGAATCTCGACGACACCGTGTTTGAAATCAAGCTGACGCCGAACAAGGCCGATTGCCTGTCGGTGTTCGGCGTCGCGCGCGAGACGGCAGCGATCACGGGCGCGCCGCTGCGCCCGCTCGCAATCAAGCCTGTCGAAGTCAAGCTGAATGAAACGTTACCCGTCGAGATCTCGGCGCCGGACCTGTGCGGCCGCTTCTCGGGTCGTGTGATCCGTGGCGTCAACGCGCGCGCCAAGTCGCCGGCGTGGATGGTCGAGCGTCTCGAACGCTCCGGTCAACGAAGCATTTCCGCACTGGTCGACATTTCGAACTATGTGATGCTCGAACTCGGCCGTCCGTCGCACGTGTTCGATCTGGACAAGATCCACGGCAGCATGGATGTGCGCTGGGGCAAGCGCGGCGAATCGCTGAAGCTGCTCAACGGCAACACGGTCGAAGTGGATGAGACGGTCGGTGTGATCGCCGACGATCAGCACATCGAAAGCCTCGCGGGCATCATGGGCGGCGACAGCACGGCCGTCACGCTCGACACCACCAACATCTATCTCGAAGCCGCTTTCTGGTGGCCCGATAGCATTCGTGGCCGCTCGCGTCGCTATAACTTCTCGACGGACGCGGGGCATCGCTTCGAACGCGGTGTGGATTACTCGACCACCGTCGAGCACATCGAACGCATCACGCAGCTGATTCTCGACATCTGCGGCGGCGAAGCCGGTCCCGTCGACGATCAGATCGTCAACGTGCCGAAGCGCGCGCCCGTGAAGATGCGTGTCGCACGCGCGAACCGCATCATCGGCGTGGCGATCGGTGCCGACGAAATCGCGCAGATTTTCACGCGTCTCGGTCTGCCGTTCGAGCGTGACGGCGAAGACTTCCTCGTCACACCGCCGCCGTACCGCTTCGATATCGAAATCGAAGAAGACCTGATTGAAGAAGTCGCACGCATTTACGGCTTCGAAAAGATTCCGGCGCGTCCGCCTGTTGCTCGCAGCGAAATGCGCCGAACGAACGAAACGCAGCGCTCGATTCACGCGCTGCGTCACGCACTCGCCGCTCGCGATTATGCGGAAACGGTGAACTTCAGCTTCGTCGATGCCGAGTGGGAACTGGATTTCGCAGGCAACGACAAGCCGGTGAAGCTCCTTAATCCGATCGCGAGCCAGCTGTCGGTGATGCGCACG
Organism: Burkholderia sp. Ac-20365; assembly: GCF_017104715.1. Taxonomy (GTDB): domain Bacteria; phylum Pseudomonadota; class Gammaproteobacteria; order Burkholderiales; family Burkholderiaceae; genus Paraburkholderia. The sequence continues at coordinate 40,706 of NZ_JAAGPI010000009.1, forward strand.
ACGCTTTTCGGCAGCCTGATCAGCGTGCTGCGCCACAACCTGAACCGTCGCGCGGACCGCATTCGCGTCTTCGAAGCAGGACGTGTGTTCCTGCAGGATGCGTCGATCAAGGCGGGCGAACTGGCTGTCGAAGGCTTCGCGCAACCGAAGATGATCGGCGCGCTGGCCTATGGTCCTGTGATTGAAGAGCAGTGGGGCGCGCAAACCCGTGCCGTCGATTTCTTCGACGTGAAGGGCGACCTCGAAGCGCTGCTCGCACCCGCTGACGCGCGTTTTGTGAAGGCGGAGCATCCGGCGCTGCATCCGGGACGTAGCGCGCGCATCGAACTCGATGGACGCGCGATCGGCTGGATCGGTGAGCTGCACCCGCGCTGGATGCAGAAGTACGATCTGCCGCATGCGCCGATCCTGTTCGAAGTCGAAGCAGAAGCGTTGATGCAGCGCGCGCTGCCGAGCCCGACCGAAGTGTCGAAGTTCCCGCCCGTGCGCCGCGATATCGCGATCGTCGTCGATCAGAAAATCGAAGTTCAGGCGCTCTTTGACGAGATGCAAAAGGCGCTGTCGGAAGAGGCTTGCAAGACCATTCAAAGGGTTGCGCTTTTCGATGAATTTCGTGCAAAATCAAATACTTCCGGCGGGCTGGCAGCGCACGAGAAAAGCCTTGCGTTCCGTGTAACCTTGCAAGATACTGGTGGGACCCTTCAGGATGAAACGGTCGATCTGGCCATTCAGACTTTGGTGGATCGTCTTGCTCGAGTGTATGGCGCCCGGTTGCGCGGATAACCGATAACGGCTTTTCCGCAAGTTCCGTTCTGGTAGACGCGCCATTTGACAGATATGAATGAAATGAACTCGAGTGATTTCGAAGCCCTTCTTACGGCGCAGCGTAGCGCCATGATTCGCGATATTCCTACCTCAACCTCCAGCGCGTCGGCCGAAGCACCGACGCTCACCAAGGCTGAGCTTGCCGAGCTGCTGTTCGACAATGTCGGGCTCAACAAGCGGGAAGCGAAGGACATGGTCGAAGCGTTCTTCGAGGTGATTCGCGACGCGCTGGAGAGCGGCGACAGCGTGAAGCTGTCCGGCTTCGGCAACTTCCAGTTGCGCGACAAGCCGCAGCGTCCAGGCAGAAATCCAAAAACGGGCGAGGCGATTCCTATCGCCGCGCGCCGCGTCGTGACGTTCCATGCAAGTCAAAAGCTGAAGGCGCTGGTCGAGAACGGCGCTGAAGAGAGCTTCGCGCGCTGATCCATTCGCGCACCCGCGCAACCACTACGACGGTCTACAGACCGCTAACTGACGATGACAGCGACGATCGAAAAAGTCGTCTTGCCTCCGATTCCCGCGAAGCGCTACTTCACGATCGGTGAAGTCAGCGAACTATGCGGCGTGAAGCCGCATGTGCTGCGGTATTGGGAGCAGGAGTTCACGCAGTTGCGGCCGGTGAAGCGTCGAGGCAATCGCCGCTACTATCAGCATCATGAAGTACTGCTGATCCGGCGGATCCGCGAGCTGCTGTACGAGCAGGGCTTCACGATCAACGGCGCACGCAACCGGCTCGATTCGCATGGTGCTGGGCAGGGTGCGGAAGTCGAAGGCGAGGTCGTCGAAGGGACGGTCGTCCAGCCTGCGACGACGGCGACGGTGGATGTCGATCAGTTGCGCAAAGAGTTGCTGCAGGTGATCGACCTGCTTGGTCATTGAAGGATTTGTTGTCTCGAGATTGATTGTTGCAGTTCTATTCGCAAGAAGTGTCTGTTATACTCTCTTGCTTTCGGGGCGTAGCGCAGCCTGGTAGCGTACCTGCATGGGGTGCAGGTGGTCGGAGGTTCAAATCCTCTCGCCCCGACCAGATGGACAAAAAGGACTTACGGTGAAAACCGTAAGTCCTTTTTTCTATTGCGCGATGCCTTGTCGTGTTTGCTCGTTCATCGTGAACTATGTCGTTATCCTGATTAATCCGTGCGCGCCCGGATCAGCATGAACGATGACCGCGATGCACGAAACGATCCTCTCACTTTCCCGCCTGAAACGCACCCAATGCCGCGCCGAGTTCCTCGTCGGTGAGCGCGGGCGTTACCCTGAACGTGAAGAGGTCGCCCCAGTCGAGCACCCACGCAGCCAACGGTGCGCTGCTATCGGACTCGACGATCGCAAAGCCGCTCAACTCGCCGATCGTATGCCAGCGTCCGAGCATCTTGATGCCGTCGGGCGGCAGGGCGCCACCCGATTTCATGAAGCGCTCAACGGCCGATGATTGTGTCGTCGGCAGCCCGTTCCACTGAACTATGAACTTCATTGCGCACCTCCACCTCACTCGCGACGATGCCGGCTAGTGGCAAGCCGTCACCGTGACGGGCGCTGCGGATCGCGGCGCTCGGGAGCCTGCATCGACACGGATTCGTCCGACTGAATCCGAGATTCGATGCCGCCACCTCGGCGTTCCAAAGAATGATAGGCAGCGCGTATCGAACTTCCACTAGCGTGAGGGGCGCATCGGCAAGATTTTTGTGTGGCTCACCGCATTCTGCTCAGCGAGCACGTCGCGCTTTAAGTTTCCGTTAAGCCTGCACTCATACATTGTTTGGGCGTTCGGACGATGCAAGAGTTGCTGCGAGGAGTCGTCCGACGCTTCGTGGTCCGCCGGGGGGCGAACCAGACGAAGACCATCGTCGATGCGCATTCGACCGCCGCAAGGTGACAGATGGCGTGTGGCATGCGGCTGACCAGCCTTCGCCCGAAGACTGGTAGGGGACGGCCATTCCAACCCGGTGCTCCACCGGGTTTTTCTTTTTCAGCCCATGCTGGCCCGCGCCAGGATTGACTCAGTTCCGCGCTGAACCACACGCCGTCCGTCGCGTCACAAAGAGGTCATTTGGCTTATGCCGTTCACCGCGTTATCGTCGTGCAATCGGCGTGCAAAACTGTATAAACATACAGTATAGTATCCACCTATCCGGCGCAGCGACCTGCCACGAAGCAGCCTTCGCACGCCGCACGAACTTCGCCGCACGAGCACACGTGGCCGCACTCCGCCCGCCATGATGCCCCGGCCAACTCATTCAGACGGACAGGCAAATTGTCATCTAACGGAACGATCCGAATTCGTGGCGCACGCCAGCACAACCTGAAGAACGTCGACCTCGACCTTCACACGGGCGAAATGACCGTCGTGACGGGGCCGTCGGGCTCGGGTAAATCGAGCCTCGTGTTCGACACGCTTTACGCGGAAGGGCAGCGGCGCTATGTCGAAACTTTCAGCGCGTACGCGCGGCAGTTTCTCGACCGGATGGACCGGCCTCAGGTCGACCGCGTCGACGGCGTGCCACCCGCCATCGCTATCGACCAGACCAACCCGGTGCGTAGTTCCCGTTCGACGGTCGGCACGATGACGGAGCTGAACGACCATCTGAAGCTGCTCTACGCGCGCGCGGCGGAGCTTTTCGACCGCCAGACCGCACAGGCCGTTCGTCACGATTCGCCGGAAACGATTTATGCCGAACTGGACGCACGCACAGCCGCGGACGATCCGCGAGTCGTCGTGACCTTTCCGGTCGAGCTGCCGGAATCGACCAGCGAGGCGGAAGTCGAGCAATGGCTTTCCGCGAGCGGCTATACGCGCGTACAGGCACAGCGCGAGGTCTCGTCACCCACGGGCATGCGCAAGGTGCTCGACGTCGTGGCCGACCGTTTCCGCCTGCATCAGGTGGAAAAGGCGCGGGTGATCGAGGCGATCGAGGCATCGCTCAAGCGCGGCGGCGGTCGTGTGAACGTCTACGTGCTGCCGCAGGCGCAGGAGGGCGAACAGGCCGAGCCGCAGATCTGGCGTTTCTCCACCGGCCTGCACAATCCGGAGAGCGATCTGCGCTACGCCGACCCGCAGCCCGCGCTGTTCTCGTTCAATTCGGCGTACGGCGCATGCGACACATGCCGCGGTTTCGGGCGGGTAATCGGCGTCGACTTGGGTCTCGTGATCCCCGATGAACGCAAGACGCTGCGCGGCGGCGCGATCAAGCCGATGCAGACGCCCGCATGGAAAGAGTGTCAGGACGACCTGATGCGCTACGCGGCGAAGGCCAACATCCGCCGCGACACCCGCTGGTCCGAACTCACGGAGGCCGAGCGCGACTGGGTTATCAACGGTTCGCCTGACTGGGACGGCGAGTGGCAAAAACAGTGGTACGGCGTGAAGCGCTTTTTCGGCTATCTGGAGTCGAAAGCGTACAAGATGCACATTCGCGTGCTGCTTTCGAAGTATCGCAGCTACACGCCGTGCGAAACATGTGGCGGTGCGCGTCTGAAGACGGAATCGCTGCTCTGGCGCCTCGGTTCGAAGCAGAACGCCGACGCAGTGCTGGAGCCGGTGCAGCGCTTCCTGCCGCGCGGCGTCGACTGGAATCGTGCGCAGCTCGAAGCGTTGCCAGGGCTGACGGTGCACGATCTGATGCTGCTGCCCATCGAGCGCATCCGGCGTTTCTTCGACGACATCACGTTGCCGAGCGCGCTGCTCGACGACGCGCTGAAGCTGCTGCTGGCCGAAGTGCGCACGCGCCTCAAATATCTGTGTGACGTCGGCCTCGGCTATCTGACGCTCGATCGCCAGAGCCGTACGCTGTCGGGTGGCGAAGTGCAGCGTATTAACCTGACCACTGCGCTCGGCACATCGTTGACCAAGACGCTTTTCGTGCTGGACGAGCCGAGCATCGGCCTGCATCCGCGCGACCTGAACAGGATCGTCGAGGCGATGCAGCGTCTGCGCGATGCAGGCAATACGCTCGTCGTGGTCGAACACGATCCTTCAGTCATGCTCGCTGCCGATCGCCTGATCGACATGGGACCGGGGCCGGGCGAACGCGGCGGCAGCATCATCTACGACGGCACGCCTGAGAAGATCCGTTCGGCAGGCACGCTGACGGGGGAGTATCTGGGCGGGCGCAAGCATGTCGCCGATGCAGCGCACTGGGCGCGCCGCCCGGTTGACAAAAGTACGCCGCGTCTCGTGCTCGAAGGCGCGCGTCAGCACAATCTGCGTGACGTAACGGTTGAAATCCCGCTGCAGCGTCTCGTGTGCGTGACAGGTGTATCGGGTTCCGGCAAATCGACGCTGATCCAGGACGTGCTGTATCCCGCGATGGCACGACAACTCGGCAAGGCGACGGAATCGCCGGGCGCGCATCGTGCGCTAACGGGCGTCGAGCAGATCAGCGACGCGATCTTCGTCGATCAGTCGCCGATCGGTAAAACCACGCGCTCCAACCCAGCGAGCTATGTCGGCGCATTCGACGAAATCCGCAAGCTGTTCTCGAAGTCGCCGCTCGCGCTGCAGCGCGGATACGGGGCGGGTGTGTTCAGTTTCAACTCGGGCGACGGACGTTGTCCGACTTGCGGCGGCTCGGGCTTCGAGCATATCGAAATGCAGTTCCTGAGCGACGTCTATCTGCGTTGTCCGGACTGCGACGGTAGCCGCTACCGGCCCGAAGTGCTCGAAGTAAAAATCGAGCGCGGCGGGCGTGCGCTGAGTATCGCGGACGTGCTCGAACTGACCGTGCATGAGGCGGTTAACCTGTTCGCCGCGGACGGCGAGGTGCTGCGCGTGCTGCAGCCTATCGTCGATGTCGGTCTCGAATACGTGAAGCTGGGCCAGCCGGTGCCGACGCTGTCGGGTGGCGAGGCACAGCGTCTGAAACTCGCGGGTTTCCTCGCAGAAACTGCCCAGGCGCAGACGGCGCGCGGCGGCGCGAAGCAGGTGCCGGCACGTCTGTTCATGTTCGACGAGCCGACCACGGGTCTGCACTTCGACGATATCGCCAAGCTGATGCAGGCCTTCGGCAAGCTGCTGGCAGGCGGTCATTCGCTGATCGTGATCGAGCACAATCTCGACGTGATCCGCGCCGCTGACTGGCTGATCGATCTCGGCCCCGAAGGCGGCGATGCGGGCGGTCTGGTGGTCTGCGCGGGCACGCCGGAAGACGTCAAGCAGTGTGCGGGGTCGCACACGGGCCAAGCGCTGGTGCAATACGACCGGGCAATGGGCCTACCCGTCGATCCGACTGAGGCAGCGGAAGAAGCCGAAGCCGCTGCGCATGGCATGCCGCTGCAGACGGCGCTGAACGCAGCGCGCGCGCGGCGCGCGGTGGAAGGCGAAGACGTCGTGCGTATCGTGAACGCGCGCGAGCACAACCTGAAAGCGCTGGACGTCGATATTCCGCATGGAAAATTCAACGTCATCACCGGCGTATCCGGTTCGGGCAAATCGACACTCGCATTCGACATCCTGTTTCATGAAGGGCAACGCCGCTATCTGGAATCGCTGAATGCGTATGCGCGTTCCATCGTGCAACCCGCCGGACGTCCTGAAGTCGACGCCGTGTATGGCATTCCGCCCACCGTCGCAATCGAGCAGCGTCTGTCGCGTGGTGGACGCAAGAGCACGGTCGCGACCACGTCTGAGGTGTGGCACTTCCTGCGCCTGCTGTATGTGAAGCTCGGCATCCAGCACTGCGTTCATGACGGCGCGCCCGTCACGTCGCAAAGCGTCGAGTCGATCGTCGCGCAATTGATGCGCGATCACAAAGGTCAGCACGTCGGCTTGCTCGCTCCGCTCGTCGTGAACCGCAAGGGCGTCTACACGGATCTCGCAAAGTGGGCAAAGGCGCGCGGCAATACGCATCTGCGTGTGGATGGCGAATTCGTCCCCGTCGATCCGTGGCCGAAACTCGATCGTTTCCGCGAGCATACGATCGAGCTGCCTGTCGGCGATATTGTCGTATCGGCGGACAAGGAAGCCGAGTTGCGTCGGCTGCTCGAGCAGACGCTTGAGGCGGGCAAGGGTGTCATGCATCTGCTCGCGCCGCTCGATGGACTGGAACATGCGATGACACGCAACGGGCCGACGGCGCATGTCGGCGAAGTAAAGGTGCTGTCGGTCAAGCGTGCGTGTCCCGTGTGCGGAACCAGCTATCCCGAACTGGATCCGCGCATGTTCTCCTACAACAGCAAGCATGGCTGGTGCACGACGTGCGTTGGCACGGGTCTCGCACTGACGCGCGAACAACGCGCCGCGTATGACGACACCGTGCTCGTCGACGATAACCGCGGCCGCGAACAGACCTTGCCGTCGGACGAGCAGGAGCCGGAGGGCGTGGGTGACGAGCCGTGTCGGGATTGCCACGGCACGCGTCTGAATCCGTCTGCCCGTGCGGTCACGTTCAGCGATACACCTATCGTCGACGTTGCACAATGGACTGTATCGGATACGCGCCACTGGATCGACGGGCTCGAACTGAACGGACGCGATGCGGAAATCGCACGCGACGTGATCAGCGAAATCGGCAGCCGTCTGCAGTTCCTGGAGGAAGTGGGACTCGGATATCTGAGTCTCGACCGCGCCGCGCCGAGTCTCTCGGGTGGTGAGGCACAGCGGATCCGGCTCGCGGCTCAACTCGGCAGCAATCTGCAGGGCGTCTGTTATGTGCTCGACGAGCCAACTATCGGCCTGCATCCACGCGACAACCAGATTCTGCTGAACGCGCTGCGCAAGCTCGGCGACAAGGGCAATACGCTGGTCGTGGTCGAGCATGACGAAGACACGATCCGTCGCGCGGACCATATCATCGACATCGGGCCGGGCGCGGGCAAGCGCGGCGGCACGCTGGTCGCGCAGGGGCGCGTCGGCGATCTGTCCGCACAGTCCGATTCGCTGACAGGTCAGTTTCTCGCGCAGCCGATCCTGCATCCGTTGCAGGCGCGCCGTCCCGTTTCGCTCGCGACAAAGCGAGCAGAGGCTGTGCCCGAAAAGTGGCTCACCGTACACGGCGCAACGCTGCACAATCTGCGCGACGTGACGGTTGGTATCCCGCTCGGGCGTCTCGTCGCGGTGACGGGCGTGAGCGGATCCGGCAAGTCGACGCTCGCTCGCGACGTGCTGATGACCAATCTGCTTGATGCCGTTGGCCGTTCGGTGCTGTCGTCGCCCGCGGTGCGCCGTGCTCGCAAGGCTGCGCAGACAGAGGACGCGCCCGCTACGAACCGTCGCGCCAGCGTGCTCGCGCGCAGCGCACCCCGGCCGTCGCTGAATGTCACGCACGCATGGCAGGGCTGCTCATCGATCAGTGGTTACGAGTCGATCGACCGCGTACTCGAAGTCGATCAGACACCGATCGGCAAGACGCCGCGTTCGTGTCCCGCCACCTATATTGGCGTGTGGGACACGATCCGCCGTCTGTTCGCCGATACGCTCGAAGCGCGTGCGCGCGGCTACACGGCGTCGCGGTTCTCCTTCAATACGGGCGACGGTCGCTGTCCGGCATGTGAAGGGCAAGGCGTGCGCACTATCGGCATGAGCTTCCTGCCCGACGTGAAGGTGCCATGCGATGTCTGCCACGGACAGCGCTTCAACCCCGAAACGCTCGCGGTCACGTGGCGCGGCAAGAATATCGGCGACGTGCTGACAATGGAAATCGACGAGGCCGTCGAATTCTTCTCGTCGATGTCGAACATCGCGCATCCGCTGCAACTGATGAAGGACGTCGGGCTCGGCTATCTGACGCTCGGTCAGCCGTCGCCGACGTTGTCGGGAGGCGAGGCGCAGCGCATCAAGCTCGTGACCGAACTGAGCAAGGTGCGCGACGACATTACGCGTCGCGGACAGAAGGCGCCGCACACGCTGTATGTACTCGATGAGCCGACCGTCGGTCTGCATATGGCCGACGTCGCCAAGCTGATTCGCGTGCTGCACCGGTTGGCCGACGCGGGACACAGCGTCGTCGTGATTGAACACGATCTGGACGTGATCGCCGAAGCGGACTGGATTATCGATCTGGGCCCGGAAGGCGGCGTGGGCGGCGGGACGATCGTCGCGTCGACGGACCCGGAAGGTCTGGTGCGCGTCGCGTCGAGCCATACGGGGCAGGCGTTGGCGCCTGTCCTCGCCCGGGTGGCGGGGGATGCGGCCAATCGTGAGGCGGGCGAGCGCGTCAGCGCCGGATAACGCACGGCGGCGGCGGGGTGCAGTCTGTTTGCATTCGCCGCCGCGTCGGGCGTCGATGAAAGGAAATGGATCGACAGGTTCAAGGCAACACGAGGTTCACCATGAACACACGTCACAGCGCCGCATTCACGGCGATTCTCGCGGCCGTCCTGTTCGGCGCAACGACGCCGTTTGCGAAGGCGCTGCTCGGCCAACTGTCGCCGTTCATGGTCGCGGGTCTGTTTTATCTCGGCAGTGGCTGCGGGCTTGCCATTGCGATGCTCGTGCGCCGTATGCGTCGCGCGCCGGACTCGAGCGGGCAGAACGAGCCGGTTATGCCGCTGAAAGAGATTCCGTGGCTGATCGGCGCGATCGTCGCGGGCGGCGTTGCGGGACCGGCGTTGCTGATGTTTGGGCTGAATGCGACGCCTGCAGCCACGACTTCGCTGCTGCTCAATCTCGAAGGTGTGTTCACGGCACTGATCGCCTGGTTGGTGTTTCGCGAGAACGTCGATACGCAGATTTGTCTCGGCATGATGGCGATAGTCGTGGGCGGCGTACTGCTGTCATGGCAGCCGGGTAGTGAAGGCGCGGGCGCGCCCGCCTTGCTGGTCGCCGCCGCATGCCTGTGCTGGGCGATCGATAACAACCTGACGCGCAAGGTCTCGACCAACGACGCGATGTTCATTGCCTGCATCAAGGGACTGGTCGCGGGTGTCGTGAACACGGGCATTGCGCTGTCGCTGGGCGCGCATGTGCCGGCGCCTGGTCTGATCGCGGCATCGATGGTGGCGGGATTGGTTGGCTACGGCGTGAGCCTTGTCCTGTTCGTCGTCGCTCTTCGCCATCTGGGTACGGCGCGCACGGGTGCCTATTTCTCGGTGGCGCCGCTGTTCGGCGTGGCGATTTCGTTTGCGCTGTGGCCGGAGCGGCCAACGACGTTTTTCTGGATCGCGGCTGTATGCATGGCGCTGGGCGTCTGGTTGCATCTGCGCGAGCGTCATATGCACGAGCACACGCACGAGTCGCTCGAACACAGTCATCGTCATCGGCACGACGAGCATCATCGGCATCAGCACGATTTCGATTGGGACGGCACGGAGCCGCATGTGCATCCGCATCGGCATGTACCCGTCACGCACACGCACGCGCATTTTCCGGATATCCATCACCGGCATCGGCATTGACGTGTGCATGCGGCTCGGCATTGCTGCGACACGTTGCCACAACGGAGGCACGCAACGCCGTGTGAATCCGGCAAGCGAGACGCGCTCAGGCGCCGTTGCAAGCGCCATCCAGCGTTCGACGCTTCTTGCATTGATGGATCCCGGTTACGTCATCCGACGGGCGAAAGCCACGCATCGAGGGCATACTCTGCGCAATTGCAGATGAACGGCCCGACGCGCTTGCGTTGCACCACCTAGCTCTGCGTACCGCAGCGCGACGCAACGCGTTTTGCTCGCAGTCCGCTCGACCCGCCACATGAAAAGCAACCCGATTTCCGCTTCGCTCTTCAGCATCGTGCTCGGCCTGTCAGGTCTTGGCCAGTCGTGGCGCGTGGCGGCGCGGATGTGGCATGTGAGCGCCGCCGTCGGCGAAGCGATTCTGCTGCTCGCGACGCTCGTGTGGTGCGGCCTGTTGATCGCGTACGCGCTGCACGCATTGCGTCATCCCGCCAAAGTCGTCGACGAATTCACGCATCCCGTCGCAGGTGGCACGGCTGCGCTGCTCGGCGTGTCGACCTTGCTGATCGTGCAGGCCGTGTTGCCGTACTCTCGCGGGCTTGCAGCGGCACTCGCCGTGGCGGGGCTCGCGTGGCACCTTGCGTTCGCGCTCTGGCATACGGGCATGCTGTGGCAGGGCGGGCGCGACATGCTCGACACGGCACCGACGCTGTATCTGCCGACCGTCGCCGGCAACTTCACGGGCGCCGCGGCGCTCGCGGCGATGGGCCGTCCCGAATGGGGCTGGCTTCTGTTCGGCGCGGGCATTTTCTCGTGGCTCGCAATCGAGCCGCTCATCATCTACCGGCTCTGGCACGGTGAATCGTTGCCGCCCGAGCAGCGGCCGCTGCTCGGTATCCAGTTCGCGCCGCCTGTCGTCGGCGCGGCAGCCGCGCTGGTATTGCAGCCGGGTTCCGTCGATCACTGGATCGTGATGCTGCTCGGCTACGGCCTTTTTCAGTTGTTGATCGGTTTGCGGCTAGGTGGCTGGCTGACGAAAAATCCGTTCTCGCCGTCATGGTGGGCCTACACGTTCGGTATCGCGTCGGCGACGGTGGCCTGCATGAAACTCGCACAGGCGGGTGTGCCGCCCGCGCAGACGCTGTCGGTGCCCGTGTTCATCGGCGCGAATCTGTTTATTGGCTATCTCAGCGTGCGTACGCTCACGCATCTGTTCGATCCATCGAACGCACAGGCACCGGCGCCGCGCGTCGATTGATTCTGCGCGCGACCGGGCAGGCAAGAGCCTCACCGTCCGACCGCAAGCAAAGCCGACCCAACCCGTCTATATTGGTCCCTGTTTGACGATACACACTGACAAGGACCTTTCATGCCGGATCCATCCGTATTCCCGATCGCGACCAAATGGCCCGCTGCGCATCCTGAGCGCATCCAGCTCTACTCGCTGCCCACGCCCAATGGGGTCAAGGTGTCGATCATGCTGGAAGAAACGGGTCTCGCGTACGAGCCGCATCTGGTGCGCTTCGACACGAACGACCAGTTGTCGCAGGAATTCATCTCGCTCAATCCGAACAACAAGATCCCGGCGATCATCGATCCGAATGGACCGGACGGCGAACCGCTGCCGCTGTTCGAGTCGGGCGCGATCCTGATCTATCTCGCCGACAAGACGGGTCAACTGATGCCGCAGCGCGCATCGGAACGCTACGAGACGATTCAGTGGCTGATGTTCCAGATGGCGGGCGTCGGGCCGATGTTCGGCCAGGTCGGCTTCTTCCACAAGTTCGCTGGCAAGGAGTACGAGGACAAGCGTCCGCGCGAGCGTTACGTCAATGAATCGAAGCGCCTGCTCAACGTGCTGAACGAGCGGCTCGCGACGCGCAAGTGGATCATGGGCGACGACTACACGATCGCCGATATCGCGACGTTCCCGTGGGTGCGCAATCTCGTCGGTTTCTACGAAGCTGGCGATCTGGTCGGCTTCGCCGATTTCCCGCATGTGAAGCGCGCGCTCGAAGCATTTCTCGCGCGTCCGGCTGTCGTGCGAGGGCTGGACATTCCAAAGCGCGCATAAACCGGCGCGATCAAAAAAAGCCCGTGCCGTCGCTACGACGGCACGGGCTTTTATCTTGTGGCGCTAGCGAAACGCGTCGAGCACCACGCGAATACAGCGCTTACTGTCCGCCGAGCGCCGGATCGCTCATGCTCGGCTTACCCGTCTCGACGTGACCCGCAACACGCCGCGTGAACGCCGCATCGCTATCGACCGTGATCGTGAGGTCGTACCAGCCGTACACGTTGCGCAGATCGAGATACACCGTGTCGCTATCGCCGCCGCGCACCGTGTGCGTGAGCGTCTTGCCCGAATCGTACGCATTGACGATCTTGAACTGGCAGCGCGCATTGCCGTCGTTTTTCAGACGCAGTTGCAGGTTGCCGTTCGCGACGTCGTAGCCTTCGGCGACCTCCGGCTGCGCGCGATCGTGGCTGTTCCAGAAGTGCTGCGCAACCTGCTTGCCGGCGAAGCGGCGCAGAAAGCCATTCGGCCCGTGCACCGTGAAGTCGTAAGAACCATCCGCCTTCACCGACAGCTGATCGACGAGACGCTTGCCCGCTTCGACCGTATATGTGCGCGGCGCATCGGTGCTCAGCGCGTCGAACACGAGGAAGTTGGCGCCGGCGTCGCCCGTGTTGACGAAGCGCATCGACAGCTTGCTGTTGCTGTGGTCGTCGATACGGACGAACAGTTCGTACGGCACGGCGCGCGCGGGGCGCACGCCCGGCTCCTGCTTCGGCACGGAGCCCACCAGCGGCGGCACCGGCACATAGTCCGGGTGCCGGTTCTGATCCTGCGGCTTGTACGACGCGGTGGACGGCAGCGTCGGGAACGCATCGTTCGGGTTCTTGAAGTTGAACGCCGACGTCAGATCGCCGCACACCGTGCGACGCCACGGCGTGATGTTCGACTCCGACAGCTTCTTGCCATGACCGAAACGCGCCTCGATGAACTGGATCACCGACGTGTGATCGAACACCTCCGAGCACACGAAGCCACCCTTCGACCACGGCGACACGACGAGCATCGGCACGCGCGGCCCGAGGCCATAGGGACCAGGCGCATATTTCCCGTTGTTGCCGCCGGGATAGATTTCGTTGGTCGTATCGACGGTCGACAGACCATTCGCACTCGATGACGGCGCGAACGGCGGCGACATGTGATCGAAGAAGCCGTCGTTCTCGTCGTAGTTGATGAGCAGCGCCGTCTTGCTCCACACCTCCGGGTTCGACGTGAGGATCTGCAAGACTTGATCGACATACCACGCGCCGTAGTTCGCGGGCCAGTTCGGATGCTCGGAATAGGCTTCCGGCGCGACGATCCACGACACCTGCGGCAGCGAATTGCTCTGCACGTCCTTGCGCAGAATGTCGAAGTACGTATCGCCCGCCGACACGTTCGTGCCCGTGCGTGCCTTGTCGTACAGCGGGTTGCCCGGCTGCGCGTTGCGATACTGGTTGAAGTAGAGCAGCGAGTTGTCGCCGTAGTTGCCGATGTACGGATTGTTCGTCCAGCCCCACGATCCATTCGCGTCGAGTCCGGTGCCGACGTCCTGATAGATCTTCCACGAAATGCCCGCCGCTTCGAGCACTTCGGGATACGTCGACCAGCCGTAACCCAGTTCCGAGTTGTCGACCACGGGACCGCCACCCGAGCCGTCGTTGCCGACCCAGCCTGTCCACATGTAGTAGCGGTTCGGATCGGTCGCGCCCATCAGCGAGCAATGGTACGCGTCGCAGATCGTGAACGAATCGGCCAGCTGATAGTGGAACGGAATGTCGTCGCGCGTGAGGTACGCCATCGTCGTGGTGCCCTTGTTCGGCACCCATTGGTCATTGCGGCCGCCGTTCCACGCGCCATGCGTGGTCGGCCAGTCGTGCGGCAGATCTTGCAGAAATTGCAGGCCGAGATTCGGCGCCGTCGGACGGAACGGCAGCACTTCGCCGACGCCGCCAGCCAGCGGTTGATGCCACACGGACTTGCCGTTCGGCAGGTTGATCGCGCGCGTGTCGCCGAAGCCGCGCACGCCGCGCAGCGTGCCGAAGTAATGGTCGAACGAGCGGTTTTCCTGCATCAGCACGACGATGTGCTCGATATCGCGGATGCTGCCCGTCTTGTTGTTCGCGGGAATCGCGAGCGCATTGCGGATGCCGAGAGGAAGCATCGTCAATGCGGTGGCGGAGCCGGCTGCCTGGGCGGCTGCGCGCAGAAAATCACGGCGGTTTTTTGAGGTCATGTTAGCTTCGATCGTGAGGGAAGAAACGGTAAGGGAGGACTTCCATGCGGGGGCAGGGAGCCTGAAAGGGCAGAACTCAATCGACGGTGTGAATCACGGGTGGTGCGAGAACGACGGAATCGGCTGCGCTGGCGCCGCCGGGGGACGTGGCCAGGGCGTGCGCGGGTTCGGGCTGCGAAGATTGAAGCGTCGCGCCGGCGGGCGACGCGGATGGCGCGGGGACGGCGTTGAACGTCGTCGCGAGGACAGGCTGCTGCGCGGTTTGTGTCTGTGGCTGATGTTGTTGCTGTTGCTCCTGCGATGTGCCAGCGGACGAGTCGTTGCCGCATGCCGCAACCGCAATCGACGCTGCGATCACGGCGAGCATCAGATGCAAACGCTTGCATCGATGGCAACGTGCAGTTTCGTGCAGTGCGGGCATCGTCATCCTCCGGCGCCATGCTGAGAGACGCGTAACGATAGCCAGCGTGTGTGTAGCTTTTGTGAAGCGAGAGATGAGGAAAGAAATGCAGACAGCCGCAGGAAGGGTGTGCAGAAAGATGCGTGTAAGGCTGCGTCACCGCGCGGTTGTGTTACGTGTGCAGCAGCGCGCACCGCATCTGATGCAGCGCGCATTCCGCGTGACGGTTCAATGACTTGCGTGCGTTATCTGCAGGTTGTCCACAGAGGTGTCAACGGTTTCTGTGGAAAACTGCAGTGCCATGCATCGGCGCTCGAACCAGATTGCGTCGACTGCAGGTTCAACTCTGCATGGCGCGGCCTGTTTGCCGCTCGATGAACTGAACGATTGCATCGTTGAGCGCCTGCGGTGCATCGCGATGAGGCGAGTGCCCGCAGTTGTCGAGCTTCGTCAGTTGGGTTTGCGGCGCGTGTTGCGCGATCGTATCGATCTGCGCCATCGTGCCGTAGTGATCGTCGTATCCCTGCACAGCGAGCAACGGGCAGCGAATGCACCCGAGTTCATCGACGATGCGCCAGGACCGGAACACATCGCTCAGCCAGATATCGTTCCACCCGTAGAAGGCAGAATCGACGTCATCGTGATGACGCGCCAGCTTGCTGCGCAGATCGGTCTGTTCGTACGCCGTCTTCGCCTCGGCAATGCTCGCGACTGAAATGTCTTCGACGAAAACATGCGGCGCAATCACGACCGCACCCGACAGTGCATCGGGAAAAGCGGCAGCATAAAGCAGCGTGATTGAGCCGCCGTCGCTGTGGCCGATTACCCACATGCGCTTTCTTTCTTCGGCGCTGACATCGAGTGCATCGAGCAGCGCGGGAAGGATGTCGCGTGCCTGCACCGACATGAAGTCGACGGGCAATTTGACGTGATGCGGACGCGGCGTCGACCGGCCGTAACCCGGGCGCGAATATACGAGACCGCGCATGCCGAGCCTGTCGCACAGAGTCTGCGGCCAGTTCTTCCACATCGCGACCGAGCCGAGTCCTTCATGCAGGAACACGGCCAATGGCGCATCGGCGAGGTGCGCATTGAGCCAGCGGTATTCGATATCCAGCGCGCCGTGTTGCGCATTTGCGGGCAGTGCGATCGATTCGCTTCGGGCGTTATCGCGCAAGGTCGTCACAGGTTCTGCCATACCATTCATCAGCTTTTGAGCTGTTCCCGCAGTTTGAAGCGTTGAATCTTACCTGTTGCCGTCTTCGGCAGATCATCGACGAACACGATGTCGCGCGGATACTTGTGCGGCGCGAGCTTGCCCTTGACGAACGACTTGAGTTCATCTGCGAGTGCGTCACATGCATCGGCACTGTGTTTCAGCACGACGAATGCACGCGTTTTCACGAGGCCACCATGATCGACGCCGACAACAGCCGCTTCGAGCACTGCAGTATGTTGCACGATGACCATCTCCACTTCGACGGGCGACACATACTGGCCGCTCACTTTCAGCATGTCGTCGCTGCGGCCCGCATATTGATAGCAGCCGCTCGGCAGACGGCAATATTTATCGCCGCTGCGGATCCACTCGCCGAGGAAAGTCGCGCGCGATTTCTCGCGATTGCTCCAGTACATCAGCGCGGCGCTCGGTCCCTTGATGAACAGATCGCCGACTTCACCGTCCGGAACCGGGTGGCCAGCTTCATCGCGTAATTCCACTTCATATCCCGGCACTGGACGGCCTGTCGTGCCGTACTCGACTTCACCCGCGCGATTCGACAGAAAGATATGCAGCATTTCCGTCGAGCCGATGCCGTCGAGAATCTCGCAGCCGAAGTGCGCGGTAAAACGTTCGCCGATCTCGCGCGGCAACGCTTCACCCGCCGATGCGCAAACACGCATCGCGACGTTCGCGCGCGGCGGCAGGTTGGGCGAAACGAGCATGCTCGCGTACAGCGTGGGCACGCCATAGAAGATCGTCGGCCGATGTTCGACGAGCCGCCGGAAGATTGCGTCGGGCGTCGGACGCTCGGCCATCAGCACGGCCGTCGCGCCAACCGAGAGCGGGAAGGTCAGCGCATTGCCGAGACCATAGGCAAAGAACAGCTTCGCGGCGGAGAACACCACGTCGCGTTCGTTGATACCGAGGATCGGCTTCGCATAGAGCTCTGCAGTCCAATACAGGTTGGCATGCGTATGCACAGTGCCCTTCGGCTTGCCCGTCGATCCGGATGAATACAACCAGAACGCGATGTCGTCGCCGCTGCATGCATTCGGTTTCACAAGAGGCTCGGCGCCATCGATCAACTGGCTCAGCACATAGCCAGACGGCGGATCGACCTGCACGGGTTGCGAGACGATCAGCAGACAGCCGTCATGTTCCGCTTCGCTCATGGCCTGTTCGACATGTGCGAGCAACGCGCCGGATGCAATCACGGCGCGCGCGTGGCTATGCGTGAGCATGTACAGATAATCGGCGGCCGTCAGCAATGTATTCGCGACGACTGGCACGATGCCCGCGTATAACGCGCCGAGGAATGCGACGGGCAGTTCGGCCGTGTCGAGCATCACCAGCAGGATGCGCTCCTCGGGATGCACACCGAGCGAGCGCATCGCACCCGCAAAGCGCCGTGCGCGGTCTTCGAGCTGCGCGTAGGTGATGACGCCGGCGTCGTCGATGTAGGCGGGCTTGTCCGCGCGCGCGTCGTTGAGACGGAACAGGTGCGATGCGAAGTTGAACTGCGCGGGCGGCGCCTCGACGTTCGGCGCGGGCTCGCTTGAACGCGATTCCAGCAGGGCTTGCATGTCTCCTCCGGCGAGGTGAGGCGGAGTGCGTGGGAACGATAGTGGGGACGTGCTGGCGCTTTAGACCGCGCTCGCGTCCCGCGTGAATTCGATTGCACCTTGCGGCAGCAGATACAGCACGAGCGCCTGACCCTGCGCGACAGTCGGGCGGTGCGCGCTGCCGGGACCATAGACGCACCATCCTGCAGGATGACCGTCGAAGGTCGCACCGCGCGTGAGCGGCATGATCAGATCGATTTCGCCGTTCGGATGCACATGGTGCGGACCGGCAATGTCCTGCATGTCGACGACGTCGACGGAAAAACCGTGCGTGTCGGGCGTGGGCTTGAGGACGCGGCCGTAACGGATGCCGCCGTGCTCGCGATTGCACAGCCAGCCTTCGGCGACGCCGACGCGGCATGCGTCGGCGAGCTCCGCATAGGTCGCGCTGTCTGCGGGCCAGGTCGTGTTCAGCCATCCGGCCAGCGCAGCGTCGAGCGGGCGACCGTCAAGCTGCGCGGTCACGCCCGCGATCAGGCGCTGAAAATCCTGTGGGGACATGCTTGCCTCCTGTCGGCTCGAGCGAGTGCATCGGACGAAGCGGGCGCTGTGACGCCTGCACCCGTCTGGACCTTGCTCGGGCCTCATGCAAGATGATTGCTGCCGGTCGACACGCACCTTAGTTCATGCGCGATGCCGCCGATCGTCTCCGATTTTGCCTATGCCATCCGGTGGACGGCTTACGGCGTTGTTATTGCATCGATATGCGGCGAAAATTAACCGTTCACCTAGAGCATGTCAAGCACTATAGTACATATACCTAGTCGATGAGGCTTCGCGACATGAACCAAACTTACTCCGCTGCTGCCGATAGCACATCGTCCACCCCGGGCGCCGGGGACGATGCGCCGAAAACCGAACGTGAAGAACGCGATCCGTTTCTGACCGCAATGGGCGAGCGCGTGCGTCTGCTGCGCGCGAGACGCGGCATGACGCGCAAGACGCTGGCATCGGAAACCGGCCTGTCCGAGCGGCACCTCGCGAACCTCGAATCGGGCGTCGGCAACGCGTCGGTGCTGGTGCTGCGGCAGATCGCGGCAACCCTGAACTGTCCGCTTGCCGAAGTGATCGGCGATGAAACTACCGCGTCGGCGGAATGGCTGCTGATCCGCGAGTTGCTGCACGGTCGCGACCAGGCGGCGTTGCAGCGGGCGCGTGTCGCGCTGTCGGAGATGTTCGCGCAGGCGCCGCGCGACCCGCATCGCAAGGACCGCATCGCGCTGATCGGGCTGCGCGGCGCCGGGAAATCGACGCTTGGCCGCATGCTCGCGCAGGAGCGCAAGGTGCCGTTCATCGAGATCACGAAGGTGATCCAGCAGATGGCAGGCTGCCCGCCGGCGGAGATCCATTCGCTGTACGGCGCGAGCGCATATCGCCGGTATGAGCAGCGTGCGCTGGAGGCCGTGATCGGCGAGCACGAGCGGGCCGTGATCGCGTCGCCGGGCGGATTGGTGTCGGAGCCCGCCACGTTCAATGCGCTGCTCGCGCACTGTTTCACCGTGTGGCTGCAGGCCAGTCCCGAGGAGCACATGCGCCGCGTGGTCGCGCAGGGCGATCTGCGGCCGATGTCGGGCAACAAGGAGGCGATGGAAGACCTCAAGCGCATTCTTGCGGGCCGCAGCGAACTGTACGGCCGCGCCGACATGATCTTCGACACGAGCGAGCGCACACTCGCGGACGCCTATCTGCAACTGCGCGACCGCCTCGCGGCGCGCCTCGCCGCGGAACTGGGCGACGAAACGTAATGCATGTGACGCGGTCGCCGGCATCGCGATCGCGCCAGGGATAACCCGACAACATGAAGTAAAGTGCTTTACACGGCTGTGACGGTGCACTATTGTTCGTTAAAACAATCTGCATCCGCCTCAGGAGACGCCCCATGTCCGCAGCCATGTCCCCGGCAGACAACGCCGCCGTGCGAGTCGACTACCGCACCGATCCCTCGCAGTACAAGCACTGGAAACTCTCGTTCAACGGCCCGGTGGCCACGCTCGGCATTGATATCGCCGAAGACGGCGGCATCCGCGACGGCTACAAGCTGAAGTTGAATTCATACGACCTGGGCGTCGATATCGAACTGCACGATGCACTCCAGCGCATCCGCTTCGAGCATCCGGAGGTCCGCACGGTCGTCGTCACGAGCCTGAAGGACCGCGTGTTCTGCTCGGGTGCCAATATCTTCATGCTCGGCCTGTCGTCGCATGCATGGAAGGTCAACTTCTGCAAGTTCACGAACGAGACCCGCAATGGCATCGAGGACTCGTCGCGCCACTCGGGCCTGAAGTTTCTTGCAGCCGTCAACGGTTCATGCGCGGGCGGCGGATATGAACTGGCGCTCGCGTGTGACGAGATCTATCTGGTCGACGACCGGTCGTCGTCGGTCGCGTTGCCGGAAGTGCCGCTGCTCGGCGTGCTGCCGGGCACGGGCGGGCTCACGCGTGTCACCGACAAGCGCAAGGTGCGGCACGATCGCGCGGACATCTTCTGCACCGTCGTCGAAGGCATTCGCGGCGCGCGCGCCAAAGAATGGCGTCTCGTCGATGAAGTCGTGAAGCCGAACCAGTTCGAGCAGGCCATTGCCGCCCGCGCACTGGAACTCGCGCAGCAAAGCGATCGTCCCGCCGGCGCGCGAGGCATCGCGTTGACGCGCGTCGAACGCACGGACCGCGAAGATGGACTCACGTACGCAACGCTCGACGTGACCATCGATCGCGCCAAACGCACCGCCACCTTCACAGCAAAAGCGCCGACAACCGATCAGCCGACCGATATCGAATCCATCGTCACAAAAGGCGCGAACTGGTGGCCGCTGCAGTTCGCACGCGAACTCGACGACGCGATCCTGTCGATGCGCACCAACGAACTCGATATCGGCACGTGGATCCTCAAAACGGAAGGCGATGCGCGCGCCGTGCTCGCTGCCGATGCGACGCTGCTGCAACACCAAGACCACTGGTTCGTGCGCGAAACGATCGGGCTGCTGCGTCGCACGCTCGCGCGCATCGACGTGTCGTCGCGTTCGCTGTTCGCGCTGATCGAGCCGGGCTCGTGCTTTGCCGGTACGTTTGCCGAATTCGCGTTCGCCGCGGACCGCACCTACATGGCCGCGCTGCCCGCGAACGAGGACGAAGAACCGGCGATCACGCTGTCGGAAGTCAACTTCGGCCTGTATCCGATGGTCACGCATCAATCGCGGCTTGCGCGGCGTTTCTACGAAGAGACGCAACCGCTCGACGCCGTGCGCGCCAAAATCGGCCAGCCCGTTAAGCCCGTGGAAGCGGAACGCCTCGGCCTCGTGACTGCATCGCCGGACGATATCGACTGGGCCGACGAAATCCGCATCGCACTCGAGGAACGCGCGGCGATGTCGCCCGACGCGCTGACGGGCATGGAAGCCAATCTGCGCTTCAACGGCCGCGAGACGATGGAGACGCGCATCTTCGGCCGTCTGACGGCGTGGCAGAACTGGATTTTCAACCGGCCGAACGCGGTGGGCGAGAAGGGTGCGCTCAAGGTGTACGGCAAGGGCAGCAAGGCGCAATTCGACGTGTCGCGCGTGTAACGCACACCGTCTGAACGCACAACAACATCGCGCCGATACGAAGCCTCTCGCACATCGAACGAACGCACCGCGCTCAAGGAACCGACATGTCCACGATCAACTACACCGACAAGATTCCGAACAACGTCAACCTCGCCGACGATCGCACGCTGCAACGCGCACTGGAGCAATGGCAGCCGAATTTCCTGTCGTGGTGGGGCGACATGGGCCCCGACGGCTCGCACAACTTCGACGTCTATCTGCGCACGGCAACCAGCGTCGATCCTGGCGGCTGGGCGCATTTCGATTACGTGAAGATGCCCGATTACCGCTGGGGTATTTTTCTCGCGCCTGGCGATCAGGAACGCAAGATCAACTTCGGCGAGCACAAGGGCGAGGCGGCATGGCAGGAAGTGCCGGGCGAGCATCGCGCGAACCTGCGTCGCATCATCGTCACGCAGGGCGATACGGAGCCGGCTTCCGTCGAACAGCAGCGTCACCTCGGCCTGACGGCGCCGTCGATGTACGACCTGCGCAACCTGTTTCAGGTGAACGTCGAGGAAGGCCGTCATCTGTGGGCGATGGTGTATCTGCTGCATCGTTACTTCGGCCGTGACGGTCGCGAAGAAGCGGAAGCGTTGCTCGGCCGCCGCTCGGGCGATGACGACAATCCTCGCATTCTCGGCGCATTCAACGAGAAGACGCCCGACTGGCTCGCGTTCTATATGTTCACGTATTTCACGGACCGCGACGGCAAGTTCCAGTTGAGCGCGCTCGCCGAATCCGGATTCGATCCGCTTGCGCGCACAACGAAGTTCATGCTGACGGAAGAAGCGCATCACATGTTCGTCGGCGAGTCGGGCGTGTCGCGCGTCGTGCAGCGCACCGCGCAGGTGATGAACGAACTGAAGACGGATGACGTCGCGAAGATTCGCGCAGCAGGCGTGATCGATCTGCCGACCATCCAGCGTTATCTGAACTTCCACTATTCGGTCACGATCGATCTGTTCGGTGCCGATCAGTCGTCGAATGCGGCGACGTTCTACAGCTCGGGCCTCAAAGGCCGTTACGAGGAAACGAAGCGCGACGACGATCATCAACTCACGGGACAGAGCTACAAGCTGCTCGATGTCGCAGACGGCAAGCTGGTCGAGCGCGAAGTGCCCATGCTCAACGCGATGAACGAAGTGCTGCGCGACGACTACATCAAGGATTCCGTCGCGGGTGTCGGGCGCTGGAACAAGGTGCTGGAGAAGGCGGGCATCGACTTCCGGCTGACTGTGCCGCACAAGGCGTTCAATCGGCAGATCGGTACCTTCGCGGGCACGCGCGTGTCGCCCGATGGCCGCGTGATCAGCGAGACCGAATGGGCCGCGAACGAATCGAAATGGCTGCCGACTGCGGAAGACCGCGCGTACGTGGCATCGCTGATGGGGCGCGTGGCTGAACCCGGCAAGTTCGCGAACTGGATCGCGCCGCCTGCCATGGGTATCAATCGCCAGCCCGTCGACTTCGAATACGTGCGCTTCAACTGAACGCACCGTTAAAGCAAAAGGCAGAACGATCATGAACGCGCCCGTACCGATCGAAGTGCTCAAGCAACATCTGATCGATCCGGAGATCTGCATTCGCTGCAACACATGCGAAGAGACCTGCCCGATCGATGCGATCACGCACGACGGCACGAACTACGTCGTGATGCCCGACGTATGCAATGGTTGCATGGCGTGCGTGCCGCCTTGTCCGACGGGCGCAATCGACAACTGGCGCACCGTGTTGAAGGCCGACGCCTATAGCATCGACGAGCAGTACACGTGGGACGTGCTGCCGGAGCAGGGCACGATGGCGTTGCCGTCCGTCACAGAAGCTCCGGCGACTGACAACGCTGCAGGCAGCGTCGATACCGACGAAGCGCAGGGCATCGAAGTCGACACCGTGCGCGGTGCCGTGGTGCCGCCGTGGTCCGCGGCGCGTCCGTATGTGAACCTCTACACGCACAAGAATCCGACGACGGCGACCGTCGTCGGCAATTACCGGCTGACGGACGAAGCAACCGAGAGCGACATCCATCACATCGTGCTCGATTTCGGCGCGATGCCGTTCCCCGTGCTCGAAGGGCAGTCGATCGGCATTCTGCCGCCGGGTAGTGCCACCGATGGCCGCGCGCATCATGCGCGCCAGTATTCGATTGCGAGCCCGCGTGATGGCGAGCGGCCCGGCTACAACAACGTGTCGCTGACCGTGAAGCGCGTGACGCAGGACTATCAGGGTAACGCTGCAAACGGCGTGTGCTCGAACTATCTGTGTGATCTGAAGAAGGGTGACGTGGTCAACGTGATCGGCCCATTCGGCAGCACGTTTCTGATGCCGAACCATCCGAATTCGCATCTGCTGATGATCTGCACGGGCACGGGTTCCGCGCCGATGCGCGCAATGACCGAGTATCGCCGCAGGCGCAGGCTGAAGGGCGCGACGGGCAAGCTGATGCTGTTCTTCGGCGCGCGCACGAAAGAAGAGCTGCCTTACTTCGGCCCGTTGACGAACCTGCCGAAAGATTTCATCGATACCAACCTCGCGTTTTCACGCACGCCCGGCGAGCCGAAGCGCTATGTGCAGGATGCGATGCGCGAGCGTGCTGTCGACGTCGCACAACTGCTGCGCGATGACAACACCTTCATCTACGTGTGCGGACTGAAGGGCATGGAAGATGGCGTGTTGCAGTCGCTGAAGGACATCGCCGATCAGCATGGTCTCGAATGGGACGTGCTGTGGCAAAAGCTCAAACGCGAAGGGCGTCTTCATCTGGAAACGTATTGAACGCAGCAGGCTTTCAGGTTTTCGACGTAGCAGACGGAGACTTCGCCCCGCAGGCACGTATCACGAGTTGCACGACCTGCTCCGTCGTCGCATCGAAAGCCTTCTGTGACAACGCGCGCTTGCCGCCCAGCGCGCGTATCTGCGCATCGAAATCCGCGTAGTGCTGCGTGGTCGCCCAGATCATGTACATCAGCGTTTGCGCGTCGACTTCCGCGAGCAGGCCGCGCGCAACCCAGTCGTCGATGACGGTCACGCGCGTCTCCAGCCAGGGCTTCACGCGTTGCTCGAGAATGTCGTGCATGTGCTCCGCGCCGTGAATGATCTCGTTCGCCCACACCTTCGAGCCGAGCGGCCGCCGCCGCGACAGTTCCATCTTGGCGCGCACATAGCCGCCGATTGCTTCGACGGGATCGTCGCTGCCTTCGAACGTATTCGCCGCGCGATGCCAGTCTTCGAACAGGTCTTCGAGCACGCGCCGATAGAGTGCGAGCTTGGTCGGGAAGTAGTAATGGACGTTGGCTTTCGGTAAGCCGGCGCGCTCTGCAATCATCGCGGTGCTCGCGCCTTCGAAGCCACGCTCCGCAAAAACGGCCTCCGCGCACGCCAGAAGATGCGTTTCGTTGCTCTCGCGAATGTGAGCCTTGCGCCGCCGCAAAGGTGCGGGCGCTTCGTCGTTGTCGGTCTCGCTCACTGCCGTGTCGTCGTGTCTCATCGTTGGCCTCGCGCGGCTTCGGTGCCGCGTCGCGCTTCATTCTAGCCGCTCATTTCGCAATCGACAGCAACGCATTCAACGTTTGGTTGATCCCGCGTCATGTCGTGCTGCATCGCAATGGCACGCTTCTCGCTCTTGTCACGGTCTGTCATTCGCCGCACAAAAGTCATTGATTTGATGTTTTTAATCGGCTACAACCTGTCCAACCGGACAGGATTCGCGAAGCAACCGAAGGTCAGGGTTTACGTGGACGCAGGGGGATATCGAAGCATGCACGTCCCGAGTGCATGTATGCCCCAAGGCGAATTCGAAGCCGCGGCCGATGCACCAGTTTCACTTCGTCGCGAGAGGCTGCCATGCCGCTCGCGGTTGAACTGCAAAGCGTATTGATCCAGAGGAGCAAGACGAATGAATGCGGTATCCGAAGCGTTGAAACACGGACTCGATACGTCGATCACCGTCAACGGCAAACGCCTGTGGGACAGTCTGATGACGATGGCGAAAATCGGCGCGACGCAAAAGGGCGGTGTATGCCGTCTCGCGCTCACCGATCTCGACAAGGAAGGGCGCGACCTCATCGTCAGCTGGGCAAAAGAGGCGGGCTGCACGATCAGCGTTGATCAGATGGGCAACGTATTCATGCGGCGCGCAGGCACGAACCCGGATGCGCTGCCCGTGATGACGGGTTCGCACGCGGACTCGCAACCGACGGGCGGCCGCTTCGACGGCATCTATGGCGTGCTCGGCGGGCTCGAAGTAATCCGCAGTCTCAACGATCGCGGCATCGAGACCGAGCATCCCATCGAGGTCGTGATCTGGACCAACGAGGAAGGCTCGCGCTTTGCGCCCGCGATGGTGGCGTCCGGCGTGTTCGCGGGCGTCTTCACGCTCGACTATGGTCTGTCGCGCAAGGATGTCGATGGCAAGACGATCGGCGAGGAACTGAAGCGCATCGGCTATGCGGGCGATGTGCCCTGCGGTGGCCGGCCGCTGCATGCCGCGTTCGAACTGCATATCGAGCAGGGGCCGATACTCGAAGCAGAGCAGAAGACGATCGGTGTCGTCACTGACGCGCAAGGACAGCGCTGGTACGAAATCACGCTGACGGGCCAGGAAGCGCATGCGGGTCCGACGCCAATGCCGCGCCGCAAGGATGCATTGCTCGGCGCCGCGCGCGTGGTCGATCTCGTGAACCGCATCGGCCTCGATCATGCGCCGCTTGCGTGCGCAACGGTCGGCATGATGCAGGTGCATCCGAACTCGCGCAACGTGATTCCGGGGCGCGTGTTCTTCACGGTCGATTTCCGTCATCCCGACGATGCCGTGCTCGCGAAGATGGACGCGGCATTGCGTGAAGGCGTCGCGAAGATCGCGGGCGGCATCGGCCTCGAAACGCAACTCGAACAGATCTTTTACTACGAGCCCGTCAAGTTCGATGCGGCGTGCGTGACGTCCGTGCGTGCCGCTGCCGAACGCTTTGGCTATCCGCATCGCGACATGGTGTCGGGCGCGGGCCACGATGCCTGTTATCTGTCGCAGGTCGCACCGACATCGATGGTGTTCGTGCCGTGCGTGGATGGCATCAGTCACAACGAAATCGAAGACGCGACGCCCGAATGGATCGAGGCGGGCGCAAACGTGTTGCTGCACGCGATGCTGGAGCGCGCCTGCGAACCCGCATCGTAAGACCTCGTTGATGCTTTAAGGCTGCACTGTTTTACCCATAAAACACGCCGTCCCGACTTCGTTCGAGCGAAGCCGGCAGGCACGGCTACGTCCTCACCTTGACGAAGGAATACGTATGGCCATCAAGCAAAACGGCGACATTGCGGCGCACCGCCTGTCGTCCGAACAGCTTTCATGCGAATTCGCCGATATCGCGCCGCTGCTCGATCCCACTGCCGCCGCCGCGGCCGCGAGCCGCTGTCACTACTGCTACGACGCGCCGTGTGTGCAGGCGTGTCCGACGCAGATCGACATTCCGAGCTTTATCCGCAAGATCGGCAACGGCAATCTGAAGGGCGCCGCGACCGACATTCTTTCCGCGAATCCACTAGGCGGCATGTGCTCGCGTGTGTGCCCGACCGAGATTCTTTGCGAAGGCGCCTGCGTGCGCAATCATCAGGACGCGAAGCCTGTTGCGATCGGCGCATTGCAGCGTCATGCAACCGATTGGGCGATGGCGCGCGACGCAGTGCAATTCAAACGCGCACCCGATAGCGGGCGACATGTGGCCGTGGTCGGCGCGGGTCCAGCGGGGCTGGCATGCGCGCATCGGCTTGCGGTTGCCGGTCATCGCGTGACGATTTACGACGCGCACGACAAAGGCGGCGGCCTCAACGAATACGGTATTGCGGCATACAAAACCGTCGATGATTTCGCGCAACGCGAAGTGCAATGGCTGTTGTCGGTCGGTGGCATCGAACTGAAAACAGGCGTGCAATTGGGCCATGATGTGTCGCTCGATACGCTGCGTCAACAACACGACGCAGTGTTTCTCGGCGTTGGTCTCGCAGGCGTGCGCGCACTTCAACTCGAAGGCGAAGCACTGAACGGCGTGATGAATGCCGTCGATTTCATCGAGCAGGTACGTCAAGCGCGTGATCTCGGCACGGTGCCTGTAGGCCGCCGCGTTGTTGTGATCGGCGGCGGCAATACGGCGGTCGATGCCGCCGCCCAAAGCCGCAAGCTCGGCGCGACGAGCGTGACGATGGTCTATCGGCGCGGCGTCGAATCGATGAGCGCGACGTGGGCCGAGCGCGATTTTGCGCAAATGCAGGGCGTGACGCTCGTCACGCATGCGAAGCCCGTGCGTCTGACCGGCAGCGACGGCGTGGTAACCGGCGTCGAGTTCGAGCGCACCGCAAGCGACGGCAGCACGGAGCGCTTCACGCTCGAAGCCGACATGGTGCTTAAGGCGATCGGCCAGACGCTCGTTGCCATCGGACTCGATCATGCACTGTTGACGCTCGATCAAAGCCGCCTCGCTGTCGACGCAGACCTGCGCACGTCGCTGGACAACGTGTGGGCAGGTGGCGATTGCGCGGCTTCCGGCGGCATCGATCTGACCGTGCAGGCTGTGCAGGACGGCAAGCTCGCGGCGGCATCGATCGATGCGGCGTTCGCGCTCGCTGCAGTCAAGGCAGCCTGACGCGCCAGCACACAGCACAGATAAAAACCGAATCCCCACGGAGCCGAACATGGCCGATCTTCGCTGCACGATTGCCGGCATCACGTCGCCGAATCCTTTCTGGCTCGCGTCCGCGCCGCCCACCGATAAAGCCTATAACGTCAACCGCGCGTTCGAGGCAGGCTGGGGCGGCGTCGTCTGGAAGACGCTCGGGCTAGATCCGCATGTGGTCAACGTCAGCTCGCGTTACGGCGCGGTGCAATGGAACGGCCAGCGCATGGCGGGCCTGAACAACATCGAACTGATTACCGACCGTCCACTCGATGTGAATCTACGCGAGATCGAACAGGTCAAGCGCGACTGGCCCGATCGCGCGCTGATCGTATCGCTGATGGTGCCGTGCAACGAGCGTGACTGGAAATGGATTCTTACGCAGGTCGAAGACACGGGCGCAGATGCTGTCGAATTGAATTTCGGTTGTCCGCACGGCATGAGCGAGCGCGGCATGGGTTCGGCTGTTGGTCAGGTGCCCGAATACATCGAGATGGTCACGCGCTGGGTCAAGGAAGGCACCAAGCTGCCATGCCTCGTGAAGCTCACGCCGAACATCAGCGATATCCGCATGGGCTCGCGTGCCGCATACAAGGGCGGCGCGGATGGCGTGTCGCTGATCAACACGATCAACTCGATCGTCGCCGTCGATCTCGACCAGATGGCGCCGATGCCGACCGTCGATGGCAAAGGTACGCACGGCGGTTACTGCGGCCCGGCCGTGAAGCCAATCGCATTGAACATGGTTGCTGAAATCGCGCGCGACCCGGAGACGCCGGATCTGCCGATCTCCGGCATCGGCGGCATTTCGTCGTGGCGCGATGCGGCCGAATTCATGGTGCTCGGCGCGGGCAGCGTGCAGGTCTGCACGGCGGCCATGCACTACGGCTTTCGCATCGTTTCCGATCTCGCCGATGGTCTGTCGAACTGGATGGACGAAAAAGGCTACGGGACGCTCGACGACATTCGCGGCCGCGCGGTGCAGAACGTCACCGACTGGAAGTACCTGAACATGAAGTACGACATCAAGGCGCGTATCGATCAGGACAAGTGCATCCAGTGCGGCCTCTGTCACATCGCCTGCGAAGACACGTCGCATCAGGCGATTACGCGCGAGAAGGACGGCAAGCGCCATTTCGAAGTCGTCGATGCGGAATGCGTCGGGTGCAATCTTTGCATGCATGTATGCCCGGTCGAGCAATGCATCACGATGGAGCGCGTCGATAGCGGCGAGTACGCGAACTGGACCACGCATCCGAACAATCCGGCGCGGGTCGCGGCCGATGCACCTGAAACAGCGGGCGCACCAGCCGAACCGAAAGCGGCCTGAAGACGATCAGCATAAAAAAGAGCACTCAACGAGCGATCAACTGGAGATCTCATCGATGAAGCAGACAGCGCAACCGGCCGACACGCCGCACGGCAGCAGTCTCTATAACGAAGACCTTGCGCCGACGGGCCCGGCGCAGCGCACGTGGAAGTGGTATCACTTCGCCGCGTTGTGGGTCGGCATGGTGATGAACATTGCGTCGTACATGCTCGCCGCCGGGCTGACGGAAGAGGGCATGTCGCCGTGGCAGGCAGTGATGACCGTGCTGCTCGGCAACCTGATCGTGCTGGTGCCGATGCTGCTGATCGGTCACGCGGGCGCGAAGCACGGCATTCCGTATGCGGTGCTGGTGCGCTCGTCGTTCGGCACGCAGGGCGCGAAATTGCCCGCGATGCTGCGCGCGATCGTCGCGTGCGGCTGGTACGGCATCCAGACGTGGCTCGGCGGCAGCGCGATCTATACGCTGCTCAACATCCTGACGGGTAATGCGCTGCATGGCGCGGCACTGCCGTTCCTCGACATCTCGATCGGTCAGCTCGCATGCTTCCTCGCATTCTGGGCATTGCAGATCTACTTCATCGTGCATGGCACCGATTCGATCCGCTGGCTCGAAAGCTGGTCCGCGCCGATCAAGGTCGTGATGTGCATCGCGCTCGTGTGGTGGGCGACGTCGAAAGCGGGCGGCGTGGGCTCGATGTTGTCGGCGCCTTCGCAATTCGCGCCGGGCGGAAAGAAAGAAGGGCTCTTCTGGGTCACGTTCTGGCCTGGCCTGACAGCAATGGTCGGCTTCTGGGCGACGCTCGCGCTGAACATTCCTGACTTCACGCGTTTTGCGAGGACGCAGCGCGACCAGATCGTCGGGCAGTCGATTGGCTTGCCGGTGCCGATGGCATTGCTGTCGGTGATCTCGGTGGTCGTGACGTCGGCGACGGTCGTGATCTACGGCAAGGCGATCTGGGACCCGATCGATCTGACGAGCCGCATGACGGGCATCGGTGTTGGCGTCGCGCTCATCATCCTCACGCTCGATACGATGTGCTGCAATCTCGCGGCGAACCTGGTCGGTCCCGCGTATGACTTTTCGAGTCTGTGGCCGAAGGGCATTTCGTATCGCGCGGGCGGCATGATCACCGCGACCATCGCGATCGTGATGATGCCGTGGAAGATTCTCGCGACCACGCAGGGTTATATCTTCACGTGGCTCGTCGGCTATTCGGCGCTGCTCGGACCCGTCGCGGGCATCCTGATGGTCGATTACTTCTTTATTCGCGGCACGCGCCTCGATCAGCGCGAACTGTTCGACGAGAACGGTGAGTATAGCTACACGGGCGGCTGGAATATCGCGGCCGTGGTGGCGCTGCTGATCGGCGTGCTGCCGAATCTGCCGGGCTTTCTGCATACCGCGTTTCCCGCGTCGTTTCCCAATGTGCCCGCATTCTTCAATACGCTCTATACGTATGCGTGGTTCGTGGGTCTGGCGCTGGCATCGATTGTGTACGGCACGTGGATGAAGCTGCGCCGCAGCCCTGGCGCGAGCATGGCGAACGCATAAGTGTGCGATTGAACATTTGACGGAGGAGGCACGCATGACAACCCTGATTCGCGGCGGCACGGTAATCGACGCGGACCGCACGCACAGAGCCGACGTGTTGATCGCGGACCCGCAGGATGGCGGCACGATCCTGCAGATCGATCGCACGATCGATCCGCCCGCGGGCGTGAATATCGTCGATGCGCACGACCAGTACGTGATGCCGGGCGGCATCGATCCGCACACGCATATGGAACTGCCCTTCATGGGCACGACGGCCAGCGACGATTTTTATACTGGCACGGCAGCGGGTCTGTCGGGCGGCACGACGAGCATTATCGACTTCGTGATTCCGAGCCCGAAGCAGCCGCTGATGGACGCGTTCAGGGAATGGCGCGGCTGGGCGGAGAAGGCATCCTCGGATTATGGCTTTCATGTGGCGGTGACGTGGTGGGACGACTCTGTCTATAAAGACATGGGTACGCTCGTGCATGAGCATGGCGTGTCGAGCTTCAAGCACTTCATGGCCTACAAGAACGCGATCATGGCCGACGACGAAGTGCTCGTGAACAGCTTCTCGCGTTCGCTCGAACTCGGCGCATTGCCCACGGTACACGCGGAGAACGGCGAACTCGTGTTCCAGTTGCAAAAGCAGTTGCTGGCTAAAGGCTTCAGGGGACCTGAGGCGCATCCGTTGTCGCGCCCGCCTGAAGTCGAAGGCGAGGCAGCGAATCGGGCGATCCGCATTGCGCAGGTGCTCGGCGTGCCCGTGTATATCGTGCACGTGTCAGCGAAAGAAGCCGTCGAAGCGATTTCGCGCGCCCGCAACGAAGGGCAGCGCGTGTTCGGCGAAGTGCTGCCGGGGCATCTGGTGATCGACGAATCCGTGTATCGCGATCCCGACTGGACACGTGCCGCCGCGCACGTGATGAGCCCGCCGTTCCGCACGAGCGAGCATCGCGAGGCGTTGTGGCGCGGGCTGCAAGCGGGCCAGTTGCATACGACGGCCACCGACCACTGCGTGTTCTGCGCGTCGCAGAAGGCCATGGGCCGCGAAGACTTTACGAAGATCCCGAACGGTTGCGGCGGCGTGGAAGACCGGATGTCGGTGCTGTGGCATGAAGGCGTGAACAAAGGACGCATCACGCCGAATGAGTTCGTGCGCATCACATCGGCCAATGCCGCGCAGATATTCAACCTGTATCCGCGCAAAGGCGCCGTGCAGGTCGGCGCGGACGCCGATCTCGTGATCTGGGATCCGGCCGCGACGAAGACGATCTCGGTGAAGACGCATCATCAGAAGGTCGATTTCAACGTGTTCGAAGGCATGACGGTGCAGGGCGTCGCAATGCATACGTTCACGCGCGGTGCGCACGCTTGGGCCGACGGCGACCTGCGCGCGCAGCGCGGCGCGGGGCAATATCTGAAGCGTCCGCCGAATGCCGCTTACTACGACGCGGTAAGGGTCGCGAACAAGCTGAAAGAGCCGCATCCCGTCGAGCGCTGAACGCGGCGCCGGCAAGCACGGCCGCTCCCGCCTCTGCGCGGCGGGAGCGGCCGTTTTCGTTTTCGGGTATGCTTGCGCGCCTCGCCGGTGGACCCGGGCGGGAAGGCCGCAAGGCCCCATGCCCTGCAGGGGTTTGCCCCGCCACCGTATACTTGCCGATTGCCAACCTGGGTATTTCGGTCTAGTTTATTCCGCCGCGGCATATACATAAGCCTTCTAATGCGTTGTGGAAATAAGGACCGTTTGCTACAGTCCGCCCACGCTGCCGGACGGGTGTTCCTGCAGATAAAACGCTATACCGGACAAAACGAACCTCGGAGCACAACCCTATGAAGTCGATTCGATCCCTTCTGCTGATCGGCCTGCTGCAAGTCGCTACGGCAACGGCCGCATTCGCCGCCGACGACCTCGCGAAGATCAAGTCCGCCGGCGCCTTCAAGGTCGGCACGGAAGGCACCTACGCGCCGTTCACGTACCACGATGCGTCGAACCAGCTGACGGGCTTCGACATTGAGATCGCCCGCGCGATCGCGGCGAAGCTGGGTGTGAAGGCCGAGTTCGTCGAAGGCAAGTGGGACGGCCTGATCGCCGGTCTCGACGCAAACCGCTACGACGCCGTGATCAACGAAGTGGCCGTCACCGACGCGCGCAAGCAGAAGTACGACTTCTCGGACCCGTACATCGTGTCGCACGCCGCGCTGATCGTGCGTTCGGACAACAACACGATCAAGGGCTTCGACGATCTGAAGGGCAAGAAGTCGGCCAACACGCTGACCAGCAACTTCGGCAAGATCGCGACGGCGCACGGCGCGGAAGTGATTCCCGTGCAGGGCTTCAATGAATCGATCGACCTGCTGACGTCGGGCCGCGTCGATGCAACGGTCAACGACTCGCTGTCGTTCCTCGACTTCAAGAAGCACAAGCCGGACGCGAAGGTGAAGATCGCCGCTGTCGATACGGCATCGGACAGCTCGGACCACTCGGCTGTGCTGATCCGCAAGGGCAATCCTGAACTGCAGGCCGCGATCAACAAGGCGCTGGCCGAGATCAAGGCGGACGGCACGTACGCGAAGATCTCCGAGAAGTACTTCGGCAAAGACGTTTCCAAGTAAGTAAAAGGCGAGCCTGAATCATGCCTGCATGGTTGCACCTGATGGGTGACTCGCTGTGGCCGCTGCTGTACGCGGGCCTCGTGTTCACCGTGCCGTTGACGCTCGTGTCGTTTGCGATCGGTATCGCGCTGGCGTTTATCGTCGCGCTCGTCCGGCTGTTCGGACCGGGCTGGTCGGTGGCGATCGTGCGCTTCTATGTGTGGCTGTTTCGCGGCTCGCCGCTGCTGGTCCAACTGTTCGTTATCTTCTATGGCCTGCCGAATGTCGGGATCGTGCTCGATCCGCTGACGGCGGCCATCATCGGCTTCTCGCTGAATGTCGGCGCGTATAACTCGGAAGTGATACGCGGCGTGATCGAGTCGATCCCTAAAGGGCAGTGGGAAGCCGCGTATTCGATGGGCATGACGCGCGCGCAGGCACTGCGCCGCGCGATCCTGCCGCAGGCGGCGCGCGTCGCGCTGCCGCCGCTGTCGAATTCATTCATCGCGCTCGTGAAGGACACGTCGCTCGCTGCCGTGCTGACCGTGCCGGAAATTTTCCAGGCCGCGCAACGCATTGCGTCGGTGACTTACGAGCCGCTGATTCTTTATACGGAAGCCGCGCTGATCTATCTGGTGTTCAGCTCGGTGCTGTCGTCGGCGCAGGTGCGGCTGGAGCGCCGTTTCGGCCGTCACGCGCTGTTCACATCGGGTAACTGAACGATGATCCGCCTCGACAAAATCGAAAAGTATTTCGGCGATCATCGCGTGCTGAATAGCGTCGACCTTGCGCTCGCGCAAGGCAACGTGACAGCGTTGATCGGCCCGTCGGGCAGCGGCAAGAGCACGCTGCTGCGCTGCGTGAACCTGCTCGAAATTCCCGAAGCCGGCTCGCTCGAACTGGGCGATCAGCGCATCCAGTTCAGCCGCACGGAGAAGCCGTCTAAAGAAGCCGTGCTCGCGATGCGCCGCCGCACGGGCATGGTGTTTCAGAACTTTCAGCTGTTTCCGCATCGCACGGTCGTCGAGAACGTGATGGAAGGGCTCATCACCGTGCAGAAGTGGGACCGCGAACGCGCCCGTGTGCGGGCGCTCGAACTGCTGGAAAAGGTGGGTATCGCGCACAAGGCCGATGCGTGGCCGGTCACGCTGTCGGGCGGGCAGCAGCAGCGTGTGGCGATTGCTCGCGCGCTCGCGCCGTCGCCCGAAGTGCTGCTGTGCGACGAGCCGACTTCCGCGCTCGATCCGGGCCTCGCCGCCGAAGTGGTCGAAGTGCTGCGCCAGCTCGCGAAAGAAGGCATGACCATGCTGATGGCGACGCACGATCTGCGGCTCGCCGCGTCGATCGCGCGCAATGTGGTGTTTCTGAGCAACGGCTCGATCGTCGAGCAGGGCCATTCGCGCGACATCTTCACGCGGCCGAAGCAGCCGGAAACCGCGAACTTCGTGTCGACCCTCACGCAGAGTCTGCCGGATAGCTGGGAAGACTGAGCGCTGTTTGCTGAAGGATTGCTGCTGCAAGGGCGCCCGCGAGGCGCCCTTGTGCTTTCGTAAGGCCCGCGCGTCATGTCCGCATGGGACGCGTACGCTACAATGGCCGTCGCCCTGATTGATGGAATATCGATGAAGACCCGCACTCCTGTTATCGCCTGCTGCTTGATTGCCGCCGCTGTGTCCGCGGGATGCGCGGCCGTGTACACGAACACGAGCGCATGCGAGCAGACGATGCGGCAGTCGGCTGGCGAGCTTTCCGCCGGGGACACGCTTCGGATCAATCACAGCGGCACGGCGATTCACGGCAGCCGCGTGGTCGTCGAAGGCTCGCTCGAGCATCCGCAGACGGCATCGGAAGCGGCTGTCGCGAAGCCGCCCAACACCAACATCTTCGAAGCCGGGCTGCTTGCTCCTGTGATGGCAGCTTTCGCAAAGACGCAGCCGCAAAAGACCGCGACCCCTGCCGCAGCGGAATGCACCTACGACGCGAGCGGCCAGACTGCGTTCCGCTGGCTGGCGCCTGCGCGCCTCGTGAAAGCGTCGTCACCGGCCGAAGACACGCACTCCGACGAATAACGCCGGCGCCGTCGCGGCGGGCATGCTGCGACGCACGCATCGCCCTGAATCCGCCGTGCTAGGATTTCTGCGAGTAACGCGGAAGTCAGGAGGGCAGCATGGACGGCTTCGTCAGACATCAGATCGAAGGCGCATCCGTCGACATCGACGTGGTGCCCGTCACGCCGCGCGGCTACTGCGCGCGCTTCCGCATTTTCCGCGACGCTGCCGACAATCCCGAATGGCATCAGGTCCATGTGTCGGGCAGCGTGTTCGACACCGCTGAGGAAGCCGAGGAAGCCGCGCGTTCGATGGCGCTCGAACGGGTGCTCGCTCGCGGCGACTCCTAGTCCGATCGGCCAGGTTGGCTTCGCTTGCTGCTGTCGGTATCGTTTGACTCATTCGCGCACGTTCGTCGCGCGGGTCTCTTTGTCTATCGTCGGTCTTTGCTTCGCGTCTTGCGCGTTGCCATTTGCCATGAATTAGCGTGAACAAGCCAAAATTTCCTCATTTGGGAGTTTTCTTGTATGGGCGCTAGCGTTGTATCCGTAGGATTTGCCCGTCGTAATCACCAACGAAGAAGTGGCGATACGTAGGAGGCATCTCTACGGGTGCGGGAATCATCATGCATTGAATACCGTATCTACATTAATTCGGTATCCAAAATGGTGGTTCCGAAAATCGTGGGGTGCCGTGCGCCGGGGAAAGAGGTGTTATCTGTAGCAAGGGTTGGGATGAGCAATTTGCAGAACGTAACGGGTGTTGAACGTGAGCTGTCTTCTTCGAGGTCGTGTCGCGCAGACGGGCGTTTGAGCCGGCGCGGATACGCGGGTGTGGCCGTTGCGATGAGCCTGGGTACAGCGACCTGTACACCGTCGGCGGTGCGCGCAGCACCCGTCACCGACTACATCGCGGTAAGCAACAACGTGCTGACGGGCGCGCCGACCACGGCAGCGAACACGCTGAACACGATGGCCATCGGGCCGTCTGCGAACGCATCGGGAGACTATGCGCTGGCTGTCGGGGCGGGCGCCGGTGCGATTCGCACCGGGTCGACGGCGATCGGCTCGCGGTCGGCGGCACTGGCCATGAATTCGGTCGTGATCGGCTATGGCGCGTCGACTGGGTTCAATGCGGACAGAGGCGTGTCGATCGGCTATATGGCCGATGCCGAAGGGCTCGATTCACTCGGGCTGGGCTCGTTTGCGGTCGCTACGGGGCAGCGCTCGCTCGCTTTCGGTGTGAACGCATTGACGGGTTTCGCCGCCCTGGACGGGATAGCGTTGGGAACGAACAGCATTGCAACGGCGAGCGGCGCGATTGCGTTGGGCGCGAATGCGAAGGCAGACCGGGCGAACACGGTGTCGGTCGGCAACGCGACATTGCAACGCCAGATCGTTAACGTCGCAGCGGGCACGGCCGATACGGACGCGGTCAATGTCGGCCAATTGCGGGGCGCGGTGTCGGCTGGTCTCGCGGATGCTGTCACCTACGACTCGCCCGCGCATGACGCCGTCACATTGGGCGGCGCGGCAGCGAGTGCGCCCGTGCGGCTCGGCAATGTGGCCGATGGCGTCGTCGACGCATCCAGTCATGACGCGGTCAACGGCAGCCAGTTGCATGGATTGGGCGCGAGCGTTGCGTCGGCGCTTGGTGGCGAGGCAACAGTGGCGGCGGATGGAACGATCGTCGCGCCGACCTATCGCATCGGCGGCAGTGAGTTCCGCAATGTGGGCGATGCGCTCGGCAATCTCGACGGGCGCGTCACGAGCAATACCAATGCGATCAACGACCTGAACGTCGCACTCAGCAATGTGATCAACAGCGGCGTCGAGCCGCGTTACTTCCACGCGAATTCGACACTGGCCGATTCGATCGCGACTGGCGCCAATTCCGTGGCGATCGGTGGCGGCGCACAGGCGGCGTTCTCGAATTCGGTCGCGCTCGGTGCGAACGCGGTGGCCGATCGCGCCAATTCGGTGTCGGTGGGATCGACGGGCAACGAACGGCAGATCACGCATGTTGCTGCGGGCACGGCGGACACGGATGCAGTGAACGTCGCGCAGTTGAAGCAGGCGGGTCTGATCGACGGTAACGGCAATGTGACGAGCGCCGTGGTTTATGACAACACGGGCGGCCAGGTCGATTACACGAGCGTGACGCTCGGGCAGGGCACGGCCGGCGGCACGGTCATTCACAACCTCGCGAGTGGCGTCTCCGCAACCGACGCAGTCAACGTGAGTCAGTTGAACGCGGCGTTGAACCGGGTCATCAACATAGAGACCGGCGCCTCAGCGTTCGTCAGCGCAAACGGCAATACTGCGACGGAAGCCGCGTCTTCTAACGGCACGCATGCCACGGCGGTAGGCGCGGCTGCCGTCGCCAACGGCGATCAGGCAACGGCGCTTGGCGGTGGCGCGCAATCGGTTGGTACGTCGACGACCGCCATCGGGGCAAACGCTTTGGCAAACAGCACGGATGCTTCGGCGTTCGGCGCGGGCAGTCAGGCGGTGGCGGCGGGAGCGGTCGCGCTGGGATCAGGGGCGGTTGCGAACCGGGCGAATACCGTGTCGGTCGGTCAGCCGGGCAGTGAGCGGCAGATCGTCAACGTCGCGCCAGGCACACAAGGCACGGACGCCGTCAACCTGAACCAGTTGAACTCGGCGGTCGATCAGGCGAATCAGTCTATCCACGATCTCGATCGAAGCACGCGAAAGGGCATTGCGTCGGCATCGGCTTTGCAGATCGTCACGCCGTATCTGCCCGGACGCACGACGCTCAATGCGGGTGTCGCCGGCTACCGGGGGCAGGCGGCATTCGGGCTTGGGGTGTCGCGCTGGAACGAGAAGGGGACGATCAATCTCAATGCAGGCGTAGCATCGTCGGGCAGTAACAGCACGATTGTGCGTGCGGGTATCGGCATCGTACTCGGCAACTGAGTGTGACGTGGCTGGCGCGGGTGTGTGCTTCTTTGATACTCGCGCCAGGAATCGCGCTGTAACCAGTCATCGGTTGAGAGTGAACGCGCACTCAAAACGCGTAGTATGGGCCTCGTCCCGCCGACGTCATTCGCGACTCGATCGCGGTATAGATGCGGCGTCCGAAGAAGAACGGCAGGCCCCAATCGAACGCTGTCGATGGCCCGCCGAGGTTGTTGAACGCATAGTTTTGCGTTGCGAACAGGGCTTGAGAGTTGGCGATCGAGAACGCCGATGATGTCGAGGTGCCGTCGGTGCCTGTCAACGTAGCGCTTAGCGATTGAGTCGAAGCTGGGCACCACCATACGCCGCAGCGCGCGAGTGTCGCGCTTGGAAAGAAGAGGCCGTTCGAGCCGCTGTCGATAAAGCTTTGCGAGTAGCGCTGCCCATTGACAGAGGTGGTGACATAGCCTGTCACCGAATTGGCTTTCAGCACGGTGGCACTTCCGAGCGTGTTGTTCGCCTGTGTGCCGATGCCGAAGATCATCGATCCATCTACGGCTGGTGCACCATTCGGACCTATGTCGGGCAGGTCGATCACGACACCGTTGTTGTCGAGCGCGAACTGGCTGATCGGATTGACTACCTGTTGCGCGAGCGGCTGTCTGGTCGACACGCACGCGCCCGACGCATCGCACGCGTAGTACCAGCGCGGTACGGCCGAGTTGACGCAGGCGCCGCCGCAATCGACGGAAAACAGACCCACGCCGAGAATGCCGTTCACGCGAAGCGAGCCGGGCGTCATCATCGGGAGACCTGATGCGGCGCAGTCGGACGGCACGGCCGGGACGGACGGATCGGCGATCACCTGGATAGAGATGCCTGACGCAAGCTGACCGGCCATGCGGATATCGGCGGTGCGCACGGCGCCCCACGTGAAGCCGGTGCCGAACACGCTGCATTCGCCGTTGATCTGGTTCGTCGATCCTGACGGCGGAACAGCGGCGACTGCCGGCAGCGCGAGGCTCGCCGGCAGTTGCGATGCGAGCACGCGCAGACCCTGCGAACCGGTATCGACCTGGATGTTGTCGATCGTCGCGCAATTCGACGTACCCGGCGCGCACACCGTGACGCTCGTCGTGAGCATATTGCGGGTCTGCGTCGCCGTCGAAGTCACGGCAATGGGGTGCACATTGGGAATCGTCGATTGCGGCACCGGTGTGACAGGCGTGCTAGTCGACACGGGCGTGCTACCCGGCGTGGTGGCGGGTGATGCGGGCGTCGTTTGGGTCGGCGTGCCGGCGTTATTCGATGTGTCCGATCCGCCGCCTCCGCCGCATGCCGTCTGTACGAGGAGAATGATGATGCTGGCGATCGTGATGGCGGCGGCCTGCGTCCGGTGGACCGCGGATGTCAATGCATGGTTCATCGCGGACTCCGTCAGCGCAAGCTCGTCAGCGACACGCCGGGCGGGACGGCCGCGGGCAACCACGCGCGGCCGACATAGCTGCGCATCTGTCCGCCCGTCTCGACGACGACGTCCGGCTGCTCGACGCGAGACGCATGGAGCGCGCCCGTCGTATCCAGTTGGGCTGCCGCTTGCGCCTGATATCGCCTGGCATAGGGCCCAAGCAGTTGCGTGAGATCGGGCATGGTCGGGCCCTGCCATGCGCACGCGAAGATGAGGCCATCGGCGGTGGCATATTCGTTGATGGTCGTGCCGCCCGCATCGACAGTCGAGCGTACGCGGACGGTGCTTCCTGGTAACAGGCGCTGCTGCGCTGTGTCGCCCGCTTGCTGCACTGGCATCGTGCCGCCGAGTTCGGCGCGGGCGTCGCCGGCAGCGAAAATGGTCGCGCTCAACGCGAACACGGCGAGAACGATCGTCGGACGTGTATTGATGAATGACATGGTGCGGCTCCCCGTGGGCATTCGGCCCATTTTCGAGATCGTTAATTCAAGATATCACCGGGGTTTTGAGATGCGATTCACCAACCTGAAAGGAGCGCGCAGTTATCTCAAAAGCAAGCATGCTGATAAAGCAGATTTAGGCGCGGAAAATCAATGACATGCGGCAAGGAGCGCGGCCGGTTCTGCCGCGTGCATAAATGTGGCGAAACGTTAAAAATCCACGCGAAATCAGGCTGATTTACCGGTGCGCCGATTCATTATGAGATGATGCGGGCGGCCTGGACGCCATGCGTCCGGCGTCGTCCAGGTTCGCGATGCGAACCGCGCTGGCGGAACGCCGGCTGGCCCGGCTGTGTTGCGATCGAAAGCGCCAGAAAGCGTGCGGATTCCCGCTTTTTGCACTTCGTGTCGCCGGCCCGGTAAAATGATGGGTTAGTCCACGGACATGCCGTGGCTTCCGTGGCTTATAGGAAGGATTCCTGGAACATGACTGAACTTCGTCTCACCAAGCGGTTTGCAGCATTGCTGATGGCAGGCGGGCTGGTCGCCGGCTGCGGCACGTCGTCGCCGAGCAAGATCGACTACAAGAGCGACTCGAAATCGAAGGAAGTGTCACTCGCTGTTCCGCCGAACATGCTCGAGGAAACCTCGGACCAGCGTTCGCTGCCGCCGCAAAGCGGTCAAACCTCGCTGTCGACGCTGCAGCAGGTACAGAGCGATGCGCCCACCGCGGGCGCGGCTGTCGCCCCCGTGGTCAACGGCATGCACATTCAGCGCGACGGCACGGAAAGCTGGCTCGTGCTCGACAACCAGAGCCCGGACAAGGCGTGGCCGCAGATCCGCCGTTTCTGGCAGGAACAGGGTTTTCTGCTCGTCGTCGACCAGCGCGACAAGGGCGTGATGGAAACGGACTGGAACGAAACCCATCCTTCCATCAACGACGGCCTGATCCGCAGCACGCTGTCGAAGGCGATGGGCAACTCGTACGTCACGGCAGAGCGCAACAAGTACCGCACGCGTCTCGAAGCGGCGCCGAACGGCGGCACCTACGTGTTCATCAGCCAGAAGGGCCTGCGCGAAGCGCTCAGCGGCACGAACAACGACACGAGCAAGTGGGAGCCGAAGCCGAACGACCCCGCGCTCGAAACCGAATACCTGAAGCGTCTGATGGCGACGCTCGCCAGGAACGACGCAGGCACGAAGACGGCCAGCCTGTCGGATACGGCAGCCGTTTCGCCGTCCGGCTCGCAAGCCGCGCCGAACGCGGCCGCGGGCGGCGCGAAGTCGGCGGCGGCTGCGACGGCAGCGCAGAACGTGGCGCTGGCTGCGCAACAGCCGGTGCGGGATCCTTCGTCGGCGGCGGAGACGTCGGCGCAGGCTTCGTCGACAGAACTGACGCTCGGCGAGCCGTATGACCGCGCATGGTTGCGCGTCGGTCTCGCGCTCGATCGCAGCAACTTCACCGTCGACGACCGCGATCGGACCCGCGGCCTGTACTTCGTTCGCTATGTCGATCCGAAGGACATGACGTCGGCCGAGCAGGGCTTCTGGAGCCAGGTGTTCCACGGCCGCAAGGAAAAGGTCGCCAAGCAATATCGCGTGAACGTGCGTGCGGTGACGCCGAACCAGACGCGTGTAGCCGTTGTCGACGATAAGGGCGATGTCGATTCGTCGTCGCAAGCAAAGCAGATCATGTCGCTGATGGTCGATCAGCTGCACTGACACCGGAGGGCCGCGCCTTGCGCGCGGCGAGCCACACGAGCCCGCGTGACGAGAGTCGTCACGCGGGCTTTTTTATCGCCGTTGTGTTGCGCTTCGGCGGAATCCTCTAGCGGATGTGAAGCGTGCGTGCATGCGTTTTGCTCAGCCGTCGATCGGTCCAACCATCGCGAGGAGACCGGCCATGTTCGACGTCATACCGTACTGGATGTGGGTTGTGAGCCTGATCGTGCTCGCCGTGATGTGCGGCGTTGCGCTGTCGTCCGATGCGCCGAGGTATCGGGCCGTGCGTGCGCGGCGCCATCAGCACGAGTCCCGCAGGCTACGCTGATCGATGTTCACGTCGGGCCGCGCTCCCGCCGCGGCCCGCGCGTAACGTGACGTTACGCCGTAACACCCGCTCCATGCAGCGACTCCAGATTCCGCCTTTCGCCTTTCCCCACGTCAAATCAAGCACTTGCGCTACGCAAGCCACGGCGGGCAATGTTGGCACGCTAGCTGCTTTTAACTGTCCCGAAATTCACGGAACTGGCCGCACAACCTGATTCAGCCTGTGTTTGCGGGATATCGAGCGTCAACCTGGCGGCGCGTGCTTCAGTTGTGGCTGTTCTGATATTCGCGGGATCTGGACGGGCGCCTGGCGGCGACCGTCACGGTGGCCCCGTCGCCTATCCTCGTAGGGCGACGGTTTCGCCCGCGCTCCAGGCTTGGAGCGCGGGCGATTTTTTTGTGCTGCGGATTTATGTGTCTGTTGCCTCGCCGATAGCTGTCCGCGGCAACAGGCAGCGTGACGAATCAGCAACGCTCGCGCACGCCGCGTCCACC
This sequence comes from Burkholderia sp. Ac-20365, assembly GCF_017104715.1. Lineage (GTDB taxonomy): Bacteria > Pseudomonadota > Gammaproteobacteria > Burkholderiales > Burkholderiaceae > Paraburkholderia. The sequence continues at coordinate 83,525 of NZ_JAAGPI010000009.1, forward strand.
GAAGCCCGGAATGCGCTTGATCACGCCCGTCGCGAGCGCGGTGCCGACGAGAATCACCGCGCAGCCTTGGACCATGCCCATCGACACGCGCTCGCCGAGAAAGAGCGCGCCCCACAGGATGCCGAAGATCGGGATGACGAAGGTCACCGTGATCGCGCGCGCGGGGCCGGCCACGGCGATCAGGTGGAAGAACAGCAGATAGGCGATGCCCGTGCATGCGATACCCATCGCGATCACCGAGCCCCACGCCTTCGTCGACGGCGCAACGGTGGGCCATGACGACGCGGCGAGCGGCAACAGTACGATGGTCGCGCCGATCATCGTGCCCGTCGCGACGGTGAGCGCGTCGACGCCCATCAGATGCTTTTTCGTGTAGCTGGCGGCAATGCCGTACAGGAGCGTCGCGCCGAGCGCGGCGGCGGCAGCAAGCGCCGTCGTGGTCGGCGAGACGTTGGTGCCGCTCGGCGCGGCGATCTGATCCCATACGAGCATCAGCACGCCCGCGAAGCCGATCACGAGACCGATGCTACGCAGCGCGCTCAGCCGGTCCTTGAGCCAGACGAAGGCAACGAGCGCGCCCCATAGGGGCGTGGTTGCGTTGATCACCGACGTCACGCCCGCCGACAGCGTGATTTCCGCGTACGCGAACAGGCAGAACGGTGCAGCCGAATTGAGAATGCCGACCACGAGCAATGGCAGCGCGCGGGTGCGCATGGTTGCCGCCGACTCGCGCAGCGGGCGCCGTGCGACGAGTACGATCAGCAGGAACAGCGCGCCGATGCCGACGCGCAGCGCCATCAATGGCGCGACGCCGAAGTCGCTCACGCCGACGCGTATGAACAGGAACGACGCGCCCCAGAGCGCGGCGAGGATCAGAAGCTGTAAGACGTTGACTGGATTCATCGTGAGAGTGTCGCGCGCAGTTGAGTCGCGATGCGTAGGCATGTTAACACCGGCCTTACGCCCAACGTTTCACGATGAGATGAAACAGCAAGAATCGACAATCCGGCTTCGGGAGGCTGGGCTAAACGCGCGGGCGCGAAGGGTCCCGCCCGCGTTCGAATGGAGACGCGTCAATGCGGAATCATCCATTGCAGCACGTTCTGCTGCAGCCAGACGAGAATGCCGAGCAGCACCGTCAGCAGGATCGAATGCTTGAAAGTCTTCGCGAACACGTAGCCTTCCTTGCCTTTGAGATCGGTCGTCGCGACGCCCGTCGAGATGTTCTGCGGCGAGATCATCTTGCCCATCACACCGCCCGACGAGTTGGTCGCGGCCATCAGCACCGGGTTCAGGTTCAGCTGGTTGGCGGCGACCACCTGCAGGTTGCCGAACAACGCATTGCCCGACGTGTCGCTGCCCGACAGGAAAACCGCCACCCAGCCGAGGAACGCCGACACCAGCGGAAAGAACGCGCCGACGGACGCCACGCCGAGACCGAGCGTGTAGTTCATTCCCGAGTAGTTCATCAGGTACGCAAGGCCGACGATCGTCGCCACGGTCAGAATGGCGATGCGCGTCTGTACCCAGGTATCGGCGATCGCGCGTCCGAAGTCGGACGGTTTCAGGCCGACCACGAAGGCCGTGATGATGGCCGCGACGAGGATCGCCGTGCCGGTGGCGAGCGGCTGGAAGTCCCAGATCGCGCCATACGGCGTGTTGTACAGCGTGATGAAGACGGCTTTGTCGAGACCGGGCCATGGCACTTTTACGTCGCCGATCAGGAAGATCTTCGCGATCGTCCAGATGATCACCACCGCCGACACGATCAGCCACGGATACCAACCTTGCGTACCCGTAATCTTGCCGCGCGTCTCGTTCACGCGATCGACGTTGATGGCGAAGGCGGGATCGGTGGCGGGGCGCCACACGCGCAGGAAGGCAATTGTCAGGATCAGCGAAACGAGCGACGACAGCACGTCCGTCAGGCTGTAATTGATGAAGTTCGACGTGACGAACTGCGTGAGCGCGAAGCTGCCGCCCGACACCAGCAGCACGGGCCACACGCGCAGCATGTTGCGAAAGCCGGCGTACACGCCGATCACGTAGAACGGCAGCAGCAGCGCGAAGAACGGCAACTGGCGGCCGACCATCTTGGCGAGGGCATCGGTTGGTAAATGTGTGACGGCACCGAGCACCGTGATCGGTACGCCGAGTGCGCCGAACGCGACGGGCGCCGTGTTGAAGATCAGCGTGAAGGTGAGCGCTTCGAGCGTCGGGAAACCGAGCAGTATCAGCAGCGAACTGGTGATCGCGATCGGCGTACCGAAGCCAGAGATGCCTTCGAACAGGGCGCCAAACGAAAAGCCGATCACGACGAGCACGATGCGGCGGTCGTTCGGCAGATTGTCGATCATCCACATGCGGAAGGCAGCGAAGCGGCCCGAGTACCGCGCGATGTTGTAGAGCAGGATCGCCGTGACGACGATCCACATCACGGGCCAGCAGGCGAACACCGCGCCCGCCGCGACGGAATCGAGCGCGAGGCCGACCGGAAAATGCCAGCCGAGAATGGCGATCAGCAGGCCGACGACGAGACCGGCCAGCGACGCCTGCCACGCCGGGCGGCGCGCCCAGCCAAGCAGAACGAGTACGACCAGAATGGGCAATGCAGCAACAATGAACGATGGCAACAGCGAGTCGCCGATGGGAGTCAATAGCTGGTGAAACATCACGTCTCCATCATTGTTGTTCGATTCGACGCGAAGACTGCTCCTACGCGGCGAAGCGGCAGGGCTGGACGGATGAAGGCGGCGACGGGCGCGGGTAGGGAACCGGACTGCGCGAGACGCCGGATCACGCAATTAAACAGTTGTTGCACAAACAACCGCCAGCATAGAACGCTGGCGATCTGAGTCAAGCAGGGAAAACGCAGGAACCCATTGTGGGAATAGATGCGGGTTCTGATTCGTAGCACGCGTGGCACGCGGGCGATGCTGCATCGTCCGCGCTGCGTCTTTCGTTAAGGTAATCGGTCAGTGTGAGCGCCCATGGCCGCCGCTCGCCCATGTGTGGCCGCCGCCCCATCCTCCGCCGTGATAGCCGCCACCCCATCCGCCGCCGTGATAGCCGCCACCCCATCCTCCGCCGTGATAGCCGCCACCCCATCCGCCGCCATGGTAGCCGCCGCCCCAGTAACCGTGATGTCCCCAGTAGCCATAATGGCCGCCGCAGCAGCCGCCCCAATAACCGAAGCTCAATGAAATCGATGGTCCCCACCAGCCTGGCCAGCCGTAATACGGATAGCCGTATGGATAGACGGGATACGCGACGGGGTAATACGCGGGGGCAGCGGCATAGACGGGGGCGGCATCGTAGTAGCCTGGCGGCAACGCCGGGGTAGCCGCGCCGTTGGCCGGCATCGTGAATTGCGTCTGTGCGGACGATTGCGCGACGTCGTAGGGAACGTCGGACGTACCGTTGGGGCCGACGGGTATTTCTTGCTGCGTCGCCGCAGTCGGCACTGCGGAATAGCCCGCAGGATAGCCTGAATAATATCCGTAACCGGGATAGTAGCCGTACGGCGCGTAGTAATAGCAGCCGGACAGCACGCCCGACAATGCCAGCGCTGCAACGGCGCGAGTGGTGCGCAGCGTTGCATCGAGCGGATTCATGACGTGCTCCTCGTGAACTTACGGTGCCTGATCTAGCGCGCCGTATTCAAGAAGCTTACGTCAGCGTTTCGACGTGCATGACACAAAGTGGTAACCGCTTATTTCATGCACGATCAGCAACAGGACACGTCCGGCGCGTCCATGCGCGCCGGACTCTGTCCATCTCCCTTCGGCTTTCGAAACGCGAGCCTGCGACTGTCTGCAACTTCGCCGGCGCATGATTCGAAGCCGTTTGCCTGCATCGCCTTCGACGGCGATTTGTTGTATTCCGTATTGCGCGTTTCGCGTGCGCATTGATACATCTGGTTCTTGCCGGCGGCTTACTTGCCCACCTGATTACCGATCACGCCGCCGACGGCCGCGCCACCGAGCGTTGACAGCGCGCTGCCGCCAAGTGCCGCACCCGCTGCACCGCCCACGCCCGCGCCGATTGCCGTATCGCGTTGCCGCGTGGTCATGCCGTCACACGCGGAGAGACTTGCTACCACGGCTACGAGCGCAGCCAGCGCGCCGATTCGATGGAAGGTTTTCATGATTGTGTCTCCCTTTTCTCCCTGATGTTCCTGTTGATAGGGTTCGCAAGTTGCGCTCCCGATCTGTGGTGATTCGATGGTATCGCCGCAGGCCGTTTCTGTTTGTGTGGGCTTGTCAGGAAAGTGTCGGTTTGGTAATTAAATGTATCGGTGAGGTTTTGGTTTGGTTTTGGTTTGGTTTTTGGCTTTTGGTTTGTCTTGCGACGCTGGGGGAGGTTTGCCTGGTTTTGCGTTGGCATCCGCGTTATGTTTTGCCTGGTTCACGCGTTGCCCCTGTGCGGGGCGGCACTTACTTTCTTTGCCGCCGCAAAGAAAGTAAGCAAAGAAAGCGGGCTAACACCGCCCGTTCTTGACCTCCGCCTGAGGGCCCCCAACCGGTCCTCCGCTTCAAACGGCAACCTCTCAGTCCCCGCTCGTTGCCCGCGCTTCGAATCAACGCCTGACCTACTTCAACCACCCGTAGCGCAGCCAGCGGCAGCGAATGGTTACGGCCGCCCAGGTGGCAAACTGTGTGTAGGTCGTAGTACTTCACGCGTCGGCGCCCTTACGACACCGATCGTGTTTTTCAGTCCGGAGTGAATGCGTGTACGGCGCGAAAGCCGACACACAGTTTGCCGCCATAGAACGTGGGAGATTTGGTCGCGCGTGTGGTGACGCGGGAGTGTGAAGCGGGTGAGGCGCTCGATAAGAGCGTTGGCAACGGGCAGTGAAAGGCAGGTTGCCGTTTGAAGCGGAGGACCCGTTGGGGGCCCTCAGGCGGTGGTCAAGAAGGGGCGGTGTTCAGCGGCTTTCTTTTGCCTACTTTTCTTTGCCGCGGCAAAGAAAAGTAGGTGCCGCCCCGCACAGGGGCAACGCTAGCAAACCAGATACATCGCGCGGATGCCATCGCAAAACCAGGCAAACCAAACCAACGTCGCAAGACAAAACCAAAAAACAGCGCACCGCGAGCAAAACCATCCCACCCCCAGCGCACCCCTGCGCGTCACTGCCGGTGATAAATCTCGGCCCCGCTCTTAACGAACTCGACAGCCTTCACTTCCATGCCTTTCTTGAGCGCATCGGTATCGCTCATACCTTCCTTCGCAGCATAGTCGCGAACATCCTGCGTGATCTTCATCGAGCAAAAATGCGGCCCGCACATCGAACAAAAGTGCGCGACCTTCGCCGAATCCTTCGGCAGCGTTTCATCGTGGAATTCGCGTGCCTTGTCAGGATCTAGACCGATGTTGAACTGGTCCTCCCAGCGGAACTCGAAGCGCGCCTTCGAAAGCGCGTTGTCCCGCACCTGTGCGCCCGGATGGCCCTTCGCCAGATCGGCCGCGTGCGCGGCAAGCTTGTACGTGATGATGCCCGTCTTCACGTCGTCCTTGTTCGGCAAGCCAAGGTGCTCCTTCGGCGTCACGTAGCAGAGCATCGCCGTGCCGAACCAGCCGATCATCGCCGCGCCGATGCCCGACGTGATATGGTCGTAGCCCGGCGCGATGTCCGTCGTCAGCGGTCCGAGCGTATAGAAGGGCGCTTCGTCGCACCATTCCAGCTGCAGATCCATGTTCTCCTTGATCAGTTGCATCGGCACGTGGCCCGGGCCTTCGATCATCACCTGCACGTCATGCTTCCACGCGATCTGCGTGAGTTCGCCGAGCGTCTTCAGTTCGCCGAGCTGCGCTTCGTCGTTGGCATCGTAGATCGAGCCGGGACGCAGGCCGTCGCCGAGCGAGAAGCTTACGTCGTACGCCTTCATGATTTCGCAGATGTCTTCGAAGTGCTCGTACAGGAAGCTTTCCTTGTGATGCGCGAGACACCACTTCGCCATGATGGAGCCGCCGCGCGACACGATGCCCGTCATCCGGTTCGCCGTCAGCGGCACGTACTGCAGACGCACGCCCGCGTGAATCGTGAAGTAGTCGACACCTTGCTCAGCCTGTTCGATCAGCGTGTCGCGGAAGATTTCCCACGTCAGGTCTTCAGCCTTGCCGTTGACCTTCTCGAGCGCCTGGTAAATCGGCACCGTGCCGATGGGAACGGGCGAATTGCGGATGATCCATTCGCGCGTCTCATGAATGTGCTTGCCCGTGGAGAGATCCATCACCGTGTCGCCGCCCCAGCGGATCGCCCACGTCATCTTGTCGACTTCCTCGCCGATCGACGACGTCACGGCCGAATTGCCGATGTTCGCGTTGATCTTCACGAGGAAGTTGCGGCCGATGATCATCGGCTCGCTTTCCGGGTGATTGATGTTCGCCGGGATGATCGCGCGGCCGCGCGCGACTTCCTCGCGCACGAATTCCGGCGTGATCTCGTTCAGGCCGTTCGGGCCGAACGCGCTCGCACCGAACGCCTGGCCAGGATGCTGGCGGCCCATCATCGCGGCGAGCTTCGCGCCGTTCGGGCCGCTCGTCTTCAGGCTTTCCAGATACTCCGCGCGGCGCTGGTTCTCGCGGATCGCGATGTATTCCATTTCCGGCGTGATGATGCCTTGCTTCGCGTAGTGCATCTGCGACACGTTCTTGCCCGGCACCGCGCGGCGCGGCGTGCGATGCAGGCCGGGAAAGCGCAGCTGTGCGGTGGCGGGATCGGCGGCGCGCTCGCGGCCGTATTCGCTCGACAGGCCTTGCAGCGACTCGGTGTCGCCGCGCGCTTCGATCCAGCCCTGACGCAGCGCAGGCAGACCGGCGCGGATGTCGATCGTCGCTTCCGGGTCGGTATACGGACCCGATGTGTCGTACACATAGATCGGAGGATTCTTTTCGCCGCCGAAACCGGTCGGCGTGTCCGATTGCGTGATTTCACGCATCGGCACGCGGATATCGGGCTGCGAGCCGGTCACGTAGACCTTGCGCGAGTTCGGCAGCGGCGCGACGGCAGCTTCGTCGACGTGAGCGTCGGCGGAAATGAATTTCGGGTTGGCGTTCATGCGTCTCTCCATGCAATTGTGGGGCGTTACAGCTACGCAGGAGAACGAGACGGCGCGACAAGACGGGGAAGTGGACCGGGTTCGCGTGAGGAGGGTGAGGCGGTACGACAGGTGAAGCGGCGAGCCCGAACGCTTCCCTGCGCTGGCATTATCCAGATCAGGTTCAAAGGGTATTTCTCACCCACGCCATGCGGTGCCTGTTTGCTTTCAGGCGACGCACAACGCAGGACCCCCGCGTTAGCAGCGCACACGATAACCTGGCCGGGCAGGGTTTGGCAACTTGTCTTGAAATTGACGCAACAGCGTGAAACGAGCGTGCGGTGACGGGCCGGGAAATCGCATCGCAAGGGTTTTCAACGAGCTTGCATGGCCGGTTCGTGCTGGAGTTCGACTCAGACTGGCATCTCATGAATGCAGGAAAAGAGAATATTTGCTGATCCGATTCAAGATTGCGCGATCCGGGCCGTTACCTCCCTTCAAGGCTGGGAATTGATCAGTCAGCCTAAGCAAAATCAGTTTGAGAGGATTGCGTAATGGAAGATTGGAAGTGGATGGTGGGAACGGTAGGCGCGTGCCTCGTTGCAACAGGTTCGTTGTTGCCCGTAGCTGTCGAGGCAGCGTCTTTTGAACCGGGTGGCACCGTCACGATCACGGGTGCAATAGTGGAGCCGCCATACGGAATTTCGAGCCGGTTTTCGGATAATTATCAAGGATTCCGTAGCGAAAATATGGTTCAGGGATCGGCGGTCGATGTGATGCTGACGCCCGCATTGAATGCATCGCCGTCGGCGCACATCGCGGTGCTCACGAATCCGGACGAGGGTATCGCGGCACCGCGCACGCTGAGAACGCAATTCACCGACAACGCGACGCACATCGCACAGTCTGCGCGCGCCGGATATCGCGTGGGCAGCGCGGGTGGCACGCTGTCGATCGAGAGCGGCGCCGACGGCGCGCGCGCGGTGACGGTGATGGTGAGCTACGACTGACGCGGCGCGCATCCGACCCAGCCGCCCAGACAGCGGGCGACTGCCAACACGTTTCGGGGTTTTCGTCCCCCTTGCAACGAAAGTTACGATTCTCTTGCCGAACCGCTGCCCACATATTGCATAATGCACGGCGGCGCGAGCGTTTCGCGTCCGTTGGCTGCTGTTGTTGCATTCTGCATCACGAAGGCCATCAATTTGCGCCATTGACCTGGCGTTTCCCTTGCCGTCCGACACCCGTTCCACCGTCGTCTACCGCTCTACTGCCATGCCCGCCCGCTTTGCCCGTCATGCCGCCGCACCGTTGCGGCGCCCGCCGTCCCGTTCGTGGGTGTTCAGCGGGGCTGCGGCGCCATCGACGGCATGGGCGGGTTGACGTGGCGCTGAATCTTCCCAACCGTTTTCCGTTCCGCCTGCCGCAGTCCCACGGCGGACAGATCGCGCTCGCGCTAGGCGTCGTCTATATCGTCTGGGGCTCGACGTACCTCGCCGTGCACGTGGCGCTCGGCTCGTTCCCGCCGCTGCTGATGTCGGGGCTACGCAATTTCTTCGCGGGCGTCGGTCTTTTCATCTTCGCGATGCGGCGCAAGCCCGCCTGGCCGCCGCTCACGGAAATCCGCAATGCCGGACTGGTCGGCACGATGCTGGTCGGACTGTCGAGCGGCATGCTCGCCTACGGGATGCGAACCGTGGGCACCGGCACGGCGGCCGTGATGGTGGCGACCGTGCCGCTGTTCGCGACCGTCATCGCGGCGATCGCGGGGCGCAAGATCGGCCGGGGCGAATGGTTCGCGGTCGGGCTGGGGCTGGTGGGCATCGCGATCCTCAGCCATGGCGACCAGAGCTCGGGCTCGGCGGGCGGCAGTCTCGCCATCCTGTGCGGCGCGCTGTTCTGGGCGGGCGGTGCGCATCTGGCGTCGCGCCTGAAGCTGCCGTCGGACCTGTTTCTGTCTACGTCGCTGCAGATCGGCCTTGGTGGCGCGATGTCGACGATGGTCGCGTGGGTGTCGGGCGAACGGATGATGGACATCCATTTCCTGCCTGTTGTCGCGTTCCTGTATCTGATGCTGATCGGCACGATGGCCGCCTATGTCGCGTACGGCTTCCTGATCCGGCACACGAGCCCGATCATCGCGAGCAGCTGCATGTATGTGAACCCGGTGGTTGCCGTGGCGCTGGGCGCGCTGCTGCTCGGCGAGCCGGTGACGCGCGCGACGGTCATCGCCACGGGTGTGATTCTGGCGAGCGTCGGGTTGTCGTTCTGGTTCGACTACCGGCGGCGCGGCAAGGCGTAACGGACGCCGCCGAGCGCACACGACGCTACGCAACGCTACAGCCGTGCGACCAGTTCCGCGCCTTCGCGGATCGCACGTTTCGCATCCAGTTCCGCCGCCACCGACGCACCGCCGATCACATGAAAGCGCGTCCCGCCGGCGTCGGCTGAACGCGGCGTAGCGGGGTAGAGATCGCGCAAGGATTCCTGCCCGGCGCACACGACGACCGTATCCACCTCGAGCCATTGCTCGCTGCCCGCACGTTCGATCAGCAGCCCGCGCGCCGTGATCTGCCGATACCCCACGCCATCGAGCATCTTCACCTGGTTGCGAATCAGCGCCGCGCGATGCACCCAGCCCGACGTCTTGCCGAGGCCCGCGCCGACTTTGCCCGCCTTGCGCTGCAACAGCCAGATTTCGCGCACGGGCACGCATGCGGCGGGCGCCTTCAACCCGCCGCGTTCGCGGACAGACAGATCGACGCCCCATTCGTCCGCCCAGCTTTCGCGCGATAGCGGCAACGGCTCGTCCGCGCGATGCAGCAGAAACTCGCTCACGTCGAAGCCGATTCCGCCCGCGCCGATCACGGCCACGCGGCGCCCGACAGGCGCGCCGCGCAGCACGTCGACGTACGACAGCACGTTCGGCCCGTCGATACCGGCGATCGCCGGCCGGCGCGGCACGATGCCGGTCGCGACGATCACGTCGTCGAACGCGGCGGCGGCGAGCAGCCCGGCATCGACGCGTGTTTCGAGACGCACGTCGACGCCGTGTCTGCGCAACTGGCTGCTGAAATACCGGATCGTCTCGCTGAATTCTTCCTTGCCGGGCACGCGCATCGCCAGATTGAACTGGCCGCCGATGCTTGCGGCCGCATCGAACAGCGTCACGCGATGCCCGCGCGCGGCCGCTACCGTCGCCGCCGACAAACCCGCCGGCCCCGCGCCGACCACGGCCACAGCGCGTGGCTTTTGGCGCGCGGCGAGCGGCGCGTACACCAGTTCCGTCTCGCGGCCGGCGCGCGGATTGACGAGACAGGTCGCGCGCCTGTTCTGGAACGTATGGTCGAGACACGCCTGATTGCACGCGATACAGGTATTGATTTCGTCCGCGCGTCCTTCCGCGGCCTTCACGACGAAGTCGGGATCGGCGAGCAGCGGCCGCGCCATCGATACGAGATCGCCCGCGCCCTGCGCCAGCAGATCTTCGGCAACTCCGGGCGTGTTGATGCGGTTCGATACGATCACCGGCACGCTAACGGCCGCTTTCAGACGCGCCGACAGCGGCGCAAAGGCAGCACGCGGCACCGACGTGACAATGGTCGGCACACGCGCCTCGTGCCAGCCGATCCCCGTATTGAAGATCGTGACGCCCGCCGCTTCGAGCGCCTGCGCGATCTGCACGGTTTCGTCCCACGTGTTGCCGCCTTCGACGAGATCGATCAACGACAGCCGGTACACGACGATGAAACGTTCGCCGCAAGCGGCACGTACAGCCTGCACGACTTCGCGCGCGATGCGCATACGGTTGTCGAGACTGCCGCCGTAGACATCGTCGCGCCGGTTGGTGCGCGGACACAGGAACTGGTTCAGCAGATAGCCTTCGCTGCCCATGATCTCGACGCCGTCGTAGCCCGCGCGCTGCGCAAGCCGCGCGCAACGCGCATAGGCGCGCACGGTCCGGGCGATGCCGGCAACGGTCAGCGCGCGCGGCTTGAACATCGAGATAGGGGACTTCAGCGCCGACGCCGACACCACGAGCGGCTGATAGCCATAGCGTCCCGCATGCAGGATCTGCAGCGCGATCTTGCCGCCTTCCTCGTGAACGGCGCTCGTGAGCTTGCGATGGTTGTGCAGATCGAAGACCGAGTTCAGCGTGCCGCCGAACGGCAGCAACCAGCCTTCGCGATTCGGCGAGATGCCGCCCGTGATGATGAGACCCACGCCGCCCTTCGCGCGCTCGCGAAAGTACGCGGCGAGCTTCGGATAGTTCCAGAAGCGGTCCTCCATGCCCGTATGCATCGAACCCATCACGACGCGATTGCGCAGGCGGGTGAAGCCCAGATCGAGTTCGGACAAGAGCCGCGGGTAAGACATGCAAGGCACCATGTAAAGTTGGGACGCGCTCGAACGATACACGTGGGACTGAGTAAAACCTCCGAGGAAAAATTCTAATTGCTTCCAACCCTGAATGCCTGATGTGCTTTATTCGCGTGCTGCCGGTAATAACGTATGCGGCACAGCGATTGCTGTCCGCAGTCGTCCAATCGGTGCGGGCAACCGGTGCTCTTGCGGCGCTGCCCGACCTCATGGACATATGAAAGGCGCGTCGCCGTTTGAACGCGCAGCGGCGCCCGCGCGACGGACAACTACATAACGTCGACGCACATAACGGACACCTCTGCGCAGGCGGCAAGCCGCAGATCAACGGGCTGAAGCCCAATCAGGGAGAGGTGGCAAATGAAGGTTATCAGGACCATGGCGGCGCTTATCGGGGCGGCCGCACTCGTGTCGGCGTGCGGCGGAAGCTCGCACGACGTCGGCAAAGAACTCGGGTTGCAGAATCCGTTGATCCATTTCGTGCATGCGATTCCAGGCGGCCCGGCCGTCGACTTCCTCGTGAACGGCAGCGCGTTGCAGACGAACATCTCATACAAGGGCGTGACGAACTTCGCGAACATCAACACAGGGGCGACGACGGTTGCGTATGCATTGACGGGCACCACGACGGCGCTTGCGAGCGGCTCGTTCCCTGATGTGGCGAAGGGCCACGAATATACGGTGATCGCCGTGCCGGGCTCGTCGGGTACCGACATCGGCCTGATCGACGATCCGTTCGACAAGGGGCTGCTGTCGGGCAGCGCGCGTGTGCGTGGGTTCAACGCATCGGTGAACGCATCGAATCTCGATCTTTATCTGGTGCCGTCGACCAACACCAGCATCACGAGTGTCGGCCCGACGTTGGCGGGTGTGTCGTTCAAGAACGCGGTACCCGCGAGTGGGCAGGATTCGGTTTATGTCTCGGGCGGGACGTATGTGTTGATCGCTACCGCGGCGGGGGATAAGACGCCGATCTTCCAGTCGAACTCGTTCAATCTCGCCAATAATGCCGACTGGCTGGTGACGTCGGTGCCGATCGGGGGTGCGTTGACGCAGTTGCTGCCGGGTCAGATTCATTTGCTCGTGGCGCAGGGGGGGAATACTACGCAGCCGGCGCTTGAGTTGACTAATACGTTGAATGGGCAGTAGTGGTTTTGTTGTTGTTGTTGTTGTTGTTGTTGTTGTTGTTGTTGCGGCATCCGCGTTTCGTTACTGGTGCTTCACGCGTCGCCCCTGTGCGGGGCGGCACCTACTTTTCTTTGCCGCGGCAAAGAAAAGTAGGCAAAAGAAAGCCGCTGAACACCGCCAGTTCTTGACCACTGCCTGAGGGCCCCCAACGGGTCCTCTCCTTCATGCGGCGTCGCTCTTCTAGACGCCCGCTGCCAACGCTTCGAATCGGCTCATCACCCGCTTCACACTCCCGCGTCGTCACATGCGCGATCGCATCGCCCACGTTCTATAGCGGCAAACTGTGTGTGGGCTATCGCGGCTTATGCGCTCCACTCCGGACTGAAAAACACGATCGGTGTCGTAGAAACGCTGCCGGGTGAAGCACTACGACCTACACACAGTTTGCCACCTGGGCGGCATTAGCCATTCGCTGTCGCTGGCTGTGCTACGGGTGATTGGAGTGGGTGAGGCGCCGGTTCGAAGCGCGGGCAACGGGCATCGATCAAATGTGATGCCGTTTGAAGTGGAGGAACTGTTGGGGGCCCTCAGGCGGTGGTCAAGAGTGGGCGGTGTTAGCCCGCTTTCTTTGCTTACTTTCTTTGCGGCGGCAAAGAAAGTAAGTGCCGCCCCGCACAGGGGCAACGCTTGAAGTGGGCAAAACAAAACGCGGATGCCAACGCAAAACCAGGCAAACCTCCCCCAGCGTCGCAAGACAAACCAAACCAAAACAAAAAAAACCGCCACGTAATCCGCGGCGGCGAGCATAGCGTTGCCAAGCAATACGCGTCAGCGTCAGCAAAACCAACCTTAATCTGAATGCTTTTCAGCCGAATTAGTAATAGCGTTCCCACCCTTCGAGATATCCTGGCCTGCGCCGGCCATCGTATTGCACGCGGCGAGTAGCGTCGTGCCTGCAAGCAGCAGAAGTGCGATGAGTCGTGTCATGAGTCTTCTCCCTATCAGGAATAGTCGACGTAAGCTTCGATCGATTCGCGCGCGCGGCACAAGGCAAATGTTGCGTTCGCCTTCGCCCAGCGTGCGCGCCCTGTCGTCAGACCGGGGCATCGCGCCCGCCGATCCGGTCTGACTTCATGGTAAGAGACGCGTCGCCGCTACGCTGTCAGAGGCGCCATGATTTTCTTGTCGGCGCAATCCTACGCGCTGCCTCAAAGGCGTGTGGCGGATGTACCGGTGCTGTCGCTCTGCGCGTTCGTGGACGAGACTGCGGGCTCAGCTTGACCGCTCATAGAGCGTGGTTCTTCCAGCGCTGCGCCTGCGGTCGGCACGGGCAGCGAAACATGGATATCGGTGCCATGCAGCTCGCCACGCCGGATATCGAAGCGCCCGCCACGGGCCGCCACGCGCTGGCGCATGCCCATCAGCCCATGCGTATGCGTGCGCGTGAGATCCGCGGGCATGATGCCGATGCCGTTATCGGCGATATGCAGCGATACCTCGCCGTGGCTCGCGCTCAGCGAAATCGTGACCTGCGTCGCGCGTGCATACTTCGCCGCGTTGGTCAGCGATTCCTGCGCGATCCGGAAGAGCGCGATCTCGGTCTGCTCGTCGAGTTGCATTTCATCGTCGGGAAGCTGCAGGTCGAGCACCCAGCCGTTACGCTGCGCGGCTTCGTCGCCGAGCGTGCGCAGCGCGGTAACGAGGCCGAAGTTGGCCAGTACGGTCGGCCGCATGTCCTCGATGATGCGGCGCTTGAGCGCAATACCCTGATCGAGCGTCGCGAGCGCACGCGCGAGTTTCTCGGCGATCGCGGGGTCCACGTCCTGCATCTTGCGCCGCGCCCACGCGACGTCCATCTTGCTCGCGGTAAGAATCGCGCCGAGTTCGTCGTGCAGTTCGCGCGCCAGCTGGGTCTTTTCGTTTTCACTGACGGCCTGCAGGTGCCAGCCGAGCGCCTCGAGTTGCCGCGTGCGTTCATTGACCAGCTGGTCGAGTTCCTCCTGCTGCGTGATCAACTGCTTTTGCGCCTTCGCCTGGCTGTCGATCTGGATGCCGAGATTGCGGAACAGCAGGATGAACAACACGATATTGAGCGCCGACAGGCCCGCCGCGACCAGCGTGGATACGCGCTGGTCGGCACGGCTCGCATCGAGCGCGCGCTGCGCGCGGCGTTCTTCGTTGTCGCGCAGCAAAGACAACGTGCTGGCTACGAGCGACGTGTCGGCGTGCGGGTTCGCCGCCGCGCCGCCGCATGCCGCAAGATCGAGCGGATGCGGCGCGGCCTGCTGCAGCGCCCGCGCGCCGCTGCCGATGCGCGCATCGATCAGCGCGGCGATCTGCGTGAAGCTGGCAAGCTCGGCGCCATCGGCGGCGCGTTTGAACCACGCATCGAGCGATCCGATGTCGCGCCGGATGTCGGCGGCGCGCGCGCAATAGCCGCGCGCATCGGCGTCTTCATGCGTCAGAAGAAAGCGGCTTTCGTGTGCCTGCAGTTGCGCGAGCTGCGCGGCTAACTCGCTCAGCTGCACGCTCACGCCGCGCGCTTCGAGCGCCGTTTCGTATTCCGACGCGATGCGTTGCCGCGCCGTTTCGAGAATGACGAGGCCGCCGCACGTGATGACGATCGCGACCGTCATCGCGATCGCCCAGCTGCGCTGGTGCATCCAGTCCGCCAGCCTGGCGGTCCTGGTGATGAGTCCCGCTTGCGCGCCGTCTGACACTGCCGTCTCCATGCGATGAAGTCATCGACAGTGTAGCGTCGCGCGACCTGTTTGCGTTCGCACGCACCTGCTAAGGCGCCGCCGAAGCCTCGCCGAAAGCGGCTGTCGGCGGATTCCCACATGAAAAACAGCGTACGCCCGAGTGCGGGTACGCAATCTGCTCCCTACGATGAAGGTTAGCGATCCATTAACTACGCATCAGCCAGGGAGGTTGCCATCATGCTCAAGTGGGCGTTGTTCTTTGCCGTGATCGCCGTGATCGCGGGGCTGCTCGGTTTCACAGGCATTGCCGCGGGTGCTGCGGCGATCGCGAAGTTCCTGTTCGTGCTGTTCCTGATCCTGTGTGTCGTGTTCCTCGTGCTCGGCTTCGTCGTGACGAAGAAGATCGTCGATTAGCGAAGATCGGCCGCAACCCAGGACAAGGCGCGGGCCATGCCGTAACGGACCCGCGGCACACCATCGCCTAACCAGGAAGGAGCGTCGTCATGCTGCACTACGCACTCGTGTTCTTCGTGATCGCGATCATTGCCGCTGTATTTGGCTTCACGGGCATTGCTGCCGGCGCCGCCGAAATAGCGAAGATTCTGTTCTACATCTTTCTGGTCGTGTTCGTCGTCACGCTGCTGCTTGGCGTGTTCCGAACCTAGCGCAGGCATAACGCCGTTACGCGCACGCTGCAATACCGCACCTGACAGACGGCATGCGCGTGCGTTTCCCACAATACCGGTACAAGGAGTCAGTCAATGTCGAACTCATCGAAAGGCGAATTCGTGATGGACCTCGAACGGATTCGTGCACAGGCACGCAAGGATATGGACGAAGGTGCCGTCACGCAGACCTACGGCGCCGACCGCGAGACCGTGCTCAAGCTGCTGAACGGTGCGCTCGCTACCGAGATCGTCTGCGTGCTGCGCTACAAGCGCCATCATTTCATGGCAAAGGGCATCAATTCGGAAGCCGTCGCGCAAGAGTTTCTCGAACATGCGAACGAAGAGCAGGGCCATGCGGACACGCTGGCGCAGCGCATCGTGCAGCTGGGCGGTGAGCCGGACTTCGCGCCGGACAGCCTGACGGGTCGCTCGCATTCCGAATACAAGGAAGGCAAGAACCTGACGGACATGATTCGCGAGAACCTGATCGCGGAGCGCATTGCGATCGATACGTACCGCGAGATCATCCGTTACCTCGGCGACGGCGACGTCACGACGCGCCGGATGTTCGAAGACATTCTCGCTGTCGAGGAAGAGCACGCGGACGATATGGCCGATCTGCTGGCAGGCCGCAACTGATGACGACGCGCACCGCGCCGGGCACGCAGCGGGCGATACACGCCATTGCGCGCCCGCCGTCGCGCGTTGCCTGTAAGCCATTGCATTTCGACTGCATTCGACTATTTCCATGATTCGAGTCTTGATAGCCGACGATCATGCGATCGTCCGGGGCGGATTCAGGCAGTTCGTCGCCGACGAGCCCGACATGTGCGTCGCGGCCGAAGCGGCGACGGGCGACGAGACGATTCGCCTCGTGCGCGAGCAGCCGGACGGCGAGCCGTTCGACGTCGTGCTGCTCGACATTGCGATGCCCGACAAGAACGGCATCGATACATTGCGCGTGATCCGCCAGATGCGGCCGGATCAGGGCGTGCTGATCCTGTCGGGCTATCCGGAGAGCCAGTACGCGATCAACCTGCTGCGCGCGGGCGCAAACGGCTATCTGAACAAGGACTGCGAGCCGGATGAGATCGTGCGCGCGATCCGTTCGGTTGCGCGCGGGCATCGTTATCTGTCGGAGGCTGTCGCCGATACGCTCGCGAACAGCCTCGACAAGCCCGCCTCCGCGCATCCGCACGAGCAGTTGTCGGAGCGGGAGTTCCAGATCTTCTGCAAGCTCGCGTCCGGACAGATTCCAACCGATATCGCCGGGGAACTGCATCTGTCGGTGAAGACAGTCAGCACGTACCGCGCTCGCGTGCTGGAGAAAATGCAGATGACGAACAACGCGGACATGACGTACTACGCGATCAAGAATGGACTGATCGAGTGACGCCGTGACAATCATGCGCATGGAACGCCACCGATGAACGCCGACTCCGCCACCGCATGCAACGATACCGGCCACGCGCCGTTGCGTGTGCTGCTGATCGAGGATTCACCGCTGATCCGGCGCAGCATCGTCGAAGCGATCGATGCGTCCGGCTCGATGCAGGTGGCCGCGCACGCCGAGTCCGCCGATGAGGCGATCGCGTTGCTCGACGGCGAAGCGTTCGATGCCGTGATCGTCGACCTGCAGCTCAAAGGCGGATCGAGTGTGCCGGTGCTTGCGTATATGCAGAAGGAAGGGCTGATCGAGTCGACCTTTGCCGCTGTGCTCACCAACCATGCGCTGCCGGCGTATCGCGAGCGTTGCCAGCAGTTTGGCGTGCGCCACTTCTACGACAAGTCGTTCGAGTTCGATCGTGTGATCGATGCGCTGCAGGCGTATGCGCAGGGACGGCTGGAGGAGCGGTAGACGTCGACGCTCAATCCGCCCCGCCCGCAGCCGCGATCGGCTCAGGCCGTCCGCGCAGATGATTGAGCCCGGCGAGCGCGGCGAACACCAGGCCGGCAATACCGACACCGACCCAGCCGAACAGCGGCCACACGAACGCACCGACCCCCGAACCCACGGCGCCGCCGATGAAATAGCAGACCATGTACACCGTGTTCACGCGGCTGCGGGCTTCAGGCTTGAGTGCGTAGATGCGCGACTGATTCGAAATCTGCGCGGCCTGCACGCCGACGTCGAGCACGATCACGCCAATCACGAGACCGACGAGGCTGGAACCCGACACCGCGAACACGATGAACGACAGCGCGACCAGCGCGATCGACAGTGACACGATCGCGCGCGGCCCGCGCCGGTCGGCGAACTTGCCGGCGAGCGGCGCGGCCATCGCGCCCGCCGCGCCAACGATGCCGAACAGGCCTGCCGCCTGCGGCCCATAGTGGAACGGCGCGCCCGCGAGCAGCAACGCGAGCGTCGACCAGAAGAGGCTGAATCCGGCGAACAGCGCGGCGCCCGTCAGCGAGGCTTCCCGCAGACCGCGCAATTCGACGGCGAGATGCCACATCGAGCCGAGCAGCTTGCCGTAGGCGAGCGTCGAGGTCGGCTTGCTGCGCGGCAGCTTCGAGATGATGACAGCCGCGAGCACCAGCGAGCCGAGAATCGATGCAACGAACACCGCGCGCCAGCCCAGGTATTGACCGACGAGGCCGGCTGCCGTGCGGGCGAGCAGAATGCCCAGCAGCAGGCCGCTCATCACGGTACCGACAGCATGGCCGCGCTGCGACGGCGGCGCGAGTTCGGCTGCGAACGGCACAGCCTGTTGCGCGATGGTCGCGAGGATGCCGATCGCGAGGCTCGCGACAGCGAGCACGGCGAGATTCGGGGCGGCCGCCGCGAACAGCAGCGCGACGCACAGGCCCGCGATCTGCATCAGGATCAGCCTGCGGCGATCGAAACGGTCACCGAGTGGGGCGAGCAGCAGCATGCCGGCTGCGTAGCCGAGCTGGGTGATCGACGGCACCACGCCGATCCACGATGCACTGAGCGGAAACGACTGGCGAAAGCCGTCGAGCAGCGGCTGGTTGTAATAGATGTTCGCAACCGACACACCGGCAATGGTCGCAAGCAGCAGCAACAGGCCGCGCAGCGTTCGGTCGGACGGGGTGTGATCGGAGGCGGGAGTGGACATGACGCGGTAGGCGGCACGAGGCCGGCCGAAGAAGGTCGGGCGTGCCGATCATACCGGAGCGGCGTCGATCGTGCTCGACGTCGCTCCGGCGCACGTCAGTCGATCAATGCGCCCTCGGGCTCGTAGAACGGATACGGGCCGTCTGCATCGTCGACGTACGCATGGTGCGTGATCAGCCCGTTCACGCTGTCGTAGCGGTGCAGCGCGAAGGCGGGCGGCTCCATCACGAATGCCGACGGCGCATCGTCACGCAGATCGAGTGCGACCTGATGGGCGGGCGCGGGCACTGCTGAAGCGATCGTGCCACCGAAACGCACGAACATCGGACGGTGCACATGTCCGCAGATGACGCGTTCGACGTTTGCATATCGCGCGATGAGCTTTGCGAGTTTGTCTGCCGACGTCGGTTCGAGACGCAGTGCGTCCATGTGACCGATGCCCGACACGAACGGCGGGTGATGCAGGGCAACGATCACAGGTTGATCTTTGGACGCTTCGAGTTTTTCCGCTAGCCACGCGAGGCGTGTATCGCAAAGCAGGCCGGCGCTCTGGCCGGGGACCATCGAATCGAGTGCGATCAGGTGGAGTGGGCCGAGGTCCACGGTGTACTGGACGAACTCTTCGCCTGCTTGCAGTTCTTCGCGATCGCTGAATGTGTCGCGCAGTGCCTGGCGGTCGTCGTGATTGCCGACTAGCAGGTAGTAGGGGATTGCCAGCGGCGCTAGCAGTGCCTTGAGATGCACGTACTGTTCGGGCTCGCCCTGGTCGACGAGATCGCCGGTGATGATCACCGCGTCTGGGCGCGGGTTGAGCGCGTTGAGCCGCGCGACGCAGCGGGTCAGGTAGGCCGCTGTGTCGACCTTGCGGTAGGCCAGGGCGCCTGGGCGTTTGATGTGGAGATCACTGATCTGGGCTATTAACATTTTGTGTTCCTATGGGGTGTGCTGGTCTGTGCTGGTCTGGTCTGTTCTGTCTGCGACGCTGTGTTCGGGTTGCTTGGGTTTTCGCTGGCATCCGCGTTTTGTTTTGCCTGCTTCACGCGTCGCCCCTGTGCGGGGCGGCACCTACTTTTCTTTGCCGCGGCAAAGAAAAGTAGGCAAAAGAAAGCCGCTGAACACCGCCAGTTATTGTTTCTGCCTGAGGGCCCCCAACGGGGCCTCCACTTCAAACGGCAACCTGCCTTTCACTGCCCGTTGCCAACGCTCTTATTGGGCGCCTCACCCGCTTCACACTCCCGCGGCGCAACCTGCGCGATCAAATCGCCCGCGTTCTATAGCGGCAAACTGTGTGTCGGCTTTCGCAGCTTATGCGCTCCACTCCGGACTGAAAAACACGATCGGTGTCGTAAGCGCGCTGAAGTCTGAAGCACTACGACCTACACACAGTTTGCCACCTGGGCGGCGCAAACCATTCGCTGCCGTTCGCTGTGCTACGGGTGATCGAAGTGGGTGAGGCGCACGTTCTGAGCGTTGGCAACGGACGGGGACTGAGAGGTTGCCGTGTGAAGTGGAGGAACCGTTGGGGGCCCTCAGGCGGAGGTCAAGCACGGGCGGTGTTAGCCCGCTTTCTTTGCTTACTTTCTTTGCGGCGGCAAAGAAAGTAAGTGCCGCCCCGCACAGGGGCAACGCCTGAAGCACCAGTAACAAAACGCGGATGCCAGCGAAAGCAAAAGCAAACCAAAACCAGAACCAAAACCAAACCTCACGCAAGTGCAATCAACCCACTGTCAGAGACACAAACCCCCACCACCGTCCCCCGCGCCAACTCCACCCGCCCGGGAACATCCACAATCAACAAATCAGGCGCCGCATCCCGAATAGTAAGCCTGGTCCGCTCACCAAGAAACGCAGCCCCTTCAACAATCCCGCGCAACTGTGCGCGATCAAGATCAGAAATCCACGCATCCTCGGGCCGAAAGAACACCTCATCGCCGTGAGGCGTAACACGGGTAGCATGCGTAGGCGGCAAAGGAATCGAACCACCGCTGGTAGCAAGCACTCCATCCCGAGCCTGTCCCGCCACGCGATTAATCGTCCCGACAAACTGCGCGACATTACGATTCGCCGGCCGATAATAAATATCCCGTGGTGTACCAATCTGCTCAATGCGCCCAGCGCTCATCACCACAATCCGATCGCCGAGTTCCATCGCCTCTGCCTGATCGTGCGTGACATAAACAGTCGTAATCCCAAGTTCGCGCAACAGCGCATTCATCTCGCTACGCAAGGTATCGCGCAAACGCGCATCCAGTGCCGTCAACGGCTCGTCGAGCAACAACACCCGTGGCTGCGGCGCAAGCGCCCGGGCAAGCGCAACACGCTGTCGCTGGCCGCCCGAGAGCTGATCGATCGGCTTGTCGGCGTGGTCGGTGAGTCGCATCATCGCGAGCAATTCGTCGACGCGTTGTCGCGCAACATCCGCCTGCACGCGCTTGATCTTCAGACCATAGTTGATGTTGCCGCGCACCGTGAGATTCGGAAATAGCGCATAGCTCTGAAACACCATGCCGACCTGACGCTTTTCGATCGGCAGTGCGGTGACGTCCTCGTCACCGAAGGCAACACGACCACCGGCGTCCGGTTGTTCGAGGCCCGCAATCATCCGCAACGTGGTGGTCTTGCCGCAACCAGACGGGCCGAGCAGAACCAGCGTTTCGCCCGCGCCTATCGAGAGATCGAGTGGTTCGAGCACACGCGTGCCGCGAAAGGTCTTCGCGCAACGCGTCAGCGTGACAGGAATGGAAGCAAGTTTCATGGCTGTGACGTATCGGTGACGCGCGTTTTCTTCTGCCGCACGTTGCGCTGGCCCGTCGCATCGACGCCAAGCCATTGCATCGCGACGAGCAGCGGCATCGTCATGATGAAAAAGAGAATCGTGTAAGCGCTGCCGATTTCGATGCGCAGCGATGCATAGGTATCCGCGAGTCCAACGGGCAGTGTTTTCGTTTCAGGCGTGTGCAGCATCCACGTGAGATTGAATTCGCCGATCGACAACGTGACCACGGCCAAAGCGCCCGCGACGATGCCCGGCCGCACGTTCGGCAACACGATCGTGATGAAGCGTTGAAAGAAGCCTGCGCCGAGGCTCGCCGCGCCTTCTTCCAGTGTGCGCAATCCCGAACTCGCACATACGGCCGCAACCGCGCGCACCATGAACGGCAGCGTGAACACCACATGTCCAACGACGATGAACGCGACGCTCGTGCGGAACATCGAGAAGCCGCCGTACACCACGAGCAGCGCGAGCGCCGACGCAAGGCCCGGCAACGCGATCGGCAACACGAGAAACTCTTCGATGATGCGCGACATACGCGTCTCGCTGCGCGCAAGCACGTAGCCAGCAGGCACGCCCGTCAGCAATGTGATGACGAGCGTCGCAAGCGCGACTTCGAGCGAGAGAAACACGGACGCGTGATATTGCGTCCACACTTCGCCGAGCCAGCGCAGCGTAAGTCCGCTCGCAATGCCCTGGAAATAGTTGACCGTCAGGCCCGCGAGAATCGACATCACGACGGGCACGATCAGAAACGCGCACAGCAACAGCGTAACGAGCCACTGACCCGCCGCGAGCCATGCGCGCAGCGAGGGCAGGGCGAACGCGCGCTTGTGCTGCATATCGCGCGCATGGGTTGGTTGAGCAACGGAATTCATACGGGTGTCTTCATTCTGCATGGGAGTGAGTTACGCCGTCGCCGCCACGGCCGAGCCGCTGACGCTGCGCGCGACATACAGCACGATCCACGTGACGATGCCGAGCACGATCGACAGGCCCGCTGCCGTCACCATGTTCGCGTTGAGCGTGAACTCGGTGTAGATGGTCATCGGCAGCACGTCGATGTCGGTGGCGAGCGTGAACGCAGTGCCGAATGCGCCCATCGCGGTTGCGAAGCACACGGCGCCCGCCGCGATCAGCCCCGGCGACAGCGCAGGCAGCACGATGTCGCGCATGATCCGCCACGGCGATGCACCAAGCGAACGCGCGGCTTCTTCGAGTGACGCATCGAGCTTCGTCGCGGAAGCCATCACGGTGACGATCACGCGTGGAATCGAGAAGTACAGGTAGCCGATGAAAAGACCCGTCATCGAGTACGCGAACACCCACTTGTCTCCCGTGAGCTTCAGCGACAACGCGCCGATCAAACCTTGCCTGCCCGCCAGCATGATCACCATGAAGCCGACCACGACGCCCGGAAACGCGAGCGGAAATGTCAGCAGCGCGAGCAGGGTGCGCTTGCCGGGAAACTCGCGGCGCGCGAGCAGCAGCCCCGAGATCACCGACAGCGCGAGCGTCGTCGCCGTGACGGCCGCGGACAGCACGACCGTCGCGAACAGGCTCTTCATGTAGCGCGCGTTCGCAAGCATCGCGCCGTAGGTCTTCAGCAGATGACCGTCGGCGCTGACCTGCACGAGCGCCGTCATCGGCAGCAGCCAGAACGCGATGAACACGGCGAGCGCCGGCGCGATCAACGCGATGCGCCAGCGCAGCGGGAACGTGATGTCGTTCAATGCATCACCTGCAGATACTGCTCGCCGAATGCCTGCTGCTTCTCGGCCATCTTGCCGAAGTCCACCGCATGGGCGCGTGCGTACTCGCTGGCGGGCAGGAATTTCGACGCGGCGTCGGCCGTCATCGTCTTCGCGCGCACAGGGCGCAGATACGCGTTGGCCCACAGCTTCTGGCCTTCATCCGACAGCACGAAATCGAGCACCTTCTTGCCGTTCGCGTCGTGCGGCGCGTTCTTCACGAGGCTCATCACGTATGGCACTTCGATCGTGCCTTCCTTCGGAATCACGAACTCGACGTTCGCATGGTCCTTGTACTTCGCGCGATACGCGTCGAAGTCGTAGTCGAGCAGGATCGGAATTTCACCCGACAGCACGCGCGCGTAGGCCGTCTGCTTCGGCACGATCGGCTGGTTGGCCTTCAGTTTGGCGAACCAGTCGAGGCCCGGCTTGAAGTTGTCGAAACTGCCGCCGAGCGCCTGATTCACGGCGACGGCGCCCGCATAGCCGACAAATGCGCTCGACGGATCGAGGTAGCCGATCATGCCCTTGTACTCGGGCTTGAGCAGGTCGGCCCACGAGCGCGGCACTGGCTTGCCTTCGAGCGCGTCCTTGTTGACGAAGAAACCGAGCGTGCCCGAGTGGATCGCGAACCAGTAGCCCTGCGGATCCTTCAGATTCGCGGGGATGTCGTTCCAGTTCGCGGGCTTGTACGGCGCGATCACGCCCTTGTCCTTCGCCTGGAATGCCGACGACACGCCCAGATACACGACGTCGGCCACGGGGCTCTTCTGCTCGGCCATCAGCTGCGCGATCGACTGGCCGGAGTTCTTGTTATCGAACGGTACATGGATGCCGGTCTTCTGCTGGATCGCCTGGATCTGGCTCGCCCAGTCGGCCCATTCGGGCGGGCAGTTGTAGCAGATCGCGGTTTCGTCGGCGTGCGCGAATTGCGGCGCAGCCAGCGTCAGCGCGAACGACGATGCAACCAGCGCGGCGCGCGTGATGCGCAACGCTGCAGTACCGATAAAGGAACGGCGGTTCACGACAGGTCTCCCGAAGGGTGAAAAGGTTTGTTGAAGAGGGTGGGGCGCGTATTGCGCGTGGTCTTACGCGGGTGAGCGGACGATTCGCCCCGACGTTGCGCCCGACGTATCGGAGATCGCGGCGATCGTCGCGCCTTCGCGCAACGTGTGCGGCAAGGTCAGCGACAACGACGGCGCGTGCAGCGCATCCTCGAAGCCCGAAGGCTGCGAACCGTCGACGCGCGCGATCAGGCGCCGCCATGCCGCGCAGCCGATCTCGCGGTTCGGCGCGCACACGCTTGCGAGCGGCGGCGACAGCAGTTCGCCCATCGCGAGGCCGTCGAAGCCGAGAATCGACATGTCGTCGGGCAGTTGCAGGCGCGCGCGGCGCAGGCCGCGCATCACGACCATCGCGAGCAGATCGTTCGAGCAGAAGAGGGCGGTCGGTCGGTTCGGGCCTGTGGTCAGGTGGTTGAGCACGGCCGGCGCGAGTTCGTCCGCGTTGAAATCGATTTCAAGGGCAGGCGCAGGCGTGAGACCGGCCTGCTGCATCGCCTGCGTGTAGCCGAGATGGCGCAGGCGCGCGCGATCCGACGCGGCGAGTGTGCCCGCGAGCATCAGGATGCGGCGATGGCCGTGCGCGATCAGCATGCGCACGCCGTCATAAGCGGCCTGACGGTTGTCGACGGACACGGACGGGCGGCGCACGGTGTCGTTGTGCATCAGCACATACAGCATGCCGTCGCGGTCGAGATCATCGAGCAGCGGAT
This sequence comes from Burkholderia sp. Ac-20365, assembly GCF_017104715.1. Taxonomy (GTDB): domain Bacteria; phylum Pseudomonadota; class Gammaproteobacteria; order Burkholderiales; family Burkholderiaceae; genus Paraburkholderia. Next base: position 108,823 of record NZ_JAAGPI010000009.1, read on the forward strand.
GCGTGTCGGCATCGGCGACCGTCAGGATCAGGCCTTCGCAGCGCTGCTCGCGCAGCGTTTCGATTGCGTGGCGTTCGCGGTCGGCGTCGTATTGCGTGGTCATCAGCATCAGCCGGTAACCTTGCGCCGACGCCAGTTCGTCGATGCCTTGCAGGCATTCGGCGAAGACGGGGTTGGCAAGCGTCGGCAGCACCACGCCGATCAGGCGCGAGCGCTCGCCGCGCAACTGGCGGCCGAGCGGGCTCGGGCGGAAGTTGAGGGCGTCGATCGACTGACGCACTTTTTCGAGGGTCACGGGATTGACCGTATGCGGCGCGTTGATCGCGCGCGAAACAGTCGCGATCGAAAAGCCCGCGTGGGCGGCGACATCCTTGATGGTGGGCGTCATCGTTGGGTTCCCGTCAGCCTGTGGCACGCGCCATGTCGATGGCAGCGCGCCGTTGTAAACGTTTTCGTGGGGCGGATTATCGGGAACGTTTGTGACGGGTCGATGAATGCTCAGCGGGTAGGGGACGGCGAAAACTGGGGTTCGCGACGGTTTGGTCAGGCTGCGGCGCGATGGTAGAATCGCGTCCGCCCTGCCGGGGTGATGAAATTGGTAAACATAGCGGACTTAAAGCATTGAGTGCCCAGCCGGAAACGGCCGGTGCAGAACCCTTCAAATTCGGTGAAACCCCTGAACGCACGATTCACAGCGTGCGGCCGAGGCAACGCCGAGCCAAGCCCGCTTTCCTTCCCGCTGATGCGGAACGGAAGGCGCGGAAGGTGTAGAGACTAGACGGGGGGCGCCTAAGGCGATGGGTGTGCGATACGCGCATCGCGATGGCGAAGGCATAGTCCAGCGCACGAACGTTTTGTTTTGCCTGTGTTGGTTTGTCAGGTGAAGCAGACGGCGTCGAAAGACGTAGTGTGACGAAAATCCGCCGCTTAACAGCTTGCCGGTTCGAGTCCGGTCCCCGGCACCAGGACACTAATTTACGTTCATGTCGAGCCAGCCACGCACGGCTTGCGACCTGAACGTTACCTCACGTCTGCGCCAGCAAATACTCACGCGCCATCGTCCGCGCCCGATGCAGCCGGCTCGTGGTCGCCGCCGCCGTCATCCCCAGCCGTCCGGCAATTTCGCCGATCGTCGGCTCTTCGAAACCCGCAGCAGGATCACATCGCGATAGTCTCCGCAGGCAACGATTCCAGTGCCGCCACCAGTTCGAACCGCAGCGTGTCGCCGGTATGCGTCGACAGCCAGCGGTCGACGCGTTTTTCGTCGTAGGGATCGAAGTCGAACGCGCGACGTCAGAGCCGCTGGCATGCGCACACGGGCATCGCCAGCGCGCGGCCATTCGTCTAGAGTATCCGGCACAGATCAATCCCAACCGGAGAAAGCAGCATGCAACTGATCGGCATGATGGATTCGCCGTACGTCCGCCGCGTGGCCATTTCGCTTGCGGTGCTCGGGATGCCGTTCGAGCACCAGAGCGTGTCCGTATTCAGGCATTTCGACGCGTTCGCGAAGATCAACCCGGTGGTCAAGGCGCCCACCTTTATCGCCGACGACGGCACGTTGCTGATCGATTCATCGCTGATCCTCGATTATCTGGATCACCTGAGCGCCCCGGAAAAGCGCCTGATGCCCGCAGCAACGAACGAGCGCCTGAAGGCGCTGAGCCTGCTCGGCTTCACGCTAGCCGCCTGCGAAAAGGCGATGCAAAACGTCTACGAACTGAATCTGCGGCCCGCGGAGCGGCAACATCAGCCGTGGATCGAGCGCGTCCAGATGCAACTGTTCGCCGCCTACGATCATCTGGAGACGGCGATTGCCGGGCGGAAAGGCAATGGCTGGCTATTCGGCGACCGGCTGATGCAACCGGATATCACGCTCGCCGTTGTGTGGCGGTTCCAGCAGTTCCTGCTGCCGGGCGTGGTCGATCCCGCGCGTTACCCGGCGCTTGCTGCTTTCTCGCAACGTGCCGAAGCGCTGCCGGAATTCATCGCCACGCCACTCGAATGACCGTGCTTTTACGCGTCCCGCAGCACATGCGCCAGCCGCTGAATCTGGCGTAAACCCGCATGGCGTAAGGCGTTCCCGGATTGTTCCGCCCTGTCGACAACTATCTTCGCGATTAGCTCATTTATCCCTAACACTCCGCTCCCTACAATCCACCCATCGAAACTTTTTATGCAGATCGACGTCGTGCCCGATACGCGGCGTCATGTGATGGGGAGCGGCCATGAAAGCGATCATCGAACGACAGCTTTATCACCCGGCAGTGGTGTTGCCGATGGTCTCGCTCATCCAGATCATGGTGCAGGTCGACTTCAATCTGAGCCAGGCGGGCTTCGTGGTCGCGACGCACGGCGCGCGCGCCGCGCTGCAACGTTCGCGCGAAATGATCTGCCGGTTCCAGCACTGCGACGCGTAATCCAAGCGGCTTCTAACAGTCCACCATTCGTCGCGAGGCGCACGACTTCGAGAAACATCCGGCAGGCGTAAGATGACCGACTCGCACACGCGATTCGGGAGATCTGCCATGCAACAGCATTTCGACGCCGTTGTGATCGGCACGGGACAGGGCGGCTCGCCGCTCGCCGTGCGTCTCGCCGAGAAAGGCCGCAAGACGGCCGTGATCGAGCGCGACAAATTCGGCGGAACTTGCGTGAACGTCGGCTGCACGCCGACCAAGGCGTATGTGGCAAGCGCGCGCACAGCCCACGTCGCGCGCCGCGCGGCCGATTACGGCGTGCAGGTGGCGGGCGAGGTCACTGTCGATCTGGCGAAGGTCAAGGCGCGCAAGGATACGATCATCGGCCAGTCGCGCGATGGCGTCGAAAAGTGGCTGCGTGGCACCGACAACATCACGGTCTTCAAAGGCCATGCGCGCTTCACCGGTGCGCATGCGCTCACCGTCACCGATCCCGAAAACGGCAGCGTGCTGGCCGAGCTGGAGGCGGACGACATCTTCATCAACGCGGGCACCCGCGCCGTCATTCCGAAGCTCGAAGGCCTCGAGCGCATCCGTTATCACACCAATTCGACGCTGCTCGAACTGACCGAATTGCCTGAGCATCTGGCCATCGTCGGCGGCAGTTATATTGCGCTCGAGTTTGCGCAGGTGTTTCGCCGCTTCGGCAGCCGCGTCACGGTGATCGTGCGCGGCGAGCACATACTCACGCGCGAGGACGAAGACTTCGCGCGCAATGTGCAGAAAGTGTTGGCGCGTGAAGGCATCGAATTCCGTTTCGGTGCTGAGCCCTCGCGCGTCGAGCCGTTGCATGAACACGGCGACGGCGTGCGCGTGTACTTCGGCGCCGATGCCGCGCCGCTCGATGTCTCGCATCTGATGTTCGCCACGGGCCGCCGCCCGAATACCGACGATCTCGGCCTCGACGCGGCGGGTATCCATGTCGACAAACACGGCACGATTCCCGTCGACGGCCAGTTGCGCACGAATGTGCCCGGCGTGTGGGCGATCGGCGATGTGAACGGTCGCGGCGCCTTCACGCACACGTCCTACGACGACTATCAGATCATGTCGGCGAATCTGTTCGACGGCGGCAAGCGCAGCGTCGACGATCGCATCATGGCGTACGCGGTTTTTGTCGATCCGCCGCTTGCGCGCGTCGGCCTGTCCGAGCACGAAGTACGCGCGAGCGGCCGCGACGCGCTGATCGCGACGATGCCGATGACGCGCGTCGGCCGCGCGCGTGAGAAGGGTGAAACCGACGGCTTCATGAAAGTGCTCGTCGACAGCGCATCGAAGCAGATACTCGGCGCGACGATCTATGGCGTCGACGGCGACGAAGCGATCCACACCTTCATCGACATCATGACGGCGCGTGCGCCCTACACGACGCTGCAATTCGCCATGCACATCCACCCGACGATCAGCGAACTCGTTCCGACGCTTCTCGACCGTCTGGCACCGATGAAGTGAGGTGGCGCATGCACCTGCAAACGGGGAATCTGTTCAGCGGCGAAGCGAAGCGCGAAGGCGAAGAGCGCGTCGACATGCTCGTCACGGGGCAGCGGCTGAACGTCGAGCGCATCGTGTCGATGGGGCACACGAGTCCTGCGGGCTTCTGGTACGACGACTCGCGCGCCGAATGGGTCGTGCTGCTGTCTGGCGCGGCCGTGCTCGAATTCGAGGAAGACGCGTCGCTGCACGACATGCGGCCCGGCGACTACGTGCTGATCGCGCCGCATTGCCGGCACCGCGTCGCGTGGACGCATGAAGACGAGCCGACCGTCTGGCTCGCGATCTATCACGAACCTTGAGCGCATGGCGCGCACCTGTATTTGACCATCATCGACAGCCCGGCCTGTGATCGCGGATAATCGGCAGCGGCGATCACAAGTGGTGCAGGGCCTTGCCTGCGCCGATGAATAAATCAATCCGCAACAGGAACCGGGCACATGGGTAAAGGACGAGTCGAAGCCTTCAGCGATGGCGTGATCGCAATCATCATCACGATCATGGTCCTCGAACTCAAAGTACCCGAGGGCTTCGATCTCGAATCGCTGCGCCCCGTGATTCCGGTCTTTCTCGCGTACGTGTTGAGCTTTCTGTATGTCGGCATCTACTGGAACAACCATCATCACATGTTCCATGCAGTGCAGAAGGTGACGGGCGGCGTGCTGTGGGCGAACCTGCATCTGCTGTTCTGGCTGTCGCTGATGCCTGCGATTACGCACTGGATCGGCGAAAGCCATCTGGCCGCGTGGCCCACTGCGCTGTACGGCATCGATCTCGTCATGTGTGCCGTGGCCTATTTCATTCTTGCGCATGTGCTGATCCGCCATCATGGGCCGGACTCGACGATTGCGCGTGCGCTCGGCCGCGACTACAAGGGCAAGATTTCCGTCGTGATCTATCTGGCGGGCGTGGTGTTCGCGTTCATCGCGCCTTGGGTGTCGGCGGCGCTCTATACGTTCTGCGCGTTCATGTGGCTCGTGCCCGACAGCCGCATCGAGCAGCTCGTCAAGGAATAACCGATGCTCGCGCTCAAGCTCGCGCTGGTGCCTGGCTTTCTCGCCGCGCTGACGATGGCGGGGCGCGTGTGGGGACCATCGGTGGCGGGCTGGCTCGCAGGACTGCCCGTCGTCGCTGGGCCGATCGTGCTGCTGCTTGCGCTCGCGCGTGGGCCGGAGTTTGCAGCGCAGGCGTCGGCAGCGTCGATTGCGGCCATTGCCGCGTCGGAGGTGTTCAACTTCGCGTATGCGTGGACGTGCCGCGTGAGTCGCTGGCCTGTTGCGTTGCTGGTGGGTCTGTTTGCATGGGCTCTCGCCGCTGTGATGCTCACGCATCTGCCGATGAGTCTTGCCTACGCGTTGACCGCCGCGTGTGTGGCCGTGGCCGTGTCGCAAGCCGGATTGCCGCGCGTCGAGGGCGCGGTGCCGGCCGCGCGCGCGGGCGTTGCTGATCTCTCGCTGCGCATGCTTGCGGGCGCATTGCTGACGCTTGCCGTCACGACGCTGTCCGCATCGATGGGCGCGGCATGGAGCGGGATCTTGTCGGTTTTTCCGCTGCTCGGCATCGTGCTCGCGGTGTCGGTGCAACGCGCGCATGGCGCGGATTGTGTCGCATTGCTGATGCGCGGGATGGTGATCGGGCGGGCGTCGTTCGCTGCGTTTTTCTCGGTTGTCGTGCTGATGTTGCCGACGCTCGGCGTGCTGGGTGCGTTCGCATGCGGCGCAGTCGTGTCGGTGCTCGTGCAGGGCGCGACCAAGCGGCTGGTCGCGATTTCTCGCAAGCCGGGTGTGCAGCTTGCTGCGCTTGATTGAGTGCGCTTCGGGATCGAATGATGAGTCGCCTGAATAGCCGCCGCTCGCAGTCGTCACGAATCGGTCTGATTTCGGATACGCATAACCTCGTGCGCCCCGAGGCGCTCGACTGGCTCGCTGGATGTGACGCGATTATCCATGCCGGGGATATCTGCAATCGGGCCGTACTCGATGCGCTCGCGCCGGTTGCACCGTTGACTGTCGTGCGCGGCAACAACGATACGGGTGAATGGGCCGAGTCGATTCCGCTACACGCGATGATCGAAGTGCAGCAGGTGAAGATATTTGTCGTTCACGATATTGCTGATGTGCCGCGGGATTTGTGGGACGCGGGTGTGCGGGTTGTGGTTACCGGGCACTCGCATAAGCCGCTGATCGTTGAACGCGATGGTGTGCTGTTTGTGAATCCTGGCAGTGCCGGGCCTCGACGGTTCAAGTTGCCGGTTTCAGTGGGGATGCTGGTTGTCGATGGAGCAAGTGTTGAGGCTGTGCTGCATACGTTAGCCGTATGAGAGATGTCAGTATGGAGGCGTTGAGGTTTGCTGCTGTCTGCGACGCTTTGGTCTGCTTGTGTTTTGCGGCGGCATCCGCGATATGTTTTCGTGCTTCAAGCGTTGCCCCTGTGCGGGGCGGCACTTACTTTCTTTGCCGCCGCAAAGAAAGTAAGCAAAGAAAGCGGGCTAACACCGCCCGTGCTTGACCACCGCCTGAGGGCCCCCAACGGGTCTTATGCTGCAAACGGCAACTTCTCAGTCGCCGCCCGTTGCCAACGCTTCGAATAGTCGTCTCACCCACTTCAATCACCCGTAGCGCAAGCAGCGGCAGCGAATGGTTGCGGCCGCCCAGGTGGCAAACTGTGTGTAGGTCGTAGTGGCTCACGCGTCAGCGCTCCTACGACACCGATCCCGCTTCGAGCGCGACCTTGGTTTTCAGTCCGGAGTGAAGCGCATGAGCCGTGAAAGCCGACACACAGTTTGCCGCTATAGGACGCGTGCAATGCGACTGCGCATGCCTCGACGCGGGAGCGTGAAGCAGGTGATGAGCTAATTCGACGCGTTGGCAGCGGGCATCGAGAAGAGAGATGCCGCAGGCAGGACGGGGCCGTTGGGGGCCCGTGGGAAGGGAGAGGAGTTGGCGGTGTTCAGCGGCTTTCTTTTGCCTACTTTTCTTTGCCGCGGCAAAGAAAAGTAGGTGCTGCCCCGCACAGGGGCGACGCGTGAAGGGGTAAGTCATCTCGCGGATGCCAGCGACAACACGAGCAAACCAAACCAGCGTCGCGAGACAAACCAAAAGCAAACACCGCCCCGCACAAGTGCAACGCCAGCACCGCGCAGACGCCACGTGAATGCCAGCAACGGCAAAACCAACCCACCTGCTTGCGCAGCAAAAAAAACGGGCCAACCTCAGCTGACCCATTTCATCTCACGCAGACACTGCGAGAACTTAAGCGCGAGCCGTCACGGCATTGGCATAAGCCTCTTCAAGCTCGGCTGCTTCGCGTTCGCCGCGCAACACGGCATGCGCTTCCGCCCGCGTCGCGACGCACGGACCCGAGCCGAGCAGCGGCTTGCGAGCCGTCTCGCGCAGTGCGAGCACCGACACGATACCGATGATCGATGCACCCATCAGGTAATACGCGGGCATCATGAGGTTGCCGGTGCGATCGACCAGCCATGCCGTCACGAGCGGCGTCGTACCACCAAACAGCGATACCGACACATTGAAGCCAATCGCGAGCGCGCCATAACGGATCTTCGTCGGGAAGAGAGCAGGCAGCGACGAGGGCATAACACCCGTGAACGTTGACAGCAGCGCACCGAGAATCAGCAGCCCACCGAATACGGGCATCACAGCACCCGTACGGATCAGCAGCAGCGCAGGAATCGACAGCACGAACAGACCCACGCAGCCCAACAGCATCACAGGCTTGCGGCCGATCTTGTCCGACAGGTGACCCGCATAGATCGTCATCGGCATCATCAACACCATCACGGCCAGCACGAGGAACAGACCGTGCGATTCGTTGAAGTGCAGCGTCGCCGACAGATAGCTCGGCAGATACGACAGCGCCATGTAATCGGTGACGTTGAAGATCAGCACGAGACCCACGCACTGCAACAGCGGCTTCCATTGCTGCGCGAGCAGTTCCATGAAGCTCTGCTTCGGACGCGACTTCTCGTCGGCTTCACGTGCTTCCGCTTCCTTCTTGAAGGCAGGCGTTTCTTCGAGCTTCATCCGGATGTACAGACCCACCAGACCCAACGGACCCGCGATAAAGAACGGCACACGCCAGCCCCACGACAGCAGGGCTTCCTGCGACAACGAAGCCGTCAGCACCGCCACCGTTCCGGCACCGAGGATATAGCCTACCAGGGTGCCGAATTCGAGGAAGCTGCCCGCGAAGCCGCGTCGACGATCTGTGGCGAACTCGGCGATGAAGGTCGCCGCGCCACCGTATTCGCCACCCGTCGAGAAACCTTGCACCAGACGCGCAACCAGCAGCAACGCCGGAGCGAGAATGCCGATCGAGCCATAGCTCGGAATCAGGCCGATCGCGAACGTGCCGATGGCCATCATGATCATCGTCATGGCGAGCACGCGTTGTCGGCCGATGCGGTCGCCGAGCGGGCCGAACACCATGCCGCCGATCGGGCGCACGAGGAAGGCTGCTGCGAACGTGCCGAACGTCGCGATCAGCTGCGCGGACGGGCTGCTCGACGGGAAGAAGACTTTGCCGAGCGTCACAGCGATATAGCTGTACACGCCGAAGTCGAACCATTCCATTGCGTTGCCGAGCGCCATGGCGCCGACGGCACGCTTGAGAAGAGAGTTGTCGACGACCGTGATGTCGTCGAGAGTCAGGCTATTGTCGTTGTTCTTTTGTCGCCAGAAGCCGTTGCTGGAAGCGGTCAAGGTTAATGCTCCTATGACTGCGGCCGAACGCGACAAGGCGCTCCGCCACGGATTGCTGGTAAGTGCAGTTTCGCGAACGGCCAAAGGCGTCATGCCTGGCACGGACCACGCAAAGGCGCGCTGCGCAGGCGTGCATCAGCACTACGCGCAGAAAAAGTAACGCCCGTGCATCGCGAAGGTCGTCGCGAAAGTGCACTCGTTGGTTGCTGCTAAACGTTGGTACCCACGTGGCCTTGCAGGGGGGCAGATACCGGAGGACATTCACGCACGCAGTGCGCTCATGCCGCTTGAAAAAGGCTTGAAACGAAAAAGGCCGGCGAGGCGTCGCTCTCGATCGCACCGGTCTAACCGATGCGACTTGCAACGAAACAACCGACAAGCCTTCTTGTATAAAAAACAATTCAATCCGACCCGGCGCGCATGGCTGCCAGCGTGCGAACTGAACGCGAATGAAGGGTTAAAGCTGTCAGAACGAAGAACATGATAGCACGATAAGCGATGATCGTGCAAACCGCTTGTCCGGCGCGGCTCGGGCGGTGACGCGCAATCCCTTGCCTGGCGGGGGATTGCGGGAATTCGGCAGGTGCAGAAAAAGTGGCTCGGGATTAACGGTTTCGTTCAATTTTCTGGACGGCACCGGGCACCGCCCGATGCCCGACATCAACGGAAACAGGCGAAAAAAATCCGCGCACCGGGCGCGGATTTTTTGTGGCCTGCTGCAGGCTTTGGAGCGAATACTCAGCCTTCTGCGGGCGGCACGTAGCCCTGAGCCTGATCGGCGCCTTCGCCGAAGAAGAATTTCTCCGTCTGCTTCATCAGATACTGACGCGCGCGCGGATCGGCCATGTTCAGGCGGTTTTCGTTGATCAGCATGGTCTGCTGCTTGAGCCATTGCTGCCACGCTTCCTTCGAAATGCTCTCGTAGATCCGTTTGCCGAGTTCGCCCGGCAGCGGCGGGAAATCGAGACCTTCGGCTTCCTTGCCGAGCTTCGTGCATTGAACCATGCGAGTCATGCTGTGCTTCTCCTGTAATCGGTGGGGTGTGGCGTGGCGCTATTGTGCGCGCTCAGAGCTGTTTCATCAGCACGAGCGACTTGCGCTGCCAGTTATAGAGGCGGCGGCGGTCTTCAGGCAGGTCGTCGACCGTCACCTTGACGAAGCCGCGCTTGAGGAACCAGTGCTCCGTGCGCGTGGTCAGCACGAAGATGCGTGTCAGGCCGCGTGCCCGCGCGCGTTGTTCGACGCGCTTGAGCAGCCGCTCGCCGTCGCCCGAGCCTTGTGCTTCCGGCGATACCGTCAGGCACGCCATCTCGCCGATGCGCTCCGCCGGATACGGATACAGTGCCGCGCAGCCGAACAGCACGCCATCGTGCTCGATCACCGAGAAATGGTCGATGTCGCGTTCGATCTGGTGACGCCCGCGCCGCACCAGCGTGCCGTCGGACTCAAGCGGCTCGATCAGCGTGAGAATGCCGCCGACGTCGTCCGGCGTCGCTTCGCGCAGGCTTTCCAGATTCTCGTACGAGATCATGGTGCCCACGCCATCGTGCAGGAACAGTTCCAGCAGCAGGCTTCCGTCGAGCGCGTACGGAATGATGTGCGCGCGGGTGACACCGCCGCGGCAGCCGCGTATGGAGTGCTTCAGATAGAAACCGGCGTCGCCCGTCACTGCGCCGCTTTCGTGCAGGCGGTACGCGTCGTCCAGCGACAGTTCGCGGATCAGCGCGCCTTCTTCATCGAGCAGGCCGTCGGTTTCGGTGAGAAACACGATCTTGTCGGCGCGCAGCGCGATCGAGGCCGCCGATGCGACGTCTTCCATCGACAGATTGAATGCTTCGCCCGTCGGCGAGAAGCCGAGCGGCGACAGCAGCACGATCTTGCCGCTTGCGAGCGACTGGCGGATCGACTCGGCATCGATCTTGCGCACCACGCCCGTGTGCTGGAAATCGACCCCGTCGAGAATGCCGACGGGCCGCGCCGTCACGAAGTTGCCCGACACCACGCTGATGTGCGCGTGCGCCATCGGCGTGTTCGGCAAGCCCTGGCTGATCGCGGCCTCGATGTCCAGACGCACTTCGCCGGCCGCTTCTTTCGCGGATTCGAGCGCGCGCGCATTGGTGATGCGCATACCGTGCGAAAACTCGGACTCGACGCCGTGCAGGCTCATCTGCTCTTCCACTTGCGGACGCGAGCCATGCACGAGCACGATCTGGATACCCATCGCCTGCAACAGCGCGATATCGGACACGAGCGCGTTGAGCAGCCCCTGATGCACGACCTCGCCGCCGAAGCCGACGACGAACGTCTTGTTTCGGAACGCGTGGATATACGGCGCGACCGATCGCATCCAGTCGACGAATTGCGCGTGCTGCAACAGGGTTTCCGCGTCGCCGGACGATGCCGGGGAAGGGGCGGGCGTGGGGACGAGGTCGGTTTGGGAATTCATGCCCCGGATTATAATGCGCCCCCATGTCGAATGTACCCAAAAGCTCCAAGGGAGCCGATACGAAAAACGCGCCTGACGCGAGCGCGAAAGATGCTGCCGCGCCCGCGCGGCGCGGCCCTCGGGACGCATCACCCGATGCGCGCGGCGACGCAGTGCGTCGTGACGTTTCCGTGAATGTTGCGAATGAGCCGCGCCCGGGCGCTGCGGCGCACGACGGCGCGAGGAAAAACGAAGGCGCGGGCGGTGCGAAAAGCGGGCCGCGCGAGCCGCGGAAGGGCGCGCCTGACCGTCAGCGTGACCCGCAGCAGGGCAAGCGTGGTCCAAACCAGGCGGGCGACGCCGGCCGGCAACAACAGTCGCGTGCTCACGGGAACCCGCAACGCAGTCCGCAAGGCAAGCCGCCGGCCGGCAACCAGCCGGGCGGCGACACGCAGCGCAACGCGCCGCGTGAGCCCCGCGAGACGCATAAGCCCGCGCGCGAATCCCGGAAACCCGTCGAGCCGAACCCCGTTCCGCCCATCGCGTTCCCCGAAGCGCTGCCCGTTTCCGGCCGCCGCGAGGAAATAGCGCGTGCGATTGCGGGCCATCAGGTCGTGATCGTCAGCGGTGAAACGGGTTCGGGCAAGACGACGCAGCTGCCGAAAATCTGTCTCGCGCTCGGGCGCGGACTCGGCGCGGGCGGCAGCGGGCTGATCGGCCATACGCAGCCGCGCCGGATCGCGGCATCGGCGACAGGGCGGCGCATTGCCGAAGAACTCGGCACGCCGTTCGGCGAAGTGGTCGGCTACAAGGTGCGTTTCACCGACAACCTCGCGCCGGGCGCGTCCGTCAAGCTGATGACGGACGGCATTCTGCTCGCGGAAACGCAGACCGACCCGCTGCTGAAGGCCTACGACACGCTGATCATCGACGAAGCGCATGAGCGCAGCCTGAACATCGATTTTCTGCTCGGCTATCTGAAAGAGATTCTGCCGAAGCGTCCTGATCTGAAGCTGATCGTGACGTCGGCGACGATCGATGCCGATCGTTTCGCGCGTCATTTCGGCTCGGAAGAGAAGCCCGCGCCCGTGATCGAGGTGAGCGGGCGTCTGTATCCCGTCGAGGTGCGATACCGTCCAGTGGCGGAAGATTCGCCCGCGGTGAAATCGGCGGAAGGCAACACAGGACGCGAGCGCCCGAAGAGCCAGCGTGAAACCGACCGCGATCTGATGGACGCGATCGTCGAAGCGGCCGACGAACTGTGTCGCGAAGGCCCCGGCGACGTGCTCGTGTTTCTGCCCGGCGAGCGTGAAATTCGCGACGCGGCGGAAGCGCTGCGCAAGCACCATCCGCCGCATACGGAAATTTTGCCGCTGTTCGCGCGGCTGTCGGCGGCCGAGCAGGAGCGCGTATTCCGGCCATCGAACGCGCGGCGCATCGTGCTCGCGACCAATGTCGCGGAAACGTCGCTGACGGTGCCGGGCATTCGCTATGTGATCGACACGGGCCTCGCGCGCGTGAAGCGCTACTCGTACCGCAACAAGGTCGAGCAGCTGCAGGTCGAGTCGATTTCGCAGGCGGCGGCGAACCAGCGGGCAGGGCGCTGCGGCCGGGTCGCCGATGGCATCTGTATCCGTCTTTACGAAGAGAGTGATTTCCAGGCGCGGGTGCGCTTTACCGATCCGGAAATTCTGCGCTCGTCGCTCGCGTCCGTGATTTTGCGGATGAAGTCGCTGCATCTGACGGCGATCGAAACTTTTCCGTTCATCGAGCCGCCGCCGGGCCGCGCGATCGCCGACGGCTATCAGCTGCTGAACGAACTCGGCGCCGTCGACGACGACAACGCGCTGACGCCGCTCGGCCGCGAACTCGCGCGTCTGCCGCTCGATCCGCGTGTCGGCCGGATGATTCTCGGCGCGCGCGACCAGCAGTCGCTGCGCGAAGTGCTGATCATCGCGAGCGCGCTGTCGGTGCAGGATCCGCGCGACCGTCCGATCGATGCGCAGGAGCAGGCCGACCAGGCGCACCGCAAGTTCGCCGACGAGCGCTCCGAATTCCTGCAATGGCTGAAGATCTGGGCGTGGTTCGAAGAAGCTGTCGCGCACAAGAAGTCGAACAGGCAGCTGACGGACGCGTGCAAGCAGAACTTCCTGTCGCATCTGCGTCTGCGCGAATGGCGCGACGTGCATTCGCAACTGCTGACTGTCGTGCGCGAGCACAACTGGCGCATCAACGAAAGCGAAGCGACCTTCGAACAAATCCATCTCGCGCTGCTGACGGGCCTGCTCGGCAACATCGGCCTGAAAGCCGACGACGAGCCGTACTATCTCGGCGCGCGCAGTATCAAGTTCTATCTGTGGCCTGGCTCGGCGCTCGTGAAGAAAGCGGGCAAATGGGTGATGGCGGCCGAACTCGTCGAGACGAGCCGGCTGTACGCGCGCTGCATCGCGAAGATCGAGCCGGAATGGGTCGAGCGCGTCGGCGCGCATCTGTTGAAGAAGTCGCTCTCCGAGCCGCACTGGGAAAAGCGCTCGGCGCAGGTGACGGCCTTCGAGCGCGCGATGCTGTACGGCTTGCCTGTCTATCACCGGCGGCGTGTGAGCTTCGGCCAGCAGGATCCGGCGCGCGCGCGGGAACTGTTCATCCGCGGCGCGCTGGTGGAAGGCGAATTCGACACGAAGCTCGCGTTCTTCGCGCACAACCGCAAGCTGCTCGCCGATATCGAGCAACTGGAACACAAGTCCCGCCGCCAGGACGTGCTGGTCGACGACGAACTGATCTTCGCGTTCTACGATCAGGCGATTCCGAACGGCATCCATACGGGCGCTGCGTTCGAGCGCTGGTATCGCGATGAAGTGAAGAAGAGCGCTCAGCAGGAAGACAAGCTGCGCCTGCTGTATCTGTCGCGCGACGATCTGATGCGCCACGAAGCGGCCGGCGTCACGACCGATCTGTTCCCGAAGCGGATGACGATGGCGGGCGTCGACATGACGCTCAGCTATCACTTCGAGCCCGGCTCGCCGCGTGACGGCGTGACGCTCGCCGTGCCGCTGTATGCGCTGAATCAGGTGGATGCACGGCGTATCGAGTGGCTAGTGCCCGGCATGCTGAAGGAGAAGACGCAACTGCTGCTGAAGTCGCTGCCGCAGAAACTGCGGCGCCATGTCGTGCCGTTGCCGGAGTACGCGGCGGGTTTCGTCGATCGCCATAGCGGCGCGAAATTCGGCGCGGGCGGTTTGCTGGAAACCGTGATCGCCGATGTCCGCGAGCAGACGCAGGTCGCGACGAAGCAGTCGGACTACAAGCTCGAAACGCTCGCGCCGCACCTGTTCATGAACTTCAAGGTGATCGACGAGCATGGCCGGCAGCTCGCGATGGGTCGCAATCTCGCGCAACTGCGCGCGGAACTCGGCGGTCAGGCGCAGCAGCAGTTCCAGAAAATCGCCACGGGCGCAGCGGGTGTTGCGCTTGCCAATGCGGGCGGCGGGGATGCGGCGGCGGCCTCTGCGGCGCGTGGCGCGAATACCGGCGGCGGCGCGCGTGGCGCTTCAGCCGCGCCGCACACGCCGGGTGCGTCCGAAGCGTCGGCGGCACCCGCCACCGCGCTCTACGAAAACCTGACGACGTGGAATTTCGGCAAGCTGCCCGAGTTGCTCGAAATCCGGCGCGGTGGGCAGACGCTGTTCGGCTATCCGGCGCTCGTCGATCGCGGCACGCATTGCGACGTCGAAGTATTCGATTCGCCGGACGAAGCGGCGCGCATCCATCGCGCGGGCTTGCGGCGGCTGTTCGCGCTGCAGCTGCGCGAGCCGATCAAGTACCTTGAAAAGAATCTGCCGGGCCTGCGCGAAATGGCGATGCAGTTCATGCCGCGCGGCACACAGGAAGAGTTGCGCGACCAGCTGATCGACACCGCGCTCGACCGCGCGTGCCTGCAAGACCCGCTGCCCACCGACGACGCCAGCTTTCACGCGCGCAAGGACGAAGGCCGCAGCCGGCTGACGCTGCTCGCGCAGGAAATTGCCCGGCTGGTGGGACAGGTGCTCGGCGAGTATGCGGCCGTCGTCAAGAAGCTCGCGCAGGCCAAGCCGTTCGCCGCGGCGTACGCCGACATGCAGAACCAGCTGGATGCGCTGATCGGCAAGCGTTTCGTCGTCGAGACGCCGTATGCGCAGTTGACGCACTTTCCGCGCTACCTGAAGGGCATTGCGCTGCGTATCGACAAGCTGAAAGCGGACCCGACACGCGACGCGCGCCAGTTCGCCGAGCTTGCGCCGCTCGCGCAGCACTACCAGCGCGCGCTCGCGCAGCGCGGCGGCGTGCCGGATGCGCGCCTCGCCGAGTTCCGCTGGCTGCTGGAGGAATTGCGCGTGTCGCTGTTCGCGCAGGAGTTGCGTACGCCGATGCCTGTTTCCGTCAAGCGGCTCTACAAGGTGTGGGAGTCGATGCAGCGTTGATCGACGCGGGCGCGCTCATGTTCATTGCGGCGCGCCCGGTTCGTCTCGAAGGAAATCACGCCCTGTGATTTTCAGCGGATCCGGCGGATGAACGAGCGATGCCCGAAAACCGTGCGGCTGTTCGCGTGCCCGGCTGGCAAGCCGCTGCGGCAGGGCGCCGCAAGCCCCTGATTTCTCTCGATCAAGGTCAACCGTTGCGTCACGCAAACGTTCTACAATGGCGGTTACCCCCTGATGTGAGTCTTCATGCGCAAATTTTCCCTCTCCGGCTTGTCCAGCACGTTTGCAGCCGGCGCTGCGCTCGTCGCGGCAACCTGCTTTTTCTCTCCCGTCGCCCACGCCAATAACGTGATCGTGCTCAATTCCGGCGAAGCCACGCTGAGCCTGATCGACGAGACGACGCGCCAGGTGATCGACACGGTGCCGACCGGCAAGGAGCCGCATCACCTGATGCCGACGCCGGACAACTCGTCGCTGATCGTCGCGAATTCGGTGTCGAACAACCTGATGTTCGTCGACCCGAAAACGGGCAAGCCGCAGCGCTGGATCGAAAATATCGAAGATCCGTATCAGATCGGCTTTTCGCCGGACCGCAAATGGCTCGTCACGACGGGCCTGCGTCTCGACCGCCTCGATATCTATCACTACGACGGTCACAACATGGTGCTAGCGAGCCGTCTGCCGCTCGCGGTGATGCCGAGCCACATGGCGTTTACCGCCGACAGCAAGACGGTGTTCGTCACGCTTCAGGTGTCGGGTGAACTTGCCGCCGTCGATCTCGCCACGCAGACGGTCAAGTGGAAGATGAAGGTCGGCAAGGTGCCGGCCGGCCTGTGGATGACGCCGGGCGAAAAATACCTGCTCGTCGGCATGACGGGCGCGGATTACGTTGCGGTGGTCGACTGGCACAACCAGAAGATCGTCAAGACGATCACGACGGGCAAGGGCGCGCACAACTTCCGCTCGCTCGCGGACGGCAAGCATGTGGTTGTGTCGAACCGCGTGGCCAGCACCATCAGCATCATCGATGAAGACACGCTCACCAACGTCGGCGACATCACGGGATTGATGCCAGGGCCGGACGATATGGAACTTTCTGCTGACAAACGCTATCTGTGGGTAACGTTCCGTTTCGCGAAGCACGTCGGCGTGATCGATCTCAGCACGCACAAGCTGATTCAGACCATCGCAGTCGGCCGCTCGCCGCACGGTATCTATTTCTTCAACCGCGCGCCGGTCACTGCGCCGAACGGGGCGTAACAATCCAGCGGCGCGCCATGCCGGCGCGCCGCAATGAAGTTGCAGCACGGGAAACCCGCGCAGTGAAGCAGAACCGCGACGCATAAAGAGCACCATGTTCCACCTGATCGCCTCCAGCCTCGATAGCTTCATCTCGTCGATCCAGACGCTACTGTACGTCGATGTCGTGCAGCCGCTGCTGTTCCATTTCAACCTGATGGACTACGACGAAGACACCTACGACAGCCTGTACTGGGTGATAGTCGGCGTGCTGGAAGTGCTCGCGATGTACGCGCTGCTGCGCCCGCTCGAAGCATTGCGTCCCGTCGAGCAGTGGAAGGACCGCAAGGCCGTGCGCGTCGACGTGCTGTACACGTGGATCGCGAAGCTCGGCATTCTCAATCTGTTTTTCTTCTTCGCGCTGCAGCCGTTTTTCGATTCGGTGCAGGGCTGGCTGCGTCTGCAGGGCATCGCCAACATCGAACTCGACAATCTGTGGCCGGGCGTGACGACGCAGCCGTTCGTCACGTTCATCATGTATCTGCTGGTGCTCGATTTCGCGGGCTACTGGTATCACCGCGGCGAGCACAAGATCGGCGTGTGGTGGGAACTGCATGCCGTGCATCACAGCCAGCAGCAGATGTCGCTGTGGACCGATGACCGCAACCATTTGCTCGACGATCTGTTGCAGGCGTGTTTCTTCGCCGTGATTGCGCTGTTCATCGGCGTGCCGCCGTCGCAGTTCGTCGTGCTCGTCGCGATCACGAATCTCGCGCAGAGCGTGCAGCACGCAAATATCCGTCTGTATTTCGGCTGGCTCGGCGAGCGGCTGCTGGTCAGCCCGACGTTCCATCGCCGGCATCATGCGATCGGTTACGGCCACGAAGGCCTCAAGTACGGCTGCAATTTCGGCGTGCTGTTTCCGTGGTGGGACATGCTGTTCGGCAGCGCGTCGTGGAGCCGCGAAATGGAGCCGACGGGTATCCGCGACCAGCTGAGCGGCCGTCATTACGGCGAAGGCTTCTGGGCGCAGCATTGGCTTGCGTTCGTGCGCATCGGGCAGCGCGTCACCGGCAAGAAGCAGCGGGGCGCAGCGTAAGCGCGTTGCCGTCCGCGTTTCGGCGCATCGTTCCGCCGCCATGCTTTCCTGACGATCCCTCTCCGCGCGGGCAAACCATCAACGCCCGCGCTGGCGCATTCCAGCGTCGATTCCCACTTTCGACGCTGACCGCCGACGTGGTTTATCCTGTCCACGTTGCTTTCCTTTCCCCGCTTCTTCATCACGTCATCGACTACGCATGAATGACCTCTTGCGCTCGTTCGGGCGCGCGCTTTCTTCCGTGCTGCATCCCCGCATGCTGTGGCTCACTTTCATGCCGTTCGCGGCGTCCGCGATCGTCTGGGGCGTGGTGCTGTGGTATTCCTGGCAGACGCTGATCGGCGCGACGCGCGGCTGGCTCGAAAGCTGGCCGCTGACGACGACGCTCTACGGTCTGTTCGACTGGCTCGGCTTTTCGTCGCTGCATGCGGCCGTGGCGCCTTTCATCGTGATTGCCGTCGCGATTCCGCTGATCGTCGTCACGGTGCTGCTGCTGATCGCCACGCTGTCGATGCCCGCCGTCATCAAGCATCTGTCGAAGCGGCAGTTCGCCGGCCTGGAGATGCGCCGCGGCGGCACGTTCGCGGGCAGTCTCGTGCATTCGGTGTGGACCACGCTCGTGTGCCTGCTGGTGCTCGTGATCACGCTGCCGCTGTGGCTGATCCCACCGTTCTTCGCGCTGATTCCGCCGCTGCTGTGGGGCTGGCTCACCTATCGCGTGATGACTTACGACGCGCTGTCGCTGCACGCCACAGCGGAAGAGCGGCGCGCGCTCGTGCGCCAGCACCGTCTGCCGTTGTTGCTGATCGGCGTGGCGAGCGGTCTGCTCGGTTCGCTGCCTACGCTGATCTGGGCGTCGTCCGTCTGGCTGATCGTGCTGTTCCCTGTGATGACTGCGGTGACCATCTGGATCTATGCTTTTATCCTCGTGTTCACGGCGCTTTGGTTCGGCTATTACTGCCTGCGCGCGCTGCAGCGCATGCGCGCCGGCGAGCACGGCGGCAACGGTCATCACGGTCCCCACGGCGCGCGCGGCACCGCGCCCGTTTCCTACTGACAAGAGACAAGAGGCTTCAATGGCATTTGGCGTCATCATCATCGGCGATGAAATCCTGTCGGGCAGACGTGTCGACAAGCATCTGCCGAAAGTCATCCAGCTGCTGAGCGCGCGCGGCCTGTCGCTGTCGTGGGCGGAATACATCGGCGACGATCCCGAGCGCATCACGGCGACCTTGCGCCGCACGTTCGCATCGGGCGATATCGTGTTCTCGACGGGCGGCATCGGCGCGACACCGGACGATCACACGCGCCAGTGCGCGGCCGCCGCGCTCGCCGTGCCGCTCGAACTGCATCCCGAAGCGAAGGCGCTGATCCAGGAGCGTATCCGCGACACGCACCCGGCCAATTCACCGACGCCCGTCGATTTCAACTCGCCCGACAATCTGCATCGCCTGAACATGGGCACGTATCCGCGCGGCGCGTCGATCATTCCGAACGGGTACAACAAGATTCCTGGTTTCTCCGTTGGCGATCATCACTTCGTGCCGGGTTTCCCGGTGATGGCCTGGCCGATGATCGAGTGGGTGCTGGATACGAAGTACCAGCATCTGCATCATTCGACGCCGCATGCGGAAAAGTCGCTGCTCGTCTTCGAGTTGCCTGAATCGACGCTGACGCCGCTGATGGAAAAGATCGAGCATGACTTTCCGGGCGTGCGCGTGTTCAGCCTGCCGAGCGTCGGCGATGCGGAGCGCGGCGGCATCTATGCGCGCCGGCATATCGATCTCGGTGTGAAGGGCGAACCGGAGGCCGTCGCGGCCGCGTTCGTGAAGCTGCGCGAAGGCGTGCATCTGCTCGGCGGCGATATCGTCGAGCCTGAAGTGTTGGCGGCGCAGGCGAAGCCGCACGGCTGAGCACTGGAGATGAAAAACGGAACGTGCAACGCGTTCCGTTCTCTACGACCATCATCCGCGCGTCATCTGGCAAGCGGACGATGCCAAAACAAAGCGGCGTACGGTGTTCACCGTGCGCCGCCTGTCTGAGAAGCGCAATGCGCTTCTTAACTATGCGTGAGATTCGTCACGCACCGATCCACGGCAGTCCGCGGAAACACCAGCCCGACACCGTCTTCCGATGCCCCTGGCCATCCTTGTCGCCTTCGAAGCCTTCCAGCAGATCCAGCGCCTTCGTGAAGCCCGCTTGTGTCGCGGCGATCGCGGCGAGCTTCGAGCGCGCGGCGCTGCGGCACAACAGCAGCACGGGCGTGTCGGGTGTCGCGACCTGGCGGAGCTGATCGATGAATTCGGCATTCGGCACGCCACCCGGATAGCGCGTCCATTCGACGTGCGCGTATTGGCCGTCGCCGACGACCGGGCGACCGACCCAATCGAGCTCGGCGCGCGTGCGCACATCGACGAGACGGGTGCGCGGGTCGAGTTGCAGAAGCTCGAATGCCTCGGCAGGCGTGACGGCGCCCGCGTATGGGAGCTGGTTGTCGACACGGCGCTTTTCAGCCTGGCTGTACAACTGTTCGAGCGTACTCATGACAGCAAATCTCCTTGGGGCCAAAAAAACATTCTAGCAAGCTGTCGGATTGTCGCGTGCCGGGCTGAGCGCGGCGGCGCTGTTTTCGGAGACAAACCGAATAGCACTATATCGGTGCAAAATAAACTCAATGCACCAATGTGGAATATTAAGCGGTCGCAGATTTTTCCAATGCACGTTCATGGTGCAATCGTGCCGGGGCGCCTCGTATGATTCCCGTAAACGGTGTGTGCGCGTTCCCTGCGAAAGCGCGTTGCCATTGGGGCTGCAACGGTATGGCGCACGCGGAACGCAAACATGGCACGGAAGCTGCTTTATTGGTGCCGATCGACCTGGCCCGATGCCAGCATCACATTTCCCCGTCTCTCATGACGCGAGGGGTGGACGCATCGAGGCTGGTCAGCTAGATTGGGCGGCGGCTCAACCCGCCGAATTCGTTAATCAGGAGATAGGTTATGAGTAAATCCGTGGCCGACGTCATGCAGCTCGTCAAGGACGAGGACGTCAAGTTTGTCGACTTCCGTTTCACCGACACGCGCGGCAAGGAGCAACACGTTTCGGTGCCGGTGTCGGCATTCGACGAAGACAAGTTTGAAAGCGGCCATGCGTTTGACGGTTCTTCGATTGCTGGCTGGAAGGGCATCGAAGCCTCGGACATGCTGCTCGTGCCGGACTCGAACACTGCGTTCATCGACCCGTTCTACGAAGAATCCACGCTCGTGCTGACCTGCGACGTCGTCGAACCGGCTGACGGCAAGGGCTACGAGCGCGACCCGCGCTCGCTGGCAAAGCGCGCTGAAGCGTACCTGAAGAGCACGGGCCTGGGCGACACGGCCTTCTTCGGTCCGGAACCCGAATTCTTCATTTTCGACTCGGTCCAGTGGAACACGGACCAGTCGGGCTGCTTCGTCAAGATCGGCTCGGAAGAAGCACCGTGGTCGTCGGGCAAGGAATTCGAAGGCGGCAACACGGGTCACCGTCCGGGCACGAAGGGCGGCTACTTCCCGGTCGCTCCCGTCGACACGTTCCAGGACATCCGCTCGGAAATGTGTCTGCTGCTCGAACAGATCGGCATCCCCGTCGAAGTGCACCACCACGAAGTCGCTGGTCAAGGCCAGAACGAAATCGGCACGAAGTTCTCGACGCTGGTTCAGCGCGCTGACTGGACGCAACAGCTGAAGTACATCGTGCACAACGTCGCGCACACGTACGGCAAGACGGCAACGTTCATGCCGAAGCCTATCGTCGGCGACAACGGTTCGGGCATGCACGTTCACCAGTCGATCTGGAAGGACGGCCAGAACATGTTCGCGGGCAACGGCTACGCTGGCCTGTCGGAATTCGCGCTGTTCTACATCGGCGGCATCATCAAGCACGCTCGCGCGCTGAACGCGATCACGAACCCGGGTACGAACTCGTACAAGCGTCTCGTGCCGCACTTCGAAGCGCCTGTGAAGCTGGCTTACTCGGCACGTAACCGTTCGGCATCGATCCGTATTCCGCACGTTCCGAATCCGAAGGGCCGCCGTATCGAAACGCGCTTCCCGGATCCGCTCGCGAACCCGTACCTGTGCTTCTCGGCACTGATGATGGCAGGTCTGGACGGCGTGCAGAACAAGATCCATCCGGGCGAAGCGGCTGACAAGAACCTGTACGACCTGCCGCCGGAAGAGGATGCAAAGATCCCGACCGTGTGTGCCGGCCTCGACCAGGCGCTGGAAGCACTCGACGCAGATCGCGAGTTCCTGACGCGCGGTGGCGTGTTCACCGACGGCATGATCGACGCTTACCTCGAACTGAAGGAAAGCGAGCTGCAACGCGTGCGTATGACCACGCACCCGGTCGAATTCGAACTGTACTACTCGCTGTAATCGCTGGACGTGGCGCAGCGCTTCGTTCGCGGCAAGTGAGCGAAGCGTCCGCCCCGACGCTGCGATCGGCCACAAAGGGACGGCGGCGCCGTCCCTTTTTCGTTGGATCGGGCGCTGTGAAGTTTTTGTTGCAGAAACGATGTTGCAGCATGTCGTTGCTGGATTGAACCGCACGCAATCACGCGTGCCTCACCATCTCCTGTCGACTGGCGCAGGCGCATTGGCGCCGACACCCGTCCCATGCAAGGCTATCGAGACCCGACTGCAAGATGGTATTGAAGAACCTGATCAAGGCAAGAAAAGGGCACACCGACGCATTGTCGGACGATGCGCAACTCGTCGATTCCGGTTTGCTGCCGGGCTTTGAGGCGCTGCCCACCGTCGTGCTCGTGCTCGACAAGCGAACGCTGCGTGTCGCGTTCGCGAATCCGTCGGCCGAGTCGATGCTCGAAATGTCGCGCCGCCAGCTCACGCAAATGGCGTGGCCCGACATCTTCACCAACGGCGAAGAACTGACGGCGACCATCGCCGCCATCGCCGCCCACCGTTTTCACGCGACCCATCTCGATGCCGTGCTCGAGCGCGCCGGCCATGAGCCGCTGCACGTGCA
The DNA here is from genome assembly GCF_017104715.1 of Burkholderia sp. Ac-20365. Classification (GTDB taxonomy): domain Bacteria; phylum Pseudomonadota; class Gammaproteobacteria; order Burkholderiales; family Burkholderiaceae; genus Paraburkholderia. The sequence continues at coordinate 131,760 of NZ_JAAGPI010000009.1, forward strand.
TGCGATCGTCGGCTATCTGGAGAGCGCGCAGGATTACGTGCTGCTCGAACTGTTTGAGAACGAGCGGCATCTGCGATCCGATCGCGAGGAGCGCATTCACGACCTGACGGCTGTCAACAAGCAGTTGATCCGCAATCTCGCGCATGAGATCAAGAACCCGCTCGGCGGTATTCGCGGCGCGGCGCAATTACTCGAGTTCGAGCTCGGCGCGCGCGAACGCGACGAGTTGCGCGAGTACACGCAGGTCGTCATCAAGGAATCGGACCGGCTGCAGACCCTGGTTGACCGGCTGCTCGAGCCGCATCGTCATCCGCATATCGTCGGCGACGTGAACATTCACGAAGTATGCGAGCGCGTACGCGCCGTGATCCTCGCGGAGTTTCCGCGTGGCCTCACGATCGAGCGCGACTACGACGTGAGCGTGCCCGACCTGCGCGGCGACAAGGAGCAACTGATCCAGGCGCTGCTGAACATCGTGCGTAATGCCGCCGAAGCGCTGCGCGAACGCATCTCGCAAGGCGATGCGCGCATCGAATTGCGCACGCGCGTCGCGCGAAAGATCACGATCGCGAAACGTCTTTGCAAGCTGGCACTGGACTTGCATATCGTCGATAACGGACCCGGCATTCCCGAAGACATACGCGACCGCATCTTCTATCCGCTCGTATCGGGCCGTGAAGACGGTAGCGGTCTTGGCCTGACGCTCGCGCAGACTTTCGTGCAACAACACGAAGGGACGATCGAAGTGGAGAGCCGTCCGGGTCATACCGAGTTTCAGATTCTTTTGCCGCTGAATTGCTGACACTTGATTGCTGATACTCGATTGCTGATACCACACGCATTACAAGACTTCTGACGGACCTATATGAAGCCGATCTGGATAGTAGACGACGATCAATCGATCCGTTGGGTGCTCGAAAAAGCACTCGCACGCGAGAACTTCGCGACGCGCAGCTTCGCGAATGTGCGCGAAGCCGCGGGCGCACTGGAACACGACAGCCCGCAGGTGCTCGTCTCCGACATCAGGATGCCCGGCGGCTCAGGGCTCGAGTTGTTGCAGACCGTACGCGATCGTGTGCCCGGCCTGCCCGTCATCATCATGACGGCGTTCTCCGATCTCGATAGCGCCGTGGCCGCGTTTCAGGGCGGTGCATTCGAATACCTCGCGAAGCCATTCGATGTCGACAAGGCAGTCGAACTGATTCGCCGCGCCGTCGACGAAAGCGTGCGCGGCGAGCATACGTGGGACGACCGCGTGGCCGAAGCGCCCGAGATGCTCGGCCAGGCGCCCGCGATGCAGGACATGTTCCGCGCGATCGGCCGTCTGTCGCATTCGGCCGCGACTGTGCTCATTACGGGCGAATCAGGCACCGGTAAGGAACTTGTCGCGCGCGCCTTGCACCGACATAGCCCACGCGCGAATGGTCCGTTCATCGCGTTGAACACGGCAGCGATTCCGAAAGATCTGCTGGAATCCGAACTGTTTGGTCATGAGCGCGGCGCGTTCACCGGCGCGCAGGCGATGCGCCAGGGTCGCTTCGAACAGGCTGAGAACGGCACGTTGTTTCTCGATGAAATCGGCGATATGCCGTTCGACTTGCAGACGCGTCTGTTGCGTGTCTTGTCGGATGGTCAGTTCTATCGTGTCGGCGGGCACAATCCGTTGCGCGCGAATGTGCGTGTGATCGCGGCGACGCACCAGAACCTCGAATCGCGTGTGCGGCAAGGGCTGTTCCGCGAGGACTTGTATCACCGGCTCAATGTGATCCGTCTGCGCCTGCCGGCGTTGCGCGAACGCAGTGAAGACATTCCGCTGCTCACGCGTCACTTCCTGCAGAAGAGTGCACGCGATCTTGGCGTCGAGCCGAAGCGTGTGTCGGATGAAGCGCTTGCTTATCTGACCTCGCTGCCGTTTCCGGGCAACGTGCGGCAACTCGAGAATCTCGCGAACTGGCTGACGGTGATGGCGCCGGCGCAGACCATCGAGATCAAGGACTTGCCGCCTGATCTCGTATCGACGCAGCAGGCTGGAGCGGAGTTCGCGACATCGTCTACGCCTTCGATTGACGGCGCCGTCGGTAACGGCGGCGCGGCAAACGGCGTGGCGCCCGCGATCGGCGCGCCTGTCGTTGCAGGCGGTGTGGCGATTCCGTCGCCTGTCGCGGCATGGGAAAGCGGGCTGCGCACGGAAGTCGCGAAGCTGCTGCGCGAGAACGCCGCCGATGTGATGGACGAACTGTCGCGCCGCTTCGAAGCAGCTGTGATTCGCGAAGCGCTCGACTTCACGCGCGGTCGCAAGGTGGAAGCGGCGGAGCGGCTCGGTATCGGGCGCAATACGATCACGCGCAAGATTCAGGAGTTGAATCTCGAACCTTGATCGCTGCGTCGCGCGTTCGGAGGAATGCGCGACGCAAACAAAAACGGCTCGATGGCGTCATGCGCCTTCGAGCCGTTTTTTTACGTCTACTACCTTGTTGTACGTGCTATTCGGTTAGCGCGACGACAGGTGCGTGGTCGGAAGGCTGATCCCACTTGCGCGGCGTCTTGTCGACGTCGCAATGCGTGCAGCTCGCGGCGAGCGGCTTTGACAGCAAGATGTGATCGATACGCAGACCCGCGTTGCGGCGGAACGCGAGCATGCGGTAGTCCCACCACGTGAAGGTCTTCTCCGGTTGCTCGAAAAGCCGGAACGAATCGACCAGACCAAGTTCGATCAGACGGTTGAAGTGGCTGCGCTCCTCGGGCGACACGAGGTTCTGTCCTTCCCATGCCTTCGGATCATGTACGTCGCGATCTTCGGGTGCGATGTTGTAGTCGCCGAGCAGCGCGAGCTTCGGATGTTGCGTGAGTTCACTGGCGATCCAGGCTTGCAGCGCGTCGAGCCAGCGCAGCTTGTACTCGAACTTGTCGGTGCCGGGCGCCTGGCCGTTCGGGAAGTAGGCGGAGATTACGCGCACGCCTTCAATGGTCGCCGCGATCACGCGCTGTTGCGGATCTTCGAAACCCGGGATGTTGCGCACGATACTGCCTTCATCGACACTCATGCCGTCGCGCACGAGAATGCCGACGCCGTTATACGTCTTCTGACCGGCGAACCAGCTGCGATAGCCCTTGGCCTCGAGATCGGCGCGCGGAAATTTTTCGTCGGGCAGTTTGAGTTCCTGAAGGCACAGCACGTCGGTCTGGCTCAGTTCGAGCCAGTCGATCACATGTTGCTGACGGACCTTTAGGGAGTTCACGTTCCACGTGGCTAATTTCATCGCTCGTTCTCGTTGTACAGGTGCTGGATGGAATCTTACCGCGATCGGGCAGGGCTGCTCAGTACGGCAACATGCATAGGACAAAAACACAAAAGCCCGCAACGCTTGAGGCGATGCGGGCTTTCACTGTTACTACTCGAGGCCGTGTGGAGCAGGACACGATGCCTATGAAGCTGGTTGCGGGGACAGGATTTGAACCTGTGACCTTCGGGTTATGAGCCCGACGAGCTGCCAGACTGCTCCACCCCGCGTCAGAGAGGCGAATTGTACGGACACCTTCGCCACGCGTCAAACATTTAGTCGAATTTTTTTCATGTTGTTCTGCCAGGCAGTGTAACGGATGGTCTTTCGTCCTATGCCATCGTGCCGAACTCCCCACGCATTTCTTCCGCCGATAGAATCGATGTCATGCATAGGAGCCCCACATGCACCTGATCATCCGTCGTGCCGTATTGCCGCGCAGCGCTTCGCAACAGCAGGGTCCCGTCGACATCGGTATCGAGTCTGGCCGCATCGTCGCTGTCGAGCCGAACCTGGCCGCGACTGCGCGCGAAGAAATCGATGCGAACGGCGCGCTCGTCACGCCGCCTTTCATCGACGCGCATTTCCATATGGACGCCACGCTGTCGTATGGTTTGCCGCGTGTGAACGCATCGGGCACCTTGCTCGAAGGCATCGCACTGTGGGGCGAGCTGAAGCCGCATCTGACGCAGGAAGCGCTGGTCGAACGTGCGTTGCAGTATTGCGATTGGGCCGTCGCGCGTGGACTGCTCGCCATTCGTACACACGTCGATGTATGCGATGAGCGTCTGCTTGCCGTTGAAGCGTTGCTCGAAGTGAAGCGTCGCGTTGCGCCGTATATGGACCTGCAACTGGTTGCGTTTCCGCAGGACGGTGTGCTGCGCAGCGCGGGCGCGTTCGACAATCTGAAGCGCGCGATCGCGATGGGCGTCGATGTGGTCGGCGGCATTCCGCACTTCGAACGGACGATGGCGGACGGCGCTGAGTCCGTTCGCCTGCTCTGCGAATTCGCGGCGGAGAAGGGCTTGCGCGTCGACATGCATTGCGACGAGTCGGATGATCCGATGTCGCGTCATATCGAAACGCTTGCGGCGCAAACGCACCGGCTTGGACTGCATGGCCGCGTGACGGGCTCGCATCTGACCTCGATGCATTCGATGGACAACTACTACGTCAGCAAGCTGCTGCCCTTGATGCGCGAATCGGGTGTGGCGGCGATTGCGAATCCGTTGATCAACATCACGCTGCAAGGTCGCTCGGACACCTATCCGAAGCGACGCGGCATGACGCGCGTACCGGAGATGCTGGCGGCGGGGATCAACGTCGCGTTTGGTCACGACTGTGTGATGGACCCGTGGTACAGCCTCGGTTCGGGCGACATGCTCGAAGTCGCGCATATGGGACTGCACGTCGCGCAGATGACGGGTGTCGACGCGATGCACGCGTGCTTCGATGCCGTGACCGTAAATGCGTCGCGTATTCTCGGGCTGGAGCGCTACGGAGTCGCGCCGGGATGCGATGCGAATCTCGTCGTGCTCGATGCGCGTGATGCCGTCGAAGCGATCCGCCTGCGCGCGGCGCGGCTGGCGGTCGTGAGCCGGGGCAAGGTGGTGAGCCGCGCGCCAGCGGCACGCGCGACGCTGACGCTCGAAGGGCGGCCATCGGAAGTGGACTTCAAACTGCATCGCGAATAAAAAAGCGGGTTCGGTGAACCCGAACCCGCTTTGCCGTTGACCGCGTACTAGCTGTGATCGAAGCGCCGGTTTGACTCCGTGCTTCGATACATCAAGCCATCAATGCGCCGCGCCCGGTACCGCGTCCGGTGCCATGCCGTTGTGGCGCAGCAGCGCATCGATGTTCGGCTCGCGGCCGCGGAACGCCTTGAACGATTCCATCGCGGGACGGCTGCCGCCCACTTCGAGAATCTCCTTGCGGTAGCGCGTGCCTGTCGCCACGTCGAGCACGCTGCCCGTGCCCGCTTGTGCCGCTTCTTCGAACGCGGCATACGCGTCGGCGGACAGCACTTCGGCCCACTTATAGCTGTAGTAACCGGCCGCGTATCCGCCCGCGAAGATATGGCTGAACGTATTCGGCCAGCGCGAAAACGACGCTTGCGGAATCACATGGAAGCGCTCGTTGATCTCGCGCGCCAGATCGTTCGCGCTCTTTGCGCCCGACGTCTCGAAGTCGACGTGCAGCTTCATGTCGAACATCGAGAACACGATCTGACGCAGCGTGCCCAGACCGCTCTGGAAATTCTTCGCGGCGAGCATCTTGTCGAACAGATCGCGCGGCAGCGGCTTCGCGGTATCGACATGCGACGTCATGTCGCTCAGCACGTCCCACTCCCAGCAGAAGTTTTCCATGAACTGCGACGGCAGCTCGACCGCATCCCATTCGACACCGTTGATCCCCGACACGCCCAGTTCGTCCACAAGCGTCAGCATGTGATGCAGGCCGTGGCCGAATTCGTGGAACAGCGTGATTACTTCATCGTGCGTGAAGCAGGCCGGCTTGCCGCCGACAGGCGCCGAGAAGTTGCACGTCAGATAGGCGACAGGCGTCTGCACCGCGCCGTTGACGGGCTTGCGGCGCGAGCGCGCATCGTCCATCCATGCGCCGCCGCGCTTGCCTTCGCGTGCATACAGATCGAGATAGAACTGTGCGACGAGGCCGCCGTCCTGATTCTCGACACGGAAGAACCGCACGTCCTGATGCCACGTCGCCGCTTCGTCGCGGCGGATCTTCACGCCGAAGAGCGTCTCCGTGACCTTGAACAGGCCCTTGAGCACGGCGTCTTCCGGGAAGTACTGCTTCACTTCGTTCTCGGAGAACGAATAACGCTTCTGACGCAGACGCTCGGCAGCAAACGCGACGTCCCACGGCTGCATGTCGCTCATGCCCAGTTCGTTCACGGCGAATTCGCGCAGCTCCTTCCAGTCGTGCTCGGCGTGCGGACGTGCACGCGTTGCGAGGTCTTCGAGGAACGCCATCACCTGTGCCGGCGACTCGGCCATTTTTGGCGCAAGCGACACCTCGGCGAAGTTCCTGTAGCCGAGCATGTGCGATTCTTCTTCGCGCAGCTTCAACGCCTCGGCGATGATTTCCGTGTTGTCCCAGTCGGCATTGCCTTTGCCGTATTGCGGCCCGAGTTCGGATGCGCGGGTCACATACGCGCGATACATCGTCTCGCGCATCGCGCGGTTTTCCGAGTACTGCATGACAGGAAAATACGACGGGAAATGCAGCGTGAACTTCCAGCCGCTCTTGCCTTCACGCTCGGCCGCTTCGCGCGCGGCTTCGATCGTGTCTTCGGGCAGGCCCACCAGTTCGTCCTTGCTCTCCGCAATGTACGCGTACGCGTTCGTCGCATCGAGCACGTGATCCGAAAACGTCTTCGACAGCGCGGCCTGACGTTCCTGCAGTTCCGCAAAACGCGGCTTCTGATCTTCCGGCAGTTCCGCGCCAGACAGTCTGAAGTCACGCAGTGAATTGTTCAGGATCTTCTTGCGTTCACCCGTCAGCGATTCGAAATCGTCGGCAGCGGCGATCGCCTTGTACTTCTCGTACAGCGCGAGATTCTGACCGACGCTCGACCAGAACTCGGTCACGCGCGGCAGGTTCTCGCCATAGGCGGCGCGCAGCTCCGGTGTATCTGCAACGGCATTCAGATGGCCGATTACGCCCCACGCGCGCGACAGCGGTTCCGTCGCCCGTTCGACGGGCTCGACGACGTCGGCCCACGAAGCCGGCGTCGACGGCTCGCTCGCGCGCTCGACGGCGGCGCTCGCGTTCGCGAGCAGCACATCGAGGGCAGGGGTCACATGTTCGGGGCGGATCTCGCCAAAGCGCGGCAGATCGGAGAAATCGAGGAGCGGATTGTCGGATGTCGATTGAGATGTGGACATGATGCTTCCTGTCTGACGCGGTAAATGAACACCCGGATGACGGCCATCCAGGCCTGAAACCTAAGCGGAGCAGCGGATCTGCGCCGCACGCGACGCGTGCGCGCCTATCACCCGGCGCCTTGCAACACGCACATTGGGGCGCCTTGCGCCGTTTCCAACTGCCAGTAGCTGTTATCAGCCAATCTCCAGCCGGTTGCAGCACAAATTATCAGAAGCGCTGCTCGCGCGCAGGGGTCGCGGCCTCAGACGTATTTGTACCAGAACGTGAGGGTGGGCAAGCGCACGGTCGCGGCGCGTGTTCTCGCGCATCGTTGAAGCGTCCGTGCGCGTCGCCATGACGCGCGGTTTTCGTGTCCTCGTGTGGCCTCGCGCGCCGATTTTTGCTCGTGCGTCGGCCGCCTGAAACGGGTAGCTCGCAATGACTCCGCATCCACCGACACTCTCGCAATCGCTCAGCCGCGAGGCAAACAACTTCGATCTCGTACGTCTGATTGCCGCGTGCGCGTTTGTCTGGAGCGCGACGTTCGTGATCCGGCAAACGGGTAGTGGCGATGGCGTCGCGGCCGCGTCTGACCTCGATAGCGTGGGAAGCCTTGGCGTGTACGCGTTCTTTCTGATGAGCGGCCTGCTGGTGAGCGCGAGCTTCGAGCGTCAGCGGTCGGCGTCGCGGTTCGTCGCGTTGCGGTTCGCGCGCGTGCTGCCCGCTGCGTTCGGTGCGGCGCTGGTGGCGTTGTTCGTGGTCGGGCCGATCTTGACGCCGCTGACGCTGCACGACTATTTCGCGGCGCTGGTGATGAAGCGTGAAGGAACGCTGTCGATCGTATTCGACCATGGCAATCTCATGCGCGCTATCGGTGCGCCGCTGTGGGCGCTGACTGGTCTGATGCTGTGCTATCTGCTCGTGCTGATCACGGGCGCGTTCGGTCTGCTATCGACGCGCCGGCGCATCACGCTCGCCGTGCTGATCACGCTCGTTGCATTTTTGATGCGCACGCGACTGGCCGATCTGCAATCAGGCTGGCGCGTTTTCCCCGACAGCGCGACCGGCCTCGCGTTTGCGCCCGAACTGTGCTTCCTTCTCGGCATGGTGCTGTACGGATGGCGCGAGCGCATCAGCATCAGCGGTCTCATCGCGTGCGGTTTGCTGCTGGTGTTTCTCGTGTTTCGCGACACAGCCGGCGCGCAGATTCTGCTCTATATCGCGTTCGTCTACGGTCTGCTGTGGGTGAGCGTGACGCCGATGCTGCATGGCTGGAGGCCACGTCATGACTATTCATACGCGATCTGCCTGTACGGCTTCATGGTGCAGCAATGCGTGGCGGCGCGCTTGCCGGGCATCTCGCCGATGCTCGCGGTCATCGTCGGCGCGCCGTTCATTCTTGCGCTGGCGGTGTTTTCGTCGCGCTGGATCGAGCGGCCTGCAATGAAGTGGTGTCGCGAGCGAATCGCGCGCAATGAAGCGCGTCAACGCGAGCGCAGGAAAACGCGCGAATTGGCCTATGAACGGACGCCGTTGCGCGCGAGCGACCCGGCCGTCCGCTGGCCGCCGCTGTGATGACGCGTTGATGGGGTCCGCGATGCGCGGAGGATGCGCGCCCGGACCGTGACATCCATTCCGGGCGGCGAATGAGAAGGCCGTCGCGTGGACGGCCATGCAGAGAAGCTCAGGCGTTGCCTGCGGCGCGCTCGGCTGCTTCGATCGTATTGACGAGCAGCATCGTGATCGTCATCGGGCCGACACCGCCTGGCACGGGCGTGATATGGCCCGCCACTTCCTTGACGTTCGCGAAGTCAACGTCGCCGCACAGCTTGCCGTTCTCATCGCGATTCATGCCGACGTCGATCACCGTCGCGCCGGGTTTCACCATATCAGCCGTCAGCGTGTTGCGCAGTCCCGTCGCCACCACGACGACATCCGCGTTACGCGTGAACGACGCGATATCGCGCGTCTTGCTGTGGCAGATCGTGACCGTCGCATTCGCTTCGAGGAGCAGCAGCGCCATCGGCTTGCCGACGATGTTCGAGCGGCCGATCACAACCGCGTTCGCACCCTTCAGATCGATGCCGTAAGCCTCGAACATTTTCATCACGCCATACGGCGTGCACGGGCGGAACAGCGGCTTGCCCGTCATCAGCGCGCCGGCATTCGCGACGTGAAAGCCGTCCACGTCTTTTTCAGGCGCGATCGCCTCGATCACCTTGTGGCTGTCGATGTGCTTCGGCAGCGGCAGTTGCACGAGAATGCCGTGGATCTTCGGATCGTGGTTCAGTGCATCGATTCGCGCGAGCAGGTCGGCTTCCGTCATCGTGGCGGGATAGCGGTCGTACGACGAGAATAGTCCGTTGTCCTCGCAAGCCTTTACCTTGTTGCGGACATAGACTTCGCTCGCCGGATTGTCGCCGACGAGCACCACGGCAAGACCGGGTTGATGTCCGCGGGCGGTGAGGGCGGCGGCGCGCGTGGCGACGTCGGCGCGCAGGGTCTTGGAAAGGGCGGTGCCGTCGATCAGTTTGGCTGTCATGGTCGGTCGAGAATGGGCGTATCGGAAAGCGGGCGGGGCGGGCAGGCGCGGGGCGTGCGATCACGTTGCCGCGCAGGCTGCGTCGTGCATGCTGCGCGTGCGCTCGCGACTATCGCCCGGAGACGGACGTCGCGAAAACGCACGGATGGCGCTCGAGGGCAGGAACGGGTCGCATGCCGGAAAGCGCACGGCGCGAAAACCGCGCCGCAGCGAAGTTCGACATTATACCGTTGAGGCCGTGCGCCTGATGGCCGGAGGTGACGCCCGACGACCTGCCGCGCAGTGGCGGCCGCTCTGTAAAGGCCGCCGCTGCGATCTTCGATGCGCGGTCAAGGCTGCGTCGCCTGCCACGACGAGTCGGGGTTGAAGGACGTGATCGTGCCCGCCACGCGCGCCGTTTGCGGCCCGAGATTCTTCTCGTAGACCTGGCCGTTCTGGTTGACGATAAAGCTCATCACCCCCGTCTTGCCATATTCGGCCGGCCAGGCGACGAGACCGAAGCCTTTCGACAGCACGCCATCCTGCACGTAGTTCTGCGAGCCGCCGTCCGCTTTCGCGCCCTGTGCGGTGAGTATGCGGTAGTGGTAGCCGTAGTACGCCTCGCCCGGCGCGATCTGATGCGGCATCGTCGCGGCGAGCGGTCCGAGCGGGCTCTCGGGATCGCCGGGCGCAGTCGGCCAGTACAGGCCGTCCTGCTTGCCGGGCGAACTGATGAACTTCTGCGCGTAATGCTGCATCTGCTTGCGGTAGTCGTTTTGCGCGTCGACATAGGCAAGCGACGTGAGAATCGCCGAGCGCTCGTTGCGGCCGATGCGTCGCGTGAGCATTTCGTCGGTAGCGGCGGGCGTGTTGAACTGCCAGCCGCGCGCTGTCTGCACGATGGGAATCGGCAGCGTCCAGCCGTCGTCGCCGACGGCGATATGCACGCTCTTGCGACCCTGATGCGATGCCGGATCGTCGACGATCCGGTGGCCTTTCGCCCACTGGCCGAGGAACGCGTAGATATCGTCCTCGCCGATGTTGGTGGTCGGAATGTAGCGGCCGAAGTTCTTGCCGAGTACCTTTTCCATCGCGGGATGATCGTTGGTCGCGAGCGCGTTGGCGAACGCGTCGGCGGCGGCGTCGGGCGTCGGATAGGCGGCCTGCGCGGCGGCGGGCTGAGCCATGGCGAAAAGCGCGGCCGCGGCGATTGCGCCGAATGCGTGCGCAAGCGGCGAGCGTGCCGCGCGCGATCCGGTCTGTCCCGCCTGACGCGTGGCGCGTGGCGTGCTGCGGATCGATATGGGTGTTGTTGTGCCGGTCATGTGTGACTCCTGTCGACCAGAGCGGGCGCGTGTGCTGCCGATTCTGGTCCGCTGCAAGATGATTGCTGTCGAAGGTTGGTCTAGCGGCGATGGAATCCGCCGCCGCCGCCGTGGCCGCCGCCGAAGCCTCCGCCTCCGCCGCCACGCTGAAAGCCTCCACCCCCGCCGCCACGGCCACTGCCGCTGCCCCCGCCGCCGAATCCACCACCGGCTCCTTCGCGACCGCCAAACTGCTGCCCGCCGCCGCCCGAACCCAGACGGTTGTTTCCGCCGCCGCTATTTGCCAGCGACTGCCGGCTCGACTGGCCACGCTGGAAGTCCTGGCGCGAGCCCGCTGCGTCGCCCGCGCCACGCAACGCGTTGTCGCGGTTCAGGTTCTGCGCGCTGTTCCGGATCCCGGCATCGCCGCCGCCCTGATGGATGTTCTGCACGCGCTGGCTCGCGTTGCCGCTCAGGTTCTGGCCGGTGCGGTTCTGCAGCGTCTGCTGCGCCTGCGCGCGGGACGCATCGCGTCCGCGGAACTGGTCGCGCTGCGCGCCCAGATTATTGTTATTGAAATTGGCGTTGTTGCGATTGAAGTTCGCGTTATTGCGATTGATGCTCTCGTTGCGATTCCAGTTCGCGGTCGACGTATTCGAGTTGATCCGGTTGTTGACGTTGATGTTGTTGTAGCGGTTGACGTTGATGTTGACGTCGTGATTGTTCCAGTTGAAGCCGCCCCACAGCGAGTTGGCGACAGCGATGCCGGCGCCGAACGCAAGCCCTGTCGCGAAGCCCGTCGCGATCGCATAGCCGGGAGGCGGCGGCACATAGACGGGCGGATAGGCCGGGTAGGGCCACGTACCGTAGACGACCGTCGGGTTATAGGTCGGCACGTAGACCACCTGCGGATTGGCGGGCACGATCTGGATCGTGCTTTGCTCAACGACCACCTTCTGCTGTTCGCTCGATTTCAGATTGCCCGCCGATTGTGCCTGCTTGCGCAACCGTTGCACGGAGTCCATCACGTCGTTGGGCTGGGCGAGAAACGCGTTGCCGAGCTGCTGCACCCAGTCGGGCTTGGAGGCCATCGTGGCGAGCACCTGTGGGAAGGCGACCAGCGACTGCACGCTCGGATCCCAAGGCTGCGATGCGACGGCCTTGACCGCGTCGTCGCCCTTGTACTGCGAATTGGCTTTCGACCACGCAGCGGCCGCTTCGACGTCCTGCGGAAAGGTCGATGCCATCAGCACCTGGGCGAGCAGCGCATCGGGGTAGAGCGCGATGGGCGCCGTCAATGAATCGAGTTGCTGGTTCGAGACTTTGGCGGGCGTTTGCGCGACGGCGTCAAAGGGCGCGACGATGCCCGTGGCGAGCGGCATGCCTGCCAGTGCCGCGCAGACGAGCCAGGCGCGCGACCTGTAAGGTCCGTAACGTTTCACGATGAGAACCTCCTTGCGGCGTTGTGTTCGCGGCAGTGTCCGGATGAACCGGCCCGGCTGCTGCGCGGTGTTGTGGCAATGGAGCGACGTGGAGACGCTGCTGTGTAGCGACTGATAATGGAAGTGGGCGGGACGCGCAAGGGCGACGTGAAGTCGCGGCGGAGTCCGTGAGGAGGGTGCTGCGTGCAACGCGCATCGTGGCCGGCGATACGTGCGTTGCGCCCGTTATGCGCGTTTCAGGCATCGGTGACGTTTCTGGTTGATCCGTCTGTAAGTTAGGAAGCGAAGCCGTCGCTGTCAATGCGACATGTCAAAGGCGATACGCGGATAGAAAGCCGATATGCGATACGTGACTGTTGCGCGATCGGGTGCAATGAAGTCAGTTTGGATCGCTAATGAAATGGCCAGAAGCGAATGGCGCAAGCCTGCTGGCGAGAGAAGGAAGTGAGGCGAGGTGAGGAAGCCATGCAGACGGCGCCGCGCGGCGGCTATCGATAAGCCACCTGCGCGCGGCAACCTGTCATGATGCGTGATGCGCCTGCGCGAGTCACCGCGCAGGCGAGGGGACGTTATTGCGCCGGTTGCGGCTTGTTAGACAACGCGAGGCGCAGCAGGTCGGCGACCGTATTCACGTTGAGCTTCTCCATGATGTTCGCGCGGTGCGCTTCGACCGTCTTGATGCTGATGCCGAGGTCGTCGGCGATCTGCTTGTTCAGACGGCCCGCGATGATGCGTTCCAGCACCTGGTGCTCACGCGCCGTGAGCTTGCCCAGGCGCTCGGCGGCTGCCCGCTGCTGCTGCACGCTGCTGCTTTCGCTGCGCGCCTTGTCGAGCATGCGCTCGACCAGCTTGCGCAGTTCGGCCTCGTCGAACGGCTTTTCGATGAAGTCCATCGCGCCTTTTTTCATCGTCGACACAGCCATCGGCACGTCGCCGTGACCCGTCACGAAGATGATCGGCAGCAGCGTGTTGTCGGCGATCAGGCGTTCCTGCAACTCGAGGCCGCTCATGCCCGACATCCGCACGTCGAGGATCAGGCAGGCGATCTGGCCGGGATGCTGATGCGGCTGCCATGCGTCGATGAACTGCTCGGCGCTCGCGAAGCACTGCACGCGGTAGCCGTTCGCCTCCAGCAGCCAGCGCAGCGAATCTCGCACCGCCTCGTCGTCGTCGACGACAAAGACGGTTTCCTGTGTGGTGACTGGGGTGTTCATAGCTCTCCCGTAACGGTTTGTGGTGTCGGCGCCTCGGACCCGCCGTTGCTCGGGCCGTCAGGCTCTCCAATAGGCAGACTGCAATGGAAAGTGGCACCCGTGATGTGGCCGTCGGATTCGACGTTGTTCACCACCCACAGGCGTCCGCGATGCGATTCGATGATCGAACGGCAAATGTTCAGCCCCATGCCCATGCCGTCGGACTTGGTGCTGTAAAACGGTTCGAAGAGACGCTCGGCCGTCGCTTCGTCCACGCCCGGCCCCTGGTCCACGACGCTGATGCACACGAAGCCGGAATCGAGCTTCACAACGAGGCGAATGACGGGATCGACGGCGTTGGGATGCGCGTCATGCATGGCTTCCGCGGCGTTCTTCAGCAGGTTCACCAGCACCTGTTCGATCAGCACCGGATCGACGTAGATCACGGGCAGGCGCGAACGCATATCCGTCACGATGCGGATACGGCGTTTGCGTGCTTCGATCTCGGCAAGGCCGACGGCGTCGGCGACGATGTCGGCGACACGGGTGGCCTGGCGTTTCGGTTCGCTGCGTTTCACGAATTCGCGGATGCGCTTGATGATCATGCCGGCCCGTACAGCCTGCTGCGCCGTCTTTTCGAGGACTGGTAACAGGTTGTCAGGAGTTGTCCGACCAGATTTAACCAGCGCAACGGCTCCAGAGCAATAGTTATTGATGGCCGCGAGAGGCTGGTTTAATTCGTGCGCGAGCGACGACGCCATTTCACCCATCGTCATCAGGCGGCTGGTGAACTGCAGCTTCTCGTCCTGCTGACGCGCGAGTTCCTGCGCCTGCTTGCGGGTGGTGATGTCGGTGGCGATCTGCATCTGCGCGAGATGGCCGTCCACCCACTGGATGTACTGGCGGCGCACTTCGAACCACTTCTGGATGCCTTGCACGTAGACTTCCTGCGCGTCGGCGGAGCCTTCCGTGAGCGCTGTCGCGGGCAAGCCGGCAAACGCGTCGACCATGTCGATGGAATCCGACGAAGCAGCGGAGCTGTCGAAGCCGCCGCCGCCCGCCAGTTCCAGATGGCCGTCCGGGCGGATGCCGAACAGGTGCCGGTAATAGCGGTTGGCGAACAGCAGTTCGGCTTCGTCGGCGGCGAGCACGGACACGGCGGCATCGAGACTTTCGAGCACGGTCGTGAAGCGCTCGTGCGCGGCGGCGAGTTCTTCGCGTGCGCGTTTCGGCTCGGTGATGTCCGTCATCGACGACATCCAGCCGGTCTGGCGGCCCGAGCTGTCGATCAGCGGCGATACATACAGACGCGCATGGAACAGCGAGCCGTCCTTGCGGCGCACACGCAACTCGAAACCGGAAGAGGGCGCCTTGCCGCGCAAGGTCATGTCGAGCTGGCGCTGCATTTCCGGATACGAATCGCGCGGCCAGTAAGGGAACGGCGCGTTCTTGCCGACGAGATCGCTTTCATCCCAGCCCGTCATCCTGCAGAAGGCGGGATTCACGTGCGTGATGCGGCCGTGCATGTCGAGCACGCGCATGCCGATCAGCACGGAGTTTTCCATCGCGCGGCGGAAGAACGCTTCGGCGTACAGCGCCTGTTGCGCCTCGAAGCGCTGGCGCGTGTGCTTCCACAAACTCCACAGGCTCCACAGCACGAAACACGAGAGTCCGGCGACCAGCCACACGAGCGTGTTGTTCGTGAAGTTGGTCATCTGCGGATACGCGTACACGCGTACCGACACGCCCTGGCCAGGCGGATCGAGCGGCAGGTCGTAGTACGCGTCGCGCGGCAGGCGCGGGCGCGTCGACGTGGTGGCCAGCTCGCGGTTGTTGATATCGATGATCGAGATCTTGTACTTCGCGGACAGCTCGGGCGGGATGTCGCGCTTCAGGATCCCTTCGACCGAGAACACGGCCGCGACCGTGCCGAGAAAGTCGCGGTCGCGATAAACGGGAGTTTGCAGCGTGATATAGCCGTTGCCGACATCGTCGTACATCAGCGGTGAGTAGACCTGGCGGCGCGTGTTCTTCGCCTCCGCGAAGGCGGCCTTCACGGCCTCGTCCATCTGCTGGTCGTTGGGTTTGGCGAGACGCTGGCCCAGCACGGGTAGCGCGTTGTTCGGCCAGCGCGGCTGCTGCGCGCTGGTGTACCAGTTCATGTAGAGGATCTCGGGATGCCCCTGCATGATGTCCGCCGTTGACACCTGGAAGGAATGCGGGTCGGCGCGGCCTGAAACGAGATCGCGGGCGAGCGCCTGAAGCTGTTCCTGTGCGCCCGTCATCGACAGGCGAATCTGCTGCTGCGCCCACGCGACGTTGCGGTAAAGGGTGTCTTCCTGTTGCTGCTGTTCGCGCCGGTTCAGGCTCCACAGGATCAGACTCATCACCACGAGGAAGACGAGGATCGACAGCAGCGGCGTCAGCAAATAGGAATTCGACCACCACGGTCCGTGGTGCCAGCGGGACGGCGACGAATCCGCCGACTGTCCGGCAGAGCGCGCCGAGCGTGCGAAAAGCCGATCGGTCAACATGGCTGGCATTGTAGCGCAGCGGCTGACACGTAATTGCCGCAAAAAAGCGATGAAACTCACGCAATTCGGCGCAAACTAGCCGACGTACTTGCTGATGGGCAGTCAAACCAGGGTGCGCCGCAGCAATTTTCCGCATTATGAGAAACTCTCTCGTAATCTGAAAATTTCCTTGCGCAGGCAATGTGGGCCTTATTACAATCGGCCGGAAGCTGCCGCGGCCGATGTTCGTCCTCGACGTTAGTCCGCGTCGCCTGTTCACAGAGCGTTCCCATATCCAGGAGACGAGCATGTCCGCTGTACCTGACGAAGTCCTGAAATACGTCGCCAACGCGAAAGACGACAACGACCCGCAAGAAACGGCCGAATGGCTCGAAGCGCTAGATGGCGTGATTTCTGCTGTTGGACCCGACCGCGCTCACTACCTCATCGAAAAGCAGATCGAATTTGCCCGCGTGCATGGCGAGCATCTGCCTTTCTCCGCTAACACCCCGTACATCAACACGATCCCCGTCGCGAATCAGGCGAAGATTCCGGGCGACCAGGACATCGAGCACCGCATCCGTTCGTACACGCGCTGGAACGCGATGGCAATGGTGCTGCGCGCCGGCAAGGAAACCAACGTCGGCGGCCACATCGCATCGTTCGCGTCGGCTGCGACGCTGTACGACGTCGGTTTCAATCACTTCTGGCATGCACCGTCGCCCGAACATGGCGGCGACCTCGTGTTCGTGCAGGGCCATTCGTCGCCGGGTGTGTACTCGCGCGCGTTCCTGCTCGGCCGTCTGACCGACAAGCAACTCGACAACTTCCGCCAGGAAGTGGGCGGCGAGGGCATCTCGTCGTATCCGCACCCGTGGCTGATGCCGGACTTCTGGCAATTCCCGACGGTGTCGATGGGTCTCGGCCCGATCATGGCGATCTACCAGGCGCGCTTCATGAAGTACCTGCATGCGCGCGGTATCGCAAAGACCACGGGCCGCAAGGTCTGGGCGTTCCTCGGCGACGGCGAAACGGATGAACCGGAATCGCTCGGCGCGATCGGCATGGCCGGCCGCGAACGCCTGGACAACCTCGTGTTCGTCATCAACTGCAATTTGCAGCGTCTGGACGGCCCGGTGCGCGGCAACGGCAAGATCATCCAGGAACTGGAAAGCGAATTCCGCGGCGCCGGCTGGAACGTCATCAAGGTCGTCTGGGGCAGCCGCTGGGACGCGCTCTTCGCACGCGACAAGTCGGGCGCGCTGATGCGCCGGATGATGGAAGTCGTCGACGGCGAATATCAGACGTACAAGTCGGAGTCGGGCGCTTACGTTCGCGAGCACTTCTTCAACACGCCGGAACTGAAGGCGCTGGTGTCCGACTGGTCGGACGAAGACGTGTGGAACCTGAACCGCGGCGGCCACGATCCGCACAAGATCTACGCAGCGTTCAAGGAAGCAACGCAAGCCAAGGGGCAGCCGACCGTCATCCTTGCGAAGACGATCAAGGGCTACGGCATGGGCGAAGCCGGCCAGGCGATGAACATCACCCACCAGCAGAAGAAGATGCAGGTGGAAGCGCTCAAGCATTTCCGCGACCAGTTCCGTCTGCCGATCTCGGACGACGAAATCGCGCACGTGCCGTATCTGACCTTCGAAGAAGGCTCGAAGGAACTCGAATACATGCGCGCCCGCCGTCAGGAACTCGGCGGCTATCTGCCGGCGCGTCGCCAGAAGGCGGAATCGCTGCCTGTTCCGGCGCTCGACGCATTCGAGCCGTTGCTCAAGGGCACGGGCGAAGGCCGTGAAATTTCGACGACGATGGCGTTCGTCCGTATTCTCAACATCCTGTTGAAGGACAAGGCGATCGGCAAGCGCGTCGTGCCGATCGTGCCGGACGAATCGCGTACCTTCGGTATGGAAGGCCTGTTCCGCCAGATCGGTATCTGGAATCAGGACGGCCAGAAGTATGTGCCGGAAGATTCCGACCAGCTGATGTTCTACCGTGAGTCGGAAACCGGCCAGATCCTGCAGGAAGGCATCAACGAAGCAGGCGGCATGTCGGACTGGATCGCAGCAGCGACGTCGTACTCGACGCACGGCGAGATCATGATCCCGTTCTACATCTTCTACTCGATGTTCGGCATGCAGCGTATCGGCGACCTGGTGTGGGCCGCTGGCGACATGCGTTCGCGTGGCTTCCTGCTGGGCGGCACGGCAGGCCGTACGACGCTGAACGGCGAAGGCCTGCAGCACGAAGACGGCCACTCGCTGCTATGGGCGGCGTCGGTTCCGAACTGCCTGAGCTACGACCCGACGTTCGGCTACGAACTCGCCGTCATCATGCAGGACGGTATGCGCCGCATGGTGCAGGATCAGGAGGACGTGTTCTATTACATCACGGTGATGAACGAGAACTACGAGCACCCGGCGATCCCGCAGGGCGAGCATGTAGCGAAGGACATCATCAAGGGCATGTACGCGTTCCGCAAGGGCGCCGACAACGCGAAGGCGCCGCGCGTGCAGTTGATGGGCGCGGGCACGATCTTCAACGAAGTGATCGCCGCCGCCGACCTGCTGAAGAACGACTGGGGCATCGAAGCCGATCTGTGGAGCGTGCCGAGCTTCACGGAACTGGCGCGCGAAGGTCACGAAGTGCAGCGTCAGAACCTGCTGAACCCGCTCGCCGAGAAGAAGCTCTCGCACGTCGAGACGCTGCTGAAGGACGCGAAGGGTCCGGTGATCGCATCGACCGACTACGTTCGTGCGCTGGTCGACCAGATCCGCGCGTTCGTGCCGCAACGCTTCGTCGTGCTGGGTACGGACGGCTTCGGCCGCTCGGACACACGCGAAAAGCTGCGTCACTTCTTCGAAGTCGACCGCTACTGGACCACGGTTGCTGCGCTGAGCGCACTGGCCGATGAGGGTACGATTGAGCGCAAGGTCGTGGCCGACGCGCTGAAGAAGTACAACCTCGATCCGTCCAAACCCAACCCGATGACCGTCTAAGGCATCGACCCGCGAGCCCCAATGTGCACCTCGCCGCCCGAAGCGGGCGGCGAGGTGCGCGCGGCCCTGGAGACAGAAAACAATGAGCCAAGCGATCGAAGTCAAGGTGCCGGACATCGGCGATTACAAGGACATTCCTGTAATCGAGGTGCTGGTCAAGGCGGGTGACACCGTCACGAAAGAGCAGTCGCTCGTCACGCTGGAATCCGACAAGGCGACGATGGATGTGCCGAGCCCGGCATCGGGTACGGTCAAGGAAGTGAAGGTCAAGCTTGGCGATACGGTGTCGGAAGGCACGCTGATCGTGCTGCTCGACGGCGAAGGCGGTGCTGCTGCGAAGGGTAATGGCGCCGCTGCGCCTGCGCCGGCGCCCGCACCGGCGCCCGCTGCTGCGCCTGCCGCAAAGAGCGGTGGCGTGCAGGAAGTCAAGGTTCCCGATATCGGTGACTATAAAGATGTGCCCGTCATCGAAGTCTCGGTGAAGGTCGGTGATCGCGTCGAGAAGGAACAGTCGCTCGTCACACTGGAATCCGACAAGGCAACGATGGACGTGCCGAGCCCGGCCGCTGGCGTCGTCAAGGAAATCAAGGTCAAGGTCGGCGACAACGTGTCGGAAGGCACGCTGATCGTGGTGCTCGAAGGCGAAGGCGGCGGTGCTGCTGCGCCGGCGCCGGCACCTGCCGCCGCGAAGCAGGAAGAAAAGCCGTCGGATGCGCCCGCGACGCCGTCGCCCGCTCCCGCGCAGCCGTCCGCGCTCGC
Source organism: Burkholderia sp. Ac-20365 (assembly GCF_017104715.1). Classification (GTDB taxonomy): domain Bacteria; phylum Pseudomonadota; class Gammaproteobacteria; order Burkholderiales; family Burkholderiaceae; genus Paraburkholderia. Next base: position 151,669 of record NZ_JAAGPI010000009.1, read on the forward strand.
ACAGGCACCCGTCATTCCGGCTGGCGAAGGCGGCGCGCATCGCGCAAGCCACGCATCGCCGTCGGTACGCAAGTTCGCGCGCGAACTCGGCGTCGACGTGTCGCGCGTGCAAGGTACGGGTCCGAAGGGCCGCATTACGCAGGACGACGTGACCGCGTTCGTCAAGGGCGTGATGACGGGCCAGCGCGGCGCGCCCGTTGCGGCGGCTGCACCGGCGGCTGCCGGTGGCGGCGAACTCGGCCTGCTGCCGTGGCCGAAGATCGACTTCACGAAGTTTGGTCCGGTCGATCCGAAGCCGTTGTCGCGCATCAAGAAGATTTCGGGCGCGAACCTGCATCGCAACTGGGTGATGATCCCGCACGTCACGAACAACGACGAAGCGGATATCACCGAGCTGGAAGAGTTGCGCGTCAAGCTGAACAAGGAAAACGAGAAGTCGGGCGTGAAGTTCACGATGCTCGCTTTCGTGATCAAGGCTGTCGTCGCGGCGCTGAAGAAATTCCCGACGTTCAACGCGAGCCTCGATGGCGACAACCTGGTGTTCAAGCAGTACTACAACGTAGGTTTCGCTGCCGATACGCCGAACGGTCTCGTCGTGCCTGTGATCCGCGACGCCGACAAGAAGGGTCTCGTCGATATCGCGAAGGAAATGACCGAGCTGTCGAAGCTGGCGCGTGAGGGCAAGCTCAAGCCCGATCAGATGCAAGGCGGCTGCTTCTCGATTTCGTCGCTGGGCGGGATTGGCGGCACGCATTTCACGCCGATCATCAATGCGCCTGAAGTCGCGATTCTCGGTTTGTCGCGCGGCTATCAGAAGCCCGTGTGGGATGGCAAGCAATTCGTGCCGCGTCTGACGCTGCCGATGTCGCTGTCGTATGACCATCGTGTGATCGACGGTGCTGAAGCTGCGCGCTTCAATGCGTATCTCGGGTCGATTCTTGCCGATTTCCGGCGTGTGATTCTTTGATTGTTGTTAGCTGTGTCGCTGGCGCTTGATGACTGTGTTTGATCTGGTCATCAAGCGCTTTCGTTGAACCTGCTTTGTCGTCTCGCTTCATGCGTCGCCCCTGTGCGGGGCGGCACCTACTTTTCTTTGCCTCGGCAAAGAAAAGTAGGCAAAAGAAAGCCGAGTCCTTGGCGGACGGCATTGAGTCTTCGCTTGATGTCGGCGGTTATCTAAGCAAGGTTCTTCGCGACTCATCTTTCAACACGGTCAATAAGAGAAGGGGACACTAATGAGTCTCGTCGAAGTGAAGGTGCCGGACATCGGCGATTTCAAGGACGTCGATGTCATCGAAGTCAATATCAAGCCGGGCGACTCGATCGAACTCGAGCAGTCGCTGCTGACGCTCGAAACCGATAAGGCGTCGATGGAAGTGCCGAGCGAAGCGGTCGGCACGGTCAAGGAAGTCCGTGTGAAGTCGGGCGACAAGGTCTCGCAAGGCACCGTGATCGCCATCGTCGAAACGGCGGGCGAAGCCAAAGCTGCTAAAGAACCTGAGAAAGCCGCGCCTGCAGCCGCACCCGCTGCCGCACCGGCTGCAAGCGGCGGCAGCGTGCAGGAAATCAAAGTCCCCGATATCGGTGACTATAAAGATGTGCCCGTCATCGAAGTGTCGGTGAAGGTGGGCGACCGCGTCGAGAAGGAACAATCGCTCGTCACGCTCGAATCCGACAAGGCGACCATGGATGTGCCGAGCCCGGCCGCCGGCGTCGTCAAGGAAATCAAGGTCAAGGTCGGCGATAACGTGTCGGAAGGCACGGTGATTGTGTTGCTCGAAGGCGAAGGCGCGGCGGCTGCGCCCGCTCCGAAGGCAGCACCGGCGCCCGCTCCCGCTGCTGCATCGACGCCCGCGCCGCAAGCCGGCAGCTACTCGGGTTCCGCCGATATCGAATGCGACATGCTCGTGCTCGGCGCTGGCCCCGGCGGTTATTCGGCGGCGTTCCGTTCGGCCGACCTCGGGATGAAGACGGTGCTGGTCGAACGTTATTCGACGCTCGGCGGCGTGTGTCTGAACGTCGGTTGTATTCCGTCGAAGGCGCTGCTGCATACGGCGCTCGTGATCGACGAAGCGGCGGCGCTCGGTTCGCACGGCATTTCGTTCGGCAAGCCGCAGATCGATCTCGACAAGCTGCGCGACTTCAAGTCGGGTGTCGTCAAGAAACTGACGGGCGGTCTCGCGGGTATGGCGAAGGCGCGCAAGGTCGAAGTGGTGACGGGTGTCGGCACCTTCGTCGATCCGTATCACATGGAAGTGCAGGGCGAGAACGGCAAGAAGATCGTCAAGTTCAAGCAGGCGATCATCGCTGCGGGTTCGCAGGCCGTGAAGCTGCCGTTCATTCCGGAAGATCCGCGTGTGGTCGATTCGACGGGCGCGCTGGAGCTGCGTCAGTTGCCCAAGCGGATGCTGGTGATCGGCGGCGGCATTATCGGCCTGGAAATGGCGACGGTGTACGCGACGCTCGGCGCGCAGATCGACGTGGTCGAAATGCTCGATGGCCTGATGGCCGGCGCGGACCGCGATCTCGTGAAGGTCTGGGAGAAGTTCAACAGCAAGCGTTTCACCAACGTGATGCTGAAGACCAAAACGACGGCAGCGGAAGCGAAGCCGGACGGCATCTACGTGACGTTCGAAGGCGAGAAGGCCCCGGCCGAGCCGCAACGCTACGACCTCGTACTGGTTGCCGTGGGCCGCAGCCCGAACGGCAAGAAGATCGGCGCGGACAAGGCGGGCGTGGCGGTGACGGATCGCGGCTTCATCGAAGTCGACAAGCAGATGCGTACCAACGTGCCGCACATCTTCGCGATTGGCGATGTCGTTGGTCAGCCGATGCTGGCGCACAAGGCCGTGCACGAAGGCCACGTTGCGGCCGAAGCGGCGCATGGCGAGAAGGCTTACTTCGACGCGCTGCAGATTCCGTCGGTGGCTTACACCGATCCGGAAGTGGCCTGGGCGGGCAAGACGGAAGAGCAGTGCAAGGCCGAAGGCATCAAGTACGGCAAGGCGGTGTTCCCGTGGGCGGCTTCAGGTCGCGCGATCGCGAATGGTCGCGATGAGGGCTTTACGAAGCTTATCTTCGATGAAGAGACGCATCGTGTGATTGGTGGCGGGATTGTTGGTCTGAATGCCGGCGATCTGATCAGCGAAGTGTGTCTCGCGGTTGAGATGGGCGCTGATGCTACCGATATCGGCAAGACTATTCATCCGCATCCGACGCTTGGGGAGTCTGTTGGCATGGCTGCCGAACTGTATGAAGGTGTTTGTACGGATCTGCCGCCGCAGAAGAAGAAGTAACTCTTCGGTTTAGGTGGCCTTTGGGCTGCTTTGCCGATGATGATGGCGTGCTCTTTTTTGCGAAGAGTGCGCCGTTTTTCTTTTGGTTGTTGTCTTGCGACGCATTGATTGGTTTGCTTATGCGTTCGCTGGCATCCGCGTTTTGTCTTGCCTGCTTCATGCGTTGCCCCTGTGCGGGGCGGCACTTACTTTCTTTGCCGCCGCAAAGAAAGTAAGCAAAGAAAGCGGGCTAACACCGCTAATTCTTGACCACCGCCTGAGGGCCCCCAACAGTTCCTCTCCTTCAAACGGCAACTTCTCAGTTACCGCCCGTTGCCAGCGCTCCGAACCTGCGCCTCACCCACTTCAATCACCCGTACAACTGCCAGCGGCAGCGAATGGTTGATGCCGCCCAGGTGGCAAACAGTGTGTAGGTCGTAGTGCCGCAGGTGTCGGCGCTCTTACGACACCGATCGTGTTTTTCAGTCTGGAGTGAAACGTGTATGGCGCGAAAGCCGACACACAGTTTGCCGCTATAGAACGTGGGAGATTTGATCGCGCGTGTGGCGACGCGGGAGTGTGAAGCGGGTGAGGCGCCGTTTCGAGGCGCTGGCAACGGGCAGTGAAAAGCAGGTTGCCGTGTGAAGCGGAGGACCCGTTGGGGGCCCTCAGGCGGGAACAAGAATTGGCGGTGTTCAGCGGCTTTCTTTTGCCTACTTTTCTTTGCCGCGGCAAAGAAAAGTAGGTGCCGCCCCGCACAGGGGCGACGCCTGGAGCACCAGTAACAAAACGCGGATGCCAGCGAAAGCAAACGCAAAAACCAAAAAGCAAACACAAAAACCAAAAGCCCAACCTCAAAGCCGCCAGCAAGGCAAAACCAAACCAAACCAAACCCAAAAACCGGCGAACGACGTGAGCCAAAAAAAATCCCGGCCTAAGCCGGGCAAACGATACGCTGTTTAACGTATCGGAGCGTCTGGCCGCTCGGTCGTCGAAGTGAATCTCGACACCCAGCGGCGCTGTTCATCAACCGCCAGTCACTTCGACAGTGTATCTCGCGGCTGCGCGCCGACAGATGATGGGGCATCCGTCAACGCGCAGGTGAAGCCCGATCCGTTGAATCCGTTACGTTCTTAGACAGCAGCCTTCTTGGCCGAAGCTGCCGTGCGCGAAGCCTGTGCAGCAGCTTGCGACGCAGCCTTCGATGCAGCCGTAGCAGCCGCATTGAAGTTGCTTTCAGCGATTTCGACAGCTTGCTTCGTTGCCTTGTGAACCGTTTCGTACGTCGTGTTCGCAGCCGTGATGGCCGACTTGATCACGGCGACAGCCGTTTCCGAACCTGCCGGTGCGTTCTTCGCAACATTCTCGACGAGCGCCTGAACCTTCTTGTTCTGCTCTTCGTATTGCGCTTCAGCAACGCGTGCGAATTCAGCTTGCGTAGCCGATGCGATTTCGTACAGATGACGGCCATACGACAGAACCTTCTCTGCCACCGGCTGCGTCAGGCTCGCTTGCAGTGCGAGCAGTTCCTGCGCGTCCTTCACGGACAGCGCGCGTTGTGCGTTTTCCTGGCCTTCAGCGATCGTCGACTTGACGACTTGCAGATTCAGCTCGACCAGCTTTTCGACGCCTTCGAATGCCTTCGAGGTCAGGCCGAACAGGGTTTCGAGGTTGGCCTTCTGTGCTGCGGCGAATTGCTCGGGGGTCAGCAGAGTCATGTTTACGCTCCTGGAATACCGGCCCGTCTGGCGCGGACCGAGTTGGGTTAACTGCGGAAGTGAATTCGAATCGCTGGTCCGCAGTTCATTGTGCGTCGCAGCAACGGTTCCCATTTTAGGACGCCGCCGATAGATGTCAAGGACTTTTTTGTGCAACGCACAACGCATAGAAATTACTAATAAAACAATACGTTATGTAGTGTTTATGACATTGTGGTGAAGCGCGTGCACATTAGGGTTTGCACCGATGTGGTGCGGCACAAAACGTGGTCTCTCAAGCCCAGTAAGGACCAGGAACGCGCCGACGGCGCATTTTCGAGCAAAAAGGTAAAATTCTCAGGTAAACCGAAAACCGTAGCGGAACGTTAAATTCCCATCCCGGTCGAACGCGCGGCGTGCTGTTTCGCAGTAGTCGCTTAAGAGCAGGCTGGCTCGCGGCGTCCTGGTTGCGTGAACGGTGCGGCAGGACGCATGTGCCGGACGCTTGCAGCTGGATCGTAGTGCCATCCGTACGCGACCGTACTTCCCCTGATCAAGTTTGTATCGAATATGCCGATATGCTGAACGAGTGAGAGTCCTTCAGCGATATTGGCGGTGGCAACTTGCCGATGCGTCATTGGTATTTTCGATGGTGCGCATGCAACTTATTGCCTTTTCCCAATCGAGCCTGACAACTCGGTTTAAGGACTGTCGATAAGTGCTTAATATTGCTAATTTTTAACCGTTTTACTACACTGGCGGAAAACTCTCTCGCCGCTCCAACCAGAACACCAATGAAAACCGACATGTTTTCGTCACTGAAAGTGATGCACGGCGCGGCGCTCAGCACCGCTCTATCGGTGGCTGCCTCGGTGGTCATCGCAGCGGCTTTTGCCGCGCCGGTGGACGCATTTGCCGCATCCGCCACGGCTCCCGCCAAGTCGGCGAAAGCCGGCAAGAAGTCCTCGAAGAAGGCGGCTGCCGAGAAAGTCTCGAGCAAGTCGTCGAAGGCCGTGCAGGCCGCCGCGAAGGACGACGACGAGCCCCGCACCGTTTCGAAGAAGCGCCGCGTGTCGTACACGGTGAATGGCCGCCATCACTCGGTCGTGCGCCGCGTCGCGTATGAGCCGCGCCAGCCTTCGGTCGGCACGGCATTCGGCCTGCACGAAACGCCGGACGCGCTGATGCTGCGCTCCAGCGTCGCCTACGTGGTCGACCAGAACACGTCGGAGTCGCTGTTCGACAAGAACTCGCGTGCCGTCGTGCCCATCGCGTCGATCACCAAGCTGATGACGGCGATGGTCGTGCTCGATTCGAAGTCAGCGATGACCGAGCAGATCGAAGTCACGGACGAAGACCGCGACTACGAGAAGAACACCGGTTCGCGCCTGTCTGTCGGTTCGGTGCTCTCGCGTGAAGACATGCTGCACATCGCCCTGATGGCGTCGGAAAACCGCGCGGCGGCTGCGTTGTCACGTTATTTCCCGGGCGGCCGTCCCGCTTTCATGGCGGCGATGAACGCGAAAGCGAAGTCGCTTGGCATGAGCGACACGCACTTCGAAAACCCGACGGGCCTGACGAGCCAGAACGTGTCGAGCGCACGCGATCTCGTGAAGATGGTCAACGCTGCGTATCAATACCCGATGATCCGCAAGTTTTCGACCGATCGCAGCTACGACGTGTACACCGGCAAGCGCACGATCGCCTACAACAGCACGAACGCGCTGGTGCGCAACTCGTCGTGGGATATCGGCCTGCAGAAGACGGGCTTCATCAACGAAGCGGGTGAATGCCTCGTCATGCAGGCAACCATCCACGACCGCCCGATGATCATGGTGTTGCTCGATTCGTCGGGCAAGTACTCGCGTTTCGCGGATGCGCAGCGTCTGCGCACGTGGATCGACAACGGCGGCGAGCAGCGCATCACGAGCGCGGACGCCAACGGCGCCGGCACCTGAGCGTAAGCCGCCAACAAAAAGCCCCGCAATGCGGGGCTTTTTTTATGCGTCGGCGAGAAGGGAAGTTCAGTGTGCCGTCGACTGCGCGGAGGTATTCGCGTGCTGCACCTGCGGGTGATAACCGAGCGATTCGGAAATGACCAGCGCAGTCTTGCTCAACTGACCGAGCCACGAGTCTTGCAGACGATCGGCGGGAGCGGATAGCGACAGCCCTGCGACGAGCTTGCCCGTATCGTCGTAAATGCCCGCCGCGATACAGCGCACGCCGAGTTCCAGTTCTTCGTTATCGCGCGCGCACGCCTGCTGGCGCACGTGCGACAGCTCGCGTTCGAGCTTGCTGAGATCCGTGATGCTGTTTTGCGTGTGGCCCGACAGGCCCGTGCGAGTAGCGTAGGCGCGCACGCGGGTCGATTCGTCGGCGGCGAGGAACAGCTTGCCGACGGACGTCAGATGCAGCGGCGCCCGGCCGCCGATCGCGCGCACCACCTGCATGCCCGATCGCTCAGAATAGGCGCGTTCGATATAGACGATCTCGTCGCCCTGACGCACCGAAAGATTGACCGTCTGGCCCGTGAGCCGGTGCAGCTCGCGCATCGGCATCAGCGCCGCGTCGCGTACCGACAGGCGCGCCTTCACGAGATTGCCCAGTTCCAGCAGCCGCATGCCGAGACGATAGGTGCCGGGGTCCGACCGATCGACCAGCCGGCAAGTCACCATATCGTTCAGGATGCGATGGGCGGTGGACGGGTGCAGATCGGTGCGCTGCGCGAGTTCCTTCAGGCTGACCGGGTCGCTATGCGCGGCGAGGGCATCCAGCAGGCGCATCATGCGCTCGATCACCTGGATCGACGTTTTGGGGTCCGGGCTCGTATCGCTCATAAGACTAAACGGTTGACGCGTCAAACAGCGGAAAAACGATTGTATCTCGTATTGTGAAAAAAGCGAACGCCGTTGGAGACGATCCTCGAATCTCATTATTTGGCGGTTCATTGCGCATAGGGGCCGTTACGCGTTGGTATTGCGCGCCAAACAGCGGATAATCGGGGACGTTTCCCCGGAGGAGCACACATGCGAGTCGGTTTTTTCGTCACCTGCCTGATCGATCTGATGCGCCCCGAAATCGGCTTTTCCGCGATCAAGCTGATCGAGCGCGCGGGCTTCGAAGTGTTCGTGCCGCCGGCGCAAACGTGCTGCGGGCAACCCGCCTATAACTCCGGCGACCGGCGCATCGCGCGCGATCTCGCGGAAAAGACGCTGCGCGAATTCGAGCAATATGACTACGTGGTCGTGCCGTCCGGATCGTGCGGCGGGATGATCCGCGCGCACTACGGCGATCTGTTCGCCGACGATCCCGAACTGATGGGGCGCTACGCGCGCCTGCGTCCGAAGGTTTACGAGCTGACCGATTTTCTCGCCAACGTCGCGAAGATCGAACTGACGCCGGGCGAATTCCACGGGCCCGTGACCTATCACGATTCCTGTTCGGGCTTGCGCGAACTGGGCGTCAAGCAGCAACCGCGCGAGCTGCTCGCACAGGCGGGCGTCGCCGTGACCGAGATGAAGGATTGCGAGCACTGCTGCGGTTTTGGCGGTACGTTTGCGCTGAAGTTCGGCGATATCTCGACGGCCATCGTCGATGAAAAGTGCGCGAATATTCAGGCAAGCGGCGCGCAGGCCGTCGTGCTGGGCGATCTCGGCTGCATGCTGAATATCGAAGGGCGCCTGCGGCGCACGGGCGATACGACCACGCGCGTGCTGCACATCGCGCAGGTGCTCGCGGGCGACGCCTGAGCAGCCACTTCCGTTGTTTGCCTGACTAGCGGCAGATCACCTACCTAACCGATCATCAGGGCCGTCATGCAAGTCCAAACGATGCAGTTCAAGGCGCGCGCGGGCCAGAAACTCGCTGACCAGCGCCTGCAGCAGAACCTGACCAAACTATCGACGAAATTCGTTTCGGCGCGCGCGTCGGCGATGACCGCGATCGATTTTCCCGCCACGCGCGCCGCGCTGAAAGAGCGCCGCAACCGCGCGCTGGAGAACCTCGACGTGTGGCTCGAAACCTTCGAGCGCGAAGCGACGCGGCGCGGCGTCACCGTGCTGTTTGCCGAGACCACGGCGGAAGCCGCGAAGCTCGTCGCCGATATAGCGCGCAAGCACGATGTGAAGAAGGTGATCAAGACGAAGTCGATGGTGTCCGAGGAAATGCGCCTGAATGAGGTGCTCGGACAGATGGGCGTGCAGTCGATCGAAACCGATCTCGGCGAATACATCCTGCAGATCAACGACAACGAGCCGCCAAGCCACATCATTGCGCCCGTCGTTCACAAGGACAAGGAAGAGATCGCCGACCTGTTCGCGAAGACGCACCAGAAGCCGCGTCTCACGGAAATCCCCGAAATGACGCGCGAGGCGCGCGAGATGCTGCGCCCGCACTTCATGACGGCCGACATGGGCGTGACGGGCGGCAACTTCGTGATCGCGGAGACGGGCTCGGTCGCGCTCGTTACGAATGAAGGCAACGAAGGCATGTGTACGGTGATGCCGCGCGTGCATGTTGCCGTGACGGGCATCGAAAAGGTGCTGCCTACGCTGGAAGATCTCGCCACGGCGATGCGCCTGTTGCCGCGCTCGGCAACAGGCCAGGATGTCTCGAACTATTTCTCGGTGCTGACGGGCCCGCGCCGCGCAGGCGATCAGGACGGGCCGGAGCATATGTACGTGGTGCTCGTCGATGGCGGGCGTACCGGGCTGATCGGCGGCGACTTTCAGGAGATGCTGCGCTGTATCCGTTGCGGCGCGTGCATGAACCACTGTCCCGTGTATCAGAAGGTCGGCGGCCATGCGTATGGCTGGGTGTATCCGGGGCCGATGGGCTCGGTGTTGACGCCGAGTTATGTCGGTATCGAAAAGGCGCTCGATCTGCCGCAAGCCGCGACGCTATGCGGTGAATGCAATAGCGTGTGTCCCGTCGGCATTCCTTTGTCGGACCTGTTACGCAAGCTGCGTGAGCGCCAGATGGAGCGGCATCTGCGGCCATGGCAGGAGCGCTTCGGACTGGCCGTCTGGGGCTATCTGGCAATGCACCCGACTGCGTACGGACTGTTCACGAAGCTCGCGGTGCGGATTCTCGAGCGGATGGGCGGCGGCCGGAAGTCGATCGCCAAGCTGCCGCTTGGCGCCGGCTGGACCAATACGCGTGAGATGCCGGCGCCTGTCGGTCGTACCTTCCGCGAGTTGTACGCGGCGAGCAAAACGCATATCGGCTGAAGCGTCTGCTCAGACCTTGCCAATGAAAGAGGCTGCATCGCGTCATGCGATGCAGCCTCTTTTTTTTTCAGTTTGCCCGGCGATCTTCATGCCGACCGCGAAGGGAATTCAATGCGGTCTGCCGCCTTCGTTATTCCACGCCTGACCGCCGCCCTGGTTGCCACGATTGCCGCCGCCGCGCTGCGGCTGCCCTGAGCCCGCCTGCGCGGGCGGACGGTTCCCATGCCAGCCACCGCCTGAATTGCCGCCGGGGTTCGGCGGAGGCGGCGGGTTGCCTGCCTGCGGCGGCTGGCCGCGAGGCGGGCCGCCGTTGTTGCCGTGTCCGTTGCCGTTCCAGTTGCCGCGATTGTAGTTGCCGTGGTCATAGCCGCGGCCGCCCCAGTAGCGGCGATCGTAGTCGTTCCCCGAATACCCGCCCCCGCCGAAGCCGAGGAACAGGCTCGATTGGACGGGCGGCTCGGCGTAGCCATATGCGGGCGCACCGTAGCCATCGTAATAGCCACCGTCGTAGCCGTAAGCGGGTGCGCCGGCGTACGGATACGCGCAGCCACCGAGCGCTGCCACGGCGCACAGTGCGGCGGCAGTTGAAGCGAGAGAAGGAATAAGACGTTTCATTTGGGTGTTAAGACAGGCGAGGGGCGCACTGTTCATATAGCTATTTGTAGCGCTAGCCGAGTATTACCTGTGTGTGCTTTTGTAAGGAAGTCTTTCGGCAGCCGAAAGATATCCCATCCATGCCTCGCATTGCCAGTGCTTCACCCGACTGTTCATCTGGGCGCAACGCAGTGTTTTGTTGGGGCGGGTTTATCCGGATTGCGTCCTCATTTACCATTTCGACTGGGCAAAGTGCGTCTGTGCACTGTGGCCCGCCTTTAGAGAACGACATCATGAAAAAGAAAATATCGGTGTATTGGCCTTTGGCCGTCGTCGTGCCGCTTGCGGCAGTTGCTTACCTTCATCTGTATAACGGCGCCGCTGCGCAGTCGCCGCTTGCGGCTGAGCGTGTATCGGCTGAACTGGCGCGCACGGTTTCGTATGGATTCGTCGGCGGCGAGGCCGCGATGCCCGTCGACACGATGCCCGCGGCATCGCGCATGTCCGCCCAGCCGATGTGAACTGCACGGGCTGGCGTGCTGCCGGCGTGATTTTGCACGGCTTTGTATAATCGCGGCACCGTTTCACCACTTATGACATTTGCGGCTGAGCCGCTCAGCCATCGATGAAAACCGTCGCCATCTGCTTCGTGTGCCTTGGGAACATCTGCCGTTCCCCGACTGCGGAAGGCGTCATGCGGCACCTGCTGGCAGAGGCGAAGTTGGCGGATCGCGTAAGCGTCGATTCCGCGGGCACGGGTGACTGGCATATCGGCGAAGCACCTGACGAGCGAGCGCAGCGCGCCGCGAAAAACCGCGGTTACGATTTGTCGATATTTCGTGGCCGTCAGATCACCGTGGCCGACTTCGAGCGCTTCGATCTGATCATCGCGATGGACGACAAGAATGTCGCCGCGCTCAGACAAGTTTGTCCGCCAGCGCAGCGCGACAAGATTCGTCTGCTGATGGAATTTGCGACTGACGCAGGCACGGCGGTCGCGAAAGGCGCGGAAAAGCGCGCGCCAGGTTTCGATTCACGCGAAGTCGTCGATCCGTATTTCGGCGGCGGCGAGGGCTTCGAAACCGTGCTGGACCAGTGCGAAGCCGCCTGCCGTGGCCTGATCGCGGCACTGCGGCCCCAATTGACCCTGTAAGGCAAGTTTTCGTTAAGTAAATGACCCAAATCGAGATAGGGATACTTGACTAAATCCGTCATGTATTTATACTTGACCAAACTTGTCGAGAATTGCGGTTCCCACCACATATGAGACTCACCACGAAAGGCCGTTTCGCCGTCACGGCGATGATCGACCTGGCATTGCGCCAGGAGCAGGGCCCGGTGACGCTTGCAGGTATCAGCCAGCGCCAGCACATCTCCCTGTCCTACCTCGAGCAGCTGTTTGGCAAGCTGCGCCGGCACGAGATCGTCGAATCCGTGCGCGGGCCGGGCGGCGGCTACAACCTCGCGCGCCGCGCGGAGGATGTGACGGTCGCGGACATCATCATTGCCGTCGACGAACCGCTCGACGCCACCCAGTGTGGCGGCAAGGGTACGTGTGAAGGCACGAAGCATCACGACGGCCACTGCATGACGCATGAGCTCTGGTCGACGCTGAACCAGAAGATGGTCGAGTATCTCGACTCCGTTTCCCTGAAAGACCTGGTCGACCAGCAGCGCTCGCGCGAAGGGTCGACGGCCGTGCTGCGCGACCGGCGCACCGAAGCACCCGCCGTCGAGCCGCGCGCGGTGCCGAAAGGCCCGAATTCCGTTTTCAACATGGCCGGCTGACAGAGCGCGCCCAGACGCGAACGTTAGCAACACGAAGCCATAAGCACTGATGTCCCCGGAGCGATTGATGAACAACGACATTCCCCACCTGCCCATTTACATGGACTACAGCGCAACGACGCCCGTCGATCCGCGCGTGGTGGACAAGATGATTCCGTACCTGCGCGAGCAGTTCGGCAACCCGGCATCGCGCAGCCACGCCTACGGCTGGGACGCGGAACGTGCCGTCGAAGAAGCGCGCGAGAACGTCGCGGCGCTCGTCAACGCCGACCCGCGCGAAATCATCTGGACGTCGGGCGCAACGGAATCCGACAACCTGGCCATCAAGGGCGCTGCGCACTTCTACAAGGGCAAGGGCAAGCACATCATCACCGTGAAGACGGAGCACAAGGCTGTGCTCGACACCACGCGTGAGCTGGAGCGCGAAGGCTATGAAGTCACGTATCTCGACGTGAAGGACGACGGTCTGATCGACCTCGACGTGTTCAAGGCTGCGCTGCGCCCGGACACGATCCTCGTTTCCGTGATGCACGTGAACAACGAGATCGGCGTGGTGCAGGACATCGAGACGATCGGTGAAATCTGCCGCGAGAAGGGCATCATTTTCCACGTCGACGCCGCACAGTCGACGGGCAAGGTCGAGATCGACCTGCAGAAGCTGAAGGTCGACCTGATGTCGTTCTCGGCACACAAGACGTATGGCCCGAAGGGCATCGGCGCGCTGTACGTGCGCCGCAAGCCGCGCGTGCGCATCGAAGCGCAGATGCACGGCGGCGGTCACGAGCGCGGCATGCGTTCGGGCACGCTGGCGACGCACCAGATCGTCGGCATGGGCGAAGCGTTCCGTATCGCGCGTGAAGAAATGGCGACGGAGAACGAACGCATCCGCGCGCTGCGCGACAAGCTGCTGCGCGGCCTGAAGGAAATCGAAGAAACGTATGTGAACGGCGACATGGAAAAGCGTGTCCCGCACAACCTGAACATCAGCTTCAACTTCGTCGAAGGCGAATCGCTGATCATGGCGGTGAAGGACGTGGCCGTGTCGTCGGGTTCGGCCTGCACGTCGGCTTCGCTGGAGCCGTCGTACGTGCTGCGCGCGCTGGGCCGCAACGACGAGCTGGCACACAGCTCGATCCGCTTCACGGTCGGCCGCTTCACGACGGAGCAGGACGTCGATTACGTCATCAACCTGCTGAAGAGCAAGATTGCGAAGCTGCGCGATCTGTCGCCGCTGTGGGAAATGCACAAGGACGGCATCGATATTTCGACCATCCAGTGGGCCGCGCACTAAACGTGCACTGAGCGCCCGGACAGGCGAACACGAACGCAGGTTGAATCGAATCAAGGAGTCACAAAATGGCATACAGCGATAAGGTCCTGGACCACTACGAAAATCCGCGCAACGTCGGTTCGTTCGCGAAAGACGACGACACGGTCGGCACCGGCATGGTCGGCGCGCCCGCTTGCGGCGACGTGATGAAGCTGCAGATCCGCGTCGGTGCGGATGGCGTGATCGAAGACGCGAAGTTCAAGACGTACGGCTGCGGTTCGGCGATCGCGTCGAGCTCGCTCGTGACGGAATGGGTGAAGGGCAAGACGCTTGATCAGGCGCTGTCGATCAAGAACACGCAGATCGCCGAAGAACTGGCGCTGCCGCCCGTGAAGATCCACTGCTCGATCCTCGCGGAAGACGCGATCAAGGCAGCGGTCGCCGACTACAAGCAGCGTCACGGCGACACGGCTGATGCAGCGAAGGCCGAGCAGTCGGCTTAAGCGGGCTTTAGCGGCGTTGCGAACAACGCGCAAAGTGGCACGGCGTGGCGCCGGATCCTCGAATCCGACGCCCACCGCAACGATTTGAGAAGCAGGCAGGGTCGCGACACGCATCGTGAGGAACGACAGCGTGCCGCACATTGAGAAACGCTATGGCAATTACGTTGACCGAAAAGGCAGCACAACACGTGCAGAAATATCTGATCCGACGCGGCAAGGGCGTCGGGCTTCGGCTCGGTGTGCGCACGACGGGTTGCTCGGGCCTCGCATACAAGCTCGAGTACGTCGATGAACTCGCGCCCGAAGACGAAGTGTTCGAATGCAACGGCGTGAAGATCATTGTCGACCCGAAGAGCCTTGCTTATATCGACGGCACGGAACTCGATTTCGCACGCGAAGGGCTGAACGAAGGCTTCAAGTTCAACAACCCGAACGTGAAGGACGAGTGCGGCTGCGGCGAATCGTTCCGCGTGTAAGCGCGCGAGTCATGCTGAAAAGGCGGCCTGTGCCGCCTTTTTTCAATTTCGCCGCGCAATTGCACGTCGCTCTTACGGAGCTGACCTGCGCCCTTTGGATGGACAAAGTAACCTGATGGCCTCGCTGAACGACAGTCACTTCAAACTCTTCGATCTGCCCGAGCAGTTCGCGCTGGACGCATCCGCTTTGGACCACGCGTATCGCACGGTGCAGGCGCAGGTGCATCCGGACCGCTTCGCCGCGGCAGGCGACGCGCAAAAGCGCATCGCGATGCAATGGGCGACGCGCGCGAACGAGGCGTATCAGACGCTGCGCGATCCGCTCAAGCGCGCGCGCTATCTGCTGTCGCTGCGCGGCGTCGACGTCGGCGCGGAGAACAACACGGCGATGGAGCCGGCGTTCCTGATGCAGCAGATGGAATGGCGCGAGGCAATCGAAGATGCGTCGGCGGCGAAGAACGTCGATGCGCTGGATGCACTGCTTGGCGAACTGCGCGACGAAGAAAAAGTGCGCTTCACGAAGCTGGCCGCCTTGCTCGATAGCGACTCGAATCAGGCGGCAGGCGAAGCGGTGCGGCAATTGATGTTCATCGAACGCGTGGCGGCGGAAATCGGCACGCAGATCGAGCGGCTCGACAACTGACGCCGCGCGACAAACTGCCCAATCATCACGCGAACACACATGATCAGGACCGGGGCGAAGCAAACCCCGAAGAAGATTCCAGATGGCTTTACTGCAAATCTCTGAACCCGGCATGGCGCCCGCGCCGCACCAGCGGCGTCTCGCGGTCGGCATCGACCTCGGCACCACCAATTCCCTCGTCGCGGCTGTGCGCAGTGGCGTGCCCGACGTGTTGCCCGACGAAGATGGCCACTATCTGCTGCCGTCCGTCGTGCGGTATCTGGAGAAGGGCGGTCGGCGTATCGGCCGCGCGGCGAAAGCGGAAGCCGCCACCGATCCGCGTAACACGATCGTCTCCGTCAAGCGCTTCATGGGCCGCGGCAAGAGCGAAGTCGAGCACGCGGAAAACGCGCCGTACGATTTCGTCGATGCGCCGGGCATGGTGCAGATCCGTACCATCGACGGTGTGAAGAGTCCTGTCGAAGTGTCGGCGGAAATTCTCGCGACGCTGCGTTATCGCGCGGAAGACACGCTCGGCGACGAGCTGGTCGGCGCCGTGATCACGGTGCCCGCGTATTTCGACGAAGCACAGCGTCAGGCGACTAAAGATGCCGCGCGTCTCGCCGGCCTGAACGTGCTGCGTCTGCTGAACGAGCCGACGGCGGCTGCAATCGCTTACGGTCTCGATAACGGCGCGGAAGGTCTGTTCGCGGTGTACGACCTTGGCGGCGGCACGTTCGATCTGTCCATTTTGAAGCTGACGAAGGGCGTCTTCGAAGTGCTCGCGGCGGGCGGCGATTCGGCGCTCGGCGGCGACGACTTCGATCACGCGCTGTATCGGCACGTCCTGGAAAAGGCGAACGTGCCCGCGCAGTCGTTGACGCCGGAAGACGTGCGTCTGCTGCTCGACACCGTGCGCGTGACGAAGGAAGCCTTGTCGTCGGCCACGAGCGCGTCCGTTCAGGCGACGCTCGCCAATGGCACGAAGATCGACGTCACCGTCGATGACGCAACCTTCGAAACGATCACGCAGGCGCTCGTGCAGCGCACGCTCGGACCCACGAAGAAGGCTCTGCGCGACGCGAAGCTGACGCCCGCCGAGATCAACGGCGTTGTCCTCGTTGGCGGCGCGACGCGCATGCCCGTGATCCGCCGCGCGGTCGAAAATTTCTTCGGCCAGCCGCCGCTGACCAATCTCGACCCGGATCAGGTCGTCGCGCTTGGCGCGGCGATCCAGGCCGATCTGCTCGCGGGCAACCGCGGCGCCGACGGCGACGACTGGCTGCTGCTCGACGTGATCCCGCTGTCGCTCGCCGTCGAAACGATGGGCGGCCTCTCCGAGAAAATTATCCCGCGCAATTCGACGATTCCCGTCGCGCGCGCGCAGGAATTCACGACCTTCAAGGACGGTCAGACGGCGATGGCGATCCACGTCGTCCAGGGCGAACGCGAGCTCGTGTCCGATTGCCGTTCGCTCGCGCGCTTCGAGCTGCGCGGCATTCCGCCGATGGCAGCGGGCGCGGCGCGCATCCGCGTCACCTATCAGGTCGATGCAGACGGGCTGCTGTCCGTGTTCGCACGCGAACAGCATTCGGGCGTGGAAGCGTCGGTGGTGGTGAAGCCGTCGTACGGTCTCGCCGATGACGACGTCGCGCGCATGCTCGAAGACAGCTTCAAGACGGCCGAAGTCGATATGCGCGCACGGGCACTGCGCGAGGCGCAGGTCGAAGCGCAGCGCCTGATCGAAGCAACGGAAGCGGCGCTTGCCGCCGACGGCGAACTGCTCGACGCCGACGAACGCACGACACTCGAAGGCCTCGTCGACGCGCTGCGCGATGTTGCGCCCAGCGACGACGTCGACGCAATCGAGGCCACGACGAAGACGCTCGCCGAAGGCACCGACGAATTCGCCGCACGCCGGATGGACAAGAGCATTCGACGTGCGCTCGCGGGCCGCAAGCTCGACGAAATCTGATTCACGCGGCGCGCGCCAAAAACGGCCGCGCCACCCGTAAAATGGTACGGTGCCTGAGGGCGGCGTCCGTGCCACATAGACCAGACCCGACCAGAACGGAATTTGTATGCCTCAAATCGTTGTGCTGCCTCACGTCGAACTGTGTCCGGACGGCGCGGTCATCGACGCCGTGCCGGGCAAGAGTATCTGCGACAACCTGCTCGACAACGGTATCGAAATCGAGCATGCGTGCGAGAAGTCCTGCGCATGCACGACCTGTCACGTGATCGTGCGTGAGGGTTTCAACGCATTGGAGCCGTCGGAAGAACTCGAGGATGATCTGCTTGACAAGGCATGGGGTCTCGAGCGCGAGTCGCGTCTGTCCTGCCAGGCGATGATGCCTGAAGGCGACGATCTGGTTGTCGAGATTCCGCGTTATACGATCAACCACGCGAAGGAAAATCACTAACAGGAGCAAGCAGCCATGAAGTGGACCGACACACAAGATATCGCGATGGCCTTGACCGACAAGCACCCGGAGATCGATCCGCGACAGGTGCGGTTCACCGATCTTCACCGCTGGGTGATGGAGCTGGAAGGTTTCGACGACGATCCGAACCGGTCGAACGAGAAGATTCTCGAAGCAATCCAGGCGGCATGGATCGAAGACGCGGATTACTGAGCGCAGCGCGTTCAGCGGCGTTTCGAGCTGCAGCAAAGAAAAAGGCGACTTCCGTGGAAGTCGCCTTTTTTCATGGCTGGGCGTCTGAGAGCACGAGGAGCCGTGCTCAGCTTGCCACGAGCGTGCCGTTCTCAACCCGCACGCGCTGACCTTGCTGGAATGGCGGCGCTTCGTGATACGTGAAGTAGCGCGTCTTGCCGTTTTCCATGTGCACGCGCACCGAGTAGCTGGTCGTGCTGCGCAGATGCTTTTCGACCGAGTTGCCCGCGAGCCCGCCGCCGAGCGCACCAAGCAGCGTCATCGCCGTGCGGCCGCCGCCGCTGCCGAACTGGTTGCCCACGACACCACCCGCCACGGCGCCACCGACAGCGCCAATCCCGGTGCCGTGACCTTCCTGACGCACAGCCGAGATCGCCTCAACCGTGCCGCAGGTCGAGCAGTACGCCGGCCGGGCCGCTTGCTGCTGCGCGTATTGAGGCTGCTGCGCATATTGCGGGCTCGGCGCAGGGGCGGGCGCGCGCGGCGCCTGTGCCTGTTGCGCAGCAGCTTGCGCTTGCGCCTGCTGCTGAGCCGCTGCCTGTTGAGCCTGAGCCTGTTGCTGGGCCGCCTGCTGCTCGGCCTGCTGTTGCGCCGCAGCCTGTTGCTGTGCGCTCAGGTTGGCCGGTTGCGCCGTATCGACGACGGGCTGTTGTTGCTGCGTGACAGCCGCCGCCTGCGTCTGATCGTTTTGCTCGCCGTTGCTCGATGCCTTCGGGAACAGTCCTGTCACGGCTGCCGTTGCCGCCAGGCTGGCGATGATGACGGCGCCCGCCGCCACGGCAATGAGAGGGTGAAGACGGCGTGGTGAAGTGTTCGGATTATCCATGGTTGTAGGCCTCTTGCTATGCAGAATGGACCTGTGAAAGGAATTCGTGAGTCACGAGGGCAAGCCGTGCATCGGCTAACTGTCTAAGTGTCGGACACCCCGCTTTGGCCAGGGTTTCAATTTGTAACGGCTGGCGAATGCAACACTCAGTTCCATCGGACGCAAAAAGTGCGCCGACCAGCGAAAGCCGCATTGCGCCTTGCTTTCAGCGCACAGGAGGAACAACCGGGGATGTAGGAAGCGCGCAGTTTTTACCGATAGTTACAACCGGCGGTACGCGTGGAGAAGCAGGCGGAGGAGAAAAGCCGCGCACGATGCGAAAACGCTCGTGCGCGGCCGTGGTCACGACATGAGGCGCTTAGTCTTCGCGGCGCAGATGCGGGAACAGGATGACGTCGCGGATGCTCGGGCTGTCGGTGAGCAGCATCACCAGACGGTCGATACCGATGCCGCAACCGCCAGCGGGCGGCATGCCGTATTCGAGCGCGCGGATATAGTCGGCGTCGTAGTACATCGCTTCTTCGTCGCCGGCGTCCTTCTGGTCGACCTGCTTCTTGAAGCGCGCAGCCTGATCTTCCGGATCGTTCAGTTCCGAGAAGCCATTGGCGATTTCACGACCCGTGATGAACAGCTCGAAACGCTCGGTGATGCCGTCGACGGTATCCGATGCGCGCGCGAGCGGCGACACTTCCACCGGGTAATCGATGATGAAGGTCGGCTCCCACAGTTGCGATTCCGCCGTCTCTTCGAACAGCGCCAGTTGCAGCGCGCCGATACCCGCGTTCAGGAACTGCGGCTGGTTCGCGTCGACGCCGAACTTCTTCAGTTCCGTACGCAGGAACGCGCCGTCCGCGAGTTGCGCGTCGGTGTATTGCGGCGCGTATTTCTGGATGGCTTGCGTGATCGTCAGACGATGGAACGGCTTCGACAGATCGAGTTCACGGCCCTGATACGTGATCGTCGCGTTGCCGAGCGCATCGACGGCGGCCTGACGGATCAGTTGCTCGGTGAAATCCATTAGCCACTTGTAATCGGTGTACGCGGCGTAGAACTCCATCATCGTGAATTCCGGATTGTGACGCGGCGACACGCCCTCGTTACGGAAATTCCGGTTGATCTCGAACACACGCTCGAAGCCGCCGACCACCAGCCGCTTCAGGTAAAGCTCGGGCGCGATACGCAGGAACATCTGCATATCCAGCGCGTTGTGATGCGTGACGAACGGCTTTGCCGCCGCGCCGCCCGGAATCGGGTGCAGCATCGGCGTTTCGACTTCCATGAAGTCCGCGTCGGCCATGAACTTGCGGATCGACGACACGGCCTTCGTGCGTGCGACGAAGGTCTTGCGCGCTTCGTCGGTGACGATCAGGTCGACATAGCGCTGGCGATAACGCATTTCCTGGTCGGCGAGACCGTGGAACTTGTCCGGCAGCGGGCGCAGCGCCTTCGACAGCAGACGCAGTTCCGTGCAGCGCACGGAGAGTTCGCCCTTGTTGGTGCGGAACAGCACGCCCTTGGCGGCGACGATATCGCCAAGGTCCCACTTCTTGAACGCTTCGTATGTCGCTTCACCGACATCGGCGGGCGTGATGAAGAACTGGATCTGGCCCGAGCCGTCGCGCACCGTCGCGAAGCTGGCCTTGCCCATCACGCGCTTGAGCATCATCCGGCCGGCCAGCGCGACTTGCAGTGCTTTGGCTTCGAGCGCGTCCTTGTCGGCGTCCGCGTATTCCGTTTGCAGATCGGCGGCGTGGTGGGTCGGACGGAAGTCGTTCGGGTAGGCGACGCCTTGCTCGCGCAGCGCGCGCAGCTTTTCGCGGCGCTCGGCGATGATCTGGTTGTCGTCCACCTCGGCGGCTGCGTTCTGCTGGGCAGCGTTAGGCTGGGTCGGTTCGGTCATGGTGATGAGGTTCGGTGTTCGGTGCGTCCTGTTGCGCGTGATGCAAATGACGGCGGCAGGGCGCGGGCGGTGAAAAATGCGGCGCGGCGAAAGAGCATGCCGCGCCGGCTGCGCTTAGATGCCCTGTTTGAGGCTCGCGCTGATGAATGCGTCGAGATCGCCGTCGAGCACGCTCTTCGTGTTGCTGATTTCGACGTTGGTGCGCAGATCCTTGATACGGCTGTTGTCGAGCACGTACGAACGGATCTGGTGACCCCAGCCCACGTCCGACTTGCCCGCTTCGAGCTTGTCCTGTTCCGACTGGCGCTTGCGCATTTCGGCTTCGTACAGGCGCGACTTCAGCATCGCCATCGCTTCGGCGCGGTTGCGGTGCTGCGAGCGGTCGTTCTGGCACTGCACGACGATGCCCGACGGAACGTGCGTGATACGCACGGCGGAGTCGGTCTTGTTGATGTGCTGCCCGCCCGCGCCCGACGCGCGGTAGGTATCGATACGCAGATCGGCCGGATTGACTTCGATCTCGAACGATTCGTCGATTTCCGGGTACACGAACACCGACGAGAACGACGTATGACGGCCGCCCGACGAATCGAACGGCGACTTGCGCACGAGGCGGTGAATGCCCGTTTCGGTGCGCAGGAAGCCGTACGCGTATTCGCCTTCGACCTTGATGGTCGCGCTCTTGATGCCGGCGACGTCGCCTTCGGATTCTTCGAGCACTTCCGTCTTGAAGCCCTTGCGTTCGCAGTAGCGCAGGTACTGGCGCAGCAGCATCGAGGCCCAGTCGCACGCTTCCGTGCCGCCGGCGCCTGCCTGGATGTCGATGAACGCGTTGTTCGGGTCGGCCGGGTTCGAGAACATCCGGCGGAATTCCATATCGGCGACGCGCGCCTCGAGTTTCGCGGCGTCTTCTTCGACCGAGACGAGGGTGTCTTCGTCGTCTTCTTCGCGCGCCATGTCGAACAGGTCTTTCGTGTCGCGCAGGTCGTTATCGAGCGCGCTCAGCACGTCGACGACGCCTTCGAGCAGCTTCTTTTCCTTGCCGAGCGCCTGGGCGTGCTTCGAGTCGTTCCAGACGTTCGGGTCTTCCAGTTCCTTGTTGACTTCGATCAGTCGTACCGACTTTGCATCGTAGTCAAAGATACCCCCGGAGCTCGCCTGCGCGTGTGCGCAGGTCCGCCAGAGAGGAGTCGATTGCGTTCAGGCGTTCCGCTTCCATGTCGATCCAGTTTCAGATAAATGTTGGTGTTGCTTTGTCTGCGACGCTGATGGGTTTGATTTGGTTTTGCTTGGTTTTGCTTTGCTTTGCGCTGGCATCCGCGATGTGTTTTGCCTGCTTCAGGCGTTGCCCCTGTGCGGGGCGGCACCTATTTTTCTTTGCCGCGGCAAAGAAAAGTAGGCAAAAGAAAGCCGCTCACACCGCCAGCTCTTCTTCCTGCCCACGGGCCCCCAGCGGCCCCGTCCTGTTTGCGGCATCGCTCTTCTCAATACCCCCCGCCAACGCTTCGAATTGGCTCATCACCCGCTCCATGCTCCCGCGTCGCCGCACGCGCGATCAAATCGCCCACGTTCCAGAGTGGCAAACTGTGTGTAGGCTGTCGCGGCCCATGCGCACCACTCCGGACCGAAAAGCGGATCGGCGTCGTGAGAGCGCTAACGTGTGAAGCACTAAACCCTACACACAGTTTGCCACCTGGGCGGCGGTGACCGTTCGCTGCCGCTGGTTGTGCTACGGATGATCGAAGCGGGTGAGGCGGTTATTCGAAGTGTTGGCAACGGGGATTGAACAGAGCGGTTGTCGCGCGAAGCATAAGACCCGTTGGGGGCCCTCAGGCAACGACTAGCGCTGGCGGTGTTAGCCGCTTTCTTTGCTTACTTTCTTTGCGGCGGCAAAGAAAGTAAGTGCCGCCCCGCACAGGGGCAACCCAGGCAAACCAACACCATCACGCGGATGCCAGCAAAAATCACCATCACGCGGATGCCAGCAAAAATCGCCAAAAACCCACCTCAAACGGCGCCAGCAAAAAACCAAACCCTTACTGCAGACCCAAAAACCAAAATTATAGCGGATGATCCATGCGCAAGGCCCGCGCGGGTAGACGACTACAGCAGAGCATGCTCAACGATCAGTTGCACCCTCGCAACCCCGTTCCATGAATCCGCAGACAGCCGATAGGCAACCGTGGTCCTCGCCGGCAACGGCGCCGTGTGATTGAACCAGATCGCATTGAACCGCTGCCGCCCGCGCATCAGTTGCAGCTTCAGATGCTTGTCCTTCACCAGCGCCTGCGACATCACCTCGAACTCACCCGAAAAAACCGGCGCCGGGAAGCCCTGTCCCCAAACCGCCGCATCGAGCATCTCGACGAACTGCGGCGTGAAATACGCATCTTCAAGATCGCCATCCGTCTCGACCGTGCGCGCCAGCACTTCCTGCGTCAGCCACTCGCGCCCCACCTGCTCGAACGCCGCCGTGAAGCGCGGCAGATCGGCCGTGGCGATTGTCATGCCCGCCGCCATCGCGTGGCCGCCAAACTTGGCGATCAGCCCCGGCTCGCGCTTCGAGACGAGATCGAGCGCGTCGCGCAGATGGAAACCCGGAATCGACCGGCCCGAACCCTTGACGGTGTCGCCGCTGTCGTCGGCCAAAGCGAACGTGAACGAGGGACGGTGGAATTTCTCTTTCAGCCGTCCCGCGACGATGCCGATCACGCCCTGGTGCCAGCTTGGGTTGAACAGCGTGATCGTGGTGGAACCGGCGGGATCGACGGTGGAAAGATCGTCGAGCGCCTGCTGCTGCATGCCCGCTTCGATTTCGCGCCGCTCGCGGTTCATCGTGTCGAGTTGCTGCGCCAGTTCCCACGCGCGCCCGACGTCGTCCGTCGTCAAACAGTCGATGCCCAGCGACATGTCCGACAGCCGCCCCGCGGCATTCAGACGCGGACCCAGCGCGAAACCGAGGTCGAAGCCGGATGCGACGCGCGCATCGCGCCCCGCGGCGCGGAACATCGCCGCGATGCCCGGCTGCATGCGTCCATTGCGAATCCGCTGCAAACCCTGCGCGACCAGCACGCGGTTATTACCGTCAAGCTTCACGACGTCGGCGACCGTGCCGAGCGCAACAAGATCGAGCAGCCCGTCCAGACGCGGCTCCGCGCGCCCATCGCCGAACGCGCCGCGCTTGCGCAATTCCGCGCGCAGCGCGAGCAGCACATAGAACATCACGCCCACACCCGCGATGCACTTGCTCGGGAACTCGCAGCCCGGCTGGTTCGGATTGACGATCGCGCGTGCCGCCGGCAGTTCGTCGCCGGGCAAATGGTGGTCGGTGACGAGCACGTCGATGCCGAGCGCATTCGCCGCTTCCACACCATCGACGCTCGCAATGCCGTTATCGACGGTAATCAGCAGATCCGGCTTGCCGCCCGGCCGTTGCGCGGCCAGCGCGACGATTTCGGGTGTCAGGCCGTAGCCGTACTCGAAACGGTTCGGCACCAGATAGTCGATCTGCGCGCCGAACATGCGCAGGCCGCGCACGGCAACCGCACAGGCCGTCGCGCCATCGCAGTCGTAGTCCGCGACGACCAGCATGCGGCGCTTGCCTTCGATGGCGTCCGCGAGCAGCGTCGCCGCTGTCTCGCAGCCTTTGAGCGTTGCGGGCGGCGTGAGCCGCGCGAGTCCGGTTTCGATTTCATCGGGCAGGCACACGCCGCGCGACGCATAGAGGCGCGCGAGCACGGGGTGCAGGCCGTGGCGGATCAACGCTTCGGCGTCGGCGGGAGAGCAGGGGCGCGTTACGATTCGAGTCATGCGGCGAAAGCGAAAACAGAAAGACAGTTCATTCGATGAAAAGCGACGCAAAAAGACGCCGTCGCCAGAATTTGCGCAGATCGCCGCGCGTGATGTTCAGTGTGACCGAGCCCGTGTCGCCGCACAGCGTGAGACCAAGCTCACCGAGTTCGCCCGATTGCAGCGCGGCGAGCGCCGGCGCGAGCCAGTCGCGCTCCAGCGCGCCGAACGCGGCGTTCCAGCGGCCCCAGTCCTGCTCGATGAACGGCGCGGAAAACGGGTCCAGTTCGATCAGCGTCGACGCGGCGCCGTCCGGGCGCCATGCCTTGTAATTCGACGGCGGTGCGTCGGTTGCGGCTTTGGCGGCCAGCGCGAGTCCGCGCGTCGCGGCGGCATCCGACAGCACGCGCGCAAAGTCGCTTTTGACCGGCTGCGCTGCGCCTTGCGCGTGAAACCAGATCGAGTTGACGGCGGGCAGGCCGCGCGCCTCGCGCGCCTCGTTCACGGGATGCTCGAACCACGCCATCTGCACTTCGTTCTGCAGCTTCATCCACGCACGTGAGCGTTCGCCCGAGTGTGCCTCGTGCGGCAGCCAGATTTCGATATTGCGGCCGCTCGCGCGCAGCGGCGAGGCGCCCGCCAGCGTGCCGAACGCATCGCTCGACAGATACCAGCGCGACGGCTGCGGCGCTTCGATCCGCACGCCCAGTTCTTCGATCAGCGGACGGGCGACGTCGAGCAGTTTGCGCGCGTCGTCGTTGGCGAGTTCCAGCGAGGCGGGATCGATCAGCACCAGATGGTCGTGCGCGATCCGCACGTGCACCGGCTGCACGCACGCCCACGTCGCGTCGCCGGGATGGCCACCGTCGGCGAGCAGCATGTACGGCGCAAGCGGAGCTTCATCTTCGGCGGCCGTGCCAGCAGGAATCGCGCCGAAGGCGCGCGCGACCCAGCGCTCATGCGGCAGCGTGCGCTGGAAGTCTTCGCCGATCACACGTTCGACCAGCGTCGCGCGGGCAACCAGTTTGTCGAGGGCGGGAATGTCGAGGGAATGCAGTGCGGTGGATGCGTCGGCTGCCGCGGGCAGCGCGAAAGGCAGTAGAAGGTGCAGTCGGTTGGCATTCATGATGCTGCGCATTGTATGGCAAACTTCGCCCCGTTGATCCGCGATGGCGGGCGATCGGGACGCGCAAAATGCGGTGACTCGTGCGCCGGTGCGTACAATTCGCGCAACGATTGCGCGCCGAATGGCCGCATGGCGCCGGATGCCGCGCGCGACATCGCGCTGTCTGGCACCGATTCGCCGTATGAGGAAAGCCGCCGCAAGCCGGCGTTCTGGAACCATCGGCGGGAATTCGCGCCCAATCGACACGGCTTTCGCGCGCCTGACGGCAGTTTGTGCCCCAAGCGCGGATGCCGGGCAGGCAAATGCAGAACACAGCGCACGACGCTGAAAAAGGACTCGCTTGAAACTTCCATACGAATGGCAGATTGGCTGGCGCTACACGCGCGCCGGCAAACGCACCACGGGTAACGGCTTCATCTCGTTCATCGCGCTCGTGTCGATGTCGGGCATCGCGCTCGGCGTGGCCGCGCTGATCGTCGTGCTGTCGGTGATGAACGGCTTCCAGAAAGAGGTGCGCGACCGCATGTTGTCGGTGCTCGCGCACGTCGAAATCTTCTCGCCGACGGGCTCGATGCCGAACTGGCAACTCACCGCCCAGGAAGCGAAGCAGAACAAGGAAGTGATCGGCGCCGCGCCGTACGTCGAGGCGCAGGCGCTGCTTACGCGCCAGGACGCCGTGAGCGGCGTCGCGCTGCGCGGCGTCGAGCCGTCGCTCGAGCCGGAAGTGTCGGACATCGGCAAGGAGATGAAGGCGGGCAACCTGAACGAGCTGAAGCCGGGCGAATTCGGCATCGTGCTCGGCGGGGATCTAGCCGGCAATCTCGGCGTGACGACGGGCGACAAGATCACGCTCGTCGCGCCCGAAGGCACGATGACACCCGCTGGCCTGTTGCCGCGTCTGAAGCAGTTCACCGTGGTCGGCGTGTTCGAATCCGGCCACTACGAGTACGACAGCACGCTCGCGCTGATCAATATCAAGGACGCGGAGGCGCTGTTCCGGCTGCCGGCGCCGACGGGCGTGCGCCTGCGCCTGCAGGACATGCAGCGCGCGCCGGAAGTCGCGCATCAGCTGGCGCGCACGCTATCGGGCGATCTGTATATCCGCGACTGGACGCAGCAGAACAAGACGTGGTTCTCCGCCGTGCAGATCGAAAAGCGCATGATGTTCATCATCCTGACGCTGATCATCGCGGTGGCCGCGTTCAATCTGGTGTCGTCGCTGGTGATGACGGTGACCAACAAGCAGGCCGATATCGCGATTCTGCGCACGCTTGGCGCGCAGCCTGGTTCGATCATGAAGATTTTCGTCATTCAGGGCATGACGATCGGTTTCGTCGGCACGGGCATTGGCGTCGCGCTCGGCTGTCTGATCGCGTGGAGCATTCCGTGGCTCGTGCCGATGATCGAGCATCTGCTGCATGTGCAGTTCCTGCCGCCGTCGGTGTATTTCATCAGTGAACTGCCGTCCGAACTCGTGCCGGGCGATGTCATCAGGATCGGCGTGATCGCGTTCCTGCTGTCGTGCCTCGCGACGCTCTATCCGAGCTGGCGCGGCGCGAAGGTCCGTCCGGCGGAGGCGCTGCGTTATGAATGATCGTCCGAACAACACGCTCATGGCCGCTGACGAATCCGGTTTGCACCCGTACGTGCTCGAAGCGACGGGTATTTCCAAGGCGTTCGTTCAGGGCGGCCTGAACGTGCAGGTGCTGAACAACACGCAACTGTCCGTGCGGCGCGGCGAGAAGCTGGCGATCGTCGGCGCGTCGGGCTCCGGCAAGAGCACGCTGCTGCACGTGCTGGGCGGCCTCGACGATCCGAGCACCGGCCACGTCGAAGTGATGGGCAAGCCTTTCACGAAGCTCTCCGAGCGCGAGCGCAACGATCTGCGTAACCGCGCGCTCGGTTTCGTTTATCAGTTCCATCATCTGTTGCCCGAATTCAGCGCGCTCGATAACGTCGCGATGCCGCTGCGCATCCGCCGCATGACGACGGAAGACGCGCGCAAGCAGGCTCTCGACATGCTGGAGCGCGTGGGGCTCGCACATCGCGCGAAGCATCGTCCGGGCGAACTGTCGGGCGGCGAGCGGCAGCGCGTCGCGATTGCGCGCGCGCTCGTCACAAAGCCCGCCTGTGTGCTCGCCGATGAACCGACGGGCAACCTCGATGGCGGCACAGCCGACACCGTGTTCAACCTGATGCTGGAACTGTCGGAGACGCTCTCGACCAGTTTCGTGATCGTCACGCACGATCCCGATCTGGCGGCCCGTTGCGATCGCACGATGCGTCTGCGCGACGGCGTGCTGTACGAGGAACCGACGGTGCCCGTCTGAGGCCGGGCGCGCTTGGCGGGTTCACTCTTTCGATACAAGGCTGCGCGCATGTGGATCGATACGCACTGTCATCTCGACGCTTCGGAATTCGACGTGGATCGCGACGCCGTCGCGAGCGCGGCGCTCGACGCGGGCGTGAGCCGGATCGTGATTCCGGGCATTGCGCGCAGCAATTTCACGGTGGTGCGCGAACTGGCGCATCGTGTGCGGGGCGGGGCGTACGCGCTTGGCATTCATCCGCTTTATACGCCGCAGGCGCAGCCCTCCGATCTCGACGTGCTGCGCATGGAAATCGAGGCGAGTCTCGACGATCCGCTGTTCGTCGGGCTCGGTGAAATCGGCCTCGATTACTTCGTGCCGGGACTCGACGACGAAACGCAGCAGTTCTACTACAACGAACAACTGAAGCTCGCGCGCGAGTTCGATCTGCCCGCAATTTGCCATGTGCGCAAATCGCAGGATCAGGTGTTGAAAGGCTTGCGGCGCAATCACGTGAATCGGGGCATTGCGCATGCGTTCAACGGCAGCTTCCAGCAGGCGCAGGCGTTCATCGATCACGGCATGCATCTCGGCTTCGGCGGCAATGTGACGTTCGAACGCGCGCTGCAGATTCGCCGGCTCGCGGCGCAACTTCCGCTCGACGCGCTCGTCGTCGAAACCGACGCGCCCGATATCGCGCCTTCTTGGCTCTACCGGCAGCGCAACACGCCGGATCAGATTCCCGCGATCGGCGCAATCCTGGCCGAACAGCGCAGCATCGACCCGAACGAGCTGGCGATAGGCACAACGGCTAATGCGCACGCTGCGTTGCCGCGGCTCGCGCTTTACTCTGCATAATCACTGCTTGGCTTGCGTAAATAGTCTCGTCGATATTGATTCGGATTCCGGATGAATGTCGACGTGGTGCTGCGCGAGTGTCGGGTGTGGAGGCGGCATGCGGGCAGTGTGGTGCGGGTTTGCGTTGGGCGTCGTGTGGTTGCAGCAACAGGCTTCGTTGCCGGGGTGGTTGGGCTGCCTTGCGTTGATCGTGAGTGCTTGCATGTTGAGCGTCGTTTCGTGGACGTGTTTCCGGCGCGGCAACGCATGGCCCAGACGTGCAGGCTGGGGTGCGGTGCTGTGTGCGGCCGCGTGCTGCGGATTCGGCTATGCCGCATGGCGCGCGCAAACGCGGCTCGTGGTCGAATTGCCGCATGCATGGGAAGGGCGCGACATCGCCGTCAACGGCTGGATCAAAGGGCTGCCGACACGCAGTGCCGACGGCGCGCGTTTCCTGTTCGTCGTCGAATCTACGGATGCGCCCGTCGCGAGGTTTCCGCGCACGCTGCAACTGTCGTGGATCGCCAATGATGCGCCGCCGCCAGCGCTCGAACCGGGTTCGCGCTGGCATCTGAATGTGCGACTCAAGCGTCCGCATGGCAACGCGAACTGGGGTGTGCGTGATGCGGAAGCCTCGCTGCTAGCGCGTGATGTTCGTGCGACAGGTTATGTCAGCGCGCCGCAGCTCGCCATGCGGCTCCCCGGAGCGGTCGGCGGCGTGGGTGTGCTGTTCGACGGATGGCGGTCGAAGATTCGCGAACGGATTGCCACTGTGCTGAACGATGCCCCGCACATGGGCATTGTGGTGGCGCTCGCAATCGGCGCGCAGGACGCCGTCAGTGCTGCCGACTGGCTGTTGATGCGGCGCACGGGAACGAGCCATCTCGTTGCGATTTCGGGTTTGCATATCGGCTTTGTCGCCGGGCTCGCGGGATGGATGATCGGAAAGTTGTGGCGCCATTCGTTCTTCGTCGGTCGCGGATTGCCGTTGCGGGTGCCCGCTCAGAAAGTGGCGATCGTAGGTGGCGCGTTGTTCGCTGCGTTCCACGCGGCGCTTGCAGGCTTCAATGTGCCCGCGCAACGCGCGCTCTGGATGGCGGGTGTGGTGGCGCTCGCGTATGTCGGCGGACGACGCGTCGCGCCTTCCGTCGTGATCGCGTGGGCGCTTGGGCTGGTGCTACTGGTCGATCCGTGGGCAGTCGTGTCGGCGGGGTTCTGGCTATCGTTTTGTGCCGTCGCCGCGATTCTGTTCGCAATATCGGGTGCCGCGCATGTCGCGCAAAGTGATAACGAACGGCCCGACACAGCGACTGGCGAGCCGCACGGGGGCGCTTTGACGGCACGTAGTTTCGACGCAATTCGCGCATGTTTCGGCGCGCTGACAAACCGCATGCGCAGCGGTGCTCGCGTTCAGTTTGCGGTGACCATCGCGCTCGCGCCGCTGACCGTATGCTTTTTCTCGCAGATTCCGCTGATCGGCCCCGTGGCGAATGCATTCGCGATTCCCTGGGTCAGTATGTTAGTTACGCCCGCTGTGATTGCCGGCGTCGCGTTGCCGGCACCGCTCGATGCGTTCGCGTTTCGCTTCGCGCATCATCTGCTGGATATGCTCGCCGCCGGTCTGCAACTGCTGTCGGGGCCGGCGTGGTCGGTGTGGACATTGCCGCAACCCGATGCCTGGGCGATGGCGTTCGCGGCTGTCGGTGTCGCGTGGTGTCTTGCGCCGGCCGGCTGGCCGCTGCGCTGGGCCGCGCCGTTAACGTGGCTGCCGCTGCTCGCGCCTGCGTCGGCTGCGCCCGCCGAGAACGCGTTCCGGCTCACGGCGCTCGACATCGGACAAGGCTCGTCGATCGTCGTCGAAACTGCGCACCACACGCTGCTGTTCGACGCCGGTCCGGGGCCTGAATCGACACACGCGGGCGAACGCATCGTCGTGCCGTATCTGCAGGCGGCGGGCATTACGTCGCTCGATACGCTGGTCATCAGTCATGCCGATTCCGATCATTCGGGCGGCGCGCCTGCCGTGCTCGAAGGTATCGAAGTGAAACAGCTATTGGGCGGACTGCCGCCGACTCACGCGCTATGGCAGTCAGCTAGCGGGAAGGGCGCGCAGACCGTGCGCTGCGCGGCTGGCCAGCATTGGCAATGGGACGGCGTCGACTTCGCGATACTCTGGCCCGACGCGGGGCCATTGCGAGGCAAGCCGAACGAGCATTGCTGCGTGCTGCGCGTCAGTACGCACATTCAAACGCCCGATGACGTCAGGACGCCCGTTAGCGCCTTTCTGGCCGCGGACATCGAAGCGCCAGTCGAACGCACGCTGCTCTCGCGCGATCCCGCTGCGTTGCGCGCGCAGGTTCTGCTCGTGCCGCATCACGGCAGCAAGACCTCGTCGACCGAACCATTCCTCGACTCTATCGAGCCGTCCATCGCAGTATTTCAGGTAGGCTATCGCAACCGGTTTCATCACCCCTACGCGGGCGTCTACGAGCGGTACGTAGCGCGCGGCATCGCGCTTTCGCGCAGCGACGACGACGGCGCCGCGCGGATTGAAGTCGATGGTGTTGCGCTGTCGCTCGAGCGCTACAGGCAGACGCATCGACGCTACTGGATGGACCGATAACAACAGACCGGCAGCGCGCAACAGAACAAATCAGAACAAATCAGAACGGAGGCAATAGCGCTTGAAGAACATCATCCATTTCTCGCATGCGAACGGTTTTCCAGCGTCCACCTATCGGACGATCTTCGCCGAACTCGCGGATGACTACGACATGCGTTTCATCGAACGGATCGGTCATGACGCGCGCTATCCCGTCACACGCGACTGGCCGCATCTGGTCGACGAGTTGCTGGATGACATCGGGCGTGCCTACGAGAATCCTGTGTGGCTCGTCGGGCATTCGCTCGGCGGCTATCTTTCGCTGATGGCGGCCTTGCGCAAGCCGCAATGGGTGCGCGGCGTGGTGATGCTCGATTCGCCCGTCATCGCGGGCTGGCGCAGCAACATGCTGCGCGTGTCGCAATGGACGGGGCTCGACGAGCGGCTGTCGCCCGCGGCGGCGACGCGTACGCGGCGCACGCGCTGGACCAGTCGCGACGAGGCTTGGCGGCATTTCCATTCGAAACCCGCGTTTGCGCGCTGGGACGAGCGCATGCTGTCCGACTACATCGATTTCGGCATTCCGCAAGCGGCCGCCGACGGTGCGCGCGAGCTGGCTTTCGACCGGCTGACCGAGTACCGCATCTACAAGACTTTGCCGCACACCTTCGGCAGCCGGCTCGCGCATGGAGCACCTGTGCCAGTCGGTTTCGTGGCCGGCACGCGCTCGCGGGAAGTGCGTCAGGCGGGACTGCACGCGACCCGGCGCGTCGCGGGCGAGCATTTCGAATGGATGGAAGGCAGCCACCTCTTTCCGATGGAACGACCCATCGAAACGGCACGCGCCGTGCAGAGAATGCTGCGCAGGTTGGAGTAAGTCCGCTGGCCGCGAGACCTTGCATTTTCGCCTAAGTGAAACGCCGCGCGGCACTGCGGCATAAACCCGCAACAAACCGGTGGCAGGCGCGAAAATTCACCTTGCATTGGCATCGAAATCCCGCTCTCCGAGGCGCTGAAATGCGCGCCCGGCCGATGCGATCGACCCGCCCCAGGACTGGGCTGGAAGCACGCGTTCATGTATAATCCGTTTTTCCCGCGAGCATCCAGCGATGACCAAATATGTTTTCGTCACCGGCGGCGTAGTTTCTTCCCTCGGCAAGGGTATTGCCGCCGCTTCCCTCGCCGCGATCCTCGAATCGCGCGGTCTGAAAGTCACCCTCCTCAAGCTTGATCCTTACATCAACGTCGACCCCGG
This sequence comes from Burkholderia sp. Ac-20365, assembly GCF_017104715.1. Taxonomy (GTDB): domain Bacteria; phylum Pseudomonadota; class Gammaproteobacteria; order Burkholderiales; family Burkholderiaceae; genus Paraburkholderia. The sequence continues at coordinate 184,441 of NZ_JAAGPI010000009.1, forward strand.
CACGATGAGCCCGTTTCAACACGGCGAAGTGTTCGTGACGGAAGACGGCGCTGAGACTGACCTCGACCTTGGCCACTATGAGCGCTTCATCAGCACGAAGATGCGCAAGGCCAACAACTTCACCACGGGCCAGATTTACGAATCGGTGATCCGCAAGGAACGCCGGGGCGATTATCTCGGCAAGACGGTGCAGGTCATTCCGCACATCACGAACGAAATCCAGGCATTCGTCGAACGCGGCGCGGCATCCGCGACGTGCGGCGAGCCGGATGTCGCCATCGTCGAAGTGGGCGGCACGGTCGGTGACATCGAATCGCTGCCGTTCCTTGAAGCCGCGCGTCAGATGAGCCTGCGCATGGGCCGTAACAGCGCGTGCTTCGTGCACCTGACGCTGGTGCCCTGGGTCGCCACCGCGGGTGAGCTGAAGACCAAGCCGACGCAACACAGCGTGCAGAAGCTGCGTGAAATCGGTATCTCGCCGCACGTGCTGCTGTGCCGTGCCGACCGCCGCATTCCCGACGACGAGCGCGCGAAGATCTCGATGTTCTCGAACGTGCCGGAAGACGCCGTGATCTCGGTGTGGGACGCAGACAGCATCTACAAGATTCCGCAGATGCTGCACGACCAGGGCATGGACGAGATCGTCTGCAACGAGCTGAAGCTCACGCCGAAGCCGGCTGATCTGTCGATGTGGTCGGGCCTCGTCGAGAAGCTCGAGAATCCGAAGAGCGAAGTGACGATCGGCATGGTCGGCAAGTATGTCGAACTGACCGAGTCGTACAAGTCGCTCATCGAAGCGCTGCGCCATGCGTCGATCCATACGTCGACCAAGGTCAACATCGAATACATCGATTCCGAAGAGCTGGAAGAGAACGGCGTCGACAGCCTCAAGCATCTGGATGCCGTGCTGGTTCCGGGCGGTTTCGGCCGTCGCGGCACGGAAGGCAAGATCAAGGCAATCCGCTACGCACGCGAAGCGAAGGTGCCGTATCTCGGCATCTGCCTCGGCATGCAGCTCGCGGTGATCGAATTCGCGCGCGACATCGTCGGCCTCAAGGATGCGAACAGCACGGAATTCGACCAGGAAACGCCGAATCGCGTGGTCGCGCTGATCACCGAGTGGTACGACCGCGAAGGCAAGGTTGAGAAGCGTACGGAAGAATCCGATCTGGGCGGCACGATGCGCCTCGGTTCGCAGCGTTGCCCGATCAAGCCGGGCACGATGGCCGAAGAGATTTACGGCAAGGATGTGAACGAGCGTCACCGTCACCGTTATGAAGTCAATAACCGCTTCGTGCCCCAGCTCGAAGCGGGTGGCCTTATCATCAGCGCCCGTACCCCGAGCGAAGATCTGCCGGAAATGATGGAACTGCCGCGTTCGATGCACCCGTGGTTCGTTGGCGTTCAGTTCCACCCTGAATTCACATCGACGCCGCGCGATGGCCACCCGCTTTTCAAGGCGTTCGTTGAAGCAGCGCGTGCGCATCGCGAAGCGAGCGTCGAGGAGAAAGTATGAAACTGGGCGATTTCGAAATCGGCCTCGACAAGCCGTTTTTCCTGATCGCGGGCACGTGTGTGGTCGAATCCGAACAGATGACGATCGACACGGCCGGCAAGCTGAAGGAAATCTGCGCGAAGCTGAAGATTCCGTTCATCTATAAGTCTTCGTACGACAAAGCCAATCGCAGCAGCGGCAAGTCGTTCCGTGGCCTGGGAATGGACGAGGGTTTGCGCATTCTGTCCGAAGTGAAGCGTCAGCTCGGCTTGCCCGTTCTGACCGACGTACATAGCGAACACGAAATCGATCAGGTCGCGTCGGTCGTCGACGTGCTGCAAACGCCTGCGTTCCTGTGCCGTCAGACGGACTTCATCCACGCGTGCGCGCGTTCGGGTAAGCCCGTCAACATCAAGAAAGGTCAGTTCCTCGCGCCGCACGACATGAAGAATGTGATCGACAAGGCGCGCGACGCGGCGCGTGAAGCGGGTCTGTCGGAAGACCGTTTCATGGCGTGTGAACGCGGCGTGTCGTTCGGTTATAACAACCTCGTGTCCGACATGCGGTCGCTCGCCATCATGCGCGAAACGGACGCACCCGTCGTGTTCGACGCGACCCACTCGGTGCAGTTGCCGGGCGGACAGGGCACCAGTTCGGGCGGTCAGCGCGAGTTCGTACCCGTGCTGGCGCGAGCGGCTGTCGCGACGGGCGTCGCGGGCCTGTTCATGGAAACCCATCCGAATCCGGCCGAAGCAAAGTCGGACGGTCCCAATGCCGTGCCACTGCATCGCATGGCCGATCTGCTCGAGACGCTGATCACGATCGATCAAGCCGTGAAGCGCACGCCGTTCCTCGAGAACGATTTCAACTGATGCAAACACGCGCGTGCCGCTGAAGTCAGGCGGCGCGCGCGTGCTTCAACCCGATGGTCGTCGAACGCGTCCGGACACAGGCTGTCATAGAAAGCCGGACGTCTCATCTTAAGAATTCATCGTCATTTCAGAGGAAACCATGAGTGCTATCGTAGATATCATCGGTCGCGAGATTCTCGACTCGCGGGGCAACCCGACCGTCGAATGCGACGTGCTGCTCGAGTCGGGCACGATGGGCCGCGCGGCTGTGCCGTCGGGCGCATCGACGGGCTCGCGTGAAGCAATCGAACTGCGCGACGGCGAAACCGGCCGCTACAGCGGCAAGGGCGTGCTGAAGGCAGTCGAGCACATCAACACCGAAATCTCCGAAGCGATCATGGGTCTCGACGCTTCCGAGCAAGCCTTCCTCGACAAGACGCTGCTCGAACTCGACGGCACGGACAACAAGTCGCGCCTCGGCGCAAACGCGATGCTGGCTGTTTCGATGGCCGTCGCGAAGGCTGCGGCTGAAGAAGCCGGCCTGCCGCTGTACCGTTACTTCGGCGGCTCGGGCGCAATGCAACTGCCCGTGCCGATGATGAACATCGTCAACGGCGGCGCGCACGCGAACAACAGCCTGGACATCCAGGAATTCATGATCGTCCCGGTCAGCCAGCCGACGTTCCGCGAAGCGCTGCGTTGCGGCGCGGAAGTGTTCCACGCGCTGAAGAAGATCCTGTCGGACCGCGGCATGAGCACGGCAGTCGGCGACGAAGGCGGCTTCGCGCCGAACTTCGGCAGCAACGACGAATGCCTGTCGACCATCCTGCAAGCTATCGAAAAGGCCGGCTACCGCGCCGGTGAAGACGTGCTGCTCGCGCTCGACTGCGCAGCAAGCGAGTTCTACCACGACGGCAAGTACCAGCTGGCGGGCGAAGGCCTGCAACTGTCGTCGGCCGAATTCGCCGATTACCTCGCGACGCTCGCGGACAAGTTCCCGATCGTGTCGATCGAAGACGGCATGCACGAAAGCGACTGGGAAGGCTGGAAGATCCTGACCGACAAGCTCGGCAAGAAGATCCAGCTGGTCGGCGACGATCTGTTCGTGACGAACACGCGCATCCTGAAGGAAGGCATCGAGAAGGGCATCGCCAACTCGATCCTGATCAAGATCAACCAGATCGGCACGCTGACGGAAACCTTCGCAGCGATCGAAATGGCCAAGCGCGCAGGCTACACGGCTGTGATCTCGCACCGCTCGGGCGAAACCGAAGATTCGACCATCGCCGACATCGCGGTCGGCCTGAACGCGGGTCAGATCAAGACGGGTTCGCTGTCGCGTAGCGACCGTATCTCGAAGTACAACCAGCTGCTGCGTATCGAAGAAGATCTCGGCGATATCGCTAGCTACCCGGGCAAGTCGGCGTTCTACAACCTGCGTTGAACGACGTCCGGTTGACACGGTTTTGGGACGAAATGACGGTGAGAGTGACGCTTGCTGTCAACATTTCGTCTCAATAAGCGTTAAACCGGTTATGCTTCGCTACTGATTCACCCTTGCCGCCCTGCGTACAGCGCAGGGCGGCGCGTATTCAACCCTGCAATTCACTACATGCGGCTCGTCACCGTCGTTCTGCTCGTCCTGCTGGTGCTGATCCAATATCCGCTGTGGTGGGGCCATGGCGGCTGGTTGCGTGTTCACGAACTGCAGCAGGAACTCGCGCAGCAGCTGAAGAAGAACGCGGACGCGAAAGAGCGCAACGAGCGTATCCAGGGCGAAGTGCAGGATCTGCAGAACGGCACGTCCGCCGTCGAAGAGCGCGCCCGCTACGAAATGGGCATGGTCAAGGACAGCGAGGTGTTCGTGCAGTTCGTGTCGCCGAACGCGCCGTCGCCGCTGTCGAATACGCCGCAATCGAATACGTCGACGCGCGGGCAGATCACGGGCGCGCCGCTGCGTGTGGTGCCGAATCCGGAATCGCGCGCGAAGCCGGATCGCAAGCACGCGAAGAAGGATGCGAAGGAAAAGAAGCCGGGTTGATGCACGCAAGGGCTTCGAAGCAGGTGCACGAGATTCATGAAAAAGGCGCGGTTCGTAATGAACCGCGCCTTTTGTTTTTTTGCTGCCTGATGAAATACGAAAACGGGATAGCGTGGCTAGGCTCACGCGTGCGTGACCAGGTTACCAGCCCCATCCCCAGCCCGGGTAACCGTAGCCGATGCCAGTACCCCAGCCGTGCCCCCATCCGCCGCTGTAGTAGCTGCCATACACGGAGACAGGCGGCGCGGCGTAGCGCGAATAGGCTTGCGCGGCGGCGTCGGCTGCCATTGCCTGGTTCTGCTCAGCCATCACCTGCCTGTCGATTGCCTCGTAGCGGGCGCGCTCTTCCGGCGTGAGAGGTTGCGCCGTCGTCGGAATGCCGGATTGGTCCGCGGGCAGGCGGCTATAGATCGGCGACGGACCCGGCGGATCCATCATGCAGCCAGACAGCGCTGCCGCGCCGGCCACGAGCGCAAGCGCCGCGAGACGGTGGACGGGTTGCAGCAGGGAAGAGGCATTCATGTCGACCTCCATCGGTCGGATACCTAAGCAAATTGACCGCCATGCACAAAGCCAGTATCCGAAGATACCGCGCCCCAGCTTGACGCTGCGACGCGGCCCGCAGGCTTCAGTGCCGCTGCTCGGCAGCGGGCGCTACACCTTGTGAGAGCCCGCTCGCGACAAAAAGTTGCGCGACGTCGACGGGATCGAACTCGTAACGCTGGTTGCAGTATTCGCAGTGAATTTCGACGTGACCGCGCTCTTCGATCACGCTATCCACTTCTTCGCGACCCAGCATTTTCAGCATGTTGCCGACACGGGCGCGCGAGCACGAGCACTCGAAGCGTGTGCGCGCCGGTTCGAAGTGCTGGACGTTCTCCTGCCAGAAAAGGCGCCGGAACAGTGTGTTCGGCTCTTCCTTCAGCATTTCGTCGGCCGACAGCGTGCTGCCGAGCGTGCACAGCCGGTCCCAGGTATCGGCGTCGATTTCGCCCGGATGCGGGACGATGCCGCCGTCGCCGGGCAGCTTCTGCAGCAGCATGCCGACGGCGCGATCGGCGTTGGCGGCGAGCCACAGACGCGTGTCGAGCTGCTCCGAATGCTGCATGTAGTGCTCGAGCACCTGTGCCATCGACTTGAACGGACCGTTGTCGTCAGCCAGCGGCACGATGCCCTGATACGGCTGCTGACCGGGTACCTTGGTACGCGGGTCGAGCGTGATCACACAGCGGCCGTGGCCACCGGGGTTCACGAGATCGACGAGCGTCAGGTCGTCCGCGATCGTGTGCGCGGCGTCGCCGGAGTACTTGGCCGTCGCGCGCATCGACAGATCTGAGTTGCATTGCACGACGAGCATCTTCACCGGACCGTCGCCGAAGATCTGCATGATCAGCGTGCCGTCGAACTTCAGATTGGCCGACAGCAGCGCGCACGCCGCCATCATCTCGCCGAGCACGTCCCGCACGGGCGCCGGATAGCTTCGGCGCGTCAGCACTTCCTGCCACGTATTGCGCAGCGAAACGATCTCGCCGCGTACGGGCGCCGCGCTGAACATGAATTTCTGCAACTGGTCACTCACAACTTTTCCTCGGTCGAACCGCGCGGTGGGAAGGCCGCGCGTGGCGCATCGTACGGTCGGCTCTAGCCGATGCGCACGAGTTGCGCCTTGAAATAATCCCTGCGTTCCACGTAAATGTCCGCGGCTCGCTTCAGGCCTTTGATATCTGCTTCAGTCAATTCCCGGACGACCTTGGCAGGCGATCCGAGAATCAGCGAATTGTCAGGAAAAACCTTGCCCTCGGTCACGACGGCACCTGCGCCAACCAGACAGTTGCGGCCGATTACCGCTCCATTCAAGACCACAGCCTGAATGCCGATCAGTGCGCCTTCCTTGACCGTGCAGCCGTGCAGCATCGCCTGGTGGCCGACCGTCACGCCGGCTTCGAGCGTCAGCGGAAAGCCGGGGTCGGCGTGCAGTACGGCGCCTTCCTGTATGTTAGTGCCCTTGCCGACGGTGATCGGTTCGTTGTCCCCGCGAATCGAGGCGCCAAACCAGACGCTCGCGTTTTCTTCGACGGTCACGTTGCCGATGATGGTCGCCGTATCGGCAACGAACACGCTTTCGTGGATGGTCGGGGCTGCGTCGCCAAGCTTGTAGATTGCCACAGTGTCTCCTCTGGTCTCATGCAGGACGGTTGCTGTCCGGGGGACGCCGCGCCGCCGTGAGGCGCTTTGCGCGAAATCGCGGGCAAGCCGCGCGGCATGGTCGAATCGCGTATTGTAAACGGTTGTGCCATTAGCCCGTGCGAAGCGTGCGCGCCGTGCTGCGGCACGCCAGAATGGCTGCTTTTTGTCCTTTTTTGCCGATGTCCTGTTTTCCGATGCCTGTCGCCGAGTCCAATCTTCCTGATCTCACGAATTGCGCACGTTCGGACGCCCTCGCAGTCCTGACGCAGCGCGTTCCCGCCGCCAAAGCCGAGGCCGCGCAGGCGCTGTATGCGCGTGTGCTGGCAGGCGACGCGGTTGTGGCATCGGAGTGCGTACTGGACGAGCCGTCCGGCCTGCCGGGCCGTCCCGAGCGGCCGGAACTGGTCGAGCCGCGCAAGTTGGGCCGACGCAGCATGCAGTCGCCGGAAGGGCGCGCGGTATTGCTGCACGCGCTTGCCCACATCGAATTCAATGCGATCAATCTGGCGCTCGACGCGGTATGGCGCTTTGACGGCATGCCCGACGCGTTCTACATGGACTGGCTGAAGGTGGCGGCGGAAGAGGCGCATCACTTTTCGCTGCTGTCGGCGCGTCTTGCGGAGTTTGGTCACACGTACGGCGACTTTCCGGCGCATGACGGCCTGTGGGACATGTGCGAGCGCACGCGCGGCGACGTGCTGGCCCGCATGGCGCTCGTGCCGCGCACGCTCGAGGCGCGCGGGCTCGACGCGTCGCCGCCGATCCGCGCAAGGCTGCAGCAGGCAGGCGATCACGCATCGGCGGCCATTCTCGACGTGATTCTGCGCGATGAGATCGGCCACGTGTTGATCGGCAATCGCTGGTTCCGGCATCTGTGCGATAAGGCGGGCGCTGATGCGCATCAGACGTATCTGCGCCTGTCCGATGAATATCGCGCGCCGAAACTGCGTGGTCCGTTCAATTTCGAAGCGCGCCGCGATGCCGGTTTCGAAGAAGAGGAACTGGCCGCGCTGGCGGGTCTCGACGCGCAGCAGCGGACCGAAGACTGAAAACAGCGTCCACGACGCCAGGCGGATTCGCGTGTATCTCGCTATAATCGAACGATCATTCGTTTTTTTCGGTCGCGTCATGAACCATCCGCTCAAACCTTCCGTTTCCGAATTCGTGACCGTGCGCGGAGTGCGCCTGCACGTGCGCCGCTGGGGCAACCCCGACGCGCCGGTGCTCTTCATGTTGCACGGCTGGATGGACGTGGCCGCGTCGTTCCAGTTCGTCGTCGATGCGCTCGCGGGCGACTGGCAGGTGATCGCACCCGACGCTCGCGGCTTCGGCCTGTCCGACTGGCCTGTCGCGCAACAGGGCGGCGGCCACTACTGGTTCCAGGAGTATCTCGCCGACCTCGAAGCGCTGCTCGACCACTACGCGCCGACGGGCGCAGTAAACCTCGTCGGCCACAGCATGGGCGCGAACATCGTGTGCCTGTATGCCGGCGTGCGGCCCGAGCGCGTGCGGCGCGTGGTCGACCTGGAAGGTTTCGGGCTGCCCGCATCGATACCCGCGCAGTTGCCGCGCCGCATTGCGTCGTGGCTTGACGAACTGCGCGCGCCGCCCACCTTGCGCCCTTACGCGACGCTCGACGACGTCGCCGCGCGCCTGATCAAGACCAACACACGCCTCGCCCCGCAACGCGCGCAATTTCTCGCGCAGCACTGGTCGAAGCCGGACGGCGAGGGCGGCTACATGCTGCTCGCCGACCCCGCGCACAAGATGCGAGGCCCGCTGCTCTATCGCCTCGACGAAGTGATGGCCGTCTGGGCCAACGTGCGCGCGAAGGTGCTGCACGTCGAAGCCGCCGCATCGCCGACGCTCGCCATGCTCGCCGGCAACGTTCCCCTCGACGAGTTCAAGGCGCGCTTCCAGGCTTTCACCGACTGGCGCGAAGCGATCATCGACGACGCGGGTCACATGGTGCATCACGATCAGCCCGAGCGCGTAGCGGCGCTGATCGAGGGCTTTTGCGCGTAGTGCGTGTTCGAAATTTGTGTCGACGAATCCTCTGCGTGTGCTTACTGCGTTGCAGTAAAATGGGCTGACCACGCTATCAAGAAAACGATGAACGCCGACCTGCATTGCCATTCCACCGTCTCCGACGGCGCCTTCGCGCCCGCCGATGTCGCGCGCCGCGCGCATGCCGGCGGCGTGACCCTGTGGGCGCTCACCGATCACGACGAAATCGGCGGTCAGGTCGAAGCGCGTGAGACGGCGCAAGCACTCGGCATGCAGTATCTGAGCGGCGTCGAAATCTCGGTGACATGGGCGTCGCGCACGATTCACGTGGTGGGCCTGCATGTAGATCCCGCGTGTCAGGATCTTGTCGAAGGGCTCGAGCGCACGCGCAACGGCCGCGCCGCGCGGGCGGAAGCGATTGGCGAGCAACTGGCCACGCTCGGCATTCCCGACGCGTACGAAGGCGCACTGAAATACGTGTCGAATCCCGACATGATCTCGCGCACGCACTTCGCACGCTTCATGGTCGAAAGCGGTTACGCAGAAAACACGCAGGACGTGTTCAACCGCTTTCTCGGCGATGGCAAGCCGGGTTACGTCGCGCATCGCTGGTCGAAGCTCGCCGACGCCGTCAAATGGATTCGGTTGGCGGGCGGTGAAGCGGTGATCGCGCATCCGGGCCGCTACGCTTACACGCAAACCGAGTTCGACGCGCTGTTCGGCGAATTCATCGATCTCGGCGGAAAGGCGATCGAAGTCGTAACGGGCAGCCACACGCCCGACCAGTATCGCGAGTATGCGGACGTGGCGCGGCGCTTCGGCTTCGAGGCATCGCGCGGTTCCGACTTTCATGCTGCGGGCGAGGGCCGCGTCGAGCTCGGCAGTCTGCCGCCACTGCCGTCCGATCTGAAGCCAGTCTGGGAACGTTGGCTGTAAGCTCTGGTTTCACGCGCGGCGCGGGCACGCGCGCTGCGTGATCCGTTGCTTGCTGTTTGCCGTTCGCCGATTTCCCGACCTTCTGACGACACCATGTCCCAATACTTTCGGCTTCATCCGGATAATCCGCAGCCACGCCTGATCAAGCAGGCGGCGCAGATCATAGAAGGTGGCGGCGTGGTCGCGCTGCCGACGGATTCGAGCTACGCGCTCGCGTGCCAGCTCGACAACAAGGATGCCGTCGACCGCGTGCGGCGCATTCGCGGCATCGACGAGCGCCAGCTGCTGTCGCTGCTGGTGCGCGATCTGTCCGAACTGGCGAACTTCGCGCTCGTCGATAACCGTCAGTACCGTCTGATCAAATCCGTGACGCCGGGTCCTTATGTGTTCGTGCTGCAGGCGACCAAGGAAGTGCCGCGTCGGCTGTCGCATCCGTCGCGCAAGACGATCGGCCTGCGCGTCCCCGATCACGCTATCACGCTCGCCATTCTCAAAGAACTCGGTCAGCCGATGCTCGGCTCGACCTTGATCCTGCCGGGCGAAACGCAGCCGCTGAACGACCCCGAAGAAATCCGCGAAAAACTGGAAAAGCAGCTCGATCTGGTGATCGATGGTGGCGCGTGTCCGTGCGAGCCGTCGACGGTGATCGACCTGACAGGCGAGGAGCCCGTGCTGGTGCGGCCGGGGCGTGGCTCGCTCGCGCCGTTCGGTCTCGAAGAGACGGCCTGAGCGTCAATGACCCGTCACATGAACGAAAGCCGACAGAGCCGCAAGGCGCCGTTGTTACAATAGAGCGATATGGATTCCTCCCTCATACAGACCATCGTCGTCTACGCGCTGCCTGTGATCTTCGCGATCACGCTGCACGAGGCGGCGCACGGCTACGTCGCGCGCATGCTCGGCGATAACACCGCGTACGTGCTCGGCCGCGTGTCTTTCAATCCGATGCGGCATATCGACCCCGTCGGCACGATCGTGATTCCGCTAGTGCTTTACTTCGCCACGAGCGGCGCGTTCATGTTCGGCTACGCGAAGCCGGTGCCCGTCGCGTTCGGCAATCTGCGTAATCCGCGCTGGGGTTCGCTGTGGGTCGCGCTCGCCGGCCCGTTGTGCAATTTCGCGCAGGCGCTGGTGTGGGGCGTGTTCGGCGTCGCACTGGCCGCCATGAATATCGACGAGCCGTTCTTCACGCGCATGGCGGGCGCGGGCGTCGGCGTGAATCTCGTGCTTGGCGTGTTGAACCTGTTTCCGCTGCCGCCGCTCGACGGCGGCCGCGTGCTCACGGCGCTCCTGCCCGTGCGCCCGGCAATGATGCTGGCGCGGCTCGAGCCGTACGGCTTTTTCATCGTGATGGCGCTCGTGATGACGGGCACGCTGACGCGCTTCTGGCTGCGTCCGCTCGTGAATATCGGCTATGAAGCCGTGACAGCTATCCTGACCCCCCTCGTTTCGCTTCTATAAATCAAAACCATGTACCCCGACCGTATCTTCTCCGGCATGCGGCCTACCGGCTCGCTGCACCTCGGCCACTATCACGGCGTGCTGAAAAACTGGGTGCGCCTGCAATCCGAGTACCCGTGCTTCTTCTGCGTGGTCGACTGGCATGCGCTGACGACCCACTACGAAACGCCGGATGTCATCGAGAAGAACGTGTGGGATGTGCTGATCGACTGGCTCGCTTCCGGCATCGATCCGGCGCAGGCGACGCTGTTCATCCAGAGCCGTGTGCCCGAGCACGCCGAACTGTCGCTGCTGCTCGGCATGAGCACGCCGCTCAGCTGGCTCGAACGCGTGCCGACGTACAAGGAACAGATCGAAAAGCTGCGCGACAAGGATCTCGGCACGTATGGCTTCCTCGGCTATCCGGTGCTGATGGCGGCCGACATTCTGCTGTATCGCGCGTCTCTCGTGCCGGTCGGTGAAGACCAGGTGCCGCACGTCGAAATGGCGCGCGAAATGGCGCGCCGCTTCAACTACATGTACGGCCGCGAGCCGGGCTTCGAGGAGAAGGCGAACGAAGCCGCGAAGAAGCTCGGCGGCAAGCGCTCGAAGCTGTATCACGAACTGCGCAACGCGTATCAGCAGGAAGGCAACGAGGAAGCGCTCGAAAAGGCGCGCGCGATGCTGTCGGAGTCGCAGAGTCTGTCGATGAGCGATCGCGAGCGCCTGTTTGGATACCTCGAAGGCTCGCGCAAGATAATCTTGCCCGAGCCGCAGGTGCTGCTGACGGAAGCGTCGCGCATGCCGGGTCTCGACGGCCAGAAGATGTCGAAGTCGTACGGCAACACGATCGGCCTGCGCGAAGACGCGGAAACGATCACCAAGAAAGTCCGTACGATGCCGACCGACCCGGCGCGCGTGCGCCGCACCGATCCGGGCGATCCCGACAAGTGCCCGGTGTGGCAGCTGCATCAGGTCTACACCGATAAGGACACGCACGAATGGGTGCAGAAGGGTTGTCGCACGGCGGGCATCGGTTGTCTGGAGTGCAAGCAGCCGGTGATCGAAGGCATTCTGCGCGAGCAGCAACCGATGCTTGAGCGCGCACAGAAGTACATGGACGATCCGTCGCTGTTGCGCGCGATCGTCGCCGATGGTTGCGACAAGGCACGCCGTTTCGCGACGGAGACGATGCGCGACGTGCGTGAAGCGATGGGTCTGTCGTACACCTGATGACGGACAGCCTGAACCCGGGCGCGGCGGGCGCCGCTGGCCATGCGTCAATCGGCGGGCCGTCGCGTTGGGTGAAGCGCTGGGCGCATCTCGTCGATGCCGGCGGCGTGGTGCTCGACGTGGCCTCGGGAGCAGGGCGCCACGCGCGGTTTTTCGCGTCGCGCGGGCATTCCGTGACGGCAATCGATCGCGATGCCGCCGCTTTGCAAACGATGGACGGCGTGCCGGGCATCGCGACCATCGCCGCCGATACCGAAAACGGCCCATGGCCGCTGCCTCCGGACGCACAGTTCGCGGCCATCGTCGTCACGAACTACCTGCATCGACCGCTCTTTCCCCAATTGCTGGACGCGCTCGCGCCCGGCGGCGTGCTGATCTACGAAACCTTCGCACAAGGCAACGAAACGGTCGGCAAGCCTTCGAATCCCGCTTTTCTGCTCGCGCCCGGCGAACTGCTGGACGCAGTTCGCGGCCTGTTACGTGTCGTTGCATTTCAGGACGGTTTCCTCGCAGAGCCGCGCCCCGCCTACGTGCAGCGGATTTGCGCGGTGCGCGAGGCGGATTCGTCGGTCAAAAGGAAAGATAAGGGGGTTCCCCCGCGTTACGATTTGGCCGGTTAATCCGCTACAATCGCAGTTTATCGAACAAATTCATGACGTTTCATGGCTAACGGCACTCAGCAAGACGGCGTCGCGATTCGCGGCAGCATTCCCGCCATCATCACTCCGATGCTCGAAGACGGCAGTCTCGATCTGCCGGCGTTCCGCAAACTGGTCGACTGGCATATCGAAGAAGGCACGAACGGTCTGGTCGTGGTCGGCACGAGCGGCGAGTCGGCAACGTTGTCGGTGGAAGAGCATGTGCTGATGGTCAGGACGGCCGTGGAACAGGCTGCTGGCCGCATTCCGGTGATAGCGGGCGCGGGCGCCAATTCGACCACGGAAGCCATCGAACTCACCGAGCAGGCGAAGAAAGTCGGTGCCGATGCCACGCTGCAGGTCGTGCCTTACTACAACAAGCCGACTCAGGAAGGCATTTACCGCCATTTCGCGAAAATCGCTGAAACGGTGGATCTGCCGGTGATCCTGTACAACGTCCCCGGCCGCACGGTCGCGGACATGTCGAACGAAACGATTCTGCGTCTTGCCAACGTGCCGGGCATCATCGGTGTGAAGGAGGCGACGGGCAATATCGACCGCGCGGCGCATCTGATCAAGTCGGCGCCGGCGCACTTCGGCATCTACAGCGGCGACGATCCCACCGCGATCGCGCTGATGCTGCTGGGCGGCCACGGCAATATTTCGGTGACGGCCAACGTCGCACCGCGACTGATGAGCGAGCTGTGCAAGGCCGCGCTCGCTGCCGACGCAAAGTCGGCGCGTGAAATCCATCTGAAACTTCTCTCGCTGCACAAAAACCTCTTCATCGAATCGAACCCGATTCCCGCGAAGTGGGCGTTGCAGCAAATGGGCCGCGTTCAGGGCGGCATCCGTCTGCCTCTTACGCCGCTCGATGCGCGCTACCACGACGTGGTTCGCGCCGCGCTGCGCGAGGCAGGGCTGCTCGGCTGAGCGTCTGACATTTCAGGCGCCTCCCGGCATTTTTTCAACTGACGTCGATATCGCCCACGGTTTCGCACCGCACCCGGCAGCGCGTTCTAGCTTCACGAAGGACCCCATGAAACGTTCCGCACTTTCCCTCCATGCAACGCGCCTGGCGGCGCTGTCGCTTGCGGCTGGCACGGTTGTGTCGCTTTCTGGCTGCGAGTCGCTGAACGACATGCTCGCGTCGGACCGGGTGAACTACAAGGCAACCGCGAGCGCGCCGCCGCTCGCCGTGCCGAGCGATCTGACGGCTGCGCAGATCGATCAGCGCTACGTGGCGCCGCCCGCGGGCGCTGCGCTCGGTGGCGCGACCCAGCGCGCGACGACGGCGGCTGGCAACCTGACGGAAGGCGTGCCGAGCGCGCAGGATCCGCTGGGCATGCACGTCGAGCGTGACGGCGACCGCCGCTGGCTGGTCGTCGACGGTCGCGCGCCGGAGCAACTGTGGCCGCAACTGCAGGAGTTCTGGACGGAAAACGGCTTCTCGCTGAAGACCGACGCACCGAGCACGGGCATCATGGCGACCGACTGGGCGGAAAACCGTGCCAACATTCCGGACGACTGGTTCCGTCGCACGATCGGCCGCGTTGTCGATTTCGCGTACTCGTCGGGCACCCGGGACAGCTTCCGCACGCTGGTGTCGCGCGACCCGAGCGGTGCAACCGATATCTCGATCACGCACGCGGCGATGGAAGAAGTGCTGACGGGCCAGGACAAGACGTCGTCGCGTTGGGTCGAGCGCCCGCGCGATCCGGCACTTGAAGCTGAGTTCCTCGCCAAGCTGATGCAGAAATTCGGCCTCACCGACGCGCAATCGAAGCAACTGCTGACGGACGCACGTTCTGCGACCGGCCAGGCGCAACTCGACAAGAGCGCAGGCGGCTCGACGCTGGATCTGCCTGAGTCGTTCGACCGCGCGTGGCTGCGCGTCGGCCTGGCGCTCGACCGCACGAACTTCACGGTCGACAACCGCGACCGCGAAAAGGGCATCTACTACGTGCGCTACGCGGATTCGATGCAGGAACTCAAGCGCGACGGCCTGTTCGGCAAGCTGTTCTACAGCGACAAGAGCGCGAAGAAGGATAGCCACGAATTCCTCGTCAACGTGCGCTCGAAGGGCGACGCGATGACGCAGGTCGCCGTGGTCGACACGAATGGCCAGGTGGATACGTCGTCGGATGCGCAACGCATCGTGACGCTGCTGCACGCGCAACTGAACTAAGGCGGGTCGTGCGATTCGCCAGTCTGGGAAGCGGCAGTGAAGGCAATGCATTGCTGGTCGAAGCCCAAAGCGGTGCGACGACCACGCGCATCCTGCTGGACTGCGGCTTCTCGGGCAAGGAAGTGGCCCGGCGGTTGGAACGGCTGGGCACGGGCGTCGACGAGCTCGACGCCATTCTCATCACCCATGAGCACAGCGATCACATCGGCAGCGCGCTGACACTGGCGCGCAAACTTTCGATTCCCCTTTACATGAGCTGGGGCACGGCGCGCGCCGTCGGCGCCGACGAGGCCGATGTCGACCTGCATGTGCTGTGGGGCGACGAGGCTGTCGCGATCGGCGACCTCAGCGTTTTGCCATATACCGTTCCTCACGACGCTCGCGAGCCGCTGCAGTATGTGTTTTCCGATGGTGCGTCGCGTCTCGGTGTGCTGACGGATGTGGGCACGTCGACGCCGCATATCAGCGCGGTGCTGGGCGGTTGCGACGCACTAGTGCTCGAGTGCAATCACGATGTCGAGATGCTGGCCGCTTCGCGGTATCCGCCGTCCCTGAAGGCGCGGATCGGCGGCAATCACGGGCATCTGAACAATGACGCGGCGGCGGAAATTCTTGCGTCGCTCGATCGCTCGAAGCTGAGGCATCTCGTCGCAGCGCATCTGAGCCAGCAAAACAATCTGCCGGAACTGGCGCAGGCCGCGATGGCGGGCGTGCTCGGCGCGGCGGCGACGGAAGTGCTGGTCGCAACGCAAAGCGAAGGATTTGGCTGGCTGAGTCTTTGAGTCTTGCCTCTGCGGCGCGGCGCCAGGAAATGAAAAACGCCCGTGACGATGGCTCGTCACGGGCGTTTTGTTTTACCTGGCGATCAACGTCAATCAGTTACGGTTGCCGCCGAAGATACCGAGGATCGACAGCAGGTTCACGAACACGTTGTACAGATCCAGATAGATCGCCAGCGTGGCCGTGATGTAGTTGGTCTCGCCGCCATTCACGACGCGCTGTACGTCGAACAGCATGTAGGCCGAGAAGATCACGATGGCGAGCACCGAGACCGTCAGCATCAGCGCGGGCAGTTGCAGAAACACGTTCGCGACCATCGCCAGCAACAGCACGATCACGCCGACGAACAGCCACTTGCCGAGGCCCGAGAAGTCACGCTTGCTGACCGTGGCGATCGTCGCCATCGCGGCGAAGATCACACCAGTGCCACCAAAGGCGAGCATGATCAGTTGCGGCCCGTTCGAAAAACCGAGGATGAAGCTGAGCAGGCGCGACAGCATCAGGCCCATGAAGAACGTGAAGCCGAGCAGCACGAACACGCCGGCGGCGCTGTCCTTCGTCTTCTGGATCGCGAACATGAAGCCGAATGCAATCGCGAAGAACGCGATCATGCTCATCGCCGGGCTGGTGGCGGCGAACAGCGAGAAGCCGGTCGCGACGCCCACCCACGCACCGATGACGGTCGGCACCATCGACAGCGCGAGCAGCCAGTAGGTGTTGCGCAGCACCCGGTTGCGGGTCTCGGCCGTGGTGACGCTGCCGCCCCGGCCAAAGTTATAGGGATACTCGTTCATGGTTTCTCCTTGCGTCAGACGCAGTGTTGCGACGTGGCTTGCAACGGTTTTTGTACGGTGCGGCTGGCGGCTGCCATCCGTCACGCGAACCCACAACCCTAAGATTAGCGGCGTAGTGCGGAGTTTCAATGCGGCGCACAACACCGTGCGATTACATTGTGTTTCCGTTTCCTTAGCGCTGTCTTAAAAGGGTTTCGGGCGCTCCATTTTCGACCTTACAGTATCGTAAGGGTTCAATCGCAATCATACACTGGAACATGCTACAATAGCGGATTCATTTAAATCTGTAACCTCTTAATTTTCTGGAGTTTTTATGGCGCTCGAACGCACCCTGTCGATTATCAAGCCGGACGCAGTGGCAAAGAACGTGATCGGCCAGATCTACAGCCGCTTCGAAAACGCTGGTCTGAAGGTCATCGCATCGCGCATGGTTCAACTGTCGCGCGCCGACGCGGAGAAGTTCTACGCCGTGCACGCAGCGCGTCCGTTCTTCAAGGATCTGGTTGAATTCATGATCTCGGGTCCGGTGCAGGTTCAGGTTCTGGAAGGCGAAGGCGCCATCCTGAAGAACCGTGACCTGATGGGTGCGACGGATCCGAAGAAGGCCGACGCTGGCACGATTCGCGCTGACTTCGCAGACAGCATCGACGCCAACGCCGTCCACGGCTCGGACGCTGCTGAAACGGCAGCCGTCGAAATCGCGTTCTTCTTCCCGGAAGTCAACGTCTACTCGCGCTAAGCGCTTCGCAGTTCAGCAGTAACAGCAGCAGGAGCGGGCGCGAGCGGTACACGCGTTCATGCAGCTTGTTGCATGAACGCAGTCTCGCACTGAATGGCAGGATTCGATATGACGAGCAGTCAAACCGTCAACCTTCTCGATCTGGACGCCGCAGGCCTCGTCGCTTATTGCGACAGCCTCGGCGAGAAGCCGTTTCGCGCCAAGCAATTGCAGCGCTGGCTCCACCAGTACAACGCTGCCGACTTCGACGGGATGACGGATCTCGCGAAGTCCCTGCGCGAAAAGCTGAAAGGGCGTGCATCGATCACGATGCCGCCTATCGTCAGCGACCATATTTCTACCGACGGCACGCGCAAATGGCTCGTGGACGTCGGCAACGGCAATGCCGTTGAAACCGTGTTCATCCCCGAAGAAACGCGTGGCACGCTGTGCGTGTCGTCGCAGGCGGGATGCGCGGTCAACTGCCGGTTCTGTTCGACGGGCAAACAGGGGTTCTCACGCAATCTCACCACGGGCGAAATCATCGGCCAGCTGCGTATGGCCGAATTCGCGCTGCGTGCGTCGCTTGGCACGGCCGGTGGTCGCGCGACGGGTGGTGAGGGCAAGGGCGAGCGCGTCGTCACGAACGTCGTGATGATGGGTATGGGCGAGCCGCTGCTCAATTACGACGCGGTGGTTCCCGCAATGCGCCTGATGCTCGACGACAACGCCTACGGGCTGTCGCGCCGGCGCGTGACGCTGTCCACCTCCGGTGTGGTGCCGATGATGGACCGGCTCGGCGCCGATCTTCCGGTGGCACTCGCCGTGTCGCTGCACGCGCCGAACGACGCGCTGCGCGACGAACTGGTGCCGCTCAACAAGAAATATCCGCTGCGCGAGCTGATGGCCGCGTGTCAGCGGTATCTGAAAGTCGCGCCGCGCGACTTCATTACATTCGAATACTGCATGCTCGACGGTGTGAACGACAGCGAGGCGCATGCGCGCGAACTGCTCGCCGTGACGCGCGACGTGCCGTGCAAGTTCAACCTGATTCCATTCAATCCGTTCCCGGAATCGGGTCTGTTGCGCTCGAAGAACGAGCAGATCAAGCGTTTCGCGCAAGTGTTGATTGACGCGGGGGTTGTCACGACCGTGCGCAAAACGCGCGGCGACGACATCGATGCGGCTTGCGGTCAGCTGGCAGGCGCGGTCAAGGACCGCACGCGCCTCGCCGAACGTACCGGCAAGTCGAAAGTCATCGAAGTTCGCGCCGTGTAAGGCTCGCGACAGGCGAAAAATGGGGTGGCATGTCAGCAAGCTGTCCCTCGGGGTCGCCGCGTCGCGCGAAGTGAAAAGAAAGTGCGCAAAATCGATCGGAAGCGGCACGCACAGCCGCACATTTTGTTATAAACGGTCTGCGAAACCGGGTGAGGCAAAAGGCCACCGGTTCGCATGAGTGATAAAAGAATCGACGCGAAAGGATTTGGGATGAGTGAGCCGCAGCACCCGCAGCCGCACGACATGGATACGCATTCGGATCGCCCGCTTTCGGCCGCGCCGGCTGCCGTGCCGACGGGGTACGACTCGCTGGCGGCCGTCGGCGCGCGTCTCGCGCAGTTGCGCGAGTCGAAGGGCTGGTCGGTCGAGGATGTGTCGGCGCGCCTGAAAGTGTCGCCGGGCAAGTTGCGCGGGCTCGAAGCAGGCGACCTCAGCCAGTTGCCGGACACCACGTTCGCGCTGGGCGTCGTGCGCAGCTATGCGAAGATGGTCGGCGCCGATCCCGCGCCGATGACACAGGCGCTGCGCCGTGAAAAAGGCGTGCCGGAACCTGCGCTGACCATGCCGGCGTCGGCGGGTACCGACCTGCCGCGCGGGAAAGTGTCGCTGTCGCTGGGTCATAGCGCGCCGCGTCGCCGCTCGTGGCTGTGGGGCGCAGCGCTCGCCGTGGTCGTGCTGGCCGCGCTGGCCATGTGGCATACGAACAATGGCGAGTCGAACGCATGGCTCGCGCGTCTGAAGGGCATTGCCGGCAGTGTGGCATCAACGGACGCGGCGTCGTCGACGACGGCCCAAGCGGCTAGCGGCTCGGCCGTGACGGGTGAAATCAGTGCGTCGGACGCGACGCCGCAAACGGATACGCAACAACAGGCGGCCGCAGACGGCGCGTCGGCAACGCCGATGCCCACGCCGCTGCCGATGGCAGGCGCTGCGCCGGCATCGACGGTCGCATCGGCCTCTACGCCGGCTGCGGTGGCAACGGCATCGGCGCCGAAAGCCGCGAGCGCCGCGCCGGCAGTCGCGGCGGTTGCGTCGGCGGCAGCTGCGGCGAGCGAGCCCACTGCCGCGCCCGAACGCTCATCGACGGTTGCGCTCTCGGTCAAGCAGGACAGCTGGTTCAGCGTGCGCCAGAAGGACGGTAAGGAAGTATTCTCAGGCCTCGTGCACGCGGGCGAGAGCAAGGAAGTCAACGGCGTGCCGCCGCTGAAGGTGACGGTCGGCAACAAGGCGGGTCTCGATTCGATCACGCTGGACGGCCAGCCGGTCGACCCGGCCAAATATGCGTCGGCGAAGGGCAATGTGGCGCGCTTCGCGCTGCCCTGACGCAATTCAGATCGTGTGCGTCGCGGCTTTGAGGCCGCGGCGCTTTTTCAATTCACGCGCCGTATTTCTCAATGGGGCCGGACGCTTTCCGGGCCGTGAGCGGGCGGCGTAAGCGGGTTTATCGATGCATTCCGATCAAGTGAAATCCAGCAGCCAGATTGTTTCGACCGTGCCGGTGTTCGGCGGTCACGCGCCGCGTCGCCGCTCGAATGCGGTCGACGTCCGTTGGGGCGGCCAGCTCGTGACGATCGGCGGCGACGCGCCCGTGCGCGTGCAGTCGATGACGAACACCGATACGGCCGACGCAATCGGTACGGCAATCCAGATCAAGGAACTCGCGCAGGCTGGCTCCGAGCTCGTGCGGATTACGGTGAATACGCCGGAAGCGGCAGCGGCCGTGCCGGCGATTCGCGAACAGCTGGATCGCATGGGCGTGACGGTGCCGCTCGTTGGCGACTTCCATTACAACGGCCACCTGCTGCTGCGCGACTACCCGGGCTGCGCGGAATCGCTGTCGAAGTACCGGATCAATCCCGGCAACGTCGGCCAGGGCGCGAAGCGTGACACGCAGTTCGCGCAGATGATCGAGGCCGCCGCCAAGTACGACAAGCCTGTGCGCATCGGCGTGAACTGGGGCAGTCTCGACCAGGATCTGCTCGCGCGCATGATGGACGAGAACGCCGCCCGGCCTGAACCGTGGGAAGCGCAAAGCGTGATGTACGAAGCGCTGATCCAGTCGGCAATCGGCTCGGCGGAACGTGCGGTCGAACTCGGCCTTGGTCGCGACAAGATCATCCTGTCGTGCAAGGTGAGCGGCGTGCAGGATCTGATCGCCGTGTACCAGGAACTCGCGCGTCGCTGTGATTTCGCGCTGCACCTGGGTCTCACGGAAGCGGGCATGGGCTCGAAGGGCATCGTCGCGTCGACAGCCGCGCTGTCGGTTCTGCTGCAGCAAGGCATCGGCGACACGATCCGCATTTCGCTGACGCCGGAACCGGGCGCATCGCGTACGGGCGAAGTGATCGTCGGCCAGGAAATCCTGCAGACGATGGGCCTGCGTTCGTTCTCGCCGATGGTCATCGCGTGCCCCGGCTGCGGTCGCACGACGAGCACGCTGTTCCAGGAACTGGCGTCGCAGATCCAGACGTATCTGCGCACGGAGATGCCCAAGTGGCGTGACACGTATCCGGGCGTCGAGAAGATGAACGTGGCCGTGATGGGCTGCATCGTCAACGGTCCGGGCGAGTCGAAGCACGCGAACATCGGCATCAGCCTGCCGGGCTCGGGCGAAAATCCGGCCGCGCCCGTGTTTATCGACGGCGTGAAGGTCAAGACGCTGCGCGGCGAAAACATCGCGCAGGAATTCCAGCAGATCGTGAGCGATTACGTCGAGCGCAGCTATGGTCCGAATGCGGTCCGCGCCGAAGCGACGAACTGATTTCGCTCCATCCAATCGTCAATCAAAGACAGATGACTGAACAGAAGAAGCAGAAGCTCGAAAAGCTGTCCGGCGTGAAGGGCATGAACGACATCCTTCCGCAGGACGCAGGCTTGTGGGAATTTTTCGAAACGACCGCGAAGTCGATGCTGCGTTCGTACGGATACCAGAATATCCGTACGCCGATCGTCGAGCACACGCAGCTCTTCACGCGCGGTATCGGTGAAGTGACCGACATCGTCGAAAAAGAGATGTACAGCTTCACGGACGCGCTCAACGGCGAAAACCTCACGATGCGTCCGGAGAACACGGCGGCTGTCGTGCGCGCGTCGATCGAGCACAACATGCTGTACGACGGCCCGAAGCGCCTGTGGTACATCGGGCCGATGTTCCGTCACGAGCGTCCGCAGCGCGGCCGCTATCGCCAGTTCCATCAGGTGGGCGTCGAGGCGCTCGGTTTCGCCGGCCCGGACACGGACGCGGAAATCATCCTGATGTGCCAGCGTCTGTGGGATGACCTCGGTTTGACGGGCATCAAGCTCGAAATCAATTCGCTGGGTCTCGCGGAAGAGCGCGCGAAGCATCGCGTCGAACTGATCGCGTATCTCGAGAAGCACATCGACGTGCTCGACGAAGACGCGAAGCGTCGTCTGCACACGAACCCGTTGCGCGTGCTGGACACGAAAAATCCGGCGATGCAGGAAGTCGCGCAGAACGCGCCGAAGCTGATCGATTTTCTCGGCGACGAATCGCGTGCGCACTTCGAAGGACTGCAGCGCATCCTGAAGGCGAACAACATTCCGTTCACGATCAATCCGCGTCTCGTGCGCGGTCTCGATTATTACAATCTCACCGTGTTCGAATGGGTGACGGACAAACTCGGCGCGCAAGGCACGGTTGCGGCAGGCGGCCGTTACGATCCGCTGATCGCGCAGCTCGGCGGCAAGCCGACGGCCGCGTGCGGCTGGGCGATGGGCATCGAGCGCATTCTCGAACTGCTGAAGGAAGAGAAGCTCGTTCCTGAAGCCGAAGGTTGCGACGTGTACGTCGCGCATCAGGGCGATGCCGCGCGCGAGCAGGCGTTCATCGTCGCCGAGCGTCTGCGCGACACGGGTCTCGACGTGATTCTGCATTGCAGTCCTGACGGTCAGGCGTCGAGCTTCAAGTCGCAGATGAAGCGCGCCGATGCAAGCGGTGCCGCATTCGCAGTAATTCTTGGCGAAGACGAAATCGCGAACGGTACGGCGGGTGTGAAGGCGTTGCGAGATGCACGGGCAAGCGATGGAAAGAGCGAGCAACAAACGGTGCCGCTCGAAGACTTGACCGAACATCTAATCAATGCGATGGTTGCGTCCACCGAAGACGGCGACGACTGATCGCGGCGTCATTCAATGGGCCGCGCGCGTCGTGGCCTCAATCAGATAAGGCACCAGGAAAGGAAATCGCGTCGCGATGAGTTACCACGACGAACAAGAATCGGTTGAAAGCCTGAAAGCATGGTGGGCGCAGTGGGGGAATGCCACCACGTGGATCGTGCTGGTAGCGCTCGTCGCTGCCGCAGGCTGGAACGGCTGGAATTACTGGCAGCGTCACCAGGCAGCGGAAGCGGCCGTGCTGTACGACCAGGTTCAGCAAGCTACGGCGGGCTCGGACAAGGCGACGATCACGCGCGTCGCCGCCGACATGGAAGACAAGTTCAGCGGCACCGCGTACGCGCAGATGACGGCGCTCGCAGCCGCCAAGGCGCTGTACGAAGCCGGTGACGAGCCTGGCGCGAAGGCCCAGTTGCAATGGGCCGTCGATCACGCGAAGGACGACGAGTTCAAGCAGATCGCCAAACTGCGTCTCGCATCGCTGCTGCTCGACGAAAAGGCGTACGACGCCGGTCTTGCGCTGCTGAACGATCCTTCGGAGTCGTTCAAGGGCGTCGTTGCTGACCGCCGCGGCGATCTGTTCGCTGCGCAAGGCAAGCGCGATGACGCACGCACCGCGTACAAGCTCGCGCTCGACTCGCTGCCGAAGAGCGATGCTTCGGCCCGTCAACTGATTCAGTTCAAGCTCGACGCGCTGGGCGGCTGAGCGTTGCACGCCGCTGCACTGTCTGCCGTCACCTTTTGATTAAACCAACATACATGCTTCGTTCACCGATGAATCTGCTGAAACGTTACGCCGTGCCCGTTGCCTGTGCGATGACCGTGCTTGCTCTGTCGGCCTGCTCGTCGTCGAAAGACGAGCGCCGCGTGCCCACGCCGCTCACCGAGTTCAAACCCGTGCTCGACGTACAGCAGGTGTGGACGGCCAGCGTCGGCAAAGCCGGACGCTACATGTTCTCGCCCGTGACGGTGGGCGACGCCGTGTACGCTGCGGGCGCGAACGGCTCGGTCGCGAAGATCGACGCGAAGACGGGTAAGGATGTCTGGCGCACGAAGGTCGACGGCGACCTGTCGGCAGGCGTCGGTACGGATGGCACGCTGACGGCCGTCGGTGGTCTGAAGGGCGAAGTGTTCGTGCTCGACCAGAATGGCAAGCTCTCGTGGAAGGGTACGGCGCCTGGCGAAATCCTGTCGCCGCCGCTCGTCGGCAACGGTCTCGTGGTCGTGCGCACGGTGGACGGCCAGATCACCGCGTTCAACGCACAAACGGGCGAGCAGAAGTGGAACTACCGCAACCGCGCGGTGCCGCTGAATCTGCGCGTGTCGTCGGGCATGACGTTCGCAGGCGACCAGGCCGTGCTGGCCGGTTTCCCGGGTGGCCAGTTCGCTGCAATCAATCTGCAGACGGGCGACGCATACTGGACGACGCCCGTGTCGTATCCGAAGGGCGTGACGGAAGTCGAGCGTATCAACGACGTGACGGGTCCGCCCACCCTGGTCGGCGCCGAAACCTGCGCGGTCACGTTCCAGGGCCAGCTCGGCTGCTTCGATGCAAACTCGGGCCGCGCGCTGTGGGAAAAGGCGTTCTCGAGCACGAGCGGTCTCGCTCAGGACGACCGTACCGTGGTCGCGGGCGACGACTGGGCAGTCGTGTCGGCATTCGACGCCAATTCGGGCCAGCAACTGTGGCGCAACGACCAGCTCAAGAGCCGCGACGTCAGCGTGCCGCTGCTGATTGGTCATGCGGCCGTGGTCGGTGATTACCAAGGTTACGTGCACTTCCTGTCGCGCGACGACGGCACGTTCGTCGCCCGTGCAAAGACGGACGGCAGCGCGATCACGTCGGCGCCCGTGCTGGCGGGTGACACGCTCGTGGTTCAGACGCACGACGGCGATCTGTACGCCTTCCGTCCGCGTTAAACGTAGTTGGGCTGTGCGGCGCGTCGTTGTCGGCGTGTCGCGTGGCGCATCCAGGCCGGCATTGCCGGCCGTATCTTTTTTGATGGCGTCCCGATTCCGGTCGGGCGCAGGCATGTAAGAAACAAGGTGTCCCATCGCCGGAACCGCCAGCCAGGCTGCACAGGCGGTCATCCAGGACGCGTCGCGCAATCTTGCGCATCCAGGGCGGCGCCGTCGGGTTACAGGATTCACCCGGCGCACGCATTCAGGCAGCCAACCTGACATCCCATTCGCATGTGCACGCTCCGCGCGTTCGAATTGGGTCAAATTCGTGATAATTTTCGTCAAACGCAGCCGTGCAACGGCCGCATGGCGTTGCCAGCGCGGCAGGTCGACCGTTCGATCCCGCGTCTCACTGTGAACAAGATCTGATGAAACCCGTTATTGCCCTCGTCGGGCGCCCCAATGTGGGGAAATCCACGCTGTTCAACCGGCTCACGCGCTCGCGCGATGCGCTCGTCGCCGATTTGCCGGGCCTCACGCGCGACCGTCACTACGGTGAAGGGCGCGTCGCCGGCGAACGTCCGTATCTGGTCGTCGACACGGGCGGCTTCGAGCCCGTCGCGAAGGACGGCATTCTGTTCGAAATGGCGCGGCAGACGCGCCAGGCCGTCGAAGAGTCGGACATCATTGTGTTCATCGTCGACGGACGCAACGGGCTCGCGCCGCAGGACAAGTCGATCGCCGACTACCTGCGCAAGACCGGCCGGCCGATCTTCCTCGTCGTCAACAAGTCCGAGGGGATGAAATACACGTCGGTGGCCGCTGACTTTTACGAACTCGGCCTCGGCGACCCGCGCGCGATTTCCGCTGCGCACGGCGACGGCGTGACGGAAATGATCAATGAGGCGCTCGACGTCGCGTACGCCGGCCAGCCGGAAGAAAGCGAGGAAGAGAAAGCCCAGCACGGCATCAAGATCGC
The DNA here is from genome assembly GCF_017104715.1 of Burkholderia sp. Ac-20365. Taxonomy (GTDB): domain Bacteria; phylum Pseudomonadota; class Gammaproteobacteria; order Burkholderiales; family Burkholderiaceae; genus Paraburkholderia. Next base: position 210,042 of record NZ_JAAGPI010000009.1, read on the forward strand.
GATCGTCGGGCGGCCGAACGTCGGCAAATCGACGCTCGTCAACACGCTGATCGGCGAAGACCGCGTGATCGCGTTCGACATGCCGGGTACGACGCGCGATTCGATCTACGTCGACTTCGAGCGGCAAGGCAAAAAGTACACGCTGATCGACACGGCCGGCCTGCGCAAGCGCGGCAAGGTGTTCGAGGCAATCGAAAAATTCTCGGTCGTGAAGACCTTGCAGTCGATCTCCGACGCCAATGTCGTGATCCTGCTGCTCGACGCGCGCCAGGACATTTCGGAGCAGGACGCGCACATCGCGGGCTTCGTGGTCGAGCAGGGGCGGGCGCTCGTGGTCGGCGTGAACAAGTGGGACGGCCTCGATTCCCATGTGCGTGAGCGCACCAAAGCGGATCTTCAGCGCAAGCTAAAATTCTTGGACTTCGCGAAATTCCACTTTATTTCCGCAGCGGAAAAGACGGGCATCGGCCCGCTGATGCGTTCCGTCGATGACGCCTACAAGGCCGCGATGGCCAAGCTGCCGACGCCGAAGCTTACGCGCGCGCTGATCGAAGCCGTCGAGTTCCAGCAGCCGCGCCGCCGCGGTCCGGTACGTCCTAAACTGCGTTATGCGCACCAGGGAGGACAGAATCCGCCGATCATCGTGATTCACGGCAACGCGCTCGACGCGATCACCGACACGTACAGGCGTTACCTCGAAAACCGTTTCCGGGAAACTTTCGCGCTGACGGGCACTCCATTGCGAATAGAGTTCCGTTCGTCGACGAATCCTTACGCGGACAAGAGCTGAGACAGGACCGAAACGCAGGCTGATTCCCGGCTTGAAATCCGGGCTGAAACCCGCATGTACATTGGGTCCTGGCCGAATGGCCAGGCACCGCGCTGGTCAATAAAAATCGGCTATAGTGTAGCGATTGACGGCGGATCTCTTTTTCTTCGCCGACAATAAAGTTAACCTGCAAAAAAACACGGAGTTTGCTATGAGCAACAAAGGGCAATTGTTACAAGACCCGTTTTTGAACGCACTGCGTAAAGAGCACGTGCCGGTCTCGATCTATCTGGTCAACGGCATCAAGCTTCAAGGGAACATTGAATCGTTCGACCAGTACGTCGTGTTGCTCCGGAATACGGTGACCCAGATGGTGTACAAGCACGCAATCTCGACTGTCGTGCCTGCCCGTCCGGTGAATTTCCACCCGGATTCCGAATCGTCCTAACCCTTCGTCGCGGCCGGTCGAGCGTCGTCCGCAGGCGACACTGACCGGCTGCTTCATTTTGACATCCACCAATTTGATTAACGCCGCGCTTGTCGGCATCGACTTCGGCAAGATCGATTTCGAAGCCAGTCTCGAAGAACTCAGCCTGCTCGCGCAAAGCGCGGGCGCCCATCCCGCCGTCACTCTCACCGGTCGCCGTTCCAGCCCCGATGCCGCGATGTTCGTCGGCAGCGGCAAGGCTGAAGAATTGCGCCTTGCGTGCGAAGCGAACGACGTCGATATCGTCATCTTCAATCACGCACTCGCACCCGCGCAGCAGCGCAATCTGGAGCGTGCGCTTAACAGGCGTGTCGTCGACCGCACCAGCCTGATCCTCGATATCTTCGCGCAACGCGCGCGCAGCCACGAAGGCAAGCTGCAGGTCGAACTCGCGCAACTGCAGTATCTCGCCACGCGTCTAATCCGCGCATGGACCCACCTTGAACGCCAAAAGGGCGGTATCGGTTTGCGCGGCCCGGGTGAAACGCAGCTCGAAACGGACCGCCGGCTGATCGGCGAGCGCATCAAGATGCTCAAGGGCAAGCTCGAGAAGCTGCGTCGGCAGCATGGCACGCAGCGTCGCGCGCGTGCGCGCAACCGCACGATGTCGGTGTCGCTCGTCGGCTATACCAATGCGGGCAAGTCCACCTTGTTCAATGCGCTGACGAAGGCGCAGGCTTACGCGGCCGACCAGCTGTTCGCCACGCTCGATACGACCTCGCGCCGCGTGTACCTTGGTGAAGAAGTCGGGCAGATCGTCGTGTCGGACACGGTAGGATTCATTCGCGAATTGCCTCACCAACTGGTCGCCGCTTTCCGAGCGACGCTCGAAGAAACCATTCACGCCGATCTGCTGCTGCATGTCGTCGATGCATCGAGCGCAGTGCGGCTCGATCAGATTGACCAGGTCAACGATGTCCTGCGCGAGATCGGCGCGGACACGATCCGGCAGGTGCTCGTGTTCAACAAGATCGACGCCGTGCCTGAACTGGCGGCCCGAGGCGACGCGGTCGAGCGTGACGAGTATGGTAATATTTCGCGCGTCTTTTTGAGCGCGCGCACGGGGCAAGGGCTGGACACGCTGCGCGCTGCCATCGCCGAAATCGCAACTGCCGAACAACTTCCGGAGTCTGACGGTCTACTGTCAGAGGGAGACCCGAGAGCGGCGGTACTTCATCAGGACTATCGCGATGATGAAGGCGAAGACCACCGCGACGACCGCAAGATCCCAGACACGGGCGCTGACCCGTTCCAATTGCATTGACCCGCTGTCTACTCTGGTGAACGAACACAGGTGAACGATTACAACGAGCGGAGTATCTGGCTGCGTCTGCGCGCCATGTTGTCGCTGAACGACCCGCGCTGGGGCCGGGGCGAAGGCAATGGCGATCGCCAGCGCCTGAACGATTCGAAGCGTCCGCCCAACGGCAAGGACAGCGAAGGTCCGCCCGATCTCGACGAAATGTGGCGCGACTTTAACCGGCGCCTGTCACGCGTGTTCGGCCGCAAGGGCGGTAGCGGCGGCGGTCCGCGTCCCGACAATGGTCGTGGTGCGCGTATCGGCGTGGGCATCATCATCGGCGTGCTGATCGCAATCTACCTTGGCAGTGGCGTGTTCGTCGTGCAGGACGGTCAGGCGGCCGTGGTGCTGCGCTTTGGTCAGCTGCAGGGCACGGCCGGGCAGGGCGTGCACTGGCGTCTGCCGTATCCGTTCGAATCGCATGAAGTGGTCAACGTCGGCCAGGTGCGCTCGGTCGAGATCGGCCGCAATAACGTGGTGCGTCTCGCCAACGTGAAGGATGCGTCGATGCTCACGCACGACGCCGATATCGTCGACGTGCGTTTCGCCGTCCAGTACCAGATCCGCAAGCCGACCGATTACCTGTTCCGTAGCGCCGACCCTGACCAGAGCGTGACGCAGGCCGCGCAGGCGGCGGTGCGCGAGATTGTCGGTACGCGCAGCATGAACGACGTCCTCTATCAGGACCGCGAAGCCATCCGCACGCAGTTGACGGAAGCCATCCAGCATTCCCTGGACGAATATCACACAGGTCTGGCTGTCACGGGCGTGACGATCCAGAGCGTGCAGGTGCCCGACCAGGTCCAGTCCGCATTCGACGATGCCGCCAAGGCGCGTCAGGACCGCGAGCGCGCGAAGCGCGACGCGCAGGCTTATGCGAACGAATTGCTGCCGCGTGCGAAGGCGGAAGCCGAGCGCATGATCGACGACGCAAAGACGTATAGCGACCGCGTGGTCGCGCAGGCGGAAGGCGATGCCGAGCGCTTCAAGGAAGTCTATGCGCAGTATTCGAAGGCGCCTGCCGTGATCCGCGAACGCATGTACCTCGACACGATGCAGCAGATCTATTCGAATACGACGAAGGTGTTCGTCGACAGCAAGTCGGGCAGCAACGTCCTGTATCTGCCGCTCGACAAGCTCGTCGACCAGACGCGTCAGCGCACGGCCGATGCCGCTGCGGCGAGCGCCGGATCGTCGGCTCAGGCTGCTGCGACGGCGCCCGCACAAGGCCAGCAAAACGCACAAGCTGCGCAGGGCGCGCAGTCTGCGGCGGCGGGCGCCAACACGCCCATGATCATCGCGCCGCCCGCCGTACCCGCCAGCGGTGCCAGCCAGGCGGCTGCCGCCAGCGATGCCTTCCGTTCGCGCGAATCGTTCCGCAGCCGCGGCCGCGAAGACGATCTGCAATAAGGAGCGCGAATATGAACAAAATCGTTGCGCTCGTCGTGGCCATCGTGATCGTGCTGTTTGCGGCATCGTCGATGGTGTTCGTCGTCGATCCGCGCCATATGGCCGTCATCTCTGCGCGCGGCGACGCCGCGCCGACGCTCGCGGGCCCCGGCTTGCATGTGAAGCTGCCGCCGCCGTTGCAGACGGTGACGTCGGTGGATGCGCGCATCCAGTCGCTCGATGCACCGGATGAAGACCGCTACGCCACGTCCGACAAAACCGATTTGCTGGTGAATCCGGTCGTCAAGTTCCGCGTGTCCGATCCCGTCAAGCTCGTCACCGAAACGAAGGGTGATGTGCAGAGCCTGCCCGACCGGCTCGCGCTGCTGTCGCGCGGCGCGCTGGGCGACGCATTCGCGAAGTACACGTTGACGGATGCACTCGCGAAGCAGGCCGCGATTGCGACCGAGGCGCGCGACGGCATGCAGAAGGGCGCGGCGTCGCTGGGCGTCGATGTCGTCGACGTTCAACTCACGCGGATTGATTTCCCTGCCGCGATGGCCGATTCCGTCTACAAGCGCATGATCGCCGCGCGCGAGCGAGTGGCCGATCAGAAGCGCGCAGACGGCGCAGCAGAAGCGGACAAGATCAAGGCGGATGCGGTGCAACAGCAGCAGTCGGTGATCGCCGACGCCTACAAGCAGGCGCAGGCGATCAAGGGCGACGGCGACGGCAAGGCAGCATCGATTGCGGCCGATGCATACAGCCGCGACCCGCAGTTCTATCAGTTCTACCAGAGCATGCAGGCTTACAGGAACAGCTTCAAGCCGGGTGACGTGATGGTCGTCGACTCGAGCAGCGACTTCTTCCGCTTCATGCGTGGCCCGGACGGCGCAGCCGCTCCCGCTCAATCGTCATCCGGCGCGTCGACTGGCGCGCGCAAACACTGATAAAACGGAAACGCCGCGGCATTCGGATCGCGGCGGCCTCATCGCATGGACATAGCCGGCTCGTTATTGCTCGCGATCGCACTGATGCTGATCATCGAGGGGATGTTCCCGTTCGTGTTTCCGACCGCCTGGCGCGACACGTTTCGTAAAATAGCGGAGCGCCCGCCGCATCACATCCGGATCGGCGGGCTGATCGTCATGGTGCTCGGGCTGTTGCTGCTGCTGATCGCGACCTGAGCATCCCTGCATTGCCGGATGGCGCTCACGAGGCGTCGTCCGTTTCTGGCTCCGGCCAATGCGCGCCGGACATCATGCGCGCCGCGGTGCGCTGAATACTGCATTGCTCTGGCGGGCCGATATGTCGCCGGCCCAAGGCAATGAGTCAAAAGCTGCACATCGACGTTTTCGCACGCTTTCGCGCTGCGCAACATCCTCAAATTCAACGGCGTTTGCCATGACGCCGGATTCACCGTCGTAGGACTGTATCGATGTCGACCTGGTTACTTCCCGAGAATATTGCCGACGTGCTGCCGTCCGAGGCGCGCAAGATCGAAGAACTGCGCCGCCGGCTGCTCGACCGATTTCGCGCATACGGCTACGAGATGGTCATGCCGCCGCTGCTCGAATACCTGGAGTCGCTGCTGACGGGCGGCGGCAGCGATCTCAATCTGCGCACGTTCAAGCTTGTCGATCAGCTGTCGGGTCGCACGCTGGGCCTGCGCGCCGACATCACGCCGCAGGTCGCGCGCATCGATGCGCATCTGTTGAACCGCCAGGGCGTCACGCGCCTGTGCTATGCCGGCAACGTGCTGCATACTCGCCCGCGCGGTCTGCACGCGACCCGTGAGCAGATCCAGATCGGCGCCGAAATCTACGGTCATGCGGGTCTCGAAGCGGACCTTGAAATCCAGCAACTGATGCTCGACGCGCTGCATCTCGCGGGCCTTGCGCGCGTGCGTCTGGATCTGTGTCACGCCGCCGTACTCGGCGCGCTGATCGATAGCGAGCCGGCTGCTGCGTCGCTCGGCGAAGGGCTGTATGAAGCGCTTGCGGGCAAGGATGTGCCGCTGCTCAACGAACTGACGGCGAATCTTTCGCCCGTCACGCGCGACGCATTGCGCGCGCTGCCGACGCTGTACGGCGACGCTTCCGTGCTTGAAGAAGCCCGCGCGCGCCTGCCGAATGCGCCGGAAATCGCCCGCGCGCTCGACGATCTGGCGTTCCTTGCGCAACAGGTCGATGGCGCGGAAGTGATGATCGATCTGGCCGATTTGCGAGGCTACGCGTACCACAGCGGCGTGATGTTCTCGGCGTATGTCGACGGTGTGCCGAATGCGGTCGCGCGTGGTGGCCGTTACGACAAGGTCGGCCAGGCGTACGGGCGTGCCCGCGCGGCAACCGGTTTCTCTCTGGATCTGCGCGAAGTCGCGCGCATTTCGCCCATCGAGGCGCGTAGCAGTGCGATCCTCGCGCCGTGGCAGCACGACGACGCGTTGCGTACCAGCGTCGCCGCGCTGCGTGATGCGGGTGAAGTGGTGATCCAGGCGCTGCCGGGCCACGACCACGCGCTCGACGAATTCGCGTGCGATCGCGTGCTGGTCGAGCGCAACGGCCAGTGGGTCGTCGAATCGAAGTCCTGATAGGGCCGTGAAGGCCTGCGGCGTCACGTGAAACGTGACGCCGCAACCATCGTTGCGTGGCCCGCCAGCGGCCGCGCACAGCCGGGCGGCAAGGTCTTGCCGCTCCCATGCCTTTGAGCGCAAAAGGAATTTCCGGAAAATTCCCGGCATCAGTCCGTGAAAAAAATCAGGAACCTTTCGCGAACATAGGTAAAATGCGTTTTTAACCAGCTTAAGAAACAACATGTCTGCCAGCGCAGTGAATGTGAACCCTGGGCGCAATGTCGTCGTCGTGGGTACCCAGTGGGGTGATGAGGGCAAGGGCAAGATCGTTGACTGGCTGACGGACCACGCGCAAGGCGTCGTTCGTTTCCAGGGCGGTCACAACGCCGGCCACACGCTCATCATCGGCGGCAAGAAAACCATCTTGCGTCTGATTCCGTCGGGCATCATGCGCCCGGGCGTCGCCTGCTACATCGGCAATGGCGTCGTGTTGTCGCCCGAAGCGCTGTTCAAGGAAATCGAAGAGCTGGAATCGGCCGGCGTCGACGTGCAAAAGCGTCTCTTCATTTCCGAAGCCACCACGCTGATTCTCCCGTACCACGTCGCCATCGACCAGGCCCGCGAAGCTCGCAGCGGCGCCGGCAAGATCGGCACCACCGGTCGCGGCATCGGCCCGGCGTACGAAGACAAGGTGGCACGTCGCGGTCTGCGTGTGCAGGACCTGTTCGAGCCGGAGGCCTTCGCTGAACGCCTGCGCGCCAACCTCGATTTCCACAACTTCGTGCTGACGCAATACCTCGGTGCGCCGGCTGTCGACTATCAGCAGACGCTCGACCTGATGCTGGGCTACGCCGACCGTCTGAAGCCGATGGTGACGGACGTTTCGCGCCGTCTGTACGACGCGAACCACACGGGCAACAACCTGCTGTTCGAAGGCGCGCAAGGCACGCTGCTGGACGTCGATCACGGCACGTATCCGTTCGTCACGTCGAGCAACTGCGTTGCGGGTGCGGCGAGCGCGGGCGCGGGCGTCGGCCCGCAGAAGCTGAACTACATCCTCGGCATCACCAAGGCGTACTGCACGCGTGTCGGCTCGGGCCCGTTCCCGAGCGAACTGTACGACGCGGACAACGCCGACCGTCAGGAAGAAGTCGGCCTGACGCTTGCGAAGGTCGGCAAGGAATTCGGTTCGGTCACCGGCCGTCCGCGCCGCACTGGCTGGCTCGACGCCGCCGCGCTGCGCCGCTCGATCCAGATCAACGGCGTGTCGGGTCTGTGCATCACGAAGCTCGACGTGCTCGACGGCCTCGACGAAGTGAAGCTGTGCGTCGGTTACACGATCGACGGCAAGGACGCTGACATCCTGCCGCGCGGCGCTTACGAAGTGTCGCGTTGCGAGCCGGTGTACGAAACCTTCGGCGGCTGGCAGGAAAGCACCGTCGGTATCAAGGAATGGAGCAAGCTGCCCGCGAACGCCCAGGCGTACCTCGCGCGCGTGCAGGAAGTGGCGGGCGTGCCGATCGACATGGTGTCGACGGGTCCGGACCGCGATGAAACCATTCTTCTGCGTCACCCGTTCAAGGTTTAATGCATGATCCAGGGTGTACCGATGATTGAAATGAAAGACCCGCGCAACGACGAGCGCAATCTGTGGGTCGGCTGGGACGAATATCACCGGCTGATCGAAATGCTGGCGCTCGCCGTGCATGAATCGGGCTGGAAGTTCGACAAGATCCTGTGCCTCGCGCGTGGCGGTTTGCGTGTGGGCGATCAGCTGTCGCGCATCTACGATCTGCCGCTCGCGATTCTCGCGACCAGCTCGTACCGCGAAGCGGCGGGCACGGAGCAGGGCGATCTCGACATCGCGCAATACATCACGATGACGCGCGGCGAGCTGACGGGCAACGTGCTGCTGGTCGACGATCTCGTCGATTCGGGCGTGACGCTGGCGCGTGTGCAGCAGCATCTGAAGGAGCGTTATCCCGCCATTACGTCGGTGCGTTCGGCCGTGCTGTGGTGGAAGGCGTGCTCGAAGGTGAAGCCGGACTACCACGTCCAGTATCTCGCGACGAACCCGTGGATTCATCAGCCGTTCGAGGAGTGGGACACGGTGCGTCCGCACAACCTGGGTGCATGGATCAAGCGCGGCCAGGAGCGTTCGACGGACGCCAGCTAGCATCTGGCAGCCGCCTTGCCGGTCGTTGGCGGCGGTTCGCGGTCAAGCAGTCTGAAACGGAGCCTTTCAAGGCTCCGTTTTTTATGCCTCTCGCGGGTTGAACGGCAGTCGCCGACAAACCCGAATAATTTGACCTTACAGCCCTTGACACGCGCAAACACACGCCGGCAAAAGGGCGCGATGCTACACTGGCTTCACGTTGCACGGTCGCGTGGTGTCAGCACAACGGGCCGGATGGTGGGCTTTGTTGCCTATATTCTTTAGAATAGCGTTCGTTTTTGCCGCTCAGGAACGGATTCTTTTCGCGTTTATGACAACCAACTCTCACGTCCCCAAGCAGCCGTTGCCATCGCTTGCAGTCGCTGCGATCGGCGTGGTGTTCGGGGATATCGGCACAAGCCCGCTCTACTCGCTGAAAGAAGCCTTCAGCCCCTCCCACGGCATTCCCCTTACCGAAAGTTCCATTCTCGGCGTGATCTCGCTGCTGTTCTGGGCGATTATCGTCGTCGTGAGCATCAAGTACGTGATGTTCGTGATGCGCGCCGACAATAACGGCGAGGGCGGCGTACTCGCGCTGATGGCGCTGGCGCTGCGCTCGCTAGACACGAAGAGCAGGGCCGCGGGCCTGCTGGTGGCACTGGGCATCTTTGGCGCCTGCATGTTCTACGGCGACGCCGTGATCACGCCCGCCATTTCGGTGATGTCGGCGGTCGAAGGTCTGGAGATCGCCGCGCCGAAGCTGTCCCATCTGGTGCTGCCACTGACGATGGTGATCCTCGTGCTGCTGTTCTGGATCCAGCGACACGGCACGGCGATGGTCGGCCGCCTGTTCGGTCCGATCATGGTGCTGTGGTTCGTGACGCTCGCGGTGCTTGGGTTGTCGCACATCGTGCAGTCGCCGGAAGTGATCAAGGCGCTCAATCCGTACTACGCGTTCTCGTTCATGTCTGCGCACGTGCTGCAGGCGTACGTGGTGCTCGGTTCTGTCGTGCTGGTGCTGACGGGCGCGGAAGCGCTCTATGCCGACATGGGCCACTTCGGTGCCGCGCCGATTCGCTGCGCGTGGTATGCGCTCGTGATGCCGTCGCTGGTGCTGAACTACTTCGGCCAGGGCGCGCTGCTGATGCACGATCCGAAGGCGATCGAAAACCCGTTCTTCCTGCTCGCGCCTGACTGGGCGCTGCTGCCTTTGGTGGTGCTGTCGACGGTCGCGACGGTGATCGCCTCGCAAGCCGTAATTTCAGGCGCGTATTCGCTGACGAGCCAGGCGATCCAGCTGGGATACGTGCCGCGCATGAAGATCCTGCACACATCGGAGCTGGCAATCGGGCAGATCTATGTGCCTGTCGTCAACTGGATGCTGCTCTTCATCATTCTGTGCATCGTCATCGCGTTCAAGAGTTCGGACAATCTGGCCGCGGCCTACGGTATTGCCGTGACGGCGACGATGGTGATTACGACGATCCTCGCGAGCGTCGTGATGGTGAAGGTGTGGAACTGGAACAAGGGCGTGGTGGCGCTGATCATCGGCTCGCTGCTGGTGGTCGATCTCGGCTTCTTCGGCGCGAACCTGCTGAAGGTGGCGGAGGGCGGCTGGCTGCCGCTGGGCATTGGTGCGCTGCTGTTCTTCCTGCTGATGACGTGGTTCAAGGGGCGCATGATCGTGAAGGAGCGCACGGCCGCCGACGGTATTCCGCTGATGCCGTTCGTGCAGGGATTGCTCGCGCATCCGCCGCATCGCGTTTCAGGTACGGCGATCTATCTGACGGGTAGTGCGACGCTGGTGCCTGTGAGCCTGTTGCACAACCTGAAGCACAACAAGGTGCTTCATGAGCGGACAATCTTTCTGACGTTTATCACGCGGGATATTCCTTATGTCGATGACAAGGACCGGTTGATCGTCAAGGACGTGAGCGGTGGGCTGTTTCTCGTGAAGGCGGCTTATGGGTTCAACGAGACGCCCGATGTGAAGGCCGTGCTCGAGCAGATCAGTGTGTCGCATGACATGTCGTTCGAGTTGATGGACACGTCGTTCTTTCTTGCGCGTGAGACTGTTGTGCCGACCCAGTTGCCTGGGATGTCGGTGTGGCGTGAGCGTGTGTTCGCATGGATGCATCAGAATGCGGCCAAGCCGACGGATTTTTTTAGTATTCCCGCGAATCGTGTTGTGGAGTTGGGGACTAAGATCGAGATTTGATGTTCTGGTTTTTTGTTTTTGTCTTGCGACGTGGGGGTGGTTTGCTTTTGTTTTCGCTGGCATCCGCGTGATGTATCTGGTTTGCTAGCGTTGCCCCTGTGCGGGGCGGCACCTACTTTTCTTTGCCGCGGCAAAGAAAAGTAGGCAAAAGAAAGCCGCTGAACACCGCGAGCTCTTGTAATTGCCCACGGGTCCTCAACGGCCCCGTCCTGTCCGCGATATCTCCCTTCTCGATGCCCGCTGCCAACGCTTCGAATTGGCTCATCACCCGCTTCACGTGCCCGCGTCGCCACACGCGCGATCAATTCGCTTACGTTCTCTATAGCGGCAAACTGTGTGTAGGCAGTCGCGGCGTATGCGCTTCACTCCGGACTGAAAAAGGACCTTCGGTGTCGTAGGGGCGCTGAGGTGTGAAGCACTACGACCTACACACAGTTTGCCACCTGGGCGGCATTAACTATTCGCTGCCATTGGCTGTGCTATGGGTGCTTGAAGTGGGTGAGGCGCTTATTCGAGGCGTTGGTAACGGGCATTGAATGGCAGGACGCCGTGTGAAGCGGAAGACCGGTTGCGGGCCCTCAGGCAGTGCTCAAGAATTGGCGGTGTTAGCCCGCTTTCTTTGCTTACTTTCTTTGCGGCGGCAAAGAAAGTAAGTGCCGCCCCGCACAGGGGCAACGCCTGCGCCGCGTAGGCGCCACGCGGATGCCAGCGCAGAGCTAAAACCCATCAAAACCAAACACAAACGGGGCAAGACGGGGCAGAACCCCGCCCAAACCTCATCGCTTCAATTTGGCAAACGCCGCCGCCATAGCATTAACAGTCTCCGGCTCACGTGAAGAGCGCTGCTGCGAACGTCCAGCGCCAGCAGAAGAAGAACGTCCACCGCGATCCTGCTGCCCACCCGAACGCCCCGCCGGCGAAGAGGCAGAAGCCACATCATCATCCATCCGCATGGTCAACGAGATCCGCTGACGCTTGACGTCAACCTCCAGCACCTTGACCTTGACGATCTGCCCGGCCTTCACGACTTCGTGCGGATCCTTGATGAACTTCGTCGACATCGCCGATACGTGCACCAACCCATCCTGATGCACGCCAATATCGATAAACGCACCGAACGCAGCCACGTTGGTCACAACGCCTTCCAGCACCATGCCCGGCGACAGATCCGAAATCTTCTCGACGCCTTCACGGAACGTTGCCGTCTTGAACTCGGGTCGCGGATCGCGGCCAGGCTTTTCCAGTTCGGCGAGAATGTCGCGCACAGTCGGCAGACCGAAGCGATCATCGACGAACTCCGCCGGCGACAACCGCGACAGCGAATCGCGATTGCCCAGCACTTCGCCGATGTTCTTGCTGATCTTCGCAAGCATCCGCTCGACAACGGGATACGCTTCCGGGTGGACCGACGAGCGATCCAGCGGATTCTCACCGCCATTGATCCGCAAAAAGCCCGCTGCCTGCTCGAACGTCTTGTCGCCCAGACGCGGCACCTTGCGCAGATGATCGCGCGTCGGGAACGGACCATTTGCATCGCGATAGTCGACGATGTTGCGCGCGAGTGTCGCATTCAGCCCCGACACGCGCGCGAGCAGCGCAACAGAAGCCGTGTTCGCATCCACGCCCACGGCGTTCACGCAGTCTTCGACGACGGCATCGAGCGAGCGCGCGAGCTCGCGCTGGTTCACATCGTGCTGATACTGGCCGACGCCGATTGCCTTCGGTTCGATCTTCACGAGCTCGGCGAGCGGATCCTGCAGACGCCGCGCAATCGACACCGCGCCGCGCAGCGACACGTCCATGTCCGGGAATTCCTTCGCCGCAAGCTCCGAAGCCGAGTACACGGAAGCGCCCGCTTCCGACACGACGATCTTCTGCAGCTTGAGTTCGGGATGGCGCGTCATCAGTTCGCTGGCGAGCTTGTCCGTTTCGCGCGATGCCGTACCGTTGCCGATGCTGACCAGCTCTGCCTGGGTCGCCGCGGCGATGCGCGCGAGCTTCGCGATCGAGCCGTCCCAGTCGCGACGCGGCTCGTGCGGGTAGATCGTGTCGGTAGCCAGCACCTTGCCCGTGCGGTCGACGACGGCCACCTTCACGCCCGTACGCAGACCCGGATCGAGACCGATAACCGCCTTCGGGCCGGCCGGCGCGGCCAGCAGAAGATCCTTCAGATTGCGCGCGAACACGCGGATCGCTTCGCTTTCGGCTTCTTCGCGCAGATTGGTCAGCAGTTCGTTTTCGATGTGCGGCTGCACCTTCACGCGCCAGCACCAGCGGCACACGTCCGAGAGCCATTTGTCCGCCGGACGGCCCTGATTGGCAATGCCGAAGTGGCGCGCGATCATCGCTTCGCCCGGATGCGGCACCTGCGCGTCGAGTTCTTCGCCGAGGCCCAGCTTGATCATCAGCACGCCCGCATTGCGGCCGCGGAAGAGGGCCAGCGCGCGGTGCGACGGCACGGTGCGGATCGTTTCCGAATAGTCGTAGTAGTCGCGGAATTTCTCGCCTTCTTCGCCTTCCTTGCCCTCGACCACCACCGAACTCACCACGCCCTGATTGAACAGGTAGTCGCGCAGCTTGCCGAGCACTTCGGCCGTTTCGCCGAACTGCTCGGAGAGAATGTCGCGCGCGCCGTCGAGCGCGGCCTTGACGTCGGCGACACCCTTTTCGGCATCGACGTATTGCGCGGCTTCCGTCTGCGGATCGAGCAGCGGATTGGCGAGCAGCGCATCGGCGAGCGGCTGCAGGCCGGCTTCGCGGGCGATCTGCGCGCGCGTGCGGCGCTTCGGCTTGTACGGCAGGTAGAGGTCTTCCAGCACCTGCTTGCTGTCGGCGGCTTCGATCGCGGTGCGCAGTTCGTCGGTCAGCTTGCCTTGCTCGTCGATGCTCGCGGTGATCGTCGCGCGACGATCTTCGAGTTCGCGCAGATAGAGCAGGCGTTCTTCGAGCGTGCGCAGTTGCGTGTCGTCGAGATTGCCGGTGACTTCCTTCCGGTACCGGGCGATAAACGGAACAGTCGCTCCTTCATCGAGTAGTTCGACCGCGGCCGCGACCTGGCGCGGCTGGACAGTCAGTTCGGTGGCGATGCGCTGTACGATCTTGAGTGCTACGGTGTCCGTCATAGGGTCTTGATGTTCCTGCCGGATTCGACTGTGGCCGCGCTGCGCCGAACGCACGGCGGGCCGGGTTGCTGAAAAGTCGTCAAAGCTCGTGAAAGCTTGTTGAAGCGGGGCATTTTGCCATAAATGACCGAGCGCTCAACCGCGGGGTGATAGAATTTCAGGCATGTTCCGTTGCCCATCTACGACGTTGCCGACCTCACGCCTCACGTCCGGAAATCTGCCCGGATCTTTCCGCCGATCTCCGCTCGCATCGCCCGTTTTCGGGGTTCAGGTTGCTTCCGCGGCCGCCGTCGCCTTCGGGCTGGCCGCGTCCGTGCGGCGTGTCGCGCTTGCCGCGTCGCTTGCATTCGCCGGCTGCGCGGCGCTCGCGCCCACGTTTGCCGAAGCGCAGCAAAGTCCCGTTGCGGCTTCTGCTCCCGACGCAGCTTCGTCCGTTCCCGCTGCGAACGATTTCGAAGCGCGCCAAAAGACGCTCGATACCCGCACGGCAGACAACAACTACCGTTACGCGGTCGCCGAGCACAACTGTTATAGCAAGTTTTTCGTCAATCATTGCCTGAATTCGGCGCGTGACGACATGCGCGTCGTCGCTGCCGATATCCGCAAGGAGCAGCTCGCGCTCGACGACGAAAAGCGCGTCGAACACGCGCGTCAGCGCGACGAACAGGCTGCGATCAAGCGCGCGCAGAACGAGGCGGACGCACCGGCTCGCGCTGCGCAGGACGCACGCAACGCACAGGCGTACGACGACAAGCAGCGTCAGCATCAGCTAAACCAGGCGCAGCGCGAGGCGGAAGCGCCGCAGCGTGCCGCGAACGAGAAGTCGTTCCAGCAGAAGCAGCAACAGCACGCGATCGATCAGGCGCAGCGCGGCATCTCGCCCTCGCAGGCAGCCGCGAACCAGAAGGCCTACGATGCGAAGCAGGCCGACTTCCAGCGCAAGCTCGACGAGGCGCATCAGCAGGCTGCGCAGAAGGCCCAGGAGCGCGTCGAGAAGCAGCAGCGCTTCGAGCAGAAGCAGACGGAAGCGACGCAGCACAAGGCCGATGTCGAGACGCGCCAGAAGCAGGCGGCCGACAAGGCTAAACAGAAGCAGGAAGATCAGGCCAGGCAGCAACAGCAGCTCGAGCAGCAACAGAAACAGCAGCAACAGCAGTAGCAATTGCAGTCGCCGCGCAAATCTGCGCGGCATCATGCATCATCAGTCAGCAACAGCCGTAACGCGTTTCAGGCCGGACAGCAACCTCGAGCGGAGCGACCGCGCAGCGCGGCCTTCGCCATTTCGAAAGAGGAGGCGAGCATGCGCGACCATCATCGCGTCATCAACTCGGACACATTGCGCGACCGTATTCTGCAACTGGAAACGGAGCATAGTGGGCTTGATCGGTTGATCGACAAAATGGCCGAGGACCCCGGCATCGACGACCTCGAGATCCAGCGCCTGAAAAAGCGCAAGCTCAAGGTCAAGGACACCATCATCTTGCTGCAATTGCAGCTTGAACCCGAAGCACGCAACTGACGCGGCCTGGCAGGCGCCGGCCCCGTTCAGCATGTGGCGCGCCGGACTTTGCAGGAATCGCTTGCCTTGAATTCATCGCTTCAATCTTCTTCCCGGACTGAGTCGGCGGTTGCCGACGAGTCGGGCGCCGTCGCGAAACCGGCATCGGGCGGCGGCGCGCTGGCCGCATCGCTGAGTCACAAGCGGTCGTCCGAACTCGCTGATATCTTCGCCGCCGACGGGCTGCTCGCGCGTCAGATCGACGGCTACCGGCCGCGTGCGTCGCAGATCGAGATGTCGCGCGCGGTCGCCGCGGCGATGGAAGCATCGGGCCGCGCGATGCCCGAGCCCGCAATGTTCGAGGCGCAAAAGCGTCCAGCGCGGCGTTTGCAACAGTCGGCATCGGCGCAGTCGGCGCCCGACGACGCAGCGGAGACGGAAAGCAGCCAGGAAGGCGGCGAAAACACGCTGATCGTCGAGGCGGGCACTGGCACCGGCAAGACCTATGCGTATCTGGTGCCCGCGATGCTGTGGGGCGGCAAGGTCATCGTTTCGACGGGCACCAAGCATCTTCAGGATCAGCTCTTTCAACGCGATATTCCGACCGTGCGCGACGCGCTCGCCGTGCCCGTGTCGATCGCGATGCTCAAAGGCCGCGCGAACTATCTGTGTCACTACTATCTGCAACGCACGGCCGACAACGGCCGGCTGCCGTCGCGGCAGGAAACGTCGTATTTGCAGGACATCATCCGCTTCGCGAAGATCACGCGCACGGGTGACAAGGCCGAACTCGCGAGCGTGCCGGAGACGGCTGCCGTGTGGTCCATGGTGACCTCGACGCGTGACAACTGTCTCGGCCAGGAGTGTCCGCACTACAAGGACTGCTTCGTGATGCAGGCGCGCCGCGAGGCGCAGCAGGCCGATATCGTGGTCGTGAATCACCATCTGTTCTTCGCCGACATCATGTTGCGCGATACGGGCATGGCCGAACTGCTGCCGACCGCGAACACCGTGATCTTCGACGAAGCGCATCAGCTACCCGAAACCGCGACGCTGTTCTTCGGTGAAACGCTGTCGACCACGCAGTTTCTCGAACTCGCGCGTGACTCCGTGGCCGAAGGGCTGGGCCACGCACGCGATGCCGTCGACTGGGTGAAGCTCGGCGCTGCGTTGGAGCGTTCGGCGCGCGATGTGCGGCTCGCGTTCAAGGAAGATTCGGTGCGTCTGTCGATCGGCCAGTTGCCCGACGATCATCCGCTGTTCCCGGCGCTCGAGGCCGTGGAAACCGAACTCGATGCGCTGGCAAGCGCGCTCGCCGGGCAGTCCGAACGCGCCGAATCGTTGGCCGCGTTGTTGCGCCGCGCGCGCGAGTTGCAGGAGGTGCTGTCGGGTTGGACCACGCCGCCGACGGAAGCCGAACGCGATGCGGCGTCCGATTCCGCGTCCACGGCCGAGAAAAGCGATCCGAACGAAAAGGTCCGCTGGATCGAAGTGTTCTCGCATACGGTGCAGCTGCATGAAACGCCGCTGTCCGTCGCGCCTATCTTCGCGAAGCAGCGCGCGGGCGTGCCGCGCGCGTGGGTGTTCACGTCGGCCACGCTGTCGGTGCGCGGCGACTTCACGCACTATGCTGCGCAGATGGGGCTCAATTCGCGCCGCTCGATGACGCTGCCGAGTCCATTCGATTACGGCACGCAGGGCTTGCTCTACGTGCCGCGCAATCTGCCGCAGCCATCCTCCCCGATGTTCACCGACGCCGTGTTCGACGCCGCGTTGCCCGCGATCGAAGCGTCGGGTGGCGGGGTGTTCATGCTGTGCACTACGCTGCGTGCCGTCGATCGCATTGCATCGAAGCTGCGCGATGTCATCGAGTCGCGTGGCTGGAATATGCCGTTACTCGTGCAAGGCGACGCAAGCCGCACGGAACTGCTCGATCGCTTCCGTTCTTATGGCAACGCGATTCTCGTAGGAAGCCAGAGTTTCTGGGAAGGCGTCGACGTGCGCGGCGACGCACTGTCGCTCGTCGTAATCGACAAGCTGCCGTTTGCCCCGCCGGATGATCCTGTGCTGTCCGCGCGGCTCGATGCGCTGACGAAGAAGGGCTTGAGTCCGTTTGCCGTGCACCAGTTGCCACAGGCCGTGATTACGCTCAAGCAGGGCGCGGGGCGCCTGATCCGCTCGGAGACCGATCGTGGCGTGCTGATGATCTGCGACACGCGCCTCGTCGACAAACCGTATGGCCGCCGGATATGGCAGAGCCTGCCGCCGTTCAAGCGCACGCGAGAAATGGATGTCGTGCGCGAGTTTTTCGAAGAGAACGCACAGGCCTGAAAGGTGTAGCAAGGCGCTCGTTGCATCGAAACACAATGTTGCCGATGCAACGGGCAAATCATTGCGCCTAAAGCGAGGAATAAGCGAGAAATACCTGATGTGGATTAAAACCACGAGAAGCTAAAAACATCGAATACATGCGAGCGGGATAATCGCGATTAATTTCGATGCATAAAACAAAACGCCACGAGTTGAACTCGTGGCGTTTTGTTTTGCCCGGGAAGCCCTCGGACTTCCCGTTGCAAGTTCGCCCTAAAGGCGAACCCTCTGCTACAGCTTACTGGCTTGCGCCCGAAGCCGGAGCAGCTGCCGAAGCAGCAGCGTCCGAAGCAGCAGCGGTTGCGTCCGAAGCAGCAGCCGTAGCCGAAGCAGCAGCGTCGCTCGCAGCAGCAGCAGCGCCCGAAGCAGCAGCAGCCGAATCCGAAGCAGCAGCAGCCGGTGCCGAAGCGGCAGCAGCGTCGCTAGCCGGGGCAGCTGCCTGGTCGCTGCTCTTGTTGCATGCAGCCAGTGCCACAGCTGCCAACAGGGATGCTACGAGGAGGGATTTCTTCATGATCACGTCCTTTTATGGTTAAAGGTAAGCAACAGCGCAAAATAATACCGGTAATGTGCTCCAACACCGACCTGGGCCGCTGGTGGAGACCGCACTTCATGAGCGTGAATCTTCCCTACGGCTTGGGCGGAAATTATATGCACTTTCGTATCGACCGTCGACAAATCCGGGGCCAATACGTTGTCTTTCTCAGACAAATTTTCGCTATACGGTATGACAGCGGAGCGAATCTTATCTCAGTTCACCCATCTGTATCCAGCCCGCACGATACCACTCGTGTAGCAAGGATGTCATCGACGAATGCTGTGAGAGTGTTACAAAGCGTTTCGCACTCAGATAGCGGTTATCGGCGAGTTCAATCACCCAGCTTTTCACGCCCGACAGCCTGCTTTCTTCTCCATTCAGGTAGTAAGAGCGGTTGTCGTAAAGCAGCACAGTCTTGCGATCGAGACGCACGCCATCCTTGCTTGCGCGCTTGATAAACCGCGCTTCATCGAGCGGACGTTCCGGTGCGTCGAATACGACACTCGGCTTCGGCTCGCTCAGATAGGTGCCGAGGAACGACGACACATCCTTCTCGCTCCAGTCGATCTTAGCAAGGATCGCGCCCACCCGGTCGACAAGGGCGGCCGGCAGCGCAGCAGGCTTTGCGACAGCGGGCTGCTGCGGGTCGCGATAGAGGGCGGTTGCGTCCGGTGAGCCAGCCGCTTCGCCACGCTCTGCAAGGTAGTACAGGAACTGCGCGGCGAGCTCGGACGTCGACGGTGCGCGAAAGCCGATTGAACACGTCATGCATTCGCCTTCCGCGACGCCGTCGTGCGCGATGTGTGGCGGCAGGTAAAGCATGTCACCGGGCTCCAGCACCCATTCCTCTTCCGGTTCGAAGTGTTGTAGAACTTTCAAAGGCAAGCCGGGTTGCAATGACAGATCGCGCTGCGCGCCAACGCGCCAGCGGCGCTTGCCATGCACCTGCAACAGGAAGACATCGTAAGAGTCGAAGTGCGGACCAACGCCGCCGCCGTCCGTCGCGTACGAAATCATCAGGTCGTCGAGGCGGGCGTCGGGCACGAAGCGAAAACGGTCAAGTAATGCGCGCGCGCGGTCGTTATGCAGATCGGCGCCTTGCACGAGCAGCGTCCACGCACGCTGTTTGACGGACGGCAACTCGTCTGCAGCAAACGGGCCATGCTCGAGTTGCCATTTGTTGCGAAAGTGCGTGATAAGGCGTGACTCGACTTCGTCCTGATCGGCGAGATCGAACAGTTCGTCGCGCGAGAGCGGCGCGGCGATATCCGGAATGGCCTGGCGGATCAGCAGCGGCTTTTTCTGCCAGTAGCGCCGCATGAACTGCGACGGCGTCAGGTTGCCGAGCAACGACGTAGGCTGATCTGGCGAGGGCGCGGAAGACACAGAAACGGGAGTCGGGGAAGGGCGCGCTGAAGCTTTGCCAGCGGGGTAGTCAGGGGGCCGCACGGGCATCGTATAATGTGAGTCGTAATCTGGAGAATCGAATGAAAATCGCAAAGAACACCGTCGTATCGGTCGCTTACAAGCTGTCGGATGCGCAAGGCAATCTGATCGAGGAAAGCGACGAGCCGATGGTTTATCTGCACGGCGGCTATGATGGCACGTTCCCCAAGATCGAGGAAGAGCTCGACGGCCATGAGCCCGGCTTCGAAACCCAGATCCAGCTGGAGCCGGGCGACGCGTTCGGCGACTACGATCCGGAACTCGTGAAGATCGAGCCGCGCAGCCGTTTTCCCGAGCCGCTCGAAGTCGGCATGCAATTCGAAGGCACGCCGGAAGAGGGCGATGAAGATATCGATTCGCTGATCTACACGGTGACGGACGTCGCCGAAGACAAGGTCGTGCTCGACGGCAATCATCCGCTCGCAGGTATGGCGCTGCGTTTCAGCCTGACGGTGAAAGACGTGCGCGACGCGACGGAAGACGAAATCCAGCACGAACATGCACACGGCGCGAGCGGCCTCGAAATTGTCGATGAAGACGATGACGAAGACGATTCCGACGACGCTGAGCCGTCAAAGCCGACGCTGCACTGAGTTCGTCGAGTAGAAGTTCGAGCGACGGTGTGCTTCACGAAGCGGGCGCGTAAGCGCCCGTTGTCATATCTGGTCGGCGTGCTGCAGCGCTACATGTTGCCGTTGCCTTTGTTCGTCCCACTCACGCCGTTGCCGGAATCCGGCGACGGCGATGGTGTCGGCTCGGGCAGAATCGGCGGCAGTTCAGATGCAGGTGCGAAGTCCGGCACGGCGGGCATCGACGGCGGCATCGGTGGCGCGGCGTTTTCGTTATGCGATGGCAGCGTGGGCGCTGCGGGCAGCGGCATGTTCTTCGGCACATCGCGCACAGTCACGCGAAACGGCGGCCGTTTGTCCAGCTCGACATCGATCTGTACCCACTGATTCTGAGGACTGCGCGGCGCGAACGCGATGCGCGTCAGATTGGTCACCAGATCGCCTTTGTCGTTCCGCAAAGGCTGGTCGATCATGAAGCCCGTGTGTGATCTGTCGTCATCCTGATGAATCACGACGACAGGTCCATGAAACGTCTCGGCCAGCTTCACGAGGCTGCGCTTGAATTCCATGAATCCGTCGCGTTTCGAACGATGCCCGAAGCGCAGCCACGCAAAGCGCTCGGGCCGCTCGTAGCGTTCGGGATCGAAGTCGCCCTGAACCAGCACGACGATCGCGCGCGCGCCACGGCGCTTTGCATATTCGGCGGCATGATCGAGCCAGAACGCATTCGCGATCACGCGGTCTTCGAACTCGCCATTGCGCCCGCCCGCGTACAGAAAGTGATTGTTCGGCCCTGGCACATTCAGGCCGACGAACACGGTATCGCCGACCAGCCAGCGCACATTCTCGCGATAAGGCCGAAATCGCGACACTTCGCTTTCGCGCGCGAGCGGAATCGGATTCTGTCCCATCGATGAAGCATCGGCGAACAGCGTCTGCCGCAACAGATCGAGACGCTCGACGGGATCGTAGCTGCCGGCTTCAGCGGTGCCGCAATCCGTCCAGTCATGTTGACCGGGAATGAACACGAGCGCTGCTTTCGACGTTTCGAGCAGCGTATGGCGCGTCTCGAATAGCGAATCGCGGCACGCTTCCTTGCCGCTTTTCAGGTTGCCGTCGTAGACGATGAACGAGACGTCGGAATCGCGTCCAATTGCATCGAGCAGGCGCTGTGTGAGCGCTTCGTCGGCAGAACCTTGCAGCGTGCCGCCGATGACCGCGAACGCGTAGTGCGGCGCCGGATCCTTGGCGAGCGCGATGCCGGCTTGCATCGCCAGCAACAGCGCAACTGCGAGGACGGCCGCGCGCCCCGCGCCGCGCGAGCGGCGAGGGCGGCACGGCGCGAGACAAGCGCGCGTGTCAGTGCGGCGCATCTGGCGACTTGGCCAGTTCATGCAGTTCGAACAGCAGGTCGAGCGCGTCGCGCGGGCGCAGATCGTTCGGATCGATGTCGCGCAGACGTTCGACGAGTGCTTGCGTCGCAGGATCGAGCGCCGGCGCGGGCGGTTCGTCGTCGGCGTCTTCAAGCATCGCGATGGGCGCGGCGAACAGATCGAGTTGCGGCGCCGGCTGTGCGGCCGACTGCTGCTCCAGATACGCGAGATGCTTGCGCGCCGCACGGATCACGGCGTTCGGCACACCCGCGAGCTGCGCGACCTGCAGGCCGTAGCTCTGATTCGCGGGACCTTCGTTGACGGCATGCAGGAACACGATGCCATGCCCATGTTCGACCGCCGACAGATGCACGTTCGCCGCATGTGGAAACTCGGCAGGCAACTGCGTCAACTCGAAATAGTGTGTCGCGAACAGCGTGTGACAGCCGTTGTGTGCCAGCAGATGCCGCGCGATGGCCCACGCCAGCGCGAGGCCGTCGAACGTCGACGTGCCGCGGCCAATTTCATCCATCAGCACGAGGCTTTGCGGCGTTGCGTCGTTCAGGATCGCAGCGGCTTCCGTCATCTCGACCATGAAGGTCGAGCGGCCGCCGGCCAGATCGTCCGCGGCACCGATACGCGTAAAGATGCGGTCGATCGGACCGAATGACGCGCGGCGCGCGGGCACGTAGCTGCCCACATACGCCAACAGCGCAATCAGCGCCGTCTGACGCATGAAGGTCGACTTACCGCCCATGTTCGGGCCGGTGATCAGCAGCAGTTTGCGTTCGGGATTGAGCACGCAGTCGTTCGCGATGAACTGTTCGACCTGCGCTTCGACCACCGGATGCCGGCCCTGTTCGATATCGATGCCGCCCGTGGGCGTGAAGCTCGGCGCGACCCAGTCGAGCGCACGTGCCCGCTCGGCGAACGCGGCCAGCAGATCGAGTTCGCCGAGCGCCGACGCTACGCGCTGGCAATCGGCGATGAACGGCAGCAGTGCCTGCAGCAGTGCGTCGTACAACGCCTTTTCACGTGCAAGCGCGCGTTCCTGCGCCGACAGTGCCTTGTCTTCGAAGGTTTTCAGCTCGGGCGTGATGTAGCGCTCGGCGTTCTTCAGCGTCTGACGACGGCGATAGTCGTCGGGCACCTTGTCGGTCTGGCCGCGCGTCACTTCGATATAGAAGCCGTGCACCTTGTTGTATTCGACGCGCAGATTGTTGATGCCCGTCCGCGCACGCTCACGCGTTTCGAGATCAATCAGGAACTGTCCGCAGTTCTCCGAAATGTCTCGCAATTCGTCGAGTTCCGCGTCGTAGCCGCGCGCGATTACGCCGCCGTCTCGTACCATCGCCGCAGGCTCCGGCGCAACCGCAAGCTTCAGCAGATCGACGCATTCGGCGGGCGGCACCAGCGCCGTGTCGATGCGCGCGAGTGAATCGGCGGCGGCCGTCACGGCCACGAGTTGCGCACGCAGTTCGGGCAACGCGATGAACGTGTCGCGCAGGCTCGACAGATCGCGCGGACGTGCCGACAGCAGCGCAAGCCGACCGGTGATCCGCTCGATATCCGAGATCTGCCGCAGCGCGCTGCGCAGCGAATCGAGGCTGGCTTGGGGCGGCGCGTCGAGCAGCGCGCCGATTGCCTGCTGGCGCGCCTGTGCGAACGATGCATCGCGCGGCGGATGATGCAGCCAGTGACGCAGCAGACGGCTGCCCATCGTTGTGCAGCAGGTGTCGAGCAGCGAGCAGAGCGTTGGCGAATCCGTGCCGCGCAGTGTTTCCGTCAGCTCGAGATTGCGTCGCGTGGACGGATCGAGCCCGATGTATTCCGACTCGTATTCGACTTTCAGGCTGCGCACATGGCGCAACTGCTGGCCTTGCGTCGCCGCTGCGTAAAGCAGCAGCGCGCCCGCTGCACCACATGCGCTCGAAAGCGAATGCGCGCCGAAACCGTCGAGACCCGCAACTTCAAGTTGATCGCACAGTCGCTGCGTACCCGACGCGACGTCGAAGTGCCAGGCCGGAACGCGCGTCGTCGCGCCGAAACCGGTGGGCATGGTCCACGCGTTCGAGTCGGTTGAAGACGGCGCGTCGGCGACGAGAATTTCAGCGGGGCGGATACGTTCGAGCGCAGTTGCGACCTGATCGGGCGCGACTTCCGCGAGGCGCAGCGCGCCGCTGGCCAGATTGAGCCACGCGAGGCCGATCGTCGTCACGACGCCGCGGCGGTTGTGTCCGGCGCAGACGGCGAGCAGGTAGTTGTCGTTCTTGTCGTTGAGCAGCGCGGCGTCCGTCAGCGTACCGGGCGTCACCACGCGCATGACCTTGCGCTCGACAGGACCCTTCGATGTCGCGGGGTCGCCAATCTGCTCGCAGATCGCCACCGATTCGCCGAGCTTCACGAGCTTCGCGAGATATTGCTCGACGGCGTGATGCGGTACGCCCGCCATCTTGATCGGATTGCCGCCCGACGCACCGCGCTGCGTAAGGGTCAGGTCGAGCAGACGCGCGGCCTTTTCGGCGTCTTCGAAGAACAGTTCATAAAAGTCGCCCATCCGGTAGAACACGAGCGTGCCCGGATGCTCCCCTTTAATGCGCAGATACTGCTGCATCATTGGAGTGTGTTGCGCGTTGTCGTTTGCGGCTGCCGTTTGAGTGCCCATCCTCGTGTCTTTCTTGCGTGACTGTCAGGGCGAGAGTTTAACCCGTCGACGGGTCGAGCGAACCTGGCCGGATGGCCAGGGTGTCGTCGAGATATTCACATGCGTAATCTACGCGTATGTTCATTCCTCGATCAGCGCATGCATATCGACCTTGTGCGCATTCGCGGCGCTGCGCCGCTGCGCAAGCCACATCATCCCCGTGATGAACAGCCCGAACACGGCAATGATCCACTCCACGGGCATTTTCGCGGTCAGCAGGATCGCGTAGGCGCCGAGCATCAGCAGCACGGCGAGATTCTGGTTGAAGTTCTGCACGGCGATCGAGTGGCCCGCCGTGAGCAATGTCGCGCCGCGATGCTGGAGAATCGCGTTCATCGGCACGATGAAGAAGCCCGACAGCGCGCCGAGCAGCACCATCAGCGGATACGCGAAGATGATGTAGGCGGGCGCGAACAGTTCGCCCACGCGCAGGCCCGCGTCGGGCGGGAACAGATTCTTGTTGTAGAAGGCCATCGCGATGGCCACGGCTCCCGTAATCAGGCCGACGGGCAACACCTTGAGCGATGCGCGCAACGGAATCCATGCGGCGGCGGCCGCTGCGCCGATTGCGATACCAAGACCGGCTACGCCTTGCATGACGGCCGCTTTCGAGAGAGTCAGCCCGAGATTCGCGTCGGCCCATTTGAGCACCAGCAGCTGCAGCGTGACCGCTCCACCCCACATCAGCGTCGTGACCCACAATGCGATCTGCGCGAGACGGTCGGCCCACAGCACGTTGAAGCAGCGCACGAACTCGCCGACCAGTTCACCGGGCTCCGTCAGCCGGTTCGGATAGCGCGCGCCCGTATCGGGAATGCCTACATTGAGCGCTGCGGCGATCGCGTAGGTGATCATCACGGCGAGCATCGCGAGATCGGCGGCGGAATGGATCAGCGGCCAGTGCGCATGCTGCACGAAACGCGACGCGTAGGTGCTGATCAGCGCGCCGCCCAGCATCGTGCCGACGATGGTCGACAGCACGGTCGCCGATTCGAGCCACGCGTTCGCGGCGACCAGCCGGTCGGCGGGCAGCAACTCGGTGAGAATGCCGTATTTGGCGGGCGAGTACGCGGCCGCGCCGAAGCCGACCACGCCGTAAGCGATCATCGGATGCACGCCACCGATCATCAGAAGACAGCCGCCCGCCTTCAGCGCGTTCGAGACGAACATCACGTGGCGCTTTTGCAGCGCGTCGGCGAATGCGCCGACGAACGGTGCGAGCAGCACGTAGGAGATCGTGAAGAAGATCTGCAGCAGCGGCGTGATCCACGCGGGCGAACGGATCTCGGTGAGCAGCGCGATGGCCGCGATCAGCAGCGCGTTATCGGCGAGCGACGACACGAACTGTGCCGCGATGATCGTGTAGAAACCTTTCTTCATGGTCCCGATTGGAACACAGCGCCCGCAATCTTGCCTTTGACGCACGCGCCGGGTTCATTTGCGCGATGCCGCGCGCGTTGCGGCCTCAAAAGAAAAAAGCGGCCGAAGCCGCTTTCCAACGCCTACAGCTTCTTAAGCTGCCTGTTCCTTCGTTCGCGTGTAACGCGACAGAATCGGAATCATCTGTGCATAAATCTTCGGATTGCCCGCGACGATCTCATGCACGTGCAGGAAGTCCGAGTCGCCCGTGTAGTTGCCGACGAGGCCGCCTGCTTCCGTGATCAGCAGGCTGCCCGCGGCCATGTCCCACGCGTTGATGCCTTGCTCGAAGAAGCCGTCGAGACGGCCCGCCGCGACGTTGGCCAGATCGAGCGCTGCCGCGCCCGGACGGCGCAGCCCCGCGCACGCCTTGGTCATGTCGGCGAAGAGGTCCGTGTACGCTTCGAGCGTGTCCTTTTCGCGGAACGGGAAGCCCGTGCCGATCAGGCCGTCTGCCAGGCGGTCGCGACGACCGACGCGGATGCGGCGGTCGTTCAGATATGCGCCGCGGCCGCGCGAGGCCGTGAACAGGTCGTTGCGCGTCGGGTCATAGACGACCGCCTGCGTGACGATGCCTTTGTGCGCGAGCGCGATCGACACGCAGTAGTACTGGAAGCCGTGGATGAAGTTCGTGGTGCCGTCGAGGGGATCGATGATCCACTGGTATTCGGACTCGTTGCCCGATTCACCGGACTCTTCGGCGAGGATCGCGTGATCGGGATAGGCGGTGGTCAGCGTTTCGATGATGGCCGCTTCCGCCGCCTTGTCGACCTCCGTGACGAAATCGTTGTGCTGCTTCTTGCTGACCTGCACGAGGTCGAGATCGAGCGACGCGCGGTTGATGATCTGCCCGGCGCGGCGAGCGGCCTTGACAGCGATATTGAGCATGGGATGCATGAGCCTGGATCCTTGTGCCGGACGCGCACGGCGGCTGCCCGGTGTTGAGCTGAAAATAAGCTGTAAATCACGCGAAACGGGCGCCGGGCAAGAGCGGGTCGAAACCTGGCACGCATTCCGTCGACGGAGACGAATTGAAGAAGAGCGGTGCGCCGTGTTGGCTGTTCCCGTGAGATACAGGCTGAACCGGCGCGAATATCGGGATTTTACCTGAGTCTCACTGTTTCGAGGCAGTTTGGGCCGATCGCGGTGCACGCGAATCGGCCCATGACACCCGCGCAGAGCAGCATCGGCCGTCCGGCCGATGGAAAGAGGGCACGGGTTGGCGCTACCATAACTGTTTCCTCGTTATTCAATGCACATCGTGGTTCAGACGCCTTCTTCGCCTTCCTCCAGCCTCGCTTCCGACAACACCGGCATCGGCGGCGGCTTCACGTCGACACGCTTCGTGCTCGTCGAGCCGAGTCATCCCGGCAATGTCGGCGCCGCGGCGCGCGCGCTCAAGACCATGGGCTTTTCGCGCCTCGTGCTGGTGTCGCCACGCGTCACCGACGTGAAAAACGACCCGGAGGCGATCGCGATGGCGAGCGGTGCGGACGACGTGCTCGCATCGGCCCACATCGTGCCGACGCTCGCCGACGCGCTGTCGGGCGCGCAATGGTCGCTAGCGCTCACGGCGCGCTCGCGCGAATACGGGCCGCCGCAGCTCGCGCCGCGCGCGGCCGCGACGCAGGCGCGCGAACATGCCGCGCATGGCGATATCGCGCTCGTGTTCGGTAACGAGCGTACGGGGCTTTCGAACGAGGACGTCGAGCGGTGCAGTGCGCTCGCGCATATTCCCGCCAATCCCGCGTATAGCTCGCTGAATCTGTCGCAGGCAATCCAGGTGCTGGCGTACGAGTTGCGCATGGCGTACCTGGTCGACGGCGATGGGCAGGCGGCATCGGGTGGCGCAGGTGTGCTCGCTGCGAGCGACGAAATCGAGCGCATGTACGTGCACCTGGAAAACGCGCTGATCGCGCTCGAGTTTCTCGATCCCGGCAATCCCAAGAAGCTGATGTCGCGCTTGCGCCGGTTGTTTGCGCGCTCGGGTCTGGAGCGCGAAGAGGTCAATATCGTGCGCGGTATCGCGAAGCACATTCTGCTGAAGGCGAAAGGGCGCGACGCCGACGAGCGCTGAAAGCACTCGTACGTTCGGGTTCGGCGCAGTCTCACGTGTCGCGCAGGATGATATTGCTGCACGGGAAAGGTCAAACCTTGTCGTCCGAGTGGACTTCCGGCAGGTTTCGCGCATTCGCCCTACAATGGCCCGAAACGTCATAAGCAAAGCTCGCCGGCTGGAATGGACGTAACGACAGACGTCGTAGCGACCGTGCCGGCAGCCCGCTTCCCGTGCTACGCGCGGCAGCGATCCATCCCTACGACAGCCTCATTGCCATGTTCACGAGACTCCGCGAAGACATCGCCACGATCCGCGAGCGCGATCCCGCCGCCCGCAGCGCCTGGGAAGTCCTCACGTGTTATCCGGGCCTGCACGCGCTGATGTTCCATCGGTTCGCGCATGCCTGCTGGCGCGCAAAGCGCCGCTGGCTCGCGCGCTTCGTGTCGCAGTTCGGCCGCTTCATGACGGGCATCGAAATTCACCCGGGCGCGACCATCGGCCGGCGCGTGTTCATCGATCATGGCATGGGTGTCGTGATCGGCGAAACGGCCGAAGTCGGCGACGACTGCACGATCTATCAGGGTGTCACGCTCGGCGGCACGTCGCTCACGCGTGGGGCAAAGCGCCATCCGACGCTCGAGCGCGGCGTGATCGTCGGCGCGGGTGCGAAGGTGCTCGGCGGCTTCACGATCGGCGCGGACGCGAAGATCGGCTCGAATGCCGTCGTCGTCAAGCCGGTGCCGGCGGGCGGCACGGCCGTCGGCAATCCGGCGCGCGTGATCATGCCGGCAAAGGCGGCGGCGCCTGCGTCGGCCGCGGCCGAAAGTACTACGCCGCGCCCCGGCTTCTGCGCGTACGGCATCACGCCGAACGCGGACGATCCTGTATCGCTCGCCATTCATGGGCTGATCAACCACGCGGCAACGCAGTCTCAGCGCATCGATGAGGTCGTCGCGGCGCTGGAGCGTCTCGGCGCGAGTCTCGAAGCGCTGCATGGCGCCGATGCGGCCTTGCTCGATCTGCGCCGTCTCTCGGCCGCGCTGGAAGGGAAAGTCGAGGCGGAGGCGCGCTGAGCGCCTCGTTGCTGACAGGAAGTAAAGTGCGGCGAGAACGCCCGGAAGCTGCGGAAAGCGCTGCTATTTATCCAGCCGCAACGCTTTGATCCCTTCGGAATCGATGCGCACATAACCGCCACGGCGCTCGCCGTGGTCGAGATCCCAGTCGGGCAGCACCCAGCGCATGCCGCCTTTCTCGTGATGCAGCGCCGGCCTGTGCGTGTGGCCGTGAATGATCGTGGCCGTCTTGGTCTTCCGGAACAGCGCAGCGATACCTTCCGAGGTCACGTCATACCGCGGCGTCACCGGACGCATGCGTCCCGCTTCGCTCGACGCGCGCATTTTCTCCGCCAGCGCCTTGCGCCAACGATACGGCCACACCAGAAAAAGCCACTGCGCAAACCGGTTGCGCGCGAAGCCGCGAAAGCGCTGGTATTTGCGGTCCAGCGTGCATTGCGCATCGCCGTGCGTAAGCGCGATCTTGGTGCCGAACGCGGTAATCACGAACGGATCGGGCAGCCAGATGGCGCCTGCCGCCTTCATGAAACGCTTGCCCAGCAGGAAGTCCCGGTTGCCGTGCATGATGTAGAGCGCGATGCCGCGCTCCGACAGCGTGTGCATCAGCTTGGCCATGCGGGCGGGGAAGGGCTCGGCGAGCATGTCGTCGCCGATCCAGTATTCGAACAGATCGCCGAGAATAAAAACGGAATCCGCGTGCTCGGCCGTCACGCGGATGAAATGCTCGAACGCGGCGACCGTCTGCGGAATCGCCTCGCTCAGATGCAGATCAGCGATGAAAAAAAACGGGCGCGCCGCGTGCGGGCGTTTGCCCTCGCCAGGCACGCCCGCAGCGACGCTTCGCAGCGGCGTCTCTTGCAGCATGGAAGTGTGCTTCTCTCAGTTGCTCAGCGCTTCTTGAAGAATAGGCTGTTCGTTCGAACCGTGCTTTTACTCGACAACAACGGCCTTTTCGATGATCACGTCGTCGACCGGCACGTCCTGGTGGAAGCCCTTCGAGCCCGTCTTCACCTTGCGGATCGCGTCGACCACTTCCAGGCCTTCGACGACCTTGCCGAACACGGCGTAGCCCCAGCCTTGCGGCGTCGGCGACGAGTGGTTCAGGAAGTCGTTGTCGTTCACGTTGATGAAGAACTGGGCCGTGGCCGAGTGCGGATCGTTCGTGCGCGCCATCGCAATCGAACCCTTCACGTTCTTCAGACCGTTGTTCGCTTCATTGGCGATAGGCGTGCTGGTCGGCTTTTGCGTCATGCCCGGCTCGAAGCCGCCGCCCTGGATCATGAAGCCGTCGATCACGCGGTGGAACACCGTGTTGTCGTAGTGGCCGGCCTTCACGTAGGCGAGGAAATTCTCGACCGACTTCGGCGCCTTCTCAGCGTCCAGTTCCAGCTTGATGACGCCGTGGTTCGTGTGCAGTTCAACCATGATGATTTCCTTTGGTCTGGGTGAATGGAGGGTGCGGTGCGTCGCCGTCCGGCGACCATTGGCCCGCGCCCCGTGGCATGGTTAGTTTTCGTAAAGCGTTGGCGCCGGGCATGACATGGCCGGCGGTTCGCGCGTCACGCGGTTCGCAAATGCGTCGTCTGCTATCGGACGCCTGAACGCAGCCCACGCGGCTGCGTTACATCGCCGATCCTGCTGCGGTGTTACTTGCCGACAATTGTCGCCGACTGGATCACAACCTGCTTTTGCGGCACGTCGCTCATCGGGCCGCGCGAGGTCGTCGGCGTGCCTTCGATCTTCTTCACCACGTCCATGCCCGACGTCACCTTGCCGAACACCGCATAGCCGTTGCCGTCCGGATTCGGATAGTCGAGGCCGGCGTTGTCGACCGTGTTGATGAAGAACTGCGCGGTGGCCGAGTTCGGGTCGCCCGTGCGCGCCATCGCGATGGTACCCGTCATGTTCTTCAGGCCGTTGCGGCTTTCGAGCGGAATCGGCGCGCGCGTCGGTTTTTCAGCGAAGCTGGTCGTGTAGCCGCCGCCCTGAATCATGAAGCCGGGAATCACGCGATGGAAAATCGTGTTGTTGTATTGGCCGGATTTCACGTAGTCGAGGAAATTGGCCACGGTCTTCGGCGCTTTCTCAGGATACAACTCGACGCGGATATCGCCTTCCGATGTCTTCAAGAGAACGGACGGATGCGCAGCCTGTGATCCGTTTTGCGCAAAAGCCGGTGCGTTCGCGATCAGGGCGGCGCTGCCGAGCGCCAACATCAACCATTTCATGTAAATCCTCGGGGTGAAAGCAGGGTGAACTCAGATGAAAAACGTTGGCACGCGCGCGGCCCGAAAGCACACGCGCGGGCGCTCACTGCGATGGTGCAACGTACGGCGGCGTCGCGAGCGAACCATTCGGGCCGCCGAACTGGAAGCTCGGCGAGTTGATCATGTTCTGCATCGCGCGATTCGTGTCGGTTTCAGGCGTGGGCTGGCTCGTCTTCTTCACGGGCGTTTTGCTTGGCGACACGATTTTCCCGATGTCGGCAATGCGCTGGCTCGTCGTGCCGTTGCCGGCGCCAAGCGTTTGCGCGCGGCGATACGCCTGGTCGGCCATGCGCAGATACAGGTCGCCGAGATTCTCGTACGCGAGGCCGTAGCCGGGGCTCGCCTTGACGGCTGTTTCCAGCGCGGCGCGCGCTTCCGTGTAGCGGCCCTGCTTCGCGTAGAGCGCAGCAAGGTTGTTGTACGGCTCGGGCAGTTCGGGATAGGTCTCGGTGAGTTCGGTGAATGCGGCGATGGCTTCGTCATCGCGGTTCAGGCGCGCGAGTATGGTGGCGCGCTTGAACTTGGCCTGTGCGTCGCGCGGGTTCGCAGCGATGCGCGCGTCGAGCTGTGCAAGCGCGGCCGTCCAGTTTCTGTTCTGGATCGACGCATCGGCGTCGGGCGTCGCGTCGCGCACTGCGGGGCCGTGCGAAACGGTTGGTGTTTTCTGTGCGAAGGCGGGGGCGGCAGGGAGAACCGTCAGCGCGAGAGCGCAGCAGGTGGTGCCCAGGATCGTGCCCGCTGCCGTGCTCAAGGCAGCGCGCAGGCCCGTACGGGGACCCGAACCGGGACCCGGACGGGAACCCGAACGCGACGACGCGCCGGAGAGCGGGCGAAGTGTCGCACGGAGCGCCGTCGCGAAGAGGGGCGTGGCGCCTCGCGCGCGGCCGCTGGAGTGTTTCATAGGCTCAGGTCGGGATGTTATACTCCGACCCATTCTAACAAAAGGTCTGCGCGTTCCGTCGAACCACAGACTGTCTTTTCGCCACTCGTGGTCGTCTCCGCTTTGACGTCAGCCTGATCCCGCCCGTTTGCGCGACATGCTGTCAGCCATACCGATCTCCCCATTTTGCGTGCTAGTGGTTGCATGCTTTGTTCGGGCGCGGTATGAACGAACACCAAGCGGATTTCTTTCGGCCCACGCATCGTCTCTATGGAATCTCTGCGCATCTACAACACGCTCGCGCGTGACAAGCAAAAGTTCGTGCCGCTTCATGAAGGCGAAGTGCGTATGTATGTCTGCGGGATGACGGTGTACGACTACTGTCACGTGGGCCATGCGCGGGTGATGGTCGTGTTCGACATCGTGCAGCGCTGGCTGCGCACGCTCGGTTACAAGGTCACCTATGTGCGCAATATCACCGATATCGACGACAAGATCATTCGCCGTGCGGTCGAGAACGGCGAAACCATCCGCTCGCTGACGGACCGTTTCATCACGGCGCTGCACGAAGACGCGGACGCGCTTGGTATCGAGCGGCCGGATCTCGAACCGCGCGCGACGGAATACATTCCTCAGATGCTCGGCATGATCGAGAAGCTCGAGCAGAACGGCTACGCGTATCAGGCCGCCGACGGCGACGTGAACTACGCGGTTCGCAAGTTCGCTAACTATGGCGCGCTGTCGGGCAAGTCGCTCGAAGATCTGCGCGCGGGCGAGCGCGTGGCCGCGAATGACGCGAAGCAGGACCCGCTCGACTTCGTGCTGTGGAAGCAGTCGAAGGCCGACGAACCCGCCGACACGGGCTGGGATTCGAAGTACGGGCGCGGGCGTCCAGGTTGGCACATCGAGTGCTCGGCGATGGGTTGCACGCTGCTCGGCGAACATTTCGACATTCATGGCGGCGGCCAGGATCTGCAGTTTCCGCACCACGAAAACGAAATCGCACAAAGTGAAGGCGCTACGCGCCAAACCTTCGTCAATTACTGGATGCACAACGGCTACGTGCAGATCGACAATGAGAAGATGTCGAAGTCGCTCGGCAACTTCTTCACGATCCGCGAGGTGCTCGCGAAGTACGACGCCGAAGTGGTGCGGTTCTTCATTGCGCGCGCGCATTACCGTTCGCCGCTCAACTACAGCGATGTGCATCTCGACGACGCACGCGGCGCGCTCGCGCGTCTTTACACGGCATTGAAGGATACGCCGCCGCAAGCGGGCGAGGTCGACTGGAACGAAGCGCACGCGCAGCGTTTTCGCGCGGCGATGAACGACGACTTCAATACGCCTGTCGCCGTTTCCGTGCTGTTTGAACTTGCCAGCGAAGTGAACCGCACACGCGATGCGGCGCTCGCGCGTCAACTGCACGGTCTCGCGCTCGTGCTCGGCCTGCTCAGGCGCGAGCCGCGTGAGTATCTGCAGCAGGCGGCGGGCAGCGTTGGCGAGGGTGCGCTCGATGTCGCAGCGATCGAAGCGAAGATCGCCGCGCGCGTCGCCGCAAAGCAGGCAAAGGACTACGCCGAGGCAGATCGGATCCGCAAGGAATTGCTGGACGCCGGTATTGCGCTCGAAGACAAACCGGGCGGGTTGACCGAGTGGCGGCGCGTTTGAGCGCACCTCGTACTTCCCACTGATCGACTCGCCAGGCAGGAGGCAGGATGGCAACGGCCACGAAGACGCCGGCTAAACGGGCCACGTCTCAATCAAACGCGGCAGCTAAGGTAAAGGCAGTGCGTGCGCGAAACGGCGCAGCGAAGGTGGCGGTGAAATCGGCGTCGGCGAAAGGCGTGAAGGCGGGCCTTCACGCGCCGCGCAAAACGGCAAGTGCGCATGGCGCGCTCGCGAAGCAACCGGCGTCGAAGCGCCAGCCCAACGGCGCTGACCTCACGGAAGTGGCGGGTCTGAAGCCGTCGCGCGCCCGTGCTGTCCACGCGAAGAGCAATGGCTCGCTGCCCGCGGACCTCGCGGGCGACGTGCAGGAACTCGCGCGCGAAAGCCACGAAGCGGAAACGGTGCGCAAGCCGCGCGCGGCAGTGTCGCCGGCAGATGGCGAACAGGCTGCTCAGGCCGACACGCAGTCGTCGGTCGTCGTCACGCGTCCGGCTTACTGGGACAAGGCATGCGCCGACCTCGTCAAGCGCGATCGCATTCTTAAGAAGCTGATTCCGAAGTTCGGCCCAGTGCATCTGTCGAGCCGTGCGGATCCGTTCGTCACGCTCGCGCGCTCGGTGATCGGCCAGCAGATTTCGGTCGCGTCCGCGCAGGCGATGTGGCAGCGTATCGTCGCCGCCTGTCCGAAGCTCGTGCCGCAGCAGGTCATCAAGCTCGGGCAGGACAATCTGATGAACTGCGGCGTGTCGAAGCGCAAGGCCGAGTACATTCTCGATCTCGCGCATCACTTCGTGTCGGGTGCGCTGCACGTCGGCAAGTGGACGTCGATGGAAGACGAGGATGTGATCGCCGAGCTGACGCAGATTCGCGGCATCAGCCGCTGGACGGCCGAGATGTTTCTGATCTTCGACCTGTCGCGTCCCGACGTGCTGCCGCTCGACGATCCGAATCTGATCCACGCGATCAGTCAGAACTATTTCAGCGGGGAGCCGGTGACGCGCAGCGAAGCGCGTGAAGTGGCCGCGAACTGGGAACCGTGGCGCACCGTCGCGACGTGGTATATGTGGCGCAGCCTCGATCCGGCGCCCGCGGGCAACTGATCCAGCAACTGATTCAAACACTGAACAAGCAAGCGGAAACCGTCGGAGTCTATTGATTTGTTAAAATCGATAGATTCGTGACGGTTTTGACATGGGCGCGCGCGGTTAGAATACGCGCTGCCGGTAAGTCCAAGGATTAAAAACCAATGAAGACCACCTTTCTGGATTTCGAGCAGCCGATCGCGGAGCTCGAAGCGAAAATCGAAGAATTGCGCTTCGTGCAGGACGATTCGGCCGTCGATATTTCGGAAGAGATCGAGCGGCTGTCGAAGAAGAGCCAGCAGCTTACGAAGGATCTGTATACGAACCTGTCGCCGTGGCAGGTTTCGCAAATCGCCCGTCATCCGCAGCGTCCGTACACGCAGGATTACATCAACGAACTGTTCACCGACTTCCACGAACTGCATGGCGACCGCTCGTTTGCGGACGACCTGTCGATCGTCGGCGGCCTCGCGCGTTTCAATGGCCAGCCGTGCATGGTGATCGGCCATCAGAAGGGCCGCGACACGAAGGAGCGCGCGCTGCGCAACTTCGGCATGCCGCGTCCTGAAGGCTATCGCAAGGCCGAACGGCTGATGCGTCTGGCCGAAAAGTTCGGTCTGCCGCTTTTCACGTTCATCGACACGCCGGGCGCGTACCCGGGCATCGGCGCGGAAGAGCGTGGCCAGTCCGAAGCGATCGGTCGCAATCTGTATGTGATGGCCGAACTGAAGACGCCGATCATTTCGACGATCATCGGTGAAGGCGGTTCGGGCGGCGCGCTGGCTGTCGCTGTGGCTGACAGCGTGCTGATGCTCCAGTTCTCGACGTACTCGGTGATCTCGCCGGAAGGCTGCGCGTCGATTCTGTGGAAGAGCGCGGCGAAGGCGCCTGAAGCAGCGGAAGCGCTGGGTCTGACGGCACATCGTCTGAAGGCGCTGAACCTGATCGACAAGATCGTCAACGAGCCGCTTGGTGGCGCGCATCGCGACCCGAAGGGCATGGCAGCGCTGCTGCGCCGTGCGCTCGCCGATTCGCTGCGCCAGTTCCAGGGCATGAGCACGAACGATCTGCGTCAACGCCGCTTCGAACGCCTGATGGCGTACGGCAAGTTCAAGGAAACGACGCCGGGCGCGTAAGCGCCTGCGTTATCGTCTGAAGGCGCTCTGATTTTCACGCGCCGTCACAACGTGACTCCCACTGCCGACACTCCCGCCGACCGCCTCGTTCTCGATGCGGTCGGCGTTGTTTTTGGCGCCTTGCCTGCCGATGCACGCGTCGCGATTGCATTCAGCGGAGGCGTCGATTCGAGCGTGCTGCTCGATGCGGCGGCGCGCGCCGGCGGTGCGTCGCGTTGTATCGCGTTTCATATTCATCACGGTCTGAGCGCCAATGCCGACGAATGGCTCGTGCATTGCGCCGCGTTTGCGCACGAGCGGGACGTCGAGTTTGCGTCGCTACATGTCGATGTGTCGCGCTCGGCTGGACTTGGCGTGGAAGCGGCGGCGCGTGACGCGCGTTATCGCGCGCTCGATGCGTTGTGCGCGCAGCACGGCGTGCACACACTGTGGCTCGCGCAGCATGCAGACGATCAGGCCGAAACCGTGCTGCTTCAACTGCTGCGTGGCGCAGGGCTGGCGGGACTCGCGGCGATGGCGCCGGAATATTTGCCGTCGGGCGCGTCGGTTACGCGTATGCGTCCGCTGCTTCATCTGCTGCGTGCGCAACTCGAGCAATACGCGCATGCGCGCGATCTGCGCTGGATCGATGACGAATCGAATGCCGACACGCGCTACGCACGCAATGCGTTGCGTCACGACGTGCTGCCGGGTCTTGCCGTGCACTTTCCGGGATTTCGCGACGCGCTTGCCCGCACGGCTGCACATGCGGCGTCGGCGCAGCGTTTGCTCGACGAACTGGCGCGCATCGATCTGCAAACCGCGCGCGGAGACGAAGAGGGCGCGCTGCGTCACGACGCGTTGCTCGCGCTCGATGACGACCGCGGCGCCAACCTGCTGCGCTACTGGATGCGCACGCTCGGGCTGCCCGCTGCATCGACTGCACGTTTGTCGGATGCGCTGCGCCAGTTGCGCGAGATCGGCGACGGGCACAGCTTGCGAGTCGATCACGCGGGGCAGGCATTGCGCAGCTATCGCGGACAGGTCTATTGGGAAGCGGGTGACAGCGCCGATCCTGCCGACGAAACGGCGCTCGTGGAACGCACTGAAAGCGCGCTCGTGTGGCAAGGGCAAAGCGTGTGGCGCGTGCCGCAATGGCGCGGCACGTTCGTGTTCAGCGACGCGAACGCCGACACACCCGACGCCATTCCCGTTGACGTGTTGACACGCGCGCCGCTCGTCGCGCGCTCGCGTCGCGGCGGCGAACGGATGCGCAGCACCGCAAGCGGCCCGAGCCGCACATTGAAGAATCTCTTTCAGGAGCGCGGCGTGCCGTCGTGGAAGCGCGATGTCCCGTTGCTGTTCGCCGGCGACGAACTGCTGTTCGTGCCGTTGATCGGCGTCAACCGGAGCGTATCGGCGCAGCCGGCGTCAGATCAGAGTGGCCGCTGGATCAGGATCGAATGGCGCGAGGATCTCACGCTCGCCTGACGTCCGCGTCTCGCGCGGGCGTTGCCCGACCGACCGGACGGCCATCGTCACACGCACGCAACAATCGCCGCAAATCCTTCTCCGACAAGCATTTGCACCCGCTTTTGCCCGGATTGCGGCTTGTCTTTTTATTGCCGATCATGTAGGGTAACTTGTTTGCCCGAGTCGCTTTTTGTCGTGTTACCGGCTGTTCTTATGCGAACGCCCGGGCGCGCTTCAAGCCCCGTTAGCGTCAGTTAGCCATCCCGTTAGCGTCCGTCCGTCAGCCCTGTTTATCGGCAGGTACCGGCAGGGCTGGAAAAAAGCAAACCCGGCAAATCCGCGCGTCCAGCACGCGCGCTGCATCTGCGCCGCCACACTGCGCCGTCGTTCCCGAACGTTGTGCCCTGTGCTTTCTTTGTGCGGCCGTCTCCAGCGCGCCCGGCGCGTACCGGTTGGCGTATCAGTTTCTCCTTCAGTTCAGAACGACAATGGCACTCATCGTACACAAATACGGCGGCACATCGATGGGCTCGGTCGAGCGCATCAAGAACGTCGCGAAGCGCGTCGCGAAATGGCAAAAGGCAGGCCACAAGATGGTCGTGGTGCCCTCGGCGATGTCCGGCGAAACGAACCGCCTGCTGGGTCTCGCGAAAGAAATTTCGCCCCAGCCGAGCCCGCGCGAACTCGACATGATCGCGGCGACGGGCGAACAGGTCAGCGTTGGCCTGCTGTCCATCGCGCTGCATGACGCAGGCGTCGATGCCGTCAGCTACACCGGCTGGCAAGTGCCCGTCAAAACGGATAGCGCGTTCACGAAAGCGCGCATCAGCGACATCGACGGCGAGCGCGTCCTGCGCGATCTCGACGAAGGCAAGGTCGTTGTCATCACGGGCTTTCAGGGCATCGACCCGGAAGGCCATATCACGACGCTCGGCCGCGGCGGCTCGGACACGTCGGCGGTCGCAGTGGCAGCCGCGCTGAAAGCGGACGAATGCCTGATCTACACGGACGTCGACGGCGTCTACACGACGGACCCGCGCGTGGTTGAAGAGGCGCGCCGTCTGGACCGCGTGACGTTCGAAGAAATGCTGGAAATGGCCAGCCTCGGTTCGAAGGTGCTGCAGATCCGCTCGGTGGAATTCGCCGGCAAATATCAGGTCAAGACGCGCGTGCTGTCCAGCCTGACCGATCCGCTGATGTCGCTCGACGAAGAAATGAAGTCGGGCACCCTGATTACTTTTGAAGAAGACGAAACCATGGAAAAAGCAGTCATCTCGGGAATCGCGTTTCAGCGTGACGAAGCCCGTATCGCCGTGATGGGTGTGCCCGACAAGCCGGGCATCGCATATCAGATCCTCGGCCCCGTCGCCGACGCGAATATCGATGTCGACATGATCATCCAGAACCAGAGCGTCGAGGGCAAGACGGCGTTCACGTTCACGGTCGGTCGCGGCGACTATCAGCGCGCGATGGAGATCCTCACGAACCAGGTGAAGGGTCATGTGAACGCCGAGCAGGTACTGGGCGATCCGAAGGTGTCGAAGGTCTCGGTGGTTGGCGTCGGCATGCGTTCGCACGTGGGCATCGCGAGCAAGATGTTCCGCACGCTGTCGGAAGAGGGCATCAACATCCAGATGATCTCGACGTCGGAAATCAAGATCTCCGTGTTGATCGACGAGAAGTACATGGAGCTCGCCGTGCGCGCGCTACATAAGGCATTCGAACTCGATCAGGCTTGATGTGAATCACGCGGTCCGTTGCTGCGGTGATGGGCAAGTGCGTGAAGGTTGTTGAAGATGAAGCGGGTGATTGTGCGTCGGGTCGAGGAGATGTCATCGAAATGACGTCTCTGGCACAAAAAGTGTGAAGTAAAAATTGACCTGAGGCTTTGAACCCGCTATTATCTTGGCTTCGTTGCGCTGCCTCCCTGGCGCAAGCGAAAGTTTGGGAGACGTGGCCGAGAGGTCGAAGGCACTCCCCTGCTAAGGGAGCATCTGGGCCAAAACCTGGATCGAGGGTTCGAATCCCTCCGTCTCCGCCAGAAATGGCGGTGGAACCCCGCAGAGTCAAGGCTCTGCGGGGTTTTGTTTTTTTACGCGCATGATTCGCGTTGCTGAGTGAATGTCTTCGAGTCGCTCGCACTCAACTTTTTATCCGCGCATCCGTAAACGTCGGTATTGGCGAATTGCGTTTGCATTGCATATGCAGATCGATCGTTTATGCCGGATATCTCATTTGCGTGGATTTGCCTGGCATAACCAAACGAACTGCTGCTGCGTCGGCGACGCGCTTGCCAGATACGCACGCAACCCGCGAAATGTGCGTGCACGCAACAACAGAAGGTCATCGCATATGACCAAATGCTGTCGCGTGTAACCGGACGTTACGGCGTGCATTCGAATGCGAAGTTATGCATCAGTTATTACAAAGTTGAAATACGCGTGAAGGGTTGCTTTGTTATATTCGAATCAAGCAGTCGAGATAAACACAACTCCCGCAAAGCAAAGAAAAGGTGAAACCATGAAGTCCATGCGTCTTATCCCGTTGATCGCCGGCGTGCTCGCGATTGGCGCGTCGAGTGCGGCGATGGCTGGGGGACTGAACGTCGGTGTCAACATCGGTATTCCCGCTCCCGTCTATGTCGCGCCGGCGCCTGTGTATGCACCGCCGCCGCCCCCGCCGCCGCCCGTCGTGTATCAGCCGGCGCCTGTCGTGGTCGCGCCCGCCGTCGTGGTTGGCTGGCATGGCGATCGTTACTGGGATGGTCGCCGCTACTGGGGCCGCGACGACTGGTATCGCCATCATGGCGGCTACGATCATGGCCATGGTCACTGGGACAACGGCCGCCATAACGGCTGGCATTGATCCCGCGGCGCATATCGAGCGCCCAACAAAAAACCGCCCCGAGGGGCGGTTTTTTTATCGTTGCACATGCAACGACGTGTGCATTGAAGCAGGCGCGCTTATTCGGCGACAGCTGCCATCCCGCCGACCACGTTGCTGAAGCCGCTATCCACGTGCATGATCTCAGCCGTTACACCGGCCGCGAGATCCGACATCAGGAACGCTGCTGCATTGCCGACCTGTTCGATCGTGACATTGCGCTTGAGCGGCGCATTGTCTTCGACGAAGTCGAGAATCTTGCCGAAGCCCTTGATGCCGCTCGCCGCGAGCGTCTTGATCGGGCCCGCCGAAATGCCGTTCACGCGAATGCCCTTGTCGCCGAGCGACACAGCCAGGTAACGCACGCTCGCTTCGAGCGATGCCTTCGCGAGGCCCATCGTGTTGTAGTTCGGGATCGCTTTTTCCGAGCCGAGATAGGATAGCGTGAGCAGTGCTGCATCGTTCGACAGCATCGGCAGCGCGGCTTTTGCGAGGGCAGGGAAGCTGTACGCGGAGATGTCGTGCGCGATGCGGAAGTTTTCGCGCGTCATGCCGTCGAGGAAATCGCCCGCGATCGCTTCACGCGGCGCGAAGCCGATCGAATGAACGAGACCGTCGAGGCTGTCCCAATGTTCTTTCAGCGACGTGAAGAGCGCGTCGATTTGCGCGTCGTCTGCGACGTCGCACGGGAACACCAGGTTGCTGCCGAATTCGGTTGCGAATTCGGTGATGCGGTCCTTGAAGCGCTCGCCGACATACGTGAACGCGAGTTCGGCGCCTTCGCGCTTGCAGGCCTGTGCGATACCGTACGCGATCGAACGGTTCGACAGGAGGCCTGTCAGCAAGATTCGTTTACCAGCGAGGAAGCCCATGAATTCTCCTAATGAGGTCAGCGCGCCGCGATGACAGAGTGCGGGAACGCGCGGGATTTTGGGTAGAATTCTCTCACATTGCAACCGCCCACCGACCAAACAAGGCACCTATGACAGCAGGCACGCGACGGGTTGAAGCGCCGCGCCGGGTATGGCGCACTCTGATTCGTTCGCTGCCAGGTCGGCTGTCGCGTGTCCGTTACGAGGCGATGCCGCGCGCGGTGTTCACCGCGTGCGTCGGCGCGTTGATCGCGTTGTCTCCTGTGACGGCGCAGCATGCGCACGCCGCCTATGCGATTGCGCAGTACGGCAGCCCGAAATATCCGCCCGACTTCAAGCATTTCGACTACGTCAATCCCGACGCGCCGCGCGGCGGCACGCTGGTGCTGGCGAACCCCGACCGTTCCACGAGCTTCGACAAGTTCAATCCGTTCACGCTGCGCGGCAGCGCGGCGCCTGGCATCGGGCTGCTGTTCGAAAGCCTGACGACGGGCAGCGCCGACGAAGTCGCTTCCGCCTACGGCCTGCTCGCCGACGACATCAACGTTGCGCCCGACGGCCTGTCGACCACGTTCCACATCAACTCGCGCGCGCACTTTTCGAATGGCGATCCCGTCACCGCCGAAGACGTGAAGTTCTCGTTCGATACCTTGAAGAGCCCGAAGGCCGCGCCGCAGTTCGCCGCATATTTCGCGGAGATCGTGCGTTGCGTGATTGTCGATCCGGCGACGGTGCGCTTCGAATTCAAGCAGCACGATCGCGAACTGCCGTTGCTCGCGGGCGGCATGCCCGTGTTCTCGCGCAAGTGGGGCGTGAAGCCCGACGGCAGCCGCACGTCTTTCGATCAACTCGCGTTTGAAAGGCCGATCGGCAGTGGGCCGTATCTGATCGAGAGCTACGACAACGGCCGCACGATCACCTATAAGCGCGACCCGAAGTACTGGGGCGACAAGCTGCCGGTGCGCGTCGGCATGTATAACTTCGAGCGTATCAACTACAAGCTGTATTCGGACGGCACCGCGCGTCTCGA
Source organism: Burkholderia sp. Ac-20365 (assembly GCF_017104715.1). Classification (GTDB taxonomy): domain Bacteria; phylum Pseudomonadota; class Gammaproteobacteria; order Burkholderiales; family Burkholderiaceae; genus Paraburkholderia. The sequence goes on from NZ_JAAGPI010000009.1 coordinate 252,373, forward strand.
AGCGTTCAAGGCGGGCGAGTACGACGCGCTCGTCGAGTATGTTGCGCGCAACTGGGTGCGGCGTGATGTCGGCAAGAAATTCGATAGCGGCGAACTCATCAAACGCGAATTTCCCCAACATAACGGCACGGGGATGCAGGGCTTCATCCTGAACCAGCGCCGGCCGCTTTTCTCTGACGTGCGTGTGCGCCGCGCGCTCGATCTCGCGCTCGACTTCCAGTGGCTCAACCGGCAACTGTTCTACAGCCAGTACCGGCGCATCGACAGCTACTTCGTCAATACCGATCTTCAGGCGAAGGGCCTGCCGTCGCCGGGTGAACTGGCGTTGCTCGAGCCGTGGCGCGCGAAACTGGAGCCTTCCGTATTCGGCGTGCCACCGAAGCAGCCCGACACCGATCCACCGGGCTCGCTGCGCGCGAATCTGCTCGAGGCGCGCGCGCTGCTCGCGCAGGCGGGCTGGACCTATCGCGACGGCGCCTTGCGCAACGCGAAGGGCGAGCCATTCGTGTTCGAGATACTCGACGACTCGGGGTCGTCGTCTTCGTTCGATCCCGTCTACGCGACCTACATCCGCAATCTGAAGAAGCTCGGTATCGAGGCGCGCACGCGCACGGCGGACTTCGCGGTGTATCAGAAGCGTCTCGACGCCTTCGATTTCGATGTCACGACGATCCGTTTCCCCGACGTGCAGGTGCCGGGCGCGGACATGATCGACCGCTTCGGCAGCAAGGCCGCCGACGAGCCCGGCTCGGGCAATCTGATCGGCCTGAAGTCGCCGGCCGTCGATGCGATCCTGCGCGCGCTGGTCGGCGCGCAGACGCGCGAGCAACTCGTCGATGCCACGCACGCGCTCGATCGCGTGCTGATCAACGGTTATTACATGGTCCCGCACTGGTACAGCGCGACGCATCGCGTGGCGTACAAGCGCGGGCTTGCCTGGCCCGCGACCTTGCCGCTGTACTATGGAGCGGAAGGATGGATCACGTCGATGTGGTGGTTCGCGAGCCCGCAATGAACGCGCCATACGTGACCCTCATGCACTCTTGATTCTGGACTGCCGCCATGTGGAGCTACATCCTCAAACGTCTGCTGTTGATGATCCCGACGCTGATCGGCGTGTTGACGCTGACTTTCGTCGTGATCCAGTTCGTGCCGGGCGGACCCGTCGAGCAGGCCGTGCACGAGTTGCGCCGTAATACGGCCGAAGGCGGCACGCCGTTCGGATTGCGCGCGCATAGCGGCGTCGACGCGCAGCAGATCGCGCAACTGAAGGCGCTCTACGGCTTCGACAAACCGCCGCTCGAACGTTACTGGCTGATGCTCAAGCGTTTCTCGCACTTCGATCTCGGACAAAGCTATTTCCGTCATCAAAGCGTGTGGTCGCTGATCGTGTCGAAGCTGCCTGTGTCGATCAGCATCGGGCTGTGGACGTTCTTCCTCACGTATCTGATATCGGTGCCGCTGGGCATTGCGAAGGCCGTGCGCAACGGCTCGCGTTTCGATATCGCGACGAGCCTGATCGTGCTGATCGGCTACGCGATTCCGGGGTTCGTGCTCGGCGTGCTGCTGCTCGTGCTGTTCGGCGGCGGTTCGTTCCTGCAACTGTTTCCGCTGCGCAATCTCACCTCCGATAACTGGGATCAGTTGAGTGTGTTCGGCAAGGTTCTCGACTACCTGTGGCACATCACGCTGCCGATCGTGGCGTCCGTGGTCGGCAGTTTTGCGGTCGTGACGATGCTGACCAAAAACGCGTTCCTCGATGAAATCCGCAAGCAATATGTGCTGACCGCGCGCGCGAAAGGGCTGTCGGAGCGGCGCGTGCTGTGGAAGCACGTGTTCCGCAATGCGCTGCTGCCGCTGATCGTCGGCTTTCCGGCCGCGTTTATCGGCGCGTTTTTCACGGGCAGTCTGCTGATCGAGACGCTGTTCTCGCTCGATGGGCTCGGGCTGCTGTCGTATGAGTCGGTGGTGCGGCGCGATTATCCCGTCGTGCTCGGCACGCTCTATCTTTTCACGCTGATCGGGCTCGCGACCAAGCTCATCTCCGATCTCTGCTATGTGTGGGTCGACCCACGCATTCAATTCGAACAACTGGAGCGCTGATTTGAGCCGCGTCCGTACAGATGCCGAAGTGTCGCGCGCGCAGCCGGTGCGCGCGTTCGTGTCGCCGTCGCCCGCGCGCCGCGTATGGGCGCGCTTCCGGCAGCAGCGCCTTGGTTACTGGAGCCTGATCGTCTTCATCGTCGCGTTTGCGGCGAGCCTGGCTGCGCCGCTGTGGTCGAACGACAAGCCGCTCGTTGTGCGCTACGACGGCCATTACTATTTTCCGCTCGTGAAGGAATACGCCGAGACGACCTTCGGCGGCGACTTCCCGACGCCCGCCGATTATCTCGACCCGTACATCAAGCATCGTTTCGACGCGCCGGGCAACTTCGCGGTCTATCCGCTGAATCACTACTACTACGACACGCTCAACTACTTCTCGAAAGCGCCGAACCCCGCGCCGCCTTCGCGTGACAACTGGCTCGGCACCGACGACCGTGGCCGCGATCTGTTCGCGCGGCTCGTGTATGGCTTTCGGGTATCGGTGGAGTTCGCGCTGGTGCTGACTGTCATCGGCACCGTGCTCGGCGTGCTGGCGGGCGCCGTGCAAGGTTTCTTCGGCGGCAAGACGGACATCATCGGGCAGCGTCTGATCGAAATCTGGAGCGCGATGCCGGAGCTGTATCTGCTGATCATCTTCGCGTCGATTTTTGAGCCGGGCTTCATCCTGTTGATCGTGCTGTTGTCGCTGTTCGGCTGGATCGGGCTCGCCGATTACGTGCGCGCCGAGTTTTTGCGCAACCGCCAGCAGGATTACGTGCGCGCTGCACGCGCGATGGGCTTGTCGAACTGGCAGATCATCTGGCGACATGTGCTGCCCAACAGCCTGACGCCCGTCATCACCTTCCTGCCGTTCCGCATGAGCGGCGCGATTCTGGCGCTCACGAGTCTCGACTTTCTCGGCCTTGGCGTGCCGCCTCCGACGCCAAGCCTTGGCGAACTGCTCGCGCAAGGCAAGGCGAATCTCGACGCCTGGTGGATTTCGATGTCGACCTTCGGCGTGCTCGTCGTGACGCTGCTGCTGTTGACGTTCATGGGCGACGCGCTGCGCAATGCGCTCGACACGCGTATCGCCGACGCGATGAAGGCGGGAGGCAACCAGTGAGCGCGACCCCAACGAAATACGACGGGCCGCTGCTCGAACTCGAGCATCTGCGTGTGAGCTTCGGCGACACGGTGGCTGTCGACGATGTATCGCTTGCGATCGGACGCGGCGAGCGTGTCGCGCTGGTGGGCGAGTCGGGTTCGGGCAAGAGCGTGACGGCGCTGTCGATTTTGCGTCTGTTGACCGACGCGCAGACCAGCGGCGTGGTGCGCTTCGACGGCGAAGATCTGCTCATGAAGAGCGAGCGCGAGATGCGCGGACTACGCGGCTCCGACATCGCGATGATCTTCCAGGAGCCGATGACGGCGCTCAATCCGCTGTACACGATCGGCGATCAGATCGCGGAAACCATCGTGCTGCACGACGGCGTGAGCGCCAACGAGGCGCGCAAGCGCGCGGTCGCGTTGCTCGAACGCACGGGCATCACGGAGCCAGGCAAGCGCGTGAACAGCTATCCGCATCAGTTGTCGGGCGGACAGCGGCAGCGCGCGATGATCGCGATGGCGCTCGCCTGCCGTCCGCGCCTTTTGCTCGCCGATGAGCCGACGACCGCGCTCGACGTGACGATTCGCGCGCAGATCGTCGAACTGCTGCTCGAACTGCAACGCGACGAAGCCGAAAAACGCGGCATGGCCGTGCTGCTGATTACGCACGATCTGAACCTCGTGCGGCATTTCGCGCAACGCGTCGCGGTAATGGAGAAGGGCGTGCTGGTCGAGAGCGGATCGGTCGACACGCTGTTCGCGTCGCCGCAGCATCCGTACACGCAACGCCTGCTGCAAAGCCGTCCGGAACGCACCGTCGTGCCTGTGCTCCCAATCGCGCCCGTGCTGCTCGACGCACGCGACGTCAGCGTCGATTTCAAGACAAAGCTGCCGGGTTTTGCTGGCTGGTTTCAGTCAGGACGCTTTCGCGCCGTCGATGATGCATCGGTGTCGGTGCGGCAGGGCGAGACCTTGGGCATCGTCGGCGAGTCGGGTTCGGGTAAATCGACGCTCGCAATGGCGCTGCTCGGGCTGCAAAAGACCTCGCACGGCGCGATCGAGTTTCAGGGCAGGGCGCTCGGCAGTTATAAAGGACGCGATCAGACCACGCTGCGCTCGAACATGCAGGTGGTCTTTCAGGATCCTTTTAGTTCACTTTCACCGCGGCAGACAATCGAGCAGATCGTTGGCGAAGGGCTGGCGCTGCATCGGCCGCAACTCGCCGCGGACGGCCGCCGCGACAAGGTGATTTCGGTGCTGCGCGAAGTGGGGATCGACCGCACGGCGTTACAACGATATCCGCATGAGTTTTCGGGCGGACAGCGTCAACGGATTGCGATTGCACGCGCGCTGGTGCTGGAGCCGCGCATCCTGATTCTCGACGAACCGACCAGTGCGCTCGACGTGTCGATCCAGCAGCAGGTGTTGAAACTGCTCGCCGGATTACAACGCAAATACAACCTGGGTTTCGTGTTCATCAGCCACGATCTGGCCGTGATCGGCGCGATGGCCCATCGCGTTGCCGTGATGAAAAATGGGGCCATCGTGGAGACGGGCGATGTGGAACGGATCTTCGCGGAACCCGGTCACCCTTACACACGTAAACTATTGAAAGCGGCCTTGACGACTTGACATTCACCAATTGGGTGCGCCTAGTCATTGATTTTTTCTATTTGTTTTGACATAGGAATACTTACTGGCTAGTATCGACCAAACTTTTTCCTAGCCTGTTGATTTTCAGGCAAAAACTACCGCAACACCGGCCCTAACCAAGACCAACCACCAGACCAATGCAGCACCAAAACCTAACCCAGGCTTGCACGCGCGTCGTCGCCGGGATGTTCATTGGCGTACTGATGGCCGCAGCTCCCGGCGCGTTCGCCGATGAAGTAAGCAGCTTTAACCAGAATGCCTCATTTTCGACCTCTTCCGGGTCGAACTCCGTGTCCTCCACCACACAAAACACGCAAAGCGCTGCCTCGAATTCCGAGAGCGGCGCTCGTTCGTTTCTGTCCGGCATGGCCGGCAAAGCGGGCGACGTGGTCGTCGGTGCGCTCAACATGATCGGCGTGCGCTACCGCTGGGGTGGCGATACGCCGGATTCGGGCCTCGATTGCAGCGGTTTCGTGCGCTACGTGTTCCAGGACACGCTCGGCATGGCACTGCCGCGCCGCGCAGAAGAGATGAGCCGTGTCGGCGAAAAGGTTCGGGTTTCCGACCTGAAGCCGGGCGATCTCGTGTTTTTCAACACGATGCGCCGCACGTTCTCGCACGTTGGCATCTACATCGGCGACAACAAGTTCGTGCATTCGCCGTCGACAGGCAGCACGATTCGCGTCGACGACATGGACGACGGTTACTGGGAAAAGCGCTTCACGGGCGCACGCCGTATCGAATCGACGGTGCCGCAGCAGCAGGAACTGCGTCAACGTGTGAGCGCAACGATCGGCGGCAGCAACTAAGACGATCTTCGCTTCACCGGTTTTAAAGAAAAGGCCCGCTTCATTCGAAGCGGGCCTTTTGCTTTGCTGCGTCTGGTTCTGTGTATGCGTGACGCTTACTGGCAGCTCGTCAGGCCGTAGCGCGTGCCGCTGCCAGCTTGCGCAGCAGTTCGGGCGCGGCGCGCGCAGCGGCTTCCTCGCCGGCCAGAATCGCCGCATTGCGTTGTCCGAAGTCGGTGCCGCTCATTGCGTTCAGATTCGGACGGATCACGACGTCGGCGTATTTGTCGAGTTCGTACGCCTTGATTGTCTGACCCATGATCGTAAACGTCTGCATCAGCACGTCGAACGAGCTTTCGGTGACGGCCGTTTCAGGGCGCGCGGAAATGTCGACGGCGATCACGAAGTCAGCGCCCATCTTGCGCGCGAACGATGCCGGCACCGGACTGACAAGGCCGCCGTCGACATATTCATGTCCGCCGATCTTCACAGGCTCGAACACCGACGGCACGCTCGACGACGCGCGCACGGCAATGCCAGTGTTGCCGCGCTGGAACAGAATCGGTTGGCCGGTTTTCAGATCCGTTGCGACGACGCCTAGCGGTTTCACCATCTTCTCGATCGGGCGATTGTCGAGCGTCTTGTTCAGATAGTTCTGCAGCGCAACGCCTTGCAGAAAGCCGCGCGTGCGGAACGGCATGGCCCAGTCGCTGATCGACGCCTCGTCCATCGTCAGCGCGAGCTTGTTGAGCGCGAAACCGTTCAAACCCGACGCGTACAACGCGCCGACCACCGAGCCGGCGCTCGTGCCGCAGATCAGATCGACCTGGATGTTGCGCGCCTCCAGCGCCTTGATCACGCCGATATGCGCGAAACCGCGCGCCGCGCCGCCGCCGAGCGCGAGCCCGACGCGCAGCGGTCGCTGAGGCTTGATGACGGGCGTCGTCGGCGGATTGGATGCCGTGCTGGGCGTGGGCGTGACGGTGTCGGGCTTGCTCCCCGTCGACGCGCAGGCGGACAGCACAGCAGAAGCCGCAGCAATCGAGAACGTGCGGCGGGACAAACGTGGCGATGACGGTTTCAACGAATTCTCCAGCGACGGCGCCGACGTAGAGGCGAAAGCGTCGCGCCGCGTGTCTTGCGAAGGTGATCGCCGGCGGCGATCGGGGCGCGCTGTCCGCAGCCAGGCGGCAGCGCGCGCACATCATAATGCAAAGCGGGGGCGCGGCGACAACTGGCTGAGGAAAGCGTCTACTGGTTCGATTGTCAGTATCGGGTGCCGACAACATTGACCCGTGCAAACGCCGCTGCGCATCCGCTCGCGCGGCGAACCCGCAAGCTCGCGCACTCATGTTGTCAGTGCCGGCGGGTATAATTCGACTCTCTTTTTCATCGCGTTCGCACCGCCGCCAGCCGCCGTCTGCCGTTGTTGCCGTCGTCGGGCGCGAACCGTTTTCGTTGCCGCGCCAGGTTTCGATGTTCGCCGGCGCAAGCATCCGTCTTCGAGTTACCGCACATGACCACTCCCATTCGTACCCGCTTCGCACCGAGCCCCACCGGCTTCATTCACCTCGGCAACATTCGCTCTGCGCTGTATCCGTGGGCGTTTGCGCGCAAATCGAAGGGCGTGTTCGTGCTGCGTATCGAGGACACCGACGTCGAACGCTCGACCGAACAATCCGTCGATGCGATTCTCGAAGGCATGCAATGGCTCGGCCTCGATTACGACGAAGGCCCGTTCTACCAGATGCAGCGCATGGACCGTTATCGCGAAGTGCTCAAGCAGATGCAGGAGCAGGGCCTCGTGTACCCGTGCTACATGTCGACGGAAGAACTCGACGCGTTGCGCGAGCGTCAGCGTGCCGCGGGTGAAAAGCCGCGCTACGACGGCACGTGGCGCCCGGAACCCGGCAAGGTGCTGCCGGAGCCGCCCGAAGGCGTGCAGCCCGTGCTGCGTTTCCGCAATCCGCTGACAGGCGTGGTCGCGTGGGACGATGCTGTGAAGGGCCGCGTCGAAATTTCGAACGAAGAACTCGACGATCTCGTGATCGCGCGTCCGGATGGCACGCCGACCTATAACTTCTGCGTGGTCGTCGACGATCTCGACATGAAGATCACGCACGTGATTCGCGGCGACGATCACGTGAACAACACGCCGCGCCAGATCAACATTCTGCGCGCGCTCGGCGCCGAGCCGCCCGTCTATGCACACTTGCCGACCGTGCTGAACGAGCAGGGCGAAAAGATGAGCAAGCGCCATGGCGCGATGAGCGTGATGGGTTATCGCGATGAAGGCTATCTGCCGGAAGCGGTGCTGAACTATCTCGCACGTCTGGGCTGGTCGCATGGCGACGCTGAAATTTTCTCGCGTGAACAGCTGGTCGAATGGTTCGATCTCGAGCACCTGGGCAAGTCTCCGGCGCAGTACGACCACAACAAGCTCAACTGGCTGAACAACCACTACATCAAGGAAGCGGACAACGCGCGTCTCGCCGAACTGAGCAAGCCGTTCTTCTCGGTGCTCGGCATCGATGAAGCGACGCTAGCGAAGGGCGCAGATGTCGTGGGCGTGATCGGCCTGATGAAGGACCGCGCGTCGACGGTGAAGGAGGTCGTGGAGAACGCCGCGATGTTTTATCGCGAGCCGAATCCGGATGCCGAAGCACTCGCGCAGCATGTGACGGACGTCGTGCGCCCGGCGCTCGCCGATCTCGCCGCCGCGTTGAAGACCTGCGAATGGACCAAGGAAGGCATCGCTGCCGCGCTCAAGGCAACGCTCGGCACGCACAAGCTGAAGATGCCGCAGCTCGCGATGCCCGTACGCTTGCTGGTTGCAGGCACGACGCACACGCCTTCCATCGATAGCGTGTTGATGCTGTTTGGTCGCGATGTCGTCGTGAGCCGCGTCGAAAAGGCCCTCGCTTAAGCGGGCGAAGCGAGGCTGTGTGTGATGTATTCACGGCTTCGCAAAAAAATTGCAGAAAGCGGTTCAAGAGGTATTTACAAAGCGAAATTTGCTCACTACAATCTCGCTTCTGTTCTGCAAGGGGGTATAGCTCAGCTGGGAGAGCGCTTGCATGGCATGCAAGAGGTCAGCGGTTCGATCCCGCTTACCTCCACCATCAGAGCAGAGTGAAGTTCTTCCGGTTAGCTGGAAGTTGTAGAAAAAAAGACTTCACAAACGGTTGTAAAGCAGTTAGAATAGCGGTCTTCGCTGCTGATGAATGAGGTTGGCAGCAAGAGCGAGACAGATCTGAAAAGATTATGTCCCCTTCGTCTAGAGGCCTAGGACATCACCCTTTCACGGTGAGTACAGGGGTTCGAATCCCCTAGGGGACGCCAAATACTGGCGTTACTTGAGATTCAGGTAATGCGCTTGCGAGAGATCTAACCGGCGCTCGCAAGTTGGGTAGCAAGACTGGAGTGGTAGTTCAGTCGGTTAGAATACCGGCCTGTCACGCCGGGGGTCGCGGGTTCGAGTCCCGTCCACTCCGCCAGATTAAGCCCGTTCGGTGAGCGGGCTTTTTCGTTAAAGGTGTAAGCAGTAAGATGTGAAGTACGTTGTCCCCTTCGTCTAGAGGCCTAGGACATCACCCTTTCACGGTGAGTACAGGGGTTCGAATCCCCTAGGGGACGCCAGATACTGGCGTTACTTGAGATTCAGGTAATGCGCTTGCGAGAGATCTAACCGACGCTCGCAAGTCAGGTAGCAAGACTGGAGCGGTAGTTCAGTCGGTTAGAATACCGGCCTGTCACGCCGGGGGTCGCGGGTTCGAGTCCCGTCCGCTCCGCCAGAAAATAGGAAGCCCGCTGAGTTGTCAGCGGGCTTTTTGTTTTGCGCTTCCCACTTACTGGTCACTTGCGCGAGCGTCGCGGATCACTCATGCGCCGCTGTGGGGCAAACAGCCATTGCCAGCGCGCGCCGCGTGTCTTAACGTTGAGCGGACCGACTCTTTCGTCCTCAGCGCGATGCTCGACCCGACCGACGATCCATCTCCCTTCCATTTGCGCAAGGCCAGCATGGACGACTTCCAGTTCGCCGAGGCGCTCACGCGCAACAACATGGGCGGCTACTACCGCCGGCATCATCTCGTCTGGCGCAGCGACCTGTTCCTCGCGAGCTGGCGCGAGTCGGAGAATTTCATCCTCGAAGTGGACGGCGAACGGATCGGCGTGTTGCGTATCACCGAAGAGGGCGACTCGCTGCATATCCGTGATGTGCAGATCGCCGAAGGTCATCGGCGGCGCGGCGCGGGCACGTATCTGCTGAACACGTCGCACCGTTGGGCGCGGGCGCGCGGTCTCACTGAACTGCAACTACGCGTATTCGTCGACAACCCGGCGGCGCGTCTCTATCAACGGATGGGCTATCGGCTCGCGGGCCCGCGGCTCGCGCAACTTGGCTCGATCCGGCATATGGCGCGGCGCGTCTGAGCGTGCCGTGTACATGGGTGCTGCTCGCGACACGCAGCAAGCCTCATCAACCCGCGTCGTCTTCCTCATCATCCCGTTCGGGCTCGTCGTGCCTGTGTTCCGCGCCGCGAACCATGAACGCGCGCGGACTTTCGCCGAACGCGCGCCGGAACATCGCGGAAAACGCGCTCTGACTCTGATAGCCCAGCTCCCGCGCAACATGCGACAACGGCCGCCCCTGGCTGAGCAATGGAATCGCGCGGGCCAGTACGGCCTGCTGCCGCCATTGCGAAAAGCTCACACCCAGTTCCTGCCGGAATAGCCGCGCGATCGTGCGCGTGCTCGCACCAACCGTCGACGCCCATCGTTCCAGCGGATCTGCATTGGCGGGATCGGCGAGCACCGCTTCGCACAACGAGCGCAGACGCTTTTCCGTCGGCATCGGCACGGATAGCGGCAACGGCTGCGAGCGGGTGATTTCATCGAGCGCCAGCGAGCCCAGCAGTCGCTCACGCTCAGGTGGCAAGCCGGGTGTATCTAGCGAAGCAATGACTTCGCGCAACAACCCCGACACTTCGACGACGCGGCACGCATCCAGTCCCGGCGGCACGACCGTCTCGTTCACATACAGCGTGCGCAAAAACGCCTCTTCGACGATGGTCACCTCGTGCAGCACATACGGGGGCACCCAGATTGCCCGCGACGGCGGCACCATCCACGTCGTGCCGAACGTGCCCACGCGCAGCACGCCGCGCGATGCATACGCGACCTGAGCCCACGCATGCGTGTGCCGGGCGATACGCACGCCCGCTGGCATTGGCCGCGAGCGCACGCGGATAGGGTGTACCGGCGTGGGCGCGAACTCGGGCGGAATGTCCGCGAAATCGACGCGCGTCGACATTTCGGGCGGCGCTTTCGGTGCAGGCGATGTGGAACGGGCGGCTTCGGTCATAACATAACGGGTTGCGCAGCAGTGAATCTGCCGCATGACGAGTGTCATTGTAGGGTCGTCCGCGCCGTCCGCACATTGGCCGAACGGACGATGCGACATCGCGGAAATGGCGCGGCATAATGCACCGGATTCGTTTCGCCGAGGGAGAGAAGCCGATGAACTTTGCCACTGCGGATCTGTGCGACGCGCACGAAGACCAGCTGGACGCAGGCACGTTGCGCGTCTTCGATCCTGTGTTCAGCCGTTTCGGCCGTGCGTCGCGTTTTGGCGGCGAGGCGGTGACGATCAAGGTATTCGAGGACAACACGCTGGTGCTTGCCACCCTGGAAGAAAAGGGCGCGGGCCGCGTGCTGGTCGTCGATGGCGGCGGCAGTCGCCGTTGCGCGCTGATCGGCGGCAACCTGGCCAGGATCGCCGAGAAAAGTGGCTGGGCGGGTATTGTCGTGTTCGGCTGCGTGCGCGATACGCTGGAACTGAACGAATGTAATCTCGGCATCGTCGCGCTCGCGACGCATCCGCAGCGCAGCCAGAAGCGTGGCGGCGGAGAGCGCGATTTGCCTGTACGCTTGCCCGGCTCGGTCGTGCGGCCGGGCGAGTGGATTTATGCCGACAGTGACGGCGTGCTGGTGGCGAGCGCGCCGCTGGTCTGACGGCTCGCGAGAATAGAGAACCGGAAGTAGACGGAGGGTAGTGGACTGATGCAGAACGTTTTTGTATATGGCACCTTGCGTGCCGGTGAGATCAACGATATCGGCGCTGCGGCAGCGCGTAACGATATCGCGGCGCCGACACTCGTCGGTGCAGCCACGTTGCGTGGCCGCCTGTTCGATTTCGGCGCGTATCCAGGCCTCGTGCCTGACGACGCAGGCATCCACGTACGCGGCGACGTCTATGAGATCGACGATGATCTGGTTGCCGTGCTCGATGAAATCGAAGAGGTCTATCCGGGCGTTGAAGGTCTTTTCATGCCGCGCGAAGTGACCGTCGACGTCGAAGGCGCGCGCGTGACCTGCCGCTATTACCCAGTACAGCGCGACGCCGTCAAAGGGCTGCCCGAAATTCATGGCGGCGATTGGGTCGCGCACCGGCGCACGAACGGGCGCTGAGCACGGTGCAAAAAAATGGCCCAGCAGGCATGACGCCCGCCAGGCCATCCCGGTCGGTCAACCGTAGAGCAATCGCGTTGCTCAGAGTTCTTCGTAAAGCGGCAGCGTCAGGAAGTCAGTGAAGTTCTCCGACGTCGACATCTCGCTGAAGATCTGCGCAGCGCGCTCATAAGGCTTCGTGTCGCCCGTGATCGCAGCCTTCACCTTGTCGAGTTCCTGAGCGGACAGTTCACGCACGAGTTCGGCCGTCACCTTGCGGTCATCGTCGAGCTTGCCCTTCGGCGAGCGAATCCACTGCCATACCTGCGAACGCGAGATTTCGGCCGTTGCCGCATCTTCCATCAGGTTGTGGATGGGCACGCAACCATTGCCCGCGAGCCACGAGCCCAGGTAGTGAATGCCGACGTTGATGTTGTTGCGCAGGCCGGCCTCGGTAATGGGCGCTTCCGGACGGAAGTCGAGCAGATCCTTGCCCGTCACCTGCACGTCGTCGCGCTGCTTGCCGATCTGGTTCGGCTTGTCGCCGAGTACCTTCACGAACTCTTCCATCGCGATGGGCACGAGACCCGGGTGCGCGACCCATCCGCCGTCGTAGCCATCCGTTGCGTCACGCGCCTTGTCCGAGCGTACGCCGGCCATGGCCTTGTCGTTCGCGGCTGGATCGTTCTTGATGGGGATCAGCGCAGCCATGCCACCAATCGCAGGCGCATTGCGGCGATGGCAGGTCTTCAGCAATTGCAGCGCATACGCGCGCATGAACGGCACCGTCATCGTGATCTGCGAACGATCTGCAAGGCAGAAGTCCTTGTCGTTCTTGAACTTCTTGATCGCAGAAAAGATGTAGTCCCAACGTCCGGCGTTCAGGCCCGAGCTGTGTTCGCGCAGTTCGTACAGGATCTCATCCATTTCGAACGCGGCCAGAATCGTTTCGATCAGCACCGTCGCGCGAATCGTGCCGCGCGGCACGCCGACCGCCTCCTGAGCGGCAACGAAAATGTCGTTCCAAAGTCGCGCTTCGAGGTGGCTCTCCATCTTCGGCAGATAGAAGTAGGGCGCCGTGCCGCGCGACAGTTGTTCCTTCGCGTTGTGATGCAGGAAGAGCGCGAAGTCGAAGATGCCGCCCGACACGCGTTGCCCGTCGACCGTCACGTGTTTCTCATCGAGATGCCAGCCGCGCGGACGCACGATCAGAGTCGCAACCTTGTCATTCAGCTTGTACGACTTGCCGTTCTGTTCCAGTGAAATCGTCCGGCGCACGGCTTCCATCAAATTGATATGCCCGGTGATCTGGTTGTCCCAGCTCGGCGCATTCGAATCCTCGAAGTCGGTCATGTACGAATCCGCGCCGGAGTTCAGCGCGTTGATGATCATCTTGCGATCGACGGGGCCGGTGATCTCGACGCGCCGGCATTGCAGATCGTGCGGCAGGGGCGCGATCGTCCAGTCGCCTTCGCGGATGCTCTTCGTTTCGGCAAGGAAGTCCGGGCGCTCGCCTGCGTCGAGACGCTTGACGCGTTCCTCGCGCGCTTTCAGCAATTGCTGGCGGCGCGGCTCGAACGTCCGGTGCAGGGCGGCGACGAGTTCGAGTGCTTGCGGCGTCAGGATCGCTTCGAAGCCGGGCTTGATGTCACCGGTGATTTTCATGCCCTGCGGGAGCGACAACGTGTTCGCCATGATTTCTCCTTGGTCGGTCAGTTTCAACTTCAGGTTCAACAATACGTAGTGGTGCAATTGCCATGCTTCATCGGGAACAGAGCAACCGTTACACGCCAGGGCTGTGGCGCGCGCGGCTGCTTTTCTCCGGTCTGACTGCTTTCCCGGACGACGCCGGGTGTTCGATAAACGTCAACAGGTCGCTCATGCTCCTGCCTGTGCCGTGCGGCGCGACGCCCAGTTCCTCGGCGGGCGCGCCCTGGCGGTTGAGCCAGAACACCGTGTAGCCGAACCAGTTCGCGCCGCTCGCATCCCAGCCGTTCGACGACACGAACACGATCTCGCGCGCGGTCGCGCCGAACGCTTCGGTGCCGAGCGCGTAGGTTGCCGGCGCCGGCTTGAATGCGCGTACGGCATCCACCGACAACACGTGGTCGAACAGCCCTGACATGCCCGCGCTTTTCACTGCGGTATCGAGCATCTGCGGATTGCCGTTCGACAGGATCGCGAGTCCGACGGGTTCGTTGCGTGCCGCGCTGCGCATGCTGCGCAACTGCCGCAGCGCGGGCAGCACGTCGGGAAACGCGGACAGGCACGCGTATTCGTCCATCAGGCGTTTTTCGCCGGCCGCGTTCAACACGAGGCCGAGCTTGCGCGCGGAGAAACGCAGCGCATCGAGCGTGATGTTCCAGAACGGCTGGTAGCGCGCGCCGGCCGGGTCGGCGGCCGTGCGCAACTGCGTGTATTCGATCTGTTTTTGCCGCCACAACTGCGAAAGCGCATCGCCGTGGCCCGGAAACATCTGCTCCGCGGCGGCGACGACGGAGTGCACGTCGAACAACGTGCCGTAGGCGTCGAAAATCACAGCTTTGGGGAAGAGTGTCGTTGTGGCCGACATTGCCTTGCGCTCCTTCAGAGGTCAGGATCGATTTTATTCGTGACGCCTTGTGCTAAAAAAGACTGTAAAGATCACTTGATCTTTTACTTTCATCAACCTAATCTGGCGCAACCTTCTATTCGTGCGCGTTTCGACGCGCCCATTCATACGCAGATGGACCGCTTCAAGCAGATCGAGACTTTCGTGACCGTCGCGGCGCGCGGCAGTCTGTCGGCGGCAGCGCAGGCCGAAGGCGTCGCGCCCGCGATCATCGGCCGGCGCATCGACGCGCTCGAGGAACGTCTCGGCGTCAAGCTGCTGGTGCGCACCACGCGCCGCATCACGCTGACCTACGAAGGCTCGGCGTTTCTCGAAGACTGTCAGCGCGTCATTCACGATATGCAGAATGCCGAGGCGAGCGTGTCGGCGGGCGGCGTGAAGGCGAGCGGTCATCTGCGCGTGTCGGCGCCCGCGGGTTTCGGGCGGCGCCATGTCGCGCCGCTCGTGCCGGTGTTCACGGTCGCGCATCCCGACGTGTCGATTTCTCTCGATCTGTCCGATCGCATGGTCGATCTCGTCAACGAAGGCTTCGACTGCGCGATCCGTCTGGGCGAATTGCCCGATTCGTCGCTCGTCTCGTTGAGACTTGGTGAGAACAAGCGTGTGTGCGTCGCATCGCCCACGTATCTCGCGCATCGTGCCGCGCCGCAGACGCTCGCGGATCTCGCGCATCACAATTGCCTCGCGCTCGGCGCGAGCGCGAACCAGCAGCGCGGCTGGGTATTCCAGCAGGGCGAAAAGGTCGTCACGATCAAGGTCTCGGGCACGATGGAATGCTCGGACGGCGCGGTGCTGCACGAGTGGTGCCTCGAAGGGCATGGACTCGCGTGGCGCTCGTGGTGGGAAGTCGGCACCGACATCGCCGCGGGACGGCTGGTGAGCGTGCTCGACGATTTCGCCGCGCCGCCTATCGGTATTCATGCGGTATTTCCGCAACGGCGGCATCTGCCGCTGCGGGTGCGGCTCTTTCTCGATTTCCTCAAACACACCTACGGCGACCCGGTGTACTGGGGCTGACGGCACGGGCCGCGCGCGGGTTTCCGATATGCGGACATGCCCGCACGCGCGGCTTGCGCGACTTTTCGGCGCACTACAATCGTTCTGACAGCCCGCCGCGCGGCTTCTCGACCGCTGCGGCGCAGGCGGTTGCGCGCGCCTGCGGACATTCGCGTCCGTGTTCGTAAAGACACGGCCCAGCGAACCGTAAGCGTACGCATTCCACACCTGCAGTCGACGACGGAGGGCACCATGTTCAAGCACATCCTCGTTCCGACCGATGGTTCGGACCTGTCGAAAAAGGCGATCGACGGCGCGATCGATCTCGCCCAGGCCGTCGGCGCGCGCGTGACCGCCTACGCGTGTCTGCCGCAATATCCTTATTCGCCGTTCTCCGAAGTCGTGATCGAGCCGCCAGTGGATTTTCAGGACCGCAGCGAGCGCGAGGCACGCCAGCATCTGCAGGAAGTGGAGGAGGCGGCGCGTGGCGCCGGTGTGCAATGCACGAGTCAGACGAGCGTGCATCCGTCGCCGTATCTGGGCATCATCGAAGCGGCCGAGCAGGGTGGTTGCGACGTGATCTTCATGGCGTCGCATGGGCGGCGCGGACTCGGCAGTCTGCTGATCGGCAGCGAGACGCAGCGCGTGCTCACGCATACGAAAATTCCGGTGATTGTGTATCGATGAGGGATGCCGGCTTCGGCAAGGTCTGTCTGAAGAACGCGCACCAGCGCTTCACCGGCGCGCGCTTTCATAGAGGCGGAAGCCCGATAAGGCTCGCCTGATATTGGGGTCTCTCAGGTTCGTCTCATACGAATCGGGCGTCATGGCCAGACGCCCGATGGTTCTTCCTGGTAGTTATCGAAACCGGCCCTCTGCGGGACCGTTCTTCACGTTGCTGCGAGAGAAAGGCGCGTATCTTTCTGTCGCTGAACCCGTCGACGTCGGACGACGTTAGACGCCTCAGGCGACCTTCTTGTTATCGAAGAACTGTTCGTCTTCTGTCGAGCCGTGCAGCGCCGTCGTCGACGCGTCGCGCTCGACCGTTTGCGTCACGGCGTCGAAGTAACCCGTACCCACTTCGCGCTGATGCTTCACAGCTGTGAAGCCCTTTTCGGCGGCGGCGAACTCGGCCTGCTGCAGTTCGACGAACGCGCTCATCTGCTGGTGGGCGTAGCCGTGTGCGAGGTTGAACATCGAGTAGTTCAGCGCGTGGAAGCCGGCGAGCGTGATGAACTGGAACTTGTAGCCCATCGCGCCGAGTTCCTTCTGGAACTTCGCGATGGTCGCGTCGTCGAGGTTCTTCTTCCAGTTGAACGACGGCGAGCAGTTGTACGACAGCATCTTGCCCGGGAATTCCTTGTGGATCGCCTCGGCGAATCTCTTTGCGTACTCGAGGTCCGGCTTGCCCGTTTCGCACCAGATCAGATCGGCGTACGGCGCATACGCGAGACCGCGCGACACGGCTTGCCCGAGACCTGGCTTAGTACGGAAGAAGCCTTCCACCGTGCGCTCGCCCGTCAGGAACGGCTTGTCGTTGTCGTCGATGTCGGACGTGATGAGGTCAGCGGCTTCCGCGTCGGTGCGCGCGATCAGCACGGTCGGCACGCCGAGTACGTCGGCGGCCAGACGCGCAGCCGACAGCTTCGCGACATTTTCGCGCGTCGGCACGAGCACCTTGCCGCCCATGTGGCCGCACTTCTTCACAGAAGCGAGCTGGTCTTCGAAGTGCACACCGGCCGCGCCGGCTTCGATCATCGCCTTCATCAGTTCGAACGCGTTCAGCACGCCGCCGAAACCGGCCTCAGCGTCGGCCACGATCGGCGCAAAGTAGTCGATGTAGCCTTCGTCGCCGGGATTCTTGCCTTCCGACCATTGAATTTGATCGGCGCGCGTGAGCGTGTTGTTGATGCGCTTAACCACGAGCGGCACCGAATTCGCCGGATACAGCGACTGGTCGGGGTACATTTCGCCTGCCACGTTGGCGTCGCCTGCCACTTGCCAGCCGGACAGGTAGATTGCCTTCAGGCCCGCCTTGACCTGCTGCATCGCCTGGTTGCCCGTCAGTGCGCCGAGTGCGTTGACGAATGGCTGTTCGTGCATGTCCGTCCAGAGTCTTTCAGCGCCGCGGCGCGGGAGCGTGTGTTCAGGCTGCACCGAACCGCGCAGGCGCACGACGTCTTCCGCCGTGTAGCCGCGCTTGATGCCCTTCCAGCGGCTGTCCGATTCCCATTGTTGCTGAAGCTGCTGTGCCTGTTCGTTGCGCGTCATGGTGTGCTCCTTATTTGCCTTAACGTGGGTTCGCTGGACTCATAGCTTCCGCGAAGCGAGGCTGTTTCGAGCGTTTCGTTTCGCGAAGTCTTATATAAGAGTCTAGGCAAAAGGCTGTTGACGTAACAAGCGCTACCAAGGCTTTTTCGATGATTTTTATTCTATGTTTTTCAACGCGTTATAACTTTTATTTCACAATAAGAAATGAAATTTTCCCTGTTGCAACAGCGCTCTTTGTGCCACGCAACACGATTTTTTACGACGCAAAAAAATTTTTCGCATTGTGAAATTTGAGGCGGGGCGAAAAAAAACCGACGCCGAAGCGCCGGTTTTCTCGAAAGCAGCAGGTTTTTGGCTAGCTTGCGCCGGACGTATTAGTCGCCACGACGCGAGTTGCGCGGGCCATCGTTGCGGCGAGCGCCGTAACCGCCATCACGCGAATAGCCGCCTTCGCGGTTGCCGCCACGGTAGCCGCCTTCACGGTTGCCACCGCCGAAGCCGCCTTCACGCGAACCGCCTGCCGGCTTGTTGCCCCAGCTGCGACCTTCGCTGTTGCCGCCTTCGCGCGCGCCGTAGCCGCCACGATTGCCGTCACGCGAACCATAGCCGCCACCGTTGCCGTTGCCGTCACGCGAACCACCATAGCCCGGCTTGCCGCCGCCGCTGCCGAAGCGTCGGCCACCATTGCCGCCGCCCGGACGGCCACGGCCGCCGAAGCCGCCACGACCGTTTGCCGGCGGCGCCTTGCGCGGCTCGAAGCCTTCCACGACGTTCACAGGCAGCGGCGAACGCACGAAGCGTTCGATGCGCTTCAACGCGCCTTGCTCGGCGTGATGCACGAGGCTCACGGCGATGCCCGAACGGCCCGCGCGGCCCGTACGGCCGATACGGTGCACGTAGTCTTCCGCGAACTTCGGCAGGTCATAGTTGAACACGTGCGTGATGCCGGGGATGTCGATGCCGCGCGCCGCGACGTCGGTGGCCACCAGCACGCGCACACGGCGCTCGCGCAGTGCGCGGATCGTGCGGTTACGCGCGCCTTGCGGCAGATCGCCGTGCAGCGCAGCCGATTCGAAGCCTGCGTCGGCAAGACGGCCGGCCAGCATGTCGGCGTCGCTCTTGGTCGCCGTGAAGACGATCGCCTGGTCGAGGCCGTCGGCACGCAGCAGATGGTCGAGCAGACGATCCTTGTGATCGCGGTCGTCGACGTAATGCACCGTCTGCGCGATGTTCGTGCGCTGTTCGATGCGCTGCTGGATCTCGATACGCTCCGGATCCTTCAGCAGGCGGCCCGTCAGCGAGCCGATCTTGCCGTCGAGCGTAGCCGAGAACAGCATCGTCTGACGCGTTGCGGGCGTTGCGGCGACGATTGTTTCGATGTCGTCGATGAAGCCCATGTCCAGCATACGGTCGGCTTCGTCGAGCACGAGCATCTGCAGTTGCGACAGGTCGATGCGGCCGCGCTCCAGGTGGTCGAGCAGACGGCCCGGCGTGGCGACGAGAATTTCGGGGTTCTTGGCGAGCAGCATCAGCTGCTGGCCATAGGCGACGCCGCCCAGAATGCTGACGGTGCGCAGGCGCTTGAGGTGCTTGCCGTACGTCGACGCTGCCGTCGTCACCTGCATCGCCAGTTCGCGGGTCGGCGTGAGGACCAGCAGGCCCGGACGCGCGACGGGCATCGGACGGCGGCCACGGCCACCGGCGTTGCTGTCGTTACGCGGCTCGCGCGGCTGGCTGGCTTGCGCCTTTTGCAGTTGTGCGAAGCGCTCGATGGCGGGCAGCATGAACGCTGCGGTCTTGCCCGAACCGGTCGGGCTCGAGACCAGCAGGTCGCGGCCGGCGATGCCAGCGGGAATCGCGCGCTGCTGCACGGGCGTCGGCGCTTTGTAGCCGGCTGCCGTCAGCGCGGAGACGATTTCCGCCGACAGACCCAGCTCAGCGAACGTCGGGCCGGTCACTTCGGTGGCTTGCACGGCCGTTTCCGGCGTGTCGAGACCGAGGGCTTGATCGGCGATGGCGTTCAGCGGGCTGGTGGTATTGCTCGAAGTCATGAGAATCCTTGAAACATGGGAAATAGAACGTCGGCGCCAATCGGCATACCCAAGTCGTCGGATTCAGCGAGCAAAACAGCAGCGAGCAAATCGAAAAACGGGGGCAACTCGCGACAATAAAGGCGAGTTTCTCGTTAGAAGCTGTATCGAATGCGACAGGCCGGAAGTGGCTTGCCGCCAGCCTGGACTTGACGGCCCGTGGGGCCTTGCAGGAGGGGACAGGTTCTAAACTGGATTGGAGCAAAACGCTACGAGGCGCTTTTTCCGCCAACGCCGCCGGGAAGGGGCGGGCAGAAACGGTGAAGCGCAGCCTGCATTATATCGAATTTTGTTGCACCGCGCCACCGTTAAGAACTTTCCGATTGAAGGCGACTGATTCATCCGAAGAATGCGCATTTCAGTCGCGCTTCGGAATGCGTCGCTATCAGGCCGCCGTCCCGTTTTTCAGCGATTCGACCAGTTCGACATACTGCTGACGAGCCGTTTCCGGTGCCGTGCCTTGCAGCGCGGCCCACGCGTCGTATTTGTATTTGCCGACGATGTCGGTGAAGCCCGGCTTGTCGCCGTGCACGTCGCCGTCGGTGGCCTGTTTGAAGAGCGCGTACAGGCGCAGCAGCGTGAGGTTGCCCGGACGCTCCGGCAGTTGCTTCACGTCGTCCTGTGCCCTGGCGAAAAGATCATCCACGTCGCTCATCCGTTCCTCCATGCCTGATTCGAGATAGGGCGTCGATCATAACAAGCGATACATCACGCGCGGACAGGCGAGGCTGGAGCGATTCTTCCAAACGCAGGGGGGCGCACCTGGGCACAGGTTGGGTTTTGTTCGCATCCGGCGACGCAGGGTGCCGCATTACAATAGCGGTCATGACGAAAACCGTGCTGCTTGCCCTCGATACTTCGACCGAATTCTGCTCGGTCGCACTTTTGTCCGCCGAATCCGCCGACGACGCATCGCCGGCCGAAGCGGGCGCGCCTGCTCCCCAACCGCGCGTGTGGTCGCGCCACGAAGCGACGGGTGCCGTCTCCAGCACGCGGCTTCTCCCCGCCATTCGCGAAGTGTTCAACGAAGCGGGCCTTGCGCTCGCCGATTGCGACGCGATCGCGTTCGGTTCCGGTCCCGGCTCGTTCACCGGTTTGCGTACTGCGACGGGCGTCGCTCAGGGACTTGCGTTTGGCCTGGATTGCCCGGTGGTGCCGATCGGTACCTTGCTCGCTTGCGCCGAAAGCGCGCGGTTGCGCGATCCGTCGGCGACGCGTGTGCTGGCCGCGCTGGACGCCCGCATGGACGAAGTCTATTGGGCCGACTTTGCATGGGATGAGGTCGAAGGCGAATGGCGCACGGTTCATCCCGCGTCGTTGGGTGCGCCCGATGCGCTCGCGCTGCCGGACGAGCCGTTCACACTCGCGGGTAACGCGGCCGGGGCTTTCGGCGATCGTCTGAAAGCGGCATCGGCGGCGCGCAGTGTCGATCGCGAAGCCGTGCCTCACGCGCTGCCCGTTGCGTACGCCGCGCTGCGGGCGTTCCGCGCGGGCCGCACGCTGCCCGCCGATCAGGCGGCGCCCGAGTACATCCGCGACAAGGTGGCGCAGACCACGGAAGAGCGCATGGCCGCCAGGGCCGCGCAAGGCGAGGGCGCGCGATGAGTGGCGTGCTGCTGGCGGACCGCTACATGTCGCCGATGACGGAGGGCGATCTCGACGAGGTCGCCGTCGTCGAAAAGCTCGCTTATGAATTCCCCTGGAGCCGGGGCAACTTCGAAGATTCGCTGCGTAACGGCTACTTCGGGGTGTGCCTGCGGCATGTGACGGGCACGCTGATCGGCTATTGCGTGCTGATGCCCGTCGTCGATGAGATGCATCTGCTGAATCTGTGCGTCGCGCCCGCGGCGCAGCATGCAGGTGCGGGCCTCTCGCTGTTGCGCGAAGCCGTGCGCATTACGCACGGCGAAAAGCTCGCGGGGATGCTGCTCGAAGTGCGGCCGTCGAACCATCGCGCGATCAAGCTGTATGAGCGCTTTGGATTTGCGTCGATTGGCCGTCGCAAGAACTATTATCCGGCGCGGCATCGCAGCCGGGAGGACGCCATCGTGATGCGTTTCAGTTTTACGAAGGAGGGCGCAGATGGCGCTGCATGAATCCGCGCTGGAAGAACTCGGCCTCGCGCCGATGTGGGTGCGTCGCGGGATGGCGCAGAGCGCGTCTGTTGAAGCGACGGTGGGCGACAGCGCTGTTGAGGCGGTAGCGAGTGAAGCGCCGCGCGCGCCTGCTGTATCGCACGACGACGCAAACGCACCCGTTCGTGCTCGGGTAACCGTTGCCACCGATGTGCCCGCTCAAGTGGCACCGGCGCGTGACGTCGACGAACCCGCATCCGAACCTGTCGCGCGCGCCGACGCTCGCGCTGAAGATGCACGCGAAGCGCGCAGCGCTGCCGCACCCGTTCCCGCAGCCGACGCAACACCACCCGCCAGCGACGACGACTTCGCCTGGTTCGACGATCTTCCTGGCGAACCGCTGTCACCTTCGATGGACATCGAAGCGAAACCAGACCGCCCGGCACAACCGGCTATCGACACGCTCGACTGGACCGCGCTCGAAGCCCGCGTCTCGGCGTGCGAGCGCTGCCGTCTGTGCGAGCGCCGCACTAACACGGTATTCGGTGTCGGTGATCGTGAAGCGGACTGGATGCTGATCGGCGAAGCGCCCGGCGAGAACGAGGACAAACAGGGCGAGCCGTTCGTCGGCCAGGCGGGCAAGCTGCTCGACAACATGTTGGGCGCGCTCGATCTCGCGCGCGGCACGAACGTGTATATCGCTAACGTGATCAAGTGCCGGCCGCCCGGCAACCGCAATCCGGAACCGGACGAAGTCGCGCGCTGCGAGCCGTATCTGCAGCGCCAGGTCGCGCTCGTGAAGCCGAAGCTGATCGTCGCGCTTGGCCGCTTCGCCGCGCAAAGCCTGCTGAAAACGGAAGCGAGCATTTCGTCGCTGCGCGGACGCGTGCATGAATATGAAGGCGTGCCGGTGATCGTCACCTACCATCCCGCGTACCTGCTGCGCAGTCTCGGCGACAAGGCGAAGTCCTGGCAGGACCTGTGCCTTGCCCGTGACACCTGGCGCAACGCCGCCGCGCAAGGACAAGAAGGGGACGAGGCGAAATGAGCGAGGATGCCGGGCCGACCGCTTCGTTCGAGGCGCCGTCAGCGGCCCGGCTGGGTGCGCTCGTCGATCCGGCTGTGCGCGACATCGCGTGGTTGCTGTTCAGTCCCGATCTGTTGCGCGCGCAACCGCCACGCGGCGTGCTCGCGACGCCGTTCGAATCGCCGGATGAAGCCGCTGCGGCGATGGACTGGCTGGAAGGCCAGGATGCGGATCCCGCCGAGTTGCATGACCATATCGCCGCGGCGCGCGTCACGCGTCTGGGGCGTTACGCCGAGTGCCTGCTCGCATGGTTCCTGAAACAGGGTCCTGCGGCGCGCCTGATTGCGGCGAACGTGCCGCTGCGCCGCGCGGGCGTCACGCTGGGGGAGTGTGATTTCCTGGTGGAGACGAGAGCGGGCAGGCGGCTGCACTGGGAACTGGCCGTCAAATGTTTCCTGCACGCAGGCAATGGCCGGGGCGAACTGGCTGACTATGTTGGCCCGAATCTGCAGGATCGCTTCGATCTCAAACGCGCGCATCTGCTCGATCATCAACTGCCGCTAAGCGCCCGCGAAGAGTTTGCGTCGTTGGGACATCGCGGGCCGTGGGAGCCGCAGATGTTCGTCAAAGGCTGGCTGTTCTACCGCAATGGTGTCGCCGAACGCGATCCCGTCGAAATCGATCCGGCGCATGGACGCGGCTGGTGGTCGACGCGTGCCGACTGGCCGGAATTTTCCGGCCGTCATGCGGATGCGTGGATGCTGTTGCCGAGGCTCGAATGGCTCGCGCCGCGCGTGCGTGACGCACATCGCGCGGCGAGTTTCGTGACCGCGGATGCGCTCGCGCAGCAACTCGCGGGGCAGACAGGGCCGACGATGGTGGCCGCGTTTGTCGAGCAGGGTGACGGCGTCTGGATCGAACGCTCGCGTGGCTTCATCGTTCCGGACGGCTGGCCCGAAAGGGCGCAGGCATTTGCCCGCGAGGCGGCACGCCCGTCATAGCGAGGTGAGACGCTCGCTCACCACCACCGATAGAAATGATGCACTGGCCCGACGCCCTGACCGACGTCGAGCCGGTCGCTCTGTTCGAGCGCGCCCGTGAGCCAGATCTTCGCATCGGCGACGGCGCTTGCGAGGTCGTCGCGTTGCGGAATCAGCGCGGCAATCGCCGACGACAGCGAGCAGCCCGTGCCGTGCGTATTCTTGACAGGCACGCGCGGTGCGGCGAGGCGCATCGTGCCGCTGTCCTGAATCAGCCAGTCGGGGCTGTCGGCGGCGGCGAGGTGGCCGCCTTTCATCAGCACCGCGCGCGCGCCCAGCTTGCGGAGCGCTTCGCCCTGATCGACCATCGCGGCTTCGTCGTTGGCGCTCGATGTACCGAGCAGCGCGGCCGCTTCCGGCAGATTCGGCGTCAGCAGATCGGCGAGCGGCAGCAGTTCGCTGCGCACGGCGTCGACGGCTTCGGGCGCGAGCAGCGCGTGATTGCTCTTCGAGATCATCACGGTATCGAGCACCACGTGCTGCGGCTTGTGACGGCGCAGCGCATCGGCGACGGCGCGCACGATACCCGCGTTGGCCAGCATGCCGATTTTCACGGCGTCGATGCGGATATCGTCGAACACGGCGTCCAGTTGCGCGGTAATGAAGCCGGGGTCAGGCGTGTGAATCGCCGTCACGCCGCGTGTGTTCTGAGCCGTCAACGCGGTGATCACGCTCGCGCCGTACGCGCCGAGCGCCGAGAAAGCCTTGAGGTCGGCCTGAATGCCGGCGCCGCCGCCGGAATCGGAACCGGCGATCGTCAGGACGTTGGGAATCGGTCGGGTCATGAGAAAACCTGGAGAGCCTGGATAGCCTGAAAAGCAAAGGGCGCTTCGCGCGCCCAATAACGACGGGGAAGCCGCGGCGTCAGTGCCGCGCTTCGCCGATCAGCGAGACGGAATCGAACGCGCGCTGGTTCGCCTGATGGCGGCGCATCACGAGCCACATCATCACGCACACGAAGGTGCCGAACAGCACGATCACGATCGCGACGGGCACGTCGAGCCACACGAGCACGGCGTACAGGCAGAGCATCACGAGCACGGAGAGGTTTTCGTTGAAGTTCTGCACGGCGATCGAGTGACCCGCCGACAGCAGCACGTGCCCGCGATGCTGGAGCAGCGCATTCATCGGCACGACGAAGAAGCCCGACAACGCGCCGACGACCATCAGGAAGATATAGGCAAAGATCAGATAGCCGGGGACGTGCATCCGGCCGTAATAGATGCCCCAATGCGATGGAAACAGATGTTTCGTATAGAAGGCCATCAGCATCACGGCGATGCCCATGATGATGCCGACGGGCAGCACGGAAAGCGACTTCTTCAGCGGCACGCGCGCGGCGGCGATCATCGCACCCGCCGCGACGCCCACGGCGACGACGGCCTGCAGGATCGCGCCTTCCGACAGCGACATGCCCAGCGACACTTCCGCCCATTTCAGCACGATGAACTGCAGCGTGGCGCCTGCGCCCCAGAAGAGCGTCGTGACGGCGAGCGAGATCTGGCCGAGCTTGTCGTGCCACAGCACGACGAAGCAGTCGGCGAAATCGGTGATGAGCTTGATCGGGCCGTGTTCCTGACGCGGATAGCGGGCGCCCGTGTCGGGAATGCGCAGATTGAAGAGCGCGGCAACGATGTAGATCAGGATGATGATCAGCATTGCCGCTTCGGCCGGCGTGTGAATCGCGGACGGCGTGTGCTTGATGACATGCGACGCGATATGCGGGCTGATCAGCGCGCCGCCGAGCACGGTGCCGAGAATGATCGAGCCGACGGTGGTGCCTTCGATCCAGCCGTTCGCGGCGACCAGCCGGTCAGGCGGCAGCAGCTCGGTGAGAATGCCGTATTTGGCGGGCGAATACGCGGCGGCTCCGAATCCGACGATGCCATAGGCCAGCAGCGGATGTGCGCCGAGCAGCATCGTGATACAGCCGACCACCTTGATGGTATTGGTCACGAACATCACGCGGCCCTTCGGGCGGGAATCCGCGAAGGCGCCGACGAAGGCGGCCAGAACGACGTACGACAGCACAAAAAACAGCTTGAGCAGCGGCGTCATCCAGTTCGGGGCGTGAAGGTCTTTCAGCAGTGCAATAGCAGCGATCAGAAGCGCATTGTCGGCCAGCGAGGAAAAAAACTGCGCGGCCATGATGGTGTAAAAACCTTTTTTCATCTGATGCGATGCTTTCCTCGCTGCGGTCTGTCCGCCCCGGCCGTGAGATGTGCGTCCGGGCTTATTCCGTTCGAAATGGGTTGTGCGCACGGCTTTATATCACGAAAATAGCCGAATCCCGACTAGCAGAATCCTTGATCGCATTGTCGCAGTTGCCTTCGGCGCGTTGCAAACGCACTGTAAGCTACTGATTCGACAATGTCTTTACGAAAATATCCCATGCCGCGCCCAGTCTCAGCCACGATTCATACCGCCGCTCTCGCCAATAACCTCGCAGTTGCACGCCGTTATGCGCCGAAGTCCAAGATCTGGGCCGTCGTCAAGGCCAACGCCTACGGTCACGGGCTCGCGCGAGCGTTCCCGGGCCTGCGCGCAACCGACGGCTTCGGTTTGCTCGACCTCGAAGAAGCCGTGAAGTTGCGTGAATTGGGCTGGGCCGGCCCGATTTTGTTGCTCGAGGGCTTTTTCCGGCCCACGGACATCGACGTCATCGACCGCTACAGCCTCACTACAGCGGTGCATTCGGACGAACAGTTGCGCATGCTGGAAATGGCCCGTCTGTCCAAGCCCGTCAATATCCAGCTGAAAATGAACAGCGGCATGAACCGGCTCGGCTACACGCCGGAGAAGTTCCGTGCCGCGTGGGAGCGCGCGCGGGCCTGCCAGGGCATCGGCCAGATCACGTTGATGACCCATTTCTCGGATGCCGACAGCGAGCGCGGCATTGCGTACCAGATGGAAGCATTCGAGCGCGGCGCGCAGGGCATCGCAGGCGCGCGCAGCCTTGCCAATTCTGCTGCCACACTCTGGTGTCCGGAAGCGCATTTCGACTGGGTGCGGCCGGGCGTGATGCTGTACGGCGCGTCGCCGTCGGGCGTGAGCTCGGCGATCAAGGACACGGGCCTGCAGCCCGCCATGACGCTCGCTTCGGAACTCATCGCCGTCCAGACGCTAACCAAAGGCAACACGATCGGCTATGGCTCGACTTTTACCGTGCGCGAAGGCATGCGCATCGGCGTGGTCGCATGCGGCTATGCGGACGGGTACCCGCGTGTTGCACCCGAAGGCACGCCCGTGATCGTCGACGGTATTCGCACGCGGATCGTCGGGCGGGTATCGATGGACATGATCACCGTCGATCTCACGCCGTGTCCGTCTGCGAACGTTGGCTCGCGCGTCGAACTATGGGGCGCGCAATTGCCCATCGACGACGTCGCGCAGTCGTGCGGCACGATCGGCTACGAGTTGATGTGCGCCGTCGCGCCGCGCGTGCCCGTGCGCGCCGAATGACCGACACCAAAAACAACGACGCGTGACGAAACAAGTTGGCTAAACAGAAAACGATGTACACCTGCACGGAATGTGGCGGGCAGGCGCCGAAGTGGCAGGGCCAGTGCCCTGCGTGTCATGCGTGGAATACGCTCGTCGAATCGGTTGCGGAGTCACCATCCGCGCACCGCTTTCAGGCGCTCGCGAAGAGCCAGCCGGTGCAGCGGCTCGCCGAGATTCAGGCATCGGACGTGCCGCGTTTTTCGACCGGCGTGGGCGAGTTCGATCGCGTGCTGGGTGGCGGCCTGGTGCCGGGCGGCGTCGTGCTGATCGGGGGTGACCCCGGCATCGGCAAATCGACGCTGTTGCTGCAGTCACTCGCGGAGATCGCGAGCGAGCGACGCGCGCTCTATGTGAGCGGTGAAGAATCGGCGGCGCAGATTGCGTTGCGCGCGCAACGGTTGTCGCTGCTCGAGCCGGGTTCGCATGCAACGGATCTGCAACTGCTCGCTGAAATCCAGCTGGAGAAAATCCAGGCGACGATCGCCGAAGAAAAGCCTGACGTCGCGGTGATCGATTCGATCCAGACCATCTATTCGGAAGCGTTGACGTCCGCGCCGGGATCGGTGGCGCAGGTGCGCGAATGCGCGGCGCAACTGACGCGCGTGGCCAAGCAGTCGGGCACGGCCATCATCATGGTCGGCCACGTGACGAAAGAGGGCGCGCTCGCCGGTCCGCGCGTGCTCGAACACATCGTCGATACCGTGCTGTATTTCGAAGGCGATACGCACTCTTCGTTCCGGCTGGTGCGCGCGTTCAAGAACCGCTTTGGCGCCGTCAACGAGCTGGGCGTGTTCGCGATGACGGAACGCGGCTTGCGCGGCGTCGCGAATCCGTCGGCGCTGTTCCTGTCGCAGCATGAGCAGATCGTGCCCGGCTCGTGCGTGCTGGTCACTCAGGAGGGCACGCGGCCGCTGCTGGTCGAAGTGCAGGCGCTTGTTGACGCTGCGAACGTGCCGAATCCGAGGCGTCTGGCGGTCGGTCTCGAACAGAACCGGCTTGCAATGCTGCTGGCAGTGCTGCACAAGCACGCGGGTATCGCGTGTTTCGATCAGGACGTGTTCCTGAACGCAGTGGGCGGGGTGAAAATCACCGAGCCCGCCGCCGACCTCGCCGTGCTGCTCGCGATTCATTCGTCGATGCGTAATAAGGCCCTGCCGAAGGGCCTGATCGTATTCGGCGAAGTGGGCCTGGCGGGTGAAATCCGTCCGTCGCCGCGCGGCCAGGAACGTCTGAAGGAAGCCGCAAAACTGGGCTTTTCGGTTGCGCTGATTCCGAAGGCGAACGCACCAAAGCAGCCCATCGACGGATTGCAGGTGATCGCGGTGGACCGGCTCGAGCAGGCGATCGACCGTATCCGTACGCTCGAATAACCTCTTCGGACAGCGGCGGATTGAGTGGGCTTTCTGGCGTAATCCGCTGTAAATTTCTGCGGCCCGTCTGTAACCTAGGCGACTTTCGTTTTCCCTATCCTCGTGAAATGGAATGTCACGAGTGGAAAAGGAAGACGTCTTGAAACAGTCTCATGAATCCTCGGGCGAGCTTCTCTCGAATCTGCGCGGCTGCCGCGTCTCCCCGCCCATTCAGGGGCCGTGGGGCGGCGGCTGCCGGATCGTCGAATGGATTGACACGACCGGGCAGATTTCGCGGCGCGTCGTAGCGGAAAACGTCACGGCCGACGAAGTGCGGGCGACGATCCGGCACCATGTGGAAGGCCGCAAGCACCGGCTGATCGACGACGAGCGCGAGCCACGGCAGACGTTGCCGCGGCGTTGAAGCGAGCTGTGACGCTCCCGATCTATACCTGGCGCGTCTGCTCAGATTCCCCTTCGCTCGCGTGTTGCGCCATCAGCGCCTCACGCACGGCCAGATTGAACAGCGGATGCTGGGCCGCTTCCGCCGGCGTCAACACGGGCGAGACGCAGCAATCCAGCGGTACGAGCAGCATGCCCCATTCGTCGATCGATCGCGTCGCAATCAACTCGGCCATATCCTTGATCAGTTGCACCGCATCCGGCCCGGCGATCGCCTGGCCCAGGCTCCAGTGGCGCGTCGCCCAGTCGGGCCGCTCTAACGCCATGCACAGCGTTTCCCAGAATTTGAGTTCGAGCGCGCCAACCGCGAGCCACCGCCCATCGAGCGTCCGATACAGGTTGTAGCAGGGGACGCCTCCGTTCAGCAGGCCGCTCCCCGCGACGGGCGGCATGCCGTCATTGGCGAGCGCGACCTGCGCGACGACATTGTTCGCGTAGGTGCAATGCGCCATCGATACATCGACAAAACGCCCATCGCCGCCGCGCGCCACGGCCCATAACGCGGCGAGTATCTGATTCACGGCAGACAAGGCGCCGCCAAGCAGGTCCGCAATCTGGAAGTTGGGCAGAATCGGCGTGCCGTCGCGCGCAGCCAGTTGATCCAGCACGCCCGCATAGCCGATGTAGTTCAGATCGTGCCCGGCCAGTAGCGCGAACGGTCCGTCCGCCCCGTATCCCGAGATCGCGCAGTAAACCAGCTTCGGATTGATCACGCGTAGCACGTCGTAGCCGACGCCCAGCCGGTCCATCACGCCAGGCCGGAAGCTTTCGATCAGTACGTCCGCTTCACGCGCGAGCGCCATCAGCACCGTGCGTCCGCCTTCGGATTTCAGATCGAGCCGCGTTTCGCGCTTCCCGCGATTGACCAGCCGGTAGAACGCGCCGGGCCGTCCCGCCACGCGGTCGCTGCTGCTTTGCATCATCGTGCGCGTGGCGTCGCCGGCGCCGGGCGCCTCGATCTTCAACACGTCGGCGCCCATTTCCGCGAGCCTCAGCGTCGCGACGGGGCCGGGCAACAGGCGCGTCAGATCGAGCACGCGCAAGCCCTTCAGTGCGGCGGTAGACGACAATGCGCAGCCCTCCATCGATTGCTGGCGCGGCCTCGATTCCCTGACTGTGCCTTCGCGGTGGCGAAGGGGCCGTTAGCCGATTTGTTCGAGTTCCTCGTGCGCTTCGAGCCAGTCGGCTTCGAGCGTTTCGAGTCGTGCGTTGACATCTGCCTGACGGCGGATCGCTTCCGTCAACTTCGTTTTCTGCTCGGCGGCGTAGCTGGCGGGATCGGCGACGAACGCATCGAGCGTCGCCTTTTCCCCGTTCAACGCATCCATTTCCTTTTCGATCTTCGCGATACGGTTCTGCAACGGCTTCTTCAGGTGCGCGAGTTTCTGGCGCGTTTCCGCTTCCAGACGGCGCTGTTCCTTGCGATTCACCGACGCGTCCGCGCCGTTTGCACTCGCGGCCGATGCATCTGCCTTCAGCGCCGCGCGCTGCTCGGCCGCATGTTGCAGCAGCCAGTCGCGATAGTCGTCGAGATCGCCGTCGAACGGCTGCAACTTGTGCTTCGCGACGAGCATAAACTGGTCCGTGGTCGCGCGCAGCAGGTGGCGATCGTGCGACACCAGGATCAGTGTGCCTTCGAACTGCGCGAGCGCCATGGTCAGCGCGTGGCGCGTTTCAAGGTCCAGGTGGTTGGTCGGTTCGTCGAGCAGCAGCAGGTTCGGCTTCTGCCAGATGATCAGCGCGAGCGCGAGGCGCGCCTTTTCACCGCCGGAGAAGGGCGCGATGGCGGCGGTGGCCATGTCGCCGGAGAAGTTGAAGCTGCCGAGGAAGTCACGCAGTTCCTGCTCGCGGGTGTCGGGCGCGAGGCGTGCGAGATGTTGCAGCGGCGAATCGTCGGGCCGCAGCGTTTCCAGCTGATGCTGCGCGAAGTAACCGATCTGCAGGCCCTTGCCCTGACGCACGTGGCCACCGAGTGCTTCGAGCGTGCCTGCGAGCGTCTTGATGAGCGTCGATTTGCCCTGGCCGTTCGCGCCGAGCAGACCGATGCGCTGCCCGTTCTGGATAGACAGTGCGACACGATCGACAATCGGAATCTCGCTGCCGTCTTCAGCGTGATACCCGCAGCGCACGTCTTCCATCACCATCATCGGATTCGGCGCGGAGTCGGGCGTACGGAACTCGAACGTGAACGGCGATGCGATATGCGCGGGCGCGATCAATTCCATTTTTTCGAGTGCTTTCATGCGGCTTTGCGCCTGACGTGCCTTTGTCGCCTGTGCCTTGAAGCGGTCGACGAAGCTCTGCAGATGCTCGATGGTCTTGCGCTGCTTCTCGTAGGCGCTCTGCTGCAGCGCCAGTTGCTGCGCGCGCAGCACTTCGAACTGCGAGTAGTTGCCGCCGTACCGTTTGATCTGCTGGTTCTCGAGATGCAGCGTAACATTGCAGACCGAGTCGAGAAATTCGCGGTCGTGCGAGATCACGACGAGCGTGCCGGGATAGCGATGCAGCCAGTCTTCGAGCCAGACGATGGCGTCGAGATCCAGGTGGTTGGTCGGTTCGTCGAGCAGCAGCAGGTCGGAGCGGCACATCAGCGCTTGCGCGAGATTCAGGCGCATGCGCCAGCCGCCCGAGAAGCTGCCGACGCTTGCGCGCGTCTGGTCGAGCGTGAAGCCCAGGCCGAGCAGCAGCGCTTCGGCCCGTGCGGGCGCCGTGTACCCGTCGGCGTCGGCGAACGAGGCGTGTGCTTCGGCTTCGGCTGCGCCGTCGTGCGCGGCGGAGGCGGACGCGATGCGCGCTTCGATCGCGCGCAAGGCGGCGTCGCCGTCGAGCGTGTACTCGAGCGCGGTTTTATCGACGGCGGGCGTTTCCTGCGCGACGTGCGCGATCTGCCACGACGGCGGCATCGAGACGTCGCCGCCGTCGGCGTGCAGTTCGCCGAGCAGCACGGAGAACAGCGTCGATTTGCCCGCGCCGTTGGCGCCCACGAGGCCGGCCTTCTCGCCGGGGTTGAGCGTAAACGTGGTCTGTTCGAAGAGCGGCTTCGTGCCGCGCGCGAGACTGAACTGGTTGAAGCGGATCACAGCAGGGCCGGCTTGAAGAAAAACGCTATTTTAGACTGCGCGGGCACGCTCGGGCATTGGCCGGTCGGCCAGGTGGCGCGGGGCAGCAAAAAACCTACACTAACGACAATCATGGAGGGCAACACATGGCAGCAGACAAGTCTTCGATTTATTCCTTTTCGGCACGTACGCTGAACGGCGAGCCCGTCAATCTCGAGCGCTACGACGGCAAGGTCATGCTGATCGTCAACACGGCGAGCGAGTGCGGCTTCACGCCGCAATACGCCGGTTTGCAGAAGCTGCATGAGCAGTACGCGGCGCGCGGGCTGGAGGTGCTCGGCTTTCCGTGCAACCAGTTCGGCAAGCAGGAGCCGGGCGATGCCGCGCAGATCGGCGCGTTCTGCGAAAAGAACTACGGCGTGACGTTCCAGATGTTCGACAAGGTCGACGTCAACGGGTCGGATGCACATCCGCTCTTCAAGTATCT
Source organism: Burkholderia sp. Ac-20365 (assembly GCF_017104715.1). Lineage (GTDB taxonomy): Bacteria > Pseudomonadota > Gammaproteobacteria > Burkholderiales > Burkholderiaceae > Paraburkholderia. The sequence continues at coordinate 285,427 of NZ_JAAGPI010000009.1, forward strand.
GAAGGATGAGGCGCCCGGCGTGCTCGGCATTGAAGCCATCAAGTGGAACTTCACCAAGTTTCTCGTCGACCGCAATGGCAAGGTCGTCAAGCGCTACGCGCCCACCACCAAGCCCGAAACGATCACGGACGACATCGAAACGCTGCTGTAAGCGCCGTGCAGGAAGCTACAGGATCGGCGCGAACAGCCGCGCGACATGCATCAGCACGCGCCGCAGCGCCGGCGCGTTGCGATACTCGCGGCGGTCGATCTCGAATGCTTCCGCGAAGTCGCGCAGCAGCATCTCCTCGACTTCGGCCGCGAAGCCGTGATCCACGGTCAGCACCATGATTTCGAAGTTCAGACGGAATGACCGGTTGTCGAGGTTCGCGCTGCCGATCGCCGCGGCAACGTCGTCGATCAGCACCACTTTCTGATGCAGAAAGCCAGGCCGGTAACGGAACACGCGCACGCCTGCGCGGATCGAGTCGTACGCGTAGAGCTTCGACGCCTCGAATACCACGCGGTGATCGCGCCGGCTCGGAATCAGAATCCGCACGTCGACGCCGCGCAGCGCCGCGAGACGCAAGGCTGCGAACACGGCTTCGTCTGGCACGAGATAGGGCGTGGTGATCCAGATGCGCTCGCGTGCTGCGTTGATCGCTTCGACGAAGAAGAGCGAGCAGGTCTCCTGCTTGTCGGCGGGGCCCGTCGGCACGACGAGACAGTGCATGCCGTCACTGGGACTGGCGGGCGGCGGCGAATCGAAGTGCGGCAGATCCTGCGTGGCCCAGTACCAGTCTTCCGTGAACACGAACTGGATGCTCGCGACAGCGGGGCCGCGCACTTCGATATGCGTATCGCGCCACGGCGAGAGCGGCGGCTTGCCGCCCAGATACTCGACGCCGACGTTATGTCCGCCGACGAACGCACGCTCGCCGTCCACCACGACGATCTTGCGGTGATTGCGGAAGTTGAGCTGGAAACGGTTGACGAACTTGCGGTTGGTCGCGAACGGATGCATCTGCACGCCGCCCGCGAGCAGCGACGCGACGTAGCGATGCGGCAAATCGAAGCTGCCGATGCTGTCGTACAGCACATACACGCGCAGGCCTTGCGCAGCCTTCGCGAGCAGGGCGTCCTTCAGCATCTCGCCGAGCGCATCGGCGCGCACGATAAAGAACTGCACGACCACGTAGTTCTTTGCGTTTTCGATCGCATCGAGAATCGCCGCGAAGGTCGCTTCGCCGTTCACGAGCGTGCGGACATGATTGCCGGGCAGAAACGGCATGCCGGACAGGCGTGTGAGCGAGCGCACGAAATGATGGCCGAGCGCTTCCGTCGGGCGGCCTTGCGAGGACGCCTCCGTATCCCACTCGGGCGGATGCGCACGGGTGCGCAGCGTTTCGTTTTCGAGGCGGCGCGCGTCGGCGTAACCGGCGAACTTGCTGCGGCCGAGAAACAGATACGGCACCAGCGTCAGGTAAGGCATCGCGACGAGCGACACCGCCCACGCAATCGCGCCTTGCGACGTGCGGGTGTGCAGGATGGCGTGGCAAGCCGCGATCACGCCCAGCGCATGGGCGAGAAACACGAGCGTACCGATGTGGAGCAGGTCGAATTGCATAAGCGTGCGAACGATGACCGTCGCGCTGCGCGTGGTTAGCTTTGTTTGGGCATTTGTCGAGATATGGCTCGGATGCCGCGTTGCCGCAACGCGGTCGCGCTCATATTACCCAAAGCGCTCGCATCGCGGTCAGCCGGCCAGCAATTCGTGACGGGCTTTTTGCGCCAGGCGACGCTTATGCACAGTGAATGCGCGGGCCCCAAAGCACACGACGCACGGCGCCCGAAGGGCAGCGTGCGTCGTGAAGTCCAGTTATTGGGCGTCAAATGCTAGGTGCTGGGCAGATCGCTTGCCTGGATCAGGAACACGTTATCGTCGCCGGCGCTGGTCGACATCCATACGAGATCGAGGCCACCGAACGCCGCTTCGACATGTGCGCGTTCGTTGCCGATTTCGACCACCAGCACGCCTTCATCCGTCAGCCAGTTGCGCGCCTCGGCGATGATGCGGCGCACGATATCCATGCCGTCCGCGCCGCCTGCAAGCGCCATTTCCGGTTCGTGCTTGTACTCGGCGGGCAACTCCTTCATCGATTCCGCGTTCACGTACGGCGGATTCGTGATGATCACGTCATAGCGGCGCTCGGCCAGAGGCGCGTAGAGATCGCCTTCGAAGAGCGCGACCCGCTCGTCGAGTTCGTAATCATGGACGTTGCGCGCGGCGACTTCGAGCGCGGCGGGCGACAGGTCGACAGCGTCGATGTCGGCGTTCGGGAACGCATGTGCCGCGAGAATTGCGAGGCAGCCCGAGCCCGTGCACAGTTCGAGCACCGCGCCAACCTGTTCGGGATCCTCGACATACGGCTGCAGGCCGTCCTGCAGCAGTTCGCCGATGAACGAACGCGGCACGATCACGCGCTCGTCGACATGGAAGCGATAGCCGTGCATCCACGCTTCCTGCGTGATGTACGCGGCGGGCACGCGATCGGCCGCGCGCCGTTCGACCACCTTCAGCACGGACTGGATTTCTTCGTCCGTCAGGCGGGCGTCGAGGAAAGGCTCAAGCAGATCAATGGGCAGATGCAGCGTGTGCAGCACCAGATACGCGGCTTCGTCATAAGCATTCGACGAGCCGTGGCCGAACGCGAGACCGGCCTGGTTGAAGCGCGACACCGCGTAGCGCAGCACGTCGCGAACCGTGGAAAACGGATGAGTCATGATCCTGGGCCCTCCGTCAGGCGATCAGTTGTTCGAGCACGCGTCGGTAGACGTTCTTGAGCGGCTCGATATGTTCGACTTCGATATGTTCGTCGATCTTGTGGATGCTCGCATTCAACGGCCCGAATTCGATCACCTGCTTGCAGATGCGCGCGATGAAGCGGCCATCCGACGTGCCGCCCGTCGTCGACAGTTCCGTCGTGAGGCCCGTCTCGTCGCGGATCGCCTTTTCGAGCGCGTTCGACAGTTCGCCGCGCGGCGTGAGAAAGGGCAGGCCGCTCACGGTCCACTTCAGGTCGTAGTCGAGACCGTGCTTGTCGAGAATCTGGTGCACGCGGCTTTGCAGCCCTTCGACCGTGCTCGCCGTCGAGAAGCGGAAATTGAACATCACCTCGGCATGGCCCGGAATGATGTTGGTCGCGCCCGTGCCGCTGTGCAGGTTCGACACCTGCCACGTAGTGGGCGGGAAGTATTCGTTGCCTGCGTCCCAGTGCTCGGCGACCAGTTCGGTGAGCGCGGGTGCGAGCAGGTGCACCGGGTTCTTCGCGAGATGCGGATACGCGATATGCCCTTGCACGCCCTTGACGGTCAGCTTGCCCGACATGGAGCCGCGGCGGCCGTTCTTTACCATGTCGCCGAACTGCGCGCTCGACGTCGGTTCGCCGACCACGCAATAGTCCATGCGCTCGCCGCGCGCCTGCAGCGCATCGACGACCTTGACGGTGCCGTCCGTCGCCGGACCTTCTTCGTCGCTGGTGATGAGGAACGCCAGCGAGCCGCGATGCTGCGGATGCGCAGCCACGAACTCCTCGCTCGCCACGACGAAGCCGGCAATCGACGCTTTCATGTCAGCGGCGCCGCGGCCATACAGCTTGCCGTCGCGGTGGGTCGGCTCGAACGGCGCGGAGTGCCATTGATCGAGCGGGCCCGTCGGCACGACGTCGGTGTGGCCCGCGAACGCGAGCAGCTTGCCATCCGTGCCTGCCGTACCGCGCTTGACGGCCCACAGGTTCGTCACGCCGTTCGATTCGATCGTTTCGCATTCGAAGCCGATCGCGGACAGACGCTCGATCAGCAGGCGCTGGCAGTTCTGATCGTCGGGCGTGACGGACGCGCGGCCGATCAGGGCTTCGGTAAGGGCAAGGGTGCCGGACATCGATTCAGTTCCTTCCAACCAGCAGGCGTGGCGCATGTCCACGCTTGAAACCAGGGTGAAAAAATGCCGGCCCGAAAGAGCCGGCAACAGCGTGTGCATGCGAGAGCCGTAATTCACAGCTCTCGCGGTTCGCGCAACGCGGAAAGCTCAGGCAAACAGCGACTCGTAGTTGTCCGCGGAAAAGCCCAGCGTTTTCACGCGCCCGTTCACGACGATCACGGGCCGCTTGATGATCGACGGTTTGTGGATCATCAGCGCGATCGCGCCGGCGGTCGTGTCGGCTTCGGCCTTGTGCACGTCCGACAGGCCGCGCCAGGTCGTGCCGCGCTTGTTGATGAGCTGATCGAGCGGCACATCTTTAAGCCAGTCCTGGAGCAGCTTGTCATTTACACCGGCCTTCTTGAAGTCGTGAAACTCGAACTCGACGCCGTGCTCCTCGAGCCACACGCGTGCTTTCTTCACGCTGTCGCAATTCGGAATGCCGTAGACGACGGTCGTAGCGGAGCCGCGTGCCACGATCAGTCGCCTCGCAGCAGTTCGTTCAGACCGACCTTCGCACGCGTCTTCGCGTCGACCTTCTTGACGATCACGGCGCAGTACAGGCTGTGCGAGCCGTCCTTCGACGGCAGGTTGCCCGCGACCACCACCGAGCCCGCCGGAATGCGGCCATACGTGACTTCGCCCGTTTCGCGGTCGTAAATCTTCGTGCTCTGGCCGAGGTACACGCCCATCGAAATAACCGAGTTTTCTTCGACGATCACGCCTTCGACGACTTCCGAGCGCGCGCCGATAAAGCAGTTGTCTTCGATGATGACGGGGTTGGCCTGCAGCGGCTCCAGCACGCCGCCGATGCCCACGCCACCCGACAGGTGCACGTTCTTGCCGATCTGCGCGCACGAACCGACGGTGGCCCACGTGTCGACCATCGTGCCTTCATCGACGTACGCGCCGATGTTGGTGTACGACGGCATCAGCACGACGTTCTTCGCGATGAACGAGCCGCGGCGCGCAATGGCGGGCGGCACGACGCGGAAACCGCCCGCGGCGAAATCTTCAGCGGTGTAGTTGGCGAACTTCGACGGCACCTTGTCGTAGAACTGCGAGTAGCCGCCAGCGGGCATCGGTGCGTTGTCTTCCAGGCGGAACGACAGCAGCACGGCCTTTTTCAGCCACTGGTTGACGACCCAGTCGCCGTCCTTCTTCTCGGCGACGCGCAGCGCGCCCTTGTCCAGTTGCTCGATCGCATGCGCGACGGCTTCGCGCACGTCGGCGGGCGCGGCCTTCGGCGACAGGTCGGCGCGGTTGTCCCAGGCGGTATCGATGATCTGCTGAAGTTGTTGCGACATGTTCGTGGTGCTCTTTCGAGTAGGTTGAAATCGGAAAGCGGATGAGGGCGGAGCGCCGTGGCGGCGCTCCCTGCGCGAGAGAACGGCCGGAATCAGGCTTTCAGCGAGCGGCAGAACTCGACGATGCGCCGTGCGCCCTCCGTGCATTCGTCGACGCCTGCGACCAGCGCAAGGCGGACGAAATCGCGGCCGGGGTTCGTGTCGTGCGCGGTGCGCGCGAGATACGAGCCGGGCAGAACCGTCACATTATAGTCGGCGTAGAGGCGGCGGGCGAACTCGTCGTCCGACAGGCCCGTGCGCGCGACGTTGGCCCACAGGTAGAACGCGGCGTCGGGCAGCTTGACGTCGAGCACTTCGGCGAGCATCGGCGTGACGGTCGCAAACTTCTGCACATACATCGCGCGGTTTTCGCGCACGTGCGCTTCGTCGCTCCAGGCGGCAATGCTCGCCGACTGGTAGACGGTCGACAAGGCGGCGCCGTGATATGTGCGGTATAGCAGGAACTGCTTGAGAATCGACGCGTCGCCCGCGACGAAGCCCGAGCGCATGCCCGGCACGTTCGAGCGCTTCGAAAGGCTCGACAGCACCACGATCCGCTCGAACCCGCGACCGAGTTTGTGCGCCGCTTCCAGTGCGCCGAGCGGCGGACGTGCCTCGTCGAAATAGATCTCCGAATAGCATTCGTCCGACGCGATCACGAAACCGTGACGGTCCGACAGTTCGAACAGTTCGCGCCAGTCGTCGAGCGTCAGCACGGCGCCCGTCGGGTTGCCCGGCGAGCAGACGTACAGCAGTTGCGTGCGTGCCCAGATGTCGGCGGGAATGGCCGAGTAGTCACAGGCGAAGTTGCGTTTCGGGTCGCTGTTGGCGAAGTACGGCTGCGCGCCCGCCAGCAGCGCCGCGCCTTCATAGATTTGATAGAACGGGTTCGGACAGAGTACGATCGCAGGCTCGCCCTGCGCGTTCTTTTTCGGGTCAATCACCGTTTGCGCCAGCGCGAACAGGGCCTCGCGCGAACCGGCCACGGGCAGCACCTGGGTGGCGGGATCGACGGGCGGCAGGTGATAGCGCGTCGTGACCCACTTCGCGATCGCCTCGCGCAGCGCGGGCGTGCCGAGCGTGAGCGGATACGCGGCGAGACCGCCGAGCGAATCGATCACGGCCTTCTTGATCAGTTCAGGCGTCGGGTGTTTCGGCTCGCCGATGCCGAAGCTGATGTGAGCAAGGCTGGCGGGCGGCGTGACGTCCTTGAAGAGCAGACGCAGCTTTTCGAAGGGATAGGGCTGGAGGGTGTCGAGTAGCGGATTCACTTGGCGGTTCGGCGTAGATTCGGCGTGTTGCACAACGGATTGTCGCGCTGACACAGGCTGACACGGGTGAAGACGGCGCACGACGGATGGCATGCGCAAGGCAGTCGAAGCAGCCGCGCAGTCCCGTCGATGAGCGAATGATTATAGCGTGCCAGCGGGCCGGGGCACGGCGCATCGTCCGATTGGACAAGGCTTTGCAGCGGCGGCGAACAGGCCGTCGGCGCGTCGGACGACCTGACGCACGACGAAAAAACAGGAGACACAATGCAGGCAATGACCAGACGCAACGGTCAGCAATTCAAGGGCAACGGCTGGCAGCGACCACGCGCCGCCGGAGCCGGCAACACACAAGGCAAGGAAGTCATGCAGCACATGCTGGACATCGCCGGGAGCGCCGCGCGATGAATCTCCCCCTTCGCAATACGCTTTACAACGCATGGCCGACGCTCGCGATCATGATGGGCGCGTCCGTGTGGGGCATGGTCTGGTATCCGCTGCGCATGCTCAATGCGCTTGGCGTGTCGGGTACCGCCGCGAGCGCGCTGACGAGCGGCGCGGGCTGCCTGTTCGTGCTGCTCGTGCGCCGCAGCGCGATCAAAACGGTGCGCTGGCACTGGCTGTTGCCCGCGCTCGCGCTGTTCGCGGGCATCACCAACCTCGGTTTCGTGTGGGGCGCGATCCACGGGCAAGTGATGCGCGTGCTGCTGCTTTTCTATCTGACGCCCGCGTGGACCGCGCTCTTTGCGCATTTCATCCTGCGTGAGCGGCTGACGTGGGCGGGCGCGGGGCTCGCCGCGCTGTCGCTGGCGGGCGCGATGATGATGCTGTGGTCGCCGCAGCTCGGCATTCCCGTGCCCGGCAGCCTCGCCGAATGGGCAGGGCTCGTGGCGGGCATGTCGTTCGCGATGAGCAATGTGCTGATCGTCAGAACGAGCCGCGAGTTGCCCGGCATGCGCGCGGAAATGCGCACGGCCGTGATCTTCGGCGGCGCGGCGATCTTCGGCGCGCTGGCCTCGCTGTTCGAGGCCATGCCCGCGCCGCCGCCAGGCGCTCACGCCGGTGAATTGACGCTGCTGGTGCTGGGCATCGGCTTCGTGCTCGCGACCAACAACATGCTGGTGCAATTCGGTCTGGCGCGCGTGCCGGCGAACCGCGCGTCGATCATCATGCTGTTCGAACTGGTCGTGACGGCGCTCACCGCGTGGCTGTTCGCGGGCGAAGTGCCGGGTCCGCGCGAATGGGCGGGCGGCGCGTGCATCGTGCTGGCCTCCGCGCTATCGAGCTGGGTGCATCGGTCGAAGCCCGGCGCGCAGACCAACGCGCCAGCCGATGCAGGCGACGAAGGAAAGGCGGATGGCGACGGTAAGAATCAACCACGCGCGATGGTATGATTCCCCCTCATTGGCCGGCGGCGCAGCGTAGGGCGCGCCGCGGCGCCGGAATCGCAGCGGGATCGCGCGTTCCGTTTCCATAAATACTTTTAAACAGCGATATCGCCGTGCGTCTGACCTCGATCAAACTCGCTGGCTTCAAGTCATTCGTCGATCCCACGCATTTCCAGGTTCCGGGCCAGCTCGTCGGCGTGGTCGGTCCCAATGGTTGCGGCAAGTCCAACATCATCGACGCCGTGCGCTGGGTGCTCGGCGAATCGCGCGCCTCCGAACTGCGCGGCGAGTCGATGCAGGACGTGATCTTCAACGGCTCGACGGCGCGCAAGCCAGGCAGCCGCGCCAGCGTCGAACTCGTGTTCGACAACGCCGACGGTCGTGCCGCCGGACAGTGGGGCCAGTATGCCGAAATCGCCGTCAAGCGCGTGCTGACGCGCGACGGCACCTCGAGCTACTACATCAACAATCTTCCCGCGCGCCGCCGCGACATCCAGGACATCTTCCTCGGCACGGGCCTCGGTCCGCGCGCGTACGCGATCATCGGGCAGGGCATGATCGCGCGGATCATCGAGGCGAAGCCCGAAGAACTGCGCGTGTTCCTCGAAGAAGCCGCGGGCGTGTCGAAGTACAAGGAACGCCGCCGCGAAACCGAGAACCGTCTGCACGACACGCGCGAAAATCTGACGCGCGTTGAAGACATCGTGCGCGAACTGACGGCGAATCTGGAAAAGCTCGAAGCACAGGCCGTCGTCGCGACGAAGTTCAAGGATCTGCAGGCCGAAGGTGAAGAGAAGCAGCGCCTGCTGTGGCTCTTGCGCAAAAACGAGGCGGGCACCGAGCAGGACAAGCAGAAGCGTGCGATCGAACAGGCGCAGATCGACCTCGAAGCGCACACCGCGAAGCTGCGCGAAGTCGAGGCGCAACTCGAAACGCTGCGCGTCGCGCACTATTCGGCCAGCGACGCCATGCAGGGCGCACAAGGCGCGCTGTACGAAGCGAACGCCGAGGTGAGCCGCCTCGAAGCCGAGATCAAGTTCATTGTCGAATCGCGCAACCGCGTGCAGGCGCAGATCGCCGCGCTGACGGCGCAACGTGAGCAGTGGCTCGCGCAGGCGCAAAAGGCCCAGGACGACCTCGAAGACGCCGAAGCGCAGCTCGCAGAAGGCGACGAGAAAGCCGCGATCGCCGAAGAGACGGCGGCCGCAAAGCATGACGCGATGCCCGCGCTCGAAGCGCGCTGGCGCGATGCGCAGTCGCAACTGAACGAGGAACGTGCGGGTATCGCGCAGACCGAACAGGCGATCAAGCTCGAAGCCGCGCATCAGCGCAACGCCGATCAGCAACTGCAGCAGTTGCAGCAGCGCCAGGAACGCCTGAAGACGGAAGCGAGCGGTCTCGATGCGCCCGACGAAGCGCAGCTCGAAGAACTGCGCATGCAGCTCGCCGAGCACGAAGAGATCCTGCGCGAAGCGCAGGAGCGTCTTGCCGACGCACAGGACACGCTGCCACGCGTCGACGCCGAACGCCGCGCCGCGCAGGAGCGCGTGCAGGCGGAAAGCGCACAGATTCATCAGCTTGAAGCGCGCCTCGCCGCGCTGCGCCAGCTGCAGGAAAACGTACAGACGGAAGGCAAGATCCAGCCGTGGCTCGACAAGCACGAGCTGGGCGCGCTGCCCCGTCTGTGGAAGAAGCTGCATGTCGAAGCCGGTTGGGAAACCGCGCTCGAATCGATTCTGCGCGAGCGTCTGGCTGCGCTGGAAGTGTCGAATCTCGACTGGGTGAAGCATTTCGTCAGCGATGCGCCGCCCGCCAAGCTCGCGTTTTACGCGCCGCCCGCGGCGGGGCAGGCTGTCGCTGCGCCGGCGTCGCTGCGGCCGTTGCTGTCGCTGGTGCGTATCGACGATGCCGGCATTCGCGCCGTGCTCAACGACTGGCTTGGCCACGCGTTCGTCGCGGACGACCTGCCGCAAGCGCTGTCGATGCGCGCGCAACTGCCCGAAGGCGGCATGTTCGTCGTGAAGGCGGGGCATGTGGTGACGCGCGTCGGTGTTCAGCTGTACGCAGCCGATTCCGAGCAGGCAGGCATGCTCGCGCGCCAGCAGGAAATCGAAAACCTGACGCGTCAGGTGCGCGCGCAGGCGCTGCTCGCCGAAGAAGCGAAGGCGGCCGCGATTCGTGCGGAAGCCGCGCATACGCAGGCTTCGAATGCATTGACGGAAGTACGCCAGCAGGCCGAGCGCGCCACCCAGCGCGTGCACGCGCTGCAGATGGACGTGCTCAAACTCACGCAGGCGCATGAGCGCTACACGCAGCGCAGCACGCAGATCGGCGAGGAACTCGAAGAGATCACCGCGCAGATCGAAGAACAGCGCGGGTTGCGTGCCGAATCGGAAGCGAACTTCGAGCGTCACGACGCCGAACTTGCCGAATTGCAGGCGCGTTTCGAAGATAACCAGCTCGCGTTCGAATCGCTCGACGAAGAACTGGGCAACGCGCGCAACGAAGCGCGTGATCTCGACCGCGCCGCGACTGATGCGCGCTTTGCCGCGCGCAATATGGCGAACCGTATCGACGAGTTGAAGCGCAGCATTCAGGTCGCGCACGAGCAGAGCGAGCGCGTCGCCGGTTCGCTCGAAGACGCGCGCGCCGAACTCGAAACGATCAACGAGCAGACGGCCCACACCGGCTTGCAGGACGCGCTCGACATTCGCCGCGTGAAGGAAGAAGCGCTGCATGCCGCGCGTCTCGAACTCGACGATCTGACTGCGAAGCTGCGTGCCGCAGACGAACTGCGTCTGACCACCGAGCGTTCGCTGCAGCCGCTGCGCGACCGCATCACGGAATTGCAGTTGAAGGAACAGGCGGCGCGCCTGAACGCCGAGCAGTTCATCGAACAGCTGACGGCGGCGGGTGTCGACGAAGCCGAGCTTCAGGCCAAGCTCACGTCGGACATGAAGCCGTCGTATCTGCAGGGCGAAGTGACGCGCATCAACAACGCGATCGCGGCGCTCGGTCCGGTCAACATGGCCGCGCTCGACGAGCTGAAGGCGGCGACCGAACGCAAGCACTTCCTCGACGCGCAATCGGCCGACCTGACCAACGCAATCGAAACGCTCGAAGACGCGATCCGCAAGATCGACCAGGAAACGCGCACGCTGCTGCAGGGCACGTTCGACCAGGTGAACCATCATTTCGGCGAGCTCTTCCCGCGTCTCTTTGGCGGCGGCCAGGCGAAGCTGATCATGACGGGCGACGAGATTCTCGATGCCGGCGTGCAGGTGATGGCGCAGCCGCCGGGCAAGAAGAATTCGACGATTCACCTGCTGTCGGGCGGCGAAAAAGCGCTCACGGCAACGGCCCTCGTGTTCGCGATGTTCCAGCTGAACCCGGCGCCGTTCTGTCTGCTCGACGAAGTGGACGCGCCGCTCGACGACGCGAACACCGAGCGTTTCGCGAACCTTGTGCGTGCGATGTCGGCCAAAACACAGTTCCTGTTCATTTCCCACAACAAGATTGCGATGGAAATGGCGCAGCAGCTGATCGGGGTGACGATGCAGGAGCAGGGCGTATCGCGGATCGTGGCCGTCGACATGGAAACGGCTGCGGGATTTGTCCAGAATATCGTTTAAACGTCCATCCGCGCGGCGCTTTGGCCACGCGCGGGTGTTGCTGAAACAGAATTGAATTCGCTGCGCGCAGGCGCCCGCAGCGGCGGCGTGTGTCACCTTCGGTGCCGCATGCCAGCCGCGCGAACCCGGCACTTCGCACGGCGACGAAAAGAAACGCAGATGGAGCGTGCATGGACGAGTTGACACTCGGGTTGATCGGCGCGGGCGCCGTGGTAGTCGGGGGTGTGGTGGTCTACAACGCGTGGCAGGGCGCGAAGGTGCGCCGCAAGATGCCACGGCCGATGCCTGCCGACGCAGCGGAACCGCTCGCACGGGACGACCACGAAGAGCAGAGCCCCTTCATCGAGCCGGCGCGACCGACGACGCGCCGTGAACCCAACGCGGGCGAAGCGGCGGAAGTCGCGCGTGTCGAGCCGACATTCGGTGGTGCGGCACCGCTTGATACACCCGCTGATATTCAGGCCGAGAACACATCGCCGAACGGCTTCCCTGAAGGTGAGGAAGGCGAGCAACCCGTCACCGAAGCGCCAGCCGACGACGAACGCAACGAACCGATCCTGCCCGCCGCCACGACGATTTCGTCGGCGCCGCCCGCCATCGTCGATCGACGTATCGACTGCATCGTGCCGATCAAACTGTCGGCGCCTGTCGCAGGCGACAAGGTGTTGCCGCTCGCGCAGCGTCTGCGCCGCGCGGGCAGCAAGCCGGTGCATATCGAAGGCAAGCCGGAAGGCGGCGGCGCGTGGGAACTGCTGCAAAACGGCGTGCGCTATGAAGACCTGCGCGCGGCTGCGCAGCTTGCGAACCGCAGCGGCCCGCTCAATGAACTGGAGTTTTCCGAGTTCGTGACGGGCGTCCAGCAATTCGCCGATGCGCTCGACGCATCGCCCGAATTCCCCGACATGATGGAAACCGTGTCGATGGCGCGCGAGCTGGACGGCTTTGCTGCGCAATGCGACGCGCAACTGTCGATCAACGTGCTGTCCGATGGCGCGCCGTGGTCGGCGAACTACGTGCAGGCAGTAGCCTCGCAAGACGGGCTGCTGCTGTCGCGCGATGGCACGCGCTTCGTCAAGCTCGACGCGAAGCAGAGCCCCGTGTTCATGCTGCAGTTCGGCGACACCAACTTCCTGCGCGACGACCTCACGTACAAGGGTGGCCAGATGATCACGCTGGTGCTCGACGTGCCTGTCGCGGATGAGGATATTCTGCCGTTCCGGCTGATGTGCGATTACGCGAAGTCACTGGCCGAGCGTATCGGCGGACGTGTTGTGGACGATGGCCGTCGGCCGCTGCCCGAGAGTGCCTTGCTCGCGATCGAGAAGCAGTTGATGACGCTTTATGCGAAGCTCGAGCAGGCGGGGATTCCGGCTGGGTCGCCGGCTACGCGGCGGTTGTTTAGTCAGTGAGTGTGGTGCGGGTGAGGGGTTTGATGTTTCTTCGCATCCGCGGGTTGGGTTCGGTGCGCTAGCGTTGTGTCGGTGGTTTTTGTCTTGCGACGCTTCGTTTGATTTGCTTTTGTTTTCGCTGGCATCCGCGTTTTGTCTCTGGTTTGCTAGCGTTGCCCCTGTGCGGGGCGGCACCTACGTTTCTTTGCCGCGGCAAAGAAACGTAGGCAAAAGAAAGCCGCTCACACCGCCAGCCCTTGCTATTGCCCACGAGCCCCCAACGGCCCCATCCTGTCCGCGACAGCATTCTTCTCGATGCCCGCTGCCAGCGCTTCGAATTGACTCATCACCCGCTCCGCACTCCCGCGTTACCACAGACGCTGCCAAATTGCACACGTTCTACAGCGGCAAACTGTGTGTAGGCTTTCGCGTCGTATGCGCTCCACTACGGACTGAAAAACACGATCGGTGTCGTAAGAGCGCCGACGCATGAAGCGCTACGACCTACACACAGTTTGCCACCTGGGCGGGATAAACCGTTCGCTGCCGCTGGCTGCGCTACGGGTGATTGAAGCGGGTGAGGCGATTATTCGAAGCGCTGGCAACGGGCGTCGACTGAGAAGTTGCCGTGTGAAGGATAAGAACCGTTGGGGGCCCTCAGGCAAACACGAGAACGGGCGGTGTTGGCCTGCTTTCTTTGCTTACTTTCTTTGCGGCGGCAAAGAAAGTAAGTGCCGCCCCGCACAGGGGCAACGCTCGCACCGCGTAGGCGCCACGCGGATGCCATCAAAAGAGCAAAAAAACCACAGCACGCGCAGCGAACACCCTTACCCCACATCATCCGGCCATGGTTGGCCGCTGATCCACGCCTTGATTGCGGCGACGACTGCCTCGTCCTTGCCATAGAACCCATGATGCGACAGCGCTTCACATGGCTTGCTGCGCACGTCTCCACCATGCACGGTAATCAGCGCGTACTGACCGCTATCGGCAATACGTTTGAGCGCCTCGTACGAACACAGAAAGCAACCATCATCGCCGTGCTGTACGAAAAGCTGCCGCGGCCGGATCGAGCCGTAGTCGAACCCGATCAACGGCGTCGCCTGACCGCGCGCGGGACTGCTGAGCGTCGAGGTATGCACGACTGCGTCCCATACGTCAGGCAACGCGCGGCCCACATAAGCCGTCGATATCGTGCCGCGACTGGTGCCGATCAACACCAGCTTCGCTTGCGGAAAACGGCCGCGCAGACTGGCGGCCACTTGCGCGAGATCCTGCGCTGAGCGCGGCGATGCGCGGAACGCGTCGGAGTAGCCGTCGGGTTGATCGGACGGCGCATCGACGATGGCAGTCGCGAATTGCCCATCCACGAACAGTTGGCGTGCGCGAATCAGGAAGTTGTTCTTCTCGCGCATGTGGATCGTGCCGTCGGACTGTTGCGACAGTTCGAGATCGCCCGCGCTGCCTGGAAACATCACGAGTACCCAATGCGGCTGGCTGGCGTCCTGCTGTGTGAGCAGATAGGAGATCGACGCGCCTTGCGTGAGCGGCACATTGATGACCTGTTCGCTCGCCATCGCGACAGGCGCTCGAAGGACGGCAAGCGCGGTCAGCAGCATCAGCAGGCGACGGACAAATCGGAAGGCGAAAGCAGGCATAGTGATGGTTTCTCCCGGTCGATGCGTGCCGCCATGAAGGGCGATACGCGATGGACGGCAGGCGACACGGTCGCATTGCGGCCCGCGCGCTGTCAACGTCTTGCGCATGAACTGGCCATTCGGCCAAGGCTTGCAGGAGTCCGTTGTCTCGGTTTGAATGCGCACGAAACTGGCCATCCGGCCGATGCCACAGGAAGCGCTTCCTGAGATAATCTGACATCCCGTTACCTTCCGCGAAACACCGACAGCATGTCCCGAACCAAAGTCCCTGATCCTGCAACCAGCACACCCGCCGAGCGGGCGTCGTGGCTGCGCGCCGAACTCGAGCGCGCGAACCACGCGTACTACGTGCTCGACCAGCCGGACCTGCCCGACGCGGAATACGACAGGCTGTTCAAGGAACTGCAGCAGATCGAAAGCGAACACTCAGATCTGATCACGCCGGATTCGCCCACGCAGCGCGTCGGCGGCGAAGTGGCGAGCGGCTTTCAGCCAGTCGTGCACGACATGCCGATGCTGTCGCTGAACAACGGCTTTTCGGACGAAGACATCGCTGCCTTTGACAAGCGCGTGTCGGACGCGCTGCAGCAGACGCCCGTCGACTACGCATGCGAACTGAAATTCGATGGCCTCGCCATCTCGCTGCGCTACGTGGATGGCGAGTTCACGCAGGCGGCCACGCGCGGCGACGGCGCAACAGGCGAGGACGTGACGCGCAACGTGCGCACCATCCGCTCGATTCCCCTCAAGCTCAAGGGCAAGCGCGTGCCGAAGCTGATCGACGTGCGCGGCGAAGTGCTGATGTTCAAGCGCGATTTCGACAAGCTGAACCAGCGTCAGCGCGAAGCGGAGCAGCGCGAGTTCGCGAACCCGCGCAACGCGGCAGCGGGCAGCTTGCGGCAGCTCGATTCGAAGATCACGGCGCAACGGCCGTTGTCGTTCTTCGCGTATGGGATCGGCGTGCTCGACGGTATCGAGATGCCGGCCACGCACGGCGAACTGCTCGACTGGTACGACGAGATGGGGCTGCCCGTGAACAGCGAACGCGCCGTCGTGCAAGGCGCTGAAGGCTTGCTCGATTTCTTCCACAAGGTGGGCGAGAAGCGCGACGGGTTACCGTACGACATCGACGGTGTCGTCTACAAGGTGAACCGGCGGGACCAGCAGGACGCGCTGGGATTCGTTTCGCGCGCGCCGCGCTTTGCGCTCGCGCACAAGTTCCCGGCACAGGAAGCGCTGACAAAGCTCGTCGCCATCGACGTGCAGGTCGGCCGCACCGGTGCGATCACGCCTGTCGCGCGGCTCGAGCCCGTATTCGTCGGCGGCGCGACCGTGACAAACGCGACGCTGCATAACGAAGACGAAGTGCGCCGCAAGGACATCCGCATCGGCGACACCGTGATCGTGCGGCGCGCGGGCGATGTGATTCCCGAAGTGGTCGGCGCGCTGCTCGACCGGCGTCCGCCAGACGCGGCGGAATTCGTGATGCCGACGGAATGCCCGGTGTGCGGTTCCGCAATCGAACGTCTGCCTGACGAAGCGATCGCACGCTGCTCGGGCGGCCTGTTCTGTCCGGCGCAGCGCAAGCAGGCGCTGTGGCATTTCGCGCAGCGCCGCGCGCTCGATATCGACGGTCTGGGCGAAAAGATCATCGATCAACTGGTCGAGCTGAATCTGGTGCGTACGCCCGCGGATCTGTTCAATCTCGGCTTTGCGACGCTTGCGGAACTCGACCGGTTCGCGGATAAGTCCGCGCAGAACCTCATCGACTCGCTCGAAAAGGCCAAGCACACCACGCTCGCGCGTTTCATCTACGCGTTGGGCATCCGGCATGTCGGCGAATCGACGGCGAAGGATCTGGCAAAGCATTTCGGGTCGCTCGATCCGATCATGAGCGCGTCGGTTGAAGAACTGCTCGAAGTGAACGATGTCGGGCCGATCGTCGCCGAGGCAATTCATCAGTTCTTCGCCGAGGAACACAACCGTACGGTCATCGAGCAGTTGCGCGCACCCGGCAAGGTAACGTGGCCCGAAGGCCCGCCCGCGCCGAAGGCGCCGCAGGGCGTGCTGGCGGGCAAGACGGTCGTGCTGACGGGCACGCTGCCCAACATGGGACGCGACGAAGCGAAAGAGTTGCTGGAAGCGGCCGGCGCGAAAGTGGCCGGTTCGGTGTCGAAGAAGACCGATTACGTGGTGGCGGGGGCCGAAGCGGGCAGCAAACTCGCGAAAGCCGAGGAACTCGGCATCCCCGTGCTCGACGAAGATGGTATGCGTAAGCTCCTGGAGGGGCACACAACATGATTCACGAAATCCTCAAGATGGGCGATCCGCGCCTCTTGCGCATCGCCAAACCGGTCGATCATTTCGACACGCCCGAACTGCACGAACTCGTGCGCGATATGTTCGAGACGATGCACGACGCCAACGGCGCAGGTCTTGCCGCGCCGCAGATCGGCGTCGATCTTCAGGTCGTGATCTTTGGCTTCGGGCACAACGAGCGATATCCCGACGCGCCTTCTGTGCCGGAAACGGTGTTGATCAACCCCACCATCACGCCCGTTTCACTCGATACGGAAGAGGGCTGGGAGGGTTGTCTATCGGTGCCGGGGTTGCGCGGCGCGGTGAGCCGTCTGTCGATGATCCGTTATCACGGCTTCGATCAGTTCGGCAAACCGATCGATCGCGTCGCCGAGGGCTTTCATGCGCGCGTCGTTCAGCATGAGTGCGATCACCTGATCGGCAAGCTGTACCCGATGCGAATTACGGACTTTTCAAAGTTCGGCTTTACCGAGGTGCTGTTCCCTGACCTCGATCCGAAATCGGACGACTGAGGTTCAGGCGTTGATAAGAAAAAAGCCCGCGCGAGCGGGCTTTTTCGTGTCGATTGCGCGCTGCAAAGGCAGCGCGACGGCACTTAGAACGATTCGTCCGGTCCGAGGTAACGCCATTGGCCAGGCGGCAGTGCGCCCAGCATCACGTGGCCCATCCGCACGCGCTTGAGGCCCACGACGTGCAGTCCGACCAGTTCGCACATGCGGCGAATCTGGCGCTTCTTGCCTTCGCGCAGCACGAAGCGCAGTTGCTCGCCGTTTTGCCAGCTGACCAGCGCAGGCTTGAGCGGCACGCCGTCGAGTTCGAGGCCATGGCACAGCTGCGCGAGGCTCTCAGCGGGGAACGCGTGCTCGACGTCCGTTTCGACATCGCCGTATGCGACGCGCACCAGGTATTCCTTGTCGATGTCCGAATGCCCGCCGATCAGTTGCTTCGCAATGCGGCCATCCTGCGTGAGCACCAGCAACCCCGTCGAATCGATGTCGAGGCGGCCCGCTGGCGCGAGCTGGCGTAGATGCGCGACCGAGAAACGGAGATCCGTGTGATCGCCTTCCCAGCGGTTCTCGGGTTTGACGAGCGTCACGGCCGGCTCGTAACCATCTTCCGCCTGACCCGACACAAAGCCGACCGGCTTGTGGATGAGGATCGTCACCTGCTTGAGTTGCATCGCCTGTGCGGCAGGGTCGATCTGGATGTCGGCGTCGGGACGAACCTTCGTGCCGAGCGTATCGATGACCACGCCGTCCACCGTGACCCAGCCCTTCTCGATCCATTCGTCCGCTTCGCGGCGCGAGCACAGGCCGAGTTCGGACATCAGCTTCGACAGGCGCAGATTGCCGGGCGCGTCGTTGTATTCGCCCTCGTCGCGCTGTCTCGGTGCGGCGGTCGGGCGGGCCTTGCGCACGGTTTTTTCAGCCGGGCGGTCGAAGCGCGCCGGACGATCGAAGCTGTCTTCGATCGCGCGCGTATCGCGTTTGGCCTTGGTGGCGCGAGGCGCTGCTTTTGGCGCGGCGTCGTCGGTGCGCTCGCCGTACGCGGCCTTCGCGGGCTTTGCGTAGGTGCGTTCGCCGCCAGCTTGCGTGTCGTCGCTGCGACTGCGGCGCGGTGCGCCTTCGCCACGCGGACGACGTTCGGCGGATCCGTCGCGCTCGCCGGAGAAGCGCGGGCGCGAAGATTCGCTGCTGCGTTCGCGCGGAGCGCTACGGCGTTCGTCGCCGTCACGGGAGAAGCGCGGCGCGCTACGACGTTCGTCACCTTCGCGCGGGGCGCGAGGTGCGCGGCGTTCGTCGCCATCACGAGAGAAGCGCGGCGCGCTACGACGTTCGTCACCTTCGCGCGGGGCGCGAGGTGCGCGGCGTTCATCGCCGTCACGGGAGAAGCGCGGTGCGCTGCGTCGTTCGTCACCGTCACGGGAGAAACGCGGCGCGCTGCGGCGTTCATCGCCTTCCCGCGGAGCACGAGGTGCGCGACGTTCGTCGCCGTCACGGGAGAAACGCGGTGCACTGCGGCGCTCGTCGCCTTCCCGCGGAGCACGAGGCGCGCGGCGTTCGTCGCCGTCACGGGAGAAACGCGGCGCGCTGCGGCGTTCATCACCTTCGCGCGGGGCGCGAGGTGCGCGGCGTTCGTCGCCATCACGAGAGAAACGCGGAGCGCTACGGCGTTCGTCGCCGTCACGTGAAAAGCGCGGTGCACGTTCCTCCGCCGATGCGGTGCCTCGCGAAGGACGATCCGACGGCGTGCGTCGTTCGGCCCGATCACCGGCGTCACGACGGAAACCACCACTTGCGCCGGCGCCTTCCTTTCGCGCCGGACGGTCACCCGTCGAGCGGCGTTCGAACGAATCGGAATCGCCACGTTCGCGCGAACCAGCGCCCGATGCGCGGGCAGGACGATCACCGAAGCGCGGGGATGCCCCTTCACGTGCACCCGCCGACGGTCCGCGGCGCTCGCCCGTCGCGCCCGCCGTCTTGCCAGCGGGGCGCCGCCCGGTGTCGCCGCCGTCA